>CAVYHM010000063.1:0-433083 GCA_963768265.1 uncultured Acidobacteriaceae bacterium
TATCCCAGAGCGATCTGTCATCCCGAGCGCAGCGAGGGATCTAGGTGTTTGCTGGCAGGGGCGACACTGGGGGTGCGGGCAAAGACCTACATCCCTCGCTGCGCTCGGGATGACAATGTGGTTTGGTTCACGCTATGCCTGAAAATGGGCAAGATTCTCCGAGCCTTCTACCTGCCCGGATCGCTTTGAAACCTTGAAAGCTTTGAAACCTTGCTTTTCCTCAGTTCTCGGTCGGTTCGACTTTCTCTTTCGGGGCGTGCAGGGCCTTAGCCGGTTTGCCCGGCGCTGGAGGCTCCGGCGGCTTCGGCGGAGCGTTGCTGGCCTTACGAATCTCAATGCCATCGTGCTGATTATTGAGCACGATGTGGACGGTGCCGCTTCCCACGCTCCCGCTGGCCTTCGCCTCGTGTTCGTCGTTGCTGACTTTCAACTCCGGAAAATCGGACTCGATCGCGCCGTCGCGGGTGCGCGCATCCAGACGGAAGCCAGCCTTGTCGGGCAGGCTCAGTTGCAAATCGCCGTTACGATTATCGATCTGCACGTTGCCCAGCGTACGCAGGCCCACTTCGACCGTACCGTTGTCGTCCTGCAGCCGGACGTCTCCAGAAACCTCGTCCAGCCGGATGTTCTTTGAGCGCGTCGTCAGGTGCAGTGGCCCGTTGATTTCCTCCGCGTGGAGTTCGTCGGCGTCAAGGTCCAAGGAGCCGTCAAGGCGGGCAAACTCCATGTCGGTGCGGGAAGACTTGAAGATCACAGTGTTGCTGATGCGTGCGAGCTTGACGCTTTCCTGAAATTCCCCATCGAGCTGCGCCCCGCCCTTCACGTCAGAGACGGACACTTCATTCATCCTGCCTTCAACATGCACGTCGCCGACGATCTGCTCGACTTTCACCGAGCCCTTTTCCTGGCTGACCTTGACGTTGGCCTTCACGTCCTCGATCGACGTATCGGAATGCTGAGCGGAAATGTCGACGTTGCCGTCGCGGCCAACCAGGTTCACGTCCCCACGCCTCGATATGATCGAGACCGGCACCTTCCGTGGAAGCGAAATGTCGAGGTCGGTTTCTACGGGGTGGTCCCCGGCACCTTCGACCTTTGCATCGACCGTGACCAGACCGCCGATAGCAGTGATGGTGGGCTTAGTTTCGCCGTTGTACTTGTCGGCGTCGCCTTGGTTCTCGGCTTTGATGCGCTTGCGAACCACAACCGTAATCTTGTTGTCATCCGATGCATGAACGCTGACCGCACCGTGATTGTCGAGGACCTTCAGGCTCGCTCCGGCGGGGAAGTCCTGCTCCAGATGATCGTTGAAGTTGTACGCGTCCGCAAAGATATCGGGGAAGTCGTTGTCGTCGAGGTTGATCTGCTCGCGAATGCCTGACCAGTTCACATGTTCGATCTGGGTTGCGATCAAGCCAAAGACCACGATCATGATCACCAGGAAGACGCCCCCGGCGCCGATTCCCCGTGCACGGTAGCCTTCGCGCTGCGCTTGCATGTGCTCAATCAGCTTAACAATGCCCCCGATAATCAGCAGCACTGGCCAGTAATTGGCGAACAGATGCCACATCCGGGGCCGCGACAAAAAGCCCATGGTGCCGAGCAGGCAGACCAGGCCCACCACGATCAGAATCAACGGTCCCGCAAACGAACGGCGGGGCCTCGGCGGCGGAGGAGCAATGGGAGGCGTGACGGGTGTAAATGGCGGGTTAGACATTTTTCACCTCGCCTGAAGGGCTTGGCTGCTCCGGGCTTTGTACCGCCGGCGGAGGTGGTGGAGCACTCGCGGGAACAGCCGGTATCCCAGGGGGCAGCGGCCCGATATGTCCCTCGGACGACGCGTTGCTTTGCATCAGTTTGACGACTCCAATCACGAGCAGAATAGCGGGCCAGGTTCTGCCGAATCCCACGCGCGACGTAGTATCGAGCAGAAAAAGCACTCCTAAGGTCACCAGCATCGCCGGCCCCATGAGTTTGCGGGTACGGCAACGTTCGCAGCGGCAAACGGCGAGACTGCCGCCGATCAGGCCCCAATGCCGGGCAAACATCCAGACGCCGAGAAAGATCAGGATCAGCGGCCAGAAACGGTCGAGTCCGAATTCGAAGAGTCCCGCGGTGTGCAGGAGAAAGAGCACGCCCAGGCCGATAAGAATCGCGGCTCCTGCCGGAACCTTGGTCCCCTCGAACTTCTCGCCCGCGCCAAAGGCCTGAGCCAGCCCGAATGGATCGGGAGCGGGTTCCCCCGTCTGGATTGCCTTCGCGCTGCGGACCGAGTCGATGATCTGGTAGACGTAGAAGAATCCCATCCCGATCGCGAGCATGGTGACCACATACCACGGAAGACCGGAACCAACCCCGAGGATCAAGAGCACCATGATGACGAGGTGTGCCAGACCTTTAGCGTACTGCCCGGTATAGACCGCACCGACGCCAATGGGAAAGAATCCCGCCAGGATTCCTGCAACCGTAGGGTTCGGACCGGAGGCGGGGCCGGGTGCAACTTTTAGCCCGAGACCTTGATCCATAAATTGCTGATATCCGGTTGGCGGCGGTGGCGGCGGAACATAAGTTCCGGCCGGGGCCGCGCCTTCCATGCGGGCCGCCAGACACGCTTCGCAGTAGATCACTCCGCGGACGTCGCGGGTGCAGTTGTTACAAAGTGGCTTGCCGCATGTGCGGCAGAAAGCCACTGCAGCAGTTTCGCTGTGAGTGGCGCAGTTCATACGAACCTCCTGTAGGTGCTCACCGACACTACAGGCAGATCGCAACATTTGAGACGGGGACCCGCGGGAGCGCTGGCTAGAATGAGATGATTTTCAGTCTGGGTGTAATTGCGCTCCTGCTTCTGCTCGGGCTGTTGTGTTGTGTCGTTCTTATGGTCTTTCTGTCTGGTTGGTCCGGGCTCCGCGGGCGTTACGTTGCGCTTGACCTGCCGCGCCAACGACTCCACCTCATAAACCACCCGGATGTTCTCGTAGTAGCGGACCACGCTGGCTTGCGTGCGGAAGTACGTGAGCCGGATCGCCGCCGGACGCAAGCTGATCTGCCGTAGATCGGCGGGTTTTACGCCGGCTACAGTCAGGCCCACCGACAGCGCGAAGAATGCCATGCCGAACGACATGGCAAACCGCGGTTGGCGAACTGTGGCCCAGATCGGCTCCAGATATCCGAAAAGCGATGCCTGCACCCGTTCCAGCCACGTAACGTGCGGCTGGGGAGCGCGGACCGTCACTCGTAGGCGCTGGGTGTCAACGCCCGTTGTGGATGCCAGGATATTGTTGACCAGGCTGGCTGGAGGCTCCACCTCCGTGAGACCCTTCAGCCAGTTGCGGCCCGCCTCAGCTTCGGCGAGCAGCGGCCCACACACCTTGCAAACCCCGGCGTGAGCCTGGAACCGGTCGAGTTGGACCCTCGTCAGGACGCCGTCAAGCACGTCCGAGAGCAGGAGATCGAACTCGCTGCACTGCATTCCGTTACTGGTGTGATCTGGCATCACATCACCTGCCTATAGGTACGTTGTAGGAGGCGTCCTAGTTCCGCCCGCCCTCTATTTATTCTTGATTTCACGGTGCCCTCCGGAACCTTCAAAACGGTGGCAATTTCACGGTAGTCCAGGTCTTGTAAGTCCCTTAGAATCACTGCCTCCCGAAGCTCGGGCGACAGTTTCCCCAAGGCTGCATGAACGGTCTCGCTCACCTCCCGGCTGCGTACGTGAGCATCGGGGGGCGCGGATTGGTCCTGAATCTGCTCACTGAGCGGCTGGGCATCCTCGTGCTCTGTGGCTGTCGAGTCCATAGAGTCGGTCATCCGGTCTTGCTTGGTCTTGCGGAAGTGGTCCACCAGCAGGTTTCGCGTGATGGTCGTGACCCAGGTGACAAATGCGCCTTTCGTATGGTCATAGCTCGGGAGCGTCCGGTACATTTTGATGAAGACTTCCTGCGTAAGATCTTCCGCGTCGTCACCCGATCCGGCAAAGCGGTAGCAGATGTTATAGATCCGCCGGTTGTAGGTCTGCACAATTTCCTCCCAAGCGGCGGCATCGCCGGCAATACAACGCCGGACCAGCATCGCGACCACCTGGACGTCTTCCACGTGCACTCCCCGGAAAACTGGTTTCTAGACTGAGACTTAGGCTCGGATCTTCAGCAAGACACGCCCGAGCACCCACAAGACAGTACGTCGCTGTGCGTCCTGAAGTTCGCGTGCGAATCCGAGCACGAGTGTGAAACACGGCATTGTAGCAGCGCAGGAAACGTCCCGCGGTGCGGCTTAAAGAATGTGGAGCGGGCACTTTTGCCCGCTGTTTTTGGGGCGCTGGCAAGCAGCGGGCAGGAGTGCCCGCTCCACACGAATAATTCGCTAAACCGTGCGCATAAAGGTTGCCTCACTAAAGTTACTGCCGCGAGTTCGCGAAGTTGAGACACCCTTTTCCAAAGCAACTAGAATGATTGCAACAACGTCTGACATACGGCGGCGAAGTCCGTGTGTAATTAGGACTTTCGCCAGCGCTCTTGGCTTGAGTAATGCTTTTTTTCGCAGAGTCGGGAAAAGGGAGAACATGCAAAACGAATTCAATGCAAAGTTAAAGTTAATGTTCAGGACACTAGGCGCCCTGGTTGCCGTGGCGCTCTTGGCGACCGTCGTGCCGTTGCGCCTGGCGGCGCAGGATAGTGACGATCCCCCAACACGCGCCGCGCGGCTCGGGCACGTGGATGGATCCGTGTCTTTTCAGCCCGCCGGCGAATCCGAGTGGGAGCCCGCTGCGCCCAACCGCCCCATGACCACGGGCGACAAGCTCTGGGCCGACCGCGATTCCCGCGCCGGAGTGCAGTTGGGCTCAACCTCCATTCACCTCAATAGCAATACGGGAATCTCATTTCTCAATCTCGACGACCGGACAGTCCAGATCCAGCTGAGCTCGGGATCGATGAGCATACGCGTACGCCGCCTGGAGCGCGATGACGTATTCGAAATCGACACACCTAACCAAGCTTTCTCTATCTTTCAGCCAGGACAATACCGGATCGAAGCCAGCGAAGATGGAACCAATACGGTCGTTACCGTCCGCGAAGGCGAGGGTGAATCCACCGGCAACGGGCAGACGTACACCGTGCACGCCGGGCAGCGCGCGACCTTCAGCGGCACCGATCGGCTGAATGCGGACGTGGAACAAGTTGGGGATCCGGACGACTTCGACCGTTGGAGCGACGGCCGCGATCGCCGCTTCGACGATTCCCGTTCAGCACGTTACGTCTCACCTGATGTTGTGGGCTCCCAGGATCTCGATGAATACGGCGACTGGCAGCCCAACCCCCAGTACGGCAACGTGTGGTACCCACGCGTTGACCCCGGCTGGGCGCCTTACCACACGGGGCATTGGGCCTGGATTGATCCCTGGGGTTGGACTTGGGTCGATGACGCACCGTGGGGCTATGCGCCCTTCCACTATGGCCGCTGGGCCTCCGTGGACGGCAGGTGGGGATGGATCCCCGGTCCAAGAGAGGTACGGCCCGTCTATGCTCCCGCGTTAGTCGTGTTTGTGGGCGGAGGCGGACCCGGGATGGGTGGAAACGTGGCGTGGTTTCCGCTCGGGCCGCGCGAAGTGTACGTGCCTCCGTACCACGTCAGCCCGGCCTATGTGAACCGGGTTAACATCAGCAACACGACGGTTAATCAAACGACGGTCACCAACGTCTACAACACCACCATCGTGAACAACAACACGACGGTGAACAACGTGACCTACGCGAACCGAAACGTCAACGGCGCGGTTACCGCTGTACCGCAGAACGCCTTTGCCGGCGGGCAACCGGTGGCGCGGGCGGCCGTACCGATGACCCGCCAGCAGATCGCTGCCGCGCCGGTGAGCGCAAGAGTAGCGGTGGCGCCGACTCAATCCGCGGTCATGGGCCCTCATGCCGGCGCGGCTCCTGTGGCAGCTCCGCCGCGTGCAGTGTTCACTCGTCCGGTGATCGCTAAAGCCGCTCCGCCTCCAGCACCCGTACCTTTTGCCGCAAAACAACAGGCACTCGCAGCGCATCCTGGCCAGCCCGTGGCGCGGCAGGAGATGCAGCGCCTGCGACCGGCCACTCCGACTGCGACACAACCTGTCGTGAAGCAAGCGCCTCCAGGGAAACCGGCTACACCGACGGTGGTACCAGTCGCGGCCCATCCCGGCAATCAACCGGCGAACCCGCCTGCGAATCAGCCCGTAAATCGGCCGGGGAATCCGAATGCGAACGAGCGTCCCGGGGCACCTCCGTCGAATCGGCCACAGCCAAATCAGCCCGCGGTGAATCAGCCTCCTGCGAATCAACCTTCTAATCGGCCGGTGCAGCTCAATCGTCCCTTTGAGCCGCCAGCGCGCAATGATCGCCCGCCGGCCGCTCAACCGAACCGTCCCGAACCGAACCCTCCGGCGTCGAATCGTCCAACGGCACAGCCGCCGGCAAATCGTCCTGTGCAGCCCAGCCCGCCTCCGCAAAACACGCGCCCCGCGGAGCAGCCGCGACAAAACGAACCGCCGTCCAGGCCGCAGACTGCGCCGCCGAGTTATCGTCCGCCGCAGAACCAGCCACCAGCGCAGGCGCGGCCGCAGACGCAACAGCAAACTCAACCTCCGTCGAAACCACAGACGCCACAGGACAAAAAGCGGCAGGATGACCAAAAGAAGGATCAGCCGCACTAGTCAAAAGGGCCACCTTGGTAACGGTCAAAGGACAGGCATTCTGCAAGTCAGGATGCTTGTTTTTTTGTTTGCCGCCTCGAGCAGGCGTGGACAAGGGAAGGCGCGCAGCACCGTGGAAGAACGGCCATTTTATGGCCGCGTAAGCATCCGAAATAGACCAGGGCTTTAGCCCCCGTGGTCATTCGTTGAGGAAGGATTGACTCTCCCTGACCAGCTTACGACGCCGGAGTAAACCGCACGTTGATGAAGGCCTCACGCTGCAGCGGACGATCGTGGCGCTGCGCGGGCAGATACGACGAGTGCCACACTATACCCAGCGCCGCCGCCGAAAGCGCGGGATCGGAACTTCCCACCACCTCAGCGTCGAGAACCTTGCCCTTCTGGTCCAGAATCGCATGCACGATTACGGGCTTGATCTCTCCGCTGTACCCGGCTGGCGCGCGCACCGACTCGGGAAAGCGAAAAGGACCCACCATGATCGCTCCAGGTCCATGCGACATCATTTTCTTCGTAGGCACGAACTGGTTGGGATCGTTGTTCGCGTCTGTGATGCCGTCGAGGCGAATCTGCAGCACGGTCGTCCCGCCCTCCACGATGGTCGTCTGCCGCGGAAGCGTCCGGCCATGGAACTGGACAGCACCGTCGTAGTCGAAGACGGAGTAAATACCCGGAGCCTCCGAGTGAATGCGCAGCAGGCCGGTCTTCGGATCGATGCAGAATTCGTTTTCCTCCCAGCGGCGCCCGGGAGTAGATGAAGCCTCATTGCCGGCTTCCGAAATCAGAATGCACGCCACGTCCGTGCCTTCCCACTTTGCCGTCGCCATGCGCATCAACGTCGGAGCGAAGTTGCCCACCACCGGCCAGAAGACAGAGTTGCGGACCATCTGCAGGCGCAGTGGCATGTGCCCGCGCGGCTTGTCGTCATAAGCTGTGCCCTGGTAGAAGATCCGCAGCTGCGAATAGTCGCCCAGACGGGCCGACCAGCGCCAGGTCTGGCCGTTGAGCCAGGTTTCTTCCAGCTCTCCGTACCCACTACTGTGCGAGTCGCCCACCGCGTTGAACGAAACCTTGATGTCGAACGGCGCGGTGCCTGGCATGTGCATGGCACTGTTCTGGCGGGCGCGTTCCAGCAGGTTCAGCACCAGAGAGCGCTTTTCCGGCGTGTCGGGAACCAGCGTCGGCCCTGTCGCCAGTTCCAGCGGATCGTAAGGCAGAGGCGCGGTCTTCGGAGCTTCCTGGGAAAAAGAGAATCCACTCACGAACAACAAGGAAAGCGCAATGCACAGGGCCCGTTTGGACATAAGACACTCTCCAGGCGGACAGGGATAAATCGTAGCCCGGATTGGACATCAGGGCAAGGCGGGGCCTAGCAAAATTTATTTTTGCTAATTACGCGCAGGAGTTTTTCAACACCCACGACCGTAATTTCCTCTCTCCGCCCTCTCTCCGGTTACGTGCACAAATGTGAGCTTTCACCCACCTCCAGCGTAGACAAGCCACGCCGAGACCAGAGCGACTCCGAGAGCAGTGAGGATAATGAGTTTCCTCATTCTTGGACTGACAATCTACAACCGCAATCCGGCGATGTGCGTGCACCGCGACGTTCCTGCTTCGCGTAATCGCCATTTGCACTCATCGACACGGGGGCATGATTTTGAGTGCAATCGCGCCTATTTCCAGAGGGGGGCTACCCTCACCAAGGTAAGGTTACAATCGCCGTCGTTGCACCCGGGCGGGTCTTCACCGGCGATGACATATGCGTTCCGATGCGAGCCAGGTTTCGTGGCAAACAGTGCAAAGTTATGATCTGAACAAGCCGGGTCCGTGAAGCTGGAGAGTGTGTAAACCAGGCAACCGTTTTCGCTCACATCGCGATAGTAGTATCCGAAATACTGGGTTGGTTTAAAGATGACAGCCTTTCCAACCGGGTCGGGCGTCAAACTGCCCGGCGGAACTCCAGAGCCCTGAAAGAGTCGGTGCTTAGGTCCGAGAACGGTGCCGGCCTTGTTAGTCTCGAACCAGCCAAATTCGTTGATCTCAGTCGATTTGCTCGACAACTGAACTTGCAGAGTGGCTTTGAGGTGCTCCCCGGTGCGCCGAAAATAGACCGCAGGATCGATGGCGCCCTGCAGGTCTCCGGCCGAGTTGTAGCTCATTCCCCAGAATGGGATTGGGCCGGGCACGAACACCGAAGTCAATATACCTACACAGTCACCCGTTCCCGTCAGGCAAAACCCCACATTCTTGTTGGTTGGATCACCGAGGTAGTTTTCTGTAACAGCATCCCAATAAGGTGCACCGTTGTTATTGAGATCGGTTGCTGTCCAAGTTTGGAAACCGGCTCCAGAGCTGCCTAGAATCGATTGGGCATAGGATGTCGCACAACTCGCCCATGCAGCCGTCGCGATCAGCAGGATGAGAATCCTTCTCGTCGGCTTGACTCCCTTTACACGTCTGCGTTGGCCGGTTGAGATCTTTGCTTCCCGAGCTATATGCGGAAAAGCAGCGAGACTTGATTTCGGTTGCATGTTTCTCCTTTGTTTTTTCGGCGCCGCGGCGCACCTTGTGTTCGAGGGAATTTTCGGGGGCACGGCGGATCGGTTTGGTACTGGACGCGAGACCACCCAACCAGGACGCGCCAGAACCAGTGTGACGCCCACATTATGGCTCGAGTGCCGGCGGGTGTAACACGGTTACAACGCCCTGTTGCTCATCCGTGATAACTGACTTTCACCCCGCACAATTCACGCCCTAGCAGTTGCGTCCAAGCCGTCCAATATCATGATGCCTTGCCCGCCAAAAGCGGCTCTCATACCCCACATCTGCGGAATAGTGTCAGGAACCTTGAAGACGTTTCACGTGATCTGCATGCAAGCTGAGGAAAAGAAGTCACGCCCTGCCAACTGACGATAAGTCGCGATAGCACTCATCCTCGACCACGGGTCCTTGCCCAACAACTTGTTAGAGATGGAAACTCCGTGGAGAATGGCGTTAAGCGGCACTTGCCAGCGGCTTTTAGCCCCCGGGCGGTCAGCCTACTCCGGCGTGAAGTAATCCACGGTCACCGGATTTTCGAACAGCGAGTAGTCCCGGGTCACCACGGTGATGCCGCTGTCGGTGACGAAATAGCGCTGCCGGTCCGCCTCGGCGTCGTAGCCGATGGTGGTGCCTTCCGGCAGATGCACATCGCGGTCAATGATGGCGCGGCGGACCCGGCAGCGTCGCCCGACGCTCACGTGCGAGAACAGGATGCACTGATCTACTTCCGAATAGGAATTGACCCGCACGTCCGGAGAAAGCACCGAGTTCTTCACCGACCCACCGGAGACAATGCAGCCGTTCGACACGATGGAGTCGAGCGCCGTGCCGGTGCGTCCCGCTTCCGCAAAAACGAACTTCGCCGGCGGATACTGCCGTTGATGCGTGCGGATCGGCCACTCCTCGTCATACAAATTGAACACAGGTGACACCGCGACGATGTCCATATTGGCTTCGTAGTAGGCCTCGAGGGTCCCCACGTCGCGCCAGTACAAGGCTTCCTTCTTGTTCTCGTCTACAAAATCGTAGGCGAACACGCGATAGTCATCCACCATCTTGGGCAGAATGTCTTTGCCGAAGTCGTGGCTCGACTGCTGGTTCTCGGCATCTTTGAGCAAGACAGGAATCAGCACATCCGCATTGAACAGATAAACACCCATCGATCCTGCGACCTTGGCAGGATTCGCCGGGTAGCGCAGCTTCGTTACCTTCGGCTTCTCCTCAAAGCCGTTGATGCGCCCGTCCTTGTCGACATCAACGACGCCAAATTGATAAGTCTGCTCGGGGTCGATCTGAATCGTGGCCAACGTGATGTCAGCAGCTGAATCCAGATGCTGCTTCATCATCTTGCCGTAGTCCATCTTGTAGATATGGTCGCCGGAGAGAATCAACACGTGCTTCGGCTGCTCCGACCCGATGGAATAAATGTTCTGATACACGGCGTCGGCTGTTCCCTGATACCACTGGTCGCTCACCCGCTTCATCGGGGGCAACACTTCGATGAACTCCCCCACCTCACGCCCCAGGATGTTCCAGCCTTCGCGTACATGGCGGTTGAGCGAAAGCGCCTTATATTGCGTCAGGATATAAACCCGGCGGAGATCGGAGTTCAGACAGTTGGAGAGCGTGATGTCGATGATGCGATAGATGCCGCCGAAGGTGACGGCCGGCTTGGCCCGGTCGCGAGTGAGAGGATAAAGGCGCTCGCCAGCGCCGCCTGCCAATAAAACCCCGAGAGTATCTTTCATGACTCACCTCTCAGATTCCGTCCCCAGGAGCCGCTCCTCAGCCGGAATCATGCTTCCCGCACGGCAGATGCGAAAAGAAAACAGTAGATGGTAGCACAGGGCACAAGGTTGCAACCTCTTCGCGCCCGCAGCACGGGATGGCTCAATTTGGAAGCTAAGTAGCCATTTCTAAGGGGTCATCCTGAGCGCAGCCGTTCTTCAGGCGGAGCGAAGGATCTCCCGCGTACCGAAACGCAAATCGAGCCACTGTGTCCGCGGCACTTATAATGCTGCGCGAGGCCATCCCACAAGAGCGGAGGCAGCATCCAGAAAACGAAAACGCATCCGAATATCCGCGACAGTTCTCGTGGCTTGGGGATGGAGCGAGACATCACTCGGCGCGATTTTCTGAACGCCACGCTACTGGCGTCCGGCGGGCTATTGCTGACTCCTGCGCCTCCCTTGGAGTTGTTACAGGCGAGAGCGGCTTCGAACTTTAACGATGGCTGGACCGGTTACGGTGGCGTCGGCGACTACGCCAATTCCAACGGAAATACCACTTCAATCCTGGAAGCCGGACATCAGATTCGCGACGGAATGTTCGAGAGTCTGCCTACGAGCCTGATCGACACACGCGAGACTTACGACTGCGTGATCGTGGGCGGCGGCATCAGCGGCCTGGCGGCCGCTCTGATTTTTCAGCGGCAGGCGGGACCGGGCAAGACCTGTCTCGTGCTCGACAACCATCCCATTTTCGGCGGCGAAGCCAAGCGCAACGAGTTTCTGGTGGACGGCCACCGTCTGGTCACTCATCAGGGTTCGGCCTTTTACCCGGTTCCGTACCCGCGCAGTTTCATCGGACGTTTCTACGAATCGATTGGACTCAAAACGCCGCGTCTCGAGTATCAAAAATGGGCCGGCCCCGTGCCGGAGATGCCGCTAAGCCGCACCCCCTATCTCGGTTCGGCGCCGTATGGTCTTTTCTTCGGTGCCAAGTTCGGCCAGGCACAGGGACTATGGCTGACTGACCCTTGGGGCAAGAAGCTGGAAGGCGCGCCTATTTCCGCGAAGGCGCGAGATGAATTGCTGAAGTTTCAGTCAGCAGGAGATGCGGGAGCCCAAGCGCCGCAATATCACGGCGACGCCATTTCCCGGCGGCTCGACGCGATCACGCTCGAGGCTCACATGATGGAACGCCACGGCATCAGCCGTGAGACCATTCGCACATTTCTCTCGCCCGTCGAGGGCGGTGGATACGGTCTCGGCCCCGACGCGCTCTCCGGCTACACCGCGTATGCCGCCGACATGCTGCATCCGCTCGACATCAGCGATGACACCGGTCAGCAGATGTTTCCCGACGGCAACGGCGGCCTGGCGAGGCTGATCACGAAGACCCTGATTCCGGAATCGATCGCGGGCGAGCATTCCCTGGAGGACGTATGTCGCAATGCCGTGAATTTCGCGGCACTCGACCGACCCGGCGCCGCGGCGCGCATCCGCCTGGATTCCACCGCCGTATGGGTGAAGCACGACGGCGATCCCGCGAAGTCAGAGTTCGTCACGATCGCCTACACTCGTGGCGGAAAGACTTATCGTGTCACCGCGCGCTCGGTCGTGATGGCCGGAGGAAGCTGGACAACCCGGCACATCGTCCGCGATCTTCCGCAAGATCACAAAGCCGCCTACAGCCAGTTCTATCGCGCGCCTTGCATGATGGCCAACGTCGCGGTGCGCAACTGGTGGTTCCTTTACAAGATGGGGATCTCAGGCTGCCAATGGTTCGAAGGACTGGGAAATTATATGCAAGTTCGCAAACTGGCCATCTGCGGCGCCGATTCACCCTCGATTTCCGCCGACTCGCCGACCGTCCTCACCATCAAAGTCCTGTATTCCTACCCCGGCCAGCCCACCGAACAGCAAGGCCACGCGGGACGTGCCGAGATGATTGCGACTCCGTTCCGCGAATACGAACGCCAAATCCGCCAGCAATTCACCGACATGTTCGCCCGCTCAGGATTCGACGCGGCCCGGGACATTGTTGGAATCATTCTCAACCGCTGGGGGCATGCGTATCTAAGTCCCGCCCCTGCATTCTTCTTTGGCAAAGACGGGAAGCCCGCGCCCGGCGGCGTGTTGCGCGCCGCGCCGTTTGGCAGAATTGCTTTTGCGAATACGGATCTTTCCGGGGTGGCCGACCACCGGTCGTCGATCATCGAGGCGGACCGCGCCGTGGGACAGTTGCTGGATCAAGTGCTGGCGGGATGACAACAGTTCGCGAAAAAAAAGGTCCGACTTTACTTGTCCTTATCCCGCTTTTCCTCGTCGATCTTGATGCGGAGCGACTTCAGGAATTTCAGATCCTGGTCACTGACTTTGAATTCAGGATTCGTGGACAGAGTGGTGATGAGCGACGTCTTGTCAGAAGACTTTTCCCCCTGCTTGCTCACGCCGATGGTGGCTTCGAGAACCAGGAAAATATCGTATCCGCCGTCTTTGATGCGGGCGACGACCTCTGAAATCTGCTCAGACTCGGACAGGGACTCATTAATGGCATCGCCAAGCTCTTTCATCAGTTGTTTGAGTTGCGGATCCACTTGCGTCCCCCTTGTTAAGACCAACTTACCACGACTTTGCCCTAAGCGCGACTCGCGCGGACCTCAAGATATTCCGCGTCGACGACGGTCGTTCCGTCGTTCGCCGTATTGTGTTCCATCCAAAGCGATTCCAGCTGTGCCACCATTGCCGCCTGTCCGGCTGGATCCAATTTAGAAAACGTCGTCTGCGTCGGTCCGAAGTAGCGGCGGAAGAAATCGACCACTTCTCTGGGACTAAACGGGTACGTGAAACGCGCGTTTTGGCGGGTGCACGTCACTGATGACGCCCCAGTGCCTAGCCGTTGCCGGACCACGGTTTCGTCTCCCCAGAGCACCGGAGGTGGAACTGGAGGCGGCGGCACCATTTTCGCCGTGAGCTGGAACGACTTTCCGACAAATCCCTGCGGAGTCCAGTTGGCCATCGCGATCAACCCGCCCGGCTTGCAGACGCGAATCAACTCTGCGGCCACTCGCTCCGGGCGTGGCGCGAACATCGCACCGAACATGGTCAGCACCACATCAAAAGTACCGCCGTCGAACGGAAGTTCTTCCGCGTCGCCTTCCTCGAAATGAATCGCCAATTGCTCGGACGCCGCGCGCTGCCGGGCCTGTTCCAGCAGGTTGGTTGCGATATCTACGCCAATAACCGAGGCGCCGGTTTTCGCCGCGGGAATGGCTGTGTTCCCTGTCCCGCAGGCGACGTCAAGCACCTTGGCGCCCGCCTGGATGCCAAGCCGTCCAACAAAATTCTCCGCTTCCGCAGCGGTAAAATTAGCGATCTGGCCGAAATCACCGGCCATCCAAGTCGACTTCATGCGGGACTTGAGTTCCGCCAGATCAGGCGTAATCGTCGGCATCGTGTTCATAGTCTTTGATGCGAACGGCGGCGGAACGGTTCGCCGCCCCGTTCGCGGTGGTGTCTCGGTGTTAATTTCTCCTGGAGATTTGCGTTAAATCAAATTCCGACGGCCCGAGCAATTCTCCCAGCCAACCAGAAGAACGCAGCGGCGGCAAGCCGAACATAACCTGAGACATTGACGTCCGCGTATCTCCTAATGAGCCAACCCGTGACCGGACATGCTGCAATCCCCGAAAACAGCGCGAACCAACCGTTGGTCAGCGGCCATGGCCCTCTCGTCCAAAGAAGCCACAAACCGCCACCGCCCGCGGCAATCGTCCACACCCAAGCCGCGATCCAACCGAGCGCTGCACCAAACGTGGTTCGGCTCAGCGTCTTCTGCTTTACACTCGCGAGCTTGGATAGCATCGGCTGCGCCTTCGGGCAGATTCCAAACCGAGACACCACCCCCGTTCGGGGTTCGGTCATTGTATCCTCGCAGGCTGTTAAAATCGAGGCGGTGAGCAAAGTCTCAACTCTACGGAAGATGGGTGTTGTAGCTCGCGTGGCTCGA
Organism: uncultured Acidobacteriaceae bacterium; assembly: GCA_963768265.1. Taxonomy (GTDB): domain Bacteria; phylum Acidobacteriota; class Terriglobia; order Terriglobales; family Acidobacteriaceae; genus Sulfotelmatobacter. Next base: position 14,960 of record CAVYHM010000063.1, read on the forward strand.
GATCAGGCCGGGCGCAGCCGCACGTTGAACGCCATTATGAGCGGCGCGCGCACCACGCTTCGCTCGTTTTGGCACGCAATGCATCAGTTGTGGCTCGAGGTCACCGGCACGCTATTTCTATTCATCGCCGCCTTCGGCGCGATCGCCTTGTTTCGCGAGTACACGAAATATCAGGCTGGCCACACGACGGCAAGCCGCCTCGCCGTTGTAGCTTGCTTCACTGTGACGTTCGCATGGTTCGGCCTGAGTTCCTTTTGGCGCGTCCGCAGGAAGAGCCAGCGTCCGTAACTGTCGGCGTTTCAGATTGTTCTTTCGGGGACAACCCGATGATAGAAAAAATAACGACGGAAAAAGCGAAGACCAGCCCTGCCGCCGCGCGAGACATTGAAACTTCCTCCCACATCCCGGTAAATCCGCTCTACACGCCGGCGGATCTCAAAGGGTCGGACTATGAGAGCGAGGTCGGATATCCTGGCGAGTACCCCTTCACGCGCGGCGTTCAAGCCACCATGTACCGCGGCCGCCTCTGGACCATGCGCCAGTACGCTGGCATGGGCGACGCCGACGAATCGAACAAGCGTTACAAGTACCTGCTGGCCAATGGCACAACAGGATTGTCGGTCGCCTTCGATTTGCCGACACAGATTGGGATGGATTCGGATCACGCGCTGGCTGCGGGCGAGGTCGGCAAGGTTGGTGTCGCGATCGACTCGATCGAGGACATGCAGCGCCTCTTCGACGGCATCGAATTGACCAAGATTTCTACATCGATGACCATCAATGCAACGGCGTCGATCCTTCTGGCCTTGTACGTGGCCGTGGCACGGAGGCAGGGAGCGGACATTCGCAAGCTGTCAGGGACCGTACAGAACGACGTGCTCAAGGAATACATTGCCCGCGGAACCTACATTTACCCTCCGCAACAGGCCATGCGTGTTATCACCGACATGTTTTCCTGGGCGAACGAGCACGTGCCCGAGTGGAACACGATTTCGATCTCCGGCTACCACATGCGCGAAGCCGGATCGACAGCAGTACAGGAAGTGGCCTTCACCCTCGGCAACGGCATGGCGTATGTCGAAGCGGCAATCAAAGCCGGCCTCGATGTGGACAAGTTCGCCCCGCGTCTATCTTTCTTCTTCAACGCGCACAACAATTTTCTGGAAGAAGTGGCTAAGTTCCGCGCCGCGCGGCGCATGTGGGCGCGCATCATGCGCGAGCATTTCAAGGCCAAGAATCCGCGCTCCTGGATGCTACGCTTCCACACCCAAACCGCTGGATCGACGCTCACTGCCCAGCAGCCGGAAAACAACATTGTGCGCACGGCGATCCAGGCGCTGGCAGCCGTCCTGGGCGGGACGCAATCGCTGCACACCAATTCCTACGACGAGGCGCTCGCGCTGCCCACCGAGCAGGCGGCCCGCATTGCCTTGCGCACGCAGCAGGTCATCGCCTACGAGTCCGGCGTACCGCAAACCATCGATCCCCTCGCCGGATCGTATTACGTCGAAACCCTGACCAACGAAATCGAGAAGCGCGCTGCCGAGTATCTGGGCAAGATCGAAGTCCTCGGCGGCATGCTCAAGGCGATCGAGCGCGGCTTCGTGCAGCAGGAAATTCAAAATGCCGCTTACGAATACCAGCAGCACGTGGATCATCAGGAAGCCATCGTCGTCGGCGTGAATCGCTTCGAAGTAGAAGAAGAGAAGCCAATCCCGATTCAGCGGATCGATCCCGTGCTCGAGCCGAGGCAGATCGAGCGGGTGCGGGCACTGCGGACAAAACGAGACGCCGCCCCATGCCAAGCCGCGCTCAAAGGAGTGGAAGATGCCGCGCACTCTGGGTCAAACGTCATGCCGCGGATCGTGGCGGCAGTGGACGCTTATGCCACCGTGGGCGAGATTTCCGACGCGATGCGGCGCGTCTTCGGAGAGTATAAAGAGGCGGTGGTGATCTAGGCTGCTTTGGCCAAGGTGCACACATTTGGCGGACATGAGTGTCCGCCCCACACTTACGCCGTCTGCGCCTGCATCTCTGCGATTGCTGCTTCCAGATGAGCCAGCGTTTCCTCGATCGTAAGCGAGTACATCTCGCGCCCCACGCCTTCGCCCGCTTCCAGTGCAGTCTTCAAATAGTGCCCAGCGATCTCTACCGCGAGTGAATCGGTGATGGCCTTGCCAGTGCGCTTCTTGTATTCCACCCAGGCCGGATGCGGCAACGCCACCCAGACCTTCCGCCCATCCACCAGAAACTTGATGTCAACCGCGTCGGCGTGCCGCGTGGCAATGGCCACGATCATGGCCTGATAAACGCAATGCACTTGCTTTTTTGTCCAGCGGTCGGTGGCGGTGAAGTTCTCAAACATGCATAAAACTATAGCGGAGAGTTTGCGACTGGAGCAAACAGCGATCCGTGTGGAACTGTCCCCTGGCGCAGAGTCCTGGCCTAGGCTGCCACCCAGGCAGGAGCAGCTAAGCATCAGCGACAGACTTCAGCCTACCTTTCGCACGACCTTTGTCATATTCTGTGAACGAAACGTAGACAGGACACTTCTTCGCTACTGCGCGCGGATTGAAGATCTCGACGCTTCAAAACGGTCTGTTGGTTCTAGCCATCCTTCTTGGAACAGGGACGTGGTACTACCTCTATGGCGTATTTCTGCCATACCACGAACCGCCCGGGATCAATCGGGCCAATCGCTTCGATCTCTACCCGCGCTGGTTGGGTACCCGCGAATTGGTCCTGCATGGGCGCAACCCATACAGTCTCGAGGTTACACGAGAAATTCAACTTGGCTACTACGGCAGGATCGTAGAGCATGGCGGGGACGAACAGCGCTTTGCCTATCCGTTGTACATTGTCTTTTTCCTGGCACCCACGGTCACGCTTCCTTTCTCCGTGGTGAATACGGCGTGTGCAGTCCTCCTTCTGTCCCTGACCATTGCCAGTGTTCTCGTTTCAATTCGTGCTCTCAATCTAAAGCTAGGTACCCGTGCCAAAATCCTGGCCACTGTATTGGTTCTAGGAAGCTGGCCAGTAGTACTAGGCCTCTACGAACGTCAACTGAGTTTGGTCGTGGCCTTTCTTCTGGCCGCGGCCGGCATGGAAATTACGCGTGGCCGGTTAAGGGTGGCTGGTTTGTGCCTGGCGTGCGCCATGATAAAGCCGCAACTCAGTGTCCCTCTAACTGGCTGGCTGCTTGTGTGGGTGTCTGGTAACTGGCAAGAGCGGAAATCGCTTTTCTTGAGCTTCATCGCGACTACCAGCATTTTATTGTTAGGCGCGGAATTGGCTCTGCCACACTGGTTCGCTAACTGGTGGCATTCGCTCCCCGCATACCTGTCCTATACGGGGTCGAAATCCAGTTTGGAGAGACTATTCGGTTCCATCCCGGGATTTGTAGTGGCCCTGCTGCTGATTGCGGCTGTCGCGACGATGGGCTGGAAGTTGCGAAAACTTCCGGCAGAGTCGGAGAGTTTCGGGTTCGCATTCTGTCTCTTACTCTCCATCACGCTCGTCCTGATCCCGACTTTTTCGCTTGCATCGTACAACGAAGTACTGCTGATCCCCGCCGTTCTATGGATCTGCTCCGCATGGAAGAGCGCTGCCGTTCCACGCAAGCGCATCCTGGTGTGGATACTCGCGGCCCTGGCACTCGCTTGGGAATCTGTCTCCGCCTGTGTCCTCGCGATTGCATCGTGGTTCCCCGGCTTCGTAGCATCCGAGGGTCTTCTGCGCATTCCCATCGGCCTCTATTTCTTGATGCCAGCCATCATTGCCGCCGCAATGGTGGTCGTGGCGAGGAGCGCGACGGGCTGCTGTGCCGGTGTAGACGATTCGTCTGCAATATAGTCAGCGGACGCCGCGCGCATTTAGAAAAGCGCTGCACTGCTTGTCGGTTTTCAGGACGTGATGTTTCAGCCATGCCTGCACAAAAAACAAAAGCGAGACCGGAACGCCAGGCCTGGCAGCTTTGTGCTCTTCCAGAAAGACCTCGATTTTGCGGCGGAATGATTCGTGCTCAGTTCGATGAGTGTACCGTCCGGGGAAGTTGTGCTTCTCCATGAGCAACTCTTCCTCAGCAAAGTGAACCCGCGCATAATCCACCAGCTTACCCAGAACCGGATCGATCACGGAGTTGCCTTCACCCGTTCGCAGCGCCCGATCCAACTCGTTCACCGTGCCAAACAGTTTCTGGTGCTGCTCGTCGAGAACCGCGATCTTCACGCTGTAGGCTTCCGTCCAACGAAATGTACTAGAGGCAACGGGCATTTTCTTCCTCCCAATCAGCTTATCCGCGTCCGCCAGTCCGGCAAATATCACTTAAGTATGTAGCTTCCTTTATGATGGTGCGTGCCATCCCGAGCCTCGAGCAAAACCAAACTTACGATCCTTCGCGCGAATCATCTGCGACTTTCATGGCTCATTCACGGCTTTTCCACGCGGATTGGGGGATTCTCCAGCACCTACGGCAAAGGCGATCTCAATCTTGGGCTTACTAAGGACGATGTCAAAGCCACAGTTGAACGCAACCGTGGTGCATTTCTCCGTGAACTCGAAGCGGTTACTTACAAGCGCCGCGGTTTACACAACGCTGGGGGATCACTGTGGCCTCTGATCACGGTTCGCCAGATCCATTCCGACATTATTCACCGTGTCGATTCGATTCCCAGCGAACCCCTCACCGGAGACGGCCTGATCACCGTAGCACCCGGCCTCCTCCTCGCGATTCAGGCTGCCGACTGCTTGCCCGTGATGCTGGTTGATCCCAAACATCGCGCCGTCGGCGTGTTTCATGCCGGTTGGCGTGGCACGGTGAAACGCATCGTCGAAAAAGGCGTCGGCGAGATGCATCGTTGTTTCGGCAGCCGCCCCCAAGATTTGAAAGCGGCGATCGGCCCCGGCATTCAGGGCTGCTGTTACGAAGTCGGCGCAGAGGTGCGCACCAAATTCGAGTCGCAGTTCGCGTACGCCGCGAACCTCTTCCGAGAAGTCAAGGAATCCGACCCGGTGCGCGAAAAGTACCCACTGTTATTCTTGACCGCACGCGCCCCCGGCCACAGCGAACTGCCGACCAGGATCTTTCTCGACCTGGTCGAAGCCAACCGTCAACAACTGCTTGCAGCAGGTGTCCTGAAGAAAAATATCGACGCGTCCCCGCTCTGCACGAATTGTCACCCCGACTTGCTGTTCTCCCACCGGGCCGAGAAAAGCAAGACCGGGCGGATGATGGGTGTGGTCGGAATTCGCGAGTGAGGGCGGCTCGGCCAGCGGGAGAACCTTATAAAATTTCGGGAGGGTTGGGGCATCTAAAAGAAAATAGAGACGTTGCCACCAACGTCTCGAGGAACGAAGAGGGCGTCTTATGCCGTGGGGGGCGCCGAACTCGCTGGCGCTGCAGGAGTTGGCGCGGCCACGGGCGTGGTCTCATTCACCAGGTCTTTCAGTTCCTTGCTGGGCTTGAAGAACGGAATCTTCTTAGCTGGTACGTCGACCCGCTCGCCGGTCTTAGGATTTCGTCCGACGCGGGGCTTACGCTGCCGGGTCCGGAAGCTGCCAAAGCCGCGGATTTCGATCTTGTCACCCGCACGCAGCGAACGCACCACGCTGTCAAAGATCGTTTCCACGATCACTTCACTATCTTTCCGCGTAAGTTCCGCTAAACGCGAGACTTCGTCAATCAGATCGGCTTTGGTCATAACCCCTCTTCTCTGGCCGGGCTCCCGCTTGGGCCGGCGACTAAACCACCCATAACCTTCTCAAATTTCAGGGGTTGTGTGCAAGTGGGAAGCTGGAGTCACAACAGGCGGAACAGTCTGGGCATTGGTGCGGGCTGTCTTGAGGCGGTTCGGTTCGCTGATGGCGGCCGGTCGAACCGGTCTCCGGCCTTAATGACATCCTCGAAAGGATAGTCGACCGAATACAGGACGCGGTCGGCACCAAACCCGAAGCATTACGTCGGTCAGCGCAGGTGTACGGAACCTGTTGCTGGTGGTGATGTAGAAGTTCTCCCGCAGATAATTCCCCAAAGGCGTTCCATCACTTCCACAGGTAATAGAACCCCACCTGCTGCTCAAGCATCTTTTCCTTGGTGGGAAGGTACTGGGAAACGTCGCCCAACAGCAGATCCATCAGAGTCTTACGATCCTTCTCCGGCCGGACCAGGGTTGGCTCACCCTTGATCCCGACCGACTTCGCCGTGTCCGACACCGCCGACTCAAAGTCTCCGACGGTATCGATCAGCTTCATCGTCTTGGCCTGTTCGCCGGTCCAGACCTTGCCGTTGGCAAACGACTTTACATCGTCGTACTTCAACCCTCGCCCGTCGGCCACCGCTTGAATAAACTGCCCGAACATGTTGTCGATTAGCGACTGCATGTAAGCCTGCTCCGAGGGAGTCAGATCGCGGGCCGGATTGCCCGTGTCCTTGAACTCGCCGGTCTTGATCACGACGTCTTTCAGCTTGGCCCACTTCAGCAGATCGCCGTAGTTGACCCACTGCGCGATCACGCCAATCGAGCCCACGATGCTTCCCTGGTCGGCAAAAATCTTGTCCGACGCCGACGCCACGTAGTAGGCGCCGCTGGCGCCCACCGATTCGATGGAAACGACAATTTTCTTCTTCTTCTCGCCGCGGATGCGCTTGACCTCGCGATAGATCTCCTCCGACGCTGCCACGCCGCCGCCGGGCGAGTTCACGTGCAGGATGATCGCTTTAATCGAAGAGTCGTCGCCAAATTTCTTGAGCTGGCTCACCACCGGTTGGGGCGAGAGAATCACCCCGTCGAGATCGACGACGCCGATGCGATCGCCGAAACCGGTGATCCCCGCTGACTCGCCTCCTCCTGCGTGCAGCGTTAGGTAGACCAGCGAAAACACGGCCAGAACGAAGAGGAAAAACGCTCCTCCCCCGATCAGAACCCAGAGCAGTGTGCGCGAACGTCCTTCAGCCATGAAAGAAAGTTTAGCACCAAGCCCGGCTCGATGAAGGCGATGCCTTGAAGTCGGACTCAGATGAGAACCTTCAGGGCTGCCGGCTGAATCGACACCTCCACCGGCGTCTGGCAAACATATTCTCCATCCGCGTAAACGTCGAGCGGATGTTCGGTCTCGACCCGCACTCTGGCCGCCTGAGAGTAGTCGACTTCGCGCATATTCAGATGCCGGCCAAAGTACACGGTGGGAAACATACAAAACAACTTAAAGGGGTCAACGCCACCGATGACGCAAATATCGAGCAGCCCGTCGTCCATTTTGGCCTGCGGCGCGATTTTCATTCCTCCGCCGTAGAAGGGCGTGTTGGCGAAGGCCGCCAGCGTGGTCGGCTGATCGCTGATGACGCTCCAACCCGAGTGGTCGCCGCTTTGGGCTGGGCTTTCCTCTGCGGGCTTCAAGATCTTCATGGGCAGCGGGGCAAAACGAAAGATCGTCGGAATCAGGGTCAGCGCGTACCCACCGTTCCCGCGCAACCGACGCGGCAGCTGATTCGCACGCCGCGACACTTCGCCGTCAAGCCCAACCCCAGCCACACAGCAGAAGAAACGAGGACCGTGTGGTGCGGGCGCCTCGCCCGCGTGCTGCGTCCTGGAGATTGCACCCAGATCGATCGTACGAACATTACCCGCGCCACCGCAGAACGCCCGCCAGGCTGCAAGCGAATCGCGCACGCGCCGCAGCCCGAGCGCCCGAGCAAAGTCGTTCCCACTCCCCGCCGGCACAACCAGCACCGGCACCCCAAGCCGCACCAGCTGCCCAAGATGGCGGTGAATCGTCCCGTCGCCGCCAAACAGCAGGATCACGTCGACTTGATCGGAAGCCGCTGGCACTCCCATGCGCCACTCGACAGCCCGGTCCCCTTGAAAGACCTTCAGCTCTTTCGCAGAACATCCCAAACCGAGAATGGCCGCCGCCCGCATGCGCGCCGATGAGGTTAGCAGAATTGTGATAACGATAGGTTTGCTATGTGGGGACAGGCGCCCCCGGCTGTCCGGCGGAGCGAAGCTTCGCTGTTCGTGGCCGGATGGTCAACGTTTAGAAGCGACGGCAAATGGGTTCACAAACGACTTCTTCCAGAGCCAACGATAGTCACCGCACTTGTTCACAAGCCCACTTCGAACCGGGTTTTCCAACAAGTACTGAACCTTCGCATCCAGACGATCGCAGCACGTGGTCAAACGACTCAGCCTGCCAAACCCGTCCCTTGCAGCCAAGAATTTTATTGATCCGGTGAGCTGAGGCACCCTTAACCGCATCCATGATCTCCGCCAGCGAGTAGATTTCCATTGCCTGGGTGTTCACCAAGGGCATGAAGATCATGTGCACATGATCTCGCATCACGACAGCGACTCGCAGATCGAACGTCCTTCCGTTGTCATGTAAGCACGATTCCAATACGAGGAACCTAACCCGGTCAGGCAGAATCGATCGCTTGTAACTGCAGAATGTAACGAAATGCGGCCTGTCATCATACTGCAAATGCGGAAGCTGCCACCGATAAAAGGCCTGAGGCGTAGCTTTACTGCAGTTGAAAAAGGGGAGCATCGCAGTGCTCCCCTCGGCTCTCTTGGTTGGAGCTGCCTGTTACTTAGCGGATCCACTCTGCATGGAGTCACTCGACTCGCCTAGATCCAATGCGAATTTCTTGCCCTCGAAACGAACGCCGGCCAACGAACTCGTTCCGTCACTGTTGTTCTTGACCACTGCGGCGTTGTTCTGCGCTGGAAAGGGGAGATCGACGAGCTTCGCCGGTACTTTGGCGAGCACGTTCTTACCCTTCATGATGCTGACTTCCACAGTAGGACCGGTTCCGTCCCATTGCAACTTGTAGTCCCCCGGCTTCAGCTGGGTGCCGTTGACGGTGGCGGTACTTTGCAACTGCAGTTCACCCTTTGTGGCTGCAAACGCGCTGGAGGCAAGCAGGAGTGCCAACCCCATCACCAGGCTCTTCGTGACTGTCGCGAACTTCATGGTTTGCTCCTTTATTTCCCGATGTCGGGAATCGTTTGGGGCGGCCTGGGTTTTGCGACCAGAGCGAAAAAGCACTTTGTGTTTCCCCACCAATCGCCTACAATGCTGCCGCCGGGGTAAAGCACGCAAGCCACGAGCCTGCGATGCCGCGATGGGGGTTTTCTCACCTGGGCCGCCAAACCGAAAGTAAGAAGATCCCCAGTCCCCGCTAAGATTTCTATTTTGACGTGGCCAACGATTCCGCTTGGCCACTCCTACCCACCCACTAGAGTACGCAGTCGCTGCGCTGGAAGTTCCGTCACTTCTAAGCGCCCTGTCACTTTCTTGGACGTGGAGCGGAACTCAACGGTAGCAAGAAAACTTCTCAAGTCCGCGCAGAAAAAGGACAAATGCGTTGTGTTGTGTGAAGGTGCAACAAAACGTTCGCGGCCGGTCAATTGTGCGCAGCCTCTCGCTGGTAGCGGCTCCCTCTGACGGTCCCGTGCGTAATGACTTAGTCGGCGTCGCCGTGCTGAAGTTCGACCGACCAGATGCTCGCTTGATCTTTCTCGAACGGGTAGACATGCACCATCCAATTGAAGATCACGGGGTGAAACGTGCCTCCCGCGGCGTCGCAGGCTTGCTGCGTGGTGATCGATCCCCTTAGTCCAAACTGCGAGTGCGGTTGCAGCATTTCGTTTCGGCGGTCAGCGGGAGGCGTGCAGAAATTCACGTGCTCGTGCCACTGCGCAACGCTGAGAGGGATGCGCTGGTCGAGTTGGTCTTCAGTGAAGCGCTTGGGCGCGGTGTACATCACTCCGACGAGTTTGTAACCTTCGCCGCGCTTTTCGTAGAGCAGCGACGTGGGATGCTCAGGATTGAAGCGGAATGCCGCTTCCATCGCGTATCCGTAGTTTGTGAAGTGATACACCTTCTGTGGAACTTCGGGATGGAAAATCTTGAATCCGTCGGCGAGCGCGGCATGATAATCAACGTACTTCTCTGACGCCTTGCGCGCTTCGGCCGCGACCTGCTGAGCGCGGGCAGCATCCCCTGGCTTGGGTTGGCGCAGCCCGGTCATCTTCATGTGCGGACCCATGTCCATGTGGCCTTCCATGGAGTGCATGACGTGACTGGCAGCGTCACCGTCTTTGTCCGCTCCCATGTTCGACATATCATGTCCGGACATGTCCATGCCAGGCATGCTTTGTTGGCCGCCCGAAGCGCTGGCTGGCGTGGTCCCCGGTGTCTGTCCCCAGGCAGCACTGGAGAGCAATGCAATGGAAATTAGAGCCACGATTCGATGGCGCATAACGAGTCTCCCACGATCTAGGTGTTACTAACCCTGACGCGGGAGAGATGTTTCGGCAAGCCGGTGCGGATTACTTACTGTTATACAAATAATGCGTCGCGGACGAGGCTTCGCCCAAGAGATTTGCGAAGGTGGCAGGGTTCGTCGGTTTCTGGTACACCTAACTGCTTGACCCTGCAATCCATCATGTTTCTCTTCTTCGCGGGCGCGTTGGGGGGCGCACTGAACTCGGTAGCCGGAGGCGGCAGCTTTATTGCCTTCCCGGCGCTGCTGTTCACGGGCGTGCCTCCGATTCCAGCCAACGCCACGAACACGATCGCACTCTGGACGGCGGCGGCGGCTAGCGGAGGCGCATATCGCAGGCGGTTGGACATTCCCCGGCGCGTGATGGTTCCGCTGCTGGCCGTGAGTTTGATGGGTGGGCTCGCGGGGGCCGTACTGCTCCTGAAAACTCCAGCGCATACGTTTATGCGCGTTTTGCCGTGGCTGACTCTGGGCGCAACTTTGCTTTTTGCCTTGGGCAAGAAGTTGGCCGGCAGTCGAAAATCAGCGATCGGTCATGAAGCCTCGGCTGCGGCTCTGACGGGCGCGACGTTCTTTCAGTTGGTGGTTGCCGTGTATGGAGGGTACTTCGGCGGGGGCATGGGCATCGTGATGTTAGCCATGCTGGCCACGCTGGGCATGACCGATATTCATGCCATGAACGCGCTGAAGAGCGTGATGGGATTTGTGATCAATGGTGTGGCTGTGGTCGCGTTCATTGTGGCGCGTGCGGTGTACTGGAAACACGGTGTCGTCATGATCGTTGGAGGAATTCTGGGCGGTTATTTGGGCGCACATTATGCACAAAAGGTGCCGCAGGTGTGGATTCGGATGCTGGTTGTGGTGGTAGGTGCGGGAATGACGGTGTATTTCTTCTGGAAGTCGTACTGAATAAGTCCGAAGGAGAATTCCTGAAGTTGTCATCCCGCTGTCGCTGTCATCCCGAGCGAAGCGAGGGATCTGGGTTTCTGCCAGTCGCGTATGGGAGTGGTAGTGCAAACGAAGACCCAGATCCCTCGCTTTGCTCGGGATGACCGGAATTCGGGATGACACGGACGTGAGCTCGTCTCTACTGAACCGGCGCAGAGACGTGTTCGTGGACGATCAACCACTTGCCGTCTACGTTTTCAAAGATCACCGTCCAGCGGAAGTTGCCCATCTCGACCTTGCCGGCCTGGGTGGTCATTTGTTCCGCCACAGTAGCGGTGGCCCAAACCAGATTGCCGTTCGAATGAATCGCGTCGTCGTCGTTGACCGTAAATCTCGCGTTCTTATAGCCGGCCAGAACGCCCTTGGCGCCCTTCTCGTATTCGTCCCAACTGTTATACCTCAGGGGAGCGATGTCGAAGAAGGTGTGCGGACCGGTGGCGTAATACTTCGCTACGTTGGCAGGGTCGAGGGTGCTCCAGCCGTCCCAGATCTTCTGCAGGTAGGCTTTGTCGGGCTCAGGGCCGGCCGCCTTCTTCGTGGGCGACTTCTTGGTTTGTGCGGCGCCGGACAGGGTCAGGGTGAGCAGACATAGCGAAACGGTGAAGAGGCGCTTCAGCATTGGGTTTCCTCCATGGAATCCGGCGGCATTTTCGCACAACGGGACGAATAACTCCAAGGTACATGCGCTCTGGAGGCATTTTGTTTGACCGACTTCCACAGCGCACGATAAAATAACTGAGTTTGCCTGTACTCGCCGACCCGTTCTGGGGACGCCTGCCTTGGCTGCTGAAGCGCCGTGGCGGAAAACACAGCAAGCACAGGAAATCAGCAAGCCCCTTGGTTGCGCCGGTGTGCGCCCTGGGTCCTTTTTGCGGCTGTATTTCAGGACATTTGACGGAGGCAGACATTATGTACGCGGTTATCCGCGCTGGTGGCAAGCAGTACCGGGTGGCGCCGGGAGATGTGATTCGAGTGGAGAAACTGGGCACTGGCACTGACGGTCAGGTGGAATTTCCGGTGCTGGCGGTCTCGAGCGAAGCTGGCCAGGTGGCGAAGCAGGCTGACGCGCGGGTTGTCGGCGAAGTAATGCAAGAGGGCCGCGGCGCGAAAATCCTGGTCTTCCATTACAAGCGCAAGAAGCAGTACAAGAAACTGCGCGGGCACCGGCAGGCATTTACAGCCGTGCGCATTACGGAGATTGCTGCCGGCGGGCAGAGCTTCAAGGCTCCTGAGTTGCCGAAGAAGGAAGCGAAGCCAAAGAAGGTGAAGGAGGCGGAGACTCCAGCGGCGGAAGCGAAAGCGGCGAAGGGTCCGGCTAAAAAGAAGGCTGCGGCGCCTAAGAAGGCGGCGAAGAAGCCGGCCGCGAAGAAGAAATAGAGGCTGGACGGGCGTGTCGCCCGTCCCTACACGGTCTAACTGAGAACTGAGAACAATCATATGGCACATAAAAAAGGGCAGGGCACTTCACGAAACGGCCGCGATTCCAATTCGCAGCGGCTGGGGTTTAAGGCTTTCGGCGGGCAGGTCGTGCCCGGCGGCACCATCATTGTCAGGCAGCGCGGGACCCGCGTAAAACCGGGGCTGAACGTGGGTCGCGGAAAAGACGACACGCTCTTTGCCAAGATCACGGGCCGCATCAAGTTTCTGAACAAGGGTTCGATGGGGAAGTTCGTGATGGTCGAGCCGGTCGAAGCGAAATGAGCAAAGTCCCGCTTCTCGCGCAAAAGAGCGCGCGAGAAATGGGGCAGCAGGCCTTCGCGGGCAAGAGTGCCCTCGCCAGACAAGTGCCCGCGCCACACATGTATCACGTCACACAGCCTCGTCTTCGGGACGAGGCTTTTTGATTGAGATTCACTCCGATGTTTATTGATGAGGCCAAAATTCGGGTGAAGGCCGGGGACGGGGGGAACGGCTGCATGGCGTTCCGGCGGGAGAAGTTCGTTCCGCGCGGGGGGCCGTCGGGCGGGGATGGCGGGAACGGCGGCGATGTCATCATGGAGTCGAGCGAGCGCCACAACACGCTGGTGCACTTCCGCTTCAATCCCGAATACAAGGCGGAACGCGGGCGGCACGGCGAGGGCTCGAACAAGACCGGGCGCGAGGGCGGGAATGTGGTGCTGAAGGTTCCGGTGGGAACGATCGTTTACGACGACGAAACCGGAGAGAAAGTTTTCGACTTTTCTCAGGCCGATCAGCAAATTGTGATTGCCCGCGGCGGGCGCGGCGGGCGCGGGAATGCGCGCTTTGCCACGTCGGTGCACCAGGCTCCGCGCGAGCATGAAGCGGGCAGGCCCGGGGAAGAACGTCTGTACCGGCTGGAGCTCAAGTTGCTCGCCGATGTCGGGCTGGTCGGATATCCCAACGCGGGGAAGTCCACTCTCATTTCGCGCATCTCCGCGGCGCGTCCGAAAATCGCCGACTATCCATTCACAACCCTCGAGCCAAATCTGGGCGTGGTCGCGGTCGGCGATGCGAAAAATGAAGTCAGCTTCGTGGTTGCGGATATCCCCGGCTTGATCGAAGGAGCGCATACCGGGGCCGGGCTGGGAACACAGTTTCTGCGGCACATCGAACGGACCCGGCTGCTGGTGCATCTGGTGGACGTTTCGGACTCGAGCGGCCGGCCGGATGTGACCAAGGATGTCGAAGTGATTCTTGGCGAGCTCGGCAGCTTTGGGGCGCATCTGGACGAGAAGCCGATGATGATGGTTGCGTCGAAGATTGACGTCGCGAACAAGGACAAAGTGGCGGCGTTGAAACGCTACTGCAAGAAAAAGAAATTGAAGTTGTATGAGATTTCTGCGGTTACAGGCAAAGGAATCGAGGAGCTGAAGTACGCGATGGCGGAGGAAGTGCAGAAGTTCCGCGAGCGGGAGCTCAGCGAGGCGGTCGAGGGCAATCCGTAGGAGATACTCCCCACAATTTTTTTCTTCCTTGTTTTGTAAAATACTTATTTTATTGGAGTTACGGTCGGTCGATCCGCCGTTTTCTCGGCAAAATATTGAGCCGGAAGGACTTGTTGGTAAAATATTTAAAAATATGGAGTTAGAGTATGGCCTGTGGCTGCTCTCTTGGGTTGATTTCTGTAAGATGTTTGCTTTGTTGTGTTTACGGTCGTACTTTAGGTCGCTTTGGCGGCAAGATATTGCGGAATAATGACTTAGGGCAAACCGACTCGGGAAGGAGAACTGATTAATCAGTTCCCGGCGGTCGAGCGTTGTGGCCGATTGGATCGCCGAGTTGAGAGATTTCTCGCCCACGAAAGCCATTATGAGCTTTCTGTATCCTCAGTGAAGGTTGTGCGTCACAGGGGTAGCGATTTCGGCTGTGGAAGTCTGTGGAAAACAGAAAGAGCGATTTCGGGTTATGTCCTGACACTTGTGCGTAGGGCCTTCTTGAGCTGGTAACTGAAGAGGCGTACCCGCTCTTTCGCCTCCAGTTGCATCGATTCCCACCCTAGCCGCAAACGGCGCGGCTGGAGTGGGCCACCTCCAGGGACGGTTCGACTAATATTCTCTGTCGCTCGCGGCAAACCTGGCTGGGAAGATTCTAAGGGCCTAGTGTCGTGTACGGGACAAAATCCGACGCACACTTCTAAGGAGCGATGACAGAGCATTGGCGCTGCAAACAAAATGCATGGGTCCTTCGCTTTGCTCAGGATGACAAGTCGAAAACAAGTCGAAAACTATGCCGCGAATTTACGGAACGCAACACTAGGTGTGCGCCATGAACCGGCTCAACAGTGACTCCAGAACTCTCTCTCGCTTCTGCAGGGAAGCCTTAAAGTCGCGATTATCAGTAGTTTTCGAGCACGACCCTGTCGCAATGCGAAATGTCGATCACGGTTCGACGATGAGCTCGCCCTTCATCCCTCGATGATGCCAGCCACAATGCACGCAGCAGCGGAAAGGATATCGACCGGACGTTTGCGCCAAAAATTCCACCGTTTCCGACTTGCCCTCTTCGATTTTCGTACAGTCTTGCGCCGACGCGAACACCAGACCGGGGTTCCCTTTCGTGTCGACACCGTCGGGCATTTCGCTGATCTTGAATCCATGGGTGTGGTCGATTGCGCGGATCTTGAGTTGAACCCTTGTCCCTTGCTTGACTCGAATGGTCGAAGGGGCAAACTCGTATTTCTTTGCCGTTACGTCGATGGTTTGAACACCTTCCGGAATTGAAATTGGGTATGCATTTTTGGGCGCAGCGCCGCCCGATAAAATGAGTGTGGCAGCGGTCAAGAGAGAGATGGGTAGGAGAGATTTCATCGCCATCCTCCAGGAGGATTTCGAAGCGGCAGCTCTTCACAGGCAGCTTACAGAAAGCCAGAAATGCAAGTGTCAAAAAGTTGTCACGCACCTTTTCTTAACTCGGCAGACTATCATTTAGCTGTTCCTTAAGCGGGAACGGAAACGCGTAAAGCAGGCAGGCACGCAGGCAGCCGGAGATGCAGAAGGTCACCATGAATCTTACACGTAGAGACTTCGCCAAGCTGAGCACACTCGCCCTGGCAGCCGGGTTTGTCCAGAAGGTGCATGCCGGGACCGCAGCCCCTCGGAAGACTGGCTACTGCGTCATCGGCCTCGGCCGCATCGCCGGTCACTTCATGCCCGCCGTGCGCAACACCACTACCTCCCAGATCACCGGGCTCGTGAGCGGCCATCGCGACAAGGCGGAGCGGATTGCGGCCGATTACGGCGTGCCGTCAAGCTCCATCTACAACTACGAAAACTTCGATGAAATCGCGCACAACCCGGCCATCGACGCGGTCTATGTAGCGCTGCCTAACTCGATGCACGCCGAGTACACGATCCACGGGGCTAAAGCCGGTAAACACGTGCTTTGCGAGAAGCCGATGTCGACCAGGGTGGCCGATGCAGAGGCGATGATCGCGGCCTGTAAGGCGGCCCGCGTCAAGCTGATGATCGCCTATCGCTGCCACTACGAGCCCACCAACCTGAAAGCGATTCAGCTCATCCGCCAGGGCGCGCTGGGCCAGGTTCAAGCCATTGAGAGCACCTTCGGCTTTAACATTGCCAAGGGCGAATGGCGGCTCAGCAAGAAACTCGCGGGCGGTGGGCCGCTCCTCGATGTGGGCATTTACTCACTCAACGCCTGCCGCTACCTAACCGGCGAGGAGCCTGAACACATCGCGGCCAATGCTTCGGTCATCGATCAGGACGGCCGCTTCAAGGAGGTGGAGGAGAATATCTCCTGGACAATGAAGTTTCCGTCCGGCATTGTAGCCAGTTGCAACACGACCTACGGCGCCAACATGGAAGGCTTCTATCGCGTCCATGGATCGAAAGGCTGGCTGGAAGTCGATTCGGCCTTCGTCTACGAAGGGCTGCGGCTGCGGGCTGATTGCGCGAGCGGGAAACTTGACGAACTCAACCCAGCACGCGACCCTTCGCACTTCCAGGCCGAAGCCGACCACTTCTCCCACTGCGTCCAAAATGGGCTGGAGCCGCAATCGCCGGGCGAAGAAGGTCTGCGCGACATGCGCTACATCGCGCAGATTTACGGCTCGGCGGGAATCGCAGTTTAAGGCGGACCATGCGTAACTCAAGCGTCCGAGCCACTGGTCTTGGGCTGCTGACTATCGAGAAGTGATCCTAAGCAGATGGTGGTGAGAGAAAGAGCGAGGTAATTGTCTTCGCGTGAGGCGGTCGCGGTTCAAAAAGCCAGAGAAGAGGGCTGCATCGACGGGCCCGTCCCTTCCTGCGCTCGTTTCACCCTGTCTTGAAGTCCGGGCGCGTCGCATCCCGGACTTCGGTCGTTGGGAATGACTCAGTGTCTTCCACCCCGCGAGGCAACGCGCTCGAAGGGCACATCGTGCGGAATTCCATAGTGATCATAAACGTCAAACATACGCTTCTCCATGCTGCTCACTTGGTCGCGGTTGTTGGTGCGCCGATAATCTTGCCAGCGCTGAAAATAACTGTCGAAGCGACCCTGATCTTCGCCGGAAAGACGCTGGTTCTGCTGCCAATAAGCGCGGTCGCGGTCGCGATAACCGTCCCACTCCGCCCGCCGATCCCGGTCCCAATCGCGGTCCCGATCCCGTTCCCGGTCCCAATCGTGGTCCCGGTTCTCGCCTCCACCGCCATTGGAGGCTACATCGCGATAGGGAGTATCTGCCGGAATGCCGTAGCGCTGATAGATCGATTGCATCCGCTTTTCCATGCTGCGGCTTTCCCCTTGATTGTTGGTGCTTTGGTAACTCTGCCAGCGCGAGAAATAGCTGTCAAAACGGTGTTGATCATCAGCGGAAAGCTGGCGCCCACCCCGCTGTGCAAACGCGGGAGCCAACAAGACTAAGATCAACGCAGAAAGTACAAAAGCTCTTTTCATAGTGTCCTCCGAATCGAGGGCGGGACCAATCGACACGCCCTCCGCATTTTACAGCCAAGCTCTGTGAATCCCGCTACGAGCACCCCCGAAGCGAAGGGCACGCGGCCTGCACCGGTGCACCTCGACAAAGCATCGAGAACCTGAATCATGTGGACACCCGGCTCCCAATTGGCGAAAAATCGCCCATTTCACTCATCGATGGGCGTTTCGTTATACAGCTACGGCACGAACACGCCGCTGCCATACCCATAGATACCCGTCGAAGAAGCCACAAACCGCGACAGTGCGAGACCAAACAGGCCGAGCCTCGCCCCCCGTTAGGATCAATCCCACTTCAACGAGGAACGAGGATGGGAACGACGACCGCCAGGCTGCGTGAGCCCATCTCCGTGTCTCGGACGACAGGCTTTCGCACCGGCGTCCACCTCTCCATTCAGCGAAGGACAACTTCGACGCGGTCTGAGGCATCACAGATCGTCCGGCGACTCCTCACAGCCGGCGGCAAGATTGATCTGCGGTTTTTATGCGATTGTCAGGACTCTTTTTTCTTCTGTTCGTTTCCGCAAGCTGGGCTCAGCTCACTGTGCAAGAGCCGCGACCCATTTACGACGGTCAGAACGTTGCCGCCATTGACCTCATAGGGAATCCTCATCGTGACGTCGAACCTCTTCGGCCACTCATGAAACAGAGGGTGGGACAGCCGTACTCTCAGGTTGAGGTCGAAGCCAGCATTTCGGCTCTGCGGCAGACGGGGCAGTTCCCGAACGTAGGCGTGAATGTGGTGCCTGCTCCTACCGGTCTACGGCTGAACTTTCTGCTTGAGCCCGCCTTTTACGTGGGCATGGTGAATTTTCGAGGGTTAACCAAGACCTTCTCCTACACCCGGCTGTTACAGGTCGTCGACCTTCCCGACGAAGATCCGTTCGACAAGGCGCGACTGCCAGTTGCGGAACAGTCCTTACGCGAGTTCTTGCAGCGCAACGGATACTTTCAAGCGGGCGTGCAGACCACATCGGAAATTGACGACGCCCATGAACTCGTCAATGTTACGTTCTCCGTGGATCTGGGCAAGCAGGCACGCATTGGCGCGGTGACATTTGAAGGCCCGGAATCCAGCGAGGACGCACGTCTGCTGCATTCCGTTCGGTCGCTGCGCGCGCGCTTTACGGGCGGGCTGCTGAAGCGTGGCAAGCCGTATTCACCAGACCGGATCACCGCTGCCGCGGCGCAGATCCGACGAACACTCTCTTCGCAACGCCGGCTGGCCAGCAAAGTGCAGGAAGTTCCGCCCCAATATCACTCGGATACCAATCGGGTCGATGTTTCGTTCAAGGTGGAACTCGGTCCGATCGTGGACGTGCGAACAACCGGAGCGCGCCTCACCCTGCTGCCGTTGATGGCCGGTCGTGAGATGAAGAAGTTGATTCCGATCTACTCCGAAGGAGCGATCGATCGCGATCTCGTAGAGGAAGGCCAGCGCAACCTGATCGATTATTTTCAGAAGAAGGGCTACTTCGACGTACAGGTAAAAGCAAACTTTCAGCAGCAGTCCGACCAGATACTACTGGTCTATGAGATCGACAAAGGGAAGAAGCACAAAGTCGATGGCATCCTCTTCCGAGGAAATCACGAGATTGCCGACAAAGACTTGCTGGCGCAGGTCGTGGTCAAGAAGGCTCACATCTGGTCCCATGGTAGCGTCAGTCAAAAGCTGCTGAAGCAAAGCGTTGCCAACCTGGAAGCTCTGTATCACGATCGCGGCTTTGAAGTCGTCAAGATTACATCGCAGACCATCGACCGCGAGCCCAAGGTCGAGGTTGACTTCCACATCGAAGAAGGTGCTCAGACCCTGGTTAACAACGTTGAGGTAACGGGCAATCGCAATGTTCCTGAGAATCAACTTACGGCTCCGGTCGGCTTCCAACTTCAGCCTGGTAAACCCATGTCTCCGCGACGGCTGGCGGAAGATCGCAACCGCATTTCGGCTAACTACCTGAATCGCGGTTATCTCAACGTGGAAGTAAAGGCGAGCGTTCAGCGCACGGACGATTCCCACCAGGTGAACGTTCTTTACGCTGTGAACGAGCACCAACAGGTGCGAGTTGGTGGTGAGGTGATCTACTTGGGGCAGGATCGAACCCAGATGAAGCTTCTACGAAAGACTGCGCAGCTTCCCAGCGAAACTCCCATGAAGCGCGGACAATTGCTCGAGGCCGAAAGCCGCCTTTACGACTTGAACACTTTCGACTGGTCGAGCGTCGGTCCGAGAAAGCCAATCACCGATCAGACCGAGGAAGCCGCGCTCGTCAAGGTACACGAAACCAAGCGCAACGAGATTACTTACGGATTTGGTTTCGAAGTTTCTCATCGTGGCGGCAACGTCCCATCTGGTTCCGTGGCAGTCCCGGGCTTGCCTCCGGTGCAATTGGGCAGCAATCAAATCGCGCCGAGTCAATCGACCTTTGCCAGTCCACGGGGCTCGATCGAGTTCAACCGCCGTAACATGCGTGGACTCGGCGAAACCGCCAGCGCAGCGATCCTGCTGTCGCGCCTCGACCAGCGGTTCCTGACCAGCTACGCTCAGCCTCACTTCATCGGATCGCAATGGAGTTCGTTGACCAGTTTCTCGATTGAGCGCACGACTGAGAACCCCTTGTTTGCTGCCGGCCTTGGCGACGCTTCGTTTCAGGTAGAGCGACTCATCAGCCGCAAATACAACACTCGCCTGCAGATTCGCTACGACTTCAATAAGACGCTGCTCTCGCACCTGCTGGTTCCCGACCTCGTTCTGGCGCAGGACCGCAGCGTGCATTTGTCTACTTTCTCCGCGGCGCTCCTTCGCGACACGCGAGACAAGCCACTCGACGCCCATCGCGGGGTATTTGGAACACTCAACTTTGGAGTTACGCCGACCGCCTTGGGCTCGAGCGCAAACTTCGCGAAACTGTTTGGCCAGTACGCATACTACAAACCGATTCACTCCGTCGTGTTCGCCAACAGCATCCGGTTGGGATTCGCAAAATCGTTCTCCGGCAGCTTCGTCCCGACCAGCCAACTGTACTTCTCCGGTGGAGGAACATCGCTGCGAGGATTCCCCATCGACCAGGCAGGGCCGCAACGCCTGGTTCCGTTTTGCAATGTATTGCAAGGACAGAGTTCCTGCGTCAACGTGACTGTTCCGGTCGGCGGGCGACAGCTATTCATCCTCAATTCGGAGGTTCGATTCCCCCTCGGAATCACGAAGGCGCTCGGAGGCGTCGTTTTCTACGATGGCGGAAACGTATACAGCGCGATCAATCTGCGCAACTTCGCCGACAACTACACGAATACGATCGGAATTGGTTTGCGATATGCAACGCCCATCGGTCCCGTTCGAATCGATTTCGGCAAGAACGTGAACCCGATACCGGGCATTAAGTCGACGCAGTATTACATCACGCTGGGCCAGGCTTTCTAGGAGCATTCATGCAGTGGAAACGAACCATCGGTTGGATTTTCTTAGGGCTGATCCTTCTTGTGATGATTGCCGTCGCGGGTGGATACCTCTATCTCCGGAGTAACGGATTTCAGCAGTTCGCGCTTCGCAAAATCACCGAGCAAGCGGACCAGGCCACGGGTGGCCGAACCCAAATCAGCAGGCTCGACTTCAGCCTCTCGAAGCTCACAGCGCATCTCTATGGCATTGTCGTTCACGGATCGGAGCCCGCCAGCGCTCCAACTCTGCTCCAAGTGGACGAACTGACGGTCGGATTGAAGATCAAGTCTGTATTTCGGCGGCAAATTAATCTGGATGAAATTGTGATTCGTCATCCAGTTGTACATCTCCAGGTTGATCGCCAAGGCAAGAACAACATTCCGCCAGCCCCCCCAAGCCAATCCAGCAGCCACACGAATATCTTCGACCTCGCTATTGGCCACCTCGGACTCCAGAACGGAGAGGTCGACTACAACGACAACAAGATTGCCGTAGATGCCGATCTTTATGATCTGCGAACCGATGTTCGCTTCGATCCGGTCGCGACTCGTTACAGTGGCACTATTTCCTATGACAAAGGAGTCTTGCATTATCGGCAATACGCGGCGATGCCCCACAGTTTCAGCGCGAAGTTCAACGCAACCCCGTCTCTCTTTTCTCTCGAATCGGCGGTCCTGAAGATCGATTCGTCGACGGCGATTTTGAGTGCCGGCGTTACGAACTACTCCAATCCAGTCGTCGCAGCAGACTATGACATCCGCATCCACACGCAGGATTTTGCCGCGATGTCGGCAAGCGCAAAGGCTGCCGGTGACATTTCGCTCAGCGGCAAGATGCACTACGAAAACGCAACTGGCCGATCTTTCTTACGAAGCCTTGCAATCGGCGGCCAGGTGGGAAGCGATGGTTTGTTGGTCGCTTCAGCGGGGAGTAACGTTGAAATCCGCAAGTTAAAGGGGACTTACAAGCTTGCCAACGGTTCATTGCGCGCTCGTGGAGTCGACGCCGAGGCGCTGGGCGGGCAAATCAACGCCGACGTCGACATGAAAAATCTGGACACGACACCGTCGTCCAGCGTGCGCACGACGATGCGTAGCATTTCGCTCCAGGCGGTACAACACGTCATGCGCGGACAAGCCACTCCACAAGCTGTCGTCGTATCGGGAAACGTGGATGGAACCAGCGATCTGTCCTGGAGCGGCAGCTTCAGCAACCTTCGCGCTCGCTCCGACTTGACAATCAGGGCGGCCGCGAAAAGCACCGACCGAGCTTCCAACGCGAACATTCCGGTGAATGGTTCAGTTCACGTCATTTACGACGCCGCGAGCAACGTGCTCACGGTTCGGCAGACGAGCCTCCGGATTCCCTCCACGACACTTACTGCCGACGGGCAAGTCAGCAGGCGCTCGAGTTTGCAGATTCATGGCCAGGCGGACGATCTGCATCAACTGGCGGCACTCGCTGCTGCCTTCAGTTCGAACGAGTCGACGCCACCCCTGGTCTCAGGCACCGCTACGCTGAATGCCACGGTTCATGGAACCATGCAGCAGCCCCAAGTCTCGGGGCAACTCAGCGCGCGGAATCTTCACGTGCAAGGCAGCGAGTGGAAGAGCGCGGAACTTTCACTCGACGCGAATCCATCGCAACTCCGCGTGTCGAAGGGAGTCATGGTGAATGCGAAACGAGGACGGGCTTCGTTCGATGGCACCGTGGCATTACGCGACTGGTCTTATCTTCCGAGCGATTCAATCCACGCCAATCTTGCGGTGGAGCAGATGTCGGTTACTGATCTCCTGTATCTGGCCAACCTGCACTATCCAGTCAGCGGAGACTTGTCGGCCAACCTGTCGGTGAATGGATCACAACTTGATCCCTCCGGGTCGGGATCATTCACCGTCGCGAACGCGCGAGCCTACGACGAACCTATCCAAACTCTGTCCGTCAATGTCCGCGGCGCCGACGGGTCGATTGTCTCGACCCTAAACGTCGCGATGCCTGCGGGATCTGCAAGTTCCACGCTGACGTACACCCCTAAAAACAAGGCATACAAAGTCCAGTTCGAGGCGCCGTCCTTCGTCCTGCAGAAGGTGCATGCTCTGCAGGCAAAGAATATAGGCGTGAATGGAACACTTTCCGTCAAGGCCAGCGGCGAAGGGACACTTGACGATCCTCAGTTCAGCGCGGTTCTAGAGTTGCCCAGACTCGAAATGCGAGAAAAGTCGATCGCCGGTCTGAAAGCTGAGGTCGATGTTGCGAACAAGCGAGCGAATCTGACTCTCGACTCGCAGGTGGCGCAGACCTCGGTGCGCGCCCGCGGACAGGTCGACCTCACGGGCGACTACCCCACCGACGTATCCATCGATACTGGAACGATTCCGCTCGAAGTCTTATTCGCGATCGTGTCGAACAGCGTTCCCGAGGGCTTTAAGGGACAGACAGAATTGCACGCCACGATTAAAGGACCATTGAAAGACAAGACGCGGCTTGAGGCTCATCTTACTGTCCCTACCCTCAACGCCAGTTATCAGCAGCTTCAAGTCGGAGCCGCCGGGCCCATTCGGGCCGACTATGTGGGCTCCACTCTGACGATCCAACCGGCGGAGATTCGTGGCACGGGCACCTCTCTTCGGGTGCAAGGCAACATTCCATTCGCCGGCACTTCGGCGGTAACTCTTTCCGCACAAGGATCGGTCGACGTCCACATTCTTCGCATATTTTCTCCGGATCTGCAAAGCTCGGGGACAGTTGCCCTCGACGTTCGCGCCTCCGGAACTCCGCAGGCCCCGTCGGTCCAAGGCCAAGTTCATCTGCAGAACATCGCCCTGATTACGCCGGATGCTCCTCTGGGAGTCGATAAACTCAATGGCAGCCTCGACATAAGTAACGACCGAATTCAAGTATCCAACATGAGCGGACAAGTGGGTGGTGGCCAGCTCTCCATTGGGGGCTCTGTCGTCTATCGCCCAAACCTGCAATTCAATCTCGCCGTGCAGGGGAAGTCGGTGCGCTTGCGATACCCGGAGGGTTTGAGAACAGTGCTGGATAGCGATCTCGCGCTCACGGGAAGTCTTCAGGCGTCATCATTGAGCGGACGGGTGCTGATCGATACGCTTTCGTTCACACCGGACTTTGATCTTGCCAAGTTCAGCGATCAATTCGGCGGCAACGTCAACACGCCATCGCAGCCAGGTTTTGCCGATACGGTAGGCCTCGCGATTGGAGTGCAATCCAAAGAAAATCTCAGCGCTACCAGTTCGCAGGTCAGCGTGGAAGGACGGGTGAATTTGCGTGTGAGTGGCACCGCCGCAAATCCAGTGATCACCGGGCGTACGGATCTGAATGCCGGGGAACTCTTCTACCGCAACGTTCGCTATCAACTGCAGCGCGGCATTATTACCTTTGAAGATCCGAATCAGACCAACCCGAACTTGAACGTTTCTGTAACGGCCAAAGTACAGCAATACGATCTTACGATCACATTGCGCGGAACTTTTGACCGGCTGACTACCTCTTACTCTTCCGATCCTCCGCTGGCCACGGCCGACATTATCAACTTGATTGCATTCGGCAAGACAACCTCCGGGTCGGCTGCGGCAAGTAGCGGCCAGAGCACGGATTCCATGCTGGCGTCGGGAGCGCAGAGTGCGATCGGAGGCGGGATCAGCAGTGGGGTGCAAAAACTCGCAGGGGTTTCGAGCCTGCAGATCGATCCGCTTATCGGCGGCAATAATGGGAATCCATCCGCGCGCATTGCCCTGCAGCAGCGAGTGACCAAGAACTTCCTTTTTACGTTTTCAACCGACGTTTCGCAACCGGGCAACGAGATGGTCCAGGGTGAGTACCAGATCAACAAGCGGTGGTCGGTCAGCATGTCTCGGGACCAGTTGGGAGGAGTATCGGTGGACGGGCGTTACCACACAAGATTCTGAAACGCAGTTTGCGTTGTTCTGCACAGAGTCGTTCAACCGGCACGGTTCAGAGTATCTTCCGAACGCAGGCTGCGACTTCGGAAGTATCTGCCCACGACCACTTTCTTTCGCCAGTTCCGCGTTTACTTCGGCGCCTACCAGAAGAACAAACAGATTCCAATAAAGCTATGTCATGATGCAACCTTCTGCATAGGTAGATTCATCAGACATTCGGCTCGAGGGCACAAATCTCAAGGGAGAAGTGCTAGAGACATCAAACATAGAAGGGAGGTAATCCGATGGCAGCCCGGAAGAAATCCGGCAGTCGTAAATACAGCAAGGCTGCCGGAAAGACAGTGGCCAGTGCCATGCGCCGCAAAAAGCATGGTACCCTTCGCTCAGGTCGAGGCGGCAAGGGAGGCAAAGTGACCAGTCGCAAGCAGGCGATCGCGATCGGCCTCTCCGAGGCACGCAAGAAAGGGGCCCGGGTCCCGAAGAAGAAGGCCGCATAGCATTTGATTTGGTTGGCTCCAGTCGCGGCCGCATCGCTTCCGGTCACGACACGCAGGTGAGCCGCCAACGCGCGCTGATCAGGCCCGGACATATCTATGGTCCGCGATCCAGATGTAATAGTGATTGGGGCCGGAGCCGCTGGCCTGTCGGCCGCTGCCTTATTGGGGCATTCGGGCCTGTCGGTCCTGACCCTGGAGGCGCGCGACCGGACCGGCGGCCGGATTTTCACCCAGCGCGATCCCGCTTTTGATGCCCCCATCGAGTTGGGTGCGGAGTTCATTCACGGCCGCCCGCGCGAGTTGTGGGATCTCTTCCGCCAGTCCAATGTCACGATCAATGAGGTCGACGGCGCCAGTTGGTGCGTTACCGACGGACGAATGGCGCCTTGCAGTTTCTTCAACCAGGTCGATGAAATTCTCGACGAGATGGACGACCGTACTCCCGACGAATCGTTCCTCGAATTTCTGGAACACTGCTGTGCGAATCCGGAGAAAGGTTACGATCAGAAAGCAAAGGAACGGGCACTGGCTTACGTCACTGGTTTCAATGCTGCCGACCCCAGCCTGCTAGGCGTGCACTGGCTGGTCGAAGAGATGCGAGCGGAGGAACGTATCGACGGACAGCGAGCCTTTCGTCCACAGAATGGATATGAAGATCTGGTCGAGATTTTTCGGCGACGTCTGGCGGATGCCGAAGTAGCAGTGCGCACCGGCAATGTGGTCGATCGCATCCGGTGGGAACGGGATCACGTTGAGGTTACCGCGCACGACGGCCACGGTTCGTCGGTCTTCTCGGCTGCCCGGGTGCTCGTCACTTTGCCACTCGCAGTCTTGAAAACTCCCGTTGGACAAGCAGGCGCCATTGAGTTTGCCCCCGCGCTGCCCCCGCACAAGCTGGCAGCCCTCAATTTACTCGAGATGGGGAAGGTCATCCGAGTGGTTCTCCGCTTTCGCCATCGTTTCTGGGACAACATCTCTCCAGTGGGCCATGCGGAGGAGACCCTTTCGGACATGAGCTTTCTGTTCTCGCAGGACGAGTGGATTCCGACGTGGTGGACCAGTCTGCCGGCGCGGCTGCCAATCATTACCGGCTGGGCCCCCTTCCGTTCCGCCGAGCGTCTGTCAGGACGCAGTCGCTCATTTGTCGTGGATCGCAGCTTGAAGACGCTTGCCGAACAACTCCAGATCAGCACGCATCAACTGGAAAACGAGTTCGAGGCCGCCTATTTCCACGACTGGCAGAACGACCCGTTTTCACGAGGCGCCTATAGTTATGGGAAAGTCGGGGCTGACGGGGCCCAGCGAACTCTTGCAGCACCGCTGGAAAACAGCCTCTTCTTTGCCGGCGAAGCCACCGACGTCTCGGGACACAACGGCACGGTGCACGGAGCGATTGCCAGCGGGTACCGTGCTGCCAACGAAATTCTGCAAGGCCTGGCCTAACTGGCCGCACTCATTTCACGTTGACCATGTGGAAGAAGTCTCGGCCACCTCCTAAAATGCACCGCCTCCTGAAATGCTAGGATCGTTGGCATGGAAGGAAATATTCCCCTGGAAAAGGCAAAGAGTGCCGGCGGTTTTGCCGGACGCACGGTGCTTGCCTTCGAGAGTCGCCGGGCTCCGGAAATTGCCAAGCTGATCGAGAACTACGGGGGCCAGGCGCTGGTCGCGCCGGCTAACAAAGAAGTCCCCGCAGAACGAAGCGCCGACGTTTCCCGCTTCGCGACTGCCCTGCTCGGCGGTAAAATCGACCTCGTCATATTCTTGACCGGAGTCGGCACACGAGCAGTCGCACGAGCCATCGAGCCTTTCTGTTCGCGGGAGCAATTCATCGAGGCTCTGAGCAGGATTTCGGTACTCGCCCGCGGGCCTAAGCCCGTGGCGGCACTAAAGGAACTCGGAGTTCCCATCACATGGACCGTGCCCGAGCCGAATACCTGGCGTGAGATCCTGCAACTGCTGGACGCCAACGACGTGCCTCTCAAAGGCCGAGCCGTCGCTGTGCAGGAACACGGCATCCCGAGCCCTTCGCTGATCGAGGGCCTGCGGCAGCGGGGAGCCGAGACCCTTACCGTTCACGTGTACGACTGGGCTCTGCCCGACGACATTGCTCCACTGAAGAACGCTATTGCGGCCTTGCAGAATGGTCGTGTCGATGTAGTCTTGTTCACGTCCGCGGTGCAGGTGCATCACCTCATCCAAGTGGCCGAACAACTCAACGCGCGAGATGAAGTTGTTGTCTCACTCGGGCACTGTATGGTGGCGTCGATCGGTCCGGTTACGTCCGAAGGGCTCGCGGAGTACGGAATCCCGGTTCATTTCGAGCCGACGCATCCCAAGATGGGTTTCCTGGTCAAAGAAGCCGCCGAGCGATCCGCTTAAGGAAGTCCGTACGGAGTGGATGCGGCGGCCTAAGTTTTCGCCAGCGAGATGGCGGCCTGCAGTTTGCGAACACTTTCCTCGAGCACCTGCGCGCGGTCGTATTCGCGTCCCGGGACCTTACCCATCGACAGCCGCAGGTTGCGGTGGAGCATCGGGCTGGCGACTGCGCTGCTCAATCCCACATGAATTTCGCTGACCCCGGTACGTTCGATAATGCTGGCGGCGTCATGAAGACCGATGCCGCCGCCTGCCATGATGGTGATGCGGCCGCGCGCGGCTTTCGCCAGTCGTGCGACTGTGTCCGCGCCTTGCAAGCACTTTTGCTCTCCGCCTGATGTCAGAAGCCGGTCGGCGCCGGTGGAGCAGACGTCCTCGAGGGCGCGAAACAGGTCAACGGACATGTCGAATGCGCGATGGAAGGTGACATTCAGTGGCCGTCCCAGGTCGACCAGTTGGCGGGTGCGCTCGACATTCACGTGGCCATCGGCATTGAGAATGCCGAGCACGACGCCGTCTGCGCCGAGATTCTTGGCGACCGCAATATCCCGGCTCATGACTTCGAATTCTTCGTCGGCATAACAGAAATCTCCGGCGCGGGGACGAATAATCACCTGCACTCCAAGCGAGACGTTCGCACGAACGCCTTCGATCAATCCCGCGCTGGGTGTGACGCCGCCTTCGAGCAAATCGCTGCACAACTCAACGCGGGCGGCTCCGCCCCGCTGCGCGGCCACCGCGGATGCGACTGAGTCGACGCAGACTTCAATCAGGACCTGTTCGGTCATTTGTGATTTACGTCCCGAGATAAGCCCACCATGAGCATGGCTACTTGATGATCTCGTCCTCGCTTGCGAAACGCTGTACTCTTCCGACCGGCCCGCCGCGACTCCCGGAGTCTGCCGCAAGCAGGCCTACGACAGACTCCGGAACGAGGGGGAAGTTAGAACGCGTAATGCAGGCTGAGCTGAATCTGACGCGCGGGGGAGCGCACGCTGTTTATAAGACCAAACTTGTTGTTGGCTGGGTTCGGGGAGTAGTCTCCGATGTTGTTATCTGGGTTTGAATAGCTGGCAATGTTAAAGATATTGAAAAAGTCGGCGCGGAATCCGATGACGTGCTGCTCCCCAATGTGAAAGTCCTTGAAAAGCGATGTATCGACCTGGCGGTAGCCCGGTGCACGCTCAGTACTATTGCGAGCTGTACCGAACGTATTCGAAGCAGCGGGACCGTAGGCGCAGACGCCATTATCGACTCCGGCTTTCGGGCATGGCGCTACCGATGGATCCGTGCCCCACCAGTTCTGAAGGGAGCGATTCGTGATGATCATTGGGCGGTACTGATTGGCCCGACTGAAGCCCCATCCGGCATTACCCGTGTTGCTATTATCCGGGCCAAAGATTGTGACCGGGAATCCGGAATAGAGGATGGCGGTGGTTGCGAACCTCCAGCCCCCAAACGCCGCATCGAGAAATCCGCTCGCGTGGCTGCCATAAGCTCGGCCGCGTCCGAAGGGAAGATCGTACACACCCACGAAGTTCATGCTATGGCGGATATCCAATGCCGAAGGCCCCCAGTCGGCCCTCAGGTCATAGCCGTTCTGAACCGAGAGCCCGTTCCAGCTATTGTTAGACTGTGCGCCAACCGAGTAGTTACCCGATGAGTTAGTCAACGATTTCGCCCAGGTGTAGTTGAGGGTATATTCCAAGCCGTGATGGGTTCGTTGGCGCACCGTGAGTTGCCCGGAGCTATAGTTCATTCGACCTTCTGACTCCGTGACGAGAATTGCACCACATTCTCCGACGAGCGCGAAATAGGGACTCCTGTCAGCCGCTGGAATAACGGAAGCTCCGCAATTGCCCCCGAGGTTTTGCGCCTGTGCGGCAGTAAGTTGATTTCCATTTCGATAGTCGTCGAGATGATCGCCGTTCTGCCCGTGGTAGCCCATACTCACCGAGAGTTCATTCGTAATCGCGTGCTCGACAGTCAGGTTGTACTGCTGGATGTACGCTGGCTGCACATCCTGCGGCCATACAGAATAGAGATTGGGATAAGCCGGATCCTGACCGAACGGTTGACTGAAAGCATTCGCAACCGTGAAGGGTGTACCTCCCGATGTATTGGTCGGACTCGGGGCATTCTGGTTGATGGCCTGCGTAAACGGCGGACTGGATGTCAGTCGTTGGTTGAATGAATAACCTTCAAAAAAGCTCGTGATGCCATATCCGCCACGGATCACCGTCTTCGGATTCAGTTGGTAGGCGAAACCCAACCGGGGCATGATCTGCTTATAGTTGGCGTTGTAGCAAGCGCGGGTCGGGCAAACAATCGATCCTGGAACGGCTCCGGCAGGAACGTGGCCTGCATACTCTACTGTTCCTCCGGGAAGAACGTTGGCGGTCTTATTGTTTTGCTCATACCAAGGCTGATCGTATTCGTAACGAATCCCCAAGTTGAGAGTGAGCCTTGGCAACACTTTGTAGTCGTCCTGAAAGTAGCCCGCGACGCGCCATTGACGCTGGCCAACATTGCTCAGCGGGTCAGCAAGTTGCGAATTGAAGATGCGCCCAAGAACAAAATCGGCTGGGGCGTACCCGGGGCCGTTGGAGACATTTCCATTCGACGTGTAGGTTCCCGTGTACTGCAACTGCCCCAGAAATCCGACGTTGCTGGCGTTTGTGAAGTTTTGCTGATAGCGGGTGGCCTGACCACCCACAGTCAGCAGATGGCGACCGCGCTGCCACGTGAGATTGTCCTGGTAGTTGAATGTGTTGTCGATAAAGACCTGCAGGCTAGCCTGGGTCCCGAAGTAACTGGCGCCGCCGAGAGCGCCGCTCACCCCGCTGCTAGTTATGCTCTGACCGGTAAAGCCCACGTAAGCCTGTGCGCCGGGGAATGGAATGCCCACCACCTGATCGCCCTTCAAACCAAATTGTCCGGTGGGATCGCTGGGTACGCCGTTATGCCAACGTACGCGCGTGAACCCGATGCGAGCTTCGTTGACAATCGCGGGCGAGAATGTGTGGACCCAACTCGCGCCCCCGATCTTCGTCGGATAGGTATTGTGATTCGGAAACGCAACCGGAAGGACGGCCGAGGAGAAATCAGCGCCCGTGCCCTGCGAATAGAAGCCGCTGATCTTGTTGACGTTGCCTGGAGTGAAATCGACCTTAAAGTCCTCTTGGTTGTTCGTGACGAAACTGTTTTGCGGGCCGACATAGTCGTTCAGCATCAGCCCGTCCTGGGCCGTTCGATTGGGTGCCGGGTAGAGATTCGGGTGCGCGGTGAGAAACTGCGCGATTGGGCTCACCACCGGAATCTGATTGTTCTTGTATGCCGCAAAATTGTTCTGCGTATCGTAAAGTTGGATTCCCGCGGCATTCAGAGCCGAGAAATCGCCCTTCAACATCGCTGGAGTGAGAACACTGGCTTGCTGTAACGACTGAGCGGAATGTCTGCGGATGCCTTCATAATCCACGAAGAAGAATAGCTTGTTACGTAGAATGGGACCGCCCAAGGTCCCACCGAAAATGTTCTGCGTGTACTTCGTAATGGGGCTGTTCGTCAGTCCATTTGCCCACGCGTTGGCGTCAAGATTTTGGTTCTCCAGCAGGTCATACGCCGAGCCGTGAAAGTTGTTGCTTCCGGATTTCAGAATGGCCACCACTGTGCCGCCGTTCACGTTTCCATAGCTGGCATCGGCATTGGCTGAGACGACCCGCAACTCCGCGATCGCGTCGGGAGCAGGATTGTACCCGATTAGGCCGTTTTGCGACTCATTGTTATCGGCGCCTTCGAGCATATAGTTGTTTCCTTGCTCGCGGTTACCGTTGATCGACGCTACACCACTGTTGAAGTTGTTCCGTTCGATGGCATTGTTTCCCGTCAAGCCAGTCGGGTCTGTGTCAATAGCTCCGGGCTGGAACAGCGTGAGCGAGGAGAAGTTCCGGCCATTCAACGGGATATTTTCGATCTCGTGGGTGGTGAGCGTGTTTCCCAGGGTTGCGTCGGTGGTATTGAGGATCGGGTGAAAGGTTTCCTCTACTACTACGGTGCTGGCGGTGCCAATTTTCAATTTGGCGTCGGCCTTTACGGTTTGGTTGATGTCCAGTGTAAAAGCAGCGAGCTTCTCGGTCGTGAACCCGGCCGCATCGATCGTCACTGTATAACTGCCGATAGGGAGGAATCGGATGGTATAGACCCCCGACCCGTTGGTCGTGGCCATCGTTTTCACGCCGGTCGCGGCGTTCTCGGCAGTCACAGTTGCTCCCACCACCATTGCACCGCTCGGGTCCATCACCTGGCCGGTGATGGCGCCGGTCACGGTTTGTGCGATCAGGGACGACGATAGGCAGAGAAGGGCGGCCAGGCAGCATCCGACGAAATAGCGGAGTGAGTTCGTTGTCATAATGTCCTCTTCGATCTTCAGACGGTAGCTCGGGACTTCAATTCGCAGGCGAGCAGGAGACTCCGAATTCGAGCCCCAAAGACCAGTCGTTAATAGGCGACGCTAACGATGTAGTGGGACTGTTGTCAAGAACAAAGTGATCGTTTAGGCGTTAATCGATCATCCAGAGTGATCTATACGGGCTCGTTCGGGCACTAGCGCGGGTGATTTGGCAAGAATGTTTGGGAAACGGAATTCCCCACTCTGGCTGAACTCAAGACTAGCCCCGGCTTCCGGCGTGGGAGAACGAGACTTTCGTCTCACAAAGAGCGCCCGATCCTCGGACCGGGCGCGGGCTCTTTCAGCAGCGGTTGCTTAGTGCTCTGGGTTGCAACCCTCGCTCACCTTCGTCAGGGTGTTGTTCGCCGAGTTGATCCGGCAGTTGTAGAACTGGCCTTCAGAGTCGAAGTAGCTGTACTTTTGCGAACTCGAGGCCGGACTGACGTCGCTGCCGGCGACGGAGTTCGTCAGCGAATTGAAGTAGGCGGGGAAACTGCCGTACCAGATCTCACGGTCGGTGTGGTATTTCTGCGTGGTGTCCACGGTGAATCCGAAGTGGGCAGTGGGGACGGGGAAGATGAGGTTTACCGTGATGGGGAAGCTGAAATTGTCGATCGTCGACACGGTCCCCGCTGGGCTCGATTCTGTCGTTTTCGACGATACGCTAGTCTGCACGGAAGTTTGCTGATCGAGCACGGATTGGTTCACGGTGTCGAAGTCGATAGTCTGAGTGCCGGAAAAGTTCTGCTGCTGCGAAACCGAAGTGGTGACGTGCCCATGAGATGTGTTGACGTATCCGGCGATCGTGAACTGGCGATTGGAGGTAACGCCGATCGTTCCTGTCACGGTCGAGGTTCCTTGCAGGTTCTCGGTGACGACCGGTGAGGGACTGGTCAGGGTATTCTGCGTGACCGCTCCCGACACTTTGGTTGATCCGTGGTCGAGATAGAGCAGGAGCGATGCAGTCATTGAGAAGTAAAAATCGTCGTTGAAGACACTCACGGAGACGGTATGCGGATTGCCGTCACTGAGCAGACCGGCGAAGGGGGTGAGGTTGACGCGATAGGGGACAAAATCAAGAGTCTGCGCCGCCGGCATCGGGCGCCATTGGTCGGGTATAAAGCCGGTGTAGACCCACGGTGAAACCGGCGCGATACCCGCGAGCTTGCCATCGATGGTGACTTCAGTCTCGCGGAAGTCGGTGTGGCCGCATCCGTAGTTTAGATTGATGCTGCTCAGGTCGTCGGGAAAGCAAGCAAACCACTGCTCGTCGTTCGACTGGCTCTGCGAGACCACATCCAGGTAAGCGCGCTCGATGTTGGTCGGCAGGGTAAAGGTAGTGGAGAACGGGACACCCGCGGTCGCCGAATTGGCGGGCAAGTTGATGCCACCACCGCTGTTGATCTGCACCAGGGGAAGCACGACATCGGCAGGTTGGCTGCCTTGCCGGCGATCGTCGGCGGGATAAAACTCCAAATCCGCGTTCACCGTGAAGACGCCAGTCAACTCCGTGTTGAAAGGCGGAGGGCAGTCTGTAGTGCAGTTTTGCAGAATCATCGTGCCCTGCTGAGGCACGCTCATCAGCGCAGAGTAGTCGGTTACATCGCGCTCGACATGCCAGGTATTGGTGAGAGTCGGCAGGGGTTCGGGTGTGGTTCCAAAATAGATGTTGGTGTTGGCGAGATGCATGCTTGCTGTCCGGTCGAATTGCCTTCCGCCGTTTTCGCTGAAGTCGGCTTCGAGGACTATCTTCTTCCAAGGCCCGGAACAATTGGTGGGAGGAGTGAATTGAAAAGTCTTGGCCGTGTCGGAAAAAAAGGCGAACGTGTAGTTGGAGAACAGCGTCACCACGCAAGGCTGTCCATGCGGCCGCGGCACGAGCGGGTCGGCCGTCACTTCGAATTGCGTGCCAATCTGCCGGTTTGTGCTCTGCGCGAGAACGGCAGTGGACATCAGCATTGGGGTCAGAAGAGCGGCGATGAGCAAACGTTGGGGGAGGTGCATGACGACTCCTTACTTGGGGTGGGCGTTCCGGTGGGAGGGTTCCCGTTCCGGGGAATCCCTTATCGCACCGTTTCAGGAGGATTGTCAAGAAGAACTGATCGAATTCAGGCAATTCGATCAATATATTGTCCTGTATGCATAATTATGCACACTCGCGTCGAAGCTTGGTCTATAGTCTCAGGTTCTGGCAGGGGCTGTGATCTTTGGATTTCTGGCAAGTTTCCGGAGCACGACGAACCGACTAAGAGATGATGAAGACAACAAATCGCGCCGATCAAATCTTGAGGGAGTTGCGCCAAAAGGGCAGCTTGTCGCTCGACGAGTTGATTGCCGACCTCGGCGCCTCGGCAGCGAGCGTGCGCCGTGATCTTGCCAAGCTCGAAGCAAAAGGACTGGTGCGCCGAACTCACGGTGGAGTGACTTTAGTCGAGCCGCTGCTTTATGAACCCTTCCGCTACGATTCGCTGTTTCAGAATCGCGAGCAGCATCGTACCGCGGAGAAGCGCAAGATTGGCCTGGCCGCCGCTGAACTCATTCTTGAAAACGAGACTGTCGGTTTTACCGCGGGCACTACGACCACGCACGTGGCGCGCAATCTTAGGAACCGGCTCAATATTCGGGTGATCACCAACGCCATTAATATCGCGATGGAACTCAGCAATTGCCCGGGTCTGAAGACCTTTGTCACTGGAGGTTTTGTGCAGTGGGCGGGCTCGTTTTCGCTGGTTGGCCATGCTGCGATCGCGTCGCTAAGCGACATTTACATGGACAGAGTTTTTGTGAGTGTGTGTGGCATCGACCTGGCACGCGGTATTACGGTGATCGAACCGGAAGAAGGATTGACGTTTCGATCCATGATTCAGCAGGCCAAGCAGACCATCGTGGTTGCGGATTCGAGCAAGATCGGTATGGTGACACCGGCGCTGATCTGTCCCATTTCCGACATCCACTTGCTCATTACCGACACTCGGGCTACCGACAAGGCAATTGCGCCGTTCCTCGAGCGAGGCATCGAAGTGCGGAGAGTGTAGTTTAGTGTGAACTCCCTTGATCTACGCGCAGGTAAGCGCTGCCGAGCGGGGCCAGTACGAAATTTTGAACGGAACTGCCGACTTCTCCCGCCGCATTACTGGATCGAACCAACGGCGGGGTGGGTGTGTTCCATTGCAGGCCAACTCTCTGGGCCTTCTCGGTTGGGTTATAGAGATTGACCAGCCAGCTTTTTCCACCCGCAATCGGCTTGATCGAAGAGACGAGAACATCCGGGAAAAGACGCATCAAAGGATCGCGCGGCGCATTGGATTCGTGCGCTGCCGCCACGATCAGGGGCTGTCTTCGTTCCACACCGAATTTCACCGCATCGCTGCCGTTGAAGTCAGCATGGGGACGAATGGAATAGTTGAACGTTACTGGCCCCTCTTGATCCGCTTTGTAATTCGTATGCCAGTAGTTGTTCATGACATACGAGTAGATCAAGGACGAGGGCTCGATCGATTTCATCCACGGTTGCTCGGCCCTGATCCCGCCGACTTCTATCAGCGGCGCATTCATTGTCGCCCAGGTTACGCCGTAATTGCTGTTTGAGATGTCCACCCAACTCTGGACCGAAAAGAAATTCTTGCAGGCGCCCGCCAGTTGGTCCGCCTCGGGCCGCACTATGGCGTTGGCGACGTCGTAACGCAA
Source organism: uncultured Acidobacteriaceae bacterium (assembly GCA_963768265.1). GTDB lineage: Bacteria > Acidobacteriota > Terriglobia > Terriglobales > Acidobacteriaceae > Sulfotelmatobacter. The sequence continues at coordinate 50,952 of CAVYHM010000063.1, forward strand.
CTGGCCTCCGGGGACGGCGAAGGGAAATGCAATGTGGACGCCTTCCGGCTTGCGGACCGCGAGCTTGTCGATATTCGTGATCAGGTCCACGCGGTCGATTCCTTCGACGAGGCGAATCTCGCTGGAATAGTGCTTCGCTCCGGGCGCGTCGGCCTCAATGACGAGCGAGACCACAAGATTGCCCCGCTCTTTCACCCGCACACGAACATTCGAAACTCGCTGCGCTTTTTCGGGGTCCGTCCCCGCGACGTAGAAATACCGATTGAGGCCGATGTCTTTGATTCCGTCGACTAACTGGATCTCGTTCTTCTTCCACTTGAGGGTGTCGACGGCCCCGGCTTGCGGATTAACGGACAGGGCGATGGAACTATTCTCTATCGTGGTTTTTTGAGCCTGGGCTGTACCTCGACTAAAGGCTTCTCCTTTCTCTACCCTCAATCGCCTGCCGGAAAATGGCGGTATGTTCTCGACGAGCACGGCCAGTTCTCCGGTTGAGAGGCGTTGGGAAGGAACGGGACGGCCTTCGAGGTCGACGACACGATCGCCCGCTGTACTCAGTTCTGACGAAAGATAGATGACGTCCGTGCGTGGCCACGAATGCGTGTTGTAGACGTCGATGCTTTTGGCGGGCTCGCCGGGCGAGTGCAGCGCTTTTTCCAATAATTCGCGCGACGCGCGGTCTGCGTCCAATGCGAATTTCTGCTTGAACTGCCACTGCTCCTTCACGAATGGCAAGTCCGGCGCCTCGATGCTGTTGTACGCTCCCCAGGTGTGCTCGTCATAGAACACAGCGTTTCGCCACGCGGAATCGTATTCGGCTGCCGGATACGAGGCCGGCGAAAGCATCGACCACAAGGCCTCACCCTGGATCAGCCGATCAGCAGCGGCGCGACTCAACGCTGTTTCCGCAGCGGTGGAGGCGGCTCCGTCTTCCCAGTAAGGAGTGAAGTCTCCTTGCACAACGGGGAGAGTTGAGCCGTAGCGCTTTTCGAACTCCTCGAACATTTGCTCGTGAGTGGCCAGAATGAGGCGGGGCGTCACGTAGCGATCGTTCCACTGCCGGACGAAGTCGGAGAGTGTGGGATCAGGCGGCCCATTGTCGCCCAGCGTATAAGGGAGCTGGAACATTTCATATGGATACGAACTGTCGTCCAGCTTCCGCACCAGCTTCATGATCTTGTCGTCGCCGAGTTGGCTGAGCGTTCCCTCGTGAAAGGTGGAGTAACTGGCGCCGGCCATCCAGGTCAACACCTTCTCCTTCCCGGATTGCGAGGCCCAGTAAAACGGCTTGTCGCCCCAGGCCTGCAAGGTGTAACCGATGCGATCGCCGGAGTTGGGCGCGGTGGCAAAGTATTTAACGCCACTCTGCGCCATGGCCGCAACGATCCCCCAACTGAAGCCAGGCACGTCGGAGGTCACGGCCGTTGTCATGGGAATGTGATGCTCGGCGCGCAGTTGGCGTGCGAAATCGAAGAAATGGCTCATCTCCACGGAATTTGCCAGGCCCGTGAGCATGTTCGCGTAGAGAGCGCTGACGCCAATGCTGCCGGCGCGCACATCTGCGAAAAATTCGTCACGCTGGGCAGCAGACGCTTGTTTCAGAAAGCTTTCCAGCGCCCAGATGGTCTCCATATTCCATTTGTAGCGTGCATCTGGCGGATAGTAGCGGGTGTCGCGGATGAGCCGCATGGCCTCAGTAAGGTTGTTCCATTGTTTTCGTTCGACGTCGGGCTGCAGATCCGTGTAGCCGATGTCGTTGTGAGAATATGAGAGCAGGTAGATATCTCTTTTGTGGACGGGCACGACGGCAACCGCGCGGGTTTCCACGAGTATGTCGTTCCGTTTGAACACGACCGGCCAGGTGGTTGCCGATGTCACCGCTGGGACGGGAAGGCGCAGTACATTTGCTCCAATCTTGAAATCGGTGCGGATCAGCTCGTGATTCGGAGTGTGTACTTCAATCGTGCGGCCGCCCACAAAATTGTCGAGGCTGAGCCGCAGCACTTGCAGAGTCCGGCCGCCATCCTTTACCAGCGCAGGCTCGGCGCGCAGTTGCGGGGTAAAGTCGAAGCGGTGTTGAAACGTCATATACCAGTCAGGGCTTCCCGAATTGTCGCCTCGAACTTCGAGCATCAATGGTCTGCCGGGCGCGAACGCTTTCGCTGGAAGTTTTAGCGTCATGTGACCGAACAGATCGCCGGCTTTGTCGGTTATGAGGGCGGCAAAGGATAGCTCGGCTCCGTCCTTGCCGGCGACTTTCCAATTGCCTGCGGTTGGGTCCTTCACGTTCTTGAACGTGAACCAGTGTTGGCCATCGATTAAAAAGTCGAATGCGTGGATGTCTTTTTCCGCTGCGAATCCTGCGCATTCGATTCCTGCCAGCCAGACGAATTGGAGGTAGTCGCCCGACGCCTCCGGCAGAGGATCGGTTTCCCACGAGATGGAAGGGGCAATCGTTTGCCCTCGGACGAGCAACGCCGAGTCCGCATCTGGATGGGAGGAGTGGTATTCGATAGTCTGTCCGTTGATCGATGAGTGGTATCCGTTCAAATATTCGGGAACGGATGCGGCGGTCACCGTCGTCGTTTGTTCCTTCACATTGATGACGATTTCATTTTGGACTTGCTGAGTGAAGCAGTAGGCGGGCAGAAAGATGCCAAGGATCGCAGCGGCAGCAGATAGCTTCATCGCATTCCCTCACTTGGCTCGGGGCGCAACGTTCTGAGTAGATCCATGGTGGAATCAGAGCTTCGCGGCGGTAGTTCCTGAGGATTATGGCAGATCAGTAGGTTCAACTGCTCAGCGGGCTCGGCTAGCAGCGCTGCAAAGGGCTGCGCGATACTGAGGCTGTGAAGGCTGGTTCTCCGCTCTTGCTGTTGGCACTGTGCTCGCCCCCGTCGGCCGCCCCTCAAAAGCGAATGATCGTTCTGCTGGCGTGAGAAAGGCGGCCTATGTTGGCCGCCTTTGTTCATTCTGCCTTTTGCCACCACAAAACCGATTATCACTCACGCTCTGGGAAGCGGGCCGTGCTGGAAGTGATACTGGAGAATCCGCGCGGCCAGCGCGGGGCTCACCGTGGTTCCCTGAGGAGCGATCGAACGCACCACTTCTCCGCGGCACACGACTTCGGTGGCGGAGAGGCCGGCGATTTCGGCCGGGAGGACCAGGTTGATTTCCAGTTGGGAGCTGGGCTGCAGCACTTCATCGGTTTTGAAGAGCATGCCGGAACGGCTGATATTTTCCGTCGTGCCTTCGCGCCAATTGCTTTCGCCGACTCGGCGATAACGCAACGGCAAGTGAAGTTGGAATCGTTGTGCGCGCGTGGCGGGGACTTCTCGCGCCCGCACGCCTTGGCGTGGTGAGACAGACTGCATGGACATTCCGACCTCCGGGGGAGTCAGGCTGGTATCGAGCACTTCGCGAACTATGCTTTTCAGGTCGCGAAGGTTGAAGGGCTTCTGGAGCAGGCGGACGCCCGCGTCCAGCGTGCCGTTGTGTCCGACGACGTTTTCCGTGTAGCCGGACATGTACAGGACTTTCACGTTGGGACGGATCTCACAGATGCGCTGGGCCAGTTCACGGCCGTTCATGCCGGGCATGATCACGTCGGTCAGGAGCAGATGGATTACGCCTTCGTGCGCCACGGCAATTTGCATGGCGACGGCGCCGTCGGCCGCTTCGATCACTCGATAGCCCTGCTTTTCGAGGTACTGCCGGGCGAGGTAGCGCAGGTTGGCCTCGTCCTCCACTACCAAAATAGTTTCTGTGCCCGGTTCTACCGCCCGTACTTCGCGATTGGCTGCTGAATGTACGACGGCTGTCTCGCCGGTTGACGCGACACGCGGCAAGTAGATTTTGAACGTTGTTCCCTTCCCGACCTCGCTGTACACCCAGATGTAGCCGCCACTCTGCTTGATAATGCCGTACACCGTTGAGAGACCGAGACCGGTTCCCTTCGGTCCCTTGGTGGTGAAGAAAGGTTCGAAAATGTGGGACTGGGTTTCCGAGTCCATACCGATGCCGGTATCGCTGATGGCGATCATCACGTAGTCTCCGGGTCGAAGCGGGGCGTGATAGCGGGCATAGTCCTCGTCGAGGGTGACGTTCGAGGTCTCGATGGTGAGCTTTCCGCCCGAAGGCATGGCGTCGCGGGCATTGATGGCAAGATTCATGACGACTTGCTCGATCTGGCCGGAGTCGGCCCGCACCGGCCAGAGATTCTCGGTGGGAACCATGACCAGATCGACGTCTTCACCAATCATGCGAGTCAGCATTTTGAGGTTCTCGGTGACGACGCTGTTCAGGTTGACCATCTTCGGGGCAAGCATCTGCTTACGGCTGAAGGCGAGAAGCTGGCGGGTCAGCGAGGAGGCGCGGTCGGCGGCGCCGGCGATCTCCTGCGCAGGAGCGCGCAGTTCGGGCTCGGAGCCGAGGCGTTCGAGGAGGAACTCCGAATAGCCGGAGATCACCATTAGGAGGTTGTTAAAGTCGTGTGCGATGCCGCCGGCCAGGCGGCCCACGGCTTCCATTTTCTGAGACTGACGAAGCTGCTGTTCGAGGGCGCGGCGCTCGGTGATGTCCTCGGCAAAGAGCTCGAACACGATGCCACCCTCGCGGCCGTTCGTCACTGAGCGGCCAGAGACGCGAACTCCGGTGGGCGAGCCGTCTTTGCGTTTCCATTCCGCGGTCAGTCCCTTGAACGGCTCGGAGGAGCGAAGGGAGTCGGCGAGAAAGAACCACTGCTCGGTATCGTCGTAGAGGTCGTAGATATGCTTGCCGATCAACTCTGGGGTGGCTGAGTAGCCAAGCAGTTCGAGGAACGCGGGGTTCGCATCCAGAATTTTGCCCGTGGCGTCACAACGGCAGATGCCATAGGGAGCGTTGGTGACCAGCGAACGGAAGTTCAACTCTGAACGGCGCAAGTTCTCTTGCACGGAGCGCAAGGCGGCGTTGAGCCAGCAGATCGCCATGGCGATAAAAAAGAAAAGCGACAGGCGAATGATGGCGGTCTGTAACTGAGCCGAAGTGTGCTCTCCAGCGAGCGAGAAGTAGGCACTGACGGTGAGGGCGAACGCGGTGGCGACGACCCCGGGCTTCCAGCCTCCGTACCAGGCGCTGACCATCACAGCCACGCCGAACAGGGCGAGACGACTTTCGGAAACGTCGGCCAACAGAATCGTAGGGATCAGCGCTAGCGCCGTGCTGAGCACAGCGACGCCGTAGCGCAGGATGGGAGCGCGCGCCGGCGGAATGCGAAGTAGGGGGAGGGTTACTCGCATGTCACCAATGCTAGTACCAAAAAGAGAAACATGGTTAGTTACATGAGTTCATTTCGTTTTCCCGAACAAGGCGAGCCGTTGACAGACTTGGTTCGTTGGCCTTCCGGACAATGGCCGTTGGGACAACCGGGCACAGATTAGGGCTTGCATCGGAGCCCGCAAATCTGGAGACTAGCCGGGACTCACCGTTGTCATCAGTACCACAGCGTGAATATCGCGGCATGAACATCGGGCTCTTTGGCGGGACGTTCGATCCGGTCCATCGCGGGCACCTGGCTCTGGCCAAGGCGGCCATGGAGCAGTACAAACTCCATCGCGTTCACTTTGTACCGGCGAACCACCCGCCGCACAAGGAACGGCAGCCGCTTTCGCCTTTCCTTCATCGCTTTGCCATGCTGGCTCTGGCTACAGCCGAGGAAAAGGCATTCGTATTGTCGCTTCTGGAAGCGCCGCAGGGGGATGGGGGCGGCGGAAAGCCGCGACCCGACAAGCCGAATTATACAATCGACACGGTAAGGCGGCTGAAGCAGGCTTTTAAGCCCAGCGACAAATTGTTCCTGCTGATTGGGATGGACGCATTCGCCGAGATCGCCAAGTGGCACCAGGCGGACGCCCTGTTCCGCGAGTGTGAGTTCGTAGTGGCGAGCCGCCCTGGATATTCGCTGGCCGATGTGGCGAACGCGCTACCGGAAAACCTGCGTCCGCGAGAGGAGGTAACCCGGCCGTTTCACAAACAGCCTGCCACGGGAGACTTGGTGCTGCCGGGAGCGACGATTCATTTTCTGGGCGATCTGCGACAGCCGGCCTCGGCTACTGCGATCCGCTCGGCTGCGGCTGCGGGCAAACCGCTGGGGCGATTCGTGGATGCGCCAGTGGCCGAATACATCCGGAAGATGGGGTTGTATAAGTGAGTCGCTGGTTGTTCGTCGTTGGTCGTTAGCCGAAACCTCGTTGGCCTTGGCGCCGTAGAAAATCCCCACCCTTCGACAAGCTCAGAGCCTGCCCTGAGCTTGCCCAAGGGGCAAGCTTTCTCGCGCAAAGAACGCGCGAGAACGGGGCACCCGGTGGTTGGGCTTGGCTGCGGGGATCCTCGGTTACAATGAATGTCGCGCTAACGACCAAGGACGAACGACTGACGACGAAATGAAGAAGAGCGAACTGAAGAAGCAAGTTGCAGCCGCTATTCAAGCCTGCCTCGAAAAGAAGGGCGAAGAACTCAGCATCCTGGAAATGGAAAAAGGGTCGGGAGCATTTACCGACTACTTCGTGCTGTGCAGCGGGACCAATCCGCGGCAGATCCAGGCGATTGCCGATGAAGTAGAGCTGCGCCTGAAAAATACGGGATTGCGTCCGACACACGTCGAGGGCTACAAGCAGGCAGAATGGGTGCTGATCGACTACGTTGACTTCGTGGTCCACGTCTTCTCGGAGAAGGCGCGAAAGTTCTACGATCTTGAGCGGCTATGGAAGTCGGCCAAGCGCCTGGAACCGGGGGATCTGAAGACCACGGTGAGGAGGCCCAGGACGAGTGCCGTGTCGTCCGCTCCGAAAAAGAGGAAGCGAAAGACGGCGTAGCACCTTTCTCTGAGTCTCGAGGGCTCCATGACATCGAAGCCAGACTCCGAACCGGCTTGGGGATCCCAGTACCGGCTGATTGCGGCTGAGAAGTGGAAGGCCAAGTCAGCGGCCATGGGACAGCCGGTGACGGATGCACTGGTGGAATATGCTCAGCCGGCGCCGGGAATGCAGGTGCTGGATCTAGCCAGCGGCACTGGCGAGCCCGCCATCAGTCTGTGCGTTCGCGTTGGAACCCAGGGACATGTTACGGCGCTGGATTTGAGTGCGGAATTGCTGCAGATTGCGACGCAGCGGGCGCAAGCCCGCGGGCTTAACAACTTCACTACGCGGGCGGCGGATGCTCATAGCTTGCCCTTTCCCGATGACAGCTTCGACCTGGCTACGTCTCGCTTTGGGGTAATGTTTTTTCGCGACCCGGGACTCGCTTTCCGCGAACTGCGGCGCGTTTTGAGGCCGGGCAGTCGGGCCTGTTTTCTGGCCTGGGGATCGTTTGACCAGCCTTTCTGGAAGAGCATGATTGGCGTGGTGCACAAGCATGTTGGCGGGCCGTTGTTGGAGCCGGGCGGTTCCGATCCATTCCGGTTTGCGGCTCCCGGCAGCTTATCGGCCGTTCTGCGGAACTCCGGCTTTATTGATGTGGAGGAAGAGGTGAAGACGCTGCCGTGGTCGTGGCCTGGCCCGGTGGAGGAAGTTTGGGAGCAGGTTCAGGCGGTTGCTGTGCCATTCCGTCCTGTGCTCGAGAGGGTGCCGGCGGAACAGTGGCCGCAGATCCATGCCGAAGTGCATGAGTCAGTGCGGCCATATTTTGACGGAGAGAAAGTCGCGTTTGGAGCGTCGGTGGTGCTTGCATCCGGAAGGAAATGAGGGGACGCTAAGCGGCGTGAAGATCAAGATTGCATGGATCGGGAAGACTAAGGAACCGGCGATTCAAGCGTTGACCGAGGAGTATCTCAAACGCATCTCACGTTATGTTGAAGTTAAAGGAATCCCCGTTCGAGACGAAGCGGGTGTGCTCGCCCTTGCGGGCCGCAATGCGGCATCGAATAGCGCGACGAAATCTACCTTGTTCTTGATGGATTCGCGGGGCAAGGAGTTTTCTTCCGACCAGTTCGCGAAAGTTCTGGGAGACTATCAGGACCGCAATCCGCTGCCGCTCGTCTTTGCCATTGGCGGAGCGGATGGTTTCAGCGACCAGGCCAGAGCCTCAGCGCAGCAAGTGATTTCACTGGGGAAGATGACGCTGGCGCATGAACTGGCGCGAGTGGTTCTGCTGGAACAGGTGTACCGGGCATTCACCATCTTGAACGGACATCCGTATCACTCTGGACACTGAATCAGTCGCTGCGCACCATCTACAATCGATATCCAGGATTTGACCTTCGAGGTTAGAGCGCTTGGAGAAAAGACGCGACCAGCAAACCCGCACGGAATCCAAACCGCGGTTCGTTGAGCAGGTCAACATTTGTCTGCGTTCGGGCGATTACTCTCGGGCACTGGATCTGTTGCGAGGCACAGCCTCCGAATTCCCCAACGATGGGGAGCTGTCCGAACTGGAAAACCTCGCGCACGATGGCGTCAAGCGCAAGGCCGAAGCCGACCGTCTTATCACCGAAAGCCAGGGACTGTTCGCACAAAGGAAATCCGCCGAAGCGATTCAGCTGTTGCGCAAAGCCTACGAGCTGGACAAAAACAATTCTCTTGCCCGCGCCATTCTGGCCAATGCCTTGGTCGAGCATGCCCATTCCGTCGTAGAAACCGATTGGTGGGAAGCCGAGACGCTGGCCAAGCAGGCGCTCGACTTGAACCCTGCGCATCCCACGGCCAAAACCATCCGGAGCCTTGTCCTCGAACGGAAAAAAACAAGCTCCGTCGAGGATTGGGTTCTGCAAGCGCGCAAGTTGCAGTCCTCCGGCGATCTATTCGCAGCCTTGGCTTGGGTGGCAGAGGGATTGGCCGTTCATCCCGACGATCCCAAGTTGACTCAGATCCAGGATGAAATCCAGCGCGACCAGGGCGCTCGGCGCCGCCAGTCCCGCCGCCGCGACTTGCAAGACCTGCGACGCATGGAGAGCGAAATCGATGGGGCCACGGACGTCGCTGCAAAACAAGCACTAGCCGAGCGCATACAAGAACTGGCCGCCAAGTATTGGACGGATGGAGAAATCTTATCCGTAGCCAATGGCCTTCTGCACCGACTGGGACTAGGCCCCCAAGAGAGTTCAACCGTGTCGCCGCGCAGCAAAAGCGCGGCGGTCATTTTTCACGTCCCACGCCCCAGCGCTGCGAAGCCTTCACGCGCCGATACCAGCTTGGTTACGCCAAGCCCGGTTACGCCTGGAAACGTTCCGACAGCCGTTGTTCCGCCGAGCAAAGTGCCGCCCAGCATTGAGCCGCAGGGCAGAGTCCTGACCACTCCGCGAGAGCCGCAGCTCGCCCCGACACAAGCCGCCATCGTTCCCGCCGCCGAGCCTCCCGCACTGGCGGCCAAAGTTACATCCCCATCATGCCAGCCAAAACCGCCCACGAGGTCGAAGTCCACAGCGTTAATTCTCGTCTCCGCCGCGATAATCCTGTTTGCAGCAATCTTGTTTTTCGCGCGAAAATATCACGCTCCGCAAGTAGCGAAGGCCCCCACAGCAGCTCCCACCGTCTCAGCTCCCACCGTCTCAGCGCCCACTGTCTCTGCTCCTGCCGTCTCCGCTGCCTCCCCACAAACAACTCCCGAACCATCCCCGCCGGCTTTGGGTGTTTCCTCCGACACCGCCGCCGGAAAAGTGACGCTCGAAGATCAGCGTTCCGCCGAGTCCGGCCGCAACCTGGGCACGCTCCTTGTCATTGCCGGTCAAGACGACGCAAGAGTTTTTCTCAACGGAAAACTTCAAGGGCAGCTTACTCACGCCGGGCAGTTGCGACTACCGAATCTCGAGCCCGAGGACTACGTTGTACAGGTCTCTAAGAGCGGCTTTCAGGATCCTCCCCAGCAAGAGATCCATGTTCGAAAGGGCGAACAGGCCAGGCTCACCTTCAACCTCCAACCGCAGCCTCGCCTGGCATCGCTGACCATCCAGGGCGGCGCTCCCGGAACCACGGTTTTCGTCGATCAAATTCTCGTCGGTACCATTCAGCCCGATGGCACACTCTCCGTCTCCACCGTCAATCCAGGAGACCATACCGTCGAACTTCGCAAAGAGCGATTTAAGTCCCGGCAGTTCAAGAAACACTTCCTTGCGGGCGGGGCCATATCTCTCGCTGCTGCGGATGCCGCGCTGGAAGCCGCTCCCGGCGAATTGAGAATTACCTTCGCGCCGGCCGACGCCACGGTCGCAATCGTGAAAGGTGAGCTTCTGAAAATAGTGAGCAGTGGCGTCCCGCTCAACCTAGCACCCGGTACCTATACCCTTACCGCGCGAACCGCCGAAAGGTTCACGCGCTCGTCCACGCTTGAAGTCATCGCCGGTCAATCCAGAAGTCTAGATTTGTCTCTCGCCCCGAGCGGGATGTTGAAGTGGGATGACCCCGGTGCCTGGAAACACGAGAGGGATTCTTTCATTCGCAAAGGGGGAGACTTCGTGCTATACGGAGTCGTTCCTGCCTCGGGCACCTTTGTTTTTTCCGCGATGCCCACCAAGGGTCACCTCTTGCAGTGGGTGCTCAATTACACAGACCCTAAAAACTACGTCCTCTTCCAAATCGACGACAATAACTTCTACCGCGCAGTCATTCGCAATGGGGAGAAAACCGACGAGCTCAAAGTCCCCGATAAAGGTGACAAGAAAAGCTTCCGCACGCTCCAAATCCGCGTTAGCCCAACTGTGCTCGTCCACCAGATCAAACACGGTGACAGTTGGAGTGTCCTGGATCGCTGGACGCAGCCAGGGGCTAATGTCAGCCTGGGCAAGTTTGGCTTCTACATACCCGGCAACGACCAAGTAGCCCTCTCCAGCTTCGCCCACTACGCTGACCTGAACATCCGCTAGCGGCCTACGGCCTTGCAGTTGCTGGGAAGTTGCTGCGTTTGCTTCTCGGTCGCGTTTCCGGGGCCGACTAGAGCGGTCCTCGTGACGGTCTAAAGCGCGCGGCCCGCAGCGGCTAAACCGAAATCCATTGCGGCTCATGGCGTGCGGTTGAACAGCTTGCGGAAAAACTTGCACGAAGGATAAACGGTGACCCTCAGGCGCTAAAGCGCGCACTCATTTTCAATGACTTAACGGCACCCTTCGACGCGCTTCGCTTGCTCAGGGCAGGCTCAAGACTGAAGTGGTGCCCTGCCCAAAAACTCTATGAGCCGGAGGTTTTCCGCAGCCTGTGAAGTCGTGTCCTTCCGGTTCTTGGCGTAGCTCCACAGCAAATCAAGGACTGATCTAAGCTACTGCGTGACCGTAGCTTGATAGCTCACGGTCTGCCAACGGCCACTGCGCCGGACCCACACTCGGGTGTAGCGGTAGGGGCCGCTGAAGTCTTCGCCAAGCTGGTGGCCCTTCACATCGGCGCGGGCGGTGACGACCGCGGTGTCGCCGTAGATTCGAATTACCATATCCGTGACGTTGATCGTGTCGTAGCGAAGCTGGCCACTTTTACGGGCCGACAGGGTGTCCTGTTTCGTGGTGACCTGGCCCAGCGGAGTGATCGCGACGTAGTCTTCGGCGAGCGTCTTCTGGGAGAAATCGGCGTCGCGGTGGAGGCTGGCTTCTTTGGCCTGACGCTCCATGTCGACGATCTCGCGGATCACCGCCTGGTCCCCTGAATCCATGGGCCTGGGGTGAACGGCGACGTGCTGAGCGGCGAAAGCTGGCGCTCCCAGGAGCACGGCCAACAAGAACACGAAACACTTGTTGATCACGATGAGACCTCCGCAGTGTGCGAGGGGACAGAGATCCGCCTTGACCGAGTTACGCAACATTGGATGCAACAGTTCCGTGGAAAAGTTCGATAGGGACAAGATTCCCCAAGTGATTTCGTCCAGCATGCCACAAATTCCGACGAAATTGTTAACGAACGTTATGACCGAGTGAAGATATGATTCGTTGCGATTTCTTCAAGCGTCTCATATTGAGCCTTTAGTGGTATCGGAAGGCGACTCCACGCTCCGGTTCTAGTAGAATCAAGCGTCGATTCCGGACATGGTTGATATTCGTCGTGGCCTTATCCTCGTAAACACCGGCCCAGGCAAGGGCAAGACTACGGCCGCGATGGGGACCGCGCTCCGTGCGGTGGGCCAGGGAATGCGCGTCCTGATGCTGCAGTTTCTAAAGGGCTCGTGGCACTATGGCGAGCTTGACGCGGTTCAGGCCTTTGGCGACAAGTTTGTGATGAAACAGATGGGCCGGGGCTTCGTCAAAGTGGGCTCGGAAAAGCCGGACCCCGAAGATGTGAGGATGGTGGAAGAAGCCTGGGTGGAAGCGGATCGGGCAATTCAGTCGGGTGAGTGGGATCTGGTGGTTCTCGATGAGATCAACTATGCCATCAGCTATGGCATGCTGGACCCGGCCAAGGTGGTCGAGAGCCTCAATAGAAAGCCGGAGATGGTCCACGTGATCTTGACGGGCCGCAACGCGCACCCCACAATCGTCGAGGTCGCCGACACTGTGACCGAGATGCGGCAGGTCAAGCACGCCTACGAGAAGGGCGTGATGGCGCAGAGGGGGATTGAGTACTAGTTCGCAGTTCATGATTCTCAGCAAGAGCGGAACTGGAAGACGGAGACGGTTTGCTGACAGCTGAGAACTGACAGCTGAGAACTGACAGCTGAGAACTGACAGCTGCTTTTTATGGCTTGGTTCAAGCGCGAATCCGGCGAGTTGGATACCTCGGGCGAAAAGAAAGTCCGCACCGAAGGTTTGTGGGTGAAGTGTGAGAACTGCCGGCAGATTATCTGGAAGAAGGATCTGGAAGAAAACATGAACGTCTGCCCGAAGTGCGACAAGCACTTCCGGATTGACGCGCGGACCCGGCTGGCGCAGTTGCTCGACGACAATCACTACGAGGCCTTTGACGGGAACCTTTCCTCAACGGACCCGCTGAAGTTTGTGGACCTGAAGCCCTATTCATCCCGGCTGCGGCAAGCCAAGCAGGATACCGGTCTGGAAGACGCGATCATTAATGCGCATGGGAAATTGCTGGGGCGGCCTGTGATCGCCAGCGTGATGGAGTATGCGTTTATTGGTGGAAGCATGGGCGCGGTTGTGGGGGAGACCATTGTGCGGGCGATCGAGCGGGCGGCGGATACGCGCACGCCTCTCATTATTGTGTCAGCATCGGGCGGGGCACGCATGATGGAAGGCGTCATCAGCCTGATGCAGTTGGCGAAGATTTCGGCGGCGCTGGCGCGACTGGATGAAGCCAAGGTGCCGTACATATCTCTGTTGACGGATCCGACCACCGGGGGCGTGACGGCATCGTTCGCCATGCTAGGCGATTTGAACATCGCCGAACCGGGAGCCCTGATCGGGTTCGCCGGGCCGCGCGTGATCGAGCAGACGATCCGGCAGAAGCTGCCGCCGGGCTTCCAGCGCAGCGAATTTCTCCTCGAACACGGCATGCTCGATGCCGTCGTTCCACGGAAGCAGCTCAAACCTTATATTGGGCGGGCGCTGGATTTTATGAGCCCAGCTGTCAGCTCTCAGCCATCAGCTGTCAGCCAAACCAAGTGAGGGCTACGGCCTGCGATGATGTGCTGCCTCTCTGCCGGCAATGGTCTGTTCTCACGTTGCTGTGGCTTCCTACTTTTTCGGCTGCCCAGAACGCTGGTAATCTGACAATTCAAGCTGAGAGCTGACGGCTGACAGCTGAGAGCTTCCTATGTCCTACGAAAACGCAGTGGCGAGCATGTTTGCGCTGGGGCACGAGCTGGCGCATACGCCGTCGTACAAGTTTGATTTGGCGCACATGCGGGTGTTGCTGCGGGCGATGAATCACCGCGAGCGGACGTTTCCGAGCGTGCTGATTGCCGGGACCAACGGGAAGGGGTCGACAGCAGCGACGTTGGCCTCGATCCTGCGGGCCTCGGGCTTGAAGACGGGACTCTACACGTCGCCACATCTGGTGCGCATCAACGAGCGCATCCGGGTCGACGGACAAGAAATCGGCGACGACACATTTGCCGGGCTGCATGGGGAAGTCGATCGCGTGGTGGAAGGACTCGTCGAACGCGGGGAGTTGCCGTGGCATCCCAGCTTCTTCGAGATGATGACGGCGATCGCGTTTGCCCACTTTGCGTGTGAACGGGTCGACATTGCCATACTGGAAGTCGGCATGGGCGGAAGGCTCGATGCGACCAACGTTGTGGAGCCCCTGGTCAGCGTGATTACTGACATCTCCCTCGACCATCAGAAGTTCCTGGGGGATACGGTCGGAGAGATTGCGCGGGAGAAAGTCGGGATCATCCGGCCCGGCGGCCTAGTGGTGACGTTGCCGCAACAGCCGGAAGCCAACGACGTGATCGGGAATGCGATTCTTGATTTGGGAGCGCGTGGGGTGAGTGCAGTGCAGTACGTGCCGCCTGTGTCGCCTGCCAGTAGCCGATACCTGGTGCCCCGTGCCCTAAGAAAATCTTTCACTGCCGAGCACGCGGGGAACGCCGAGAAGGATACTTCAATGTGGCTTTATCGCTATCCGCTTGAGGTTCTGGGGAAGCAGATCCTGGTGGAGACGCCCTTAGTCGGACGGCATCAGCTGCGGAACGTGGCGTTGGCAGTTGCGACGGCCGTGGAATTGAGCGAGAAAGGGGGGTCTGGCATAAGGGCGGAAACTATTGAGCGCGGAATTCGTGAGACTTGCTGGCCGGGAAGGTTTCAGGTGCTGCCGGCGCGGGCGAGTTGGCCTGAGATGGTGCTCGACGTGGCGCACAATCCGGCGGGGGCGTGGGCCCTGCGCTCCGCCCTTTCGGAGCGGTATGACGACCGTCCGCTGGTTTTTGTTTTCGGGGCGATGCGCGATAAGGCAATCTCGGAGATCGCAGAGATTCTGTTTCCCCTGGCGCAGCGAGTCATCGCTACGCGGCCGGAAAACCCACGGTCCGCGTCGCCGGAAGAGATTCAAGCGGCAGCGAGCCGCACGGGCGCCGATATTGAGCAGGTTGCCGATGTGGGGCCGGCGCTGGAACGTGCTCGCGCCGGCGCTGGGCCGGAGGCGGTCCTAGTGGTGACGGGTTCGATCTATCTGGTAGGGGAAGTGATGCAACATCTCGGGCTGCGGGCCTAGGGCGACCCGTGAAACGTTTTTCCCCTAGAATGGAAGTGTGCAGGAAGTGAATTCATCCGTCGATCAGGTGGAGAGCGGTCAAGTCGAGGATCGGGTGCCGAAGGGAGGGTCGGTCGCCGCTCCAGTCGCTTCTGAACGGCGCAGTCCCCACGCAATTCCCGGGCTGGAATACGGTTGGCTCAGCCGTCTGCGGTCGTACTTCATCCTCGATCCGCTGATCTGGTTGTACACCGTGGGCTTGGGATTGCTCGCCCTGCCCGGCGGGCTGTTCGACCGAGACGGGGGGCGGCTGCACTGGTTCTCGTCTACGTGGTCGTGGCTGATCATGAAGACGATTTTCTCGCGGGTGAAAGTCACTGGCCTGGAGAAGATCGACACGTCGAAGCCGCACGTTTATGCGGCGAATCATGCTTCCGCGCTCGATATTCCCGTTCTCTATGTCAATCTGCCGTTTCATTTCCGCATCGCGTTCAAGAAAGAGCTGCTGTCGTATCCGGTTGTAGGCTGGCAGTTGAAAAGGTCCGGGCAGGTTTGCATCGATCAGCAGAATCCGTCACGGTCGATCAGCAGCATTCGGGCCGCGTTGAAAGGCATTCAAAAGGGGCTGCCCCTGGTGATTTTTCCCGAGGGGGGCCGTACGCCTGACGGCGAGATCAAGCCGTTTTTGCCCGGGGCGTTTTTTCTGGCCATCAAGGCGCAGGTGGATATCGTCCCTGTGGCGCTGGTCGGGACCTTTGAACTGCTGCCAATGAACACCTATCACATCAAGTGCCGGCCCCTGGAAATGCGGGTGGGAGCGCCGATTTCGACGGCTGGGCTGAGAATGCGGGACCTGGAAGCGCTTTCCGCGAGAGTTCAGAAGGCGGTGGAGGACTTGTACTATCAGGTTTGAGCCGGACTTCCCCGCAATAATCGAGTTTCGTTAAGCGGGAGATCCTTGGCTCCGCCTGAAAAACGGCTACGCTCAGGATGACCCCATCGTAGGGGTTAAGCAGCCTGCTTGGTTTCGTTACAGAGTTGTTGATAATGCTCTCGCCCCCGCTGATAGCCGCGAGTGAACGGTTCTTCGACGTTCGCGCCTGGATTCTCCCGCTGAACATCTTCGAGAGCGGCACTCATCGCAGCTGAGACCTGATCGAATTCCATGCAACGCGTTCTGGCATGAAGAGCAGCCTCGAAACCGAGACGGTAGAAACGTTCGTCGTCTGCGAAAGTATTACCGGACTTTGGATAGCGATTTTCTTCGGCGCTCCGGAGGCCGATCCACCACTGGTCCCGGGCCGCATCCACCGACTCCGCGCCCGCTTTGTTTAGCAGGTCGCGAAGAAGCGAAGCCGAGTGCTCGTTGTCTTGAAGGGCGATGACCACGCTGCGGCCCTTGCGCAGAGCGTCTTCGTAGACGAAAATTTCGTCTTCCGGGAGTCCATCGTAAGTGGATTCCTCCGCCTTTTCTCCTGCGGCGGCTCCGATGGTGGCGCCAGCCACTCCCAGGATCGCGGCTCCGAGCAAGCCGACGGCCGTGACGGGCCCAAGTCCCGGAACCAGAGCCATCAGGAGCGCACCGCCCGTCAATCCCACGCCTCCGCCGGCGAGAGCGCCCACTGCTTTTCCCATGCCAGGCTGCTCCGCGGCATCCGTGGGAACGGATCTTATTTCCTGGTTGACGTGATCCACCGTTCCGGGGGTAAGGAGGGTGATTTTATCGGCTGAGATACCCGCTGCGTGCGCTTCGTTTACCGCGCGCTCGGCATCGGCTCGCGTTTTGAATACTCCGGTGATGGCTTCCATGGTCACCTCGCCTCTTTCGTGGACTGATATTCTAAATTGTGATGCGCAAAACCCTCACGGCGGCTCTCTGAATTTGACTCGCCCCAGATGAATAAGGCTACACAGGAGCCATGCCGTCCTTGACGGGACTCGTTCCCAGGGTTCCAACCTACCCAGGACTTACCCTTCGACTTCGCTCAGGGCAGGCTGGGGCTAAATTACGCCGCTCCCCGGCTGCATCGTGGATGAGTTTAGGTCCGCCTTTCTCTGAACTTGGTTTTCACTCACTCGGTGGGATTTGGGCGGGAAATCCGATGGGACATTGGATGGCTTCCCCGTAGCCCGCTGATTTTTGCTAGCGTAACCTTTCCATAGGTGGCACGGTTTATCCTTGTGACGCGCGGATCCGCGGAGAAACTGATTGAAGGCTCTGAAGAAAGAAGCGGACGAGCGGCTTCTCATCGAAGCTGCGCAGAAAGACCCCGCTCGCTTCGCCGATCTTTATGAAATCAACTTCGAGCGTGTGTATGCCTATGCGGTTCGCCGGGTGGGGAACCGGGCCGAGGCGGAGGATCTGACTGCGGACGTATTTCATCAGGCGCTGGCGAACCTGAAGCGGTTTGAGTGGCGAGGGATTCCGTTTGCGGCATGGTTGTTCCGGATTGCGGCGAATTTGATTTCCGACCGGTGGCAGCGGTCGGGCCGCGAGGTTCCCGACGATTCCGGGCAGATCGAGGCCGCTCAAGTCAGTCCGGTAGAGATTGAAGAGGTCGAGCGGCGGGCGACGCTCTATCGACTGGTCGACACTTTGCCGGAGGAGCAGCGCCGGGTAGTGGTGCTGCGGTTTGTGGAACAGAAGAGCATTAAGGAAGTAGCGCAGCAGATTCGCAAGACCGAGGGGGCAGTGAAGCAGCTACAGTTTCGCGCGCTGAGTAATTTGCGGGCGCGCATGGAGGGTGCCGATGCCTAAGCGCTCTCTGCGTCCAGGGAATGGCGGCAAGAAGAACGGCGGCAAGAAGAACGGCGGCCAGAACAGGATCGACCAGAAAAAGATCGAGCAGCTGAGCAAGGCTGTGGATCTGATGCTGGCTCGGACCGACGGCAAGCTGGGCAAGGTAGACGTCGAGATTGAACCGCTCGTGCGCGTCGCGGCTGAATTGCGCAATCTGCCGCGAGAGAGCTTCAAGGCACGATTGAAATCTGAATTAGGAGGAAAGAAGCGTATGACCACCGTTGCTGAGCCCGTAGCAGCCGTTCGCATTACCGCATCACCAAGGTTAGCGTTCCGAGATCCTGCCAAGGCCATTGAGTTTTACCAGCGTGCACTGGGGGCGAAAGAGGCGTTCCGTTTCCAGATTGGCGAGAGCATCCCGCACGCCGAGCTGATGATCGGCGATTCCCCCATCGATGTGACCGGCGAATGGCCCGAGGGAGGCCGGTTCAGCGCCGAGACGCTGGGGCACTCACCCATTTCGATTTCCATTCAGGTCCCGGATGTGGATGCGTTTGCGGAACATGCCGTGGCGGCAGGGATGAAGCTGGTGCGTGAGCCCAAAGACCAGTTCTACGGACACCGCGATGCGACACTCGAGGATCCGTTTGGCTATTCCTGGGCCGTATATACCGTGAAAGAGGAAATGTCGGTCGAGGAAATGCACAGGCGAATGCGGAAGATGACGACGGGACCCGAAGGCGGGCAGATGCCCGAGCAGGGCAAAGGTGTGAGTCCGGTTCCTCGCGGATTCCGCATGGTCACACCGTACCTGGTTGCCGAGAACGGTTCGGCGCTGCTGGACTTTGCCGTGCAGGCCTTCGGTGCAGAAGAAATGATGCGGGCTGAGACCCCCACTGGCGGAGTGCACGGCGAGGTGCGCATTGGAGATTCCATGCTGATGATGGGCGGCGGGACTCCGGGCAAGAAGTTTCCAGGATCGCTGCATCCTAACGCTCTTCACGTTTACGTTGAGGACGCGGATGCGGTCTGCCAGCAAGCAGTGAAGGCAGGGGGGACATTGATTGACGAGCCCCGCGATCAGGAATACGGCGAACGCTCAGGCACGGTGAAGGACCTCGCGGGCAACTATTGGTATATCGCTACGGCCAAGGGTGACAGCTACGTTCCCAAGGGCCTGCACAGCGTGAATCCGTATCTGCATCCGCTGCGGGCGGAGCCGCTGATCAGCTTCATGAAGCGTGCGTTCGGAGCGGAGGAAGTGGCCAAGTACGCATCGCCCGACGGCGTGGTGCACCACGCGGTGATTCGTGTTGCAGATTCGGTGGTCGAGATGGGTGAGGCGCATGGCAAGTATGAGGCGATGCCGGCCATGTTCTACCTGTACGTGCCCAACGTCGACGACGCCTATCGACAGGCAGTGGCAGCGGGTGCAACGTCGTTCCAGGAACCGACCGACCAGTTTTACGGCGACCGCAGCGCGGGAGTGAAGGACGCGTTCGGGAATACGTGGTACATCGCGACCCACATCAAAGACGTGGCGATGTAGCGTGATTCGGTGCCCTCTGCGGTTTTTGGCTACAGACCCGCCTCACAGAGGGCACCCTTTCAGCGCAGGGCTCATTGCCCCAATCACGATCTAAACGTCCCAGCAAAATTTAGGGAAGCGTAGGACCGCTCTTGTCTTACTTACTCAGGGTGAAATCCACTTTGCCGCTACCGGCCACTGTTACGGATTTGGATTGATTCTTCGCACCTTCATGCCAAACCACTAGCGTGTAGCTGCCGTCGGGAACGTCTTTGATTTTGTATTTGCCGCTCTCGTCCGTTTCGGCGAAAAACGGAGTTGGGCTGACAGCAAGGTAGCCCACCATCTCGGGATGGACGTTGCACAGCAGCGGCACCACACCAGCTTTGTCAAAGGTGTAGGACCGCTTTTCACCCTTTGGCCAGGTTCCAAGATTGTGGCCGGCTTTCTTATCGCTGCCGACCGCGGTCCAGAAGACGTTGTGTGCCACGTTGTCGCCATTCAGGAAGTCGACCGTTGTGCCTTGTTCCACGACCACGATGTGGGGTGAAAACATCAATCCTTTTTGGTCGATCACCGGGTGGTCCTTGGGAGCGGGAAACGTCTTTCCCGCAATCGCATCGACGTAAACGACCGAACGGCCCTTCATGCCGGTGACTTTGCCCTCGATATCTCCTGCCCACGCCGCACTGCACAGCGCGAATGCAATTACTGCCAGAACGATTGCTTTGGTGCCCTTCATTAAATCGCCTCCTTTGGAGTGGTGACTGCCATCCTGAAATTCTTTGCTAGAAAAGGATCTTCATATCTAAATACACCGTGTTGTTAGCGCTGGCATTGCGACCGGCGCCGTCGTAGTTGATGTTGCCGCCATTGAAGCGCGTGTATCCGGTGTACTGCGCCGCGAGTTGCAAATTCTGCCACGGCCAATACGAGACGTTTGCGATAAAACCGGTGCCTTTCGGATCGCCGTTCAGATTGCCGCTCACCGAGCCCGAGGGGAATAGCCCCACATCGGAGGTGCCCGTCGTGTTGAACCAACCGAATGTGCCCGAATACTTGTTGCCCAAGTGATATTCGGCATTCGCCTCAACGGTATTGAGATGGTGCGGAGCCTGCGCCGCGGCGCCCGCGGCCAAACTGGCCAGCAGGTTGGAATTTTCGCGAATATAAGTGGCCCGGAGAGAGAGTACGTCTTTGCGGAATAGCGTGCGATCGATCTGAGTGTCGAAGGCAAAATCGGTGTACGAATCTTCCGCACCCGTGATCGCCAGTGGAGTGGATTTCATATGCATGCCATAGGTACCGACCTCGTACTGCGTCTTCCCCGTCAGTTGTTGCCAAGCCACCCGCCAGTAGGGCGCAAGACCGCGAATATTGTATGGAGAAGTCGTTCCATCGTTGGGCTGAGGACTGCCGATGTGCTCCGAGCGGTAGACGGTTCCGTCTACATAGAGGTGGTTGTCGCACATGGCAAAAGCACCGACGCCGCCGACATCCTGCGCCAGCGAACCATTGATAATTGCGGCTGCATTGGGAGTCGGGGCAACATCGCTGGCGACCCACGGGAAACCCCAGGCCGGGGTACTGTTCCACAGATCTTCCACGGTCGGATTGTTGTTCATATCGAAACCGTAAACCAGTTCCTTGCCACCCAACTTGGTTGAATTCGCATAGCGAATATCCGTGTTGTCCATACTGAAGTGGTCGCCCTGGCTGCTGTAGGTCACTTGCATAAAGCTTCCCGCATGCGCGGTCCACGCTCCCGAAAGGAAGAGCGAGATGTCCTGGGGAAACTCGAAATTGCCATTCTGCGTCGCCGGTACCGGTGACTTAGTGTTAGTAAATGAGACATCCATCATGACGGAAAGAGGTAACGATGCGAGAAGATCCAGGCCGGCGTGGGTCTTCCCCCCGTCTGCCTTGATGATCTTGGTTTCGTCCGCTTTATCGACGTAGCCCGTCAGCTTGAACCTTCTGCCAGCCGGATTGAGCTCCGGCGGATTGTAATGACAGCCGCTGCAGGGAAGTCCTGTCTGGCGAGCGAAGCTCGGGACCGCCGCCATCTTGGGCGGATTCACCGCAGATAGAAAAAACAAAATAACAAGAGAAACCGCCGTTAGTAAGAACTCGACTGCTCTTTTCATCTCACGTCTCCTTATTTCCTTCTCTCGGCTTCCTGCGCGTCATCCCCCAGTTCCGTCGCTCCGGCAGGCGAAACCGAACTGCTCCCCGGTTGTGACATGTGAGGTCACAGGCCTTGTTATTACGTCAAGACGCGTCAGGTCCTACTTATTTACCGTGAGAACAGCTGGGTTCTCGAATCACAAATCAGTAGTCACAGGCAGTTGCCGCCACGCAGAGTTTGAAAGAGTCCGATCAACCATTATTTCCAGCTCATGGCTTCTTTCTTAAAACATACGCATAACTTCTGCCCCACTTATGCACCCTTAGAGCTTCGGTTCCCCCGTAAATACGCAGTTCTGGCGTCGTCAAATCGTTGACTTGTGGTTATGTTAGAGAGCGAGCGATCTAAAGACTGCATCGAACGAAGATGAGAACCTATCGCGATACGCATTCTGAACTGCTCGACGCAATCTAAACGGCCAAGTATTTCGGATCATTGCCGAATGGCAAAAGGTTTGTAAAAGGCCTGTAAAGAGAGTAAGGGCTTTGTAAAGAGAGCGGATCTACATCAAGACTCGCGGACATGCCGCGCAGTGGAGAGTTGGTCTGTGGTCAAGTGTGTAGCAAAAGCACAAAACTTGCCGGATCGTTGTGAGTCAGTATCACAAAACAACTAAGAGCCTTGCTTTTCATGTACACACGCCTCCGTTATGGCCAGCAACAGGCGTCCACCTGCGGTAATAAGGGAGGCTAACGGCGGGGAAAACCACGGCCCCGGGTTCTCAATCACGTTTGATGTGTCGGGAAAGTTCCTTTGACCGGAGAAGATGTTAGACCGGCACGCCACCTAACGTCGCAAAAGCTGCGCCGTTAGGATGGGGCACCCAGCCTGGTTCGGGATGACAACTAAACCCACGGGCAAGGTTCTACTTGACGGTGAAACCGACAATGTTCGACTCTCCTCCACCCGGAGTAGGATTCTTGACCAGAATCTTCGCAGTGCCTGACGAAGAGATATGGCTTGCTGGCACGTAGACCCGGACTTGGGTGGGGCTCAGGTAATTGGCAGAAATGGCCTTTCCATTCCACGTTACCGTGGAGCCGGGAACGAAATTCGAGCCGTGAACCGTCATAAGAAAGTTCCCGGTTCCGTGAGTTGCGGTCGTTGGGCTCAACGATTTCAAAACGGGAGTCGGGCTGGCGGTCTTGGTCGCTGTAAGCAGCAACGTCGGACTCTGCACGATCACGATTTGGGAATTCGTCGAGCCGCCGGCCTGGAGAATGAAAGCCAATCCGTTTGTACCCCATTGGGTCAAGTTTGAAACAGATGGGGCGCCGGAAAACGGAGGAGCGAGCGCGGCCAGGCTCGCGACGGCTTCCGGCGTAAACTGGGAAAGGTTGTAACTGGTGATGCCGAAGGAGCTGAAGAACGGCGTGATTCCTACGGCGAAGACACGATTGATAGCCGAATTAGGCAAGACCTGATCGGTGCTGCAGCAGGGACTCGCAACGTCGTAGGTACCGAGAAGCAACCCGGTTGCAGGATTAAAGACGTCTCCGTCGGCGCTATAGATCAAGCCCGCTGCATATTGAACGTTCAGTCCATTCACGACGTTGTTCCATTGTGTGGTTAGCGCCCCGCCCGTCGAGCTAACGGCAATCTGGCTCAAGGTGCCACTGTCGTAGCCATAGAGCGTGGTGCCCGTGGGGAAGATGATTTGATTAACGGAAGGGGAAGTCACCGAGTTGGCGAGTTTTGTGGAGTCGGTGAAGAACTCCAAAGGCCCAAGAAAGCCGCAGCACGAGGCAGGGTTGAGTGCAACCGCGATCGTGTGAGTATTCGTGGGAGACACCTTGACATCGGCCGCAACGTTGAGAACGCTTGAGGTACTGAGGTTGATGTCGATGTCCTTGGTAAAGGCTGGAAGAACCAGTCGCTGCACAGAGCCGTTTCCATTCAAGCCGACATAGATGTAGTTTGAAGTCGCTGAAAGCGCCATCTTCGTGGGTTCGCTGCCTGCGAAGTGGAATCCCGTGACAGTGCCAGCGGTGGGATTAATGACGGCAATGCTGTTGCCGTTGACTCCGTAGCTGCTCGGCACGGATGCGTAAATGACCTGCGCGAACGGATCCCAGACCAAATCATTCGCTGGAAGATCCAAGATCGTGAGCGTCAGCGGAGAGGTGACTTCGAAAGTCGACAGAGGAGAAATTGTGCCCGGAGATGGATTCGTGACCGACAACTCGACGATTCCGGCCGTCGCGAGTTCGGCGACGGTGGGCTGAAACTGGAGTTCGCTGGAACTGACATAGGTAGTGGGCACATTCACGCCGTTCCATTGCACCCTCGCTCCGGTCATGAAATTGTTGCCGTTCAAAATGATGGGACCGGGCGTGCTTCCTGCTACGACGAAGGGCGGAGACACGGCGCCAATCGAGGGCTCTAGCCCTAACACCTCGAGGTTGATTCCTAAAGAAGGTCCGCCGGCTGGCGGAGGGTTCGACACAAACAATTGGAAGATATTGGACTGGGACAAATCCGACGCTGGTACCTGAGCCTTGATTTGCGTCGCGCTGACGTACGTGGTGGTCAGCGGCGAATTCTGCACAAAGGCTACGGACGAGGTGAGGAAACCTGTACCGTTAATGGTGACCGTCACAGCCGAACTACCGACGTAAAGGCTCGCCGGCGACAACGAGGTGATTGTAGGGATGGGATTCCCACCGGTTCCTGAGAGGGGCACGCTGATCGGAGTGGTCACGCCAGTCACAGCAACTACTAAGCTCGCCGACCGAGCTCCCATGGCTGATGGTGTGAATGTCAGCTGCGTCTCGCAAAAGCCACTCGGGGGCAGGGGCCCGATGCAAGACCCCCCGGTCACTGCGAAGTCGTGGCTGTTTGTGCCGGAGATGGTAATGCTCGAGATATTGACGACCGCTGCGCTGGTATTGCTCAGGTAGATGTTGACCGGGAAACTTGGAGAGTTCAACGCGACGGTTCCAAACTGAATCGGGTTGGGGTAGACGGCCAAGGGGCTTTGTGCTTGCGCCGAGCTGCAAGCGAGGACAATGCTGGCGAAGACGACGACGGCAATACGCAACGGCTTAGTCATACAGAACTCCAAGGATTGAATTCCCCCTCAAAGCGCAAGCGTGGCAAGGCATTCTACACGTTGAGACGAAGTGCGGCGTTATCTTTCAGGAAAATTGGAACTGCAATGTTTTGCACGATTTGTGCAAGGAAGGATCTAGGGCGTTCCCCCACGCGCGGGCGGACCCGGCCAAGGTCGGAATCAGGGTTTCAGGAGTGCGGGAGGGAGCATTTCGACGTCTGTGTATATACCTACCCAAGCCCGGTTTGACGGGTAGGTATATACCGACGGCAAAATGCTCCCTCCCCCACCCCCCATACTCCGATTTTGACCGTGGCCCGGGCCCGCCCCGCCCGCGCCTGGGGACGCGAGTGCGTTCGTGCGTGCGCGGGAGCGCAGGTACGTGTGAGTCAGCGCAGTAGATCGCAGTAGTGAAGGATGTTGGGTAGTGGGCTACTTTGAATCTGGCCCGCGAAACTGACCCCAGAAAAATGTTATGCCCAACGAGATGAGAATAGCAGCTACGAGTCCTGCCAGCATCACGAGAACCGGATCATCATTGTGGCGGATGTCGAACAACATTTCCAAGGAAATTACAATACAAAAAGTCGCCCCGAATACCTTAAGACGGTATTTCATATCTCAGGCTGCTCTTTCTGCCCTCCGCTGTTCGTAGAACTCCCAGAGGGTCACCAAATCTTCTACGCTCCAAAGCTGATCTGTGACGCCAGCAGCCATTGCCGGGACGTGCGAAGTGTACGATGAATCTTGATGAAGTTGTAGGCGAAATAATTCAGCGCCACAGCGGCGGCATGATTTTCTAGTTTGCGCGAGAACCCATTCGACAAGCGAGTGTAGCGCCTTAAGGTTGTGCGAACGGTCCAATTTTGCCTCTCCACAAAACTAGTACTGAGGTGCTTCGGGTCAGGATTTCCGCTTACATCCTTTGTAGAACACCCGATGCATTTTGCGGGAGAATATCGAGTCTCGTTCTCCATCGGTGCACGATACACTTTGTGCAACTGAGCGAAGTCCACTTCAGAACCAAATGCATCTTCGATTACGTTTACGTAAGTTTTAAGGGCATCAGTCGTGATCTGAACACGTCCCCGTCCCCGCTTCGCTAGGTCGTTTACGAAGTCTGTCGCTGTCGCTAGATCACGTTGTCCCAGCCGCCACGAGGGTACTAACTTTGAGTCCACATCCACGGCGACCCAGAACCAAACGTCGCCAGCGTCAGGATTCTTGCGGGCAATTTCTTCCGTTCGATTCTTCTCTTTGCAGTAAATCCAAACCCACATTTCATCGAGCTGGAGCCGCTTGCAACGCAGGGTTCGGAACGCTTGATCTTGAAAATCGGCGCACACTTCGCCGACTTCGATCAAGAACCTCATAACGGTTTTCTTCGCAATCCCGGTCATCCTAACAGTCGCCCTAATAGAGCAACCTTCGATGAGGCAACCAATGACCTGCGCGCGTGCTTCGTTCGTGAGTCGGTTCATAATACACATATAGTACTAATACGTATTAGCATTTTCTAGCACAAACATTGATTTAAATTCATATTTAAAGTGTTTTCGATATTTGTTCGCATTTCCCCGAATGTAGCAACCATGATGCACTCGTGCATCGCTAACGCTAGGCGCGGAAGAATTGTCTTGCGCCATGATTCATGTATCTGTTATTAAGGAATTGCAGGGAAGGCTGAGAGGGTTCGGTCTAAGTTTAGCCGCCTATTCCGAACCCGCTCGGCTGGGAAGCGAGGTGTTGGTATGCGTAGAAGACAGCCACCCGTCGCGGGCGGGGGGTGGTGAAAACCGCCCCCATACAAGCCTTCGCTCATTTTCTGTATACACGAATCCGAGGCATTTTCAAAGGGGAAAACAGTCATGGCAAACGAAAATCCAAATCCTGTAGTCGCATACGTCGAGGGACGAATTGCCGCATGGCAAGCCGTACTAGCGTCTCTCAAGGCTGCAATGGCGGGAGAATCTGGGCAAGGACTAGAGGGAATGGAAATCTCGGCACTCAACGGAGGTCAGAGCAACGGTGCACCCCTGGATTTGCCAGAAGGAGCTTTCCTTGGCAAGTCGATTCCGCAGTGTATCAAGCTCTACTTGTCTGCCGCCCGAAAGAAAAAGACCGTTAAGGAGATTACTACCGCCTTGATCGAGGGCGGAGTCGAGTCTACGTCCAGCAAATTTGAAAATACCGTCACCAGTTCTCTCAATCGCCTCAAGCTCGCGGGAGAGGTTTTGCGTTTCAGGGATGGATGGGGATTGCCTGACTGGTACCCAGCACATATTCGCGCATCGACTCCCGCAACTGGAAAGAGGCCACGCAAGAAAAGGGCAAAGAAGGCCAAACGAAAAGCGGGAAATGAGGCTAATCCTGGTATAGACACGATCCCGCCAAAAGGCAAAGCGAACGAGCGCGCCATAGATCTCTTGCGGAGCGGAAAGAAAGCCGATTACGGATTGATGGAAATTGGCGCTCATCTGGGAATGGGGATGCAGGGTGCTCGGTTAATTCTGGGCAAGCTAATCAAAGCGGGAAAGGTAGAGAAAACCGCTCACGAAGCATATCGAATCCCACAGCCGAAACTGGTGTCGGCTGGTGATTAAAGCGAGGAAGTATGGCTGTTATCGTCACCCCAAACGCGGCTCCCCGTAGTGTTGCCGCAGTCTTGCTGTTGGGATGGATGCCGCGAGATCAGGCAATTAACCTGTTGACTAATGAATGCGTAGAACCACACTTTGACCAAGCTCAGGCGGCAGAAGTGTGGGAACAATTTCATGCGCGGATTCAGGAGTCGCCGGAACGCCCGTGCACCGCCCCACAGCGATTGCCTTTGACGGGCTCTGAAAGGCAGGAAGCTAATGGCTTCCTGCATCGCTGCCGCCAAATGGGAGCAGTAAACATTCAAGATGTCATTAAGGTTGACCACCGCCTGTGTACCGTTTGGCAGCTCCAGATTGTTACCGAGCGTTCTGAAGCATACGCGAGAACCATGGGAACGCCGCATGGCAAGCTAAGGCACTGTCTGGGGCTTCATGCGGCTCCAGCCGGACAGGTCCAGATCATGAGCAGGCCGAATGACGTGCGAGTCCAAATCCCCCATGCGGAATTTACGTTTAACTTCATTCAGCCTATGGGACAGAACGGCGGGGGATTCCTGATTCAGGAAATGGCGAAGCACATCACTACCACAGCATACGATCAGCGGCTACTGCTGTGGTCGGGCTACCACCGATCCTTCGCGCTCATAACCAATGAGTATCCAGACGGCATGGACCGTTCGCTGGTGACCGTTTTAACAACAGATGGCGACGCCGTTTTGTCGCAGGAATCGCCGATCCAAGGAGTACGGGAAATGCTACGTGGCTTGCGGCCACCCCTTTTCGCGGATTTTTTGGACGAGCGTTTTTGCATGAGAGTCAGACTCCGAAAGAAACGTTGCGAGTTGTCGATTCAGGGCCGCATCATGTGGTTCGATGATGAATCATAGGACTACGGGGAAGAACGCGCAAATAATTATTTTAGCACCTCGGGGTACGGGGGTACTGGGTAAGAATTGCCTATTTTCGGCTCTCTCGCTTGGCCCAACGCGCTCTAGCCGCAACCAAGGCACGTTCCCGGCGTTCCTCGGACGTTAAGGTAACCAAACTGCGATTACCCCCAATTTTGCCCCCCTTTTTGCCCATCGCAGACATGACGAGGGACACAGTTTGAGGAACCTTGCGTTTCTTCTTAGGCGGTTCCGGTTCTGCCGTGGACCGCTGTACCATCTGAAAAGCAGCTTGGTTAACGTCATCTGACTGTCTGCTAATACGCTTTGGCATACCCCAGTATGCCACGCTCGCCAGCCGTCTCAAAATGAAAGTAGCCCACTACCGGATGCCGACCAAATTCGCTAGTGCCTCCCAATGTCTGGGATGTGGCCGCCTCCGCCCCTTGCGAATGTCGGATGCATATGGAATTGACACCCCTAAAGTCGATGCAATCGCTGAAAGTGAGACTGCGTTCAGTTTAGGTTGGATTCGGGCAATGAAAACTTCGGGCGTTAGCCATGAGGGCTGATCTGAAGGAGACCATTTTTGTCGCGCCAAATCGTGGTGGCGCTTTGTTTCCCTGCGACGGGCCTTTGCCGTAGAACTCTGTGCGGCTACACGCCCCAACTTCGCCCCCGCAATTAGGGATTCCGTGGAATTCTTCAGTGAACAACTACAACAATGGTTGGCGCGAGATTCAATTTGTTTTCCGCATCTTGCGCAGAGGTTCGGCTGAGAGGGCACTCGTGCAAACGGCAACTGGCGCGGACTGCCTCTTGCTGCTCGCTTGTTGTTCTGAGTCAACCTCGTTGCTAACGCAGCATCGGCCCTTCTTATTGTTGACCAGAATTCACGAGCGACCCACTCGGCAACAGGCGCAACCAGCCGATACCACATCGGTGCTGTTTCGGAAAGCCGAGTTGCGAATGCAGCCACGAGCCGACAATTGCCGTCCCTCTGCTCTGAAAACCACTCGCGGTTGAGTGGTTGTTTGGTGATCCAATCAAGCAAATAAGCGTCCACGGCAGCGCGGCACGGTTCCATGAGATCACAGGCCAAGCTGTCACGTGCGGTGGTATCGACGTGCAAGACGCCAAGGCCGGGGTCTAGGCCGAGGATAGTAGCCGAAAGACGTGCCTCAGTTTCTAACAGCGCGTACAAGTAGTTCAAAATTGCGTTGGGTGGATTGCAGGCTAGCCGAGGTGATCCCGTGAGCGAAGATACACGTGCTCCGAAGCTCAACCAGTGAGCAGGTACGCGTGGCAATTGATTCTTGGGGAAATTGATTGGGAGCGTGCTCCATGCAGACCAGTAGGCGCGCGCGGCTTGACTCTCAGTCAGCAGGAGCGTCTTGATTGTGTCGGCGCTCGGCAAATTGGCGTGGAATCCAGCGATGATCTCGGCAGTCGATGCGTCCAAGAGCCTGTATCGTGCGACTTCTTCCTGCGCGACAAGCTTCCTGCTGATCAGCTCTCGGGAGATGTGCAACGCTGCGCCTGAGGAATGGGGCGAGCGCCTGGGCTCGGCGGAGTTTGGCGTCGGAAGGGCGGACGGGCCCAGTCGTGACCAGGACGGAGCCGTCGCGCTCGAGCATCACAAAGCTTGCGTTTTGATCGGCCAGCCAGCGGAGCGATTCAAGCGTTACAAACCCGTCAGAGCCGATGACGACGAGCCTCTTCAGCCCGTGGCCCACGCGGGCAAGTCGGACTTTGCGTCGCTCAGGGCCTATGCCATCCTCGATTTCGAGATGGCCACATTGCATTCGCACTTTGATTCCGTAGCCAGAAAGCGTGAGAACGCCACTTCTGCCGATTGTTGATTTGCGGGAAAGGATTGGTTGCGGTAGGGTGCCTGAAGCTGCCATGGGAGCAGATCCTCCTGTGGTGGTTAGGGCTTGTCGGCTGCTTCGAACAGTCGGCATGCCCGCTTTGATTTAAGAAGTCTTTAGATATGCCTCGACTGCGCGACGGAAAAGTTCTGCCAATAGGAGCACCTGTAACGGCTGATAGCTTCTTTAGCTTTGCCACGGTCGTCTCTGGCAACCAGACAGTTGTGCGCTTCTTCTTCATACTGTCTATGTTTTCAGGTATGTCAACGTATGTCAATACCGTACGGATTTTCTCGCCCTCGAATCTTGCCAGTTCTTTGGCCTGGAGCTTGTTGATTCAACGTAAGTAGTTGACCGGCACCTTCTGGCCCAATTTTGCTTGACCGTGCCAATATTCGAGGTTTGTTATGGGCTTTGGCGCTGGGCCTCGCCGTTTCCTCTCTTGATAGCAAATATCGCGAGAATACCGGGGGCTGTATGGATCATTGCTATTGGGGTAAGTGCGGGCGAGGGCACAGCTGTCAGCAAGGAAACGAATTGGGCGTAGCTTCGGGTAGTCCGGATCGCGGACTGTCGCCAAAATTGCGGCAGCGTTGGGTAATCGGTCGCGAGTGTATTGATCGACTGCTGATAAAGCCGCGTTAACCTTATCTTCCTTCTACGTTGGCGTAGCGCATCCCAGTCAATTTTGTTTCGGAGTCGCTGAAACTCGGCACGAAGATTCTCGCTGTCGGCAAGGACCCATTCTTTCCTTTGATCCTTGAGCTTCCTTTTTGTAGCAAGCGGAAAATCGAACGCTTCTGCCTCTCCAGTCTTTTGCGTTTTTCCGCCTTTTGCCATGGCCTTTTAGCCGTTTCTCCGCATTGCTAGCCGCGAACAGAGTAAATCGTGCCGAGGCGGAATGCTACTTCTCATATTGGCAGCGGACGTGGTTCCGCTGAAAGGTTATGGCAAAGACATCGAACTAAATCGTCCAATCGGCGCAAAGGGCAGCATCGCTCATCGCATGCCCCCTCCGGAATCCAGAGCGGAAAGTTCATTGGCCAAGCCACGCTGCCGAAGCGCAGCAACGCCGCACGCGATCGGGCTCTCAAGGCACTCTCCGCAATGCGACGTGGTGACACTTTGTTCACAGCTGCCCGCGAAAATGGTGTTACGGCCCGTACCGTCAAGAGGTATATCGGATCGGCCCTCGTGCAGGACCGTCCGGGCGGACGCATTCGTGCCAAGAAAAGCGACCGACTTGTTCGATACCTCCAGATTCCCGGCCCCGGTGGTCCGAGGGAAGTAAACGTTCGCGGATCGAAAGCAGCGAGCGAGTTCGCAAATTACAAGGCTGCGATCAATCGCTTGCTTCGCGGTGATAGCAACGCTATGGCTCCGTGGCACGGGAAAAAGATTGCGGGGATTGAACTCATAACAGACACCAAGATTCTAGTCGAGCAAGCTCGCAAAGAAATCCTTCCGTATGGGCTTTACCGCTCACTCTCAGGCGGTGCCGCGTGAAATCGAAGTCCCCTCGGAAGCCCTGTCCCGAGTGTCCGGACCAGTGTTTCTGCGGGGGAACTCAGAGCAGATGGAAGACAACCATCTTGGGGGACGGAACCACGTTCCTTGGCTGTGGCTTCCCAACTGTGGAATTGATCACGCGCTGTTCCACGTCATGTGTCGGCGGGCAGGCGTCGATTTTCGGAAGCAGAGCAACAAACTGATGGCGAAGATACAGGCCTTCAAAGCACAACTGGTAGGAATGTGGATGGTCGTTGAATCCATGGAAAAGGACGTCAAACGAAAACGGGGAAATAAACATGACAGAAGGGCATGATGTATTCGTTCGTGCATACGCAGTTGCAGCAAGAAAACAAACAAAAAAGAGTGAGAAGGACAATCGCAGGTCCCAAAGCAGTGATTCCCCCAGATGGCCACGGCACGCTCTGGTGATCGATACCGAAACGCGGACTTCGGTAGACCAGTCTTTGACCTTTGGCGTTTTTCGCTTGTGCGAGCTCGAAAGCGACAAATATAAGCTGATACGTGAGGGAGTTTTCTATGCCGATGACCTGCCCGCAAAAGAGCGCCGATTGCTTGAGAATTACGCCAGGACGGCAGTCTCTGAAGCAAAGTCATTTCCGCCCGAATTCCCCCTCTATTCGCGTTCTCAGTTCATGCAGAAAGTGTTTCTGGCTGCACAAGCAAGCGAAATGGAGCTTTGATCTGCGGATTCAATCTTCCGTTCGATCTCGCCCATCTTGCCGTCGCCTGGGGTCGGGGCGAGCACAACGAATGGTCACTCACCATGTTGCGGTTTCCGAACGGCGTAGAAAACCGCTATTACCCCCGCATCCTCATCAACCCAATTGACAGCAAGAAAGCATTCATCAAACTGGCAAATCCGTGGAAAAAAAGAGAATGGAAACATGAAGCCAGAGCACACTTTTTGGACCTGAGAACGCTAGCCTGGGCGCTGTTCAATCGCTCGTTCTCGCTAAAGCGGATTTGCGAAGAACTGCAAACCGAAAATCAGAAGATCGACCACGAGCCTACAGGGGAGGTCACCGTCGAAGAAATCGAATATGCACGGCAGGACGGTCGTTGCACAGTAGATGCCCTAAACGCATTGAAGCAGGAGTTCGATAAACATCCAATCGATCTCAAGCCCTATAATGCATATTCCCCCGCGAGCGTGGCGAAGAGTTATCTCGACACGATGGGCATCATCCGACCGGCAGAGAAATTCAAGATCTCACCGAAACATCTGGGCATTGCAATGCAAGCGTATTACGGTGGGCGCTCGGAAACCCGAATACGGTGCACAGAAGTTCCAGTCGTCCCGGTCGATTTCACGAGCGAGTACCCAACCTGCTGTGCACTGCTGGAGCTTTTCGATGTCCTTACAGCTGAGAGTGTAACCTTCGAGGACGATACGGAGAGTGTTCGTCGCTTGCTCAGAAAGATTTCGCTGGAAGGCTGCTTTGATCCCGCGTTGTGGAAACAATTCAACTTCTTCGCGCTGGTACAACCCGACAACGACATTCTTCCCGTGCGAACAGTCTATGACGGTGTAACCCAGAACATTGGTAACAACTACCTAACTTCTGATACGCCGCTCTGGTTTTCAGGATGTGACGTCATCGCCTCCGCGATCCGAACGAAAAAGGCTCCACCCATCTTGCGGGCAATTCGCATGGTGCCGCACGGTAAGCAAGCAGGCATGAAAACTGTGAATTTACGCGGGAGCATGGTCGAGATTGATCCATACAAGGACGATCTCTTCCGCAAAGTGATCGAACAACGCAAGCTGAACAAAGCCGACAAGAAACTTTATTACTGGCTCCAATAGTCTCGCCAATTCGATTTATGGGTTCTTTGTTGAGCTAATTCCAGAATTAGAGAACAAGGACGTAGACGTCGAAGTGTTCTCAGGCGAGAAGCATTTCGCTGATTCGTCGGACGTAAACGAAAAAACCGGCAAATGGTTTTTCCCGCCGCTGGCCGCCGTCATCACCTCCGCAGGAAGACTGTTGCTCGCAATGACCGAAGCGTGCGTGGATGAGAAAAATGGTACATATCTGTTCTGCGATACCGATTCCCTCGCAATCGTTAGCTCCAAACATGGTGGACAACGCAATATCTCAGGCAGTGAGGGTCTCAGAATTCTTTCGTGGGCCGAAACGCA
The DNA here is from genome assembly GCA_963768265.1 of uncultured Acidobacteriaceae bacterium. Classification (GTDB taxonomy): domain Bacteria; phylum Acidobacteriota; class Terriglobia; order Terriglobales; family Acidobacteriaceae; genus Sulfotelmatobacter. The sequence goes on from CAVYHM010000063.1 coordinate 84,529, forward strand.
GAAAATCGCGGGCAGATTTAGTTCATTGAATCCCTATAATCGTACGGCGATAAAAGGATCGATTCTTAATCTAGTAGACGCGAATGACATCGATTCCGACTCCACGAAACCACAGCGCCAACTGTACGGTTACAGCATCGCCGCAAAACGCTATGCCTTGTACGAAAAAACGGGGAAATCAGATATCACGATTGTTGATCCGAAAGCGCACGGAATCGGTTTTCTTTATCCGCCGCAAGATTCCCCAAAACACTGGGATAAAGACGTACCACGGTGGATTTATCAGCTTTGGGATTACATCGTACGTGGTGCTTTGAAACTACCGAGAGTAACACCAACTTGGCTCGACATCCCGCAAAAATGATGCGTCTAACAGTCATTATGCACATACAACGTCTTGGTAACGCTTGGGGAATGGGAAATCGCGCGTCCGTACAATTTCCTTCTCCTGCCAATGGTTGATCCCGTTTGCGGCTATGCGTTCCATAGGCAATCAAACGAGAAAGTTCTTCGGTGTCGGCGTTTTCTTCGGAGCAGGAAGAATGGTTCAACCTGGAATGCGTCAACGTGTACAACGGGAAGAAATACAAAATGCTAAATTGCAAGAAAGCAAATGGAAATATTCCGTACAACGTAGTCTTTCCCTCCCAATTTGCACATCTCGTCATCCAGTACCAACAACATCCAGAATCGAAGAGCCTAGCGCCCGATGGAACTCCGTGCACGGCAGACACAAAGGGTCTGCTCAAGCATGCACACGTAGTTGCGGGAGAAATTCTCTACGTCGGAAAAGAAACAGATCGCAAATGGGAGGAAGGCCGACGAAATCAGCATCTTGGAGTTTGCAGAAACCGAATACGGGCGAAGAGGGAAAGTTGTCGCGAGCGGAGAAATCAAGGCTGCAATTCAGAAAATCGGGATTAACAAATGCGCACGCGAGAGCGGATTTGATCGAAAAAACTTCATTCGAAAATGGTTTGGGACATTCCCGTAAAGCGCAATTCATACACCGAATTCGTGCGGTGGCTGGAAAAACAATTCGGGAATTCAAGCCAACTCACTGGGCAATGAGGGGAAGTGTTCTTCTGCGACCCATTAGTGCAAAGTATGTAGAGGCCTTATTAGGGCAAGAATATACTTGCCTCATGCCTTTCAATGAAGCGCTGTTTTGGTTCGGTCTCACAGCAGCCGGGACAGGCTTTTATTATCTATTTGAGGCAAGCGTGAAGCGGCCTCTACTCCACAGCGCTGTGACGGTGATTGGGGTGCTGGCTTGTGCCTATTCGGTATACCATTACCATCACCCTGAAAGCCCAGCGATCCACTTGTGGATGATATTGCTGATACTGACGTGGGCATTGGTGGGCTACAGCATTTACATCAGTCGCAGGGTCCGCCATTTCGAGTTTTCTCCGCCACCAGAAATTGATGAAGCGACTCGTCAGAGCGTCGCCTATCAGAACAAACTGATTGAACTAGGACGGAACATAGATGGTGTTTTAAACCCAGTCCAGATTGAGGCTATTCAGCTTTCCACAAAGTTACTCGAATTCGTCAAAGGTCTCGGAAATCCCCCAGCCCCCAAATACACGCGGGAACAATATGACAAGATGCCTTCGAGCGAGATGAAAAAGTTAATCCAAGCTGAAGACGGAGACTGGATTGAGGCTTGCACATATTATGGCACGGGCGATTTCCAGTTGTCGACGCAGGGATATAGCAATCAGATAATCGCACGCTGCAATCGTTTGTTGCCCTGGTATGAAAAAGTGAGAGCACGCTACGCTCTTGAGTTCCAACAACAAGTCGAGAATCTGCGTAATCGGTTTGCGATTGAGGGAATGTCCGACCACGCGCTTACGATGCCAGTGCAGGGCAGAGATGGTATCAAGACCATTAAGGCTATAGCTTCAAAATTGTGGGAATTAGCCTATACGGTCACCGAAAAAAGAGAAACCAGCCGTGAAATCACCTGAATATCCAGACAGGCGAGAAAGCGCTGTCGGAGTCTCAAAAAATTGATTTCGTGATGCGAAAGATTCTTTCCTTTCTGCATCGCTCAGGAGAGCGGGCCTCCAATTTGAAGCCATCAGACTTCATAGTGTCATCAACGAGCCAACCCGCTGTCGCGTCACGCGCGCGGACGTGCGCAGGGTTAAGGTTCTGCTTTCTTTTCCCAGTAAAGAGTGACCATGTTTGGCCTGTTCCTGATTTGTTGCTGTTCTTGTGGATCGGCGGTCAGTGCGATAAGAGATTGTCGCTCTTTGTCCGCGAATACATCTGTCTGCTTTGTGTAGGAGCAGCGTTTGGCTCCGACTGGAGCGCGCAAGAAATCACAATCAGTGGGTCTTCTCTGGATGTCGGTGTGTGCCCAATCTGCATCGTACTTCTGCGAATACCACACGCGATCGGTGAACCGATCTAAGTTGGAACCCTCCCAGGAGCCGGGCGCGATAATTACCAAGAACACCACAATGGCTGCCCAAACACTGCCGCCAACGTCAGACTTTTCTTTCAGAGACTCGTTGATTTGTTCGAGCTGATCCCCGAGGGCCTCAATCGCATCCTTAATGTCCCTCAGGTTAGTGTCGTCAGCCACATAATCATGCTCGTCTTCCATGTTCGAATCTTAGGCAGAAGGACTGGAAGATGAAAGATACCACTCTGATGCTGGGAATCAATCTCTGCGCCCACACGCTCGCATCCACGCACGAGCCCTGCCGCGCGCGTAATCCCCCGCCTTTCGCGGAGCTATTCAGCAGTGTAGCGCCGAGGTGACAAGGCTTCGGAAGACAGCCCGCACCAAGAAAACAGATAGCAAGACGATCATGGTAATCAGGCGGAGCGAGCGAGTGAAACCAAGCACTTTGGCAAAGGTAACGGAATTCGTGGTTAAGACGGACGGAAGAGTGCCGGATTGGTTGATGCTGGTCCTGCTTCAGTCAAACCGGACTAGCACGTTTCGGCCATTGCAACCAGTGCAGTATGCAGTATGATCCAAGCTCGCTACAGATTTGCTTTTGAGGGGGAGCAAGTCACTTCCAAATATACGGGAGAGGACTTATGCAACTGACCCGCCCTTTGCGACAGTTTCTTTCCGGCGTTGTTCTAGCCGCGATTCTCTTTTCTCAGCAAGTCTGTTCCCAATCTCAATCTCCGTCGCCTTCAGGCGCGGGTTCAACGGCCACGGCTGGTGCAAAGCTAGCTCCCAGCAACGCGAATTGCACGAATAATGGGACGTACGTGAACAGCAAAGGACAAACTGTCAAACGACCTAAAAATTGTCCAGTCGCGCCAAAAGGCGCAACAGCACAGTGCCGCGACGGAACCTACAGCTTCAGCCAGAGCCGACGAGGTACTTGTTCACGTCACGGAGGTGTAGCCAAGTGGCTGTAGCCGCGCATGAGAGCCATGAAAAATAGAGCAGCAATACTCTGTACTTGGCTTGTTTTTCGCTTTTGCGTCCGCGTTGGGGCAAAGCCGCTACGGACTTAGCTGCTATGCGGACGCTTGCACCACAGTAGACCAAAAGGCAGAGAGTCGGATAACGAATGCCCGGACTATCTGCGGTTCAGGAGATACAAGCATTCTCTATCCGAAGAAAAACAAACCGAGCGCCGACGAGATGGCCATCTATTGGCGTGATATTCGTGCTGCTGACCGTATTGCTGAATCTGGTCATCGAGAGGTGATTGATTGCGCTCAAGCCGATCTGGTTGTAAAAATCACGGTCGATACGCTAAGTGACAGCATCTCCCTTGGTTACCGCCGCAGATTCCGGTGATTCTGTCTTCTCTGAAACACGTACCATCCAAGACAAACGGAGCGATCTGATTCATGCTGCACAGCATTTCCTTGATGCTGTGAAAAGCGCAAGACGTGCAGCACAGGTAGAACAGACCAGATTAGCCGAGGAATACCGCCAACGGCAGGAAGCGGAAGCTGCAAAACGGGAGCAACAGAGATGCCAAGCTGAATTCGATTCGTTAAAGCAGAATATTATCGCGTATACGGAAGTACAACACATCGGGCTGCCCCAGGAGATTCGGGAGAAGATCGCAGCGCACAATAGCCGTTGCACAAATCTAGTCAGTGTTGAACTTATTGAGCAAAGCAGACAGCCGAAGCTAAAGCCAGGGCCGATCAGGAAGAAGCGGCGCAGAAACAAGCGCTGCGAGAAAAGCGCGCCGCCCAACCTGAAAAAGAAAAGCTGGATGCGTTCGCTGCATACACACACCAAATTTCGGATGCTCCGTTTGTACCTCCGGTCGCGGGTTGGGCCCACGAGGCCGGACTCGGTACCGCTCGCTGGTACACCATTCTACCGGGGACAGGTTTTACCTCAAATTGCCACTTCGCGATGAACGGCTCACACCCTGCACTAGATTGTCTTGGCAGCGAGGGTCGCAATGACTGTGTCTCAGTCCTCAACAATAACCACTGGTATCTTTTGAGGGCGAAGCAAATCAACGCGGGAGAGCATGCGACTTCCTAAAGGATGGAGGTCTAACACTATGCCTTCGGCAAGCCGGTTGCTACCGCGTCCTTGCTGAGGTCCGTCAAGAGCCAACAGAATTACCTGATAAACTGCAGTACCCGCACCAGCTAACTTGACTGCGGCCTATTCCAGTGATGATGTAGCGTTCAATTATCCGCAGAACTGGAGGGCAGAAGAAAAGAAAAGTAAAGACAACGTGGTTGTTCAAGTAAACATTGTGGCTCCAGAAGCGCATCTGGCGAATTGGGTAACGCATGGGTTGTTTTTGGTGCACGTGTTGAAGATGGGTGACAAGTTCCCCCAAACTTTGGATGGCGCATACGATCAAGTAGTAGGTATGAGCGCCTACGTCGTCTGGTGATCGCCGATGTTGGAACGCAGACCTTGGGCGACAGTCGTGGGAAACTAGCAACCTATACGTCTCCCAGCGTGTTTAAATCCGGAGAAAGCGGCTGGGTTGCCGTTGTGAAAGATAAAAACGAGGGCTATTACTACCTGCTGATGTTCTACCCCTCGAACGATGACTCTTCCTTGTACGCCCAGACATTCAACAAGATTTTGGAGACGTTCAAATTCAAGAAATAGGGAGCATGCAGGTTGCCTTCGCCACAACGGGCAACCTTCCCATCCTCGCGCACTTCGCTCCCACGCTCGCACGCACCCACGCACGCGCCCTGGCCCACGCGCGTAATCCCCCGCCTTTCGGGGAGCTATTCAGCAGTGTAGCGCCGAGGTGACAAGGCTTCGGAAGATAGCTGTCGCCCAGACGTTTCTGCCTCAGTGAACACCCAAAAGCGGCCATACATGAACACCTGAAAAGCGGCCATACTTTCAGAAGAAACGTCCAGGACATTGACAGCAGCGGGATGGTAAGTAACCTCTCGCAACATGGCGAATGTCTTGAAGGACGAAAAGAAACAGCAAATCATAGCGTTGGGGCGACTGGGATGGTCTCTGCGAAAGATCCAGGAGACCACGCGAGTTCGTCGCGAGACCATCAGCGCCTATCTGCGTGGCGCGGGTGTGGAGATATGGCCGCCGGGAAGATGGAAACGCGAAGGTAAGGCAAAACCGGCCATACAAGTGATCACCGGCTCGGAGGCCGCAAAATCGGCCATTCCGGAGTCCGGCGGTCAGCCCAACCCCAACCCCGAAAACCTTTCTACGAAGGGAAAAGCAAAAGCAATTTCAAACCCGGCCATAGCGGTGATCACCGGCTTTGGCGTGGGTTTGAGCGGCCAGGAGCCAGTCAACTCGAAAGGCGTGGGCTCGGCCAGTACCTGTGCACCCTACCGGGAAATCATCGAGCTGGGCCTGAGTCGGGATCGCAATGCCAGGGCCATCTGGCAGGATCTGGTTTCCGATCACGGATTCCAGGGTGGCTATCAAAGCGTTCGACGCTTCGCTTACAAATTGCGCGGAGCCCAAGTACCACAAGCGCGGGCGGTGATCCTCACTGCTGCAGGAGAGGAGGGTCAAGTTGATTACGGCAGCGGGCCGATGGTGCGCGAAGCGAAGAGCGGCAAGTATCGACGCACCCGTTTGTTCGTGCTTACGCTGGGCTATAGCCGCAAGGCAGTACGGCTGCTGACGTTCCGATCCAGTACACGTGTCTGGGCCGAACTGCACGAGAAAGCTTTTCGTCGATTAGGCGGAACTCCACGCATACTGGTGCTGGACAATCTCCGCGAAGGCGTACTCGTTCCCGACGTCTACGACGCCACGCTCAATCCCCTCTATCGCGACGTGCTCGCTCATTACGGTGCGGTCGCTCTGCCCTGCCGGATCCAGGATCCAGATCGAAAAGGCAAGGTGGAGTCGGCCGTGGGACACGCCAAGAAAACTCCTCTCAAAGGACAACGCTTCGAAAGTCTGGAACAAGCGCAAGCCTATCTGGATCGCTGGGAAACGAGCTGGGCGGATACGCGCATTCACGGCACCACCAAACGGCAGGTCGCGGCCATGTTCGCAGAAGAAAAACCAACCTTGCTCCCGCTGCCGGTGGAACCGTTCCGCTATTACCAGTACGGAGAACGGGTGGTGCATCTGGATGGCTGTGTCGAAGTCGAAGCCGCCTATTATGGTCTACCGCCAGGCTGGATTGGACGCGGGGTGAAAGTCCAATGGGATGAACTTTGCGTTCGTATCCTCGATCCCAAAACCGGTCTACTTCTGCGAGAACATATACGTCAGAAGCGCGGCTGGTACCGCATTGAGCCCGAGGATCATCCGCAGCAAACTCCCTTCCGTGTGGTGCAGTTACTCGGCCGCGCCGGCCGAGTGGGCACCCATGTCGGTACACTCTGCAACCTTATCCATAGCCAGCAAGGCGAAGTGGGCGTGCGGCGCATTCTGGGCGTTCTCTCTCTTGCCAAAAAGTACGGTACCGCTGCCGTCGATGAAGCTTGCGCGGCCGCCCTCGAGATGGGCGTGCACGAATACCGTTTCGTGCGTCGCTATCTGGAGCGTTGTCCGCAAGCCCCCCTCAGTTTGCGCCAGGTCGATCCCTTGATCCGCGAACTGGTGCATTACCGTGATCTGATCCAAATCAAAACCAAGGAGCAAAGGGAATGAATCTCATCGAGTTGAATCGTGCTTTACGACAACTGCGGCTGGGTGGAATCGCGGCGGTGCTCGAGATGCGTCTGCACCAGGCCCAGGTCGAATCCATGGCGCCCATCGACCTGATCTCCGGCCTGGTCTCCGACGAACTCACCCGTCGTGGCGACCGCTTGCTGGAACGTCGGCGCAAGCAAGCTCAGTTTCGCGATCCACAAAAAACCATCGATAACTTCGACTTCACCTTCAATCCCAAGATGAATCGCAGTCTGGTTTTCGATCTCGCGACCTCTGCCTTCATCGCCCGCCACGAAGACTCCTTGTTGGTCGGTCCACCCGGCAGCGGGAAGAGTCATCTTGCCCAGGCCATTGGACAAGCCGCCATTCAACAGGGCTATCGTGTGCTCTACCGTGAGACCCATACCTTGCTCGATGAACTCGCCGAAGCCTCCATCGACGGGACGCGCAAACAGCACATCGAGTCTCTGGTCACTGTACCTTTGCTGATCATCGATGACTTGGGCATGCGCAAGTTATCCCTCACCGCCGCCGAGGAACTCCTGGAGATCATCATGCGACGCTATGAGCGCGCTAGCACAATGATCACTTCGAACCGACCGGTGGATGACTGGGGGAAACTGCTGGGCGACAGCGCAGCGGTGACCGCCATGCTCGATCGCCTGCTGCATCATGGCCACGTTCTGAAATGTGGCCCACGCAGTTGGCGCACAAAAACAGGCTTGCCTCCACAGCAGGCGGCAGGATAGAACAACCTATGTCGTGGACGGCTTCCAAAGTATGGCCGGTTTTGAACTGATCATGTATGGCCGCTTTTCAGGTGATCACTGAGGGTTTCTGAACGTCAGTGGCGGTCCAACGAAACCCTGCTCGCCTAGCTACTATGACGAACCTGTAGAGCCATCTCAATTCGGATATTCCGATGCTGCCAACTTTTGTGTTGGCCGCTAACGTTCGGAGACAGTACTCGACCAACTCCCGTGGGGTCATCTCTTCGGGAAGCGTTCTCATACTGCGACTCCATTTTCCACCCTCACTGACGTGAGTTGAAAATACGCTGATCGACACTGAAATTCCATGAGCAACTGTTGTAGGCAGGCGTTTACGCGTTTTGACCGCTGGCTGATGAGCGTAATGGGGATTCGTTAGGTGAGAGACCCTCGATGAATTGTAGAGACGCTCAATGGGAGTACTTTTCGATACAAGCCTTCCGAGCTTCTGCTTGAGCCTGACTTTCACCTCGGAGCCCTGCCGGATCGCCAGGGTTCACTTTATTAAGGCAATCACTCAAGTCTTTGTTTTCAGGTCCATAAAGACCTAGCGGATCACGCACGGGCGTTCCGGTCTTTGGTCTCATCAACGTCGATTTCAGCTGTTCGCTTATCGAGAACGTCACGTAGGAGATTTCGCCGGTCTGAGTGACAATCCCTTTGTTCGACTCGACGGCGACGCAGAATCGTTCCGGTGGGTCAACAGTAGTTAGAGGATGCTCGAACAAATTCCAAGGACCCGCCTTGTAGATGGTCGCTGCACCTGGCTGCAGAGCGCCGCCGGGAGGCGAATCTTTCGCTGGCTGCAAGGTGATGGAATCGCTATTTCCCGTCTCTGGACACGGAACAATAAGTCGTACTTGCTTGACGTAAAGTGGACGCTCTCCGATGTTGACGACCTCCGCAGAAAGCTCATTTTTGTTTATGGATGATGGGTCAAGGTCCACGTTGGACTGATGCTTAGCTGTTTTGGTTACGGAGAGAATCTCCTTGTCGTTGTTGAGGAATGAAATCGAGAACCTGACCAGAGCCTTGTCCGTCAAACTTTCTTCATGTACATGCACCTGCCACCCTAAACTTATGAGACTCAGTACGAATCCAAGCACGCCCAAGGTGGACGCGAGGGTAAACCCGATGCGAGACGACTTGGCCTCTTGATTCATTTGCCATTCAGGATAACGTTTGCGATCACAAACACCAAGGCTCTACCCGTCTCTTCGCCCCCGCCCACGCACGAGCGCACGAGCCCCCACGCGCGGGCGGGCGGACCCGGCCAAGGTCGGAATCAGGGTTTCGGGGGTGGGGGGGAGGGAGCATTTCGACGTCTGGTATATACCTACCCAAGCCCGGTTTGACCCTCCCTACTGGCTTCTTTAGACTGAAAGATTCAGAAATCCTGCAGGTCTCAAACTATGGCTGACAGCATTCATGTGAAGCTCCCGGACGGGAGTGTTAAGGAAGTTCCGAAAGGCACGACGCCGCTCGAGATTGCGAAGTCCATCAGTCCGCGGCTGGCGGATGCGGCGCTGGCGGCCAAGATATCGTCCAACGGCGAACAGGCGGGCGAGGGCGCCCGCCCCACACTCATCGACCTCACGCGGCCCCTCGAGAAGGACACCGATCTTCGTATTTTGAACGAGAAGGATCCTGAGGCGCTGGAAATCTACCGGCATTCCTCTGCGCACTTGCTGGCCGCGGCGGTGCTGGAACTATTTCCTGAGACCAAACTCGGGCACGGGCCTGCGACTGAAAGCGGATTCTTCTACGACTTCTACCGGCCGACTCCGTTTACGCCTGAGGATCTGGAGAAGATCGAGAAGAAGATGCAGGAACTGGTGCAGCAGAACATTCCGTATGCGCGCGAATTTTTGCTACGCGACCAGGGGCTGGCCGAATTCAAGAGAGACGGCGACTTCATGAAGTGCCACTTCATCGAGCAGTTCACTAAGCCCGATGAAAAAATCTCGATTTATCGCACCGGGAAGTTCACGGATTTTTGCCGCGGGCCGCATATTCCTTCGACGGGAAAGATCAAGGCGTTCAAGCTCCTTAACATTGCGGGGGCTTACTGGCTGGGGGATGAGAAGAACCCGCAGCTGCAGCGGATTTATGGGACTTCGTTCTTTTCGAAGAAAGAACTCGACGATCATTTGAAGCACGTCGAAGAGACCAAAAAGCGCGACCATCGTGTGCTGGGCAAACAACTGGATCTGTTTTCGATCCAGGAACTGGCCGGGCCTGGGCTGATTTTCTGGCATCCCAAGGGCGGAATCATCCGCAAGGAGATGGAAGACTGGATGCGCTCGGAGTACATCAAGCGTGGCTACTCGCTGGTGTGCACGCCGCATGTGGCGCGGCGGCAGCTGTTCTACACCTCGGGGCACGAGGGGTACTACTCGCAGAACATGTTCGACGCCATGGAACTCGATGACGCCGAGTACCGGCTGAAGCCGATGAACTGCCCGGGGCACATTCTGATTTATCGGGACTCGTTGAAGTCGTATCGGGACCTGCCGGTGCGACTGGGTGAACTGGGTACGGTGTATCGGTATGAACGCTCCGGCGTGATGCACGGGCTGTTGCGTGTGCGCGGGTTTACGCAGGACGACGCGCATATCTTCTGTACGCCGGAGCAGATCGAGGGCGAGATTGCCGCCTGCCTCGAGTTTGCTCTCGACGTGCTAAAGGATTTCGGGTTCGATCAGTTCCAGACCGAGTTGTCGACGTGGAATCCCGACGACCGAAAGAATTTTGTGGGCAGCGAAGATCAGTGGAACCATGCCACGCAATCGCTCGAGAAGGTGCTGAAACAGAGGGGAATCGAGTACAAGACGATGCCGGGCGAAGCTGCGTTTTACGGGCCGAAGATCGACATCAAGCTGGTGGATGCGATCGGGCGGCTGTGGCAGCTCTCGACCGTGCAGTTCGATTTCAATCTGCCGCAACGGTTTGGACTCGAATACGTCGCCGAAGATGGATCGCGCAAGCAGCCGGTTATGGTGCATCGAGCACTGTATGGGTCGGTCGAGCGATTCTTCGGCGTGCTGATCGAGCATTATGCCGGCGCCTTCCCGGTATGGCTGTCGCCGGTGCAGGTCGCGATGATTCCGATCAGCGAGCGGCATGCGGAATATGCGAACAAGGTAGCGGATCAGCTGAAGGCTATCGGTGTTCGCGTCGAGGTGGACGCGCGCAACGAGAAGATGAACGCCAAGATTCGCGAGCACGCCATGCAGAAGGTGCCCTTCCTGCTGGTGGTCGGAGATAAGGAAGCGGAGGCGGGGAAGGTGAATGTCCGCTCGCGCGGGAAAGAAAAGACGGAGGACATGCCGGCGGCGGACTTCGTCGAGAAGATCCGGAAGCTGATCGCGGAGAAGAGCCCTGGGTTGTAGTGAGTTCATGGAGGGATGGCCGCCCCTTCGGCAAGCTCAGGGCAAGCATCGGCCGTCCGGCGGGCGCTAGCCCGCTGTGCTCATCCCTAAACCAGTGGAGGGCTAACGCAGCGGAGCTTCGCTCCTCGGACAGCCGGGGGCGGCTGTCTCCACATAAGCTCTGCGGTACCATGTTGCCGTGCATCCACTGGCGGAACGCGTGCTCTCCCACATTCGGCGACAGGAGGTGCTGAGGGTTGGGGATCGCGTTGGCGTGGCCGTTTCGGGTGGCATTGATTCGGTGGCGTTGCTGCGACTGCTGTTGGAGTTGCGGGGCGAACTTGGGATTGTTCTTTCTGTTGTTCATTTCAACCACAACCTGCGCGGGGCGGAATCCGATGCGGATGAGCGATTCGTCGTGAATCTGGCGCGCGAACATGATCTTGAGTTTTATGGCGACAGCGATGAGGTCGCGCAGCGGGCCGCAGAGGAACACGTCGGCGTCGAGGCGGTGGCGCGCGAGTTGCGGTATGGGTTCTTTCGGCATCTACTCGGCGAAGATCGACAGGGCGACCCCCAGGGGCTAAAGCCCGATTCAATTGCGGCGCCTGACGGCACGGCTGAAGCCGTGCCCTTCCACGAACCCTTCGAATTGAGTGGCACTTCTCAAATCCCGCCGCCGTTTGGCTCCGCGGATCTCGACAGGATTGTCACCGGGCACACGCTGGACGATCAGGCCGAGACGGTTCTTATGCGGATGATTCGTGGGGCGGGGCTGCGTGGGCTGGGGGCGATTTACCCGCGGCTGGCGGTGGAGGATGACGACGGGGAACTCTGCGGCGAGATCGTGCGGCCGCTACTCGTGATTCGGCGGTGGGAACTTGAGCAATATCTCCACGACATTGGCCAGTGCTGGCGGGATGATTCGACCAATGCTGACGTTTCGTTCACGCGCAACCGCGTGCGCAAGCTCGTGCTCCCATTGCTGGAAAAGGAATTCAATCCGGCGGTTGCTGAAAGTCTTGGCGAATTGGCGGAAATCGCCCGCGGGGAAGAAGACTACTGGGAAAACGAGGTCGCGGGCTGGATGGGGACCGCGGTGCACTGGGCCGCGCCGGATTGGGTGCTGCGTGAGGCCTCAGGTCGGTCGGAACTGATTCAGATCGCCGCCCCGAACGGACCCGGACCGAATTCATCTGCGAATGAAGAGTTGCGAGCGAGCATCGAAAACGCACCGTGGCTAGTCATGGATGCCGCGCTAGACCGGGTCTGGTTTCTTGGGGAGCCGATTGCAGTGCAGCGAAGAGTGGTCAAGGCCATCGGCGAGCAAGCGGGAATTCCCCTCGAATTCAAGCACGTCGAAGGGATTCTGCGTTTTGCCGAAGCGGGAGCGGGTTCCGGCAAGGATCTGACTCTTCCGCTGGGCTGGAAAGTTGAGCGAGAGCCCGATCGGCTGGTTTTCCTGACTCCCGATTTGCGAGAGCCTGCGCTGCAGTGGGATTACGAGTATGCCCTCCCGGTCCCCGGAATGGTCGTCGTACACGAGGCCGGGTCAGAATTCGAAGCGCAACGCATTCCCGGGAGCATGAAGGCAGGGTATAATCCAGACCACTTGCTTGACGCGGAATCTCTGCCCGGACTGTTAAGGGTGCGGAACTGGCGTCCGGGAGACCGATTCTGGCCGGCCCACACCAAGTCCCCCAAGAAGATCAAGGAACTGCTGCAGGAGCGGCATGTGGCGTTGCCGGAGCGTCGCCTGTGGCCCGTGATAGTGAGTGGGGACGAGATTGTGTGGGTGCGTGGGTTTCCGTCGCCGACGAAGTTGCAGGCGAAACCGGGGCGTGATGCCGTGTTCATTGCTGAAAAACAACGGACCGAGAAAGCGGCAATGTAGAATCCGGAGGCCAACTGATTCGATGAGCGGTCCGCGATCCGAGCCACTTCGCCAGGTCATCACCAGCGAGCAGATACAGAAGCGCGTGAAGGAACTGGCGCGGCAGATTTCCGACGATTACAAAGGGCAGACCATCCAGATGCTGGCCGTGCTGGAGAACGCCTTCATGTTCCTGGCCGACCTGGTGCGGGCGCTCGATGTCCCGGTCGTGTGCCAGTTTGTGAAGCCGAAGTACAGCCGGCCGCAGCCAGGCGCTGCACACGATGTCATGGAAATTTTCTTCAGTCACGAACCGGATATTCGCGGGCAGCATGTTTTGCTGGTGGAAGGATTGGTGCACTCCGGCGTGACCAGCGAGTTTCTCATGAGCGACTTGCGGGCCCGCGGAGCCGCGTCCGTCAAGCTGGTAACGCTGCTCGACCGGCAATCGGCGCGCCGGGTGCCATTGCAGCCGGACTATTTCGGGTTCCTGGTCGATGAGACTTTTCTGATTGGTTACGGCTTGGGCGCGGTCGAGCAGACGAACCGGAATCTGCCCTATTTGGCGGCGACAAACCCCGGTGTACCAGTGACTTAAGTCATGCTGAGGGCGTCGCGCGTTTTTGCCGAGGAAAAGGTAGAATAGGCACTAGGCATTTCGTCAATCAAAAACTGCCGATGGGCATCTAATATCGTTGTAGGAGCCTCGGGTTGGTGCTGGTAGCCACCCTTGCTGAACTCAGGAGTCGTCTAGGTGAACTCAACTGTAAAGACCGTACTGTTCTGGTTGCTTATCGTGGTCTCGGCGGCGTTGTTGTGGGAAGTGGTGAAGGGCGCCCGGGACGGCCAGAAGGACAAGGAAGTCAACTCCACGCAGTTCATGAGCGACGTGGACCAGAACAACGTTCGGGAGCTCACAGTAAATGGAATGGAAGTGCGCGGAAAGTACCGCGACGGCTCGGCCTTCCACACCAACCTGCCGAGCAACTACTTCACTCCTGAGATGCTCAAGACGCTGCAAAGCAAGGGCGTCAACATCACGTTCCGCGACATCAACAGCGGGAGCCTTCCGCTGCAATTGTTAGGGACGTGGGCGCCACTGATTCTGTTGGCTGCGTTGTGGTTTTTCATGATTCGGCAGATGCAGACGGGTGGAAATAAGGCCCTGTCGTTCGGAAAGAGCCGGGCGCGGCTGCTCTCGATGCAGCAGAAGAAAGTCACGTTCAAGGACGTGGCGGGCGTCGAAGAGGCTAAGGAAGAACTCCGCGAAATTATTGAGTTCCTGCGCGAAGCGCAGAAGTTCCAGAAACTGGGCGGGCGCATTCCTAAGGGGGTGCTGCTGGTGGGACCTCCGGGAACGGGCAAGACGCTTTTGGCTCGTGCGGTGGCGGGCGAAGCGAATGTGCCGTTCTTCTCGATTTCGGGTTCGGATTTTGTGGAGATGTTCGTTGGCGTTGGCGCCAGCCGCGTGCGCGACCTGTTCGAGCAGGGGAAGAAGAATGCTCCCTGCATTATTTTCATCGACGAAATTGATGCGGTTGGACGGCATCGCGGCGCAGGGCTGGGTGGCGGACACGACGAGCGCGAGCAGACTCTGAATCAACTGCTTGTCGAGATGGACGGGTTCGAGTCGAACGAAGGCGTCATTCTGATGGCGGCGACGAACCGGCCGGATGTGCTGGATCCGGCGCTGCTCCGGCCTGGGCGGTTTGACCGGCGGGTCGTCGTGAGCCGTCCGGATGTGCGGGGGCGCGAGGAGATCCTCCGCGTTCACACCCGGAAGATTCCTCTTGCCGAGGATGTTGATCTTTCTGTGCTGGCTCGCGGGACACCGGGGTTCTCTGGGGCCGATCTGGCCAACATGGTGAATGAAGCGGCGTTAGCAGCTGCGAGGCAGAATCGCAAGGCGGTTCTCCAATACGACTTTGAACTGGCCAAAGACAAGGTTCTGATGGGAGTGGAGCGAAAGTCGCTGCTGCTGACCGACGAAGAGAAAAAGAACACGGCATATCACGAAGCGGGGCATGCTCTGGTGGCGGCGAAGATGCCGAACTCCGATCCCTTGCACAAAGTCACGATCATTCCTCGCGGCATGGCCTTGGGCGTCACCATGCAGTTGCCGGTCGATGACCGGCACAACTACTACAAGAACTACCTGGAGACCGAGATCGCGATCCTGATGGGGGGGCGCATTGCGGAAGAGCTGTTCCTGAACGTGATGAGCACCGGCGCGGGCAACGACATTGAGCGGGCCACGGACATGGCACGCAAGATGGTCTGCGAATGGGGCATGAGCGAACTGGGTCCCATGACGTTCGGAAAGAAGGAGGAGCAGATCTTCCTGGGGCGCGAGATTGCTCAGCATCGCGACTACAGCGAGGACACCGCGATCAAGATTGATCAGGAAGTCCGCAAGCTGGTCAACAATGGCTACCACATGGCGAAGCAGATCCTGTCTGAGAATCGCGATGTGCTCGAGAGGATCGCCAAGGCGCTGATTGAGCGCGAGGTTCTGGATGCGAATGAGATCAAGATGCTGGTTGAGGGCCGGGAACTTCCGCCGGTTCAGCCTCCGCCATCGAAGCCCGATGACGGTGTGCAGCATGTGATCAAGCCGGAGTTGCAGCCTGGACGCGCCAAAGGGGGCGAGCGTCCCGCAACGGCATAACCAGATTGTTGAGAACCTAAGGCCCCGTTACTTTCGTTTTCGATTCCGAACGCCAGATAAGGCGTAAGCCTACACTCCTCGGCTAGACTCGCAACCAGGATTCGCCGATCTACTCGTGCTAAAGGGCGTTTCCTTGTTCGGAGGAAACATGGCCGGGGCAACGGCTGCTTCGCCAGTTCGCATCGCTCATCCAAATCTGGACCACAGGGCAGCTTCATCTCCGGGAACGTCCCCTTGGTGGTACCTGTTTTTCTTCGTATCTGGATTTCCGGCTCTCATCTACCAGATAGTCTGGCAGCGATCGCTGTTCACACTCTACGGAGTGAACATTGAGTCGGTCACGATGGTGGTCACCGCCTTTATGCTCGGCCTCGGCTTAGGCAGCCTGCTGGGCGGCGTGATTTCGCGTCAACAGCGATGGCCGTTGTTGGGGATCTTTGGAACCGTGGAGCTGCTGATCGGCGCATATGGAATTCAGTCGCTGAAGGTTTTCCATTGGGCCGCGAACTTTACCGCCGGTGCTGCGCCGTTTCGGACTGGGCTCATTGCCTTTACTCTGGTTGTTCTTCCGACCATGCTGATGGGTGCGACTCTGCCCATCCTGGTCACGTACAGCGTGCGGTTGTCGCACAATGTAGGAATCTCTGTGGGCGCGCTGTACGCGGCCAACACTTTGGGCTCAGCGGCGGCGTGCGTTTGCGCGGGGTTTTTCCTGATGCGATGGCTCGGTCAGGCTAAAACGGTGGGCGTGGCCGCCGGCCTGAACGCAATTGTCGGTGCATCTGTCCTGGTTTGGCAATTCTTCCAGCGGACGCCGGCTGCTCTCGAAGAGGACTCCAAGCGTGCTACCGATAATCATTCGCCCGCGGTTAGCTTTCCATTTGCCCTGGTTACTGGCGCGGTTACAGGATTTATCGCGCTTGGCTATGAGATCGTCTGGTACCGGCTATTTTCGTTCACCACTGGAGGAGTCGCGAAGAGCTTCGCCTTTCTTCTGGGCGCTTACCTCGCCGGGATTGCCGGCGGATCGGTGGTGACCACCCGCGTCTGCAAGACGATCGCGAGCCCACAGGTCTTGATTCGCTTTCTTGCCGCCACCATCTTCGGTGCGAACCTGCTCGGATTTTTGGTAGGGCCGATCCTGTTCGAGCTGGTATTGCGGGTTTCTTACCTGTGGTCGCTAGTTCCCATCGGCATTGCCGCGGCCTGTCTTGGCGCGGTCTTTCCGATGCTGTGCCATATTTCGATTCCGGCTGACGGAAATGTCGGCGCGCGCACGAGCTATCTATACCTTAGTAACATTGTCGGTTCCGCGCTAGGCAGTTACGTGACCGGCTTCGTGCTCATGGATGTTCTGCCGCTGCGCTACGTCAGCACTGCGCTCACGGTGCTCGGTCTCGGACTCGGTTTGGTCTTGCTGTTGAAGGCGCAATTGCCGAGAACCAGGTTCATCCTGTCGGCCGCCGGGGCACTGGTTGCCATGCTGTTGGTTGTCGAGGCATCGGAACCTTTGTTTCATCACATGTACGAGAAGATGCAGTTGAAGACGAATTACCAGCCTGCTATGGAGTTCGCCCGGGTGGTTGAAACCCGCAGTGGTGTGGTCACCGTAACCGATACCGGCGCGGTGTTCGGCGGGGGCATTTACGACGGCCGGTTCAACGTGAGCCTGGTCAACGATTCGAATGGAATCGAGCGGCCGTTTGTGCTGAGCTACTTTCATCCCCATCCACGGGAAGTGCTGATGATTGGTCTTTCGTCCGGCTCGTGGGCACAAGTGATCGCGAACAATCCCGAAGTCCAGCACCTTACCATTGTCGAAATCAACCCGGGATACCTGCGCCTGATCAAGCAGATTGACGAGGTTTCCAGTCTGCTACAGAACCCAAAAGTTCATATCGACGTCGACGACGGACGACGCTGGCTGATCCGCAACGCTGGGCGCCGATATGATGCCATCGTGATGAACACGACTTACAATTGGCGCTCCAACGTTTCGAACCTGCTCTCCGTCGAATTTCTGCAGTTGATTCGCCAACACCTGAACCCTGGTGGCGTACATTTCTATAACACCACCGACTCCGACGAAGTGATGGCAACCGGTATACGAGTCTTTCCTTATGGAATGCGGGTGCTGAATTTCATGGTGGTTAGCGATGCACCGCTGCAACTCAACGCGAAGCACTGGGCGGACGTGCTCCTGCAATATAGAATTGATGGGAAGCTGGTGTTCGACCTGTCGCAGGAACAGCATCGCCAACGTCTGGGTCAAGTACTGTCCCTTCCGATGACGATGGACAAGAAGCTGCCTACCTCTTTCACGCTAGAATCTGCGGATCACATCCGGGGCCGCACTCTTCAGGCCCGCATCGTCACCGACGACAACATGGGTACAGAATGGTTTCACTAAGCTCGGCAGGGAGAGTTGGAATCCCCCTAAGGCAAGCATTCTAAAAGTTTTGTTGCTGCCGAGCGACTGAAATACCCAATGCGGCGGTGGTGTCAGCTTCTCCGGCAGATCGACACCTCGACCGAACGGGATCTGGGGCCTCCACCGGGCGAACGTTGCATGCTTGGATTCATTGCGGTTCTTAGCCTTCAAGATCGGTGATTCCCCTTTCTCATTTTCCTTGTTACTGAGTCGATTCAGGCCCGCAGGATGCGCGCTCCAGAAGCCCCCATTTATGGTATAATCTGAATACTCGCTAATGGTCTTAAGTATTTGCAATTTCAATAACTTGAAGCCGTTATCGCCGGCTTCTGGGTGACCGGGATCAGGGCGAGCTTCCAGCCGATTTCCAGGTTCGAGCAAGACCGAGTTCCAAAAAGAAATCGGGACATTTTCGCGGAGCGGAATGGCCACTAAAGAGATCAATACTCCCATCGTAGACGCCAAGGCAAAAAACGGAAAAGTGACTCCGATCAGCACAACGAACGGCGCGAGCAACGGTAACAGCGAGTACACCGCCGATTCCATCAAAGTGCTCGGCGGCATGGAGGCGGTGCGCAAGCGTCCCGCGATGTATATCGGATCGACGGGTGAACTTGGGCTGCACCATCTCGTCTACGAAGTCGTCGACAATTCTGTCGACGAAGCGCTGGCGGGATTTGCCACCAAGATTGAAGTCACGATTCACCTCGACAACTCGATCACGGTCGTCGATGACGGGCGCGGGATACCCGTCGACGACATGGATATCGACGGCGAGAAAGTCTCAGCGGCGCAAGTAGTGATGACCACGCTGCATGCGGGCGGAAAGTTCGACTCGTCGACCTACAAGGTTTCGGGCGGACTGCATGGTGTGGGCGTATCGTGCGTCAACGCTCTGAGTGAAGAACTTGAGCTGGAAATCTGGCGGGATGGCGCGACCTGGCAGCAGACGTATTCCAAGGGCGAGCCCACCAGCAAGATGCGGAAGACCGGCGTTGCCAAGGTCAAGCGCGGGACCAAGGTTCACTTTGTTCCGGACCGCTCGATTTTTACGGAAACGCAGTACAACTACGACACGCTGGCCCAGCGGTTGCGTGAATTAGCCTTCCTGAACAAGGGATTGCAGATCACCCTGACGGATGAGCGAAATACCGATTCGAAGACTGGCGAAGCCAAGCACACCGAGTTCAAGTACAACGGCGGGATCGCAGAGTTCATCAAGCATCTGAACCGCGGCAAGCAGGTACTGCATGATAAGCCGATCTACATGGAAGCTGAACGCAGCGGCGTGGTGATGGAGATTGGCCTGCAGTACAACGACGCGTACTCCGAGTCGGTATTCAGTTTCGCGAACAACATCAACACCGTCGATGGCGGAACGCATCTCTCCGGGTTCCGCACCGCCCTGACCCGCACCATCAACTATGCGGGACAGCAGATGGGACTGTTCAAGGATGTGAAGGAGAATCTGACCGGCGACGATGTCCGCGAAGGGCTGGTCGCCGTCATCAGCGTGAAGCTGCCGCAGCCTCAGTTCGAAGGACAGACCAAGGGAAAACTGAATTCTGATATCGCCGGCGTCGTGACCGCGTTCGTGAACGAACGGTTGGGTGCGTTCTTCGAGCAGAATTCGACCGTCGCAAAGAAGATCATCAACAAGGCCGTGGACGCGGCGCGGGCGCGCGAGGCAGCGCGCAAAGCGCGGGACTTGACGCGGCGCAAGGGTGCGCTTGACTCCGGCGGGCTGCCAGGAAAGCTGGCTGATTGCTCCGAGCGCGATCCGAACCGCTGCGAATTGTTTCTGGTTGAGGGCGAGTCGGCAGGCGGGACGGCGAAGCAGGGGCGAGATCGTCGGTTCCAGGCGATCCTGCCGCTGAAGGGAAAAATTCTCAACGTCGAGAAGGCGCGCTACGACAAGATGCTGGCGCACGAGGAAATCCGCGCCATGATCACAGCGTTGGGGACTGGCATCGCGAAAGACGATTTTGATCCGACGAAAGTGCGGTATGGGAAGATCATTCTGATGACCGACGCCGACGTGGACGGAAGCCACATCCGGACGTTGTTGCTGACTTTCTTTTTCCGGCATATGCAGGACTTGATCAAGCGCGGGAATGTGTTTATCGCGCAGCCGCCGTTGTTCTCACTGAAGAAAGGCAAGTCGCTGCAGTACATCAAGGATGAGCGCGAATTTGTGAAGGTCATGGTGAAGCGGGCGGCCGACGGGCTGAGCGTGCGCTATGGCGAGGGCGCGGCCAAGGTCGAGGGCAAGGAACTGGCACGCTTCATGACCGTGCTCGACGAGTATCTGGGATTCTTCGAAAAGCTCGACAAGCGCGTGCGCAACGAACACGTCACAGAGCTCGTTCCAAAGCTCGATCTGGCGAAGCGGGCAGATTTTGAGGGCGACAAGAAGGAAGCGCCCAAGAAGATTGAGCGGCTGGAGAGGGAAATCAAGAGGCTGCAGAAAGAAGAGGGCTTCAAGAGCGTGGAGGCCCGGTTCGACGAAGAGCACAATTTGTGGGAAGTGGCTTTCGTCAGCAAGCATGGCGCCGAACACGTCATCAACTGGGAACTGGCTTCCAGCGCGGAGTGCCGGCAGATGATCTCGAAATACAAGCAGATCGAGCCGTTCATGCAGCCGCCGTTTGTGGTCGAGACCCTGGTCAAGGCAGCACCTGCCAGTGGCAATGGAGATGCGTCGGGCGACGACGCTGAGGCGGCGGATGGCGATGAGGGCGACAAGAAGGCGGCTCCCAAAGCCGCGAAGAGGAAGACGGACATCGAAGTGGTCGAGAAGACGAGCGCTCGCGATCTTCGCGATCACGTGATCAACGAGGGACGCAAGGACTTCACCATCCAGCGCTACAAAGGCCTGGGCGAAATGACAGCGCCTCAACTGTGGGAGACGACCATGGATCCGGAGCGGCGCACGCTGCTTTCGGTCAGGCTCGAGGACATCGCCGAGTGCGAGACGATCTTCACCACGCTGATGGGCGAGGATGTGGAGGCGCGGCGGAAGTTCATCGAAGAGAACGCGCTGGATGTGAAGAACCTGGACATTTAAGAGTTTGCCACGGATCCACACGGATTCCAACGGATCCAAAAAGCGAAACACTGGGCGGCCAGCGGGCCGCCTTTTTCTCGTCCTAAAGGAATAGGTTTCCCTGAAAGCTGACTTACTTCAGTCCTTCTACCAAATACAGATCGGCCAGCATGCGGTGGTAGCCGAAAACACAGGTCTTGGCGTCGGGGGTCATCAGGATTGGGCCGATGGTCTCCACGCCGGCAGGATCGGAGGGGATAAGTTCTTTCCACAGATCGCGCTTCCCGGTTTGCAGGTCTAAACGGTTCACTCGTGCCGGTAACTCGCCCGGCTGGTAGACGTAAAGGGAACGGCCATCGCTGCTGAAAGTGATGGGCTGCTCACCGGCACTGAGGCCCTGAATGGGGCGAGGATCACCGCCGCCCACGGGAAACAGGTAACCCTTCTCGTCGGGTCCGATCCCCGCGATCCACTGGGAATCGGGTGAGATTACGAATGCAGTACCATTCACGCCTTCAGCGGTGAGGGGCTGGTTCTTGCCCGAAGCAACATCCAGAACGTACAGCCTGACGCCTTTGCCCGGTTCATTCCCAGAAAACAGAACGCGCTTGCCGTCGGGAAACCAGTGGGCCCAGGCATAGTTGATATTGTCCCTGGTCAACTCCTTCATTTCGCCAGCGCCAGTGGTCAAAAGCCTGAGCTGCGCCGGCGAAGACTGGGTTTGGGCAACCACCGATTTTCCGTCCGGGGACAGGGCGACGGCTCCGCCTTCACCCAACAGGACCGCAGGTGAGCCGTCGGTCTTGCGAATGTAGACCGCGTAGGACAAGCCACCGGACTTCGAATAATCCAGAGAGCCCCCGCCGCCTTCTTCATCGAAGAGCAAAGTCTTTCCATCTGTTGATAGGTCTGCTGGATAGGTGTAGTCGAGCCAGGAAAGATCATGCTGTTTGGCGTCGTCGGAGGTCATGCCAACAAGTTCGCGGCGCCAACTGGCCCGCATCAGCAGGACCCGGCCGTCTTTAAAAATGTCGAAAATCATGACTGCACCTGGCAACCTCAGCACCATGCGCTCTTTGCCGTCGAGCGTGGTGGCGTAAAGAGTGCGGTCCACACCAGATTTGCTAGCGGTAAACCAAATCTCCTTGCCATCCGGGGACCATGCCAACCCTTGAATGGTGAACCATTCTCCCGACAGGGTTTTCTTCTTTCCAGCCAGATCGATGACGGCGAGGGAACCGCTGTCGTCGCCCTGAACCGGGTGATCGATGAAAGCGATCAAATCACCTTTGGGAGAAAATCGGGGATGGCCGATCCAGCCGCCAGTTTCGTACAAGGGCTTTCCGATCGGATATTCCAGGCGATTCCGACCGCCGAAATCCCGCACCACCACGAGATTCGTGCTGTCGGCGGACCAGTCGGCCCATTGGACGTGCTCGAGCACTTCCCGCGGTGCACCGCCAACCAACGGGGCTCGCGCCAGCGTGCCCATGTTTACCCAGGTGCCGATGGCCTTGCTGTTGAGCAAAACAGCCATTTCGGAGGCGGAGGAAACCGAGGACAGTTGGGTGCGGCTTAGGCCCATGGAGCGCGCCTCTGGCGCTTCCGGGCGGGCAGTAAATACATCCACCGGACTGCCTTGCCATGCGGCGCTGTAAAGAATGGTCTGTCCATCGGGTGCGAATCGAGCAGACCGAATGCTGCCGCGGCGGAAAGTCAGCTGGCGGTAGGTCGGCGGAAGCAGAGGGGCGGAGGCGAAGAGCAATTTTCCGGCAAAGACGCCGGCCCCTAGCGCTACAAGGACGCATGCGGCGAGCAGCGGCCAAATGAAGTTTCTGCGAGCGCCAACCACGGGCACAGCCTGGGCACCGGATGTTGAGACCGGTGCCGACGGCTCGACCGCCACGCCTGTGCGAGAAGAATCGATCGACCGCTTGATGCGCTTCAGGTCAGCGCGCATCTCGGCTGCGGTCTGGCAGCGCATCTCGCGATCTTTTTCCAGAGCCTTGCTGATCGTTTCTTCGAGCTTTGGCGGAAGTTCGGGGTTCAGACGAATCGCGGCGGTGGGCGCGCGGTTCAGAATCGCTTCGGTGATGATGGGTGATGTCTCTCCGCGAAAAGGGAGGATGCCGGTGGCCATTTCATAGAGCAGTACGCCGAACGAGAACAGGTCCGTGCGGCCGTCGAGATCCTTGCCCCGCAACTGCTCCGGGGACATGTAAGCCACGGTGCCGACCGCCGTTCCGGGGCTGGTGAGGTCGAGGCTAGTCGGGTCGGCGATGGTCTGCGAATCGCCGCTCGTGGGGCGAACAGTGCGGGAAATTTTTGCCAGGCCAAAGTCAAGAATCTTGGCGTTGCCGCGGTCGGTTACGAAGATGTTGGCCGGCTTGATGTCGCGGTGCACGATGCCCTTGGAGTGGGCGGCGTCGAGCGCGTCGGCTACTTCAATCGAGAGCGTCAGCAGACGCTCCAATTCCATCGGCTTGCCATCGACGAGGTGCTTCAGCGTCTGGCCGCTGAGGCATTCCATGACGATGAAGAGGTGTCCCTCGTGCTGGCCGATTTCGTGAATGGTGCAGATGTTGGGATGATTCAGGGCTGAGGCAGCGCGGGCCTCGCGGCGGAAGCGCTCGAGGGCTTGTGGGTCCTGCGAGGAATCATCGGGAAGGAACTTCAGGGCTACGAAGCGGCCGAGGAGCGTGTCCTCCGCTTTGTAAACGACGCCCATCCCCCCGCCACCCAGTAGTTCAGTAATCCGGTAGTGCGAGACGGTTTGGCCGATCATTTGTTAGTGGACGAGGCGTAGTGAGCGCGGTTTCGGAGGTAACCGCAGGCAGTAATCTTAGGGCGAATCTCGGTTTCCGTCAATGCGGAGGCGCAAGTTGACAGCGATTGTGCGTTCTTTCCTAGGGAGGGACTCACATGACTCCTCTGGTTGACGCCGTGCGAAACATCAGGGCTCCACGGCCCTATTTTCTTGCTGCCGTCGGGATTGTGCTGTTGCTGGCTACGATCGCTCTATACAATCTCGGCAAATCTCATAGTGCCGAGTTGTCAAAATCAATGCCCCAGCAAAGGGCCTTGGACAATGAAGTCGCTGGCCGGGCGTATGCTCCAGCCGCACTGAAGCCAAAGCTGTCTAATTACGTACAGACAGCGGGAATCGTAGATTCGCAGTTCATTGCGCCGAATGCCGGCCCTGACGCCGGGGCCGGGCGAAGGATCGTCCGCAGCGGATCCATTGAGATGGTCGTGCAACATCCGGCAGAGGTCGCAGATCGAATTACAGCTCTCGCCGAGAAATTGGGCGGATACCTGGTGAGCGCCGATGGGATAGGGCAAAACGCAACTACGGCAACCCTCACGGTTCGCGTGCCGGTGGCACATTTTGAAGAGGCCCGAGCGGAGTTTCGCGAACTGGGTCTGCGGGTAGAAAACGAAAAGTTTGAAGCGCAGGATGTGACCCAGCAGTACGTCGATCAGGATGCGAGCATTCGTAATCTGCAGGCGGAGGAATTGCAGTACCTAGAGATCCTGAAGCGAGCCAACGATATAAACAGTATGATGCTTGTGTCTGGGAAACTCAGTCAGGTTCGCGGCGAAATTGAGACGAAGCAGGCCGAGTTCAACTCGCTATCGCACCAGACCGAGACGGTTGCTATCGCAATTTCATTGAGGACTGAGAAAGAGCAGCTGGTTTTCGGGCTGGATTGGCGCCCGCTGTATCAGTTGAAAGTGGCGGCGAACGACGGTCTGGCCAGTATTGCAACCTACGCCACCTCGATCATGACGATTCTGTTCTATCTGCCGGCCACGCTGTTGTGGGTGGGAACATTCTTCATTACGGCGGTGCTCGGATGGAAAGCGGTGCGCTGGCTTCGGCGGTTGTGGTCAGGATGGACGGCCGTGCAAGATCCCGTGCAGGGATAAGAAGGGCCGGCTGTCTCGCTGGGCGGCAATAACAACACCGTCGAGCCTCGCTCGACCGGACAGCCGGGGCGCTGTCCCCACATTCTGTTTCCAGACTCTCAGAAGGTCATGCGATTAGAGGGAGGCGATAGCTTCTGGTTTCTCGCCGCGAAAGACGCGCGAGATGCCGCGAACGACGCGGCGCATGGGCAGTTCGCCTTTGGCGTCGGCAAAGAAGATCTCGCCGGTGCGGCTTCCGCGGTAATACCAACGCTTGAGCAGGGCGAGGTGCTCCATGGTTTCCAACGATGATTTTGTCCTCGAAGTTGTGAATGATTGCATCGCCTCCTGCACTCGCGATTCCATGGACTGCGATTTCGTATGCTCGGCGGCTTGAATGCTGAACTGAATCGGCCCTGAGATTCGTCCGGAAGTGATGTGGAAGAGCGCCACGCAGCCGTCAATATGGCTTGGCTGAATCATCAGCGCGGAGAACCGGTCGAGTCGCTGGATGATTTCGGGAAGTTGGCTTACGACCGGTTTCAGTTTCTCGACGCGCACGTGGATCGCGGCTGCGTCTTCGAAGGCGAGGTTGACTGACGCGGCTTCGCGCGCGGCCGAAAGATCGCGGAGTAGAGAATCTCCGGCGGAATCAAAGTATCTCTGCACGCGGTTTACTTCCACGGCGTACTCATTGTCGGTGCAGCCCTTAAAGCAGGGAGCGAGGCACATCTTCATCTCGGAGTAGATGCAGCCGGGAAATGCGGGATCGGGATGCAGGTCGTCGACGCAGCGGCGCATCTTGAAGAAGTCGAGGGAATCGTTCATGAATTTCTCGGCGGCGACTCGCGAGACGAAGGGCCCATAGTAGAGAGAACGTCCGTTGATCCGGCCGAGCCGCGTGGTCACCGACGCGCGCGGGTATTGGTTCTCGAGGTGAAGCTTGACGAAGGGCGCGAAACGGAAGCGAAGGCGGTTCGAGTACGTCTTCGGAAACGCGGCCCGCAGGATGGAGTAGAGCAGAAAACCGGACTCGAAATCGGATCCGGTCGGCGAGTATTCGATCATGCGGACGCGGTCGCGCAGGTTGAGCTTTTTCGTGCGCTCTTCGACTGGACCGAGAAGTCGGTGCAGGCGGCGGCGGAAGTTCGCCGTCTTACTCACATAGGGCTCGGATTGCGTGTCTGCGCCGCGGAGTAAGAAGGCTGCCGGGGCAGCGGGGACCGCCGCGAAGATCTCGGCATCGCGTTCGGGCACGAATTCCAGATGCTCGGTCAGCACAAGAGCGATTCTAGTGGGAATTCGATCCAAGGGCACGCAGCCGCGACCAAAGACGTCGCGGCCTGGGCGGGTCAAAGACCCGTCCCTACATGGACTATCGGAAGCTGGCGCTGCGGAATTTCTGGCGGAAGTCCGTGCCGTCGAGGGTGACGGTGCGGCACATCTCGTGCAGGCGTGAACGCATGCGTTCACCGATGCGGTCGCCGAGGGTTTCGCCCCGATTCGCTGCCCGGGCAGGCGATATCGAACTCACCACCCCTGCGGCGGGCTGGTCTTCAAAATTTGTCGTGATGATCGTGGTGCGATTGTCGTTGTAGCGTGTGTTCAGGATGAGGCTGACTGTGTCCCACACCCATTCCGTCGGCTTCACGGCACCCAGTTCGTCGAGGACCAGAACGTCGGTGTCGAATACGGGCCGTAAAACGTCCAGTTCCGTGGTTTGAACAGCGGAGTTGTAGGAGTTCTGGATCTCCTTGAGCAGTTCGCGATAGTCGTAAAACAGACAGGAGACGCCCCGGTTGAGGATCAACTCTTTGATGATGCCGACAGCCAGGTGCGTTTTGCCAGTGCCGATCTTGCCAATGATCAGCAGCCCCTTGTCGCCGCGTGGGTCGCATTTCTTCGCGAAGGTGGAGGCCACGAAATGAGCCTCCGCCAGGGAAGGGTCGGCACCGGGAAAGTCGGTGTCATAATTGGTAAGCTCGCAGTGCTCGTAGCGGCGCGGGATGCGGGCCGCGGTCGCCAGAGACTGTGCCCGCGACCGCAAATGGCAATCGCAGCGCGCCACGCGGCGTTCGCTCTTGCCGCCGCTTCCATTCGGACTGGAAGGCACAGTCTTCCAGCCCGTTCCGTCGCACAGCGGGCAGACTTCTGCGGGAGCCTTGATCACCTGAACCTTCTCGACTGAACTGAATTCCTCTACTCCGACTTTGCACCGGAACTAGCGTTTCGCGCAAGCCGGAAAGGCTGGCGGCCTGTGTACATCCTGTGCAGGAACCCGGCGGGTTGTGGACAGCGTAGGAAAAACCCCTAGGGCCGCGCCCAAAAGCCGCTTGGGAAGGCCCAATTCGGGCCATGCGGGTGTGAAACGGGCTTCCGGCGCGGATTTTCACAGTTGACATTCGCCGCAGACGGAGGAGAATACGAGCGATCAGGTTTCCCAACTCAGCCATAGCCATTTCTCGTCCCGGTGTAGGCTGGGCACGAAAGAGACCTGCGAGGAGAGACTATGAACAAAGCGGACCTAGTTGACAAGATCGCTGGCGCATGTGAAATCAGCAAAGCACAAGCCACGACTGCGATTGATACCGCCGTGGACAGCATTACGTCTGCCCTCCGCAAAGGAGATCGAGTAGCTTTGATAGGCTTCGGCACTTTTTCGGTGTCGGCAAGAAAGGCACGGAACGGGCGCAACCCGCAGACCGGAGCTACTATCAAGATCGCTGCCCGCAAAGTCGCGAAGTTTACCCCTGGAGCTGAACTTAAGAAGTCTGTCAATAAAAAGTAGGCCGGAAGTAAAATCCAAGATCGCAGATCGAAGGAACGGCAGGGGGTCGGCCCTGCCGTTTTTGCTGTGCACGAGAGTTCTAACATTCACCAGCGGCGCCCTCGAGTGGAGTAGGAGTGGAGTAGTGGAGACGGTCTTTTCGCGTTCCGCAAGATTCCTGATACTGATGGGGTTGCTGACGGGCCTGCTGGCGCAGGAAGCCCGACGTCTGCCTTTCGGCGCGTGGCACCGGTTATCAGACGCGCCCGTGATTGCCCCGCGCGGCGTGGGATGGGAAGCCGCGGGCACATTCAATCCGGCAGTGGTGGTTGAAAAAAGCGTGGGTGGTGACAAGATCGTCATGCTTTACCGCGCGCAAGATAAGCAGGGAACATCGCGACTGGGCTATGCCGATAGTGTGGATGGAGTGCACTTCACTCGCCGGGATGAGCCTGTTCTCAGCCCGTCGGCGGAATACGAGAAAGACGGCGGAGTCGAGGATCCGCGTCTGGTTCAATTTGGGGACACTTACTATTTGACTTATACGGGCTACAACAAGAAAGACGCGCAGCTTTGTCTGGCAACGTCAAACGATCTGATTCATTGGGACCGCAAGGGCGTCATTATCCCGGCCGACAAAGGGAACTGGAATGTGAAGTGGACGAAGTCGGGTGCCATCGTGCCAGAGAAGATCGACGACAAATACTGGATGTACTTTCTGGGCACCAGCGCTGACAACAAAGATCAAGCCGGCCTTGCTTATTCCACCGATTTCCTGCACTGGACCGAGGCGACCGAGACTCCAGTGCTGCCGGTGAGGCCTGGGCGCTTTGATTCGCGCGTCGCAGAACCGGGCCCGGCGCCGATCTTGACGCCGCAGGGAATTGTCCTGATCTACAACGGCGCAGACGACAAACTGGTGTACCGCACTGGAATCGCGATCTTCGACCGTGCCGATCCGCGAGAATTGTTGTGGCGGAGTGATGAGCCCGTGTTCGCTCCCGAAACGGAGTGGGAGAAGGTCGGCCAAGTGCCGAACGTAGTCTTTGTCGAAGGGGTGTTGGAACAGGGAAATCGTTACTTGTTCTACTACGGCGGGGCAGACAAGTATGTGGGCGTGGCCGAAGCACCGCGTAGTCACTGAGGCGCGCTTGACGATCCGCGCTTGACCCCCTGGCAGCACCCACCCTAACATCGGGTGGGGCACATGCGAGTTCAGAGTTTCTCTTCTTGGGCAGTTCATCCCGTCTGCCGCGTTCTCGCCAGGGTGTGCCTCTTGCTTTGGGGGACGGCGCTGAGCGCACAACAGGCGAAGAATCCGCCCCCTCCACCCATCGCGACCTTCACGGACGTTGCCGAGAAGGCCGGACTGACCGCGCAGAACATCTTCGGGGGCATCGACACCAAGAAATACATCATTGAGACCACCGGCAACGGCGTCGCCATTTTCGATTACGACAACGACGGCTGGCCCGACATTTTTCTCGTGAACGGCACCCGGCTCGATGGATTCCCGGCCGGGCAAGGCCCCACCAACCGGCTGTATCGCAACAATCACGACGGAACTTTCACCGACGTCACGGTAAAGGCGGGTTTGACGGGAACCGGCTGGGGACAAGGTGTTTGCGTCGGCGACTACGACAACGACGGCTGGGAGGATTTGTACGTTACTTACTACGGCAAGAATCGGCTCTACCACAACGAGCACGGCGTCTTTACGGAAGTCGCGGAGAAAGCTGGCGTCGCGGGATCAGGCAAAGCGTGGGGCACAGGCTGTGCGTTCGTAGACTACGACCGTGACCGCCATCTTGACCTGGTCGTGGCGAACTATGTGGATTTTGATCTGGCGTCGGCGCCCGCTCCCGGGGAGCGGCCGACCTGCATGTGGAAGGGCGTTCCGGTGATGTGCGGGCCGCGCGGTCTGGCCGGAGCCAAAAACATCCTTTATCACAATCGGGGCGATGGGACGTTTGAAGATGTCACCACGAAAGCGCACATCGACCGTACCGACGGGCATTATGCCTTCAGCGTTTCGACGCTCGATTTCGACGAAGACGGATGGCCCGATATTTTCATTGCCTGCGACAGCACACCCAGCATTCTTTATCGCAATAACCACGACGGCACGTTCACCGACATCGCGGTCACCGCGGGAGCGGCGTTCAATGAAGACGGGCGCGAACAGGCGGGGATGGGATCAACGATCGCTGATTATAACGGCGATGGGCATCTCGATATCTTTAAGACGAACTTTTCCGACGATACCTCCACGCTGTACAAGAACAACGCGGACGGGACATTTACGGACATGACCACCTCCGCGGGCCTGGGTCTTTACACGCAGTACCTGGGCTGGGGAACGATGTTCTTTGACGTGGATAACGACGGCTGGCCTGACTTGATTCTGGCGAACGGCCACGTCTATCCCGAAGTGGATAGCCAGCACCTCGGCAGCAGCTATAAAGAGCCGCGCATTCTTTATCACAACAATGGCGACGGGACGTTCAGTGATATTTCCGCATCCGGCGGATCGGGCATTACAACCGCGGCTTCATCGCGTGGGTTGGCGGTTGGAGATTTGTGGAACGATGGCAGAATGTCGGCGTTGATCAACAACATGAACGCCGCACCGAGCCTGCTGGTGAATCAAATTCGCAACGCGAATCATTGGGTGGCGATTCATACTGTCGGAACGCAATCGAATCGCGATGGCATTGGCGCACGGGTGCGGGTGAAGACCGCGGCGCGGGTGTTGGTTGACGAAGTTAGTAGCGGATCGAGTTATATCTCGAATAGCGACATGCGGCTTCACTTCGGCTTGGGGGTGGCGACGAAGATTGAGTGGGTCGAAGTCCACTGGCCTAGTGGGGTGACGGAGCGCTTTGCGAATCTGCCGGTGGATCAGATTCAGACCGTAAAGGAAGGCACAGGCGCAGCGGTGGAACCGGATCCGAAGAAGCCGTAGAAAGGCTATCCACTTTCAGGGATAGCGTGAACAAAATCACGTTGTCATCCCGAGCGAAGCGAGGGATCTAGGTCTTCGCTCGCAGCACCAATGTTGCCCCGGCCAGCAAACACCTGGATCCCTCACTGTGCTCGGGATGACAGGTCGCTCTGGATAAACTAACTTTGAAAACGGGCTACTTCCCTGACTTGGGATTTTTCTGGAACTGCATGGTACGGCTGATCCCCTCGCCTTCCTTGACGAAGATCAACTGGTTCGCCTTGATGTCCTTGAGCGTATCCACTTGCCCACTCGGCCAGCGAATTTCGAGTACATCAACTTTTTCAGCTTTCCCCAAGCCGAAATGAACGCGCAGATCATTCTGTGAGAAATAGCCACCGCCGCTGCGGACTTCGTCAATCTGCTGGTGCGGCTTCGACTCTCCGGGCGGATGCGTCACGCATGTTAGCCGCGCGCCGATCCCGCTGCGGTTCGATTTCGTTCCGATGGTGCGGACCTTGATCCAGTTGTTGTCGAGCTTCGTGTCGCAACGGAGAAGCTGCGGATAGTCGTTTACCGTGTTGACGACCACATCGATATCGCCGTCGTTATCGAAATCGCCAAAGGCCGCGCCCCGCGACGGACTCGGCTCCGAGATACCAGGGCCAACCTGAAAGGAAATGTCCGCAAAGTGGCCATTCCGCAGGTTCTGATACACCAGCTTGCGCTGCGCATAGCCGGCTTCTGTTCTTAACTGTTCGACTTCTGGATAGACGTGGCCGTTGCAGATCAGGATGTCGGGCCAGCCATCGTTGTCCATATCGAAAAAGCCGCAGCCCCACCCCAGGAATTGCGTGTGCGCGCCCAGGCCCGCGGTGAACGTGGCGTCTTCGAAATTTGCTCCGCCTTGATTGTGGTAGAGCGAGGGCGTGTCGCCGGCGAAGTTCGTCTTGACCAGATCCAGGTTGCCATCCATGTCATAGTCGGCGGCCGCGATACCCATGCCGGCCTGAGGTTTGCCGTCGGGGCTAAGGGCGCATCCGGCTTCGATGGCGATGTCCTCGAACTTTCCATTTTTCTTGTTCTGGTAGAGGGCGCTGGCGGTTGAGTCGTTGGCCACGTATATGTCGGGCCAGCCGTCGTTGTCGAGGTCGGCCGTCAGCACGCCCAGGCCGTAGGTGCCGTTAGCACGCAGAATTCCCGAGGCCTCGGAAACATCGGTGAACGTGCCATCCCCATTGTTGTGGTAGAGAATATTCTTGCCGCCTTGCAATCCGGGTGGGCCGCACGCGACCATGACGCTCTTGTAGAGGCAAGGGCCTGACTCCGGCACGGGCGCCGTCGCGAGATCGAGTTCAATGTAGTTGGCGACGAACAGATCGAGCTGGCCATTGCGGTCGTAGTCGACGAATGAGCAACCCGTGTTCCAGCGCATGCCCTTGCCCGCTACGCCAGCTTTCTGGCTTACATCGGTAAACGTGCCGTCTCCGTTGTTGTGATAGAGCACGTTCTTGCCATAGTAGGTGACGAACAGGTCGTCCCAGCCGTCATTGTCGTAGTCGCCGGTGCAGCAACCCTGTCCCCAGCCGGAGTGGGCGACGCCTGCCTTCGCGGTCACGTCGGTGAATGTGCCGTCACGGTTGTTGCGGAAAAGATGCGACGTTGGCTCGCTTCCGGCGGGGAACCCTTGCAGGCGCGTGCCGTTTACCAGGAAAATGTCGAGCCAGCCGTCGTTGTCGTAGTCGTAGAAAGCAGCGCCGCAACCGGTGGTCTCGAGCAGATACTTGTTCTTATGCTCGCCGCCGAAGATGGTTTTGACGTTCAATCCGGATTCGCGGGCGACGTTGAGGAAGCTGACGCCAAGATCGGGGATTGAAGTCTTGGATTCATCTTTCGGGGCGACCAGCTTTTGTTGCGGACGCGGGCCTGCTCGTAACCAGGGCGGGCTGGCGAGCGCCAGCACGTTCTCCAACGAGAGCACCACACCCAAACGGCTGAGAGATTTCAGAAAGACGCGGCGTGAAGGGAACAATAGATCGCTACCTGGGCCACTCGGCTCGTGCTAAAATTCGCCCCTTAATTCTTATATTCAGTGAACCGCCACTTTGCAAGCTCCGCTCGGGTCTTAGGGACTACTGCATTGAATGGTGCCTTTTTCTGCGTCCGAAGTGGTGCACTCATGGCATTGGTGGCGATCTGGCTGACTGGCGGTGGTTTCTCAGCCGCCCAGAAGCCTGTGCGATCGCCCGAGCTAACTCGAACCATCCGCAGCTGGGAGTTTCTTCCCGTGGTGGGGACTCGTGCAGGGCTGTTCGGCAACGAGAGCGGACGTTTCGAGGCCTGGGTCTATCCACTGAAAGTTTTTCGCGAGTTCCATCTGACTTTCCACGTCGGAGATCGGGCGCTTCCTGCCGAGAGTCTGGCCCGTACGCTGACGGTTCGGCCCGAGTCGGCTTCGATCCTTTATGCCGGCGATTCGTTCCGCGTGCGCGAGACTCTCTGTGTGCCGGTCGACGCGCCGGGAGGTGTGATCTTGCTCGAGGTTGAGACCGAGCAACCGTTGGAGGTAGAGGCCGCGTTTACACCCGACTTCCAACTGGAGTGGCCCGCCGCTCTGGGCGGAACGTTTGTAAATTTTGACGCAAAGCAGCACGCATTTGTCTTTGGCGAGGAGGCCCGAAAGTTCGCTGCGCTGGTGGGCTCTCCAACCGCAGGGGACGCGCGCCTCGCATACCAGACGAATTATTCATCGGCGGATGAGAATTCGCTGCGCCTGGGCGTGACGCCAAGAGGGAAAGATCGGAAAGCGCTGGTCATTGCCGCTTCTGTCGCAGGCGTCGCAGACGCGGAGAAGACCTATCAGCACCTGCTGACCTCGTATGCCGACTCGATGCGCGAGTCGGCGGAATACTACCGCTCTTATCTCGGCAGGACCGTAAGCCTCGATCTTCCCGATGCGGCGCTACAACAGGCTTATGACTGGGCGCGGATCAGCACGATTCAAGGATTGGTGAACAATCCGTATCTAGGGTCGGGGCTTGTTGCCGGGTATCGCACGTCAGGCGTCAGCCAGCGACCAGGGTTCGCGTGGTTCTTTGGCCGAGACTCGCTGTGGACGTCGTTTGCATTGAACGCCGAAGGTGATTATGCGACAAGCCGTGCGGCCCTCGATTTCATCAGTAGATATCAACGCGAAGATGGCAAGGTCCCGCATGAGATCTCGCAGAGCGCGAGTCTCGTGCCGTGGTTCAAAGACTATCCCTACGCCTATGTTTCGGCCGACGCCACACCACTTTTTATCATTGCGATGCATGATTATGCGGCGCAGAGCGGAGATTTGGCATTTGCCCACGAAAAATGGGACAACGTGTGGCGGGCCTTTCAATTCCTGCGCTCCACCTATGACGCGCAAGGGTTCGCCCAGAATGCCGGGGTCGGGCATGGCTGGGTCGAGGGCGGCCCGCTGCTTCCGGTCAAGAACGAGTACTATCAGGCAGGCCTCGGGGTCGAAGCCCTGCACGCTCTTGCCGATCTGGCCCGATTGCTCGGCAAGAACGAGGTAAGCAAGGATCTCTCAGCGCAATTCGATCATGACCGAGCTGCTCTCGATCAGGTATTTTGGTCACCGGACAAGAAGACTCTCGCATTTGCCTTGAGACCGGATAACCAGCTAGTTGACGAGCCGAGCGTGCTCACAACGGTTCCCATGTGGTTCGGATTGCCGGATGCGAGTCATGCCGACGAGACTATTACGCAATTGGCGAATGTAGATCACCAAACCGACTGGGGCATGCGGATCATTTCGCAACAATCCAAAATCTATGATGGCTCGGGCTACCATTTCGGAGCGGTGTGGCCGCTATTCACCGGATGGGCTTCGGTTGGCGAATATCGCTACCATCGGGCGTTTCCGGCTTATTCGAACTTGCGCGCTAACGCGCTGCTAGCGGCCGACGGCGCTCTTGGTCACTTCACCGAGGTCTTGTCCGGCGACTACTACCAGTCCTTTTCCACAAGTTCGCCGCACCAGATATGGTCCGCGGCCATGGTGGTCAGCCCGATTCTGCGCGGGATGTTCGGCCTCCAAACCGACGTGGAAAAGCGCCAGATCACGCTGGCCCCGCACGTTCCGGCGGGCTGGACATCCTTTGCCATTCACAACGTGAGCGTCGGTAGTGCCGGTGTGGACTTTCAGTATCACAAGACGACCGACAGCGTGATGCTCGAAGCAAAACGCTCCGCAAGCGGCGATTGCTGGGTCGAGTTCTCCCCCGCTTTTAGCTTGCGCACCGAGGTGATGGGCGCCGAAGTCAACGGACGTCCTCTACCCTTCAAGGTAATGGAAAACAACACCGACAAACACGTTTCCCTGCGGTTCCAGGTATCCGGCACCGCGGACAGTGTGGTAATTCACGTGAAGAAGGATTTTGGCCTGGAGTTGGATAGCGAACTACCGTCGCTGGGGAGCGCGAGCCGCGGCCTGCGTGTCGTTTCCGAATCGTGGAATACGGCTAGGACCCAACTGGACCTAGAGGTTACGGGTCTGGCGGGAATCAGCTATGACCTTGGTGTTTGGAATTCTGGCCAAATCTCTTCCGTGGACGGGGCCGCACTTACTAAGGCGGGGAAGATTGAAATTCAAATGCCCACGGGGCCGGCTGATACCTACGTGCGGCAGAAGGTCACGATTCACTTCCCACGCCCTTGATTGTCTGCCCCCCGCGGATCAAACCGGAACAGCTAAAAAAGGATTAGACTCACTGGGTATGCTAACGCTGTGGCGGCGAAACTCACAGTTCATTTCCGGGAGTGCTGTCTTGACTATGCGACGTAGAGCCTTTTGTGCTCTGTTGTGCGTTTTTTCGTGCATGGCGTTGCTCGCTGCGGCGGCGCAAAGCGCAGGCAAGGCAATCGATGCGGAAGGCCATCAATGGTGGCAGCACGCGGTGTTCTACGAGCTTTATCCCAGGAGTTTTGCGGACAGCAACAACGACGGTGTCGGCGACATGAACGGCATTACTTCGAAGCTAGACTATCTGAAGAATCTCGGAGTAGATGCGATCTGGATCGCACCTTGCTTTCCGTCGCCGCAAGTCGATTTCGGTTACGACGTTTCCGACTACGAGAATATCGATCCGATGTACGGAACACTGGCGGACTTCGATACGCTGGCCAGCGAGGCCAAGAAACGTGGGATTCACATCATTCTCGATTTTGTCGTGAACCACAGCTCGGACCAGCACAAATGGTTTTTGGACTCGAAATCGTCTCGCACATCAGAACACCGCGACTGGTATATCTGGCGGGACGGCAAGGGGCCGGGGCAGCCGCCAAATAACTGGACGTCGACCTTCGGGGGATCGGCCTGGAAGTTCGATCCGAAGACAAACCAGTATTACTATCACTTCTTTTACGCGGAGCAGCCGGACTTGAACTGGCGGAATCCAGCGGTGAAAGACGCTATGTTTGACGTGACCCGCTGGTGGTACAAGCGCGGCGTCTCCGGCTTTCGACTGGATGCAGTCGATACATTATTCGAAGATCCCAATCTGCATGACAATCCCCTTAAGCCGGGCAAGAATGCTTTCGGGGACCCCATCGAGGAAAATAAGTACAACACCAAATTACCCGAGGTGCATGAGGCGCTACGAGGGCTGCGCAGGGTCGCAGACGAGAACAATGCCGTCCTGATTGGCGAAACCTGGACCGCTGACATCGCCGAACTGAACCTTTACTACGGGGAAGGTAACAACGAACTGCAGATGCCCATGGATTTTCTGTTCACCACTGTCAACAAACTTTCGCCGGCGGAATTTCGTAAACAGATTGCGGCAGTGAACTCCGCCTCAGGATGGCCGACGTTCGTCATCAGCAACCACGACATTGTGCGTTCATACGATCGCTATGGCGACGGACAGCACAATGATCAGATCGCGAAACTGATGGCTGGCCTGTACCTGACTCTGCGCGGGACTCCGATCATGTACTACGGCGAGGAGATCGGGATGAAGACCACTCCGCCCACCCGCAAGGAAGACGTGAAAGATCCAATCGGCCGCGTGGGATGGCCAAAAGAGAAAGGCCGCGACGGCGAGCGAACGCCCATGCAGTGGGATGAGAGCGAGAATGCCGGCTTTTCGAAGGCTGTGCCCTGGCTTCCAGTGCCTCCGACCTACAAGACGCACAATGTGGCCGACGAAACCAAGGATTCGAATTCGGTGCTTTCCTTTTATGAGAAGGTGCTGAAACTGCGACACACGAACCAGGCCCTGTTGGACGGCAACTACGTACCGTTAAATGAAAATGACCAGAATATTCTTTCATACTTGCGCATCTACAAGGACCAAGCTGTGCTGGTGGCTCTGAACATGTCCGGCGCCCAGCAGAAAGTGAACTTTGACATGAGCAAGAATGGGTTCACGTCGACGAAGGTTTTAGTGGCGACCGGGAAGTCGGCTGCGAAGGGAGACATGGTTACGTTGGAGCCCTACGGAGTCTTCATCGGCCAGCTTACGAAATAATGGGATCCCGGTGGCGCGATGCATGAACTGTCGATCGCGATGGGCATTGTGGATGCGGCTTTGGACGAGGCACAGCGGCGCAGTGTGCGGGTGAGTGCGGTGCATCTCCGGCTCGGCGCGCTTTCTGGTGTAGTCAAGGACGCGCTGCTGTTTTCGTACGAGGTGGCGTGCCAGGATACTGCGCTGCAGGGGTCGCGTTTGATCGTCGAAGACATCCCCGTCGTTGTG
This sequence comes from uncultured Acidobacteriaceae bacterium, assembly GCA_963768265.1. Lineage (GTDB taxonomy): Bacteria > Acidobacteriota > Terriglobia > Terriglobales > Acidobacteriaceae > Sulfotelmatobacter. Next base: position 122,132 of record CAVYHM010000063.1, read on the forward strand.
TTTTGTCCTCAATGCCAGCAGCGGAGAACGCTCAGCTCCGTGCAGTCGTTTACTTGTCCGGAGTGCAACGCGCCGACACGAGATATTCTGCAGGGCAAGGAACTTGAGGTATTCGCGCTGGAAGTGCAAGACGAAGTGCAGGATAGGATGCATGGCCCAGAAGGGCGGGCGTCGGAGGTGCCCGAATGAGCGAACCGCGCTTGGTTGAAGTGCGCAGAAATGTTTTGAAGCAGAACGACGTGATCGCTCGTGGTTTGCGCGAACAGTTCCGCGCGGCGGGAGTCTTTGTTGTGAGCCTGGTCTCGAGTCCGGGCTCGGGAAAGACCACGTTCTTGGAGAGAACGCTCACGCAATTGCAGCCACGGTACCGGGTGGCGGCGCTGGTCGGGGATCTCGCCACCGAGAATGATGCGGTGCGACTGGCGCGGAGCAAGGCTCCGGTGAAACAGATCACGACTGGCACGCTCTGCCATCTTGAGGCAGCCATGGTTCAGAGTGCGCTGCAAGAGTGGGATCTGCACCAGTTCGACTTTTTGTTTATTGAAAATGTAGGAAACCTGGTGTGTCCGTCGTCCTATGACCTGGGGGAGAATCTGCGGCTCGTCTTGATGTCGGTGACTGAAGGAGAAGACAAGCCGTTGAAGTACCCGACCATCTTCAACAGCGCGGACGTTGCGGTGGTGAGCAAGAACGATCTCGCCCACGCGGTCGAATTTGATTGGGATACGGCGCGGACGAGCATTCAGTCAGTGCGACCCGGGATGCACATCTTCCGTCTCTCAGCCAAGACTGGGGAGGGGATGGAAGAGTACCTTACTTTTCTGTCGCAGCAACTCGCCGAGCAAAAGACGGTGGCGCATAAGTAGGTCGGTCTAACAGTTGCTCTATCCCAAAGCGAACTGTCATTCCGAGCGCAGCGAGGGATCTAGGTCTTGGCCCGCACCACCGGGGTTGCCACTGCCAGCAAACACCTAGATCCCTCGCTTCGCTCGGGATGACACTGTGGTTTAGTCAATGCTTACTTCAGAAGCCGTACTTGGCGACGATTTTCTTTTCTCGTTTTCCGATCACTGCGATGGCAGCATGTTCGGCTGGTAGAAAAAAGGAAAGGGCGACGCCCGTGGTCTGGTCGCGAAGGTTGATGGCGGCCGGATCAGCGGAGTCCGAGACCAAGACGTACAGAACGGCGTCCGCGAGCACGGTCGGGAATACCAGCACTCCGTGTGGCAGTGGAGACTGCGCGTTGAACATTGGTGCGATGTTCAGCCGGTTCACGACATCCGCATAGAGTTCGGCAAGAGCCTGCTCGTTCTCAGAGAGCTCGACCGGATAGGCAGTCCAGAAGATTCGTCCTTTGCCATGAGGAATCTCCTTGAAGGTCGACCCATCTTCAAACCGCAAGGAGTCCAGCCAGTTTTGTTGTGGCTGACCATAAGTGAGCGCGAGGGAACGATCTCCAAGGCGGACTGTTGCAGCGTGGTACGTGAGTGGCTCGACGTGAGCCTGAAGGGTAAGATCTCGGGCCCGAGTTACTACCTGCCAATGCTCGTCGCGATCAACTGGACCGGTGATCAGAAGGGATCCGCCCGCGTCCACGTACTGTAGCAGAGCGCGCCACGCCGGGTCGCCCAGAGCCTGTGGCGACGGGAGAATGGCCAGCTTGGGGCTCCCCAGCTTTCCGAGCTGATTCTCGGCAATTACGTACGCAGGCAGATGGACGTCATAGGCGAGGGCGCGGACAGCGCGTCGCTGCGCCTCCAACTGGAAATCGGTGAGCACCGAGTACTGCGCAGCCTGCGAGCTGATAATCGCAATCAGAGGTTGTTGCGGATCACGCAGGTGTTCCTGCAATGACGGAGCGAATTGAGAGAAAGCCCGCAGCACGGAGGCTTCCGGCTTCTCGGTGTAGTCGGTGCGCACGGCTCCGATCGGCGTTTCGTTGCTCTCCGTCATGTAGGAATTCGTGTTCCACAGCCATTCGATCGCACCCGAGCCCTGAATGAACGATGTAGCGATCTTGCGTTCCAGAAGGGCTGCCTCGCTCTCTGGTGTACGGCGGGCAATTTCATCGACGTTCAATTCGCGCTGCAGGCCGGTTTCCTGAATCAGAAGCGCTTCTCCGGGCTCCTTGGCGGCGAGCGAGTCCCAAAGGGTGTAATCGTTCTGCCACCAGGAATGGTTGGTCGTGAAGTCGACGGACTGCCCCCAGAAGGCAGGGGAAAGACGGTCCTGGATGCCGCCTTCGTCCTGGCCGACAGTGACGAGTTGTTGCGATCCGGTGGCGCGGATCGTGTCATGCATAGTGCGCGCCCAGTGGGCGAACGATTCCTGCGCGAAGAGGAAATAATCGTTGACCCGGAGCGAGTTCGTGCCGGTGTACATGCCGCGCGGCAAGAACTCGTCTTCGAGCGGAAGAGAAATGTCTCCGGTCAGAGACTCGGGAGGAACATTCCACAGGGCGGCCAGTTTGGCGTGATCGGGGTAGCGCCCGCTCAGCCAACGATTCCAGCTTGCCAGTTCGATCGGGTCGCCGTTGGGCCGCATGGTCCATAGGTGTTGAGAAAAACTCGGCTCGTTGATGAGATCCCAGGCGAGAAAAGGAACATCGTGGAAGCGAGCCACAACAGACGAAATCAGAGTTTGCTGTTTGCGGACGGTCCCAGGATCGAGAAAGGCATTTGTGCCTCCGAGCACATCGGGCAGAAATGCGAAGAAATTGAACTGCACTGGCAGGCCATACCTGCGTGCGGTCATGAGATAGGCCTCGAGCGTTCGCAGGGTGCGCTCGTAAGGCTGACCGTTTTCGTCGCAGAACTTGTCCCAGCCGGTCCACCAGCCGGTACGGATCATGTTCAGGCCGGCATCGCGGATCTGCGCGAGATCCTGATTCCACACGTAAACGTTGGGATGCTCGAAATAGAGGCGCTGCACCTCGCTCGACATATAGGTCGTGCCGATCACCGCCAGGGGATGGCCGTCGAGATCGAAATAGTCGTGATTGACGCTCAGATGCGGACCGGAATGAAGATACGACTCGTCACGAATCCAGAATGCAGAATGGTAGACGGCGCGCACACGATCGCCTTCCATGAGTTGTGCCTCGACGAGGTAGAGGCCCTTGTCGCTGGGGGTTGCCAGGGCGATCGATTCGCTGGACGGCAGAACTGCACTTACGCTGGTTCCCTTCGAGGGCTGCCCTTCCGGAAAGGACGTAATCTTCACGGAAGCTGCTTTTGGCGGCTCTGCTGCATTCCAGACGATCTGCATCTGCACGGGCTCACCTGGGAGGTAGAGCGGCAAGACGGGGCGTACGGTGAACTCCTCGGCGCCCTGCATCGCCCGCTCAGCGAGAGATTGCACCAGAGTTGTATTGTCGAAGAACTCTCCCGGAAGTTCTGCGTTCGCGAAAATCCACCGACCGCCGTCGAAACCGTTTCGGTAGTGATCGACCTGAACAGCTGGCGCAGACATCTTCCGACCATTCTTGGCCCCCCACGCGAGCGAGTCGAGACGCGCGTCGATCGAACCGGCGGCCCCGCCACGATGGTAAAGGTCCACGGCGCTCAGCCGGATCACCGGGCTGAAGGCACGTTTCCAGGCAAACGAGCGAACCTGCAGGGTCAATTCCGGATTGGCTTGGAACTGCAGGCCATCCGAGCCCGGAGTTTCCTGATACTGGTCGATCATGAGACGGCGAATGAAGCGCACGCTGTAGTCACGGACACGCCACACCCCGTGATCCTGGTAGGCCGCGCGAGTAAAAGGCATCCCACCAAGAACGAGCAGATTCCCTCCTCGATCGAGAAAGGTCTTGATGGCAGGCCACGTCTCCTCGGGGAAGGCTGAGCCGTAAGGCAAGACCAGCAGGCGACTGGATGCGGCAGTAAGCGCAGCGGGAAGCTGGTTAGCATTTGTCAACTGTGCTCCTGGCAGGATTGCCGCCAACTGCTGAGACGAAACGCTGGCCGAGTCGATCGTCGGAAAGCCAAGCTCGCTGAAGAGGACCGTGCTGGAGATATCGGCCTGGGCCGCTAGTGAGACGCATAACAGGAGCAAACTTGGGAGCAAAAAGATCAGAGGATTACGCATAGGCACCGCTTCATGGGAATCCCTACAGTCTAGCGATTCGAAGTCTCCGGCAGCGCATTGTCAATGTCAAGCTAGAGAAACGATTTTGTTCGCATGAATCGGGAATTCTCTGCCGGAAGAAAAAGCACGAATCAAGTGTCCGCGATGCTATGATTGCCCTCGGTCGTGGCTCCTATTCTCCGTCGAATGGTGGATACAGACCTCATGGCAATTACAGCCCCTAATACCTCAACAACGGCTTCGGCGCCCGGCACCGACCAGAGCTACGGCGCGCCGCTGGCTACGGTGACCACGCTTTTCTTCATGTGGGGATTTCTGACCTGTCTAAACGACATTCTGGTTCCGCATCTGAAGTCGATTTTCGACCTGAACTATGCGAAGGTCATGCTGATTCAGTTCGCATTCTTCGGCGCGTATTTCCTTTTCTCTATTCCGTCGGCCAAGATTATTGATTGGATCGGTTACCAGCGGTCGATGGTGGCGGGTCTGCTTACGATGGGCTTGGGTGCGTTCCTCTTTGTCCCGGCCGCCAGTGTTCCCTCGTTTCCGCTGTTTCTGGGGGCCTTGATTGTTCTTGCCGCAGGAATCACGTGCCTGCAAGTGGCGGCGAATCCTTATGTGACGGTGCTGGGCAAGCCTCAGACGGCTTCGAGCCGGCTCAACCTGACGCAGGCTTTCAACTCCCTGGGAACATTTCTGGCGCCGTTCTTCGGCAGCCTGCTCATCTTGAGCGCCGCACCGAAGACGATCGAGGAGATCCGTGCCATGGCGCCCGATGCCCTTCAGGCTTACCGGTTGCACGAAGCGGCGACGGTGAAGACGCCGTATGTCGGCCTGGGCGTGGCGCTGGTGGTGCTGGCGATCGCGATCGCCAGTTTCAAGCTGCCTAAGATTCCGCACGCTCAACACCAGCTCGGGGAGAAGGTGAACGACTCCATCTGGAAGCATCCCAACTTAATTTTCGGCGCCATTGCCATTTTCGTTTATGTTGGCGCGGAAGTTTCCATTGGGAGTTTTCTGGTGAACTACTTCAGCCAACCGGAGATTGGCGGGCTCACCGAAAAGCTGGCGGCGAGTTTCGTGGCGTTTTACTGGGGTGGTGCCATGTTGGGACGATTCATTGGGTCGAATTTCCTGGGGGGCGCGAAGGCGACATATATGGGCCTTGTAACAGCCGCCAGCATTGCGCTAATCCTGCTCTCCTATCCAATCGAAAGCCACATGCCGCTGGGATATCAGCCTGGAGTGCCGAATCTAACGTGGCTTGCGTGGCTGCTGGTTGCCGGACGTCCGCTGTTTATCCTGGTGGCAATCGCGACGGCGACGATAGCGGCGGTGGCGGCTCTACGCGGCGGCAAAGCGATCGCAAACACAGGAGTATTGCTCGGCGTTTGCGCTATATCCACAGGTGCACTCGTCGCGATTTCGATGCTCAGCAACGGGCAATTCGCCATGTGGAGCATCATCCTGGTCGGCTTTTTCAATTCGATCATGTTCCCCAGCATCTTCACGCTGGGCGTAGCTGAACTCGGCCCCCTCACCGGCGACGGTTCCGGAATCATGATCATGGCGATCGTCGGCGGGGCGATCATTCCGGTAGCGCAGGGCGCAATCGCTGATCGGATCGGCATTCATCACGCGTTTTTCCTGCCGGTGATCTGCTACCTGTACATCCTGTTCTTCGCCTTGAGCGGATCGAAGCCGAACAGTGAGCGTTATGCACAGGGATGACGAAAGCGCCGACAGGGAGTCTAATCTGGATGCAGCGGCGTGCGGGGAATCACTGACAGCTTCCCAGTGTTTGGTTAAGGTTCGTCATGCAATTCGAGGATTGAGTGAGAGACAATCCTGACGGCATCATGGGGCAAATTAGGAAGTCTGGCCAAAAAAACGGGGTAGTAACACTTAAGGCCGTTGCCCAGTATGTTGGACTCACTCCCGGCACAGTATCTGCAGTTCTGAACGACGCACCGTCGGCCCGTTCCATCCCCCAGGAAACGAAGAAACGAATCCACGCAGCTGCCAAGGAACTGAACTACCGGCCCAACTTTTTCGCCCGTACTCTCCGCAACAAGCGCACCTACACCATCGGAGTGATCGCGGAAGAAATCGGAGACTCCTACGGCTCGGCAATCATCAGCGGCATCGAGCAGCACTTGCGGAAGCACGGCTATTTTTTTCTGACCGTGGCTCACCGGCACGATCCGGAGCTGCTGAGTCAATATTCGCGCATGCTGTCGGAGCGGGGAGTCGAGGGCATTATTACAGTCGACACAACTGTGCACGAGACGCCATCCTTGCCGACCGTTGCGGTCGCCGGACACAAAAAGGTGAAAGGCGTAACAAACGTTATTCTCGATCACCACAGCGCTGCCGTGTTGGCGCTGACATATTTGAAGGAGCTTTCTCACGAACGGATCGCCTTCATGAAGGGGAATCCCGTGAGTTCAGACTCCAAGGATCGCTGGGATGCAATCTGCGAGGTTGCCGCACAGATTGGGATGAAGATCGACTGCGAGTTGGTCGTGCAGATTGAGACTGAGGAAGCCACGCCCATGTTGGGCTATCCCGTTACCAAGCAACTGCTGGCACGCGGGAAACCCTTCACCGCATTATTTGCGTACAATGACATCTCGGCCATCGGCGCGATCCGGGCCTTGCAGGAACAGGGACTGCGGGTTCCGCAAGATGTTTCGGTAATGGGTTTTGACGATATTCCGGGAGCGGCTTTTTACACTCCCAGCTTGACCACCGTGCGGCAGCCGCTCAATCGCATGGGCGAGGTGGCCGCGCAAAGCTTGCTGGAGCGAATTGAGGGAAAAAAAGAATACCCGGCAGAGATCGCGATTGAACCCGAACTGGTCGTGCGCGAATCTACTACAACAGCGCCGGGCACCAGTTGATGCGGAAGTGCTAATGGTCCGGAAAGCGACCCGGCTTGCCTGATCCTTCATGCCCGCTTCCGCCACACCCCGAGCCACAACTTCTGCCAAGGCTCTCACGATAGCGGCCCACGCCGCATTCGTTCCAATCGGCATTGTGACGGTCCTGCTCAGCCCTCTGTTGCCGACGTTGTCAGCCAGGTGGGCGCTGAACTATTCGCAGGCAGGTGCCCTGTTTACTGCGCAATTCCTGGCCTCGACAGTCGCTGTTTTGTTGTCGGGCTTATTAATTGCTCGTTGGGGATTCCGGTTCGCAATCAAAGCCGGCCTTCTGGTCATTGCGGCGAGCGTGGCCGCGCTGCTGGCAGGCTCCCGCGTGTGGGGGATGATTTGTATTGCCGGCTACGGGACGGGTCTGGGACTGGCGGTCCCGGCAGCGAATCTGCTGGTTTCCGAAGTAAATCCCGGGCGGCGCGGGGCGGCTCTGAATTTGCTCAACTTTTCCTGGAGTGCCGGTGCCGTCGCGTGCCCATTCCTGGTAGCCGCCGCCACAAAAAGCCATCGGGTGCCGCTTTTTCTCGCCTTGGTGGCTGGATTCTGTGCGCTGGTAGGGGTCGGGATTGCAGCTATGCCCTCTTCCATCCGTGAGCCCTCCCAGATCAATGTGGCGGACGGAACGAGAGCGACGATTCCTTGGAAGCATCGTTCCTTTCCTATTCTTGCCGCGCTGTTCTTTCTTTATGTCGGTGCGGAAAATAGCTTCGGAGGCTGGGTGGCATCCTACGCCAACAGCTTGGGGAGCATGACTGCTGCGATGGCGGTCATGACTCCCTCGTTTTTTTATTCCGCGTTGATGCTGGGAAGATGGGTGGCGCCGCTGCTGCTGCGCCGATTCGAAGAAATTCGGGTCGCGCAGGCCGGAGTGCTGCTCGCCTGTGCAGGCATGGCGGGACTGGTAGGGTCGCACTCGCTCACGAGCGTCATGGCGAGCGCGACCGTCGCCGGACTGGGACTCTCGGCGGTCTATCCCATCACCATCTCGCTTTTGTCACGCGAATTTGGACAGGCTGCGTCGCGGGTCGGGTCCGTGATGTTTACCTGTGCCAACCTCGGAGGAGCGGTGCTTCCGTGGCTGGTTGGCGTCTCATCTCATCAACTCGGCACCCTGAAAGCGGGGCTGGCAGTGCCCCTCATCGGTGCCGCGTTGTTGTTTTTTTTATACTTGCGAGACTGGAAACCTGCCATCATGGAACAAGTGGCGTAAAGCATTCGATTCGTGGCCTTACCCACATTAGGCGCGAACTGCCCTTGCAGCCAGGCGCGAGAGCCGGACCAGCCTGTAGAGCGGGAACAGCGGCCGGGGCAGTCGAACCGCTTGCCATTCGCTTGGGCCGGGGGTGAATACCAGGCGGCCGAGGAACCGCCGACGATCGGCGGGTCGCTCCCGCAAGCGCATCATAAGACGGAAATAGGAAAGCGATTCGACGTCAAACGAAACGTCGTTGGTGATGTAACCGCGGATCTCTTCCAGGAGAAGCGGTGTTGCGGAGTCAACCGGAAAACCGGCTTGCGCAGGGAAGCCAGCGTCTAGCAGTTGGTTGGCGGCAAGCATCGTTACCGATACGATGCGTGTAATTCCCAGACTTCTGGCCTGTGCCCCGATCCAATCCCAGTCAAGATCGGGCAAAGCCATGATCCGCGCGATGTCGCAAAGCCAGACCAGCCGTCCCCACACATGCTTGGCGGCGTGTGCCGATAGGACCAGCAGCAAGTCCGCGGGCGACAGCGTCTTCGTAGGATAACCAGCCACTGAGAGCGCTACCGCACGTTGGAACAAGCCGTCCATTTCAAAATCGACAGCGTAGAATCGCGGCTGAATGGCCCACTGGACTTCGAGGAGATTGCGTCCGACGACGCTATCGAAAGCGCACTCATATCCCGACTTCAGATAGGCGCGCTCCTCATCTTCGGAAAGGGGCGCGTGCGGCGTATAGCCAAGCTCTGCGACGGCCCTCCGGATACGCGGCAAGTCCTTCGGGCTGATGATCAGGTCGATGTCGCCGGCTTGCCGTAGCGTGATGTTGCCGTAGAGAGCTTCCGCCAAGGCCAGCCCCTTGTAGGGCATGACATCAATCCCGACTGCGGAGAGGTGCTCGACAATTCGCGTTAGTTCACGCGACAGCAACAGGTTCTTGTAAACGTTCGTCTGGTAACGCTGCTTCAGCCCATTCATTTCCTCCGCAGGAACGGCATCTTCCAGGCCGAGAAGAGACTGGTAGAGAAGAGGCTGAGTGCCGTGCTGGTCGGCCAGACCGAATAAGGACTTCCAGCGGACCGGTTGCCGCAGCAGAGATTCGAGACGCGATCGCTTTTCCTCGGGAGGCGTTGCAGAACATGCGGCCAGTAGGATGGACCACTCAGAGGCGAGTGTGGCGCGAGTCCCGGGCATGATTTCAGGTTGAATTAGCGAGCGAGCAGCTCAAGCCGTGGCGCCAGCCATAGCCGCGAGCGGTTGAGCTGGCACCCGCTGAATCTGGACTGCCCTAATCTGAATAAGGTTCGGTACCGCACGCTTCTTCGCCACCATATTCGCCGAGGGAATACCGGTCCTCGCGAACGATTTCTCGCAATCCTGCGAGGACGGCCCGCGCATGTTCCCCTCCATGAAGGCGAGGCCGGGACAGCGGGTACAACTCCCGACGTGGGTGCACTGCGTGCATGTTGTCAGGTCCTTCACCCGGATGGAGCGGACTTCATTCATCCGCTCGGAATGCCGCCAAATATCGACGAAACGCTGTTGCCGCCAGGTCAGCAAAACTAACTTGCCTGTGATCCCATCGGTTCCGGTGAAGGCGAGCTGAGTGCCCTCCTGCGAGAAGACGGGAGAGGTTGGGACAAACCCGTAGTTGAGATTGTAGGCCCAAAAAATCTGGGGGACCGTGCCGGTGCAGGCGGAGTACAGGTTGTCGTACGCAACAATGCTGGCTTGAGTCGTTCCGCCGGACACGCCGGTGCCGAAGACCACAAAATCCGGGTGACCGGAGCTGACGCAGTTCGCTGCCGTGACCTGGAATCCATACTTGGCTGGATAGTTGCCCGCTCCCGTCGAAGCGCCGCTGCCAATGTCCTGGGACCAGTCTTGGTGGACGTTTGCGGTACTGACCCCCTTGAAGGCGAGCGCGAGCGAATTTGCCTCTTCAGCAACGGCCATGCCGTTGGACACCACGCGAAGAGCTTGGCGGCGGTACTCCTGCTGCCAGAACCGCGGTTCGTTCGCCAGGAGCCTGGCTTGTTCCGCCGTCGCCGGTTGGGAAAAGATGACGTGCCGGTGAGTCCAGTCCATGGGCAGCCCTTCGAGAACTGGCTTGCCCGGGCTCGCCAGAACCCATCCCACGGTGACCAGACAGCAGAGTCCTGCACCAAACCACCCGAACCGTGCGGCAATTCCTTTCATCTCGGCTACTCCATCGCTTGATCGAAACAGCGGGTTGCAGAATATCCAATCGCCATCAATCGTCGCATCCATTTTGGGCGCGGCCTGAGCAGCAGGTCTCACCTTTCTCACGGACGAATGTCGCACTAAAAAGCATTGTCGAAACCACCGAATCGCAGGCTGGACGCTCGTCTCCGACTGGTGAGGCTGGAATGGCACGAATTCTACTCCTTCTAAAGGGAGGGGTGCAATGAGCGATGCCGGAGAAGGGGCCGTTCTCTTATCCCGATTTATGAAACTGGTGCTATCAGCAGTTCCCGGTTGCTCCCATAAAATAAATTGATCGTGGAATCCCCCCGCGGTTCGCACAAGAATGCAAAATTTATGACATCATCAAAGTAGTGTCGAGATTGTTACAAAGTAGAGGCTTTCAACCAGCTTGGAGCGATACGACAAGGCGGCGACAACGGAGCAGGATGTGAGTACGCTCGACGCAAGTAATGTCTTAACCCTGGAAGAGATTAAGAATCTCACAAAGGGCGGAGAGCCAGCGGAGACACTGATGAACGTCGTGGCGTTGATTGCCAAGAGGTTCCGCACCGACGTGTGCTCGGCGTACTTGCTCGAGCCCGATCGCGGCAATCTGGTTCTGGCCGCAACCGTTGGACTTCGCCGCGAATGCATCGGCAGTCTCCGGATGGCCGTCAATGAAGGGCTCACCGGGTTAGTGGCGGAACAGGTGCGACCCATTTCCGTCAGCCAGGCGAAAAGCCATCCCCGGTTCAAGTATTTCAAGGAGGCAGGCGAGGAAGCCTACCAGTCGTTTCTGGGTGTCCCCCTGATCGACCGGGGTGTTCTCCAGGGCGTTCTGGTCGTGCAAACCATCGAGGCCCGCGTTTTCAGCGAGGATGAAGTTCGCATGCTAACCGAGGCTGCCACTCAGGTAGCTCCGGTAGTAAGTGAAGCCCGAACGCTGGATCGTTTTATCGCTCCCCTGCAGGAACGGCTCTGGGCCCTGGCGCGCAATATGTGGTGGAGCTGGGATCACAATTCCTCCAGCGTATTTCTCGATCTCGATCCGACAAGTTGGAATGATCTCAACCACAACCCGGTGTCCTTACTGGGAGAGTTTCCCCTGTCGAAGCTGGAAGCTCGGGCCGCCGAGATTATGCTGCACAGCCGGGTGAACTATGCGTACCGGCGTCTGCTCGAGTATTTGGAAGCGGATCGAACCTGGGGCGCAAGGCATGCCGGAGTGCTACGGCCTCATCCGGTCGCCTATTTCTCGGCCGAGTTTGGTCTCCACGAATCGCTACCTGTCTACTCCGGCGGCCTGGGAGTGCTGGCGGGAGATCACATTAAAAGCGCGTCTGACCTTGATATCCCCCTGGTGGGCATCGGGTTGTTTTACCCCCAAGGCTACTTTCGACAGCACCTCGATCGCAACGGATGGCAGCGGGAGGAATACCTCGAGACCGATGTCAATCAACTGCCGATGGAAGTGGCGATCGGCAAGGACGGCGCGCCGATCGTGGTGGAAATTGAAACCCGCAGCGGTCGCATTCGTGCCAAAGTCTGGCGCGTGAAGGTCGGCCGGCGGGACCTGCTTCTCTTGGATTCAGACGTGGAGGGAAATGCTCCGGAGGATCGCGAACTGACGTCGCGGTTGTATGGCGGAGATCTGCGAATTCGAATTCGTCAGGAAGTACTACTAGGAGTCGGCGGCCTGCGCGCTCTGAAGGCTCTGGGAATTTCTCCGGGGGTTCTTCACCTCAACGAAGGCCACAGCGCCTTTGCGGTGCTGGAAGCAATCCGCATGCGGATGGAGGAAGAAGGGATCGGTTTCGAAGCCGCCGTTCCGCGAGTTTCGCGTGAGGTTGTATTCACTACCCACACTCCGGTGCCGGCGGGGCATGACCGCTTCGACGCCGGCCTGGTGGAAGAGCACATTGGGCCGCTTCGCGAAGCGATTGGCCTTTCTCCGGAAAGTCTGCTCGGCCTTGGCCGCGAGAGTCCGAGCAACCACGAAGAACTGTTTTGCATGACGGTCTTAGCTCTGCGGCTTTCCCGCCGCGCCAACGCTGTCTCTGCGCTTCATGCCGAAGTGTCGCGCGCGATGTGGACCGGACTGTTTCGAGGCAAGCCGGAGGACGATGTACCGATAGGACACATCACCAACGGCGTGCACGTTCCAACCTGGCTGGCGCCGGAGATGTTTCGCCTCTATGATCGCCACCTTGGCACAGGCTGGCAGCAGCACAGCAGCGAAGCCAAGATTTGGGAAGGCATCGAGAACGTTGACGATGGCGAACTGTGGGAAACGCACCTCAACCTGAAGTCGCAGTTGCTGGAATTCGTCCGCCGCAGAGCCGTCGCTCAAGCCGAACGCCGCAGTGAGTCGGGCGACGAATTGCAGCGCCTGGAGCGCGTTCTCAGCCCCGACGCGCTCACCATCGGATTCGCGCGCCGCTTCGCCACCTACAAGCGCGCCAACCTGATCCTGAAGGATATTGAAAAACTGGCCTCGATGGTGAACGACCCGAAGCGCCCCGTGCAGTTTGTCTTCGCGGGCAAGGCGCATCCTCTCGATGAACCTGGCAAGCGCGTGCTACAGCAGATCGCCGACCTGATGCGCGACCCCAGTTTCCGCGACAAGTTCGTCTTTGTAGAGGACTACGATATCAACGTCGGGCGTCACTTCGTACAAGGCGTCGACGTGTGGCTGAATAATCCCCGCCGGCCGCAGGAGGCGTCCGGCACCAGCGGCCAGAAAACTGTGCTCAACGGCGGTCTGAATCTTTCCGTCCTCGATGGCTGGTGGGCCGAGGCCTACGACGGCATGAACGGCTTTGCCATCGGGATCGGCAGAACCCATTCGAATATCAGCGTCCACGATGCCCGCGACGGAGAGGATTTGTTGCGCACGCTGCGCGATGAGGTAGTTGCCCTTTACTACCAGCGGGACCGCGATGGCCTACCCAGGGAATGGATAAAACGCATGAAGCGGGCAATCCGTACCCTGGGGTGGCGATTTAGCGCCGATCGCATGGTCATGGACTACTCCCTCAAATGCTACGTGCCCGCCGCGGGCGGAACCTCGAGTGAAATGAGATCGACCTCGTAAGGTCACCGCTTGCTAACGCATTCCGGGTCACCAAGGGAGTCATATCCTCCGTAATCAGGGCAGGCTAAGCTTGTCCCAGCACGCCGTGCGGACGCTGGGGCGGTGCGTAGCTTGTTGAAAAGCCGTAACTTTATTTGCGTTTTCATGATTGCGATCCTGCCGACCTCAGTGGCCGCGGATGATACCGCCGCAGCTATTTTGCAGGGCAACGATGGCGTCCTTTTGAACGGGCGTCCGGCGCCACCGTCGGCGGCCATATTCCCTCGCGACACGGTCCAAACTCAGCCAAAGACTGTTGCCCGCATCGAACTCACTGGTTCGGCGATCGATATCAACCCAGAAACGCTCATCGACTTCGAGGGTGATGAAATTATTCTTGAGCATGGCAGCGTATCGGTAAATACCTCTCGCGCTTTCAAAGTACGCGTGGGCTGCCTCATCGTCACACCCGTGAATCCGATGTGGACCCGATACGAAGTCACCGACGTAGACGGCAAGGTCAACGTGGCGGCGCTCAAAAGCGACGTGAATATCGACTCCCGATCGGGCAATGTCCAACAGGCTAAGCGACCCGCTAACGCGGGACAGGTCTCGGTACATGAGGGCGAAAAGAAGTCGCGCGAAGAAAAGTGCGGTGCGGCAAACGTGAAGTCGCCCACTGTGGCAGCGCAAGACGGCATAATGAATTCACCCTACACTGTGGGCGCCGCTCTCGCAGTGGTCGGGGGAATCACTTGCTGGGCCCTCTGCCGCGATGATGATCCCATCAGTCCTTCGAGCCCCAAACGGTAGATAACCGTATCAGCGAAGTGCCAGGCCTAATCTTTGACAAAGCCCGCGCCGTCCGGTTAAATGGGCACTTGCGGAAACACTCTCAGAGTAAACGGTTACCACTGCTGCGTAAACGTTAACGGTATTTTTTCTCCTGTCCTATGCTGCTGACGTCACTGCGCGAAGAGGTGCTGGAAGCGAACCTGGAGTTGGTTCGGCGCGGCCTTGTCGTCTATACCTTCGGCAATCTGAGCGGGATTGACCGCGGCCAGGGGTTGGTGGCCATCAAACCCAGTGGCGTGCCTTATGAAGAGCTGACGCCGGCGCAGATTGTCATCATGGATCTCGCGGGTAAGATCGTCGATGGAAACTTGCGTCCATCATCAGACTGGCCCACGCACCTCGAGTTGTATAAGCATTTCCCCAACATTGGCGGAGTGGCGCATACGCATTCCGAATTCGCCACGGCTTGGGCCCAGGCGGAGAAGCCGATCCCTTGCTTCGGGACGACGCACGCGGACTATTTTCACGGTCCGGTTCCAGTAACGGACCGGCTCAGTGCATCTCAGATAAAGGGCGAATATGAACTGGAAACCGGCGTGGCGATTTGCCAGACGTTCGCCAAACTTGATCCCGATGCGATCCCGGCTGTGCTGGTCGCTGGGCATGCTCCGTTTTGCTGGGGACGTACGTCCGCCGATGCTGCTCACAACGCGGTGATTCTGGAATACGTGGCGCGCATGGCGTGCCATACTCTTTCGATCAATGCTGAATCCCGGCCGCTGGCGCGCGAACTGCACGACAAACATTTTCTGCGCAAACACGGCCGCAACGCCTATTACGGACAGGTCAAGACCCAATGAATCCTGCTCTGCTCGTTTGGAGTTCCTCCACGCTGGTGCATCTGTCGCCAGTCGATCTGATCATCATCATCTTCTACTTCGCCCTGGTTCTGGCGATCGGCTTGTACTTGAAAGGCCAGGCCAACACCGGGGAAGACTTCTTCATGGCAGGACGCGAAATGACGGCCTGGGTAGCGGGCCTGGCGTTCTTGTCGGCGAACTTGGGATCACTGGAATTGATGGGGTGGGCGGGCAATTCTTATAAGTACGGAATCCTCGCTGCGCACTGGTACTGGATCGGCGCCATCCCCGCCATGCTGTTTCTGGCGCTGGTGATGATGCCGTTCTACCACATCTGCAAAACGCACTCCGTGCCCGGATATCTCAATCTGCGCTTCGGTCAGGGTGCCCAGACGCTGTCTTCGATTTCGTTCGCCTTCATGACCGTGCTGATGAGCGGCATCAACATGTACGCCATGGCCGTCGTGATGCGCGTTGTCCTGGGCTGGAACATTACATTCAGCATCCTGGTGTCATCGATCACGGTGATGATTTACGTGGCTCTTGGCGGTTTGCGTTCGGCGATCTTCAATGAGGTTCTCCAGTTCTTCTTGATCTGGGCAGGAGCACTCCTGATACCGATTTTAGGACTGGTGGAAGCGGGCGGCTGGAGCGGACTCAAGGCAAAGATCCTCCAAAACCTTACGGAGCAACACGTCGCGAACCCCGGCGCGTACACCCATCTATGGTCAACCCTGGGCGACTTCAGCAACAATCCGATGGGGATCAACTGGGTCGGTATCGTCTTCGGACTGGGCGCGGTCATCTCGATGGGCTATTGGACCACGGACTTTCTGGTCGTCCAGCGGGTGCTATCCGCGAAAGATCTGCGCTCGGCCGAGCTCGCTCCCATCATAGGCGCAGCTTTCAAAATGCTGGTTCCGATCATCGTCATCCTTCCCGGCCTGCTGGGTCTGGCGTTGTTACGCGACCCACACACGGGTGGTCTGCTGCGGCTGGTGCCCGCGGACCTTGCGTGGTCAAAAGCTGGACAAGCTGAGGGGCTGCACGGTTATGACGAAGTCCTACCGCTGATGTTGGCACGCTATTGTGGACCGGGCCTGCTCGGTCTCGGCATTACTGCCCTGATCGCAGGCTTCATGTCTGGAATGGCGGGCAACGTGAGCGCATTCACCACCGTCTGGACTTACGACATTTACGCGACGCTGATCAACAAGAATGCTTCCGATGAGACGAAGGTCAAGATGGGCCGCTGGGTCACCGTGATCGGAGTGATCGTCAGCATCGGGACCGCGTTTCTGGTGATGCAAGCGCAAAGCATCATGGACTACGTTCAGGCCCTGTTCAGTTTCTTCATTGCTCCTCTGTTTGGGACTGTGATCCTCGGGATGCTGTGGAAACGGGCGACCCCTGCAGGCGGCTTCTGGGGGCTGTTAGCCGGGACTCTGTCTTCGATTGGCATGTATGCGTGGGTGAAAGTCGATCCCGGAGCGGTGCGATACGTGGCCTTGTCGATGCAGGCGCAAGATCAGGCGCAGAACATGTTTCGCGCCCTCTGGTGCTGTTTGATCTGTGTTGTGGTCACGGTAGGGGTCAGTCTGGTAACCAAGCCCAAGCCGGACTCGGAGCTGACCGACCTGGTTTACGGCCTGACGCCGATTCCTCCCCAGGAAAAGGTGTCGATGTTCCACAGCCCAGTCTTCTGGGGAGTGGTCGTGGCCGTCGTATTCATTATCTTGCAAATTATCTTCTGGTAGGGAGAGACGAATGAAATCTGGCGGATCGTTGTCGATTTGGTTCTTCATCGGCGTCTCGCTGGCGGTGAACGGTGCGGTGATCTTCGCCCGAGGGATTTACGAAACCATGTCTCCCCCTGCGCCGGAATTGCGGGTTGTGCTCTACGACCTGCACGCCAACGTTTGGTGGGGCGGGATATTGCTGATTCTTGGCGTATTTTTCAGTTTGCGCTTTTCGCCGGCGCGGGAACGCGCGCGAATGGCCGGTAAATCTTAGTGATCTTCTGCATCATAGAAGAGAGGCATTTTTATGGCTGAAAAGAAGATGACGATGGGTGTCATCATCGGCAATCGCGGTTTTTTCCCAGACCAGTTGGCGAAGGTCGGGCGCGAAGAGATGATCCAGGCGCTCGCGAAGGCCGGCATGGAAAGCGTCGTGCTCACGCCGGAGGAAAGCAAGCACGGTGCGGTCGAGACCCACGAGGAAGCGAAGCGCTGCGCGTCGCTGTTTCAAAAGAACCGGGAACGGATCGACGGAGTGATCGTGTCGTTGCCGAACTTCGGCGACGAACGCGCCATCGCCGACACCATGCGGTTGGCTCGGCTGGATGTTCCGGTCCTGGTGCAAGCCACTCCCGATGACGCCAAGAAGATGACGATCGCCTTCCGGCGCGACAGCTTCTGCGGAAAGATGTCGGCCTGCAATAACCTCAGGCAGTACGGAGTTCCTTACTCTCTGACGCGGCTGCACACGGTCAGCCCCGACTCGGAAGAGTTCCAAAAAGATCTTGCCTGGTTCGCGGCGGTATGCCGGGTGGTCAATGGGATGCGCAACCTGCGCGTCGGCAGTATTGGAGCGCGCCCGGCGGCGTTCAACACCGTGCGTTACAGTGAGAAACTGCTGGAAGCCAACGGGATCACAACCGAGACCGTCGATCTTTCGGAGATTCTTGGCCGCATCGCTCGCCTGAAAGACGACCACTCCGGCGTGCAGGGTAAACTGGCGGAGATTCGCAAGTACGTCACGACAAGCGGCGTCCCTGAGCCCGCGCTGATCAAGATGTCGAAACTCGGCTACGTGATCGACGACTGGATGAAGCAGACCGACGTGAAGGTGAGTGCCGTGCAGTGCTGGACCGCCATGGAAGAGTATTTCGGGGTGGTCCCCTGCACCATCATGAGCATGATGAGCAACAACTTGTTGCCCGCGGCCTGCGAGGTCGATGTGTGCGGTACGCTCAGCATGCACGCGTTGGCGCTGGCATCACAGACGCCGAGCGCCCTGCTCGACTGGAACAACAATTACGGCGAGGATCCCGACAAGGCCGTCTGCTTCCACTGCAGCAATCTGCCCAAGCACTTCTTCCAGGACGTGCGCATGGATTTTCAGGAGATCATTGCCGGCACCGTGGGCAAGGACAATACGTTTGGCACGGTCGTCGGTCGGGTGAAGCCGGGGGCGATGAGTTTCGCGCGCTTTTCGACAGACGACACCTCTGGGGTGGTGCGCGGATATGTCGGTGAAGGCGCTTTTACCAATGATTCGCTCAATACGTTTGGCGGGGTGGGAGTGGTTCAGATTGCGGAGTTACAGAAATTGCTGCACTACATCTGCGAGAACGGATTTGAGCATCACGTGGCGGCGAATTTTTCGACCACCGCCGGTGCGGTTCACGAAGCTACGGTGCGATATTTGGGATGGCCAATGTACTGGCACGGAAACTAGAGCGCACGTACCGCTATTGTTTCCACAATGAAATCTGACCAAAACCAGAGCCTGTCCAGGTGGGACTGCGTGGCTCTCAAGCGTCCTTCAGCCAAGATGAGGGAGACTCGCCAGTTCGCCTTTTGTCGCCGTCGTCCACAAGGAGTGGTACGACAAATTGGAGGGCGGCGATTTCCTTCCGGATCCGCTCGATCGCGACCTCTTTCTGTCGAAGAATTTCGTCAACTTCCTTCATAGTGCACCTCAACACGATGTAATCCTACCGCGCCGCTCGGTTCCGGTCCTAGCACTTTTTGTAATTGCAAAGACTCGTAAGTGCAACCCAGATGGGGACAGTGCCCTGAGGCGGGCTGTAACGACTTATAGGACTTTGGACGGCTCTAGCCATTTCAACCCGAAAGCCATCTCCGGCGAAGAAGACAGGTTTGCGCTACTCTGGCCCCCGAGGTCGGCGATCTTGGCCTAATTTAGATGAAGGATCGAAAGCCCTAGCCCCGGGTCGGAGTGGAAATAATTTTCACTGGCTGAACATGAGCGGTTCAGTTCGCGGGCGGTAAATTGGCACAAATCTGACGATAAGGTTGCCTGGGAAACCAACGCTCCCATTCATCGTGAGACAGGTTGTGAGTAAGGCGAGCGCAGGCCTGTTCTCGAAGATCGCTCGAACGCCAGAGCCAAAGTGCGGCGGCGCGTTCTTCGTATCCGGCGAGCACATAGCGGCTGTCGGGACTGAAAGCGGCGCGGAGGTATCCTGCGTCCGGAAGTTGCGCAAGGCGAGCGCCGGTGACGGCATCCCAGACAGTGAGTTGTCCATGACTAATGGTGGCGAAGGAGGCGGAAGAAGGATCGGGAACGATTTGGTCAATGTCGCTGCTGGCGGTGATTGAGAAGCGTCGCTTGCCCGATGGGATATCCCAGGCTTGTAAATTTTCGCTTTGCGCAGTGAAGAGGATCGTGCCAGATGGGTTGAAGGCGAGGCGATTCAATTCAGCAGGTAGAGGAATGTGGCTAACACGGGTCTTGCCGGCGCGCGAACGTTCTCTACCGGAACAACGGCGACGGCACATTCACCGATGTGACCGCAAAGGCAGGCGTTGGTGATCCGCGAAATTCCACCGGGGCGGCATTCGGCGATTATGATAACGACGGCTTCGTGGACTTGATGGTAACCAACTACGTGGACTTCCGCTTTGACAATCTGCCGGCATTCGGCAAGCTCCCTACCTGCAAGTTTCGTGGATTGGACGTGCAGTGCGGCCCGCGCGGGCTAAAGGGTGCGGGCGACTCCCGGTATCACAACAATGGTGACGGCACATTTACCGACGTTTCCAAGAGCGCAGGAGTCGATGATCCCAACGGATATTTTGGACTCGGCGTCACCTGCGTCGACTTTAATAACACTGGACGCTCCGATATCTTCGTCGCCAATGATGCGACTCCGAATTACCTATATAAGAACGAGGGCAAAGGAAAGTTCACAGAGATCGGGCTCGAGTCCGGCACCGCGGTCAGTCAGGATGGGACCGAGCAGGCTTGTATGGGGGTCGCTATCGGCGACTGTCTGCACAATGGACTGCCCTCGATCTACATCACAAATTTCGAGAACGAATACAACACGCTTTATCGCAATAACGGCGATTGGCAATTCGACGACGTTTCCTACAAATCAGGCGAGGGGCTGCCCTCCATGCCGTTGGTGAAATGGGGGAATGCTTTCTTCGACGTTGACAACGACGGCTGGCTCGATCTGATCTTCGTCAGTGGGCATGTCTATCCCCAGGTAGCAATCCTTCCCTCGGGCAACGGCTATCGACAGCACGGAATGCTTCAACTGAACCAGGGAAATGGCACATTCTGTAACGCCACCGACCAGGCTGGACCCGCACTGATGCAGGCGCGGACGTCGCGCGGTCTGGCGGTTGGAGACCTGTTCAACGACGGACAGCTCGATGTGGTAGTGGAAGACATCGACGGCTCACCCATGCTTCTTCGCAATCACGGCGTTCCGGGCCGTCATTGGGTCAGCCTGGAATTGGCTGGGACCAAAAGCAACCGTCTGGCGATCGGAGCGCGAATCAAACTTTCCGCGGGCGGCATCACGCAGACCGACCAGGTCCGGAGCGGTGGAAGCTATCTCTCGCAGAGTGATTTCCGCATGCACTTTGGTCTGGGCACCGCGACCAAAATCGACAGCGTCGAGATCCGATGGCCATCGGGTGCAACTGACGTCATCAAGAACATAGAAGCGGACAAGTTCTACGCTGTCCTGGAGGGCAAAGGGGTCGTCCCATTCCAGCAGATTCGCCCCACTGCCCCTTCTCATTAGCTCCGACTTCAAGACACCTCGCGAGCGCCCGGCTCAAAGAAGATTCCGGTCCGACGCGGTCATCAAGTCTAGCTATCTGGATCGCTCGAATTCGAGTGGACTACAGGTCATGCATGATCAGATCTAGTCCCAGTCGTGCCAGGCTGGCGTCCTCATTAGAAGACAATCCGCTGACGGCGACGGCACCGGCGACCTCACCATTTTTCAAGACCGGAATGCCCCCGCCCCAGCCCACAAATCTGGGATCGCCGTAATACGAGATGTCATGGCCTCTTTCGGGATGCCTGACTCTCTCTCCGATCTCCTGTGTTGGCTTGCCTGCTCGCGCCGCTGTCCACGCCTTGTTCATGGCGATCACGACGGAGGACACAGGGGCAGCATCCATCCGGGCAAAGGCGATGAGTTCGCCACGGCAGTCAGCTACGGCGACCACTACCGCTTTCTTCATTTGAAGCGCTTGCTCCACGATCAGATCGATCGCCCGCCTCGCCTCCGCATAGTCAATGGTTGGAATCGTTCTCATGGGAGCAATCTTGACAGAAGAAGTGCGGTAAAAAAAGACGCGCCGGAATGATTTTTCCGGCGCGAGGATGATTTGCTGAGTTACTCTGGGCGAGCCGAAGCCGACCCGGAAGATTTGTCGCCGCCAGGTTAGAAAACAAATTTCAATGCGAACTGAATCAAGCGTTCTGGGGAAGCAACACCGCCTTGAACGGTTGAATTGACCACACCGAAGAGGGGTGCTCCGAGTCCGGTCGCGGGCATACCGAAGTACGGATGGTTGAACAGGTTGAAGAACTCAGTTCGGAATTCAAGTCCCATTTTCTCCCCCATTTGGGTTCTCTTGAAGACCGCGAAGTCGAAGTTGTTGATTCCGGGCCCGCGAAGTACGGGATCAACCCGCGACTCTGTTCCCGGTCCGAAGTCTGGAGGAGTGGCAAAGCACGTGGTGTTAAACCACTGGCTGAGGTGGGTGCCGCCGGATTTCTTGTCGCATCCCGAAACAACATTAGGCCGGATATTTGCGACTCCGAGGTTTGCGGCTTCCAGCGCGGTCGAACCGGAGTAGCTAATCTTCAGCGGGAAGCCCCGTTGGAATGTGGTGATGCCGTCGACACCCCAGCCGGAAACCACGCCGTTCGCCAATCCGCTCATTCCTGACAAAAACTTCTTGCCGTGGCCGAAAGGAAGGTCGAGAACGTAACTGATCACCAAACGCTGCGAGACATCCTGGGCAGAGAGAGATCTTTCTCCCTTCAGGTTGTTCCAGTCCTGCACGCCGGGAACACCACCGGTCGGCCCTTCGAGCCAACTCGTAAGGGTATCAGTGTTGCTCATGAGTTTTTCATTCGTGTAGGCGACCAGCAACGTACCCCCGCCCTGAAAGCGGCGCGTCACCGTAGCCTGCAGAGAGTTATAGCTGCTGCTGCAGCAGCCGAATCCGCCTAACGACAGACCGTTGTACTCCGGATAGGGCCGTTCCAGTTGACCAGCGAGAACCGTAGCCCCATTCAGCGATGTATTTGGGTTCGTTCCCAGCATGGGGTTTGTGACCTTGGTAAGCAGGGCTGCGCCCTGCGACCAGAGCGTATCCGGAAGCTGGTCGACGTTTGTTGAATACTGCTCGAGGTGAACGCCGTGCGAGCCCGCATATGCCACGTCCGCAAAAAAACCGGCAGGCAGCTGACGCTGGATGTCGAAGTTCCATTGTTCGACGTATCCGTACTGCGGATTGCCGTGTCCACTAATCCCATAATAGGGAGCAAGCGTGGGGTTGCCGTTGGCGGCCACGAAACTCGATATATTCGGGGTAGCCAGACCCGTGAAGTTGCGTCCAGGTGGGGCGATGATTCCAGAATTCCCGAAAGGACCCGACTGAGCGCAGCCGAACAAGTCTGATCCCCTTACTGGAAACACCGAGCTGCCGGTGAAGCCAAACGAGCAACCGGCCCCGTCCAGCATGGCAGTGGGAGTTATAAACGAATCTGGCGTAGCGTGCAGCGGCGTGCTAGCAAGGTTAACAACGTCATTGTCGGGGTTCAGCCCGAATGAGACGTAGTTCGGAATGTAGAAGATGCCATACCCTGCTCGGATCACGGTCTTCTGGTCCAAGGCATAGGCGAAGCCGATGCGTGGAGAGAATGCCTTCTTGTCCATCGGGATGTTGTTCTTGCTGGAGTTGCGGCCCGTACCTACGAGGAACGCCTCGCCGGGGCAACTGGTTCCAACTCCGCCGCAGCCGGTGACCGTGGCATTGGTCGCCGTCGGATCCCAGTAGCTGAGCCGTCCGTAGGAGTCTGACCACGTGCCCTGAAGTTCATAACGAAGCCCCAAGTTCACCGTAAGCTTATTGGTCAAATGCCACGTGTCGTCAAGGTATAAGGCGCGGTAGACTTGCAAGCCCTTGGTCTGGGCAGGAACTTGAGCAACGCCCTCGGTTTGGTTGACGAAGCTTCCCTGATTTTGCGATAGGCCAAGCAGGAAATCGGCAAATGCAAAATTGGTATTGGAGACAAGATTTACGCCTCCAGTTGAAGTCGTCCAGTTTCCTCCGAAAGCGAAGGCGCCGCTGGCGATGTTGGTCTGGAAGTAGTTGTCGTACCCGTACTCGAACTGCGCGCCGGTTTGAATGGTGTGTTTACCGCGAATCAGGATGAACGCAGGTGTCACGTTGTACTGGGTGTTGTGATCGCCAATGGCGCTGTTCCCTTGCGTCCTTCCAACGTCACCCCCAAAGGGAAAGGCTGGGGTCGGAGGGGTTCGCATTGAGCTTGGGGGAGTGTTGTAGGTTGAAGGCCAGCCCAGGGTCGTAAGATCGAACCCTGACAGAAGTGGCTGACGTCCATAGACGAACCGACTGCCGGAAAAGTTGACATCGAGAATGGTCGTTGGAGTGAACGAATGGTTCACGCCAATCACGATCATCTTCGTGTGATACTTTTCTGCGCAACGATCTAGGCAGAGACCCGTTCCCAGCGGATTCGACGGCAAATCAGTCAATCCGAAGTAGGCAAATCTCCCGAACAATCGCGTGTTGGATCCAAGATTCTGATCTCCGCGCGCTACGAACTCGTTGGTATTGCCCCCGGAGGGCGCCGCGCTCAGGTAATTCCCCGCATCGCCGGGGAGATTCGGCGAGGGGAAATATTTTTTCCACATCACCTGGGTGGCCGTGCTGAATTCCGAACTCGGAATCTGATTGTTCGGGTAGGGCGTCATACGCTGCCCAGTGGCTGCGTTCACGCTGTAGGGGTCGTAAAGCTGCCCGGCTGCGGCACTGCATAAGCCGCCGCTGAAAGTGCCGCCTGCCCCACCCTGAGCAACTGGAAGCGTGCAGAGGGAAGAGAAATCTCCCGTGAGCATCGCGGGCTGCGGAACGGTAGTAGTAAACGGAGATCCCGTGCGCTGCCGGTATTGCTCCCAGCTTACGTAGAAGAAGGTTTTATCTTTGATCACCGGTCCGCCAAGCTGGAAGCCAAACTGGTTCTGTGTCCACGGGGGCGCGACATTTTTTTGACCATTCGTCAGCTCTGTTTGTTTGTTGAAATATTCGTTAGCGTTCAGCACTTTGTTGCGGAAATATTCATAAGCCGAACCATGCCAGGCGTTGGTTCCCGACTTGGTGCTGAGGTTCACGACGCCGCCGGAGAACTTGCCCCATTCCGCGCCCAGGTTGTTGTACTGCACTTTGAACTCACCAACTGAGTCCTGGGTAGGAATGATAATGGGCAGGTTGATATAGCCGATATTCAGCGGTTGACCATCCAGATATTGAGCGCCTTGGTTGGCGAATGACCCTCCAACCTGGTAGTTGCCCCAGCTGAAAGGATTCTGGCCGACTGGCGAACCGCCCGACCCTCCCTGCGCAACGGCCGCAGGAGAAACCGTAATGAGGTTGAAGATATTGCGGCCGTTGAGCGGCAGTTCGTCCGCCTTGCGTTGTTCAACCACCTGGCCCAACGAGGAGGACTCCGTTTGCAGCAATGGGGTCTCCGACGTTACCTCGACGACCTCTGTGACCTGACCAACAGTCAGAGCGGCGTCGATATGCGTATCCTGCTGCACCTGAACCACCACGCTCGGGCGAGCAAAGTGTTTGAATCCCTCTTTCTCGACGTCAATTCGATATTGACCTTGGAACAAATTGACGAACGTAAAGTGCCCATCATCGCCGCTGGATTCGGTTCGCTTTTCGGCCGTACCGAGGTTGGTCAAAGTTACCTTGGCGCCGGCAATCGCGAGCCCGGTCGGGTCGGTCACCACGCCGGAAATTGAGCCATATGTGGACTGTGCATTCAAGTACAGGCTGGACATCCAGAGAAGCACGCCAAGTGACAACAGCGCAGCGAAGCGACGAGACAGCATGGTCTCCCCCAAAAGGTTGGAATGAGTTTCTGGATCAACTCTCGAAAGCATTCGCCGGGGTACACGAACCCCCGCCTAGTCTTGTTGAGGTGTCCCCAAAAGCAATTACGCGCCAAGGAAGGGATATGTACCAGTTGAAATAGATCGCCATGGGAGGGGACTATTGCAGAGACGAGTTTGCTTTAAGCGAGCGACGCAGTAATCGCCACTCGCTGAACATCGCCGCCGGGCATCTAGGGATGATTAGCTTCTCTTCGCAACAACGCATACAGGAAAGGCTTGCCAGTAGGTTTCTGGCTGCCGCCCTGCGGCTCAACCGTAACAAAAACAGCGTCTAGTTCGGCTAGCTGTTTCGGATCATCCAGGCGAAGAACCCAGCGCCGGTTCGATTCGCTGTCCATGTAGAGAATCCCGAGATTCATGGCGTGATTCTTCTCACCTGATTCGGTATCTCTTTTTCCCCAGACCTGAAATGCGCTGGCGTTCTTGACGCCAGGCTGGCGATCGAGATCAAAAGCATAGAAGATAAGGGACTTGCTCTGAGTATAGAAGACGCGCCCGAAAGGCTTGCGAGTGCGGCTGCCGCTGTCAACATCAAAGACGTCTGCGATATAGAGTTTGCGAGCACCCATTAGTTCGCGAATATCACGGTCGGAAGCAAGATATTGCTCGTTGTCTTTGAGTCTGCGTTCTTGATCGTGGGCCGCGGCCGTCAGTTCGTCGACCCTCGATTCCAGGGAGGTTGTGTGCAACAGGCTACGATCGTACTCGGCTCGCAGGCTTGTGAGTTGAGCCTCTACGAGTTGAAAGGATTGCCCCGCGTCACGGAGTTTGGTGGCCAGTTTGTCGCGATCTTCTAGTACCTGGCGAAGTTGCTCATCGCGTTCGGTTTTCGCGGCTGATAACGCAGCGGAACGTGATACGGCTGCGTTTAAGGCATCTCGCAGTTTGGTGACTTCCCGTTGACTGCTCGCAACCTGGGTCTCGAGTCGAGACAACTGCACGGTCCGGAGGGCGATCAATTCGTCCGACGCCTTTTTCTCGGGGGCAAGATCCAGCGGATGCACAAATGAAACGGACAGAGCCGGCCCCCCTACAGCGCGGCTGTGGCCGCCTACCCAATGAGCACCTAGGGCGACCAGTATCAGGACACAAGCCGCCACTACACCAATACCAAGCCGTGCCCCCACATTTCCCGGCGGAACTGCGCCGTCAAAGTGCAACAACTTGATTCTTGAAACAGGAGTGACAGACTCGTCGATCTTATGAATACGAGCAAACAGCTTCTTCCGCACTGCGCGATCGTCCCAGTCTTCGCCTTCCTGGTTGGAACCGTAAGCCGCCGCAAGAAAGTTCATGCCCTCAGTGCTGATCAGGGCGTACTCGTTGTAGGCTTGCCGGCAAGAACTGCAGACGTGCAGGTGACGTTCCAGGTCCAGCCGCTCGCTATCAGTAAGCGCTCCTCCATAAGCTAGGGCGGCTAGTTCCTTGAACTTCTGGTGGTGATCCAGTCGTTCATTTTTGTTCATTGTGTATTTCCCGGAGCCTCTTTACCGCCGGACTCTTGCGCAACCGTTCGAGACCTCGATAGAAATGGTGGCGGACATTGCCGAAGGGCTCGTTGAGCCGTTCGCTGATCTCTCTCAGTTCAAGACCCTGGAAGTAGAACAACTCGAGCGTCTTCCGCTGCATTTGGGTCAGATCTTCAAATGCAGGCAAAAGTTGCGAGCAATCAATTCTGAGACCCACCTCGCGCTCAATGTCGTCTGGCCCCTCTAGTGTATCGTCCAGAGACTCAATATCTGTACCAGAGTAAAAGCCTCTGCGCAACAAATGCGCTCTGCGATCGCGAGCGCGACTAAAGGCAATCTGGGCCAACCACCCTTTGGCACTACCTTTGGAAGGGTCAAACAGCATGGCCTTCTGGTATAGAGAGAAGAATGTCTCCTGGACGACTTCCTCTGCCTCGCTCTTGTCGTTCACGATCCGAAACGCGATTCCAAAAACCAGCCTCGAATAACGGGTGTAAAGCAGGTCGAGTCCTCTGGAATCTTTGGCTTGTATCCAAGCCATGAGTTCCTCGTCGCTGGGTGACCGGACTTCCGTAGCCTGAGGGCCAGCAACACGACCTTCTATCCCGGTTCCCCATATCACAGGGAATGAAAGTGCGCGCCCATTGGGGGGAGAGCTCATTTTTGAGGCAGCCGTCTGTAAGAAAACCCCACAACTACTGAACACACCTGCAGAAACACCGATTCTACGGCGCGAACCAGAACCTAGCGCGAACCATACATCAGAACGCAAATGACTTTCCAGAACAAAAGAGTCTCTTGAGAGTCAAAATTATGGTCGGCCGAGACTGGTACAGTTGTGCGATCGGAGCCGTATCTAATGGATTGGATAGTGGTGATTGATTTTCTTTCGAGCTAGCGAAGACTTGTGCTAGCGTTCGCTCTTTGCGTGTCTGTGCTTCAGCGAATCACTGGAGCAAGTGGCGAACCTAAATCAGGGGCTTGATGCGAAGGGTATTTCAGGTGTCATTCTTCGGTTTGTTGTTCATGATTGCAGTTCATGGGCAATCGACTCATGCGTCCTTAACAGGAAGGATCACGGATCCGAAAAAGGCCGTGATCACGGGGGCCTCAGTCACGGTCATCAATACGGGTACGGGGATTCACTACCTGGGTCTCACCAATGAAATCGGCGAATATTACGTAACGAATCTGCCTCCAGGAAGATATCGAATCGAAGTGGAAAAGCTCGGCTTTAAGGCTGTGATTCAGTCCAACGTGATTCTCCACGTGCAAGATGCACTGGAAGTGAACTTTGAGATGATGTTGGGATCTGCCTCTGAGAGCGTCACCGTCGCGGGAGAGTCTTCTCCAATCGATACAGAATCCTCCTCAGTAGGAACGGTCGTCGAGCAACGAAAGGCGAACGAGCTACCCTTAAACGGGCGCAATGTTTTCAATCTCATTGTCCTCGCTCCTTCCGTGGTTCCCCAAGGCAGTTCCACGGGCACCCCAGTCGGCGTGAATCCGTTCGGGTGGGGCAATTACCAGGTAAGCGGTTCCTTTGGAAATCAGAGTGCCGAATATCTCGACGGTCAGCCACTGAATATCGGCTATATCAACCTGCCTGTGCTGATTCCAACACAGGATTCCATCCAGGAGTTCAAAGTTCAGACCAGCAACCTGGGAGCGGAATGGGGACGTTTCGCCGGAGGAGTAACCAACTTGAGCACGAAAGGCGGGACGAACTACCTTCACGGCGAAGCTTACGAATACCTGCGCAATCGCATCTTCAATGCGAATGATTTTTTTCTGAACGCCGCAGGGAAGCCTCGCCCCCCGTGGGTGCAAAACCAATTCGGAGCGGAAGCCGGCGGTCCTCTGCGCCTTCCAGGAAACGATGGGCACAACCGGGTCTTCTGGTTTGCTAGTTGGGAGGGTTTCAGGCTACGAACTGGGGAGCCATTCACGACAACCGTTCCCACATCCGAAGAGCGGGCGGGGAATTTCTCGGCGATCAACGCTCCTATCGTGGATCCCTGTGCTGGTGCGGTGAACGCTGAAGGCGCATGTCCGGGGAGCAGTGTCGGCCCCGTTCAATTTGGGGGGAATGTCATTCCAACGAACCGCATCAATCCCACTTCGAAGGCACTCCTCGGTCTTTGGCCTATGCCCAACACTGGCGGCATTGTGACGCCTTCCGGAACCATCAATAACTTCAACACGGTGGCTCCGACGGGCGGTAATCAGGACCAAGTGGTCGCGCGAATTGACCAGGATATTACGATGCGCCAACGCCTGTTCGTCCGCTACAGCCATTGGAGTGTAAAGGATCTTCCAATCGATCCACTTGGGGATGGATTGTGCTCAGATCGATGTGCGGAAAAATATTCAACCAACGCGGGAGTAGCGGCATACAACTACAATATCAATGCCGCCACAGTCTTTGATTTCAACGCCAGCCTCAGCCGCTTCAAGTACAACCGGTCTCCGACGAACGCCGGGTTTGATTTGACCACGATTGGCTGGCCTGCCAGCTACAACTCGGCGGTGCCGCCTTTCATGCGCACGCCTCCGACACCGTGCGTCGCCACCTTTTCCGACAATATAATGTGCACACAGGGGCAAAGCTATATTCAGGATCGCGATACGCAATACAACCTTTCTCCAAGTCTCACTCTCATACGGGGCCATCACCGCTATCACTTCGGACTACAGTTCGAGGCGGGCTACGATAATTATGCCCAGACCAATGTGGCCAGCGGTTCCTTCGATTTCTGCGCGTCCGGTCAGCCATGTTTCAGCGGATTTCCTTTTGCGGATTTTCTTCTGGGCTATGCGGATAACTTCAGCAACTTCGAAAACCATTTTTTTGCGCAAGCTGTCGTTCCCGCCTTTACCGCCGGAAAGCAGTCTTATCAAGCGTTCTATTTCAATGACACCTGGCACCTTGCGGAAAAACTAACCCTCAACCTCGGCCTTCGTTACGAACTCCAGAGTCCTTGGACGGAGCGCTACAACCGCCTTTCATATTTCGATCCCAATGCGTCAAGCTACCTCAATCAGGTTCTGCCGCCGGGTTCGGCGCCAGTGAGGGGCGATGTCTTTCTCGTGGCTCCCGGAACGCGTACCAATCTGCCGCTCGCGAAAACCGATTTGAGCCCTCGGATTGGGTTAGCTTACGGAGTGACGCCGAAGACCATTGTTCGCAGCGGGTACGGAATCTTCTGGATTCCTACCGACGTCTCGTTCGCATTGAATCCCATCAACGACATGGTCAACGCTCCAGGCACAACCTACACGGGAACCGTAGATGGAACTCATCCATATAACTCGATTTCGCTTCCTTTCCCGGATGGTATTTCTCCCCCGCCCGGCCGCAGTCTCGGAACCATGGGCACTCAGAAATTCCTGACCCGGGTCGTGCAGTCGATCACCGAAGTGGATCGCTCTCATCATCCAGAGGGCTATGCCCAGCAATGGAATTTGAGTGTTGAAAGACAGCTTCCGGCTGGGTTTTCATTGTCGGTGGCGTATGTCGGTTCCAAGGGAACACATCTCGAACAATACTCCCAGCAGACCAACCAGATTTCCGATGCGCTATTGGCCCAGGCGGCGGCACAGTTTGCGGCTGGAGGGAAGTCAGCGGTCACGCTTTTGCATTCTGTGCCGAATCCTTTTTTTGTGAATGGGGAAACGCTAGCCCTGGCCGCGCCCACGACTACGGTCGGACAGTTGCTGCGACCGTATCCGCAATACACCAGTGTGGAACTGGCAGGACAAGGGTCGTTTGCCAGCATCTATCACTCATTGCAAATAACAGCCAAGAGGCGATTCGCAGGCGCGGGTTCTCTTCTGGTCGCCTATACGAATTCCAAACTTATCAGCAACACAGATACACTGACCTCGTGGCTGGAGACCAGTGTCGGCGCGATCCAGGATAACAATAACCTACGTGGCGAGCGCTCTCTGTCCTCTCAGGACGTGCCCCAACGCGTGGTCGTTAGTTATGTGCTAGATCTTCCCTTTGGACAGGGCATGAAATATCTTTCCAACGTCAGCAGTGCGTTGAACAATCTAATCGGCGGGTGGGGAATCGACGGGGTGGCGACGCTCCAAAGAGGTTTCCCTTTGGTTTTCAGCGACGGACTGGCCAACGATGCTACGCTGTTTGGCGCGGGCTCGCGTCCAAATATGGTACCAGGATGCAACAAGTCATCAAACGGACCAAGTACTGCCCGCCTGAGTGGATGGTTCAATGCGGCGTGTTTTACTGCTCCTGCCGACTTCACATTCGGCGACGAACCGCGCGTCGATCCGTCACTGCGTTCGCATGGCGTGAACAATTTTGATTTTGCTGTCTTCAAGAAGATTCTTTTCCGCTCGGACGGAAGGGCAGGGATTGAATCTCGTGTGGAGTTCTTCAACTTGTTCAATCGCACTCAGTTTGGTCCACCGAACACAACTTGTTGTACTGCAAACAACGCGAACTTTGGATTCGTCACCAGCACTGCCCCGGGAACAAACCCGCGACTGGTCCAGTTCGCGTTTAAAGTGTTCTTCTAAATAGCTGTATGACGAGCACACAACTCGCTGAGCTTCGACTGCAGCCTGACTGAAATGCTGGACCGCTTGCTACAGTTCGCCTGTGTGATTGCGCTTCTCGCGCCAGTCCCCGGGGATGGGCCTTTGCTGGAGGTGAAGTCACCGCGCGGAATCGATTTCATTCTAGAGAATTCGCCCACGCCACAGAAATATCTGATTGAGACCATGCCGGGTGGTGTTGCGCTGCTCGACTATAACGACGATGGGTTGCTGGATATCTTTCTGGTGAATGGCGGCCGAATCGAAAACCCCATGTCAGCACCCGAGAACTTCGACCGCCACGACCCGCGTTACTGGAACCGCCTTTACCGGCAGAATAAAGATGGCACTTTCACCGACGTGACTCGGCAGGCAGGTCTAGCGAACGCTGGCGATGGTAACTACGGCATGGGTGTGGCCGTGGGCGACTACGATAACGACGGGTATCCGGACTTATACGTAACGAGCTACGGGAAAAATATTCTCTATCACAACAATGGCGATGGGACGTTTAGTGACGTCACGGCGAAGGCGGGGGTAGCGGGCGGTGGCTGGTCGGTTTCGGCCGGCTTTTTCGATTACGACAATGACGGGAAGTTGGATCTCTTTGTGACTCGCTACATGGAATGGGACACCCAACACAGTAAGGACTGCGGCGGCAATTTTCACACCTACTGCCCGCCGGGTGAGTTTCCACGGACTAGCAACATTCTCTACCACAACCGTGGCGACGGCACTTTTGAGGACGTGACTGCGCGCTCTGGAATAGCAGCCATGAAGGGACACGGCTTGGGCGTCGCCTTCGCCGACTACGACGGCGATGGATTCGCCGACATCTTTGTCGCCAACGACGGTATGCGGCAATACCTGTTTCACAACAATGGGAACGGCACATTCGCGGAAGTTGGCATGGAGGCGGGAGCCGCTCTCAACCTGGACGGCGGACCGTTGTCCGGCATGGGCGTTGTGTTTCAAGACTACGACAACGATGGCCTGCCGGACGTCATCGTTACCACGTTGCCTCGCCAGACATACGCCGTGTTTCACAATGATGGACACGGCTCGTTCAGCGATCGAGGGTTGCAAACCGGGGTGACCATGCTTTCCGGAGTAACCTCGGGCTGGGGCGTAGGCCTGGAAGACTTCGACAATGATGGGCTGAAAGACTTATTCGTCGCGCAGGGTCACGTTCTCGACAACGTGGAAAAAATTGATCCGTCATTACACTATCTGGAGCCTACATTGCTGGCGCTAAATCGCAACAGCCGCTTTGAGTCTGTCGACCCGGGAACGACCGCGCTGGTCGCAGCTCGAGGCGCGGCCTTTGGCGATATCAACAATGATGGATCAATCGATGTCGTGACGACCGTGCTGGCCGGACATCCCCAGGTGTTTATGAATCGCGGCACAAATGCGCATTGGCTCACGATTATTCTTCGCGGCACCCGCAGCAACCGCGATGGTTTCGGAGCCCGGGTGCAAGTGAACGGACAAACTCGCTTCGCCACCGCTGCGGGAAGCTATGAATCCGCTAATGACAAACGCCTGCACTTCGGCCTAGGCGTTGCAAAGAATGCCAAAATAGAAGTGTTCTGGCCCTCGGGAGCACACCAAGTCTTGAATGATGTGAAGGCAGATCAATTCCTCGAAATAGGCGAACCGGAGCGCCCTTGATTGGTTCGACAGTAATTCGCGCGACTATGGTTGTAACGATGCTGATGCTTTGCGCACCGTGGATGTTGGCCGGGCAAGCCATCTCCCCGGAAGCCCAGCAGCACTGGGATGCCGCCCGCCGGGCAGAAACCGAAAAGCAGTTCGATGTGGCCGTCGGCGATTACCGCAAGGTCACGGAACTCGAACCCACTTTTGCCGCCGGCTTTGTCGCTCTTGGGCAGGCTTTTATGGAACAACACGATTTTCCGAATGCGCTCCCGCCTCTTAAGCATGCTCTCGAGTTGGACGCGAGCCTGGTCCCGGCCCATCAGCTTCTGGGTTATGCGCTCTTGGCACAGGGCTATGCAGCTGAGGCGATTCCGCATCTTGAGCGTGCTCATGAGCAGGGCGCGCTGGGGATTGCGCAGGTCGAGACTGGTCAGTTCGCGGAAGCAATCACTAACCTGCAGGCCGCGTTGCAGAAGCGGGCAAACGATCCCGACCTCCTCTACTACCTGGGCCGGGCCAGCGGACTATTGTCGAAGCAATCGATTGATACGCTATTGGCGGCTTATCCGGACTCGGCTCGCGCTTACCAGTCCATGGCTGAAAACTATTTCGTGCTGCGGCAAATGCCCGAGGCAGAAAAGCAGTACGAACAAGCCCTGAAGCTGAGGCCCGATACACCGAATCTCCACCTTGAACTCGGCGAGGTATTCGCCAGGACTTCTCGATGGCCGCAGGCGGAGGAGCAGTTTCGCGCCGAGTCCAAGCTCCAACCGGGAAACGCTGAGGCGGTCTACCGGCTCGGTGACGCACTTCTGCACCAAGGGAAGTCGCGCGAAGCGCGAGTGGCTCTGGAGCGTTCGAACAAATTGCAGCCGCAGATGCCCGAAACGTTGTATTCCCTCGGTAAGGCGGCCTGGCTCGACGCCGATGCATCGGCCGCCGAGAAGTCCTGGCTTGAACTTCTTTCGATTGAGAAGCAGGGAGAACTCGCGGCACAAACTCATTTTGCTTTGGCTGGACTCTACCGCAAGCAGGGAAAGGCGGCCGAAGCGGAGCGAGAGATGAAGGAGTTCCAAAAGCTGAAGAGCACCGGCTCGGAGCAAACTGCGTCGGACCCGCTGGAGTAGGTTTCGAGGCCGCCCCGTTCGCGGGAACAGTCAAGACTTGCCGGCTAGGTGCTTGAGGGGTTCGCGGCTATCTCTGGGAGTCTCCTTACGGAGGCGGGATTTGAACGTTGGAAACGATGTTCGAGTAGCCACTCTCCTGGCTGTTCGTGTTTACTGCCGTCGTAGCGTAGCAGTAATTTGCGCCATCGATGACATTGGAA
This sequence comes from uncultured Acidobacteriaceae bacterium, assembly GCA_963768265.1. Classification (GTDB taxonomy): domain Bacteria; phylum Acidobacteriota; class Terriglobia; order Terriglobales; family Acidobacteriaceae; genus Sulfotelmatobacter. The sequence continues at coordinate 156,531 of CAVYHM010000063.1, forward strand.
TCGGCGTACAAGGTGCTGGTGGCTAGCCCGGTGTTGATCTTCGAGAAGGACCCACAAGAAGTCACGTAAGCGGCACGATAAATGTTGTAGCCGGTAATGTTTGACGAGGTACTCGAGTTCCACGACAAATTCACGGTGTGTGTGGGTGCTGGGGTGCCAGTGCCCTTCAGGGCCTCGGTTGTGGTGGTAGGTTGTGTGTTGTTGGTGAACGTGAGCGAAGCCGTCGCGGCTCCAGCCGTTTGCGGGCTGAAGGTCACGGTGAACGTAGTGCTCTTACCGGCGGGAATCGTAACCGGCAGCGAGAGACCGCCCACGTTGAACACCGAATTGTTAGTGCTCGCCGCCGTGACCGTTACGTTGGCTCCGCTGGCGACCACGCTACCGGAGGCGGTTCCGCTAGCGCCAGCAACCACGCTGCCAAGATCTAGCGTGGCCGGATACACCGTTAATTGCCCGACGGTTGTCGTGCCGGTGCCCGACAGAGGGATGGTCAGTGTCGGAATCGAAGCATCCGAGGTGATGGTAACGTTCCCATTTGCGATTCCTGCCGACTGTGGCGCGAACGATAGGCTGAAGCCCACGCTCTGGCCTGCACCCAACGTAACGGGTGCCGTTATGCCACTGAGGCTGAATCCGGTCCCGCTGATTCCGACCTGAGAAATCGTAATGCTCAAACCGCCTGTGTTTGTCACTGTCTCGGACAGTTTCTGGTTGCTTCCCACTGTCACAGTCCCGAAGGATTCACTGGCTTGACTGGACGACAACAACCCGCCGTTTGCTGCAGTTCCCGAAAGAGAAAGGCTGGTTACAGCGTCGGAAGCATTGCTTACGATCGAAGCCATGCCGCTAAAAGCTCCCACCGCGTTCGGCGCGAATGTGACGCTCAGGTTCGCGCTCTGGCCTGCAGCGAGAGTGGCGGGAAGGCTGGGTGCACTAAGCGAAAAGTACTTGGTTGAGATGGTTGCACTGTTGATGATGACCGACGCGCTTCCGGAATTCGTCGCGGTCACGGTGAGAGTCCTGCTGCTACCCGGAGTTACACTGCCAAAATTTAGACTCGCGCTTCCCAGAGAGAGACTCCCCACTGGATTCGTCGAGTTGGCGCCTGCGCTCACGCCCTGGCATGCAACCAGCGAGCCAATGGCCGAGAGAAGCAGCATTGCAGCTAGCGCATTTCCCAGATAACTTACTGAGGTTCCTCTTACCAATTGTTTTCTCATTATTCGCTGTGGCAGCGAAACCGACCATTCCGCGAGGGGCTCGCTTTCCATCAGTCTGAGACCTAGTGAGAAATCGAGGTAGATTTCGAAGGTACATAGCGCGAGCCGCCGATTGGTCTACTGCCGCAACTGTTGCGAATTTCAACACCGTCATCACTGGTCAGACTTATCAATTCGCCGACAAAGTTCCTGCACCTGCTTGCGTCACGAGCCGAAATGTGCCTACCTTCCGATTCGTGCTGTTGTTCCCCGGCCATAGCTGCGGAGAGGGCCCACGCGAACTTCCCGATGGGATGTCTTGATCGCAGGCAGAAATAGGAGGATCGACGTCAGTTTTTTTCGGTATCCGCGGTGCCGTCTGACCACTTCGAGACTGGAACCAGAAACACGGTCAATCGGTCCAGAGCATCCTCCCCTGCAAAAATCGGAGAGCCCGGCGGACCAGCGGCCCAGGCTTTGGCGTCGGTTAGGGGGACGAAAAACATCAAGTGTGGGTGCCAGTGCCCGTCACGGTCGCTCAAATATCCTTCTTTCCACATCATGTAGCACACAGAGCCAAATTCCAGCGTGGGCAATTCCTTCTCTTTCGAACGCCGCCTGAATTGCGTCGAACATCTGAGTTTTCGATTTTCCTGACAGCACCAACTTGGTTTTAGCGATTGTGATTGGAAGATACGATCGTGCCGCTGGGCATTGAAGCGGATCGGAGCACGAAGCTTTGGATTCCAAAAGTCCGGATCATCGACTCCGGCGGTCCATGATCGCTGCACCATACATACGAAACCATTCGCGCCCTTCACCACCGTTCTGTACCCTTGCCGGTCGAGTACCATGACGTCAGCGCTGTCAGAAATGGCTTTTGGGGCCGCAATTCTCGCTAGGGCTATTTCGGCATTCCGGTCCGCAATCACTTATTGGTCAAGAGGAGCCATGTGGGGATAGAGTGTATCAGCGGTCTGCGGCTGTGCTTGCACTACCACCCTCAGCAGGAAACCGGTACGAGGACTGCTAATCCGATTATCCTTACCATTCTGATCTCCCGTGATTCCTTCTGGGATCGCTATTGTGCAACAGCATGTGAATGGGAACTGGATCGGTTTGGGCGCGAATTGTGTGTCAGATCTGTGGAGATTGTCAGGTGCCAAAAGGCGCCGTTCTGACTTGCGGCCGATCAGTCGCTTTGTGTGAGCTGGGTAAGTGCGGCAACGTCGCACACCTGCACCACTTCCCGACGGATATTGACGATCCCTAACTTTTGCCAACGACAGAGCAAACGGCTCACCGTGGACAGAGTCGTCCCCGTCAATTCCGCCAATTCCTCGCGGGAGAGGTGGATTTCTCTATGTCCATTGTCGCTGCACCCGAAGCGGTTTGATAGGCGGATCAGTTCGCTGCTCAGGCGTGGCCCAACATTTAGAGTCGACACTTCGCGAAAGCGCTGTTCCATCTCGCGCAGGCGTCGTTCAAGATCGCGAATCGTGTTGCGCCGGAAAACTGGGAAGCGATCCAAGAGCTTTGCGAAGTTTGCCACGTCCCATACGAGGGCGAGCGCAGGCTGAACAACCTGCGCCGTCGAAGAATGTTTGCAATTTGCGGACGGCTGGAAGTCGCCCACCATCTCACCCATCCCGCTGAGTCTGAGTATCACTTCGTTGCCGTTCAGTCCTAACTGCGTGATCTTGACGCAGCCAGAAAGTAACATAATTACCTGCTGGATGTGATCGCCCTCGGAGAAGATGGTCTGGCGACGCCAGAGGTGCCTTTCGTAAGCATCGGAAATAATGGTGGCGCAGGTGGAAGGATCGACGTCTGAGAACAGCGCCAATCGCCCGGCGGATGCGGTCTTTTCGCTTGGCGTAGTATGGCTATTCCAAACTGCTCGCTCCCGATTCCTAAACCTTGGTTTCACAATAGCCTGAGATTCACGCGAGGCAATCTTACGGGCAAGTGTCGTCCGCTTGTTTGCGCGGCAACAAATGGCACCCCGGCATCTTGCCCACCAATTCGCAACTGCTCCGGCGTGCCTGCGGGATGCTTTGGGGCAACGCTCGCCGGTTAAACATCCCCAACTCAATTCGGAGGATAGCAACCATAAAAGGCCCCTTTTGATCAGCCGACTGCTCTACGCGGGATTGTTTATCAATCGCGGGATCAATCACCTGCTGCGTCGCAAACAGATGACGGAGTACGCTAGCGCGAAAGAGAAGTGGTTGCTTGCGCCTGCTTATGGATTACCGCAGTTTCCTTGATTCCCGCCCGGTGGCTCACTCAGCATCAGCGCCACAGGAAAGGAACGGAATAAATCTCCAGCGCGGAGAAGCTGCGTTCCGGTGCCGCTCATCGGAATGCATTCACCCGTGAATGCGTTGTGAAGGCATTTTGTCCCGCTGTTCGAGATCTCCAACTTTGTTTCGCCCCACACCGCTGGAGTGCATACGTTGTCGGTACTCTCGCCGAGAAGCTTGGCGCAAAGGCGCGGCACGGCAACGATCGCGGTCTCCCCATCATGTTCACGAGCAAACGCGACGACGTGCCCCGATTTCTCCCCGCTTACCTTCAGGGGAGCGTACGTCCCGCGCTGAAACAGTGGCGCCTTCACTTTTCGGATCGTGAGGGTCTTCCACGTCAGATACAGCTTGACCGCGTCGTTATCTGTGCTGGTCACAAGGTCGCGAATGGGGTTCGCCATCGGATGTTGAGCGTCTTCATTCCGCAGAAATTGATCAAGTAATTGCCTGCGCCGCTCATAGTCGACAGACTGCCGGTTGTCCGGATCGACTAATCGCAACTGCAGCAGTTCACTTCCCTGGTAGATGTCAGGCACACCTGGTGCAGTCATCTTCAGCAGACATTGCGCCAGGCTGTTGTTGAATCCGATCCGCGCGATCCGACGCTCGAAGTCCTGAAAGTCCAACAAAAATTGATTTTCGACACCCCGGTCTAGAATCGTGTGAATAAACTCGCGTAGCGCGCCTTCGTACTCCGTATTGTTATTTGCCCAGCTGGTGCGCTCTTTCGCTTCGCGGGCAGCTTTGAGCGAGTATTGTTCGAGCCGCTCGGTAAACGCTCTCCAGCCTGCGCCGTCGAGTGTCTCTGGTGGCCAGGTTCCAACCAGCGTTTGATACAACAGGTATTCATCATTGCGCGACGGGGCAAAAGCTCCGTCGACGCGATGTTTCTTGCTTCGATTCCAGTCTCTCCAACGGCGTAAACGAAGCCGCCAGGCCGCAGGCATCTCCGACAGCACGTTGATCCGCGCCCGCACATCTTCCGACCGCTTGGAATCGTGCGTCGACGACGAGAGCATCGAGTCCGGCCAGTTCGCCAGCCGCTCTTCGTTGGCGCGGTGAAACTCCTCCACGCTGGTTCCAAACTTATTTGGATTTCCTCCCACTTCATTGAGCGAGACCAGGCGGTTGTATCTGTAGAACGCTGTATCTTCCAGCCCTTTGGCCATGACTGCTGCGGTCACTTGCTGAAACTTCATGGCAAAACGGATGATCGCCCACTTGTACCAGCCGCTATCGCCTCCATTGACCTCGATCAACAGCATCCGCCGAACAAAATCAAAAACGCTTAGGTCGGCGGCAGTGCTTTTTTTTCTCCCGGTCGCCACCGCTTGTTCGATGTAGCGCCGATCCTCAGCCGAGACCTCTGGCCCGTTCCCATACGTGCGATATACCGGGAAGCTGGCAATAATCTCGGCTAGGGCGCTCCGCAGGCTGTTCAACGTGAAGTCGCATGTATACCGGCTGGCGAGAGCGATCCGGATGAGGAGACTCGCGAGCACATTCAATTCACTGGCCAACACCACTTTGAGGATCAACTTTTTGCAGTCGTAGACCAAGTCACCGAACTCTTGCGCATCGCCGCTAAAGGATCGGTAAATCCGCTCCATTTTGTCGCCAGCATTGTGGTCCACGAACAATCCGTTGAGCAGATTGCCGAACTCGTAGCCTGTGGTCCCATCAAGCGGCCAGTCCTTTCGCAGCCGTTCTTTGCCGGTGAGGATCTTTTCCGCAATGACATACGCTTCTCGGTTTTGCGGTTCGAGTTCGTTCGTGAGCCGGTCTTGCAGCCGCTGGAAGTATCCCGCAGGATCGTAGAGTCCGTCCGGATGATCGATGCGCAGCCCGTCAACCTTCCCCTGCGCTACCAACTCAAGGATTAGTTTGTGGGTGTTGGTAAAGACGGCGTCGTTCTCGGTGCGCAGCGCTGCCAGTTCATTGACGTCAAAAAATCGCCGGTAATTGATGTCGTCCGCCGCGACTCGCCATTGCGCCAACCGGTAGACCTGAGCCTTGATCAGTTCGTGCAACGCATCCAAGCTGCGCGGATCCTCCGGCTTCCCTCCAATGCTTTCCACGTTCGCATTCAAAAAGTCGCGGGTCTCGGCGGAGCGGGTGGAAAGGGCTGCTAGACGCTTCTTCTGCACTTCCTTTTCGCGATTACGCTCGGCTCGTTGTTCTGGACTCAACCCACGCCGCCCCGGGAGATGTCCGAATGCGGTAATAATGCTTTGCAATTCAAGAAAGTCTTCGTTCGTAGCGCCTGACTTTTCCTGCAGACGCTCGATTTGATAGCCGAGAATGCGTGGGTATTCCCGAGGATCTACTGGGAAACGATGCTGATGATAGAAGATGCTGAACTCACCGCGTTCCGCAGCGAACACCAGTTTCAATTCGCCCTTCTCCAATTCATTTCCGTACTGCTCCGCGAACACAGGGACCAGAACTTTCCCCTGCAACTCGTCCTTGATCGGATCCCAATCGATATCGAAGAACTCGGCGAATTCCGACGCCTCGCCGTTTTCGAGTACGTCCAGCCACCACGCGTTATCGCCGCCCATCACCCCCATGTGATTGGGCACGATATCGAGAATCTGCCGCATTCCATGGCGGTGCAACTCCGACACGAAATGCTCGTAGTCCTCGATCGTGCCGATTTCAGGATTCAGCGTGTTGTGATCGATGATGTCGTAGCCATGCAGGCTCCCCGGTCGGGCCCGCAGGTAGGGCGAAGCATAGCAATGGCTGACGCCGAGAGCGCTCAGGTAAGGAACGATCGCGGCTGCATCGCGAAAAGTGAAATTCGGATTGAACTGCAGCCGGTAGGTCGCGGTCGGTATCTGATCTAGCCGCTTCATATTGGGGAGGATATTCTTGTTTCAACGATCGCGAAGCCACAGTACACACCGTTCCCACCCCACTGTACACGCTCCTAGCGCGCTCTCACCATACGGTATTTCATGGAGTCTCCGTCAGGAGGTCTGAGATCGGGGGCCGTTGCTCAACGTCGTGAGGGCACTGACCGCCGGCCACTCATCAGCCACACCACTGACCAGCCAGGCAGCCAACCCTGTTCAAAGGCTGACGCGACGTCGGGACTGCTGCAGTAAAACTGGACCCCGGTGTGCTCCTGAGTTATGGTGACCCTCTCGGTCCGAAGATTCGCCCGTAACTCCAGTCGTGCGCCATCGTCGAAGAGCCAGTCCATTGACAGCTCTCGCCCCTGAATCCCAGAGAACTCGCACCGTACGCCACACTTTGCCCCCAAATGCGGAACAATCACGCGCTGTCGCATCGCAAGCAACTCGCGGTAGAACGTCAGCCACTGCGAGTGAACGGAACCCGTGAGGCACTCCCAGTCCAGCTTCGATTGCCGGAAGGTGTCCTCAGCATTCGGATCAGGAATGGAACCCCTTACGGCCGGGGAATTGAATTTCGCAAAGCGCGTGAATTCGTTTCTTCGTCCATTTGTAACAGCGGCCGCCAAATCGCCCGAGAAATCACAGAAAAAAAGAAACGGCGTTACTGCGCCAAATTCTTCGCCCATGAACAGCATGGGCGGAGACGGCCCGAGCAGCAGGATCTCCATCGCAGCCTTAACCGACCGCGGCGGAGCAAGCTTCAGGATGCGCTCGCCAAAGGCGCGATTTCCCACCTGGTCGTGGTTCTGCAGAAAGGAAAGAAAAGCGGTTGGGGGTAATTCGTTGCTAGGCTCGCCACGCGTGCAGCCATGATACTCAGAGTAATCCCCCTGGTAAGCAAATCCATCCGCCAGACAACGGCAAAGATGCCGGTCCGGCGCTTGCGCATAGTCCGCGTAATAACCATCGGACTCGCCCGTGAGCAGCACGTGAAAGCAGTGGTGAATATCGTCGTTCCACTGCGCGTCGTATAACGGCACCCCGCCTTGCTCATCGCGGCGCAGATAGCGCGCACTGTTATCCCCATTTTCGAGGATCAGATGCAGAAATCTTTCCTTCCCGAATCGTTCTCGTACCGAGCGCGCCAGTTCCGTGAGGATGTCGGGCGTCGAATCATCTGCAATGGCATGCACCGCATCCAGACGCAGCCCATCGAAGTGATATTCCTCCAGCCAATACAGCGCATTGTGGACGAAGTAATCTCGCACCACACGGCTATCCGGCCCGTCAAAGTTGATGCCGTCTCCCCACGGTGTGTGATGACGATTGGTGAAGAATTGTGGCGCATAAAGATTCAGGTAGTTGCCATCGGGACCGAAGTGGTTATAAACCACATCGAGAAAAATCATCAGACCGCGTGCATGCGCCGCCTGCACCAGTTGCTTGAGGTCTTCCGGCCGCCCGTAGCAACTGTCGGGGGCAAAGGGCAGAACGCCGTCATAGCCCCAGTTTCGCGTTCCCGGAAAATCCGCGACAGGCATCAACTCCACGGCCGTGACGCCTAGCTCGCGCAAATAATCCAACTTTCGCTCGACTCCCCGAAACGTTCCCTCTGGGGTAAACGTTCCCACATGCAGTTCGTAAACTACCGCTTCCTCCCACGGTCGCCCTCGCCATTGTGTGTCGGTCCAATCGAAAGCGGAAGGGTCCACTACTTCGCTCGGCCCGCGCACGTCGGAGGGCTGAAAGCGCGACGCCGGATCGGGAACCTTTGTCTGCCCATCGATCTGAAATTGGTAGCCAACGCCAGGTCCAGCTTCGCGCGTGATGAGTTCAAACCATCCATGGTCCAGCCCGGCAAGAGGTAACTGCGAACTGGCTTCCACACAGAGCATGACACGCCGTGCTTTTGGAGCCCACAAGCGAAAACGCACGCTTCCGTCCGGAAGAACCTCGGCTCCAAAGGGCATCCCGTGGCTACGCTTCATGCCGGCGATCCTGTCGAATCTGGTCGTGCTGGCGCTCCACCAACAGCGCCAGAGAGCGCGGCTGCAGCGAGTAGTTGGTGCTGGCTTCATACGCAAGTCCGGGACTTCGTGCTCCCGCGACAGAGGTATCGATCAGCGACACCCAAAGCATTCCGGAAGATGCCGTTGGCAAAGAGAAGGGAACCACTTCATGATGCGCATTCAAGAGCAGGAGAAAGTTTTCGTCGCTGACCGCCTTTCCCCGTTCATCCATCTCGCCCAGCGATGATCCCGACAGAAAAACGCCGAGCGTTCGCGCATGCTCCTGGTTCCATTCTTCGTCGGTCATTTCGCGGCCATCCGGTCCAAACCACAAAATATCTTTGACACCGGCTCCCTTGATTGACCGTCCTAGAAAGAAATTCCGCCGCCGAAACACAGCATGCTCTCGCCGGAGGGCGATCAGTTTCCGCACCAGCGCAGTCAGGTCCTTCTCTGCGTCGATGTGGTCCCAGTTGATCCAGCTGATTTCATTATCCTGGCAGTAAGAGTTGTTGTTGCCGTTTTGCGTGCGGCCGACCTCGTCTCCGGCGAGGAGCATCGGTACGCCTTGAGACAACAGCAAGGTCACAATGAAATTCCGTTTTTGCTGCGCTCGGAGCGCGTTAATCGCAGGATCGTCGGTTTCGCCTTCGGCTCCGCAATTCCAACTGCGGTTGTTGTCAGTGCCGTCCCGGTTCTCCTCGCCATTCGCTTCGTTATGCTTTTGATCGTAGCTGACCAAGTCCTGCAGCGTGAATCCATCGTGCGCCGTTACGAAGTTAATACTGGCATAAGGGCGCCGCCCGCTGCGCGCATAGAGGTCGCTTGAACCGGTGATGCGGTAGGCAAGCTCACCGATTTGGCCACCGTCCCCCTTCCAATAAGATCGAAGCGCGTCGCGATAACGGTCATTCCACTCCGCCCACCCAACCGGAAACTTGCCAACCTGATATCCACCCTCGCCCAAGTCCCATGGCTCCGCGATCAGCTTGACCTGCGACAATACTGGGTCCTGATGGATGATGTCGAGAAAGGCGCCCAGCTTGTCCACTTCATGAAGTTCTCGCGCCAGCGTCGCCGCCAAATCGAAGCGGAATCCGTCGACATGCATGTCGAGCACCCAATACCGTAAACTGTCCATAATCAGCTGCAGCACCCGCGGATGCCGCATATTCAGCGAGTTTCCCGTGCCGGTATAGTCTACGTAGTAGCGCTGGTTGTCAGGGACAGTGCGATAGTAAACAATATTGTCGATGCCCCGAAACGAAAGCGTCGGGCCGAGTTGATTGCCCTCCGCCGTATGGTTGTATACCACGTCGAGAATTACCTCGATGCCGGCCGAGTGCATCGTCTTGACCATCGTCTTGAACTCGCTGATTGAACCCGTCCGCAGGTAGCGCGACTCAGGCGCGAAGAATCCAATCGTGTTGTATCCCCAATAGTTGCGCAGGCCCTTCTCCACCAACTGTCGATCGTCGATGAAATAGTGCACGGGCATAAGCTCGATCGCAGTGACGCCGAGCTTCAGAAGATGATCAATCACCGCCGCGGTGGTCAGTCCGGCATACGTTCCACGCAACGGCTCCGGAACCCGTGGGTGCCGAAATGTAAATCCCTTTACGTGCATCTCGTAGATCACACTCTTGTGCCAGGGAGTGCGCGGAGCACGGTCCGTCCCCCACGTAAACGCCGGATCGATCACCATCGCCTTCAGCATTCCGGGAGCACTGTCGCGACGGTCGAAAGAAAGGTCCCCAAGTCGGTGTCCGACACGATATCCGAAGTGTGCGTCGCTCCACTTCAGATCGCCCACGATCTGCTTGGCGTATACATCGAGCAGGAGCTTGTGATGATTGAAACGATGTCCTTTGGCTGGATCGTAGGGCCCGCGGACGCGATATCCATAGATCAGTCCGGGCCGCGCTTCAGGCAAGTAGCAGTGCCAGACCTGATCGGTCTGCTCTGTGACTCGTACGCGATGCAGTTCCCGTCGGCCGCTCTGGTCAAATAAACAGAGTTCTACCGACTCCGCATGCTCGGAAAATAGGGCAAAATTAACACCTTCTCCGTCCCAGTTGGCGCCCAGTGGATAGGGCCTCCCGGGCCAGACTATGGGTTCACTCTGGATGACCATTCTTTCCTTGACTGAGCTTTACGCTTTTTCAGACCTGGTTGATTTCTGACTTGCAAACCAGAGTGGCGCGCTTGCGCGTCTCTCGTCAAGTCAAGCAGTGTCAGATGAAGATGAATTCCACTCGTTGAATGTTGCCTGCTTAGTTCTTCGATCGGGAGATTAGCGATCCGGGTTACAGGCTGCGGAAACGCTCTTTCACTTCGCGCACAAAGTCCATGAAGCGCGGCTGGGTGATGATCTGGGGATGCCAGCAGAGATCGCGCTCGATCAAGTCGTAGGTTTCAACGATGTGCGCGCCCGGCAGCGGTCTGCCGCTAGCGTCGTGGTCGCGGCCCATTAACCAGAGGTGGTCGGCCACCGCGGAGGCGGCGGTGATGTCGTGCGTGACCACGATAATGGTGTTGAGTTCGTCCATGTTCGCGACCTGCTGAATGAGTTCGCTGGTTTTTTCCAGCATGAGCAGGTCGAGGCCGCTGAAAGGTTCGTCCATCAACAAAAAGTGGTCGGAGCAGAGGATTTGCTGGATGATGGCGCAGCGCTGGCGTTGTCCACCGGATAGTTGCACAGGGTAGAGGCGCGCTTTGTCGAGCAGGTCGAACTCGGTCAGATATTGGACGACCTTGTCGTGAGCGGTCTTGTCGTCTTTTTCCTTTTGCTTGGCCGCGAGCAGAAGGTTCGACATCACGGTGCGGTGTTCGAACAGAGGGTAATTCTGGGACACGACTCCGACTTCGCCAGCCTGCACGGGACGGTCTTGGCCGTTGATGCTGACGCGGCCGGAGGTTGGCTCGTTGAGTCCGGCGATGATGCGGAATAACTGTGTCTTGCCGATGCCGCTGGGACCAAGAAATCCGACAACCTGCCCCTGCACACGACCGGGGCAGATGATGTCTTTAATCTCCGCGCTGACGTGCTTCAGGATGGGACGGCCGTCATATTCGAGAGAGACGTCCTCCACCTTGAGCAGCGTTTTTCCGTAGCTATAGGTCAGCATGCTTTTCTAGGTTCGCTCCAGAGTCAGATCAGCGTAGGGGCAGAAAATGTTTCGCAGCAGGCCGATGGCGTAGTCCTGCCCCAGGCCCAGCACAAGTATGGTGAGCTGAATAGCGAACACGGCGCTGAGATGAAAATGCTTGTTCTGGTTGAGCAGCATTGCGCCCACGCCGCCTTCCGAGCGGGAGATGCCCTCGACCATGGTCAGCATCATCCATCCCATGGCCGCGTTCTGACGGAGCACTTCAAAGGCCTTGTCGGCCTGGCCGAGCACGACCACTTCGTAGACTACACGCCACTCGCTCATGCGTAAGGTGCGCGCCAGATCGAACTTTTCTTTGGGAATGCTGGCGACGACTTCAGCCATTCCGGTGACGAAGAACACCGATACCGAGAAGACCAGCAAGAACAATTTGAGTTCGTGTCCGGTGCTGGCCATGAGGGTGAAGAAGAACGTCAGGCCGACCATGGAGAGGAAACGCAGTTTGCTGAGCAGGTTTACGATCGGGCGAAAAAACGGAATGACTGTGAGGTAGGCCATCAACAGCGACAGCACAGTCGACAGCGCGATGGCCTGTAGGTTGAGGTAGAAGCTAGTGATCAGTTCGCCGCCCAGGCCCTGCATCCACATTTCGCTGAGTGCCTGGAAGACTTCTTTGGGCCTGGGGAGGAAGACGCTGGGCGAGAAGACCCAGATGAAAAACAGCATCACCAACTGGAGTCCGACCAGCCACCGTACCGTTTGCTTCGAGATCACCTTGTTGGGTGATAGGACCTCAATCGCCTGGTTCATGTTTGCCTTGTCATTTCGAGCGAAGGGAGAAATCTGCTTTCGTATTCCGCCGGCAGACAGCAGATTCTTCGTCGCTACGCTCCTCGGAATAACAGCCCGGTATCTGTGACGCTTAGCTGCCGAGCAGCGTGATTTCCACGCGGCGGTTGGCGGCCTTTCCGGCGACCGTTTCATTGGTCGCTACCGGGTTCTGCGATCCGTGCCCGGCGATCTTGAAACGGTTGTCGGGGAAGTTGCGCGGAGCGTGCTTCTGCAGCCAGTCTTTGACCGCCCCAGCGCGCGCGTCCGACAGGGCTTGATTCACTTGCTCACTGCCCGTGTTGTCGGTGTAGCCGTCGACCTGAATGAACAGCCCGGTGATGGCGAGGGAATCCTTCAGTTCCTGCATAGTGCGAGCACCTTCCGTTGTGAAGGTCGCCTTGCCCGTATCGAAGTTGATGGAATACGAACGCTTCGAGACCACCGGGCCGCTCTCGTTGGCGGCGTATTGCGGCGCTTCGCCCTCGGCTCCGCCGCTGCTCATGCGCGCCTGCGCGCCAGTGATGTACGACTTGTCTTCAATGTCCTTTACGTCCGGGATGGGTGTGTCTTTGAAGAGCGCTGGATACTGCTGGGTCGCGATATTGGCGAAGACCGTGTAGGTGGAGCGGAAGTTATCGTTGGTGCCGGGCTCGAGGCCGAACAAAATCAGATTGTCCGCGAGGTTGTTCACGGTCGATCCGCCAAGATCGACTCTCAGGCCCTGGGCATCGGTCTCGGTGACGCCCTTGTAGTACTTGTACCAGTAGGCTTCATCCTGATCGTTGTAGACTTTGGCGCTGATCGCCGATGCTTTGTGCAGCACCTGATCAAATGCTTTGACCTGGTCGCCGGCTTCGAACGTTGCTGCCAGCAGGCCCTCGATTTCGGCACGATTGCGTTCAAAATAATTCTTGGGGCCGAGAATCACGGCCGGCATCTGCGAACGATATTGTTTCGAACTGACCACTTTGATCAGGCCGCCCTTACCTTTGGCGATGGTCACATCGCCCGGCGTCCAGGTCACGACCGCATTGACGCAGACATGCTTCGTTTCTCCGGTGAGATGCCCGTCTTTTACGACTTTGCGGTCGTCGCATTTGCCGGCGACGTAGTCCGCAGCAGCTACGTTGTAGTCGGAAGCATTGAGCCAGTTGACGGCGTCCGGGTCCCAGGTCTTTTCGTCGGGATTGTTCTTGATGCCGTTGTCGCCTTCCCACTTCTGCGCGATATTCCAGTCGCCGTCTCGCAACACGCCTTCGACCAACAATCCTTTTGCTGCCTGCGGATTGCTTTTTACTTCGGGAGGCGCCATGAGCGAGTCTTCGCCGCGACTGTAGCCGGTGGCGCCGACCACCTTCGCCTGGAATTCGGGTCCGAGCTTCTTCAGTTGCGGGTTGACCGCGGCCAAAAACTGGCCCGAGCCATCGCCCATGATGACCACGAAATTAGCACCGTTGGAGCATTGGGCCGAGCCGTTCGAGATTTCGCGCGCGCAGGCAATAAGGTCTTCCTGCATCTTGCCGGTGTCATCCTGACGGATGAGAGACAGGTTGACGCCATGCTTTTCCATCAGCGAGCCCTTGGTCGTGCTGGCCCCGCCGTTGGCGTAGATCATATTGATCTGCGCGTTCCATTCCCAGATTTCGCCACGGATCAGCGTGGCGCGCACATTCGCCCCAGTCGAAGCGGGCAGGGGCGCGGGTTCCACATTTTGCACCAGCGCTTCCTTGACATCCGGCAGGGCGGCCTTCTCCGGCACCAGAGCTTTCATCACGCCGGGAGTTGGAATCCATCCGAGTTCGGCAGCCTTGCGCAGTCCAAACACAAAACCTACGACGAGCAGGAGAATAAGAATGATCTTAGGGCCTGTCTTCAGACGTGCCATGTTAGCTATTCCTCCCCGGATCCAAACTTCGCCTAGAAATCGACCTACTTAAACATGTCGCCGTAATCGCTCGCGCTCTTGGCTGGACTCGGCGCGTCGCCCGTCTTCTTGACCGGAACCGGAACTGGCGCGGCCGTTGCTCCCGGCAGCAGGAACGGCGTGTCGGTAGCGCCCGAGGTCAGCAGTTTCTGTTCGTAGGCGTCGAGCTTTTCGAGAGCCTCGGTTTCGACGGCGCCATTTTCCAGATCGATGGTATCCATGAAGTTCTGCGCCAGGCGTTGGAAGTCTTCCATCTCGCCCAGTTTGCGGCCAGCTTCTTCGGCGAGCTTCTCCATGGTTTCGTTGTAGAGTTCTTTCTCGTCGCCCGTGCCTTTGATCACGGCCAACGCAGTGCGATAGGCGCGATAGGCGGTGTTGATGGTCTTGTACTCGATTTCCGCCTGCTTGACTTCGTTGTCGGTGTCTTCGATATAGAAGTCGATGTGAACCGCCCATTTGCTCAGCAGGTCGTAAATATTCTGCAGCTTGCCCAGCAGTTGCTGATAGCTGAGGTTCGACTTCTGCAGCCGCCCTGCCTGATTCGCCTTGGCCTTCATCTGCAGCGCCATGCGGAGTTGCTCGTTCTGGTCGGCCGTGGTGGTGGCGATCTTCTTGGCGTGAGCGGCCAGTCGCATATTCTCGTTGGCCAAAGCCAGATTCTTATTGATGATGTCTTTCAGGTACTGGATCTGGCCACTGACGTTCGAGATCTGCTGCGACATCACGTCGCGCCGTTTGCGCATCTGCGACAGGTGATCTTTCAAAATGCCGATGGGATCAATGTTGATGATCATCCCGGTGATGGCACGCATCAGCAGTCGGAACATCAGGTGGGTGCGGCTGCTGAAAACCACGAACAGAATCGCACCCAGAATCGCCGCGAGATAAACCATGTGCAAGGTGTCGGCCAGCATCGAAACGATGAAGGGCACAATCTGGCCCCAGCCATAGACCAACGCAGCCGCGGCGAGCACGATGAAAATCATTCCGGTTTTGCCTTCGGGCCGCGACCAGAAAGACTTCAAGTCCTGACCAAGATTCGGAGCGGACGGTGTGATGCTCATGGTTTTTCATCCCTGGAGAAGACTGAGGTACTTTGCCTTCTCCTGATCGATCTCGAGCGCGCGGCGCTGGGCCGCGATGGTGAATTGCGATTCGGCGCGCTGGATCTTGCCTTGCGCGCCCACCAGTTCGGTCGTCATTTCTGACAAACGTTGCTGGAGTTGTGCGATCTCTTTTTGCTTCTGCGCGATCGCGTCGGTGACTTCCTGCACGTGCTTCTGGCGGTCATTAATCTCGCGCTGCTTGGTCGCCTCGGCAGAAGCTGCGAACGACTCTTGTTCATTTTGTAGCGCGACTTTCAAGCCGTCGAACGTGGCGAGAATTTTTTCCTGCGTGAGCCCTTCCTGGGCCTTGGCCTGAACCACAGCCGTTCTGAAGCGGGTGCGTTCATCGAGCGAAGGAATCGCCGAGAGCGGATCAAGATACTTATGAATAGTTGCAGCGACCTGAGTCGACTCGAAATTCGTCTTCGCCAGAATCTTCTGGTAGACGTGCTCGACTTCTTCACTCATCGGCTGAACACTCATCGCCGGATACGAAACGGCGGGAGGCGCCGATACTACCGCCGCCGTGGCTGGCGCAGACTCGGGAGCCTGCGAGTGGGCCTGCGGTTTGCCTTCTGCCTTGGGGTCGTCGTCTTCGATGATGACGTGCTTGATGCTATCGATGAACTTATTGCTCATAGCTGGCGCTCCCTACTGTTCTGATACGTACACGTGCGCCCAACAGTTTCCCGACGAACGGACCATGAATCTTCTTTTGTCGGTATGGTACTGAAAATGAGCGCTTTGGCATAGTTACGCGTGGGGTGGGTGCCTGCCCTGCAAACAGCCGCTAACCCGGCCACAAGGACGATCCCTCGCAGCAGGTAACCAAGGATGCTATGTCGTACGAGAGGTGATGTCAACGGCGGGAGAAGCGTGAAATATTGCACTTGGCGAAGTGATGTTTGCAGAATTCTTACTGGCTTTGCTTCGGGCTATGCGGTCGCAGCGATCGAGCGATCAGTACCAGCCCACCGACCAGCAAGATCAACATCACCATGGTATTGAACAGACTTGTCGGTTGGAAATAGATGTGGAGATTAGCGATGATGCCGGCGAAGATGAACAGCGCTCCAGCCACCGTGAGCAGCCATCCGATGGTGCTCTTGCCGTTCCAGAAAAGAATGCCGACGCCGAACAACATAGGCAGGAGCGTGATGCCAAAACTGCTGCCTCCCCAAAAGCTCCAGTAGGAGCCCACCACGCTGACTTGGTGCGTGATCAGGAAGCCTCCGACGCAAGCCATCGCAAAACCGAGCAGAAAGATGCCGAGACCGCCCGGTGTTCCGCCGACGTCGCTGACAGAACGGTTGTCGTTGTTCATGAGCGGAAGCATAGCACTTCATGACTCCCTGGGGAACGGAGAGGCAACGAACTGGAAACGGATTCATGCGACTCTTAGTGAGTACATGCTCCCGCAAACTTGCTTGCTTCCGCTAATGTCTCTAAACTCTTCCCGAACCCGGTGACAAAGGCGATCTGGGGCCGATCGGAGATCTTAATTCTTGACCTGGTACTTTCTCTTCTTCTTCCTCTCAGGATTTTGCAGCGTTTTGTACGAACTGGTCTGGTTGCGGTTGTCCATGGCCCAGTTCGGGGTAACCACCGCCATGGTTTCTATTGTTCTTTCCGTATTTATGGCTGGACTTGGTGTAGGTTCGTGGGCCAGCGGCGAATGGCTGGGCCGGTCCAACGGCGCTGGTCGCCTCTCCGCGTTGCGCGTGTACGGACTCATTGAGTTGATGATCGGGGTGTCGGGAATTTTCGTGTCTTACGAGTTGGTGCTCGGGCGGCGCATTCTTGAGCATTCTGGTTTGTCTTCCTCGATGGCGTACTACTGGCTGGCTGGCCTGTGGGTGGCCATTACGCTGCTTCCCTGGTGCACGCTGATGGGCGCCACCGTCCCAGTCGCGATGCAGGCGATCGGTCAAACCCTGCCGGCGGAATCACGACGCTCGTTCAGCTACCTCTACACCGCCAATGTCGCGGGCGCGGTGATCGGAACCTCGATTCCGTTGCTCTTGATCGAACTCCTGGGATTTCGTGGGACACTGAAAGTTGGCGCAGTCTGCAACGGTCTGATCGCTCTGTCGGCATTCGCGCTGTCACGAAGAGCGCCGAGAATTTCGCCCGCCACTTCTCTCCAGGCGGGACCGTCGACCGTCCCTGCTTCGGGAGGCGGTGCAATCCTCGCCTTGCTGTTCCTGAGCGGGCTGACCTGTATGGCGATGGAAGTGGTTTGGGTTCGGTCCTACACGCCCTACTACGGCACAGTGGTCTACACCTTCGCGTCGATCCTCGGTGTCTACCTGTTGGCCACTTTCTGGGGAGCGATCGCCTATCGGTTTTGGAGCAGGCGGTGGACGCGCGAGAATCCGGTGGTCTGGAGTGCCCTCGCAGTGTTCGCTTTGCTACCGCTCCTCGCGACGAATCCCGAGCTGCACATGGCACGCCTGCCGCGGCTGGTTTTAGGTGTCCCGCTTTTTACCGGGCTGCTGGGGTTCATTACTCCGATGCTGGTAGATCGTTTTTCGACGGGCAATCCGGCGCGGGCGGGGACCGCTTATGCGGTCAATGTTGCAGGCTGCATCCTCGGACCGTTAGTGAGCGGGTTCGTACTTCTACCCTTCCTGAGCGAGAAGTGGGCCCTCGTGCTGTTGACCGTGCCGTGGGTGATCGTGGGACTAGCCCCACTCCGTCCCAGAGCAAACCTTCGATTCGCGACTCGGTCAGCCATCTACGCCGCGCTAGCGATAGCAGCCGCGATCATCGTGACCGGCAGAAGTTACGAGGAGAACTATGGCAAGCGCAAAGTGCTTCGCGATCCTACGGCGACCGTGATCGCCATCGGCGAGGGGATGCGCAAACGGCTGCTGGTGAATGGCTTTGGCATGACCAGCCTGACGGTGATCACCAAGGTGATGGCGCATCTCCCCTTAGCCTTTCTCGACCGGCCACCGCAGAACGCGCTGGTGATTTGCTTTGGCATGGGCACAACGTTCCGATCGCTGCACTCGTGGGGCATTCCTGTAACCGCCGTGGAGTTAGTGCCCAGCGTTCCACGCCTGTTCAGCTATTACCACAGCGACGGAGACGCGGTTTTGGAATCGCCCCTGTCTCATGTTGTGATCGACGATGGCCGTCGCTTTCTTGAACGTACCGATCAGCAATTTGACGTCATCACGGTTGACCCGCCGCCTCCTCTACAAGCAGCAGCATCAAGTTTGCTCTACTCCGAGGAGTTCTACCAGGTGGCGCGGCGCCGATTACGTTCGGGAGGGATTTTGCAGCAGTGGTTACCCACCACGACGGACGAGGATGCCGTCGACGTCGCTGCCGTTACGCGTTCGCTGCGCAATTCTTTTCCGTATGTGCGGGCATTTCCGGACGAATTTGGCATCCACTATTTATGTAGCGATCGTCCAATCCCCCAGGGTAGTCCTGAGGAGTTGGTGCGGCGAATGCCCGCCGACGCGGTGCGCGATCTTACGGAGTGGGATGAGCCATCAGCGGATGGGCCCATCGATGCGGCGGAGGACCGGCTCAGTGACCTGCTCAAGGGAGAGTCGACGTTGGATCAATTGATCGCCGGATCACCAAACACTCCTGCCCTGACCGACGACCGTCCGATCAACGAGTACTACGTCGTGCGCAATAGGCTACCGCGCGAACACATCGCAAGTTCGATTGCTAAATGAGTCAGTCGCCCTATGCGTATTCTTCTAATTGGGGGCAATGGTTTCATTGGGCGGTTCACGGTGGCCGCTCTCAGACGGCGAGGACACGCGGTGGCGGTGTTTCACCGCGGCACGACGGAGGCACCCGCAGGCGTGGTCGAGATTCGGGGCGACCGTAACCAACTCGACGTCGCCGCTGAGGAACTGAAGCGCTTTGGTCCCGATGTCGTGATCGACCTGGTCCTCAGTTCTGGCCCGCAGGCGGAAGACCTGATGAACGTCTTCCGTGGCGCGACGCGGCGCGTGGTCATGCTGAGCAGCATTGACGTGTATCGCGCGGCGGGGATCTTGCACGGCACCGAGAGCGGGCCGCTGCAGGAGGTGCCGCTTACTGAAGAGTCGGAGCTGCGGCAAAATCTGCATCCCTACTCACCCGAGAGCATGCAGCTCTTGCGCAAGGTTTTCACCTGGGCGACCGACGATTACGACAAGATTCCGGCGGAGCGCGTGGTGATGAACGACCGCGAACTTCCTGGCACCGTGCTTCGATTGCCGATGGTCTACGGACCCGGCGATCCGCTGCATCGTTTCTACCCCGTCGTCAAACGGATTGCCGATGGACGGCGCCACATCATCTTCCCCGAAACGATAGCCGCCTGGCGCTCGCCGCGGGGTTACGTGGAGAACGTGGCCTGGGCCATTGCGCTTGCGGCCACCGATGATCGAGCTGCACGGCATGTCTATAACGTGTGCGAGGAGCCATCGTTCAGCGAACTGGAGTGGGCGCGCAAGATCGCCGGCGAAATGGGGTGGGAGGGGGAGTTCGTCGTCCTGCCGGTGGAGCGTACACCGCGCGACCTGCTCAAGCCCGGCAATGCCGCGCAACATTGGACAGCGAGTTCGGCGCGCATCCGCCACGAACTGGGGTACGAGGAGCCAATAGCGATTGAGGAGGCGGTCCGGCGGACGATACGCTGGCAGCGGGAAAATCCGCCGGCCGTCACGTTCCTGGCGCAATTCGACTATCAGGCGGAAGACGCGGCGTTGGCGGGCTACAATGGATGACTTGCCGGGGCCTTCGCTCCAGCCTTCTGCAGCGCGTCTAGTTCCGCCAAAACTTCCGCGCTGTGCTTGACCGGATCCACACTGGTGTAGGTCTTGGCAATCTTGCCGTTGGGATCAATGAGGAACGTGTGCCGGTTGGCAAATTTCACCAGACCCAGATTCGTCAGCGAACCGAAGGAGTCGCTCACCTTGTGGTCGGTGTCGGCCAGCAATTTGAAGTTCAAGCCTTCCTTGGCGCAGAACTTCTTGTGCGAGTCCACGCTGTCGATGCTGACCCCGAGCACGACGGCGTTGCGCTCGGCATATTTCGTCTGGTCGGCCTGAAAGTTATGGGCTTCACGGGTACAGCCCGGCGTCTGGTCTTTGGGATAGAAGTAAAGAACCACCCACTTGCCGCGATAGTCCTTCAGGCTCACGGATGAGCCTTCCTGCGAAGGCAGCGTGAAATCGGGGGCGACGCTTCCTTCCGCCGGAGTTGCCGATCGCGACAACAGCCGCGGAACCAGCACCACCAGCGCCACAACCACCGCCAACAACAGCACGATCCGTAGCATGGAATCCTCCTGCGCAGAACATCCAGGTGGAAGCGATTCTAAACCAGCCGCGTTGCTGCCGGCAGCCAGAGCAAACAGTTTGACCCGCGACTATTTACTCTATATTGTATAGATAATGCCTGTCCGCGACTATCTCGGCGAATTCGAACACATTATCGTCCTGGCGCTCCTACGGCTGGAAGACCGAGCCTATGGCGTCACAGTCCGACAAGAGATCGAATTCCGCACCAAGCGTGAGGTCTCCATCGGCGCCGTTTATGCCACCCTTGATCGGCTGGAGGCGAAAGGATACGTCAAGTCCCACCGCGGCGATCCCACGCCGGAACGCGGCGGACGTTCGAAACGATTCTTCCGAGTCACCGCAAGAGGAGTGGCGGTGGTGGGCCGCGCCCAACGCGCGCAGCACGCTATGTCCGAAGGCCTCGACCTTAGCCGGAGCTACGCATGACCTCCCACGCAGCTCCTCTACAACCGCCGCAGCTTGCAACCTGGCTCGTGAATCTATTCACGTCTGCCGATGAAGAATCGATCGTCGGCGACCTGCTTGAGGAATTCTCCGACCTCGCGTCGAAGTCGGGACTCGCCCTCGCCCGGCGCTGGTTTTGGCGGCAGACCGCGAAGACCGTAGCACATCTCTTCGGCGCCGGATTCCGTAGCGCACCCTGGTCCACTACCGCGATCATACTCGGAGGATTTCTGCTCCTGAGACTTGCCCATGGCTTGCCCGACAAGCTGTTGATGGCGGTCACCGACAGATACCTGATGTACTGGTCCAATCATTTCCAGGCATACCTCTGGGTGTTGAAGGGACTGTGGATCGAATACCTCATCGGCTCAGCAGTCGTTGGTTGCATCGTTGCACTGGCCGCGAAAGGTCGAGAAATGATCGCCACGATGACGTTGGGGCTTGTCCTCTGCGCGATGGCTGTCGTCGCCACCGTCTGGGTCGTGACCACAACCGGAGACGACTCGTACCTTTGGAACTTGCCGTGGCGCTTATCGGATCCGCTCGTAATCGTGGTTGGTGGCGCCATTGTTCGAGCCAGCAGATCCGGCGCGACTCATCGGCCCTCTGGCGCGTAATCGCGGCACAAACCCTTTCAGATCGTCCGCCCGCAGGAATCTCCCCCGCTCCTTCTGTTGGCCCAGCAAGAATCCCGGCGATTGCTTTATGATGAAGTATTGCGCATTCTACGACGGAGAAACCAGACGTGGCTCAGACGGAAACCGACGGCTCGGAAGTTTTAGAAACCAGGGAATGGGTCGACTCCCTGGATTATGTCCTGTCCAAGGGCGGTCCCAACCGGGCCGGCCGCCTGCTGCAGCAGTTAGCTCTGCACGCCCGGCGCGAAGCCGGCATCAACCTGCCTTTTTCGGCGACCACTCCCTACCAGAACACGATTCCGGTGCGGCAGCAGGCTCCGTTTCCCGGTAGCCAGGAGATGGAGCGTCGCATCAAGAGCCTGGTGCGCTGGAACGCGCTGGCCATGGTGGTTCGCGCCAACAAAATTCAGGAAGGCATCGGCGGACATATCTCGACATTCGCCTCGGCGGCCACGTTGTATGAAGTGGCGTTCAATCATTTCTTGCGGGCACAGACCGAAAACGGCGACCGCGACGTGGTTTACTTTCAGGGACATGCCGCGCCCGGCATGTATTCGCGCGCATATCTGGAAGGCCGCATCCCCAAGGAAAAACTGCAGAACTTTCGCCGCGAGCTGAAACCCGGTGGCGGACTGAGTTCGTACCCACATCCTTGGCTCATGCCCGACTTCTGGGAGTTCCCGACCGTCTCAATGGGCCTGGGTCCGATTCAGGCGATTTACCACGCGCGTTTCATCAAATACCTCGAGAATCGCGGACTGAAGCAGAGCACCGGCGGCAAAGTCTGGGCGTTTCTGGGCGATGGCGAAATGGACGAACCCGAATCGCTCGGCTCGATCACGCTGGCGTCACGCGAAAGGCTCGACAACCTGATTTTTGTCGTGAACTGCAACCTGCAGCGTCTCGACGGCCCCGTGCGTGGCAACGGAAAAATCATCCAGGAACTGGAAGCGATTTTCCGCGGTGCGGGGTGGAACGTCATTAAGTGCATCTGGGGCTCCGACTGGGACAACCTGATCCAGAACGACCGCGACGGCCTGCTGGTGCGGCGTCTCGGTGAGATCAGCGACGGGCAATACCAGAAATATTTTGTCGAGAGCGGAGCCTACTTCCGCCAGAACTTGTTCGGCAGCGATCCGCGCCTGTTGAAGATGGTCGAACATCTCTCCGACGAGCAACTGGCCCGCATGCGGCTGGGCGGCCATGATCCGATAAAGGTTCACGCTGCCTTCCGGGCTGCCGTCGACCACACCGGCCAGCCCACCATCGTTCTCGCGAAAACCATCAAAGGCTATGGGCTCGGGGAAGCGGGCGAGGGCAAGAACATCACCCACCAGCAGAAAAAACTGAACGACGAAGAACTGGAGATGTTCCGCTCGCGTTTCGGAATCCCGATTCCCGACGATGAACTGCACAACGCTCCCTTCTACCGCCCGTCCGACGACAGTCCCGAAATCAAGTACATGCAGGCGCGGCGGCAGCAACTCGGTGGATACATGCCGCAGCGCAAAGTTCGCGCCACGCCGCTGAAGCCCTTCCCCGATTCGCATTTCGAGGAGTTCCACAAGGGCACCGACGGCCGCGAAGTCTCGACCACCATGGTCTTCGTGCGGTTGCTGGCCAAGTTGCTGCGTGACCCTGAACTCGGCAAGTACGTCGTGCCTATCGTCCCCGACGAAGCCCGCACGTTCGGCATGGAAGCTCTGTTCCGCCAGGTCGGGATCTATTCCAGCGTCGGGCAGAATTACGAGCCCGTCGACATGGACACGCTGCTCTATTACAAAGAAGCCAAGAATGGGCAGATTCTCGAAGAAGGCATCACCGAGTCGGGTTCGATGTGCTCGTTCATCGCGGCGGGCACGGCGTATTCGAACCACGGCATCAACACGATCCCATTCTTCATCTATTACTCCATGTTCGGCTTCCAGCGCATCGGCGATCTGATCTGGGCGGCTGCCGACATGCGGTGCCACGGATTTCTGGTCGGCGGTACTGCGGGACGCACTACGCTGGCTGGCGAGGGCCTGCAGCACCAAGACGGTCACAGCCATGTGCTGGCGCTTCCCGTGCCGAATCTGCTGGCCTACGATCCTGCGTTCGCTTACGAGATTGCCATCATCATTCAGGAAGGCATTAAGCGGATGTATGTCGATCAGGAATCGATCTTCTACTATTTGACGGTCGGTAACGAACCCTTGGCGATGCCGGAAATGCCGCAAGTCGGTAACGTTCGCGAAGGAGTCCTGAAGGGGCTATACCGCTTCAAAGTTTCGGCCAAGAGTGACGCCAAGTTACGTGCGCAATTGCTGGGCAGCGGGGCGATCATGTTCGAGGTGCTGAAGGCGCAGCAGATTCTGGAAGAGAAATACGGCGTCGCGGCCGACGTCTGGAGCGTCACCAGCTACAAGGAACTGTATCGCAACGCCAACGATTGCGAGCGCTGGAACCTGCTGCATCCCGCAGAGACAGCGAAGGTTCCTTATGTCACCGAGACTCTAAAAGATGCGCAAGGGCCGTTCATTGCGGCGTCCGATTACATGAAGATCCTGCCCGAGAGCCTGACAAAGTGGGTGCCCGGCCAACTCGTCTCTCTCGGGACCGATGGCTTCGGGCGCAGCGAGAGCCGGGTTGCGCTGCGTGATTTTTTCGAAGTTGACGCCAAGCACATCGTGCTCGCGACTCTGGGAGGGCTCGCGCGCGAGAAGAAAATCGGCACGGATGTAGTAAAGCGCGCCATTCAGGAACTGGGGATCAATCCGGAAAAAGCAAACCCGGCGATCAGCTAAGCAGCATCGTTAAGTTGCATCGTCGGTCGTGTGAGGTGTCAATCCGAAGCCCCGCGTTTTCTCCAGCGGGGCGAGGAATCTCGGATTAGGCGTGGGCAGCGGTCGTGCAACCGAGATCCCTCCCTCCGCCTGAAAAGCGGCTCCGGTCGGGATGACGCCGGCAATAGGTCAAATACTGGGTTAGAAAAGGAAATCGACGCGGTGATTGAATTCAAACTCCCGGAATTAGGCGAGAACATCGAACAGGGTGACTTGGTGCGCCTGATGGTTGCGCCCGGCGCCGCGGTCAGCGCGGGCCAGTCGGTGATGGAACTCGAGACCGACAAGGCAGTTGTCGAAGTCCCGTCGTCAGTGAGCGGAACCATACAGGAGATTCGCGTCAAGGAAGGCGACAAGATCAGGGTCGGCCAGGTGATCTTCACCGTGGACGGTGCAGAGGCGAAATCTTCTGCGGTCTCGAGCCCAGCCGCTGCGGAAGCGCCAGTTCCCGCTCAGCAAGACCGAACGGCGGCTCCGCCTGCACCAGCTCCCGTGGCCCCTGCCGCCGCCTCCAGCGCCACGTTTGCGCCCACCGCCGGCGCCAGCGAGTTTAAGCTGCCCGAACTCGGCGAGAACATTTCCCAAGGCGATCTGGTGCGCCTGATGATCTCAGCAGGCACCAAGGTCGCCGAAGGCCAACCCGTCATGGAGCTTGAAACCGACAAGGCTGTGGTCGAAGTGCCATCGTCGGTGAGCGGCGTCGTCAAGGAAGTGAAAGTCAAAGAAGGCGAGAAAATCAAGGTTGGGCAAGTCATCTTTACGCTGGAAGGCGGAGCGCCCGCGAAACCCGAAGCGACCCGCTCCCGCAACGCGCCTGTTGAGCACGTTTCGGGACAGCACGGAGCACGCCTGGCATTTCAGGCGGCGATCCGCGCCGAAGGGAAGACCGAAGAACAGGCGCTCCCTCCAGACCAGCCCCAGCCCGCACCCGCACAATTCAGCATGCCCGTGCAACTGGGCAAGGTCGCCGGGACCGAGCATCGCCAGCCGATTCCGGCCGCGCCGCATGTGCGGCGCCTGGCGCGCGAAGTTGGCGTCGACATCTACGACGTAAAAGGCACGGGTCCCGGAGGCCGCATCAGCGAAGACGACGTCAAGGCCTACGCGAAGGCGCTGCTGTCGGCCGCCGCGGTCGCATCGCAGGCGCCACTGCGCGCCGGCCACTTCGCCACGCCCCAGCTGCCGGACTTCGCCAAGTGGGGCAAGATCGAGCGCGTCTCGATGCGTGGCGTTCGCCGCAAAACAGCCGAGCATTTGGCGGAATCGTGGATCACGATTCCGCACGTAACCCAGCAAGATCGCGCCGACACCACAGAACTCGAGCAGTTGCGTGCCCGCTTTGCCCCCAAGGCCGAAGAAGCGGGCGGCAAGATGACGGTCACGGCGATCGCGCTGAAAGTCTGCGCAGCGGCGCTGAAGGTTTTCCCGCAGTTCAATGCCAGCATCGACATCGAGAAAGAAGAAATCGTCTACAAGCAGTACATCCACATCGGCGTTGCTACGGACACCGACCGCGGCCTGCTCGTTCCGGTCATCCGCGATGTAGATAAGAAGAATATCGTCGAACTGGCAGTCGAATTGTCGCAGCTCTCGAAGAAGGCGCGCGACAAGAAGCTCACGCCCGGAGAAATGGAAGGCGGTACATTCACCATTACAAATCTCGGCGGCATCGGCGGCGTCGGTTTCACGCCGATCGTCAATCACCCGGAGGTCGCTATCCTCGGCCTTTCGCGCTCGCGCATCGAGCCGGAGTGGATCAACGGAAAGTTCGAGCCGCGACTGATTCTGCCGCTATCGCTCTCCTACGATCACCGCTTGATTGACGGCGCCGATGCAGCCCGCTTCCTGCGCTGGATCGCCGAAGCCTTTGAGCAGCCGTTCCTGCTGTCGGTGCAGGGATGAGGAAATCAGGGTGGTGTCGCTTTTCAACCTTGAAACTCTGAAACCTTGAAACTCTGAAACCTTTTTCACTCACATGACTGAATCCCAATCGTTGAACATTGCAGTTGTCGGGGGCGGTCCCGGAGGATACGCCGCTGCGTTTCTCGCCGCCGATCTTGGCATGACCGTCACACTGATCGATCCCGA
Source organism: uncultured Acidobacteriaceae bacterium (assembly GCA_963768265.1). Taxonomy (GTDB): domain Bacteria; phylum Acidobacteriota; class Terriglobia; order Terriglobales; family Acidobacteriaceae; genus Sulfotelmatobacter. The sequence goes on from CAVYHM010000063.1 coordinate 183,193, forward strand.
GGTGAATCCCGGTGGCGTCTGCCTCTACCGCGGCTGCATCCCGTCTAAGGCATTGCTACACGTGGCCAAGCTGCTCGAAGAGTCGCACCAGGCCAAAGCTTGGGGAATCGAATTTGCGGCGCCGAAAATCGACCTGGCACGCCTGCGCACTTGGAAAGAAAGCGTGGTCAAGAAGCTGACCGGGGGGCTCGGCGTTCTCTCCAAGCAGCGGAAGGTGCACTACGTGCAGGGTCGCGCCGCGTTCGAGAATTCGACCACGCTGCGGATCACAAAGTCCGACAACACACAAGAATCGCTCACCTTCGACCATATCATCCTCGCGACCGGATCACGCCCGGCCATCGTCCCTACCCTAAAGCTTGAGTCGCCGCGCATGATGGATTCCACCGGCGCTCTGAATCTCGAAGACATCCCCGGCACGCTCCTAGTCGTTGGCGGCGGATACATAGGCCTCGAACTAGGGACGGTGTATGCCGCGCTGGGCACCCGCGTCACGGTGGTTGAAATGCTGCCCGGACTGTTGCCCGGAGCTGATCGTGACTTGGTCGCGCCTCTGCACAAGCGGCTGGAAAAAATGTTTGCCGGAATCCAGCTCAATACGACAGTGGCGGCGGTCAAAGACGAAGGCAGCGGCATCCGCGCCACGTTTGATGGGCCCGAGGTCAAAGAGCGCGAGCAAGTATTCGATCGGGTGTTGGTATCGGTTGGCCGCAAGCCGAACTCAGAAATCCCCGGTCTCGAAAAGACCAGCGCGCAAGTTGGCCCTCGCGGTTTCATCCAGGTGAACAAGCAGCTGCAAACCGATGATCCCGGGATCTATGCGATCGGCGATGTCGTCGGTGAGCCGATGCTTGCTCACAAAGCTATGCATGAAGGCCGCGTCGCCGTCGAGGCCATCGCCGGACACAAAGTCGCGTTCGAGCCCAATGCCATTCCTGCGGTCGTATTTACCGATCCCGAAATCGCGTGGTGCGGTTTGACCGAAACCGAGGCCCAAAAGGAAAACCGTGAGATCCAAGTAGCCAGATTTCCCTGGGCTGCCTCCGGTCGCGCCATCACCCTCGATCGCCCCGACGGCATGACCAAGCTCATCTTCGATCCGAAGACTGAACGTTTGCTGGGCGTCGGCATTGTCGGCGCCGGCGCTGGTGAGTTGATCGCCGAAGGCGTGCTTGCCATTGAAATGGCGGCGCTCGCTCGCGATGTGGCTCTAACCATTCATCCTCACCCGACGCTTTCCGAAACTATCATGGAGTCCGCCGAAGTTTTCTTCGGCACGAGTACGGACATCTACCGCCCAAAGCGAGGATGAAGGGGCCGGCCCCTTCCCCCGAGTGTTTCGCAGGTGCGGTTCCGATAAGATGATGTCTCACTCTTTTCGACGCGCACGACTTCACCCCGAAGCGCACGCACAGTCGAACGGGAGAGAAGACGATGCCTTCCTTTCCTCGCGCGCTCTGGATTTCTGTTCTCTGTTTCGCCGTTAGCTTGCCGGCGCTGGCCCAGACTTCCCTCGGCCAGGTCCTGCAACCCTCCTCCAAGCCGGTCAGCCCATCCAACACGCCCATCGATCCGTTGAACCGCACAACGCCATCGGGAACCGTACTGGGATTTCTCCAAGCCGCGCAGAACGGCGATAACGGCATCGCTGCGCAATATCTGGAGATGAGCGTGGCGCACCGTCAGACCGATGGCGAGCAACTTGCCTCCAAACTGAAGTACGCAATGGACAATGCCTTCGCCGGGAGTTTGCGGGGCGTCAGCACTCAGCCGGAGGGTACTCCACAGGAAGGCGTACCCCCGGGACATCAGAAGGTCGGAACGATGTCAGCGGGCGACGTGGAAGTCGACCTCGATCTGGTGCGGGTCGCTGATCCCAGCTCAGGCAAGATTTGGTTAATCTCCTCCGACACATTGTCCAGGATTCCCGAACTCTACGAACAGGTCCAAGCGCGCCAAGTCGAGCACAAACTTCCTAGCGTGCTGGTTAAGCATCAGTTCGGCGGGATGCCTTTGTGGCAGTGGCTCGCACTGCTGGTGGCAGTGCCGATCGCGGCCGGCGCCGGTTGGCTTGTGCTGGTGATTCTGGAGATCCCGTTGCGCTGGTGGGCACGGAGACGCGGCCACGCGGATGTAGCCAACTGGCGCTCGGTTTCGGGTCCGGCCTGGCTGTTGGCTGGAACCTTCGTTCATCAGGCCATCGCCTACAACCTGCGCATGCCGCTGTTGCCGCGGCATTACTACTACGAAGTCACTTCGGTCGCGCTCATTGTTAGCGGAACATGGATCTCCTGGCGAGCGGTTCGCTGGTCGTTGTGGCGCGTGCGCAATCGGGCGCTTGCCCGCGGCAACACTGGCACTGGATCGCTCATGGTGCTGGGGGAACGAATCATAAAGGCGGCCATTTTCGTTGCCGGCGTGATGGCGGTGCTGGGAAGGCTCGGCTTCGACATGAGCACAGCGCTCGCCGGCCTTGGTATCGGCGGCCTGGCAATCGGCTTCGGCGCCCAGAAGACAATCGAGAATCTATTTGGCGGAGTCTCCGTCCTCGGCGACGAAGCCATTCGCGTCGGTGACGTTTGCCGCTTCGGCGACCGCACGGGGACGGTAGAAGACATCGGATTGCGGTCCACGCGCGTTCGCACCGATGAGCGCACGCTGCTGGCGATTCCCAACGGCACCGTCGCAACGATAAACATTGAGAATCTCAGTCGCCGCGACAAGATCCTGTTCACGACAAAACTCGGATTGAGTTCCGAAAGCAAGTCTGACCACGTCCGCTACGTGCTCGCGGAAACTCGCCGTCTCCTCTACAGCCATGCCCGCGTCGAAAGCAATACCGTTCGCGTGCGCCTCATCGATATCGCCGGTATTTCTCTGACCCTCGAAGTTTTTTCTTACATCCTCACGCGGGACTATAACGAATATGCCGCCATCCGCGAGGATCTGCTGTTGCGAATGCTGGATATTGTCGAAGATTCCGGTAGCGGTCTCGCGCTTCCGGCCCAGACTCTCTACATCAAACGCGAGGCGGGTCTGGCAAAAGAGAAAGCCGACAGCGCCGTGAAGAAGATTGAGGAGTTACGGGAAGGGAAGCAATTGCCATTCCCAGACTTCCGCGAAAAGGACATCTCATCGTTTCGTGGGTCGATTGATTACCCCCCGCAGGAGTCGGCTCTGCGCCACCCTGCAGATGACCAAGGCAAGTTGCGCTAGGCCGTTTTCACGGTTGGTGTATCTCAGAGCGGTCTGTCGTCCCGAGTGCAACGAGGGATCTCGGTGTTTGCGGGCAGGGACGACATTGGTGGAGCGGGCAAAAGAACCTAGCCTCGCCATCGGCGCGCGAGCCAGCTCAGAAACAAGTGCGTCGGCAAGTAAACGAGCAGAGGCACAGCGACTAAATAGACGGCAAGGTACAACCACCCCGGCATGCCGTGCTGCTCATGGAAAAACGGTCCCCGAGCCCAGTTCACATCCATCTCGGGATGCCAGTAATAATTGATCGGCACCACGATCCACGCGGTCAACGTTTGTAGCTGCCAACCGCGCCAGTCGTAGCCCAGCCGCCAGATCGCCCACAGCAGCAGCGGAGGAGTCACCACGTGAAACAGGCTCAGCAGGCGGATGAAGAGCGGCAGGCCGGGATCGAACATGTATTCCGTGCCCCCAATAGTGTGGTGGCCGGTTAGCAGAGCGCCGCCAAGATCGATAGTGTAAAGCGTCTGGAATAACAGTAATCCGCACGCCGCCCAGGAGAACGCCAGCGCACTCTCCAGCCACAGGCCGATGCCGATCAGTACATTCCCGATGTCGCAGAAGAAGAGAAAATTCTGTGGCCCATACTGCTTCCAATACACCGGAGCCCAGACGATCAGCCACGCCGTCCAGGCGATCTTGATCCACAGCGGTAAGCGCATGGAGGGCCATTGTATGCGACCGCGAATCCGCCCTCTTGCAAACCGCCTCTCCCGGCTCGCAGAGCCCGCCAAGAAATCAACATGACTCGAATTACCAGCGTAACTTGCTGGGTCTTACGCCTGTTACCTACGATGGCTTTGGTATGGCTTTCCAAGCTCTTCTCTTCTGTCCCGATGACAAAACCGCTCGCATTTTGACGCAGGTCTTAGGCGAGCTGGAGTTCAGCGTCGAGGCCTGCACAGAACCCTTCGCTGCAGTGAAGAAGTTGATGAGCCAGCATTTCGACGCTCTCGTGGTGGACTGCGATAACGAGCAAAACGCCACATTGTTGTTCAAAAGCGCGCGCAATTCGACGTCAAACCAGGCGTCGCTTGCCGTGGCCATAGTGGAAGGTCAGGCCGGGGTGGCGAAGGCGTTTCGCATCGGAGCCAACCTCGTCCTGACCAAACCCATTAACGTCGAACAATCCAAGGGAACTTTGCGCGTAGCTCGTGGACTCTTGCGTAAGGGTGAGCCGGGAAAACCAGCAGCGCAAGCGACGACAATACCCGAGGCTGCGCCGCCTGCTGCGACTCCACCGGCCGCCGCCGCAGCTGGGCAGCCCGCGAAGCCCGCTCCCACCAGACCCCTTCCCCCCGCGAAACCGGCGGCCACAGTTGTGCCCGCCGCCACGGTAGTTGCGCGCCCGGTGCCGCCGCCGGCGCCCAAACCAGTGATCAGCGTCGCCGAGGCCCAGGCAGCAGCGAGTTCGGGCTTGGCTCCGCAGAGCGAAATCGACGATGCCGCTCGCATCTCGGCCGCTGCAGCTGCGAAAGCGCCCGTGACACCACCTGCGGTCAACAAGATTACTCCGCCAGCATCATCCGCGCCGAAGCCGCCAGTGGCTCCGACTCCTGTTTCTGCCACTCGGCCTGTCTTCGTCGGTGCGCCGGAAGGTCCTGTGGGTAGCTTTGGCGGAGGAACCGCCAGCGCACCCGCTCCGGCACGAGAAACTCCGGTTGTCCCTGTTCCCCAAGTAATTCCGCCCAGCCCCCACAAAGCCGAGGAACTCTTCGAGAAGCCTGCGGGGCCTGCGCAGAACGCGAAGCCCGCTTCGACCACCACCCATTCGCCAGTCGTATCTGAGCCATCGGCCGCACCGTCATTCACCTTTGGCGGAGCTGCCACTGCCGAGGAATCCGGTGGCGGGAGCAAGAAGATTTTACTGGGGATCGCCGCAGCCGTGCTGGTTGCAGCGGGTCTATACGTCGCATGGTCGCATTTCCAGGGACGCGCCAGCCAACCTGCCGGTCAGTTGCCCGCGGTCTCGACGCCGTCGACAGCCACGTTGAACAGCGCCCAGCCTGCACCCCCGAAGCCTGCCGCATCGATACCCGTGCCCAGTTCGCATCCCGCTGCGCTTCCCGCAACAATCGATGCCCAGCCAACAGCGACGTCAGGGAATAACGAAACTGCTAACGAAGCAAGTACTCCACCGGAAGCCCGGACCCCGCCGACAAATTCGCTGTCACCAACAAGCAAATCCGCCTCTTCCACCAAACCCGCTGAGACGCCACTCGTCGTGAAAGGTGGCGCGGTTCCGGCGCTTCGATCGGCCCCTGCGGCTCCAGATACTCCAGCTCCGAACGTTATCGGGATGGCCGCCACTGGCTCTGGCGGGGCGCTTTCAAACCTGGTCGATACCTCTCCGACTGGGCCCCAGCCAATCCTTCAGAAGGTGAATATTTCCCAGGGTGTATCGCAGGGATTGCTGATGAAGAAAGTTCAGCCGGTCTATCCCAGGACTGCCATGGCGATGCACGTTGAGGGCGTCGTCGAATTGGCGGCAACCATCTCTAAAGCCGGTGACATTACCAGTGTAAAAGTCCTGAAGGGCGATTCCCAGTTGACGCGGGCCGCCATTGACGCAGTCAAACAATGGAAGTACAAGCCTTATCTGCTCAACGGCGAACCGGTCGAGATCACGACGCAGGTGACGATCAGCTTCAAGCTGCCGCACTAAGCGAACGGACAATCAATCAGAGAGGGCATGCGAATCGCTTCGCATGCCCTTTTCCTCTCTAGCCTGATCAGTCCACCGGCTCACCCGTGCTCGGATTCAGGAAGAGACGGCGGCTATGCCCCCCGCTCTGGAAATTGAACATTTGGCTTATGGAACTGGCGATTCCGTCGAAGGAACCGTTGCCAATCCGGGTTCCGCCCAGCCAGTTGTCTTCGACAAATCGGATGATCGAACTCTGATCGGTAACGGTGTTATCCACGAAGTTACGCCTGGCCCAGGGGGAGATCACCAGCAGCGGCAGCCGTGGTCCGTAACCGCAACGGCCCAGTGCGTTGGTGTTAGCTGGGTTCAGCCCCGGCAACGAGAGGGGTGAGGTGCCGCAGGCACCTGGTCCAGAGAGACCGTCAGACGGGCCCGTCGAAGGGTTGACGATTGGCCCCATCTGGTGGTCGTACCATCCGTCAGAGTCATCGTACATGACCACCACCGCGGTGCTGCTCCACGAAGGCAACTTTTCGAGAAAGTTGATCGTCTTGACGAGGAAGGTCTGCTCGTCCAGGGGATCGGAGTAACCCGCGTGTCCGTCCTGGTAGGCCTGGGCCTTCAGGAAGCTCACGGCGGGGAAATTGCCCGCGGCGGCTGCGGCGAAGAAATCCTGCAGGTCATACTGATGGTTCGCTGGCCCGGCGTTGCCGATCTCGGCCAGTGACGCAGGACGCGTGTGCGCCAGGTTTGCCGTGGATGCGTAGTAGTTGAAGAAAGAGTGGTGTGGGATGTAGTCGCTGGTGGTTCCAGCAAGTCCGGCTGAACTTCGGGTGCATCCAGTCGAGCCATTGGCATTGACGGTCGAGAGATTGAAACCGCCCATGAACGATCCCCAAGTCACGCCTGCGGCGCTGAGCAGATCGCCGATATTCTTGCTGCCCATCGTGACCTGATTACGTGTGGGATTCGAGCAAACATCCCCGATCGGGTCAGGGTCGCCGATCACGGTGAGCGAATTATCACTTCCGCCGTTGACTTCGTTGCCCGTCCCGTTCAACGTAGCCGTAACTCCGTTGGTCTGCCCAGACACCAGGTTGATTACTCCCGGCGTTGAGGGCCCGAAGGTCGTGCCATAAGAGTTGTCGCTCATAGCAAAATTCTGGGCATAGTTCCACAATGCGGTTACCGTATTGCCGTCATAGTAGCCCATCACGATGCTGCTCCCGCCCGATCCCGTGTTTGCCGGAAACTGGTCCATGACTCCGGCGTCAAATGCCAGTTGCTCGGCCAGGTAGTCATGATCCTGGTCCGAGGTCACTGCTTGCGAACGGTCGAGCCGAAAAGGATTCGAAGCTCCGAAGCCATTGGCAGGATTGAGGTTGGGATTGAAGTTAAGCAACGCGTTGCTGAGGCCGTTTACCGTCGGCGTGTTTGGGGAAGCGACGAAACGCGGTTGCCCGGAAGGATTGGTTGCGACCGGGTAGGTTCCGAAGTAATGGTCGAAGGAGACATTCTCCTGGAAGATCACAACCAGGTGCTTGATCGGCGTCGCCGTTGCCGTCGCATCCGCAAGATTCGACGCCGGCTTGGAAGCGGCAAACGCGGGCATGACGGTTGGTCCCAGGGCTGTGGTCAACGCCAGTAGCAGCGCCATCGTCTTCCTGGGAGCTTCGGACTTCAGCTTTTCTATCATCAAAATCCTCCTGTCCCCGTCGGGCCCAGTACCCCACACTGCGGCCGCATTTCTTGCCGGCACGCGCACGTCCTTGCCCCGGGATGGAGGAACCTTACCCGCCAAATGTTTCACGAAGGTTGCACGGGAATGAAATGAACATGAAATGAACCGCACAGCTGTGTGAACGGAAAAGAGGCTTTTCCACAGACGTTTGTTTGTATGGAACGGAAAGCTCAGAGGGAAAACTACTCGGAACGAAGTCCTTCGTTAAAGATAGTTCGACAAAACTAGCAGAGCGAAGAGCGCAAGCAGGGTTTCAATTGGTGAAGCCGAGGCGCCCTCACTCTTACTGCGGCTGCAGAACTTCGTCAACCACCACCTTGCCGCCTTTATCGGCAGTGATGACTTTGTGCACCGGCGCATATCCGGTAAGCGTAATGTCGATGACGTAGTTGCCGGGATCGAGCGCGACGTCGAACGGAGAATTCTTCTCGATGATGTGCTGGTTGATTGCCACCTGCGCGCCCTTCGGCTGCGTGCGGATGCTCACCACTGTCTGCCCCGGCTGTGCGCCTTTGCCGCCGAACAGCTTCGACATTTTTCCAACGGTCCGGATGTTATCCACATTGCCGAGAGGCCGTAAGGTCGGCGCAAAGTTGAAAGTCTGCCCCAGCACGAACTGAGCGTTCATGGTCTCGTCGATATATCCCATCTTGCGGACCAGGACCACATGCTGCCCTTTATCCACGCTGACCTGCGACGGGGTTTTCGTGCCCGTGTCGCGACCATCCACATAAACGTTGGCGCCGGCAGGGTCGCTCGAGACCACGACCGTTGCCATCAGCTGCGACAGGTGGACGACAACCGTAGCCCGATTGCCGGAGGTGACCGTGACCGTACGCGTGTCCGTGGAATATCCCGGCTTACTGACCGTAATCGTGTGCTGCCCAGGTTGAAGGTTGGTCAGTGCAAACGGAGTCATGTAGCTCGAATCGGTTCGTCCATCGACCTGCGCCTGGGCGCCCTGCGGCGTGGAATCGACCGCCACCTGCCCAGGAATGATCATCGGTGCCGGGGCCGAAGCCGCTTTCTTCTTTGCATTGCGTGACTTCGCGCTTGCCACGGGGCGCGTGGCGGGAGTCTCCTCTTCCGTTGCCTGGGGCTCGCCTGCTGCGGGAGTCGGCTCGCTGCTAGCCGAAGGCTGCGGCGCAGCTGTTGGCTGTGCCGGAGTCGCCGCTACCGAGGCTGACCGTCCGGAGCTGGAGTCGTCGTCACCGTTCTGACTGTGGATGTAAATTGTTACCCCAATGCCGATCACGAGAATCAGCACGGCGGCGCCGCCCAAGGCATAGCCCAGGAGCTTGGGAGGCACGTTCTTGATTTCTTTTATCGCTTTTTCGGCCACCTCGCGCGGCTGCACTTTGGGTTTCTCGTCGTGCTTCGCGATGCCGGAAAACACCGTGGGCGATGACGCTGTCTCGGGCACTGGCTGGTAGGAGGACGGCACCGGTGGCGGCGGCGCTACGTACGCTTCTTTCAGCGGCGGCAGTTCGGCGATGTCGGAAAAGCTAGTGCCGCTGGTTCCCACCTGGGTGCCTTCGGCCATCATCGGATCGACAGCGATTTTCGGGCCGTCGTCCGCTTGCGGTTCGAATGTCTCGACCTGTGGCTCGAAGGTTTCGACCTCAGGCTCATCCGCAACCACCGAAGACATCGAGGCTGGTGGTTGTCCGGCCGCAGCCATAGTCGCTTTCACGCTTGCGGTTATGAACTGGTCCGACAGGTCAATGTCCGGAACTGAGGAATGCGGCGTAGCATCCGAGCCGACTCCCGCCGCGGCAGCAGCCGCCTTCGGAACGGCAAGCGTTGAAGTCGGCTTCGCCAGCGTCGCCGGTCTTGATTGTGATGACGCGGCCGGTGTTGCACTCCCTGCAGGTCGTACCACACCAGGCTTTGCCACACCGGGCTTGGCGGAAGGCGCTGCAGTTGATGGACGTGCCACGCCAGAAACTCCGGGAGCGGATGCTTTGGCGCTGGGTTTGTTTGAAGCCGGTGTCACAAACTTCGATTGCGCTGCAGCCTTGGCCTTGTCTGGAATCGCCGCGCCTTTGGGAGGCTCGGGTTTCTTGGCCGCAAGGCTTTTTGACTCTTTGCACTTCTCCAGATCGTCGAGCAGGTCGCGGCCGCGTTGGTAGCGCTCGGCCGGATCCTTCGACAGCGCCTTCATGATCAGATCGCTGAGCAGCGGGTGCACTTTTGGATTCACATGAATGGGCGGAACCGGTGTGCTCTCCACAATGCTCTGCCGTAACGATTCCATGTCGTCGCGATCGAATGCCTTCCGCTCCGTCACCATCTCGTAGAACATCGCGCCCAGGCTGAACAGATTCGAGCGTGCGTCCATCGCCTGGCCCTGCACCTGCTCCGGCGACATGTAGTGCAGAACGGTCGGTAGTCCTTCCGTCACGTGCTGCACAAAATTGCCGACGCTTGAGACGCCGAAGCTGAGAATCTTGACAGTCCCATCCCAGCCACACATGATCTTGGCTGGTTCCAGGCTGTAATGAACAATGTTGTGCGACGCTGCGTGGTCGAGGCCGCTGCACAATTGCCGTCCGATGTCGAGCAGGTCCCAGATGGAAAATCCTTCTTTACGCGCCAGCATCGTGGCAATGCTGTTGCCTTGCACGTATTCCATGGTGGCGCAGAACTGGCCGTCGATTTCACCCGCGCCAAAGACCGGCGTAATGTTGGGACTGCTCAGAATCTTGGTCTTCTCCGCCTCGGCCAACAGGGCCTGTTCCAGCCCCACCGCGCCTTCGCCGAAGGCACTCAGCTGAATGGCTTTCAGGGCAACCGTTTGCCCGCTCTCGGGATCGTTGGCCTTGTACACCGCCCCTGTGGGGGACTTCGCCAACTCGCTTGATATTTCGAAGTGGCCGATTTTCGTAGGCATTTTCTTTGGTACTCCATGCACCGCGAGCCATTCGCATCGCCACGAACGAGCCTCGGCCAGCGGAGCCCCCAGGGATCGGGTGTGCGTAGGATATCGCTGTGCCGGGCCGGGTTCGAGTTACCAAAGTAAGGATGGCGCAGCGGCTTCGAGCGAAACGACTAGCTGCTGGCCGATCTCAGACGCTCTGCCAACCGGCGCATGTGATCGATCAACTGCGGAGGCTCGTGGACCTGGAAGTCCACTCCGAGTAGCATCAAGTGGATCGTCAGGCCCTCGAGGGAATGGGAGCCGGTGTGGAGCATACAAGAGTGTTCGTCGATGGCTTCGAGCGTGCCCGCAGAAGGCGGCACTCGCTTGGCGATGGCCTCGACCGGAGCGTGCAAAGTCATCCGCGCGCGAATGGGATAGGGCACGCTCGCCAGTGATTTGGAAACAAAAGCAGCGAAGTCTCCCCCCGGCGGCTTTCGTGGCGTGAATCGCGTCGAAGTCTTCAGCTTGCCGGCGATGCGGTCGACTCGAAAGGTTCGCCAGTCTTTGCGAGCCAGATCCCAGGCCACGAGATACCAGCGATATCCGGTGTGCACGAGCCGGTGCGGTTCTACGGCTCGCCCACTGGGCGCGCCGGTACGGTCGTGGTAGAGAAAGCGGATCCCTTCAAGATCGCGGCAGGCGCCAGCGAGGGCTGACAGGCGTTCCGCGTCGACCGTCGGACCTCGGCTCCCCAGCGGCACGATGAATCCATGGAGTGCAGCGACGCGCTGGCGCAAACGCGGAGGCAATACCTGCTCTAGTTTCAGCAGCGCGCGCACCGACGCCTCTTCGATACCTCCGACACTGCCGCTGGCCGCGGTGCGTAGTCCGAGCGCCACTGCCACGGCTTCGTCATCGTCGAGCAGCAGCGGAGGCAGGTTTGCGCCCGCACCCAGTTGATAGCCTCCGGATGTCCCGGTGGTCGAATGCACCGGATATCCCAGGCTGCGCAGGCGGTCGACATCGCGGCGCAGGGTTCGCGCGGTGACGTCGAGCCGCCCCGCCAGATCAGCGCCGGACCAGTACCGCCGAGCCTGAAACAAAGACAATAGCCGAAGCAACCGAGCTGAGGTGTTGAGCACTGGCGCTATTGTGCCATAGATCGAGGACTGAATCTGTCCTCAATGCCTGTTACGGTTCCGGTTGTCGATTCAGCCAGCAAGGCAAATCGCGCAGGAGAAGAACCATGACGCTTACCGATCTGTTCTTGGAGGAACTGGAAAGAGAAGCCGCCAGTTCACGCCTCACCCTCGAACGTCTGCCCGAAGGACACAACGACTGGAAGCCGCATCCGAAATCAATGCCGCTCGGCTACCTGGCGTCACTGGTCGCGACTATGCCGTCGTGGGTGGTGTCGATGGTCAAGCAGGACGAACTGGATCTCAAGTCGCCCGCAGCCGCGAAATTCAAGCCGCTGGAATGGTGCAAGCGCAACGAACTGGTAGCCGCTCTCGATGCCGCCGTCGCCGAGGCACGCGAAGCCTTACGCAGCACGACCGATGAACATCTCATGACGACCTGGAAGTTCAAGGTCGGCGACCACGTAGTCAGTGAGAATCCTCGCCACGTCATGATTGCGGACTCTGTTTTCAGCCATCTCGCCCATCATCGGGGACAGTTAACCGTCTACTTAAGGCTTAATGAAGCCTCGGTGCCGGCGATTTACGGCCCCTCGGCCGACGAGGGCCATTTCAGCTAGTAGCTAGTAGAGAGTGCGAGCGAGCCAGCCTGGACCCTGCCATGGCTGGAGCGCCGGAATCGCAGCGTAACTTCACGACTGCGCAGCGGTTCTATTTGTTATGTGTGGCTTTGGATGACATTTGTCATCTCGCTCTGATGACGATCTCCACTTGTGACGTCGGCTCGAGTGGAGAAGGATACATTTAAGACGAAAGCGAGACCCGTTGAGCCCAAGAATTCGATCCGGCGCGGTTGTGGAGGGGGCGCTCCTTCGTCTATTCTGGTCAGCGTGGGAGGTGCCAACCTCCCGCGCCCGGCCCGCGGTTCTCCCTGGAGTTTGCTCATGACATTGACCCGGTTCGTCACCAAGAACGCGTTCCGCAACAAGCGTCGCAGCATTCTGACGGTATTGAGCATCGCTTTCTCACTACTCTTGTTGACCCTGATGATGACGATCTGGCGGGCTTTCTATCTCGACCAGGGCAGCGCTGAATCGGCCGAAAGGCTGGTGGTCCGGCACCGCGTTTCGCTCACGTTCAATCTGCCCGGCTTCTACCGGGAGAAGATTCGGGCGATCCCTGGGGTCGTATCGGTAATCCCGGTATCCTGGTTTGGCGGGATTTACAAAGACCAGAAACCCGAGAACTTTTTCGCACAATTCGGCACCGATCCGGAAGAATTCTTCAAGACATACCGCGACATTCAAATGCCCGAGGACCAGATAACGGCATGGCAGCGCGATCGTCAGGGGGTAATCGTCGATTCCGCCCTGGCGACAAAGTATGGTTGGAAGCTGGGTGACCGCATTGTTTTGCAGGGGACCATCTATCCCATCAATCTTGAGCTGAACATCCGCGGCATCTACCACTCCAACCCTGACAACAAGTCGGTCTACTTCAATGCCAAGTATGTGGAGGAAGCGGTCGAATTCTTTAAGGGGCGAGCAGGCACGTTCAGTATCCTGGCGGCGTCTCCAGGAGATGTGAGCAAGATCGCTGGGGCGATTGACGATATGTTTCGCAATTCGCCGCAGCCCACCAAGTCGGAAAGCGAGAAAGCGTTTGGGCTGGAGTTCGTGGCCATGATGGGCAATGTGAAGGCATTCATCCTGAGTATCTGCTCCGCGGTTGTCTTCGCCACGCTCCTCGTGTCGGCCAATACGATGGCGATGTCGATCCGCGAGCGTACGCGGGAAGTGGCCGTTTTGAAGACTCTCGGCTTTACTCGCCAGGGTGTGCTCGGTCTATTCGTCAGCGAAGCGGTGGCTTTATCACTGGCAGGCGGCCTGATCGGTGCGGGCCTCGGTTGGTTCTTGGTTTATGGCCTGACTCATTCTCCGCAGTTTTTCAGCTTCTTTCCCATGAAGGTGACGATGGGGATATGGGCTTCTGCCATGCTGACCTCGGGGTTGGTGGGATTGCTGAGTTCGGCTCTCCCCTCGTATCACGCTTCGCAAATAAACATCGTGGACGGATTACGCCACATCGGGTGAGGTCATGACGCTGGGCAGTTTTGTCGTGCGCAATGCGTTTCGCAACAAGCGGCGGAGCCTGCTGACGATGATCAGCATCAGCTTCTCCCTGCTGCTGCTGACCCTGATGATTTGTATCTGGCGTTCGTTTTATGTGGACCAGGTTGCTCCGGAAGCGGCCCGGCGGCTGATCGTCCGCGACCGCGTCTCGCTGGCGTTTTTCTTGCCGGCCTACTACCGCGACAAGATTCGCAGCGTGCAAGGCGTGACGTCGGTTGTGCCCCTTACTTGGTTCGGAGGCCGCTATATTGACGATCGTCCGGAACACTTCTTCGCTCAAATGGCAACCGATCCCGACGAATATCTGAAAGTGGCATCGGACAAGATTGTCCCGCCCGAGCAAATAAAAGCCTGGCAACAGGATCGGGCCGGCGCGTTGGTGGATGTGACGCTCGCGAACAAGTATGGCTGGAAGGTTGGCGACCGCATTACGTTGCAGGCCAATATTTTCCCGACGAATCTCGATCTGACGATTCGAGCGATTTATCACCGCGATCCTCCTCAGAATGCTCTGTACTTCAACGCCAAGTACCTGGAAGAAGCAGTGCCTTGGTTCAAGGGACAGGCAGGCTGGTATGCCGCCCAGATCGACTCGCCCGATAAAGTCGCGCGGGCCGCGCATGAAATCGAAGACATGTTCCATAATTCGCCGCTGCAGACGAAAGCCGAAAGCGAAAAGGCCTTTCAGTTGGGCTTCGTCGCCTCGCTGGGCAACGTGAAGGCGTTCATTCTTAGCATTTGCGGCGCGGTGGTATTTACCATCATGCTGGTTTCGGCTAACACCATGGCGATGTCGGTGCGCAGCCGGACGCGCGAAGTGGCCGTGCTCAAGACGCTTGGCTTCACCCGCCAGCGTGTGCTGTCCATCTTCGTGAGCGAATCCGTGGCCCTGGCTTTGGCCGGCGGACTGCTCGGAGTTTTGGTCGCGATTCCCGTGATTGCGGGGTTGACCCACCGGTTCATCGGGCTGGGCATCCCGCTTGACATGAAAGTGAATGTGGTTACCGCTGGGTTGTCGTTGCTGGTGGCTTTGATCCTGGGAGTAGTGAGCGGCTATTTGCCGGCTTACAGAGCGTCGCACATGAACATCGTGGAAGGACTGCGTCACATCGGCTGAGTAGCGCCGCCGTCTCGGCGGCTGTCGTGGCGGCGTCTCGCCGCCACTGCGGGGGCAGGATGCCGGCGCTACGGGGATAGAGTCTAATTATGGCGATACCGATTAGCTACAACATCCGCAATTTAAGGCTTCGCAAGGGCCTCACCATCATGACGGCTCTGGGCATCGCGCTCACGGTGACGACCGCGATCTTTCTGATGGCGCTCATCGCGGGGCTCAATCGTGCTTTCGTCAGCAGCGGCAATCCATTGAACGTGCTGGTGCTACGGAAGGGCTCAGAGGCGGAATTGTCGGGCGGCTTCGATGCCTCGCTCTACCCCACGCTGAAAACTCTTCCCGGCATCGCGAAAGACAAACAAGGCGAGCCGATGACTTCAGGCGAGTGGGTCGTCGTAATCATCCTTCCGCGCAAAGACGGTACCGGTGAAGTCAACGTAACCGTACGCGGCATGATGCCCGACGGACTGGAAATGCGGCAGTTGTCCGGGCCGGGCGACCATCCAGGCGTCAAATTGGTCGCGGGAGACTGGTTCCACACCGGGCAGCGGGAAGTTGTGGTCAGCAAATCCATCCAGAATCGCTTTTCGCATGCCAACATCGGCGACACCATGGAGTTTGGCAAAGGATCATGGAAAGTCGTGGGAGTGTTTGACGCCGGAGGCTCGGCCTACGAGTCTGAGGTGTGGGGCGATGTAAACCAGATGGCTTCGGATTTCGATCGCCAGGGCGGATTCGCATCGGCGTACTTGCGTGCGACCGATCCCATTGCCGCTGAGGCGCTCAAAAATCGTGTCAGCGACGACCAGCGTCTCAAGCTCGAAGGATTCATCGAGACCGACTACTACGCCAAGCAGACCAGTTCCGGAGGACCGATCAAGGTGATCGGGTTCGTGGTGGGTTTCATCATGGCGATTGGATCGATTTTCGCTGCCATGAACACGATGTATGCGGCGGTGGCCTATCGCGGGCGCGAGATCGCGACGCTGCGGGTGATCGGCTTCTCGCGGCCCGCGATTCTGACGTCCTTTGTGCTGGAGTCTCTGCTGCTGGCATTGTTGGGCGCGGCGGCAGGCATTGCGCTCATGCTTCCGTTTAACGGCATGCAAACTGGCACCTCGAACGCAGTTACATTCAGCGAAGTCGTGTTTGCCTTGCGCATCACCCCGCAGGTTGCGGGATATGCCATTCTGTTCGCGCTCATCATGGGATTCGTGGGTGGGCTTGCTCCCGCGTGGCACGCCGCGCGGCAGAATATTCTGAGCGCTCTGCGCGGTTAGGGGAACTCGTCAAGCGGGAAACAAACTAGGGCCCCGGAACGTAAACACTCTTATGGCGATTGACACGAAACACGAAGATCTGCAGAGCCTGCGCATCGACCGCTCACAGCGTGGCGACACTGGCGGAGAGCCTCCCGTTTGGGCGCGCCGCTACATCCTCGGCGGTATCGCTCTCGTGGTACTGCTCGGTCTGTTCGCTTTGGCCTACCGCGCGTTCTCGTCGGACATGCCGGAAGTCGAGGTCGTCCGTGCGTCCGCGCAGACGAGCGGCAATGACGTGGGCGGAACTGTGCTCTCGGCAACGGGTTATATCGTGGCCCATCACACCATCAACGTGAACTCCAAAGTTACCGGCCGTCTCGAGTGGATCGGCGTGGAGAAGGGCGACAAGGTTAAGGAAGGTCAAGTGCTCGTACGTCTGGAAAGTCAAGAGTTCCGCGCGGCCTACCAGCAGGCTAAGGGTACGGTGGCCAACGCGCGCGCCTATCTCGACGAACTGCAGCACGGCTCGCGGCCAGAGGAAGTCCAGCAGGCGCAACACAATCTCGACGAAGCCCGGGCCACGCTGGCGAACGACAAGCTGACCCTCGACCGCACGAAAGAACTAGCCAGCGGCGGCGTGGTTTCACGCCAGCAATTGGACGATGCCACCGCGAAATTCGAAGCCGATCAGCAGCGCGTGAATTCTCTTGAAAAAGCTTTCCAGCTCTCAAAGATTGGGCCCAGGGCAGAGGAAATCGCGCGCGCCCAGGGCGCGCTCATGCAGGCGCAAGGCCAACTCGACTACGCCCAGTCGCAATTGGACGCAACCGTCATCCGCGCGCCTGTGACGGGCACCATTCTCGACCGCACGGCGGAAAAGGGCGAGCTCATCACCGCACAGTTCGCCAGCGCCGCTGCAGGTGGACCACAGGGATCGGTTGTGTCGCTCGCGGACCTGAACGATCTTCAGGTCGAACTCGACATCGCGCAGGCGGACTTCTCCCGAC
The DNA here is from genome assembly GCA_963768265.1 of uncultured Acidobacteriaceae bacterium. Taxonomy (GTDB): domain Bacteria; phylum Acidobacteriota; class Terriglobia; order Terriglobales; family Acidobacteriaceae; genus Sulfotelmatobacter. Next base: position 200,353 of record CAVYHM010000063.1, read on the forward strand.
TTGGTCCCACGCAGAAGGGGATGGTGACCACCGATGCCTATCCCGACAAGCAATACGACGGCCAGATCGCGCAGATCTCGCCTGAGGCGAACCGCCAGAAAGCGACTGTCCAGGTCAAAGTGCAAGTGCTGAACCCGGGGAAGTATCCCGACATTCAGTTGCGGCCGGAAATGAATGCAACGGTGCGTTTCCTGGCCAACGACGGGCCGAAGAATACGAAAGATCTGTCGGGCGTATTCGTGCCGTCAACCGGGATTCGCGATCGCGACGGCAAGAAGATTGTGTTGATCGCCTACAACGGAAAAGCCGTGGCACGCGAGGTTCACGTCGTGGGCCAGCGGGCCGACGGAGCGCTGGTCGACGGGCTGGTTGGAGGCGAGAGCGTCATCACCACGGCGCCGCCAACTTTGAAAGATGGAGACAAAATCAAAATTAAGGGGCAATCATGAGCACTGCTACACAAAACAACGTTGCCACAAGCACCAAAGTGGTGCAGGTCCACGGCGTCAGCAAGGTTTTCAAGCGCGATGCCTTTCAGGTGACAGCGCTCGACGATGTGTCGATCGACATCGCCAAGGGTGAATTCCTTGCCCTGATGGGGCCCTCCGGGTCAGGCAAGACAACGCTGCTGAACATGATCGCGGCCATCGACCGCCCCACGTCGGGTGAACTGCTGGTGCAGGGGCAGGATATTTTCCGCTTCAATGACGCGAAGATTGCCCACTGGCGCAATGAGCACATCGGCTACGTCTTCCAGACGTTCAACCTGATCCCTGTGCTCACCGCGTTTGAAAATGTAGAGTTGCCGCTGTTGCTGACCAAGCTGAACGCACAGCAGCGCCGCGACCACGTCGTGACCGCGCTGAAGCTGGTCGGGCTTGAGGACCGCATCAACCATCTGCCCAAGCAGCTCTCCGGCGGCCAGGAGCAGCGCGTGGCTATCGCGCGGGCAATCGTCAGCGATCCCACCTTATTGCTTGCCGACGAGCCGACCGGTGATCTGGACAGTCACTCGGCCACCGAAGTGTTGGAGATTTTGAAGCGGCTGAATGAGGATTTCCACAAAACAATCGTGATGGTCACTCACGATCCGCACGCAGCTTCCTACTCCCACGTCACCCGGCATCTGGAAAAGGGCATGCTGCTGCCTCCCGGGTAAGAGGTAACCAAACGAGTAAACAATGGTAGGTCGGGCCGGCGAAGGTTCGTTCGCCGGTCCGGAAATTCGACTTAGCAGCGCAGTTCCCCTACACCGCTAGGATCTGCTGATTCCTCGGGGGTTCGCGAAGGGGCCTCCGCAACCCAAAGCCACGCACGTCTGCCGTTGCCCAAAAACACAGCCTGCGCTTCGCCGTATTCTACCAATCGGTTGAGCACAGTTGTGATGGAGGCCATTGGGTCCTTGTGGCGAGCCAGCAGCAGGGGCATTTTCTGCTGGAAGTATTCGCAGATGTCGCGGGCGCTCATGGCCCTGCCGGCTTCCATCAAGATCATTCTGCATGCCTTGGTAAAGCCCGGCTGGCGGCCGCTGCTCTTGCGGTCGACCAGTTCCATAAGTTCTTCGCTTAACACCTCATCGCCGAACAGATTAGCCAGCCCGGCGATGGTCTGCTTGACCGTGCCTATCCGCTTCATGACATCGGCGCGCTGTTGCATCAATTGGCGCAGTTCGCCGTGCGCCTGCCTGATTACTTCCTGCACATGGCCCACGTCATACCGCTCAGAGAGCCCGATTGAGCCGTTTCCGTTCTGCCCGTTTTCCATACATCCCCCAGATTTTTAGACTTGTATTGATCGCGGCGCCAATTTCGCTTCAGCGCCTCTGTTGAAACCGGTGCAACTCCAGAGCACAAGTGCGCAGGGGCACGATTGATTGTTGGACAAACCTTCCCCAATTCCTCCAGCGGGGGGCAGAACCCCACTCAGAGTGCTATACGCAGAATGTCCGTCTGGCGTTCCCTCAATGTTTTGAGAGTCTGCCTTTCAAACATCCGGCGTCTTGATGTTAGACGCTGCGATTGCAGATTGGTTAACAGACAGGGCACAACAGGGACCAAAACCCACGTGACCGGGACGAGATCACATTCGCTCAGCCTGAGTCATGGGAGAACGATGACAAGCAGCCTGCCGTCCGAATGATAGCCGTCACGGGCGACGTTTCTGCCTCCTGACCGGAGTTGGGGCGGAAAATAACAACTCATGTCTTTGTTTTGTTACATTCCCGGAGGCTACTGAATCGGCGACCCGGCCAGCAATCACTGCCGGAATGCCCGTCGAACCTTCGCCCAAATTCCGGAGAAAGGCCTCCCGCCGTCCCGAATCGAACCCGTTGACCGTTTTCGGAATTCCAAAAGTCCCGGATCAGATGAACCGTGATCCGCTGAAGCAAATCCCGCCACGTTCCGATAGTAACCAGAGAGGAGCAGGTTCCGTGCTAACAGTCGTAAAACCCGCCATTGCCCCCCTTCGCGTCTTGCTGGTAGGCAAGAAAGAGGAAGACTTTTTCCTGATACGCGAGATTCTGGACCGCATGCGCAGCATGCTTTCGGCTGAACTGGAACATGCGCACTCGCTCAAAGAAGCCAACGCGATGCTGCAGGAAAGGCCCTACGGTCTGGTTCTGTTTGAACATGAAACCGGGGATGCGAGGGCTGTCCACCTTCTGGCCGACCTTCTTCATATCGGGGTGTCCATCCCGTATATCGTTCTGACCGAGCATGCCGACGAACACACCGTCGCGGAAATCATCGAAGGGGGCACGTGGAACTGTGTTTCCAAGTCGCAACTGGACGGAGCGACCCTGATCCGGAGCATTCGCAGCACGCTGGCCCTGCACTCTATGGAGAAGGGGCAACACCTGGCCGAGGAGTCCTTGCGCAAACTCTCACAAGCAGTCGAGCACTCCGCCGACACCGTGATGATGACGGACTGTCGCGGAGTCATCGAATACGTGAACCCCGCGTTTGAAGCCCTGACCGGCTACACCCGCGACGAAGTCTGCGGGAAGAGCCCGCGCATTCTCCGCTCCGGGGAGCAGGGTCCGGAGGTTTACCAGGAACTCTTGGAGAACCATTCTCGCGGGCAATGTTTTCCGCGGAATTCTGGTCAATCGCAAAAAGAACGGCGAACTGTATTACGTGGAAGAGAGCATCTGCCCCGTGCGCGATGGCCAAGGCCATATCACGCATTTCGTTGCCAATGGGCGGGACCTTACCGAACGTCTGCGGCTCGAGGCCCAGCCTGTACAAGCCCAAAAAATGGATGCGATCGGGCGTCTGGCCGGCGGCGTTGCACATGACTTTAATAACTTGCTGACCATCATCACCGGCTATTCGGAGCTCGCGCTCGACGAGGTGCCGGGCAATCCGTCGCTCGCCGCTAAGATTCAGGAGATTCTGCAGGCAGCCCGGCGCGCCGCGGAACTGACGCGCCAGTTGCTGGCCTTCAGCCGGAAACAGCCGCGCGCTCTGCGCCTGGCCGACCTTAACCAGGTGATCGCCGATATCGCCAAAACTCTACCTCGTCTTATCGGGGAGGACATCGAGTTCAGTTTCGTGCCCGGCCCCGGATTAGGAGGCGTCCGGCTCGATCCCCTCCAGATCGAGCAAGTCCTCATGAATCTCTCCTGCAACGCGCGCGATGCCATGCCGCTAGGCGGACACCTCCGCATTGAAACCTCCAATGTGATCCTCGATGAGCACTACGCGGACGGCAAACCGGCCGTGATTCCTCCGGGGCGCTATGTGCTGATCACGGTCACCGACGACGACACAGGAATTCCGCCCGAACACCTGCCGCACATCTTCGAACCCTTTTACACCACCAAACCGTCGGCCCAGGGGACGGGATTAGGGCTGGCCACGGTGTACGGGATCGTGAAGCAGAACAAGGGATTCATCTGGGCCTACAGCGAGCCCGACATGGGAACCGTTTTTAAGATTTACTTGCCTTGCGTATCCGGAAGCGGCCGTGCCGATGAATGCGAAGGAGTCAAGTATGAGACCGCTCCGGGAGGTTCGGAGACCATTCTCCTGGTGGAAGACGAGCCGGCGGTTCGAAAAGCAGCCGCGGAATTCCTTCGGCTGCGCAGTTACACCGTCCTCGAAGCTAAGGATGGCCTCGATGCCCTCTCGGTCGCTCGAAACCACGGCACGCCAATTCAGCTCGTCGTCACCGACGTTGTCATGCCCAATATGAGCGGAGGACAACTGGCTAAAGAACTCGCGCGCCTGCGGCCAGACGCCCGGCTTCTGTTCGTCTCCGGCTATGCTGGAAAGACCGTGCTCGACCACAAAGTGTTCGATCTCGAAACAAATTTTCTGCAAAAGCCCTACACACTGAAACAACTCTCAGCCAAGGTTCGCCAGGCACTGACTCGCGGCGCAGGCCAGATGACGAAGTCGCCTTCGCACTGATAGCGGTTTGATCAGCGTGTTTCCAGACCCTATAATCAGGCTGCGCCACACCGCATGAATCCCTCAGCAGCCCGCCAGGAACCCAAAGCTGGCACTCCAACGCCACCAGTGAATCGGACTCCGCTCTTTCGGGCAGCTCCTGCATCGCTGATGATCCTCATCGGATTGTGGCTGGCGATCTACTTCGCGGGCATCTTCACGCCGCCATTACTCGACGACGTGGACACGATCCACGCCGAGGCGGCGCGCGAGATGCTGCTTCGCCACGACTGGGTGACCATGTACACCAACGGTCTCCGCTACCTGGAAAAAGCGCCGCTGATGTACTGGGGACTGGCCGCCAGCTACGAACTGTTTGGAATCAGTGACTGGAGCACGCGTCTGCCACTTGTGCTGGGCTTGCTTGCCCTGATTCTAGCGACCTACTCGCTCGGCGGTTACGCGTTCGGTGAACGCGGAGGATTCCTGTCGGGCGTGGTCCTGGTGACGTCGATCGGGCCCTACATCTTCACCCGTTTTCTGATTCCTGATGCGCTGGTCGCGCTGTGGCTGACGATTTCCTACTATTTTTTTCTGCATTCGTTGGAGGAAGAGACGCCGTCGCGTCTGACCTGCTGGGGATTCGCCGCGGCGTGCGCGCTCAACGTGCTCACGAAAGGCCTGATCGGGCTTGTGTTCCCGATCGGCACGATCGGCCTCTACCTATTGCTGACCGGTAACCTGCGCCACCTGCTGAAACTGCGGCTGATCTCCAGCACGCTCGTCTTTTTTGTGCTGGCGGCGCCCTGGCACATCCTGGCCGCCATCCGAAACCCAGCCCAAGGCCAAGCCCGCGGATTCTTTTGGTTTTACTTCGTCAATGAGCACATCATGCGGTTCCTTAACAAGCGTGTGCCCCCGGGATACGACACGGTGCCACTGGTGTTGTTTTGGGCCTTCCTGGTGCTGTGGCTGGTGCCATGGGCAGTCTTTCTGCCACAGGCGTTGCGCGAAGTCCCGCTCCGTTGGCGTCTGTTGCGCGCGCCGATGGATCGGCTGCAGAAAGCGAACCTTCTCTTTGTGCTGTGGGCTTTGGTGATCCTCGTGTTCTTCAGCTTCTCCACACGGCAGGAGTATTACACGATTCCCGCGTTGCCGGGCATCGCGTTGCTGACAGGAGGATGGCTGTCCCGCGAATCAGGGGCCGATGCGAGCGAAGCCGATCGGCGCGCCGGGCGTATAGGCTCGCTGGTCCTGATGCTGGTGTGCGTGGTTGCCGCAGCCCTGGGGTTGGCTCTGCTTTCACTTACCCATCCGGCGCCGTCAGGAGTGGATCTAGCGGACCTGCTGAAGAAGAATCCGCAGGATTACGATTTCTCTCTGGGCCACGTACTCGACTTTACCCCACAGGCGCTAGGGATGTTCCGCGGCCCGCTCCTGGGTGCTGCTTTGTCCTTATTGCTGGGCACGACTCTGAACTGGTGGATGCGGCGCCGGGGCCGCCCGGATTGGGGCAATGCCGCGCTGTCGCTAATGATGGTCGCTTTGCTCACGTGTGTGCACGTTTCGTTTGCAAGGTTTTCGCCGATTCTCTCGTCGCACGACCTGGCGGTGGCGATCCAGAAGAAATATCAGCCTGGCGATCTCATCGTCATCGACGGAGAGTACCACCAGGCGTCGACCCTCAATTTCTACACGCATGTGCCAGCGCGCGTTTTGCACGAGCCCAGTGGCAATCTCTGGTACGGCGAAAAATTTCAGGACGCGCCCCATGTGTTCGAAACTCCGCAGTCGTTTGCCGCTCTCTGGTCAGGCCCGGCCCGAGTTTTTCTTTGGACCGACCAGGAAGATCCCAAAGAACTGGCAGGGATGGAGCGCTTCTTGCTGGCGCGCAGTGGTGGGAAAGCAATCTTTACCAACCTCCAGCCGTGAGCCATTTCTGTCACTGGTTTCGAGTAAACAAACGTTCCGCGACAACGCTATAATCGTCCTTCGCTGATGTGCCTACCAGATGATCCCAGGCGTTCTTAGCGCTCATGGAGTCGATCTTGTTTGGCGGGCGCTTCTTCTGCTGGCGCTGGCCGGGTCGTTCACCTCCACCATCTATCTGGCCATGACGCTGGTCGCGACCTCCCGTCATCTGAGCCGTGCGAGCATCGCTCAAGCCGACGCCCGCGCAACTCCTGTCCCTTCGCTGCCGCCGGTCACGATTTTAAAACCCGTGCATGGCATGGAAGAACAACTGGCCACTAATTTGGAGAGTTTCTTTCAGCAAGACTATCCAAACTATGAAGTGATTCTCGGAGTCCGCGACGCGGACAATCCCGCAGGGAAAATCGTGGACGAAGTACGGGCGCGCTACCCCAACGTCCCGAGCCGCCTGATCGTGTCTGGTCCACCGGCCTGGCCGAGCGCCAAAGTTTTCGCTCTCGACAAGATGATCGCAGCCTCGTCGCGTCCCTACTTCATCATCAGCGACAGCGATGTCCGGGTCACGCCCGATTTTCTGCGCAACGCGATTCCACCGCTCCTTGATCCCAAGGCCGGCTTGGTCACCTGCATGTATCGCGGCATTCCTGCGTCGGACTTCTGGTCGTGGCTCGAGGCTCTCGGCTTGTCGGTCGAGATGTCTTCGGGAGTGATGGTCGCCGATATGATGGAGGGCATGCGGTTCGCCCTGGGACCCGCCATGGCCGTGCGCCGCGATGCGATTGATGCGATCGGCGGCATCGCCGCCGTGGCCGACTACTACTCCGACGATTTCGAACTGGGGAACCGCATCTGGGCGAAGGGATACAAAGTCATTCTCTCCCACCACATCGTCCGCAACGTGCTGACTAGCCGTTCGCCTCTGCGCACCCTCGGCGATCAGTTGCGCTGGATGAAGAGCACTCGTTATTCGCGACCCCTGGGACATGCCGGCACGAGCCTGACCTATGCCATGCCCTTTGGGATTCTTGGATTCATCGCCGCTGCCGCGCTGGGCCGCTGGCAGCTTGGAGTCGATCTGCTGGCCCTGGCCTGTGTGAACCGCATCATTCAGTCGATCGCCGTGGGATGGTTTGTGACCCGCGACCCGCGCGCCATCTGGCTGTGCTGGCTCTATCCCGTGCGCGATTTCTTCGGTTTCGTGGCCTGGGCCTTGAGCTACACCAGCAGAAAATTCTACTGGCGCGGTGAGACCTACCGCTTCGGCAAGGGAGGAAAAATCGCGCCTCTGGAACGGCCCGCCCCGAGTTCAAAGTAGCGCGGCCGTCCCACCGGCCGTCGCTCGCCCGCGGAAACGATTCGTATCAGGGTTCGTGTTTTGAAAGGGCGCGCAATCAAGGCGCGCCGCAGCGCCAAAAAGATTTGCGGCTTCAGCCGCTGGGGTTGCGCTCGGCCGCCTGACCGAATGGGCCGCACTACAACATAATTCGCACCAGCCGTCCATCCTTCAGCTCAAAGCGGTCTCCGCGCCAAGTGACCGTGTGCCCCGCAAAACTTACGAGCCAAACGAACACTGCAAACAGATCCCGCACAGGGAGCAGCCACAAATTCTTCAGCAGCGCCCGGTCTTGTAACACGCCTTTGCCCACCGCCAGCGCGACGGCGAAACGCAACACCGCAACTCCTCCGAGTACTGCCCACGACCAGGGCTCCGCGTGCGACACGATCAAATTGAACAGCGCCCAGGTCAGGCCGAATGTCGAAATCAGTCCGACATACCCTCCCTTGCGCGAGTCGCGCACTCCCCGCGCCCAGCGAATCTGATGAGCCAGGAACCCGGTCAGATCGTACTTTGGAAGATGCGTCTCGACCACCACATCAGAAAGAATTATCCGCAACCCCAATCCCGCGATCCGCCGCCCCAGTTCGTAGTCGTCCGCCAAGAAGTCCACCAGCGAGTGGAATCCACCGATGCGCTCCAGGTCCCCGCGCCGGAAGGCGAGCGTTGAACCCAATCCAAACCGCAGGCCCCCCTCCAGTTGTCGCGCGACCAGCACTCCGGCGCAGAAATCCGTACTAATGCCGAGCGACTCCAACCGCGAGCCGAGCGTCGGCGTGGCCACGCCCCGATAAAGACAAGTGACCATCCCGATGCCTGCGTCCGTGAGCGGGCCCATCACACGCCGAAGGTAGTCGGCCTCGACCTGAATGTCGCTGTCATTGACGATCAGATACTCATAGCGAGCCTCCGGCAGCATCTGCTCAAGATTGCTGACCTTAACGTTCGCCCCGAGTTGGCTCGGACAGACCACCAACCGGATCGTGTGCCTCGGAAATTCCTCCTGCAGTCGATGCACCGCGGCGACAGCCGGGTCCGCGGCATCGCTCACCCCGAAAATGATTTCGTACTCGGAATAATGCTGCCCACAATGGCTGCGGAAACTTTCGTAGATGTCGGGGTCGGTTCCCTTGAGGGGCTTGAGAATAGAAACCGGGGGGAGCGTTTGTGTGGGGCGGGCACTCTTGCCCGCCTTCCGCCCGCGCACAAACGAAACTGCACTCCACAAACAGAAAAGATAGTAGAGCGAACTGGAGACGCAGCCCAGAATCGCGACGACCTGGATGATGCTACCGGTGTAGTGAATCATGCGCCAACGCGGGCCAGCCTACTCGTACCGCAGCGATTCGATCGGATCGAGGTTCGCAGCTTTCCATGCGGGATAAATGCCGAATACGAGTCCCACCGCAGCCGCAGCGCCGAAGCCGAATGTGGTCCAGAACATCGACATGCGCGCCGGAAGCGACGGCCAGACCGTCGGGATCACCCAGACAACGATCGCACCCGCCAGGATGCCAATCACCCCGCCGGTGGCCGTCAGCATGATCGCCTCCAGCGTGAATTGCAACAAAATGTCCCGCTTGCGCGCGCCAATCGCCTTGCGCACTCCGATCTCTCGCGTGCGCTCGGTCACGCTGACCAACATAATATTCATCACGCCCACGCCGCCGACAATCAAGGCCACGCTGGAAATCGCAAACATACCGACAAACAGCGCTCCCGTCAGCTGGTTCCACACGTCGGAAATCGAATCCGAAGTCATTACGGCAAAGTTATCCGGCTTATCGAACGCAACTTTCCGCCGGCGACGCAGCAATTCCCGAATCTCGTCCATCGCCTTCGGCATATCGTCGTGCGAAGTGGCCTTGACGCTGATTATGTGCTGCTTCATTTCCGGATGCAGCGTTTTGAAAGTCTTCAGAGGCATGATGACGCGATTGTCATTCGGGTCCTTTCCTCCTCCGAACACCGACTTGATCTTCTGCACCGTACCGACGATTTCGAACAGGTGGCCCTCGATGTTAACCTCTTTGCCCAGTGGATCCTGGTCGCCGAACAATTCACGCTGCGTCTCGTAGCAGATTACAATCACGGGCGAGCGGTGTTCGTCGTCGAAGTCGCTGAACCATCGGCCGCTGGCCATGGGCAGATCGAACACGTCCTTTGCAGACGCCATGTCCCCTTCGAGGATGGTATTCCTGGCCTTTCTATCCTGATATTTGACCGCGTAGCTGCCCACGCCCAGTTCCGGCCGAAACATTCGCATACCCGCCGAGACTGCCTTTATGTGGGGCAGATCCTGCATAGCCATCGCGTCGTCGTAGGTCAGCTCCTTGCGGGTGCGCATTTCGTCGGTCATGCGGCCAAAGGTGAAGAAGTCCAAGTGGAACACAAAGATTACATTCGATCCGATGCTGGCCACCAGATCGCGAACGTTCTCGTCGAGCCCTCGCCCGATCGACGACACGCCAATGACTACCGCGACCCCGATCACCACACCCAGCACGGTCAGCGCCGACCGCAGCTTGTTGCTGCGGATCGTGTCCGTCGCCATCTGTACGATTTCGCCGAATTCTTCTCTGCGCATCATGGAAATCAGCAAGCCCTCCGCAGATCAGCAACGTCTCCGCTTGTCATTCCGAGCGATAGCGAGGAACCTCGGTTTGTGCCCGCGCCGGCAGGAACCCAGATCCCTCGCTGCCGCTCGGGATGACAATCCACGCTCTACATTTCAAACCGCAGTGCCACAATCGGGTCCAGTCGCGCCGCCTTCCGCGCGGGATAGACTCCAAAAAATACACCCACGCTCGCCGCAACCGTCAATCCCGCCGCGACGGCCCACAGCTTGATCGACGAGGGCATTCCGATCAGGGCGGTCACGATTTCCGCGAACCCCACTCCGGAAAGCACGCCCAGCATCCCACCGATCAAAGCGAGAATCACCGCCTCAATCAGAAACTGCAGCAGCACGTCGTCGCGCCGGGCGCCGAGCGCCTTGCGAATGCCGATTTCGCGGGTACGCTCGGTCACCGACACCAGCATGATGTTCATGATGACGATTCCGCCGACTACCAGCGAAACCGCGGCAATGCCGATCGTCGCCATGAAGAACGTATTGCTCAGCCCCGACCAAATCCCGAGCAGGCTGGCGTTAGTCTCGATCTCAAAACTGTCATCCGCTTCCGGACGGTCGTGGCGCTGCACCCGCAGCGCCGCCCGCGCCTCGTCGATCGCCTGGTTGAGTGGAACTCCGGTGGCCGCGGCCTTGCCCCAGATCGCGATGCTGCTATTATGCGAGCCGTATTGCTTGAGATACACCGTCACCGCGATCAGCACATAATTGTCCGCGCTCTGCCCCAGTGTCTTTCCCTTCTTCTTCCCAACACCGATCACCTGATATGTCCAGCCATCGATGCGAATCTCCTGACCCAGCGGATCCGCGGCACCCAGCAGGTGTTCCACGATGTCAGTGCCGACCACCGCCACCTGCGAATGATTGTTCAGATCGGTGTCGTTCAGCATGCGCCCTGAGGTCAAGTCAGTATCCAGGATGGTCGCCACCGAAGGCGTAATGCCTTGAATCGTTGTGTCGCTGATCGATTGCTCGTTATGTTTCACCTTGCCGCTGCCCCGCATCAGTGCGCCTACGTACTCGCAGTGGCGGCAGGCTTCGCGTACCGCCTCGTAGTCCTCCAGCAGAATGTTTTTGCGCTTTTCAGCGGCGAGGAAATGATCGACGTTCGTCTCGACCGGAGACATTTTGGAAACGATGAACACGTCGGCACCCAGGTTGAAAATCTTCTTCGCCACGTAGTCGTTGATGCCCGACACGAACGTGACCACGGCAATCACCGCCGCCACACCAATCACGACCCCAAGCAACGTAAGCACCGAGCGCAGCTTGTTCGCCCACAGCGAGCGCAGCGCGATGCGAATGGATTCCGCGATGTTCATAGAGCAGGCGTCGGAAAGTCAGGCATCAGAGGCGAAGCCCTGATCCAATCAGTCTAGCGCGAATTTACCGCAGTCGCACGGCGGGCGATCTGAAGGTGACGCGTCCTTCGCATATAATCATTCCGTAGGCAGCCGGACCGGACGGTCGCTTCCCGCGTCTTCGGGCGCGAGGAGAGGAAAGTCCGAACTCCGCAGAGCAGTGTGCCGGATAACGTCCGGGACGTCAGGTTCAAGCCTGACGGACGGAAAGTGCCACAGAGAACATACCGCCCCGTCGGCAACGGCGGGGTAAGGGTGAAAAGGTGCGGTAAGAGCGCACCGCCGCGGCAGTAATGCAGCGGGCAGGGCAAACCCCACATGGAGCAAGACCAAATAGGGAGGAAGTCCGCGGCTTCGGTCGCGAACACGTGCCGGCTCGGTGCGTCAAACCTTCGGGTAGGTCGCTAGAGCCGCACAGCAATGCGCGGCCCAGAGGAATGGCCGTCCCGCCGGAGCAATCCGGCGGACAGAATTCGGCTTACAGGTCCGGCTGCCACAAAGTCCTTATTTTAAATCGCTTACAGACCGCCGGATCCCGTTCTGACGCCGGTGAGACACAACTCGGCAAGCTTAGCATAGGCCGGAGCTTGCTTTGACTTCGTCCTCAATCGCTCTTACCATAGGCGCGCCTGTCCATCTCCTGCGCCACGCATGATCGGCCAGACCATCTCGCACTATCGCATCGTCGAAAAACTCGGCGGCGGGGGGATGGGTGTCGTCTACAAAGCCGAGGACGTGAAGCTGCATCGTTTCGTTGCCCTGAAATTCCTGCCCGATGAAGTATCCAAGGACGCGCAAGCTCTGGCCCGCTTCCAGCGCGAAGCACAAGCGGCGTCTGCCCTGAACCACCCCAATATTTGCATGGTCTTCGAGATTGACGAGCGTGAAGGTCAGCACTTCATCGTCATGGAGTATCTCGACGGAATGACGCTGAAGCACCGCATCGCCGGGCGTCCGCTGGACACAGAATTGATTCTCTTGCTCGCTATCGAAATTGCCGATGCCCTCGATGCCGCGCATGCTGAAGGAATCGTTCACCGGGACATCAAGCCTGCGAACATCTTCGTCACCAAGCGTGGTCACGCCAAGATTCTGGACTTTGGATTGGCGAAGGTCAGTCTGGCGAGCACTTCTTCGTGCAACGTTGCTTCGCTGAACACGGCGACGGGTTCGGTGGACGCTGATCATCTCACCAGTCCCGGTTCAACACTCGGAACCGTCGCCTACATGTCCCCGGAGCAGGCCAAGGGCAAGGAACTGGATGCCCGCACCGATCTGTTTTCGTTCGGAACGGTTCTGTACGAAATGGCAACGGGAGCGTTGCCATTTCATGGCGAAACTTCTGCGCTCATATTCAAAGCGATCCTCGATTCTGATCCGCCGCCCGCGATTCGGTTCAATCGTGAGATCCCGCCAAAGCTGGAAGACCTTATGAACAAGGCACTGGAGAAAGATCGCAACTTGCGCTACCAGTACGCTTCGGAGATGCGATCCGACCTGCAACGGCTGAGACGGGATACCGAGACGGGGCGAGCCAGAGCAGCGACTTCCGCCACGGTGCCCGCCTCGCAGGATACTGGCACCGGTCATGTGGGGACGGCCACCTCGGCCGTCCAGGCGGAGCGAAGCTCGGCCGCCTCGGGGCCAACAGCGGCAGTCGAGCTTCGCTCGACCGGGCGGCCGAGAGCAGCGGTCACCACACGGGCTCTCTCGCGAGTGAAGCTAGGGGGTGCGGTTGCGATCGCTATCGCATTCTTAGCCGCAGGCGTCCTCTACTATCGTTTCCACCGAGCCAAGCCTCTGACCGACAAAGACACGATCGTTCTCGCAGATTTCGCCAACAGCACGGGTGATCCGGTGTTCGACGACACGCTCAAGACGGCGCTGAGCGTCTCTCTGAACCAGTCGCCGTTTCTGAATGTGCTCCCGGAGAACAAGGTCTCGATGACCTTGAAATTGATGTCCCGCCCTGGCGACGGGAAACTCACGCCCGAAGTTACTCGCGAGCTTTGCGAGCGGGCTGGCAGCAAGGCTTATATTGCCGGGTCGATCGCCAGTCTGGGCAGCCAATACGTGCTGGGATTGAAGGCAGTGAATTGCCAGACTGGCGACCTTCTGGCTGAGGGGCAGGTGACGGCGGCGTCGAAGGAGAAGGTGCTGGACGCCCTAGGCGAAGCGGCATCCAAGCTGCGTTCGGAGTTGGGTGAGTCGCTGGCGACGGTGCAGAAGTTTGATGTACCGCTGGCAGAGGCTACCACCTCCTCGCTCGAAGCTCTCAAAGCGTATAGCCTTGGCTTGAAGGCCTATAAAGTCGGCGGGTCCGCTGCTGCCGTGCCTTACACTCAGCGAGCCATCCAGCTCGATCCGAATTTCGCCGCCGGTTACAACGAAGTGGGGACTGAGTACTCCTATCTCGGCCAGCAAGCGCGAGCTGTTGAGTATTTCAGCAAGGCATTTCGATTACGGGATCACGCCAGCGAACGGGAAAAACTGGATATCACCGCCAACTATTATCAGAATGTCACTGGAGAACAGGATAAGGCGATCCAAGCTTTTCTTCAGGAGATAGAAAGCTATCCCAGGACAACCGAAGCGTACATTAATTTGGGTATTTCATATGACTATCAGGGTCAGTTTGAAAAGGCCACAGAAATTACCAGGCAAGCTCTGCGCCTCGCACCGGATGATGTAAGTTCTTACGACGATCTCGCCTACTTCGCCCTCGCCTTGCAGCATTTTGACGAAGCCAGACACATCATTCAAGAAGCACACGCTCGCTCGCTCGATAACCGCATGCTGCACTTTGATCTCTACGCTCTTGCCTTTCTGGGCTCAGACTCCGCAGCCATGGCTGAACAGCAGCGGTGGTTTGCCGACAAACCGGAATATGAGAACTACATGCTGGCGTTGGCATCGGGCACTGAGGCGTATGGCGGCCATCTTGGCAAGGCCCGAGAGTTGACGAGTCAAGCTGTGGACTCCGCCATACGGGCCGATAGCAAGGAGACTGGGGCAATTGCGCAGGCGATTGCTAGTCAGTGGGAAGCTGCATACGGGAATGCCGGCCGCGCCCGGCAGTCAGCGGCAGGAGCAATGAAGCTTGCTCCAACGAGTCAGGCTGTAGAAGTAGAAGCCGCTCTCGCATTTGCCCTGGCGGGCGACACGGCGCGAGCCGTGTCTTTGTCTCAAGACGTAGCCAAACGTTTTCCGCTCGATATGCAGGTGCAGTCGCTTTGGTTGCCTGCAATTCGGGCCCAATTGGCCTTGGACCAGAAGAACCCGGCCTCTGCTCTGAGTGCCGTGCAGACTGTTTCCCCCATTGAGTTTGGAATGATCCCTTTCCTCAACAATGTTTCCTGCCTTTATCAGGTGTATGTGCGTGGAGAGGCATCCCTGGCAGCCGGACAAGGCAGTGCTGCCGCCGCCGAGTTTCAGAAGATCATCGATCACAGCGGCATAATCTGGAACTGCTGGACGGGAGCGTTGGCGCATCTGGGAGTGGCGCGTGCTAACGCCTTGGAGTCGAGCACCTTGCAGGGAGCCGATGCCGATGCCGCTCGCGTCCGCGCACTTGCCGCCTACAAAGATTTCCTCACCCTCTGGAAAGACGCCGATTCCGACATCCCCATCCTGAAACAAGCCAAAGCCGAGTACGCCAAGCTGCAATAGAGCCTTCGTCGATGGCCGCAGAACCGTTCCGATCACCACCGGTAAATCCAACTCCACCTGGGACGCCAGTGTGACGCAGAACTTGCCATCACTGCTGAAGTTGACATCATTGACACTCCACGGCGACTGATTTCAAAATAAGTTGTCTGTTTGCAGCGCAGCCCGTCAAATTCGGCTTACAGGGTAACAACAACGACGTCCCTCTTTAGTGACAGACAGTCGCCCAGATTCGCGGCTGCCGGAGAAGCGCGCCACGTGGTACCATTCCCCGCGTGGGTGACTCCGCTTGCATCGCAAGTACTGCCTCGGCCGTCCCAACCACGACGGTTGCTTCGCGGCACTCTGCCCTCGTCCGCGTCACTCATTGGATCACAGCCTTGTGTTTTCTGGCTCTCCTCGTCAGCGGCGCTGAAATCGTGACCTCTCACCCCCGCTTCTATTGGGGCGAGACCGGGAACGATCTGACTCCAACGTTGTTCAAGCTGCCGATCCCTGCCTCGAGATCACTGGTACCGACCGGCTACGGCTACGTGCTGCCGGACCAGAACGGCTGGAGCCGGTATCTCCACTTTCAATCCGCCTGGATCGTGGTGTTGACCGGCCTGCTGTACGTAATCTCTGGCTTATTCACGGGACATTTTCGCAACAGCTTGCTCCCGCGCAGAGCCGATCTGTCGTGGCGCGCATTCTCGAGAGCAATCGCTAGCCGCTTGCGGTTCGAGCGGTCGAATGAATCGGAAGTCTGGTCCTACAATTTACTCCAGCGGCTTACCTACCTGTTCGTAATCTTCGTTTTGTTTCCCTTGGTAATCTGGACGGGCTTGGCGATGTCCCCCGCTTTTGTTTCCGCGGTTCCGGCGGCCGTCAATGTGCTCGGCGGCCAGCAATCGGCTCGCACTCTTCACTTCTTCGTTTCCCTGGCCCTCGTCCTGTTCCTGCTGGTGCACATTTTGATGGTTTGGTTTGCTGGGTTCAGGAGTCGCATGCGGGCGATGATCACTGGCCGCGTCGCTGCACCTATGGAGCGCACATGAGCGATCTCTCACGTCGCAAACTCATCACCACCGGACTCGCGGCCACAGCGGGTGCATTGGGCTTGGGCGCGGCCGCTCACATCGCGCAAAGATACGGGCTCGTCCCGCCCGACCATGGCGGAATCTATGGCCTCGGCGAAACCCTGACCTACGCTTCCCAGCGTCTGCTCACAAGGCACTCATTAGCTCGTGAGTTCTCTCGGAGCCAGATCTCAAAGCCTCCATTCGCCAACGAAATCCCGCCCCTGAGTGAAGAGTTCAAGCGCCTTCAGGCCGCAGGATTTGCCGATTGGCGCCTCTCCATCAACGGCATGGTCGCCCGGCCCGCTTCATTTTCGCTTGCCCAACTTAAGAGCTACCCGTCTCACAGCCAGATCACCATGCTGCAGTGTGAGGAGGGCTGGTCGTATATCGCCGAGTGGATCGGCGTGCCTCTCTCCCAAGTCCTGCAAGCTGTGGAAGTCCACCCGCAAGCCAAATACGTTGTCTACTTCTCGATCGATCCCGAGTGGTGGGAAAGCATCGACATGGCCGACGCGTTGCATCCGCAGACTTTTCTCGCCTATGGCATGAATGGCGATGAACTCCCCGTGGGCAACGGCGGGCCGCTTCGCCTGCGAGTCTCCCGCCAAGTCGGTTATAAGAGCGTGAAATACATAACCCACCTGACGGTCGCCGACAGTCTGAAACGTTTCGGCAAGGGCCTGGGCTCCGCGGCTCCGGAAGGCGGCTATGCCTGGTACGCCGGCATTTGACCGATTCGTTGCAGAGGATTGGCGTGACGCGAGTAGCGATCACTCTCCGTTACACCTGATTGACAGACTGCGGCCTGCATTTTTAAGATGGACATGCCACGTGCTGCCCGAGCGCGGGTCGGCCCAACAGTTGAGCGTTCTCACTGTTGACAACAACTGCTTATGATCACTGTTAAAGAACTTAGCAAGCGGTATGCCCGCACCGTCGCCGTAGATCAGATCTCGTTTGAAGTTGCGAAGGGCCAGATCGTCGGATTTCTCGGCCCGAACGGCGCCGGTAAAACTACCACGATGCGCATGCTGACGTGCTTTTTGCCACCGTCCGCGGGCACCGCAAGTGTGGCCGGGTTTGATGTCCTCGAACAGCCACTGGAGGTCAAGAAGAGAATTGGCTACTTGCCCGAGACGCCGCCTATTTATCCGGAGATGGAGACGGCAGATTACTTGCGATTCGTGGGCAGGTTGAAAGGACTATCAGGCGCCGATCTAGAGAAACGCATCGACTACGTTTGCGACCGCTGTGCTGTGGCCGATGTCAGGAACAAACTTCTCGGAAAGCTGTCCAAAGGCTACCGGCAACGGGTCGGCCTGGCCCAGGCCATCATTCACAACCCCGACGTCCTGATTCTCGATGAACCCACCGCCGGACTCGACCCCAAGCAAATCAATGAGACCCGCGATCTGATCAAGGGTCTTGCGGGGGATCACACCATCATTCTCAGCACGCACATACTTCCCGAAGTCGAGCAGACCTGCGAGCAGGTCATCATCATCAATAAGGGGAAACTGGTCGCCACCGACTCGGTGCGCAATCTGCGAGCACGGGCTCGCGGCGCCGAGTCTGTTCTGCTGGAGATCGGCGGGCGCGATGGAAACCTGGAAGCTCCGATCGTGCAGCATAAGCTCGAGCAGATTTCTGGCGTCAGCCGTGTGCTCTGCAAACAACAGGTCGACGGTCGCGCCTTATTTGAAGTCGAAAGCGAGAAGGGACGCCTGGTCCGGGGAGACCTGGCGCGTGCGGTAGTACAGTACGGGTGGGATCTCAACGAGCTTCGGCCAGCAGCGATGAGCCTGGAAGAAATATTCCTCCAGCTCACGGGTACCGAATCTGGTGAGGCAGAGAAGGGCGCACCGAAGGAGTCACAGCAATGAGAAATGCGTGGATCATCTGCCGCAAGGAAATCGGCAGCTACTTCGTTTCACCGGTCGCCTATCTCTTGTTGACCATGTTTGGCCTGATCTTCGGTTTCTTCTTTTGGAACGCGCTCGGATTTTTTGTCGTCGAAAGCGTCGAGATGCAGATGCGTGGGCAGATGTTCCCCATGAACCTGAACGAGCAGGTCATCCGTCCTCTGCTGTCGAACGTAGGCGTGATCGGACTCTTCTTTATTCCGATGATCACGATGCGCCTGTTTGCCGAAGAGAAGCGCACCGGCACGATTGAACTGCTTGCGACTTCTCCGATCCGCGATCTCGAAATCATCCTGGGAAAATGGCTGGCGGCGGTGCTGCTCTACTCTTGCCTGCTGCTTTTCACCGCAGTGAATTTCGCATTTCTCTTCCGGTACGGCAACCCCGATTGGAAGCCGTTGGCCATGGGCTATCTTGGCCTGCTCCTCCAGGCGGGCGCGCTGCTGGCCATCGGCACCTTCATTTCCACCCTTACGAAGAACCAAATCATCGCCGGGGCCGCGACCTTTGGCGTGGAATTGCTGCTCTGGGTCATCGCCTGGGTCGGTGAATACGAAACAGCAACTTGGGCGCGCGTACTTTCGTACCTGTCGATCATCACGCACTTTGAATCCTTCGGCCGCGGCGTGCTCGATTCCAAAGATGCCATCTTCTACTTAACCGTGATTTTCCTGGGACTCTTCTTCACGGCGCGTTCCATGGAATCCCTGCGCTGGAGGTCGTAAATGGCAGGCCAATGGCTTAGAGCGAGACAAACGAAGTACGTAGCCTACGCAGCGACCTACATCATCATCGTGCTGGCCGCGGTAGTCGTCGTCAACGTTCTCGCCAACCGTTTCAACAAGTCGTACGACGCCACGTCGAACAAACGCTACAGTCTTTCCGACCAGACCGCCAAGATCGTGAAAGGCCTGAAGCAGAACGCGACGATCACCTATTTCCAGCAGAGCACTCGATTCCGTGACGGCAAAGACCTGCTCGACCAATATGCGAACCTATCTCCCAAGGTGAAGGTAGAGTACGTCGACCCCGACAAGAGCCCTCAAGCCGCGCGGGAAGCCAGCATCCGCAACTTCGGGACGGCGGTAGTTCAAATCGGCACGAAGAAGGAAGAAGCCAAGAGCATGACGGAAGAAGGCGTCACCGGTGCCTTCATCCGCGACCTCAAGAGCAACACCAGGACCGTGTGTTTTGTCACTGGCAGTGGCGAACACCAGATTGACGACAGCGACCGCGGAGGACTTTCTCGCTTCAAAGACCTCCTGGCCAAAGACAATTACGAAACCAAGACGATTAGTCTCTTACAGACCGCCGAAGTTCCGACTGACTGCACGACCTTGGTCGTCGCTGGGCCAACGCGTAATTACGAGCAACCAGAAGTGGAGGCGATCAAGAAATACGTTGAAAGTGGCGGACGTGCGCTTCTGATGTTCGATGCACCCCTAAAAGCGGGACGCTCGGAAATCGCCGACAACGACGCTCTCGCGAGCGTGCTCCAAACCTGGGGCGTGTCCCTGAACAAGGACCTGATTCTCGACCTGAATCCGCTCGGGCAGATCGTTGGACTTGGACCCCAGGTCGCGCTGGTCACAAGTTATGAATCCCAGCCCATCGTAAGCGAGATGAAGGGAACGGCCACCGGCTTCCCACTCTCCCGTTCTCTGGAGGTAAAGAGCGGCGACAAGACCAGCGTGCAGAAGCTGTTCGATTCCTCGAGCACCAGCTTGGCGACAACCAACCTGAGTTCTGCGACCGTCAATGTGAACGACCCCAAAAACAAGAAGGGACCGCTGACCATCGCAGCCGCAGGTACTTACAACACGGGCAAGGAGAATGCACAGGGCCGCTTCGTGGTGGTCGGTAGCTCTTCTTGGGTGAGCAACGGCTTTATCAATTTCAATGGCAACAATGATCTGGCGTTGAATGCGGTCAACTGGCTATCCTCCGATGAAGACTTGATCTCCATCCGGCCCAAGGAACGCGAAGACCGTCGCATCACCATGACCCGTTCGCAGCTCAGTTGGGTCCGCGCGACCAGCCAGTTTCTGCTGCCAGCCATCGTTGTTGTCGTTGGCGTTGGAGTGTGGTGGAAGAGGAGGTAAAAAAGATCTTCCTCTCGATTGGAGTCCTGTCTGAAGCGCTATGAAAATTCGCAGCCTGATTGTTGCAACTCTTGTATTCCTTGCGCTGGGAGGTACCCTCTACTGGTCGGACCGCAAACCGACGGACGAGTCCGCGAAGGTACCGGCCGACACTCCACCGGCGATTCTTAAGCTGGACGAAGCAACCATTAATCGCGTCGAGCTAAAGAAGAAAGATGCCGACCCAATCGTCCTCGCAAAAAACTCAGGCACTTGGCAGATCGCCCAGCCCAAGTCACTCAATGCTGATCAGAATGCCGTGTCCAGCGCGATCTCGACCCTCTCGTCTCTCAACTCTGAGCGTCTAGTCGACGACAAGCCCTCCGATCTGAAGCAGTATGGTCTCGACCACCCTGCCGTCGAAGTGGATGTCACAGAGAAAGACAATAAGACGCAAAGGCTCTTGATCGGCGACGACAGTCCCGCGGGCGGGGCGGTTTACGCGATGCTGGCAGGAGATCCGCGGATCTTCACCATGGCCAGCTACAACAAGACCAGCATTGATAAGAGCCTGAACGACCTGCGCGACAAGAGGTTGTTGACGGTGAGCGCAGACAAGATCAGCCGCTTGGAGTTGATCAGGAATAATCAAGAAATCGAGTTCGGGCGCAATAAAGACGACTGGCAGATCTTGAAGCCCAAGCCGTTGCGTGCCGATAGCGTCCAGGTCGGTGAACTGGTTGGGAAACTCACCGATGCCCGTATGGATCTCAGTGGATCAGACAAGGACCTTAAGGATGCGGCATCGGCCTTCTTACACGCCACGCCGTTCGCGACTACAAAAGTAACAGACCAGTCCGGCACGCAAGAACTCCAGGTTCGCAAGAACAAGGACACGTACTATGCGAAGTCGAGCGTGGTCGATGGCGCCTACAAGGTCGATTCAAGTCTCGGTCAGGCACTCGATAAAGGGCTCGACGATTTCCGCAACAAAAAGCTTTTTGACTTTGGTTTCAACGACCCGAGCAAGATTGAGATGCACAACGCTTCTAAAGCCTATTTTTTGAGCAAGAGCGGTTCAGACTGGTGGTCCAACGGAAAGAAGATGGACCCCGGCAGCATACAGCCCTACATTTCGAATCTGCGCAGCCTCGCCGCCAGCAAGTTTGTCGAGTCGGGCTTCGCGAATCCCACAATTGAAGTCACCGTCACGTCGGATGACGGCAAGCGCGTGGAAAAAGTGTCCATTGCGAAATCCGCCGGCGGCTACATCGCCAGCCGCGAGAACGAACCTACCCTCTACCAATTAGACTCAAGCGCTGTGGATGCACTGCAGAAAGCCGCAGACGATATCAAACCGGCTCCGACGCCCGGCAAATAACAACTGTCCGCACGGCCCCTCTAATCCTAGCTGCGCAATGTCGTAGACGTCTGAGACAGGATGTTCGATTGCTCCGTTTTGGTATCATCGCTTGCGCATCTGCAGACCGTGTCAAGCAGACTTGGAATTCGTCGAAAACCGGGTCCGTCTGTGCACCTACGTACCTTAAAGAAAGCAGGCCCGATGAACTACCGCACTCTCGGTCGCACGGGTTGGAAAGTCTCTGACGTCAGCTTCGGCGCCTGGGCCATTGGAGGCGCCTGGGGACACGTTTCCGACGAGGACGCTCTTGCCGCGCTGCACCAGGCGATCGACTCTGGAGTCAATTTCATCGATACGGCTGACGTCTACGGAGACGGCCGCAGCGAGCGTCTCATCGCTCGCCTGAGGAAGGTCCGCAAGGAGGAAATCGTTGTCGCGACCAAGGTAGGGCGCCGTCTCCCTCGGCAGACCGTCGAAGGCTACACCCGCGAAAATCTGACCTCGTGGATCGACGACAGCCTGAGAAATCTCTCCACTGATACCCTCGACCTGCTGCAACTTCACTGTCCGCCCACAGAGGTCTATTACCGCCCGGAAGTCTTTGCCATACTCGACGATCTGGTAAAGGCCGGCAAACTCCGCTATTACGGCGTCAGCGTGGAGAAGGTCGAGGAAGCTCTGAAAGCCATCGAGTTTCCCAATGTCCAGACCGTGCAAATCATCTTCAATTGCTTCCGCCAACGCCCCGCAGAACTCTTCTTCTCGCAGGCCAAACAGAAGCAAGTTGGCATCCTGGCACGCGTGCCGCTGGCCAGCGGTCTCCTAACCGGTAAACTCCGTCGCGATTCCAAGTTCGAAGCCGATGATCACCGCAACTTCAATCGTCACGGTGCAGCGTTTGATGTAGGCGAGACTTTTTCTGGAGTGGATCTCGACATCGGGCTCGAAGCAGTGGAAAAGATTCGCACCCTTCTGCCCGCTGGCCATTCGATGGCCCAGTTTGCCTTGCGCTGGATTCTCATGTTCGATGCGGTCACGTGCGCTATTCCCGGCGGCAAACGGCCCGAGCAGGTCGCTGACAACTGTCGCGCTTCCGACCTTCCACCTCTTACGCCGGAAACGATGGCAGCAATCCGGAGTATTTACGACAAAACCATCCGCGCGCAGGTTCTTCAACGCTGGTGAACGAATGAGGTCGATCCTCCTGCAAATCGCAGCGCTCGCACTTGTTGTGGCCGCCGTCTGTTCTGCCCAGGACTCACACTTCGCCCCCGACGCCCAGCAGATTCCCGTACCCGAATGCCTGACCATGAAGGGCCTGTGGGAGGGCGGGTCGAAGCCGTGCAGCCAAACCGAACACGAGGCATGGCTCGCCGACATCACGCACTGGAGAACAGAACGGCGCATCCGGATCGGCTACGATGGCGCCAGGTACGATCTGCCTGCCTTGAAATGGACGCAGTCAAGCTTCATGCAGCCTCAGATGATGGTTCAGGATCGCTACTTCTACGATCCGGACTCCGGCAAGTACACTGTCGACCGTTACCTCGACGACCTCGAAAAGCGCTACGGTGGCATCGATGCCGCCCTGATCTGGCCGACATACCCAAACCTGGGAATCGACAATCGCAATCAGCACGACATGATTCGCAGCATGCCCGGCGGCCTTGCAGGCGTGAAACAAATGATTGCGGATTTCCATCGACGCGGTGTTCGGGTCTTGTTTCCGATGATGATGTGGGATCAGGGAACGCGAGACCCGGGCCTGCCATGGCCAGACGCGATCGCCGGCCTGATGGCCGAAATTGGCGCCGACGGCATCAACGGCGACACGCAGGATGGCGTGCCCTTGGCCTTCTCGCTGGCTGCCGACAAAACCGGTCACCCGCTCGCTTTTGAGCCCGAGGGAAGCCCCGCGGACGAAGCCTTAGCCTGGAACGTCATGACTTGGGGCCAATACCAGTTTCCGTTCACTCCTCTCGTCGACAGATTCAAGTGGCTGGAACCGCGCCACATGGTGAACATCTCGCACCGTTGGAATCGAGACAAGACCGACGACCTGCAGTTTGCTTTTTTCAACGGCATTGGCTGGGAGAGTTGGGAAAACATCTGGGGCCTCTGGAATGGAATCACTCCGCGCGACGCGGAAGCTACCCGCCGCGTTGCCACCATCGAGCGAGCGGTAGCGCCGTTCCTGGTCAGCAAAGATTGGGAACCGATGTCACCCATGCTCCGTTACGGCGTGTATGCCAGCCGCTGGCCCCAGGGAAACGAGGCAGTCTGGACGATCGTCAACCGCAACGAGTACGACGTCGATGGAGACCAGATCGAGGTGCCATCCGCGGCGAGCCTCCGCTATTTCGATCTGTATCATGGAGTCGAACTGAAGCCTGAGGCTCGGCCCGGCGGAAATGCCGTCCTCGTCTTTTCCATCGAGGCCAAAGGATACGGTGCCATCCTCGCGACCAACAGCGCGCCGGGGCAGCGAACCCTCACCTTGATGGCCAAAATGAAGTTCCTGACCGCGTCCCCCTTGTCCAGTTATCCGCACGAATGGAAGGTCCTGCCCCAACAGATCATTCCGATTCAACCGACGAAGGCCGCGAGCAGTGTGCCTGAGGGCATGGTCAAGATCCCCGCGGCTGACTTCCTTTTCAAGGTCTCCGGAATTGAGATTGAAGGCTTCAATGATGTCGGCGTCGATGTGCAGTATCCGTGGGAGGACTCACCGCGGCGCTTTCACGAGCATCTCATGCACGAAGACTCTTTCTACATCGACAAATACCCGGTCACCAACGCCGAATTCAAAAAGTTCCTCGACGCCAGCCACTATCACCCCAAAGACGACCTGAATTTTCTCCGTGACTGGAAGGACGGAAACTACCCGAAGGGATGGGAGAACAAGCCAGTGACGTGGGTTTCCCAAGAGGACGCGCGCGCCTACGCGAGTTGGGCCGGAAAGCGCCTGCCACACGAGTGGGAGTGGCAGTATGCCGCCCAAGGCAGTGACGGCCGCCTCTACCCCTGGGGCAACGATTGGGACGACAGCGCTGTCCCGGCTCCTGACAGATCACGCACCATGCGAGGTCCAGATCCAGTCGACGGGCATCCCAAGGGAGCCAGTTCCTTCGGCGTAATGGACATGATTGGAAATGTCTGGCAGTGGACCGAAGAGTTCGTCGACCAGCACACTCGCGCCGCCATTCTCCGCAGTGGCAGCTACTACCAGCCGCAGGGCTCAATCTGGTACTTCCCCCAAGCCTACAAGCTAACCGAGCACGGCAAGCTTCTTCTTATGTCCCCCAGCATGGACCGCTCCGCAACAGTCGGGTTCCGCTGCGTCTCGGACGCTCAGTAACCCGAGGGCAGCCATCCGTTCTGGGGTGTCATCCTGAGCGGCGCCGTTTTTCAGGCGGAGTGAAGGATCTCACGCACATCGAAACGCAAGCTGAGCAAATACCGACCGGCCTTCATTGACAGTTCCCGCAGTCTCCTATTCAATGAAACAGGGCTGCAACGCGACCCGGCGACTTGATCCCCGGTCCGGCGGCCACTTCAAATTCACTTCAGGAGCACCGAATGTCAGCACCCAGCCGCCGGCCAGAGATCCGCCGGCGCCGTACCCGCAAAGAAAAAATTGTCCAGCTGCGCAAGCGCCTGGCCGCCGCTAAAACCGATGCCGACCGCACCCGCAGCACCGCCAAACTCCACAAACTCGCCGTCGGATCTCCCGGCCAGCCCCTGTTGAAGTAATTTCACAATGGCAGGGAGAAACGCGGGAGCGAGGCTGCTTTGAAAGAGCACGGCTTACAGCCGTGCCATTAGGTGCCGCGAAGCCAACGCGGCTTCAGCCGCTACGGGACTTTTCCCACGATCAAGAATGAGTTTTTCAGCAGCTGTCAATCAGCGGCGGGCTGACCGGCGTCGTGGTCTCTTCCACCATCCGCAATCTGATGGTACGTATCCAGAATGCGGCGCACCGAAGTCTCCCAGGAAAACTTCGCCGTCTGCTGATAGCCGCGTTCTTTCAGGCGATCGCGCAAAGCCTGATCCGTGAGCACGCGGTGCAGCGCGCGCATGATCTCGAACACGTTTTCCGGGTTCACCAGCACCGCCGCACTGCCCACGACCTCCGGCAGAGACGACACGTTCGAAGTGACGACCGGCGTTCCATGCGCCATGGCTTCCAGCGGAGGCAATCCGAACCCTTCGTACAGCGACGGGAAGACGAAAATCTTCGCTTCGTCGTAGAAAATCCGCAGGACCTCGATCGGAATAAATCCCAGGAAGCGCACATCGTTCTGCACTCCGCTGCGAACCACCGTGCGCCGTAGATCCGGATTGCCGGAGAGATCGTCTCCAATAATAATGAGCTTGAGATCGGGATAAATCTGGTCGCGTTCCAGCGCGGTTTTCAGCGCAGAAAACGCCTCGATCATGCGCACCACATTTTTGTGCGGACTCACGCGCCCCGCATACAGCAGAAAAGGATAGGTCACCTGGTAACGCTGGGCGATGAGTTCGCGATCGGCCGCGCTGGCATGCCCGTGCAGAAAACGTTCGTCGATGGCGTTGTAGACCACTTCGATGCGGTCGGGGGAAATCTCAAACAGCTTCTCGATTTCCGTCTTGGTGAAATTCGACACGGCGAAAATACGCGCCGCGCCGCGCAGTACACGCCGTGTCAATTGAAAATGCAGGGAGCGCCAGATTCCGTTCTGCTCGTTCGTTCGCGCCAAGTGCTCGAGCATGTCGTGCACCGTCATCACGTAGGGGCAGGGCAGGCCGCGCGGCACCGAAAAAAGATTCGGCACGTGCACCAGGTCGCACTCCAGCCGCTTGAGCGCCATGCGAAATTCGCGATACCCCTGCAGCGACCGCTCCGGCGTAGTCAGCGGAACGGAGTGGAAGTTCGGTGGCAGCGCCCCGATTTCCTGAGTCCGGGCGGGGGTCCCGATGAGAGAGTATTCGTTCTCGTGATCCAGTCGGCCCAGCGTACGAACCACATTGCGGATGTAAGTGCCCACGCCGAACTCGGTCATCCGCCGAATGTCGATGGCGATCTTCACCGATGGCATTTAACCACACGGGAGAGACTTCGGCTAGGACTCAGGCCACGCTCGTTCGGCTAGCAATCATAAGCATTCGTACACGTCGTTATTGGTGGGATGTTGATTTCAACGTCAGTTGTCAACAGGCTGGGTTCTGCTACGCTGATGGTTCCACTTTTCAGAGCGAGGCAAATCAGGCACTTGGCTGCCATTGCCTCGGGAATGAAACCCCAAGCAATAAGAGCTATACCGAAGACAAGCATCCCCCAGATAAAGGCCCGAGGTGAAGTTAGGACAAACATAGAATCACGCCCGCACTTCCGCCTGTGCCTTAGCCCGCCGCTCCGCGTAGAGTGGAAAAGCCTCGCACAAATCGAGCACCTGCTTGCGGATCTTCGCCAGCACGGCCGCGTCCGTGCGATGCAGCAGTGCCTCGGCGATCCACCGCCCGATCTGCCGCATCTCCGCTTCCTTCATGCCTCGCGTAGTCATGGCCGGAGAACCGATGCGGATGCCACTCGGCTTCAGCGGAGGATTGGTGTCAAACGGAATCGCATTTTTGTTCACCGTGATTCCAGCCTCGCCCAGCGCCTTCTCAGCCTCGCTGCCCAGCATGCCCTTCGAGAAGACGTCGACGAGCATAAGATGCGTGTCGGTGCCGCCAGAAATAATGCGGAACCCTTCGTCCGCCATCGACTGCGCCAGCACCTTGGCATTGGCCACGACTTGCCGCGCATAGTCGCGGAATTCAGGCTGCATCGCTTCCTGGAAGCAAACGGCCTTGGCCGCGATGATGTGCACCAGCGGCCCGCCCTGCATGCCGGGGAACACGACTTTGTCGATGGCCTGCGCAAATTCAGCTTTGGAGAGAATCATTCCCGAACGCGGCCCGCGCAACGTCTTGTGGGTCGTAGAGGTAACGATGTGCGCGTGCGGCACGGGCGATGGATGCGCGCCTCCGGCCACCAGCCCCGCAAAGTGCGCCATGTCGACCAGGTAGAGTGCTCCAACTTTATCGGCAATCTGCCGCATGCGGGCGAAATCAATAATGCGCGGATAAGCGCTGCCCCCGCCGATAATCAGCTTCGGCCGTTCCTTCTCCGCGAGTTTTTCCAACTCGTCGTAGTCAATCGTTTCGGTCTCTTTCGTCACGCCGTAAGGAACGATCTTGTACGTCTTGCCCGAAAAGTTTAGATGATGCCCGTGCGTGAGGTGTCCGCCATGCGCCAGGTTCAGCCCAAGAATCGTGTCCCCGGGCTGCAGCACGGCGGCGTAAGCCTCCATGTTGGCCTGCGATCCCGCATGCGGCTGCACATTGGCGTGCTCCGCCCCGAACAGCTGCTTCGCCCGGTCGCGCGCCAGATTCTCGACCACGTCCGTAAACTCGCATCCGCCGTAATAGCGCTTGCCGGGATATCCCTCAGCATACTTGTTCGTGAACACCGAGCCCGCCGCCTCGAGCACGGCTTCGCTGACGAAGTTCTCCGAGGCAATCAGTTCCAGGCCCTCGTGCTGGCGCCGGGTCTCGTTATCAATGGCCGCGGCAATCTGCGGATCGGTCTCGTATAAAGGGCGATACATCTTTAAAGGTGTCATGTAATTTTCCTGGTCTCGTAAACGTCAGCGCGGTGCAACTCCATGTAGCGCTCTGGCGCTTTCACCGGCGTAAAGCCAAATTGCGAGTACAGCCCATGCGCATCACGGGTCAAAAGAATCCAGCGCCGCAAATTCTGCAGTGCGGGATGCCGCATAATGCACTCCATCAGCCACTTCCCCAACCCGTGCCCGCGATGCGACTCCAGTACGAACACATCGCCAAGGTAAGCCACGGTGGCGAAGTCACTGACCACTCGTGCAAATCCCACCTGCGCCCCGCTCCCATCATAAACGCCAAAGCACAGAGAATGGTCGATGGATCTTGCCACAACTTCCCGTGGAACCCCCTTAGCCCAATAGCAATTCGTCAGAAACTCGTGGATCACATCCAGGTCGAGTCGAGCGGGGTCCGTACTGATCACGAACTCGCTATGTCGGGACTCGACGATCCTGTCGGGATTGGCAGCAGGCCCCAAGTAGACATTCTAAACTGGCACCGCCGGCATTCGGGCACTAGCATGTGCCCCGGAGGTGTGCCCAACCGGGAAGGGCACGACTTTCCAGTCGTGCCGCAGCAAGCGGCTTTAGCCGCTGGGGTTCGCTTCGAAGGCACACCTCAGCGGCTCAAAGCCGCTCCCTCCACTCGCCTCGAGTCGGCACGAGTGAAACTCGTGCCCTTCCCGGTTACGACTGAACCGACTGCGTGACTGCGCACTCTTCAAAACGCCGTCCGCAAAAACGAAGCCAACTGCCACCCATCCATATATTTGAATGGCGTCTCACCGGTCGTGTAATGCCCGCAAGGCAGCACGGCGACTTTGTGGTCAAGTCCGTGCCGTTCGAATTCCTCGACCACCTGTTCGGACAGTTCGGGCAGGAACGTCAAATCGTACTTCGCATAGACGATGAGTGACTTCCGCGGCGAGCGCGAGAACTGGTTGAAGTAGGACATCGGGCTCACTGCCAACCAAGCCTGCCGTAGCCGGTCCAGGTCAATCTGCTGCTCAATCCCCTGACGGATGTGTCGCGTGGACTGCCCGTGCCACACCACATCGGCCACATAGGTCGACGCATGATTAAACGCCGCCACGCGAATGCGCGGCTCATGCGCCGCCGCTATAAACGCGTAGCACGACCCGAGACTCGTGCCCACGATTCCAAGCTGCGTGTAGCCATGCTCTTCCAGCCAGTCAAAGCAGCTTCGAATGTCGACCACCCCCTGCCGCACGGCGTCGAGCGTCCGGCCGATGTTGGCGGAAACGGCGAAGTCAGCCCGCTGGGTCTCCGCGGGCATCCGAATGTCGTGATATGGCATGCTCAGCCGCAACACGGAAATGCCAAGCATATTGAGCACGCGGCAAAGGCTCGTATAAGCGATCGCATCTGAATTCCAGTGCGGCAAAAGAACTATAGCGCGGCGCCCGCGGACAGGAAACCATCGCGCATTCACAACATCGTTTTCCGGATAAGGCGTGCGAACCGGAGAGGTAAACCTCAGGAATTCCCCGACTGTTCCCCTCACCTTAGCCTCGAGTTTTGGATCGGGGACTTCACGCGTCGAAAAAACCTGTACTTCACGGCGCTCCAGTCGAAAGTCCGTAGGCCGCTTGTAAGAATAAAACTCGTCGCTCGACGTAACGATTCGCCGATTGTAATCCAGGATAAATTTCTCAGGATTCTCCGCCACCTGCCCCGGCCGATAGCCATTGCGGCAAGGCCAGTCGCGGGTCCACTCCACGCCCCACTCCAGCGGACGCACCACGCGGTTGTTGTCCACGGAGGTGAGTCGGTGCTCCCAGTCGTACATCCACTCTGCGTAGCGCGAAGCCATGTCGGAATTTCTAGTGTAACAACCCTCAGACCAAAGTTCAGAAGTAGATCAGGCAACGGTCTGAATCAGCGGTTGGCGGTCCGCATCTAGGCAGTGAGCGGTGCGGGTGCTATACGCTTGTCATCCCGAGCAAAGCGAGGGATCCGGGTTCTCGCCTGCACAACCGTTATCACCGCGTTGGACAGAAACCCAGATCCCTCGCTTCGCTTGGGATGACAGTCTGTAATGGCAGACAGCGCTGAAACTGTGCTAGCTCACGTATCGCCGCGGAACCCGCTTCGAGATATTGCAGAGAATCTCGTACGGACTGCTGTTGGCCAGTTCCGCATGTTCGAGCGCGTCGACGCTCAAGCCCTCGCCGACGCCCAGCAGAATAACCTCATCCCCCACCGCCACGCCCGGAATGCCGGTCACGTCCACCAGCGTGAGGTCCATCGAGATGCGCCCCACAATTGGCGCATAGTGTTCGCGGACGATGACGCGTCCACGATTGGAAAGCTGCCGGTTGTATCCGTCGGCGTAGCCCACAGGCAACACGGCAACGTGCGCCGGAGCCTTAGTCACGTAAGTTCCGCCGTAACCCAGCGCATGATTAGCCGCAAAGTCGCGCAACGAGAGGATGCGCGTCTTCCAGGTGAGAATCGGCTTGACCGGCAACCGCAAAGTCCCTCCGCTCACTTCCCGCCCGGCGCGCTGAAAAGGCAAGTAGTATCCGTATAACGCCACTCCCGGACGCACCATTGTGTTCCACGTCTCGCGCCGCGAAATAACTGCCCCGGTATTTGCCATGTGCACGAACACGGGTTCCAGACCAGCTTGGCGCACCATGCGCAGGGCGGTGTCGAAGTTGCGCTCCTGCGCCGCCACGGAAGGTGCATCCATGATTTCGGAATCCGCCAGATGCGTCGAAAGCCCATCGAGCGCGAGATGCTTGGCCGCCTTCAGCGCCGCGAGTACTCCCGGTAGTTGATCGACGACGACGCCCAGCCGCCCCATGCCGGTATCCACCTTCAAGTGCACCGGATGCTGCGCCACGCCGAGCGCCGATGTGGCAGCCTCCAGCGACTCGATGTGCCACGGTTCCCAAACTGTAGGGGTGAGGCGGAGACGCACGATCTCCGTCTCTTCTCCACGCCAGAAACCCGTCATCAGCAATAGGCTCGACCGGATACCGGCCTCGCGCAGCGGAATCGCCTCGTCGAGCGAAGTCACACCCAGCCAGCGCGCGCCTTCGGCCTCCAGCGCACGCGAGCACTCGACCGCTCCATGGCCGTAGGCGTCCGCCTTTACCACGGCACACACCGTTACCTTCGCCCCCACGTGCTTCTGCACGGTGCGAAAGTTTTGCCGCAGCGTCGCAAGCGAAACCTCCGCCCAGGTCGGACGTGTTGCCACGCGGCTCAGAATTTCTGCTGTAGTCGCCACCTTCGCGATTATAGCGGCAGCAGCCCAGGTGCCGAGGTTACGCTGGGGCTACTCCCGTGAATCTGGAACGAGAAGGTTTTGTGGAGCGGGCACTCTTGCCCGCTACTGCCGTGGTGCAGAATAAGCGGGCAAGAGTGCCCGCTCCACACGGCTTTAGCTCCAGAAGATCCTACGCTCATCTTCAAAGAACATCAGCCCTCGTTACCCGACAACAAAAAGTTCACGGTAATCTGCGTCTCCACCTCAATCGGCTCGTTATTCAGAATGTACGGCCGGTAGCGCCACTGGCTGACCGCTTCGATCGCCGCCGGTATCAGCATCGGCGGGCCAGAGACGGCTCGCAGTCTGTCAATCGTCCCCGCCTTGCTAATGACCGCGAACAAAACCACCGGTCCCTGAATTCGCGTGGTCCTGGCCAGCGGAGGGTAAGTGGGCGTAACTCGGCGAATCAGGCTGCCTTCAAGAATGCTCGAGGTGCGGAAGGCGCGCGTGATCGTGGCAGGTGGTGGTGTGGGCAGAACCGCTCGAGTGCCGCTGAAAAGCGAGATTGGGAGACCGTCCGTTCCACCACCCGAGGAAACACCCGTCCCTACAAGGGCTACTTCGCCGCCACCGGGAGGCTGCGGGGCCGATTCGTCCCGGCCCGTTCTGACTACATTGGGAACGCGCGAGGGTTGCATCAGCCGGCCTCTGTCGAAATTGGTTGGCACCATTGTTGCGGGTCCGCTGCGCGGCCGCGACGCGAGCGATTCTGGGTCGCGACGTCCCATGGTCACGGGCGTTGAGACGACGCGCGCCGACGGCAGTCCCACCGTCTTCCACAACGGCACCAGAAGCAACAAACCGATCACCACCCCTTCTACTCCAAACGAAGTGAGCGTGGTCAAGCTGCGGCGGGAACGTTGCGCCCAGGAAGCTTCCAGCATAGCTTCGGCAAATATGGACTGCTCGAACATGGTGTCCTCCTACGGGAAATCTGTTTGCTGCTATGGACACCACGACAGCTCATGCAGGCTGAGCCCCTGCAAAGAAAAACGGCCGCGCTTTCACGCGGCCGTTTGGAACTTTTCGGACACCGCAGGTGTCCGGTCGAACTACTTCGGAGGCTCAGTCGGTTTCGGAGTCGCCGGTTTAGGCGCCGTACCGGTCGGGGCCTTGGGAGCAGCTGGCTTGGCCCCGCCACTAGTGGGTGGTGCAGGCACGCCCGATTGCACGTTGTAGGCGTCGACCACCGGCTTGGTGATGTCCACCGTCTCGCCCCACCAGAGCACATTGCTCTGTGGCCAGGGCTTGGACGTGTCCACGATCAGGCCGAAGCCGTTCTCCTGCGAATACTTCACAATCAGCGGCGCCATCTTTTGCAGGACCCGGCTCGCAATCTCCTGCTGCTGATTGCCGAAATCCTCCTGCGCGTCCTGTACCGCACGATCGAAAGTCTTCTGCTTGCCATCGATCTGCTTCTTCAGGGTGGCCAGGGCGTCTTCGTTTAGCTTGTCCTGCTGCGTGCTGAGCTGTTTCTTCAAGCCCTCGAGTTCGTCATTCTGACCTTTCAGCTCGGCTTGCTTGGGCTCGAATTTCTTGCCCAGCGCTTCCATGTCGCGGCGGCCTTCGTTGCTGCCGAAAATGGCATCGTTGATGTTGATGGTCCCGACCTTGGTGCCGGTGCCCGCGCCTGTCGTCGTAGGGGTCGCAGAGGCCGGACTGGTCGGCGCAGCGGTCGCACCGGACGGTGTGGCGGCGCTGCCGGTTTGGGCCAGTGCGGAAATCCCGAAGGAAACCGCAACAGCCAGGAAAAGTCGTAAGTACTTGCTTGTCATCGGGTCGCTTGAACTCCTTGGAACATGCTTACCAGAACATGGTTCCGGGAATGAACTTCGAGATCGCTCTCAGTCGCTTTGCCAAGTTACGCTGGGCCGCATTGAATGAGGTCTCCGCCGCGGTAGCGGTCGCCGTCGGAAAAGGCGCTCTGGATTTGCCAGCGTCGCACGCCAAGCCTGCGGGCGCGCCGTCCGCCCTTACAGTCTTCTCATCATGACGTGGATCGTTCACAATTATAGTGACCCCGCTCCAGCCCCGTCAAACAAACTTAGAATGTCGTCGCCACCGTGAACCGGAATGTTTTTCGCGGCTCCCGCAGCAGGAAATTCGGCGCGTAAACCGCCTTCGCCTGCGCGAAGGTATACGCCCCTGCGCTGGTCAAAACATAATTCCCATTCTTGTCGAGATGACCCGGGAACATCGTAGGCACGATGGGAATCGGTGGCGTGGCGGGGTTATCCAACCGCAGCGCGTTATATGCCCAGTAGATGCGGAACGGTGCATTCACCACGGGCAGGAACATCTGCAATTCGATCCCCGTCGACATGCGCGGTTTCCAGTTCGTCGCACTCAGAATCTGCAACTGCTGCGCGGGCGGTGGGTTCAGGCGCGCCCCTCCCACGCAGTTGTAACCCGAGTCGAGTTGAGGACATCCGAAGAACGTGCTTTCCACCTGCACAAACTGCTGGTTCGCGATCTGCAATTGCGATTTCCGCAGGATGGAATCCAGGCCCGTGTCCACGAAGGGAGCGATCGCCACCGGCCCCGCGATGGTGATGCGGTATTCCAGGTTCGAAACCAAACTGAGATCTCCGCCCGGAAACACAATCTGATCCACCGGGATCGGGATCGTCCAGTTGCCCTGTCGCGGATTGGACGGGTTCTTGGGCACCGGCGTCCCATCCGGATTGGTCAGCGTGATCACATTGGAACTGGGCAAGTACGCGACCGGCGATACCGAGCGGATGTCGAACCCGCGTATGTCGTATTCGCCTCCCATGTAGAAGCGTTGGAACGG
Source organism: uncultured Acidobacteriaceae bacterium (assembly GCA_963768265.1). Classification (GTDB taxonomy): domain Bacteria; phylum Acidobacteriota; class Terriglobia; order Terriglobales; family Acidobacteriaceae; genus Sulfotelmatobacter. The sequence goes on from CAVYHM010000063.1 coordinate 234,840, forward strand.
CGGCGCCACCAGGCCGGCAAAGCCGGTGATGTAGGATGCCTGCAGGTTCAAGCCAACCGCATTCCGCTTTTTTTGCACCGGAAAGAAACGCTTATACTGGGCAATCGGCCGAAAAGACCGCACCGTCCCGCCCAGTCCCGCGAACTCAGCGCCCAAGGTAAGCTGGTGCCCGCTGTGCGGGGAAATGCCGCTGTCGAGAGTATTGAACGAGTAGCTGGGGAAAATCTTGCTGGTGATGATTCCATTCACCGCGTTCGGCCCTGAAATCCCACGGAACGCGATGAAATCGAAAAGACTCTTGGAAGCCGTGCTCAGCGGCAGCAACGTCGAGCGGTCCAACGAGTAAGTGAGGCCCACGCGTTTGAGCGAGCGGTGCAGCGGATAGCTCAACGACGTCGTGAAGCCGACGCTCGACTGCGAATAGTTCTGCAGGTTTTGCAGTACCGCGCTGGGCAGGTTCAGATTCTGTCCGCTGAAGATCGAAAGCTGCCGCGCCTGGTTGAAGTTGTACTTGTTCCCGAACACCGTAAAACCAAACTGCAAAGGCCGGTCGAACATGTATGGTTGGGTATAGCCGAATAGCACGCTCCGCGCCAGATTTCCCAGGCTGACCTGCATCTGCAACGTCTCGCCGCGTCCCAGGAAGTTATTAGTCGAATAGTTCAGCCCAATGAACGCACCTTCCAGTCCGCTGACGCCACCGTTCAACCCTATGCTGTTCTTCCCCTTTTCGTGGACGTGCAGGGTCAGGTCCACGTATCCGTTCTTTTCGTCCAGCTTCTTGTCGGTGACATTGGGGTCATCCGGCTTGAGCTGGTCGAAATACGACAGCTGATTCAGCCGCAACAGGCTGAACTCCCACAAACGGGAGTTGTAGATACCGCCCTCTTCCAGAGCCAGCTCGCGACGGATGACTTTGTCTCGCGTGGTCGTATTTCCCGTGAACTCAATCCGCCGAACGTAGAACGCCTTGCCCTCGTCGATGTCAATTTCCAGGTTAGCCACCTTCTTTTCGTCGTCAAACGTGGTCGAGGGGACGCCCGTGTAGTTGATGTATCCATACTCGCCGTAAGCCTTGCGCAGATTCTCCAGACCCTTGGCGATTTTCTCCCGGCTGAACACGTCTCCGTCTCTGAGCGGAAAAAGATTGCGCAGCGCCGCGTTGTTGGTCAGGGTCTTGTTGTTTTTGAACGTGATTTTGCCCAGCCGATACTTGTCGCCTTCCTCGATTGGCATCGTAATATCGACTGCCTTGCCCGGCCCCGCCTGGATCAGCGGAATGCGCGCCCCTTTATGCCCGGTGTCGTGGATCTCAGTCTTCGGGTCGCTCACAGTCGCCTTGAAGTAGCCACGGTTCTGGTACTCCGCCCGCACCCGCTCGGTGTCTTCTTCCAGTTTGGTCGCATCGTAGGTCTTGGCAAAGATGCTTTCCAGAAAGATGGAATGCGGCACGCCGATTGGCTTGAGATTCTTCATCGCCGCCCGCAGAACTCGCGTCTTGATGTTCTTGTTGCCAAGGAACTTGATTTTGCCGACCTTGACCTTCGGCCCTTCCTTCACCACGAACGTTATCCCCACTGCTGCCGGCGGGATCTGCCGCACCTCCGAGCGAATCGTGGCGAACTGCCGACCGTGCTCCGACAGCAAGTTCTTGATGGAAACTTCTGCCTTCTTGATTCGCGTAGGGTCGTACTGGCTCTCCACCACCAGGCCAACTTTTTCCTGCTTGAAGCGATCGAGGACGTCGCTGGTCGAAACCGAACTCAGGCCGACGTAGAGGATCTCGCGAATGGTCGGCTTTTCCTTCACCTGAAAAATAAGACGCCAGCCCTTCGGCGTTTGCTCCCGCAGGATCTTGATATCTTCGAAGTAACCCGTGTTCCACAGAGAGTTGAAATCACGTTCCAGGGCGGCCGCGTCGTAGATGTCTCCCGGCTTGGTGAAGACGCGCGCTTTGATGGTCTCAGCGGGAATTCGCCGGTTGCCAGTTACACCGATGTCTGAAACAACGTCGGTCTGCGCCCAGCCCAGTGCTCCGGTCAGCAGCAGCAAGGCTGCCAGCCCGGCCGAAAATATCCAGCCGAACCCCGCCCTCCTTCCCCAAAGCCGCTGAAATAAAGGAGATGGAGCCGACACACTCCCTCGAGGGCAGCCGCCCTTGGGCACAACAAGACTCTGCGAATGAAAGCGAAAAGGAATCGCTACGACCTCAGCCTCTGGGATGTAAGAAAACTGCCATTATACGGTAGTGCAACAGAAAGCGTCCAAGCCGCAACTCTTTTCAGAGCGAGACGTTCAGGTCACGCACACCTCGGACCCGACTTACATTGCCATTTGGTTGCTTCACGGGGATGGCTTGGCCAACTCTACCTCAACCAAGACGGAATAAAACGTAGCCGAGTTGCCCATGTCGGTAAGTTTTTCTGAGGTCAGGGCGTTAATACTCTGGAAACCGGGGGTCATCTTGGCCCAGTTCAGCCGCGCCGAAACCACTCCCGGCTGCACCGTGCCGTCGACGAAGGCACGCAGCAGAATTTCTCCCCGCCGGTTGAAGACGCGCACCCGATCGCCGCTGCGGATGCTCCGCGCCCGAGCGTCCTCGTCACAAATCTCCAGCAGCCCCGTTTGTTCCATTTCCTGCACCGACGGCACATTGGAAAACGTGGAATTCAGGAAGTTGTCAGCCTTGCGCGCAAGCAACTCCAAAGGGAGTTGCTTCCCGCCGTTGCCGTGCCGCGACTCGGAAGGCGGCGTAAACGCAGCCACCGGATCAAGTCCCAGTCCTTTCACCCCTTCGCTATAAAGCTCAGCCTTCCCCGAAGCAGTCCCAAAATTCCCCCGAGCGAAAGGAAGAAACGGTGTTGCCACGGCTTGTGTGGGGCCTGGTCTTTGACCCGGCCGGGCGGAGCGAAGCTCCGCTGCTGCCGATCCACTTTCCACGCCAGAGCCCTCGAATCTTAACCGAACCGCCCCCTGTTCCAGCCGCTCCCGGCTCAACCCCTCAAGCCATGAACTCGAAGAATCCAGAGCCAAACCGATCATCTCATCCACACTCTCCCGGAAGCACTCCTCCTCAAATCCCATGCGCAAGGCGAGTTCCCGGAACACCTCGACATTCGACCGGCACTCCCCCAGCGGAGCAATCGCCTGATTCGACACCTGTAGATAGTAATGCCCATACCCCTTCTGCAGATCCTTGTGCTCGAAGAATGTTGTTGCCGGCAGCACAATGTCGGCGTAATCCGTCGTATCCGTAAAGAACTGTTCATGCACCACGGTGAAAAGATCGGGCCGCATCAGTCCGCGCACTACTTCGTTGTGCTCCGGACAAACCGCCGCCGGATTCGAGTTGTACACGAAAAGCGCTTTCACCGGCGGATCATTCACCTGGTTGAGCACCCGCCCCAGTTCGACCATGTTGATGGTGCGAGCCTCGCGCCCCAAAGCAATCTTCATCAAATCCGGCCGCTTCAAACCCGCCGCATTCAGATCGACCGCGCCGCTCAGCGACATCTGCAGCCCGCCGCCCACTTCCTTCCATGATCCTGTGATGCAAGGCAGCATGGCCACGGTCCGCGTAGCCATGCCCCCGCGCTCGGACCGCTGCACGCCATAGTTCAGTCGGATCACCGCCGGCCGCGTAGTCGCATACTCGTGCGCCAGCCTGCGAATGTCCGCGGCCGCTATGCCCGTCCACTGCGCCACGCGCTCTGGCGGATATTCCTTTACCTTCTCGCGCAATTCATCGAAGCCCAGCGTGTACTTCGAAACGTAGTCCGCATCGTGCATGTTCTCGCCGATGATGACGTGCATCATTCCGAGCGCCAGCGCCGCGTCCGTCCCCGGATTAATAGGCAGATACCAGTCCGCACAGGCAGCCGTCCGCGTGCGGTAAGGATCAATCACCACCAGCTTCGCCCCATTCCGCCGCGCCTCGGTAATAAACGGCCACAAGTGCACGTTGTTCCCGTGGATATTCGAAGCCCACGCAATGATGTACTTGGAATGCCGGAACTGCTCCGGCTCAGTGCCCATCTTCACCCCGAGCACAGACTTGAGCCCAGCCTCTCCCGCAGCCGAACAAATCGTGCGTTCCAGCTGCGAAGCCCCGAGTCGATGAAAGAACCGCCGGTCCATCGACCCGCCATTCAGTGCCCCGAGCGTCCCCCCATAGGAATAAGGCAAAATAGCCTCACTCCCAAACTCATCCGCAATCGCGCGAAGTCGTGTAGTAATCTCGTCCAGCGCCTCATCCCAGGAAATGCGCTCCCAGATCGGCGCGGCTGGGTTCTGATTGTGCGGGTTTTGATTGTGTGGGACCGGATCTTTGATCCGGTCAGGCGGAGCGAAGCTCCGCTGCCCCACCCCAGGCCCCTTAGGTCCAACCCTCCGCATCGGGTAGAGCACTCTATCAGGCGAATAGACCCGATCCAGATACTTCGCCACTTTGGCGCACAAAAACCCCCGCGTCACCGGATGCTCCGGATCTCCCTGAATCCTCGTAGCCCGCCCATCCTCAACAGTAATCAGCACCCCGCAAGCATCCGGGCAGTCATGCGGGCAAGCGGCATGAACAACTTGTTTCATAGGCTCGTTCGATTATACGGTGCTTCCCGAAGGGGCGTCCGCCCCAGCGCCAGGATCTGCAAGCGACCGGCCCCGACCCGTTTTTTCCGGATTGGTCGGATGGTTTGTCTAAGAGCCCTTTTTCAGCGTCTATCGAACCTAGCCATGCGGTCGTTCTACTTGGTACTCAGTGACGCGAACATTTTCGTCCTTGAGGCTTCTGCTGATGGGGAGACAGACTCATCCAATGAAGAGACATCCAGAGCCGGAGAGCCACGATGCATCCTTCCTGGTAGCTCTGGGATTTCGGCTACCTGTGGACCCATCGCCGAACCCGGCCGTCCACCGGATCGACGATCCCGACAAAGTCGTAGGCCTGATTCCTCCTGAATATCCATGGTGGCTGCCAATAGTGCAGGCTCACTGTCATCTCAGCCGCCTTGACTGATTGATGCGGACCGATCCTTAACAGGTTCTCGCAGTGCGCGGTCGTGGTGCCGTACCAGCCTAACGTCTGATTCTGACGCTGGTACTTTGGGACCAGCTTGGTACCGCCCGACTTGCCCTTGTCCGTTTCAATATCCGGCACGCAGTCGTACGACAAACCGACGATGGGCAGAACTGTCCGGCTCTTGATGTCGAATGCGAGAGACATGGGCTGTGTCGGAAACACAGGCCCGGCTACATCCACCGCTGGCGGTGCGACCATCGCAAAATGCCCAGTTACCGTCACTGCGATAGCAATTGGCCACTTGAGCCAGTGCCACCAGGTACGTTTCTCGGATTCATCGGCCTTTCGCTTTTTACGCCCGCGACGAGTACCCATGGTATCCCGCTCACTTTTATCGGCCAAGCTGTCGATCTTTTGCACGGTTCTAGGCCCCCGCCGGAAAGACGGTCAAAATTAGTTGGTCTCTCTCGAAAGTACCGCCGGGCAAACACGCCCTCGGGCACGACCAACTACAGGTAGGAACGGGTCCGATGAAGTTCTTGCGAATCAAAGGTTCACCCATCTCCGCCAAGGCCCAGAAAGCAATTTCCGCCGTGAACGCGAGTGCTGCCAGCCGCGAGCCAGATGGAGAATCGGGCCGGTCGCTTGGCGAGTGGTCAGCTACTCCGAAACTGGAATCTGCTTATTGTTGGCGAAACATTGCCGTTGCGCAAGAAATCCGCACGACAAAAATAGGGGCGGCCTTGCGGCCGCCCGGTCTGCATCTTAACTGCCAGAGCTAGTTGCTCTGCGGAGCCGCCACCAGCCCGGCATAGAACTCCGGCGTCCCGCTCACCGGATCCTTCAGCAGCAACCCGCGCGTGACCAGAGGAATCGCTGTCGATGTCGTCTGCAACTGCCCCAGCCCAGTCAGGTTGAAGAAGAACGTGCCGTTGAATGTGTTCACCGTCACCGGCCCGCCCACCGCGTAGCCGACCAGTCCGTTATTCGTAATCTGGAAACTGCCGGCATTGCCATTCGTGACCGTTACGCTCGCCGGTACAAACATCCCATAGAGCCCTTGGCGACGTAGCGAAATCATGGTTGGCGTGAACACTCCGCCGGCGTAGCTGGCACCGACAAAGATACGCTGGCCTACTTCTACCGAAGTATCGTTGAACAGCGCGTTGGTAAGTGGCCCATCCAGGAAGCAGATGTCATACTGTGTAACCGCGCTAACGTCGACTATCTGAATGGTGTCAACGTCGGCGACCAGGTCCGCCCCCGTTTCACCCACCCACATCGTGACCTGCTGCGCCTGGCCCGATCCGTCGTTTACCACCTGCAGCACCCGTCCCGACAGGAACGACTGCGCGGTGGTAATGACTTCCACCCCGCTGGCCATCAAGCTGCCGTCAGCCTGGAAAGCCCCTTGCACCGCCACGAAAGCCGGCGCCGCGAGATTGTTGATGCTCCATCCACTGTTGAACTGCGTGGAGTTGCTGACGAAAACCGTAAGCTGCCGCCCGTAGGGCCCCTGGATTACAAACGAATTGTTCGTCGTGCTCACCGAAACCAGGCCGCCCTCCAGGTCCGTAACCTCACCGTCCGGGTCGCTCGCCTTCGTCGCTTTGACGTAGAACACCGGATTCACCGCGCCGGTGACTTGTCCGCTGCCGTCTACCGCGACCGTCTGGCGGATGTCGAGTTCCATCTTCAACCCGGCCAGACCGTTGCTGCTCACCACCATCGCCTTGGGAAAATTCACCGTCACGGTGTAGGGCGTCGCCGGCAGCGTCCCGTTGATGCTGTTCAACGCCGGTGGATTCTGCGTCATATCCACGTACCCAATCACCGGGTTCGACACGGTGATGGTGGCGCTGCTGTACGTATCCGCCGGGACGGTATTGAAGGCCAGTGGCGAGCGCAGGCCGATCAGTCGTGCGAAGTCCACTGTCGTGTTCGTCACCACCTGCGGCTTGTTATTTTGTCCATTCAGCGTGACCGAATTCAGCGTCAATTGAAAACTCACGACCGACGCCAATGGCGCATCTTCGCCGGTCACATACACGGCGCCAGAACCCGTTTGCGAGAGATTCGTGTTCGAGTTGCTGGTGCTGGCGCCGCCACAGCCGATCGTAGCGGCGATCGCAGCCAAAAGTGCAATAAGCAGGGCGCGTTTCATGGCAGAAAGATCTCCTCCGAGCCGATTCCTTGATGGAGTGAATCTTGGACTCACGAGAATCGAACACGCCGAACCTATCAAAGTTGTGTGCCGTGGGTTGTTACCGGGCGGAAGAATTCCGAACGAAAGTAATCTGACGGCAGTTACTACTCGGGTGAGAGCGCACAAAGTGTGGAGCGGGCGCCCCCGCCCGCTTGCCTGGCAGTTTAGCCAAATCACCGGGCTAAGCCTTGCCCTCAGCCTGTCGAAGGAAATACCCCCACAAGAAAGGCGCGGCAAGAGCGCTACTTCAACTCCAGCACCTCTTTTTCCTTGGCCTTGCTCATCTCTTCCATCTTCTTGATTTCATCGTCGGTCAGCTTCTGAATCTCGTCCAACGACCGCTTCTCTTCATCTTCCGTGATCTTCTTGTCTTTGAGCGCCTTCTTGATCGCGTCGTTGCCGTCGCGCCGAATGTTACGCACCGCCGTGCGATGCTCCTCCAGCGCTTTATGCAGATGCTTGACCATGTCCTGACGGCGCTCCTGGGTGAGTGGCGGCACGGGCACGCGAATCATCTTGCCGTCGTTCATCGGATTCAACCCCAAATCCCCGGAGCGAATAGCCTTCTCAATCGCACCCAGTTGCGACGGATCGAACGGCTGCACCGTAATCATCTGCGCCTCGGGGGCGTGCACTTGCGCCAACTGGTTCAAGGGCATCTGGGCGCCATAGGCGTCAACAGTGACGCCGTCGAGCATGTGCACGTTGGCGCGACCGGTGCGGGTGGAGGCCATTGCTTTGCGGAAATCTTCGACCGCTTTTTCCATGCGTGTCTTCAGCTGTACGTACGTCTCTTTCAACCCCGCGATCGCTGCCATTGTCGCTTGCGCCATAAGGTCAGCTCCGTCCTAGGTTCCCGATATTAAAACGTCGAATTATAAACCCACAAAAAACAAGCTGCCACGGATTCGCACCGATCAACGCGGATCAGAAATTCTGGGGTATCCGTGTGAATCCGTGAAAATCCGTGGCCAAGGTTTCTACGCGCTCACCGTCGATCCGATCTTCTCCCCCAGCACCACGCGCCGGATGTTCCCGTGCTGGTTCAAGTTGAAGATCACGATGGGCAGGTTGTTGTCCTTACACAAACTGATCGCGGTTGAGTCCATCACCTTAAGCCCCAGCTTCAGCACGTCCATGTATGAAATCTGATTGAACTTTCGTGCTCCATCCACTTTCATCGGATCGGCGTCGTAGATGCCATCCACCTTGGTCGCCTTCAGGATGGCCTCAGCCTTGATCTCCATCGCCCGCAGCGACGCCGCGGTGTCGGTCGAGAAATAAGGATTCCCCGTGCCTCCCGCAAAAATGACCACGCGGCCTTTCTCCAGATGACGAATGGCCCGCCGCCGGATGAACGGCTCCGCCACCTGATTCATTTCGATCGCCGACTGCACCCGCGTGTACACGCCCTGCTTTTCGAGCGCGTCCTGCAGCGCGAGCGCGTTGATGACCGTCGCCAACATGCCCATGTGGTCCGCCGAGACCCGGTCCATGTCCTTAGCCTGGTGGGCCACTCCGCGGAAAAAATTCCCTCCGCCCACCACGATCGCGATCTGCACACCCAGCCTTTGCACCTCGCTGATCTCACCCGCAATTCCGTGGATGCGGGCCGTCTCCACGCCAAAGCCCTGGTTTGCCGCCAGCGCTTCACCCGAAAGCTTGAGCAGAATGCGTTTGTAAGCAGGAGTTGGGGTCGTCATGAGGTCCAGTAGCGCCGGCGCTTGCCCTGAGCTTGCCGAAGGGCCCCGCCGGCTGTCGCGAGCGCGTCTCACGCTCGCAGTTCGCGCCAGTCACAAAAAAAGGCGCCCCGCAGGGCGCCCGGACTATTCGCCTTTCGGCTCTGTAGGCTTCGTGACAGCAATGGTCTCGCCCGCGTCGCCCACCTTAAAGCGCGCGAAGCGTCGCACTGCGATGTTCTCGCCCAGCTTGCCGATCTTTGACGCGATCAGCTGTCCGATCGAAATGGTCTGGTCCTTAATGAAAGGCTGCTCCAGCAGGCAAACCTCCTCATAGAACTTTTCCATCTTGCCGCTGACCATCTTCTCGGCAATATTCGCCGGCTTGCCGCTGGCGATCGCCTGCGCCAGGAAGATTTCCTTCTCCCGCGCGTAAGCCTCGGGCGTAACGTCTTCCTTGCGCACGTACCGCGGATCGCTAGCCGCGATATGCATCGCGATGTCGTGCACCAGTTCCTTGAAGTCGTCGGTCCGCGCCACGAAGTCGCTTTCGCAATTCACTTCGACGAGCACACCAATCTTGCCGCCCGCATGAATATAGCTGGCCACCGATCCTTCGCTGGTCACACGCGTCGCCTTCTTGGCCGCAACCGACACGCCCTTTTTGCGCAGAACCACGACTGCCTGTTCCATATCGCCCTTGGCTTCGGTCAGGGCCTGTTTGCAATCCATCATCGGAGCCCCAGTCTTCTCCCGGAGCTCTTTCACTTGTGCCGCAGAAATATTCACTGTAGTAGTACCCATAACTCCTCAGGTTTCACGTTTCAATGTTTCAAGGTTTCAAAGTCAGCACCGGTTCAGTCCGTCTCTGAAACCTTGAAACTCTGAAACCTTGAAACCTATAAACTTAGACCCGCGCCGGACGACCCGCGCGGGTCAGCTTTTCTTCCCTCAAGGGATTAATGCCCGGTTTTTGCCTTCGCTAACGACCAACGACGAACGGCCAACGACCGCCCTCAAACCGTCTGACTCTCGACCTTCGGCAACTCCGCCTCTTCGCTGGCGGCCACCGGCTTCTTGTGTGTTCCAGTGCCGAGCACTTCTTCCATGCTGATCTCTTCCGAAGTGTCGATCGTCGATTCTTCCACGTGCGGCTCGCTGACCGCAGCCTGCGCCGCGTCCGCCGCGGCCTGCATGTCGGCCACCTGCTTGTCGGTCATCAGCTGCGCGCCCTCGGCAATCGACTCCGAAATCTTCGAGGTAAACAGCCGGATCGCCCGCAAGGCATCATCGTTGCCCGGAATCACATAATCCACTTCGCTGGGATCGCAGTTCGTATCCACGACCGCGACCACCGGAATGCCCAGCTTGCGCGCCTCGCGCACCGCAATCTGCTCTTTGTTCGAATCGATCACGAAGATCGCGTCGGGCAGGCGGCTCATGTTCTTGATGCCGGCCAGGTTGGCCTGCAAATGCTTGCGCTCGCGTTCGAGCTTGATGACTTCTTTCTTAGGCAGCAGCTCGTAGCGGCCGTCCGTGGCCATCTCGTCGAGCTCCTTCAGTCGCTTTACCGACTTCTGCACCGTCACCCAGTTGGTGAGCAGCCCGCCCAGCCAGCGCTGGTTGATGTAAAACATCCCGCAGCGTTGTGCCTCTTCTGCAATCGCGTCCTGCGCCTGGCGCTTAGTGCCCACGAACAGCACAATGCGGCCGTCGGTCGCCAGATCCTGCACGAACTTCGACGCTTCTTTGAACATCTTCAGCGTCTTCTGCAGGTCGATGATGTAGATCCCGTTGCGCTCTCCGAAGATGTATTCCTTCATCTTGGGATTCCAGCGCTTGGTCTGATGCCCGAAGTGGACGCCCGCCTCGAGCAACTCCTTCATGGTGATAGTAGCCAATGAACCTCCTCTTTAGTCTGCATCGGAAGCTAGTTGTCAATACCAAGTACCCGGTACCCAGCAAGAACCGCTGGCCACTGAGCACTGGCAACTGCCTGCCGATTGCCATTCCCGTCCCCGCGCCGCGAGGCTCGGGAAGAATTGGACACCTTAAACACCTGAAATCAGTACTCAGTACCCATCTGGGTACTGAGTACTGGGTACTGAGCACTATCTTTTCGAGAACTGGAACCGCTTGCGAGCGCCCTTCTGTCCATACTTCTTGCGCTCTTTCCCTCGCGAGTCCCGGCTGACCATGCCCTCGGACTTCAACTTCTTCCGCAGCTCAACGTTGAACTGCATCAGAGCCCGGGCAATCCCCAACTTCACCGCGTCGGCCTGGCCACGCACGCCCCCGCCCAGTACATTGGCGATGACGTTAAACGTTGCCGCCGTATCCGACGACGCCAGCGGCGATTTCGCTGCCGAACGCTGTGCCGGAGTCACAAAGTACTCTTCAAAGGCGCGTCCGTTCACCTTGAACTCGCCACTGCCCGGACGCAAATACACGCGGGCAATTGCCCTCTTGCGCCGTCCCGTTCCGTAGTATTGAACCAATTCAGCCATGTTTAGCTTCTAGCTCCTAGCTCCTAAGCTTCTAGCTCAAACCAGAAGCGGAGTTCAAGAAATCTTGACATCCCAAAAGTGTTGTCATCCTGAGCGCAGCCGCTTTTCAGGCGGAGCGAAGGATCTCAGTCTCCTGGGACCAGTCCGACCAGTCCCTAAGCCCTTACTTCCAGCTTCAAATCCTGCGGCTTCTGCGCCTGATGCGGATGCTTGTCGCCCTTGTACACGTTCAGCTTCGATAGCATGTGCGCCGCCAGCTTGTTCTTGGGCAGCATGCGCTTCACCGCCGCCTCGATCACCGCTTCCGGCTTGCGCACCATCCGCTTCTTGTACTCTTCTGTCCGCAGGCCACCGGGATATCCGGTGTAATGCTGATACACCTTCTGCTCGGCCTTCACTCCGGTGGTCCGGATCTTCTCCGCATTGATCACGATCACATGATCGCCGGTATCAAGAAACGGTGTGTACTGCGGGTTCTCTTTTCCCATGAGGATGCGCGCCACCTGCGAAGCCAGGCGCCCGAGCGTCTGCCCGTCCGCATCCACGACGTACCACTTGCGCACAATTTCCCCCTGTTTGGGGAAATAGGTTGACATCGGAAACTCTCCCAGATTGAAAAAAGGCTGCGAAAGAAAAACCGCTCGTTGATTCCCCGACGAGGACGCCAGGACCATCAGGCGGGCAACCACACTACTACCAAAGACTTTACGATAGCGTAGTCTGCAAAGAATTGTCAACGATGTGTTACTCCCACGATGTGTTACTCCCAAAGTGCTGGTGGTAATGTAGGCGTTCGGAGGTTGCCAATGAGGCTTCTCTACACAATCCTTGGTGTTTCCCTGATGCTGTCGCTCCCCGCCTTGGCGCAACACGGTGGCCACGGAGGCGGTGGTCATGCCGTTGGCGGCGGATATATTCCCAAGCACGGTCCACCGCCGTCGCATGGCGCGCCGGCCAGACCGGCTGGTCGCGATGAAGAAGGCCATCCCGAGGCCCCTCACGTCCACCACAACGGCCAGTGGGTTGGACACGACGCCGGACGCGATGATGCCCGCTTCCACCTCGATCACCCCTGGGAGCATGGCCGCTTCCCCGGCGGCTTCGGCCGCGGTCACCATTGGCGTCTCGCCGGAGGTGGTCCGGGCCGCTTCTGGTTTGGCGGCTTCTACTTCAGCGTCGCGCCTTTTGATCTGGACTACTGTGGCAGCTGGTTTTGGGACAGGGACGACGTTGTCATCTATGAAGACCCCGACCACGATGGCTGGTATCTCGCTTATAACGTGCGTCTGGGCACTTACGTTCATGTGCAGTACCTGGGGCAGTAGAGTGTGCGTGAGAAGCAGTTTTGTCGTGAGCGAGTGAAACAACCAATCGACAGATTAGCCCCGGAGGGGCGTCCGACAATAGCCCGGCGCTTCAGCGCCGGGGAAAGTGGGAAATCTGACCTCGTCCCGGAGGGACGACTGAAGTTCTCGCGCACCCTCAGTAGCCCTTCACGGCAACGTCACCAAAAGTTGGATTCTCAACTGCGGTCGGCGGGGACGAGACTCCCCGCCGTCGCTGAAGGAAGGTCGACATGCCTGCAAAGCCCGCCGCTGACCGCGTTGCCCTATACGACCGCCTCATCGCCACCAATCCCAAAATCGAGCGCAAGGGCGACGCCAACCCTTACACCTCGCTGAACGGAAACATGTTCACACTTCTGCATCAATCCAGGCTTGCCATCCGCCTTCCCGAGGACGAGAGGGAAAAATTTCTGAAGAAGTACAAGACGAAACTTTTTGAAGCCTACGGCGCAGTCATGAAGGAATACGTTGCCGTTCCCGACGACCTGCTCGAAAACACGAAAGAGCTGAAGAAATATCTGAATTTGAGCTACGACTACGCGAAGACCCTAAAACCGAAGCCAACCAGGAAGAAGCATTGACCTGCCGTGCTACCATGCCGAGCCATGGCGAGGCATGCCACCCGCATTTGCTGACGATCATTCTCATCGCGCTCACCTGCTCTGCCCAGGGAGTCTGCGTCAGAACCGGATTTCGGACGAAGCGGTGGAACGAAGATGCTGAGATTTGCGCCCCGGAAGGCGTCTGATAGTAGCCCGGCGCGTTCAGCGCCGGGAAAAGTGATAGATCGTTTCACGCCCCGTAGGGACGCTTGAAATTGTCACGGACAATCTGCGGGGCAAAAGAAAACGCCACGCAAGCTCAGGTCCTTCCGGAAAATCCCCTCACTCGTAAGCCAGCGCGTCAATCGGATCCTTCTGCGCCGCCTTATACGCCGGATAAATCGCCCCCGCCGTCGCCCCCACGATCGCAATCACCGCCGCCCGCAGCATCCATTCATTACTTTGGTCGATGTGCACCAGCGGCCAGCGCTGCTGGATGCCCACCCGCGCCAACAAACTCACCACCACACCTACGATAATCCCGGCCACAGCCAGCAGCAGCGTCTCGCGCAGCACCACGTTCACGATATATAACTTCGACGCTCCCAACGATTTCAGAATTCCGATCTCGCGCGTTCGCTCCATCACCGCCGTATAAATTGCCTGGAAGATAACCAGAAAACCAATGATCACACTGACTCCAATGACGACTCCAATAAACGGCCGAAACCCCGGCAGATTACTCGGCGTCATCATGCTCAGATATTCCAGCATGGACAACACCGAATACTTCTCCATCCCCGGTTGCTTCTTCACTGCCTCCACCACCGCCCCAGCGTTGGCCGGATCATCAAGCTTCAAGTAAAAGACCGAGGCTTTGCCTTGCGCTCCGATCAGTTCCTGCATTGTCGCCATTGGTACAAATTTCCGCGCCCCTCGCCCGTTCTCGACGATGCCGCACACCCGAAAGGCATGGTTCAAAATATTCATCGTGTCGCCGACTTTTACATGTCGTTGCCGTGCGATGAAGTCGTCCACCAGCACGTCGTCTGGTCCCTGAAACGGTCCGCCCTTGAGATAATTGAACGGCCCACTCAGTGCCTCGAAAGTGGCGAGATCAATCCCGTCGATCACTTCTAGCCCACCGCCTGTGGCGATCGCCCAGACGACCGGGCTGGCCACTTTCACGTGCGCCATTCCGCGCAGCACATCGGCCACCTTCACCGAGACGGGCGCTCCGCTGATCGCTTGAAAAAACGAAGATCCTGGCGGCTGCACAATCACGTCAAAGCCTATCCCCGCCGTCCGATTCTTGGAATCGTTCATGATCCCGTAGCACAGTCCCACAATCAGCAGGATCAGCGTGACTTCCAGCGCAATCGCAACAATGCTGATCAGCGACCGGATCGGCCGGTGCGCCAGGTTGGCAACCACCATCTTGTTCATCATAGGAAGGCCGTACCGGCAAAGAACCCGGCGGGTGCCTCATCCTAGCCGCGTACTTTGCGGCTAGGATGAGGATTTTTACTTTCAATATCAGATGTCAATGAGGTGCCTCATCGACTACCGCTTGTCGCTCACCGGCGTCACCAAACTCGACTGCGGACGCTCGAGGTGCACTACGTCTGCCCCGGCCGGCTGCTCCAGCACAAACTGATCATCAGTCAGCGGCTTGTTAATATCCACCTTCAGCATGTTCAGCGTGATGTCGTACTCTTCCTGCGGCCGGTAGATCTCGATCCGCGACGGGAAGCTGACTCCGTCGTAATCTTTATATTCCGCATATTTCGCGTCAGTCGCGACCTTGCCATCTTCATCGTAAACGTACTGCCGGTGCGGCTGCAGATCGACGCGGCTAAACACGATCTTGCGCGACAGCCCCCACTTTTCACCGTACTTGCGGATCACCGTCAGTTCGTAATCTTCCTGCAGCACGCGATGACCCTTGCTGTCGTGCAGGGTCTCGTACCCATTTTCCAGCACCGCGATCTCCGAGTCTGGATCAATACGAGGAATCAACAGCGCGTCATAGATGTTCTGCGGCCGGATGCTCTCCATCGGCTGATCTGTGATGAGTGTCGGCACCGCGTTGAGGCCGACCACAAAACGATTCTTCGGCGGAATCCAAAGCTTGAACTGCTGGCCGTCGCTGACCATGTCAAACGCCGTCGTGCGCACAATCGGCATCAGCCCGATCATGTGCAACTCCGCCGGCTTGCGCGCCAGCACGTAGCCGCGGATCTCCTTATAGTCGGTGACGTGGCCCTTCTTAACGCCGCCCGCCGAAGTGTCGATATCGACCGTCGCCTTCAGGGACCGGATCGTTTCGGCCTCTTGGTTGATGCGGTCGATCAGCCCCTGCTGCGTGGACTCTTTGAGCGGAGTCTTCGAGTACTGTTCTTCCACCGGGCGCGTTCTGAACAAACACCCGGTCGTCGGCAGCACCACCAGAACCAGAAGGAAGGCCAAAAAGCGCGAGCTACGTCTCATCAAGATTAGAATGCCTCTAAAGCATTTGAGTATACCGCGACCAAAAGGTCGCACTAGAGTTGACCGGTATCAACAGTGTCCCCATGCATTGCGCCAAGGTGCTCCTCCCTCCCGCAGCGTCAATGCGATCTCCATGAAAAACAACCACTTATGCGACACCTATGGACTGCACCAAAGTCAGCTGCACTATCGTCAGCTCTTATCTACTTCCAGCATCATCTAAACTGTGGCCACTGTGCGAGATCGCCGTGCGCAGGTCGCCATGCGAAAGACAGTCTGGCTCATACTTGTCGCAGTCGTCGCCGCCGCGGGCTGGTTTACTTGGGCTGTCTTGACGCCCGCCGAACCGTCCGGGCCGACATTCGTCCTGCTCCATCCCGGATACTCCACGCGCCGTATCGCCGCCGAGCTCAAAGGTGCGGGCATCATCCGCAGCGAAGAAGCATTCGTTCTCTGGCACTATGTCCACCGCAAGCACTCGCTCAAAGCCGGCGAATACCTCTTCGAGAAGCCCGCCAATATCATCGACATTCAGAAGCGCCTGCGCCGCGGCGATGTCTACTTTCGTACTGTTGTCGTCCCCGAAGGCTACAACATGTTCGACATCGCCCGTGCCATCGAAGCCGCCGGCCTCGGCCCAGCCGGCGATTTCCTGAAAGTTGCTCAGTCCGACACGGCTCTGATCGCTGACATCGCTCCCAGCGCCCACTCGCTCGAAGGCTATCTTTTCCCCGACACGTACGAATTCACCCGCATGATGACCATGCACGATATGGCCGCAGCCATGGTCAAGCAGTTCCGCCAGGTCGCCCGCCAGATCGGCCTGCTGATGCCCGGCGATGCAGTGCTCGTCGCCGGCGACCCGGGCCCCGGCGAATCACTCCCAACCCACAATGAGGTGGAGAGTGCGGTCACAATGGCGTCCATCGTCGAGAAAGAAACCTCCGTTCCAGACGAGCGCCCGATGGTCGCCAGCGTCTACTACAACCGCCTGAACAAGAAGATCGATCTCGACGCCGACCCCAGCATCATTTACGCCGAACTTCTGGCCGGGGCTTACCAGGGCGCATTGCATCACGCCGACATGCAGTTCACCTCTCCCTACAACACCTACCGCAACTCCGGCCTCCCGCCCGGTCCCATCGGCAATCCCGGACGCAGTTCGCTTGAGGCCGCCATGCATCCCGCACAAACCGACTACTACTATTTTGTCGCCGACGCCGAAGGGCACCACCGCTTCGCGCGCAACTTCGAAGAACACAACAAAAACGTACTCGCCTACCGCAAAGCCATGCGATCCCGCTAGACATTGTGAGTGAAGATGTAGGGACAGCCGCCCAAGCCTGCCCTGAGCGAAGTCGAAGGGGCTGTCCGCGGGGCGAAGCTCTGCCGAGAAGTGGGGATTCGAGCGAAGTCGAAAAGGCTGTCCCGAGGACCAACTCCGGACAAAACGAAAGCCTGCATCGTGTCCGAAGGACGCCTGACAATAGCCCGGCGTTTCCAACGCCGGGTTGGGAATCGAACACGATGCCGCATCCCGGAGGGATGCTTGAGCTGGTCCTCCGACCACCCACACGACGACGCTTATAATCTCGTTGTGATTCTCAATCGGACCGGCGCCCACCGCGTTCTGGGTCTCGATGTCGGCTCCCGCCGCATCGGCCTCGCCGTCTCCGACCCACTCGGCATCACCGCCCAGGGACTTGAAACTCTCCAGCGCAAGAACAAGCGACACGACTTTGCCCACCTCGAGCGCGTGATTCATGACTACCAGGTGAAGGAGATCGTAGTCGGCCTCCCCTTACGCATGAGCGGCGCAGAAGGAACCCAATCGGAAAAGATGCGGACCTTCGCGGAGGACCTGCAAAAGCGCTTCCGCCTGCCCGTTCATCTTTGGGACGAACGCCTCACTTCCGCCGAGGCCAACCGCCTGCTACGCGATACCGAGCTTTCCATCGAGAAACGAGGAAAAGCCGTGGACCGCATGGCCGCCGTCCTGATTCTGCAAGCCTGGATGGAGAGCCGTTCGTCCTAGCCCCCCAGACCTGCGAAGCCACTCGAAATCTCAGGTCAACTTATTTGCGGACAATCATTTACGACGGATTTTCCTGCACCATGGCCTCTGCCGAGCTCCTTGCTTTCGTCCCGTTTAGGGAGTAGCATTACGAATAGGCCTGATCAACGCTTCTCCCCGCGAACCCGCAACCTTTCTTGGGTGCCAAAATATGAGCGGTTCCGACTTGAATTTCCACATCGGCGACAAGGTCGTCTATCCCAATCACGGTGTTGGCATCATTGAGCAGATCGGCAGCCGGTCTATTGGCGCCTCCGTGGAAAAGTTCTACTTGCTGAATATCAAGGCCAGCAGTCTTAAAGTCATGGTGCCCTGCCAGAACGCGGGCAACGTCGGCCTTCGGCGCGTGGTTCGCAACGGGGAAGTCCAGAAGGTGCTGGATTTACTTTCGATTGGCGAAAACGGCAGCAACGGCGACTGGAAAGACCGCTTCAAAGAAAACTCTGACCGCATGCGCACCGGCTCCCTCATCGAGGTCGCCAGCGTCCTGAAGAATCTAATCGCCCTGCATCAGGCCAAGCCGCTCTCCTTCCGCGAGAAGAAGATGCTCGAGCGCGCCCGCTATCTCCTGGTCAGCGAACTGGCCATGGCCCGCAACTGCGAAGAAGCCAAAGTCGAAGAACTCCTCACTCTCACCCTCGCCAAGTGCAAGCTCCGCTTCCCGGAAGCCTCCGAGTTCCAAGCATAGCTCGCGGCATAAGCACAGGCACTTTGAAAGCTAGTTCGGGGCATCAGTGCAGACGCTTTGAAAGGGCGCGGTTCTAGCCGCGCCGTAACGAGTCCTTGAGTCCTGGGCTTTAGCCCCTGAGGTAGCCCCGGCGTATAATGTCCCAAGTCTTGCAGTAATCCCATGACCGATCAGATCAAACGAAAACTACAGGAAGAAATCAACGCGCTCGAACACGAGTTGATCCACGAACTTCCCAAAGAAATCAAAAAGGCCGCCGCCCTTGGCGATCTCAGCGAAAACGCCGAGTACCACATGGCCAAGCAGCGCCAGGAATTCGTCAAGGCCCGTGTTCGCCAGCTTGGTAAGCGCCTCGCCGACCTGTCCATGGTCAACATGAACAATATCCCCCACGACAAAGTGGGTCTTGGCTCGACCATCAAGGTTTTCGACACCACCAAGAATGAAGAGTTGGAATACAAGCTGGTGACCAGCGAAGAATCCGACGTAGCCACCGGAAAAATCTCCACCACGTCGCCCATCGGCCGCGCCCTTCTTAATAAGAAGGTAGGAGATGAGGCAGTCGTCGTTACCCCCAACGGAAAACGCACGCTCGAAATCCTGACCCTCTCCACCATCCACGACGAGATCGAAGGCGAAGCCCCCAAAGAGGCGGAAGCGTGATAGCAGCTTGGTTGTGTTGTCATCCTGAGCGCAGCCGCTTTTCAGGCGGAGCGAAGGATCTCCCGCACCTCAAACCCCAACTTGAGCTGCCAACCCCAACCTCTGAAATGAAACTCACCGCGAACACACCCAAATTCCCGGGACCTCCTCAATGACCGCCTCCTGGACCAGCGCCTTCGGCCGCGCCTGCGGAGTCTTGCTCGACACCATCGTCCGCTGGCTGGCTCTATCCCGTATCAATCCCAACGTTCTGACCTTTATGGGCCTGGTCGTCAACACCTGGGCCGCAATCCTGTTCGGCTCCGCCAACGCCGAAAATCAAAGGCGCATGTTTTTCTACGCCGGCCTGGTCATCATCTTCTCCGGCTTCTTCGACCTGGTCGACGGCCAGGTCGCCCGCGCCACCAACCGCGTCACAAGATTCGGCGCGTTCTTCGACTCAGTCGTCGACCGCTACAGCGACGCGAGCCAATACCTGGGCCTTCTTGTCTTCTACGCCCGTGGCGGCCGCTTCTTCTGGGTCGTGCTAGCCGCCTTCGTCATGGTCAGCGCCATCATGGTCAGCTACACGAGGGCCCGAGCCGAGTCCCTGATAGGCTCATGCCGCGTCGGCTTCATGGAGCGCCCCGAGCGCCTCGTCCTCGTAATTCTAGGAGCCCTCTTCAACCGCATGGCCCCGGTTCTCTGGGTGATCGCCGTCCTAAGCACGATCACCGTAATCCACCGCATGCGCTACACCTGGACCAGAACGCAAGACCCGCCCGTGTCGTTAACGCCCCACCAAGCCGCGTAGTTCTTGCGTGGGATTTATGTGGGGCGGACACTCCTGTACGCCAACTGCCGGCACCAGAAAACCGCCGCCCAGGAAATGGGAAGGGCACGACTTCAGTCGTGCCGCTCACGACCCCTCAAAACAAAACTTGTCATTCCGACCCTTCCCGAATGGATGGGGATGAATCTGCTGTCCCCGCCCCCATCTCTACTCCAGCCTCTGTCATCCTGAGCGAAGTGAGTGCTCCGCGAAGCGAAGCACTCACGCAGTCGAAGGATCCCTACCGTGCCTTGGAATCCGTTATCCCCTTCGAACGCACCACTCCCGATACGACCCTCCGCCGCGAACTCCCCCGCATCCCCTTTTTGGGAAGCGACGAGGCTTCAGCATTCGCAAACTCCAGCCCCGGAGGGGCGGCAGAGTATAGCCCCGGACGCAAGTCCGGGGTAGTCGCGAAAAAAGAAAACAATTCCACTCTGCCGAAGGCCGTTGCCGGAGAGCGAAGCTCGCAGGCAACTGGGAGCGCCACCGCCACCGCCGTCTTCCGCGCCTTCGTCAAAGCCGGCCAGCGCCTCGCCGAAATCCACCCACTACCAACAACAACCCGATACCCGATCACTAAGTAGAAAAGGCCGGCGAAAAGCTCGACTACCGCGTCATCAAGATGAAATTGAGCAAGGACAAAGCTTCGCTCATCTACAACCAATTCCTGACTCTGTCCGGCATCCCGCCCGAAACCCACGAATACCGCCTCGGCAACCGCTCCGCCCTCGAATGGATCATCGACCAATAGCAGGTCTCCACCGACAAGCGCAGCGGCATCACCAACGACCCCAACCGCGGAGACGATCCAACCTATATCCTCCGCTTGATTGGCTAGGTCGTCACGGTCAGCCTCGAAACGGCGAGCATCGTCCGCTCGCTCCCTCCGCTGGGCATGCGCGAGGACAACGCCTAAGTCCCTTTCAGCCCGCCTCACCTCATTGTGCCACGTTCCCAAACCGTGAATTCCCCTCCGCCCCCGCACCTGTCAAGCCCCCTCAAAATATTTCTAACTCCTACTCCCCCAATCTCATACGATCACCGATCCACAGCCCGAGCCACCCACGGATGTTAAAATGCATACATAGTGTTTAGCCCCAAGCAATACGAGTCATTCACTCCCAGAACGGGAACACCGAATCTATGCCGCACAGCTAACTCCTTATTCAGTAATATTGTACATATAACTACTTGCCCCTCAAGATTTTGCGAAGCCCCAGCCATATCAACCCTTCCTAATTCCACGGAAACAAAGATATTAGCCAAAAGCGAAGAAAAAATCTCGATATGCATACCCGCCTAACCCCCACGTTCTCAGGATTTTCCCCGCAAAATAGTGACCCGCTTAGACTTTTTCGCGATTTTTCTCCAACCCGATGACTCCACTAGACCGAGGGGGAGGGGGTTGCCCCAAAAATTTCCCGGCGGCAGCAATGCTAGACTATCGGGTCGAATCACCAATCCTGGGGACAACTCTTGCCGACTGATCCTGTGTTGGTCGTTCACGGCGGCGCCTGGGCCATGCCCGATGACATGGTCGACGCCCACATCCAAGGCGTGAACCACGCGCTGGCCGCAGGATGGCGCGTCCTCGAGCGCGGCGGCTTGGCGCTCGACGCTGTCGAGGAGGCCGTCGTCATCATGGAAGACGACGAGACTTTTGATGCCGGCCGCGGCAGCTTCCTCAACCGCGACGGCAAAGTGCAACTCGACGCGCTCATCATGGACGGTGCTACGCTGCGCGCGGGAGGCGTCGGATGCGTCGAGCGTCTGCGCAACCCGGTGCGCGCGGCGCGCAAGATTCTGAGTGAAAGTCCGCACGTTTATTTTGTGGGTGAAGGTGCGGAGAAATTCGCCGCCGAGCACGGCATCGCGCTGTGTCAGAACGAAGACCTGATCATTCCCAGGGAAGTCGATCGGTTGCGCCAGTATCAGGCCGCGCTGTCCGGTTCGAAGCAGGATGGCAACGACCTGTTCGCGCCGGACACTGACGATATGACCATCTCCCACGACACCGTCGGCGCGGTCGCGCTCGACCAGGAGGGCAACATCGCCGCCGCCACTTCGACCGGAGGCACGTTGAACAAGGCTCCGGGACGCCTTGGTGACTCCTCGCTGATCGGCTGTGGCTGCTACGCCGACAATCTGAGTGCCGCCGCCTCCACCACCGGATGGGGCGAGCCCATCATGAAGCTGGTGCTCGCCAAGTGGACGGCCGACCGCATCTCTGCGGGGAATCTCCCAGAGTGGGCCGCGCAGGAAGCGATGAATTATCTGAAGCAGCGTGTCAACGGACACGGCGGCATCATCGTGCTCAACCCGCAAGGACACATCGGCATCGCCCACAACACACCGCGCATGGCCTGGGCCTACCAGACTATGAAGAAGCAGGAAGCTGGCGTCATTCGCGACGCTTAGCCCACAACACCAGCGAGGCTTCGCCTCAGACCGACGAGCGTGTCGTTAAGTGCAGATGTCGACGGATGGCTCCGGTTGCGTGCATTGAGTTAGGAATGGTAAACCACTCCGTTGAATGGGACCGCCGAAAGGCGAATCGCCTGGCCGTAAAGGCACCCCGCAACCGGAGCCGCGATGAGCGTACCACAGACTGTTGCCGAGGTCTTAAGCAAGCACGTGGTGTTGGAAGTGGAGAGCATCGACCGAATGTATCTCAACGTTTATGTGCCTCAGCTTCAGGCCGTCGAAGGCACCTTGAAGTTCATTCGCATCCATCGCGGGCACAAGGTGGCCTCCACCCGTATGGTGGAGCCGATCACTCGCGAGTTCGTCGGCTCGATTGAGCGCTTCGCTAAGGACAACCAGATTCCCCTGATCACCTTTGAGAAGGGACAACGCAAAGACGACTTTGCCAAACAGCAGCGCAAAAACTTCCACAAGCGGGAAGGCGTGGTATTCATCGGCAAGGCCCAGGAAAAATGCACGGTCTATCGCACCGAGAAACGTCGCAATCCTAAGACGAAGCGCACTTATCCCTGGATCGTGAAGTCCACGACCCTGGTGAACCACCATTACTACTTCTACTGCATCGATGAGGACTTCGGGCCATTCTTCCTAAAGTTCTGTTCCTATTTTCCCTATAACGCCAAGCTCTGCTTGAATGGACACGAATACCTCAAGCAGCAACTGGAACAAAAGGGGATCACCTACCAAGCCTTGGAGAACGGCATCCTGTCGTGCGAGGATCCCCAAGCCCTGCAAGCCCTCTGTGACCGGCTATCGGAGGAGAAGATCGACGCACTGCTTCGCAAGTGGTTGCGACGACTACCCCACCCTTTCGCCCCCCGAGACCGTCAGGCCGGATACCGTTATCAACTCTCTATTCTCCAACTCGAACTGTCCCTCACTCAGGTCCTAGATCAGCCCGTCAGCGGCCGCATCTTCTTTGAAGATGTGATCCGAGAAAACCTCGATATCGGCCGTCCCAAACAAGTACAACTCATCTTTGATCGCTGGGTCACCAAGGCTACGCCCGGCCCCTTTCGTACCCGAGTCATCACCGATGGAGTCATACCCTCGCTGCACATCGACTATAAAGGAACGCGCATCAAGCAGTACCACAAGGAAGGTCGGGCCCTACGTACGGAAACGACTATCAACAATACCTATGACTTTTATATCGGCAAGAACCTGCGCAACTTGCCCGCGCTACGGCGCATCGGCTTTCAAGCCAATCGACGATTACTTCAAGTACAGCGCATCAGCCACGATTGCATCCTCGCCGAAGAAGCCTTCCAAAAAATCAATCGTCCCGTACAGGTGACATCCCAACGCGCTTCCGCACTGCGCTTCGCCGATCCCAAGGTGCAAGCTCTCTGGCGTGCCCTCTTGCTGTTTCAACTCCTGCCCACAGGCTTTTCCAACCGCCATCTCCGCCAGCACTTCGCATCTTTACTGGGGCAACCACCCGACAGCCTCACCCAAGGTCAAATGACCTATCACCTACGCCGCCTGCGCCTCCACGGCATCGTCGAACCCATTCCTCAAACTCACCGCTATCGCATTACCGACTTCGGCTTACGAACGGCGTGGTTCTGCACTCGAACCTACAGCCGCATTCTCCGCCCTGGACTCGGATCCGTACTGCCGGAGCTCTCGCCACCCAACTCCTCGCTCCGGCGCAGCTTCGACAAACTTGATCAGGAGGTCACATCTTGGATCCAACACGCAAAATTAGCCGCCTAAAACTTGACTCATTTACATCAAGTTTTCGACTTCAAGACGTCTAGAGCCAGCCTTTGGTTCTGGCGATTCTCGCGGCTTCTACTCGGTTGCTTGCGCCTAGCTTGCTGATGGCTTCGGAGAGATAGTTTCGGACGGTGCCATCGGAGAGGCCCAACTCGGTGGCGATATCGCCGCTGGCCAGGCCTTCTCCGGCCAGACGCAGCACCTGGCGCTCGCGGTCGGTGAGCGGATCCATCTCTCCCCAGGCCTCAGTGGCCAGTTCGGGATGGATCACGCGCAGGCCCTGATGTACGCGGCGCACGGCGTCCGCCAGTTCTTCGGCGCGCATGTCTTTGAGCAAGTATCCATTGGCTCCGGCTTCGAGCGCACGACGCAAGTATCCCGTGCGGGCAAAAGTGGTCACGATGACGACGCGCGTGCCGGTTCGGCGGCGTTTCAGTTCAGCGGCGACGTCGAGGCCGCTCATGTGCGGCATTTCGATGTCGGTGATGAAGACGTCGGGCTTGTGCGCGAGTACGGCTTCGAGCGCTTCTTTGCCGTTGCGCGCTTGGGCGATTACGGAAATGTCGCCTTCGATTTCCAGCAGAGCAGCCAGCGCGCCGAGCACCATGCCTTGATCTTCGGCGAGGACGACGCGGATCGTCTTGCGTCCATCTTTCGTGGCGTCGCGTGTGCCTTCTTTAGCGAGGGGATTCAATTTTGCCCGCTCCCGTCTTTGCGCACTGTCTCTTGCGCGATAACTTCTTTCAGGGGCAGGGTGATGGTCAGAGTTGTGCCGGATTGATTGCGGCGTTCCAGCGTGCCGCCCAGCATCTCGACGCGCTCGCGCATGCCGCGCAGTCCGTTGCCCTCGGTGCTGGAAAAGCCGAGGCCATCGTCGTGAATCTCCAATCGGCAGGAGCCGTTCTGCTGTTCGAGACGCAAGCGGCAGGTGCGGGCCTGAGCGTGACGCACGACGTTGGTCACACCCTCGCGCACGGCAAGGGAGAGAACGCTTTCCTGCATGGCGGGCAACTTCACAGTAGTGGCGGCGTCGCATTGCACCGCCAGGCCTGCGGTTTCGAGCGTCGCCTTGGCTTGCGCCAGTTCGGCCGAAAGACCTTTGGCACGATAGCCGCGGATCGCGTCTCGCACCTCGGACAAAGCCTGCCGGGAAATTTCCTCCACTTCGCGGATTTCTTTTCCTGCGCGCTGAGGATCGCGATCGATGAGCTTTCCGGCAAGTTCCGATTTCAGCGTGATCACCGAGAGAGTGTGCCCCAGCACATCGTGCAGATCGCGCGCGATGCGTTCACGCTCGGCGACCTTGGCCAGATGCTCGATTTCTTCATTCGCCTTGCGCAACTTACGGTTCATGCGATTGCGCTCCGCGAAGAAGGTGTTTCCCGCCCCGATGATCATCGGAAAAAGTGCAGAGTAAAACAGGGTCCAACCGTTGATGTGGAGCAGTAAGCCCTCGATGGCTCCCACGACCCCAACGGTGAGCAAGCCGAGGACCGCCGCAGTCTTGGTGTCGACGCAAAATGGAAGCATCGCGGCCGCGAAGATAAAGAACGTGCAGGCGCCCGCGTTGATGGGCATGAACAAAACCCCGAGGAGCAGCATCCCGCCAATGTGCACAAGAGTGTTCGGGTTCTGCAGGGCGAACAATCCAAAATAGAAGAAGAGAAATACCGTAGCGCCGGTGAGATCGAGGAGCCAGATCCGCAAGCTGGCATGGCTTACAACCGGGTCAACGAAAAAGAAACCCAGATAGACAACCCAGAGGAGAGGACTCCAGCCGTGGTCCTTGTCTTTGAGTATCGTGCTCCAGGGCTTCAGTTTCCAAGGACTGCCCGTGCACGTTTCATCACGATTGAAAGCCATCAGTGGCATGCTTCTATTGTCACCCCTCGGGTCAATTCCGGCCACTCCTCAGTATGGGACCTGCACCGTACCAGATCAGCATGGCGGCAGGAATCAGCAGCACGAGCCAGCGCGCGCCTAAGTAGAGCGCGAGCACGCCGAAGAGAAGCAACGCTAATGTCGATCCGTAACCTGTCTTGGCTTCCGCGCTCATGTTTCCATCTTTCTGCGCTGTCGTCTCGTCAAGCGCCATTCGTTATCTAGGTCCGGTCTACAAGCTGAGGAAGAACTGTTTGTTGGTACGGCAAGAGTCCCTCAGCGGCTAAAGCCGGTTTGGTTTTGGTGCGCTAGGCGGCACGGCTGAAAGCCGTGCCCTTCCCAAAGCCATCAATGAGACAGGTTTCATCCATACATCTTGTCCTGATCGCGCTGGAAGCCGATCCGCGCCACACCCAGGCAAATCATGGTGAATGCACCCAGAACTTCCCAATGCGTTGCGTTCGACTGGTGCGCTCCGGCCCCAACGACTCCCAGCGCCAACTGCGACAAATGATAGGGAGGCAGCACCAGCGCGATCTGCCTCACAACTTTTGGCAGGAACATGAACGGGACCCACAATCCACTGCAGAACGACATGGGAAGGTAAATAAGGTTGATGGTGGGAGGCGCCGAGTTCGGTCCGGTAAAATATCCGAGGGCCAAGCCCATGGCCGAGAAAGGCAGCGACCCGGCGACGAGCGTTCCGAGAAGCTGCGCAAAATCGACGACGGGCATCCTCACTCCGCCGAGCGTGATTCCAAGGGTGAAGAGTGCCAGCACGATAATCGCGCTGAAAACCATGCTAGTGATCACCTTGGCCGCGAAGTAGGCGAACGGCGGCATGGGACTGGCACGCTTCACTTGAAGCCAACCCAGGCCGCGGTCCGAGGCCAGTCCCGCCGCGGTTCCAAATAGTGAGGCACCCATCACGCCAAATGTGCCGTAGGTAGCGATCAGATAGGTGGGCACGCCCGTACCACCGATTGCTTCTTTCGAGTTCAGCACCAATCCGAAGAGAACGTAAAACATAATGGGAAAGCTGAGTACCGACGCGGTGTACATGCGCAGGCGAAGGTTCTTCAGGAATTCGTACTTGGCTTCCTTCAGATAGATGATCGCGGTGTGACGCGAGGAACGCTCGATCCGGGCGTTGTTGAGTGTGATGGTTGCGGTGCTCATTGCATCTCCTCGGGCGCTGGCATTGCCAGGTTCAGTTCGAGTGACTTCCGTTTTTTGCGCTGTCCTGAGTCAAAGCCAGGAAAGCTTCTTCGAGGCCGGCGCTGGTGATCTCGAGACCGGAGAGCGTGGCGTCGAGCGCCAGCAGTTCGCGGACGACCGGTTCGGCCTCGCGGGCATGAATCTCAACGGCCTCGCGGTCTTCTTTTACTTCGGTCACACCGGGAATCTGGCGCAGGCTGGGAATGCTGAGGCTGGTGATGCAGCGAATTCGCTTGCCACTGGTCTGCGCTTTGATCTCGGCCGGAGTACCCTCGGCGATGATCTCTCCTTGATTGATTACAGCAACCCGGTCGGCCAGCGCGTCCGCCTCCTGCAGGTAGTGAGTGGTGAGCAGAACCGTTTTGCCGCGGCCGACCAACTCGCGGATTTCATCCCACAACAACCGCCGCGCCTCCACATCGAGACCGACGGTGGGTTCGTCGAGAAAGAGAAGGTCGGGATCGCCACAGATAGCCAGCGCGAACAGCACGCGCTGCCTCTGGCCTCCGGACAACTCGCCAAACTTTCGGTCGCTCAGTTTCTCCAGTCCGGCGGCAGCCAGGATCTCGGTCGACGACATCGGCTTGGGGTAATAAGTGGAAAACAGGTCGATGTGCTCGCGGACGCGAAGAGTTTCCGGAACCCGGCCCACCTGCAACATGGCGCCGGTTCTCATCCGGTTTTCAGGATTCGTGGGGTCGCCGCCGAAAACACGCACTCGGCCCGCGTTGGGCGGCATCAGTCCGAGCAGCAGTTTGACAGCCGTCGTCTTGCCAGCGCCGTTTGGGCCCAGCAGGGCCACGATTTCGCCGGCGCGCACTCGAAAATCCACTCCGCGCAACGCTCGGACATTGCCATAGTTCTTATTCACGGCCTCAAGGCTGGCGACGATCGACTCCGACGCTACCGTGCCAACGTTCTTACCTTGCTCCATGGTTGCGATCATTAAGCCCTCCCGCCGAGCCGTTGCGATGGTCCGGCGAAGAAGCTCTGTGCTGCTCGCCGATGACTGCATCATCGTCGAAGCGCATGAGGCGCACCAGTGCCATCCATCACGCAGGCAGCGTGACAAATGTCATCCACTCTGCGCTAAGGGATTGGGGCCTGGGAGGAGAGGGAAAAGCATTTTTCGGAGATCAGGGCCAATCTGAGTGGAGAAGCGAGATCTCCCGCCATGTTGTTACGAATTCCGAACATCCACAGAAAATCCACAATCCAGCAACCGGAGCAGCGTCCGCGACCCTGCGGGCTGTATAACCCCTTCTGCGCACGACCAGCGTGGAACTGCGTGTGTTCGGAATTCGTAACAAGCACATCAACTATAAGATTTTCCAACGAATTCGCAGTGAACAGACGGCTCTGCTCTGATATGATTTGCAGCACTCCTGGAGGCGTGCAATGCTCCCAGCCGGAAAAAGCCTGCGAACCCTGCGTGAGAAACTCGGGCTCACCATGCGCGACGTGGAGAATTCCAGCGCGCGGGTTGCGGAAAAGTATCGCAACGAGGAGTTCTCGATTCCTCCCAGCCGCCTGTCCGACATCGAGACCAAAGGTATTTTACCGAGCATCTACCGCTTTTACACCCTTTCCGTGATTTATCGCCGCGATCTTCGGGAACTGATGTCGTGGTACGGAGTCGATCTGAACAACATGGCTGCGGATCTGGGTTTGGTTTCTCCACCGAAGTCGCACGTCTCTGACGCCATTGCCGGACTGGCGACGGTGAATGTGCCGTTGCGCATGGACCCTGCGTTCGATGATCGGCGCACTACGAACCTGGGGCGCATGGTCGAGCAGTGGGGACTGGTCCCGTTGGCTTATCTGGCGCAGTTTGCAACCAGCGATTTCACCTACGGGTATGTCGGCACGCAGGATTTCACGATGTATCCCATACTGCCGCCCGGTAGTTTCGTTCAAGTCGACGAATCGAAGAACCGGGTGGCGGAAGGTTCGTGGCGTTCGGAATACGAGCGTCCTATCTACTTCGTGGAAACGCGCGACGGCCATACCTGTTGCTGGTGCAGTATGCGCCGTGAAGACATTATTCTGCAGCCGCATCCGCTTTCCCCGGTGCCAGTGCGGATCCTGAGGCACCCGCAAGATGCAGAGGTGCTGGGACAGGTGGTAGGCGTCGCTATGAAGTTGACCGAGTGGCACGCGCTCGAGTCTTCTCCAGGGTCGAAAGCGCCACCAGCACTGAATTGAGGTGACGGGCCGCGGGCGAATCGTTGCGCCCGTTGGGGAGCAAGTCCTCAAATCGACCTCGCATCTGCTCGAGGTATGCTGGTGCGGCAACGCCGCTCCAGCGACTCGATTCCTCCAGATCTTTCAGCAGTGACGCCAGCGGAGTGCGCAGGACGGCAGCCACGACTTCGGCGTGAGCCGTTCTCAGCGCGCGCTCGGCGGATTCCAGACCGTAGACCGTCTCCATTCCCCAATGCTCGTACCCTCCACGCGGGCGGCGCAGCGAAGCCAGATAGGTTAGTTTTCCCAGCCGGCCCGCCACCGCCGCCAAGGTGGTTTCCTTCACGTCTTGAAGTGCTGATCTCAAAGTCATCTTGTTACAAATTCCGAACAATCAAAGGTTTGCGAACCCATTGCGGAGGGCCCTTCCGGCGTGAAAATATCACGGTCCAATTCGCAGTAACAAGGAGAAAACAATCGTGAAACGTATCCTCTTCGTAGTCGCAGCAGCGATCCTATTCGCCAGCACCTTTGTAGTTCCTACTGTGGTCCGTGCCGACGGCGGCGCCACTGGCACCAGTTGCGGCGGCCACATGTGCAAACCGCAGCGTTAATTGTGCGCTTAAGTTGGCGAGCTTGGACGTAGAGCTCGCGCATCTTACAAAAACAGAACAAGATTCACTGTCTCGTTGCTCCTTGCAGCAAAGGGCGGTATAGTGCGTGCCTACGAATATGTTTCGGGCGCACTCATTACTTTGGCATTATCTCTGGGTCGGGCCCAATCTGTTTTTGCTCGCCTTGGGGTGGCTGCTCTTGAAGCGGGGTCTGCACAGACGGTTCCCGGCTTTCTTTGCCTTCGCGACGTTGGGCGCAGTTAGCGAACTGGCCGTCTATTTGGCGGATGTATCGCCTTCGGTTTCGCCGGAGGCCTTCTGGTATGTAGTGTGGGTCAGTCTGCTGGTCGAAGGACCGTTGAAGTTTGCGCTAATCGGGGAAATTTTTGCGCAGGTATTCGATTCATATACTTCTGTGGCCGGGCTTGGCAGACAGCTGATTCGGGGTCTGGGTGTCTTCCTCGTGCTCGCGGCTGCGCTTCTGGCGGCTTATGCTCCGATGGACAACACCGTCGGAATTATCGCAGGGGCGCACCTGCTTGAGCAGGCAATCTACCTGGTAGAGTCCGGCCTACTGCTGTTCATCTTCCTGTTCGCGGGTTACTTTTCGCTGCGATTTTCCCGACCCGTTCTTGGAATTGCTCTGGGTCTTGCTATTTCAGCTTGCGTGCATCTTGCGAGTTGGGCAGTCCTCGCCAATGGTGGACTGCCAGACTCGAAACGAAACATTCTCGATTTCCTCAACATGGCCACCTACCATGCCTGCGTCTTAATGTGGTTCTACTACCTGCTCGCACCCGAGAGGGTAGTTGCTAAGTCTGCGGTTCCGTTGCCGGAGAACAATCTTGCCATCTGGAACCGGGAACTGGAGCGCCTGCTACAACAATGACTCTCGCTATCGTTCTCGTTGTCGCCGCCATAATCGCGCTGATATTTATTCTTCGCGGGGCCGTGTCGTCGAGTGTTCAGGTTTCCGCCGACGCGACCCTTGCCCCTCAGATTCAACCCATCGACGTTGAGGCTTTCCGGAATCTCGCCGATTCTGCCGAGGACGACTACCTGCGCCTGCGTTTGCCCGCTTCTGAGTTGCGCCACGCTCGCCGGGCACGCCTGCGTGCCATGGCTGTTTACGTACAGGTTGCGGCGCGAAATGCGGCGGTACTCGTCTACGTGGGTCAGAGTGCGGTGAACTCCGACGATTCTCGTACGGCTGCGGCAGCGCGCGAACTTATCAGCGATGCGCTGCAGCTGCGTCGAAACGCAGTTTTCGCACTGATCAGAATCTACGTTGCTATGGCTTGGCCGAATGCCGGCTTCACTGCCGCTCCCGTGCTCGACGGCTACCGGCAACTGCACGGCGCCGCGATGCTACTGGGCAGGCTACAGAACCCAGCCGTTCCAGTGCGCATTTCGGTTTCTTAGTGAACCACAATCACGGAGAGCATTCTTCTGCTGTCTTGTGCGGCCCGCCGGTTGGCTGCCGCACAAGACAGTCTCGCTCTCGAAATCGAGGTTAACTGGGTAACGACCTCTCATGATTCCTTACTTGTTTTCAGCCGACTATCTGTTATAAAAACCAGCGGTATTCAACTCGATCCACTTACTTCGTGAGCTTCGGCAATCCGCCGCGGAAACCGCCTGCGCCACCTGCTCGTTTTCCGCGGGTCCGAGGGAGAATCCTATGATCTGTACCCTGAAAAGCGTTTCCGTCGTTTTCTGTGTCCTGCTGCTTTCGGCCATCGTGTCTGGCCAAGGCGGCGCCGCCACGGGCGATCTGCACGTCACTGTGAAGGACCCCAGCGGAAACGCCATCGCCGATGCCAAGGTGACCGTCCGCGATGCCGCCAAGGGCCTGGAACGCAGAGCTACCGGCGATGGGCAGGGCGGCTATAGTGTGCGGTTGCTGCCGCCGGGCACGTATTCGGTTTTGGTCGAGGCCCCACGGTTCGCCCAAATAGAGAGCACGGGAGTGAGCATCACGGTTGGTGGGCTGGTGGACTTGCCGGTCACGCTCTCCATTGCCGCAGGCAGGGAAGTCGTCGAGGTGAGTTCGCAGGCGGCGCTGGTGGAGACTTCACGCAGCTCCACCACCGACACGATTGGGCAGCGGCGCATCGACAATCTTCCGATCAACGGCCGCAACTACATCAACTTCACATTGACGGATTCGCAGGTGGTGCGCGACAACGCTCCAAACACCGGGGCCGCGCCAACTTCCGGATTGAACATGAGCGGGCAACGTGCACGGTCGAACCTGGTGAATGTGGATGGCGCCGATGCCACCGACAACTCCGTCAACGGCGTTCGCTCCACCGTGTCGCAGGAAGCGGTGCAGGAGTTTCAGATCATCACCAACAGCTACGCCGCTGAATACGGACGCGCAGCAGGTGGCGTGGTCAACATCATCACGCGCTCAGGTTCGAACGATTTTCACGGCGACGTTTTCGGCTACCTGCGCAACCGCAATTTCCAGGCGGTGAATCCGTTCAGCACAGTGAAGAATCCGGCGTACACGCGGGTGCAAGGTGGCGCGGCTTTCGGCGGCCCGATCAAGAAGGACAAGACCTATTTTTATTTTGCCTACGAAGTCACGCGGCGGCACGAGACGGGTTTTTCGTCGATTGGCCAAGGCAACTTCGGGCTGGTGCCTTTCGACGCATCCCCCTTTTTCGGTGCCCCGGGCGGAACATTTAACATTCAGGTAACACCCGAGCAGGCTGCGTTCATGGCAGCTCCGACGACTCCTCTGGCCCTTGCCCAGCAGTACGCCATTCTTGCTGGCGCCAGTTCCAGCGTTGCCCTCACCGGACAATATCCCGCGTCTTTCGCAGGCCTCCTCGCGTTGGGGGTACTGCCTACGCCCGCCGGTGGCAACCCACTCGCACAGTTCATCACGACCTGTCAGAATACTGCTCCGATCTGCGCCGGGATCCCGGGATCGTTCCAAACTCTCAATTCTCAGATGGGCAATTATCCCGTTTTTGAGGGCACTAGCGTCTATTCGCTACGCCTCGATCACAACGTCAGCGCCAACAACCGCCTGATGTTGCGCGGCAACGTCAGTCCCTCCACCATC
Source organism: uncultured Acidobacteriaceae bacterium (assembly GCA_963768265.1). Classification (GTDB taxonomy): domain Bacteria; phylum Acidobacteriota; class Terriglobia; order Terriglobales; family Acidobacteriaceae; genus Sulfotelmatobacter. The sequence goes on from CAVYHM010000063.1 coordinate 268,045, forward strand.
ACAGGTATCGAGGTCGGAGGACAGGACCAGCCCTTTGGGCAGAACTCCTACTCACGCACGTCACAGCAGACGTTCCGCGATGTGGCCGGAACATTGCAGGATAGCTGGACCATCGGCAACAATCGAGTGAATGAGTTCCGTTTTCAGTATGCTCGCCGCGGACTGGCGTATTTTTACAACACGAAAATTCCGGGTGGTTCAGATCCAGCCGTCAACATTCCCGGTTTCGCCTACTTCGGACGCGAACCTTACTCCTACATCCAACGTACCGAGCGGCGTTACCAATTCACAGACAACTTCTCGTGGACGATCGGCCGTCACGACATCAAGTTCGGCGTGGACTTCAACTACATTCCTATCAATGCCATCTTCACGGTGAACTACGGCGGCGTCATTGACATCAGTTCCCAGTCAGCTTCCAACCTGGGACTTCCGGGTGGCCCCGGCTTGTCTCCGGTGCAGGCGTACGGCGCCGGCATTCCCTCCGACGTCATCCAAGGCCTAGGCAGTCCCAGCGATTCTTTCCACAACGAGGCAATCGGCGCTTTCTGGCAGGACTCATGGCGGATAAACCCGAAAGTGACTCTCAACTATGGTCTGCGTTACGACATCGAACTTCCACCTTCACTGAAGCCGATCACATCGCCACTGGCGCAGGCCGCCTACAAGGCTTTAGAACTGCAAAAAGGGATTAAGACCGCGACCCACAACTTCCAGCCGCGTATCGGTGTTGCCGTGGACCCCAAGGGCGACGGCAAAACCGTTCTCCGGGCCTCTTATGGCATCTTTTACGACCACCCGCTGCTTGGTCTCTATTTCCTTGGCGACGCCTCCGATGGCTCCTCGAGCGGACAACTCGCCTTTGGTCCGGGGTCTCCATGCCAGGGAGCAGGGAACCCGGGCAACCTGAACGCGGTTGAGATATTCCAAGGCCTTGTTCCGCCCGCGTCGTCCGGCGCCGCTGGTGCCGCTTCCCCTTGCTCGCCCACGGCGGGTCCGACCGGTCCTGCCGTGCTTAGCCTGTTGAATTACTCGCCCAACCAGCAACGGTTCTCGTGCGGTGCGGCTGGGACAAACTGCGGCGTTGCTTCGACCTCGCAGTCCATTTTTCTGAATCAGAACTATCTGAACCCGTCCAACTTTCTGCCTCTTGGCTTTCAGCCTTTCGGCTATCCGCAGTCGAAAAACTTTGTCTATGCTTATGCGCAGCAGGCGAACATCACATTGGAGCGCGATCTTGGCGGCGGCTTCGCTCTCAGCCTCGCCTACAACTTCAACGGAGGCCGTCATCTCAACCGTCCAATCAACGCCAACACCATTCGCGGTGACCTGATGATGGGTAATTTCAATGCCGCGCTGGTGGATGCAACTGCGTCGGCCAAACCTTTACCCGCAAGCCCCTTTACGGTGAGTGGCTGCAGTCCGGGTGGACTTGCGAATAGCCCGCTTCCGTACGTGGATGCGTCGCTAATGAATTTCTTCCGTCCCGGGGGCCTGAATGCGTCGATCGCGGGTTTCTACCAGAATGCGGTCCCTGGCGGGGCGGGCTGCGTGGCGATTGCGCAGGGTATGCTGCAGGCACTGGCCAGTCAGGGGTTTAACGCCAACTGTAGCCCGACCACTTTTTCCGGTTGCGTCCCCTTCGGTGACATGGACGCCAACTACTCGAACGGCAGCTCCATCTATCACGGCTTTACGGCCAATCTGCGCAAGCGGTTTACCAGCCATTACGAATTTCTCGCTTCGTATACCTGGTCGCACGCCATCGACGACTCGACTGACCTGCAATCCACGCTTACACCACAAGACAGTTACTTTCCGGGCCTGGACCGCGCAACTTCTCTTTTTGATCAGCGCCATCGCCTGGTCTTTAGCGGGGTTTACCAGACTGGCAAGGTCGGCGGCTCCAGATTCGGCACTGCGTTCCTTAGCGATTGGACCTTCGCCCCGCTAATTGAAGTAGCCTCCGGCCGGCCGTTCAATATCATCACCGGCGGCGACGACAACTTCCAGTTGTCGTCTCTTACTGGGCGCCCGAATACCGTGGTCAATCCGATCTGCACCGCAGCCGGGTTTACGCCCGTGGCATCGAAGTTTTCTCCTAGCGGCCAGTTCCAGGAGCCCTGCGTCCAGCAATATTTGCCCGGAGTAGCCAGCCCTACCGGAATTACCCCCACGCTGCTACAACTCGACGGCAATCTCGGCCGTAACGCCGGCGTCTCGCCCTGGACCGTGTTCAACGACCTGCGCGTTGCCAAGCGCATCTACTTCGGCGAGCGATTCAATATGGATTTGATTGTGGACATGTTCAACCTTGCCAACAAAGTGAACGTGGCGGCCGTCAGCCCCCTGTTTACCAACGCGGGCCAGTCGACCTCGGCCTACGACATGCGGCAGTTCCAGTTCGCTATGAAGTTGAACTGGTAACAACGATTTCTGCAGCTTGGGTCCGGACCCCGATTCCACACTCTGGGCATCGCGGTGCGGGCCCCATTCTTTCCGTTTCCTGCATGTTGCTTGCAATCGTGTAAACTTCCTGCAACCTGATCCTCGCTCAGCGAGTCTGAATAGCACTGGAGGTTCCCATGGACCGCAGGCGTTTCCTCCACACTGTCGGCGCTACGACACTGATCGCTTCCATCGGCAAGAAGTTCGCATCCGCTGCCGAGACGGTTCCCATGCGCGAACTGGGCCGAACCGGCGCGAAGGTCTCGATCGTTGGTCTCGGTGGCTACCACCTCGGAAGTCAGGCCGACGAGCAGGAAAGCATCCGCATCATTCGTACCGGTCTCGACAGCGGCATCAACTTCCTCGACAACTGCTGGGATTACAACGGCGGCCAGAGCGAGATCCGCATGGGCAAGGCGCTGCGCGACGGCTATCGTCAAAAAGCGTTCCTTATGACGAAGATCGACGGGCGAACAAAGAAAGCCGCTACCGACCAGCTCGATGAATCGCTGCGCCGCCTGCAGACGGATCACATTGATCTGCTGCAATTTCATGAAGTAATTCGGGATGACGATCCGGACCGGATCTTCGCCAGCGGCGGAGGCATGGAAGCGGTTCTCGAAGCCAAGAAGCAGGGCAAGGTACAGTACATCGGTTTTACCGGCCATAAGAGCCCTGCAATTCATCTCAAAATGCTCGAGACCGCGTTCGCGCACAAGTTCACTTTTGATGCCGTGCAAATGCCCCTGAACGTCATGGATGCGCACTTCGACAGCTTTGAGAAAAAGGTTCTGCCGGTTCTGGTCGAACACGGAATTGGAGTCCTCGGCATGAAACCGATGGGAGACAAACTCATCCTCAACAGCAAGACCGCTACGCCGGTCGAATGTCTGCACTACGCCATGAACTTGCCGACCAGCGTGGTCATCACTGGCTGCGACTCTCTGACGATTCTGCAGCAGGCGCTGGAAGCAGCCCGCGGGTTCAAGCCCATGAGCTCTGGTGAAGTGGCTACGCTGCTGGCAAAGACCGCTCCCGCCGCGGGCCAAGGAGAGTTCGAGCGCTACAAAACCAGCCACGACTTCGATGGTACGTACAAGAATCCGCAGTGGCTGGGTTAACTTCGTAAGCTCCGGCGTAACCAGCCTGACGGATGTTACACTTTTTCTTTCATCCATCCTTGGCGCTTGCCCGGAGTTCTTTCCCCAATGTCTGAAAATCAAATGCCCACCGCGCGCACCCGTGTGGTCCGAGAGGCCGATCGCGCTGTCTATGACCGCGAGACTGTGTATGGCATTCTCGACGAAGGCTTCCTTTGCCACGTCGGCTTCGTCGCGAATGGGCAGGCCTTCGTCATCCCGACATCCTACGGGCGCAAAGGTGACAGTCTCTACATTCACGGCTCGGCCGCCAGCCGCATGCTGCGTCAGATAAAAGAGGGCGTGGCCGTCTGCGTCACCGTCACCCTGCTCGACGGGTTGGTGTTAGCGCGTTCGGTTTTTAATCACTCGATGAACTACCGCTCGGTGGTCATTCTGGGGAAGGGGATTCTGGTGGAAGACGCGGCAGAAAAGCTCGCGGCACTGCGGGCTTTGTCAGAACACATTCTGCCCGGACGTTGGGATGATGCCCGCCAACCGAACGAGCGCGAGCTGAAAGCGACGTCGGTGCTGCGCGTGCCGATTGAGGAATTCTCGGCGAAAGTGCGCACCGGACCGCCAGTTGACGATGAGGAAGATTATTCGTTCCCCACGTGGGCGGGCGTCGTGCCCCTGGAGATGAAGGCGGGCGCGCCGATCAACGACGCGCGGCTGGATCCGGCGCGCCAAGTACCGGGGTACGCCCGGAACTACTCCCGGCAGCGCCAGATGTGACGCGAGTGCGGCACGCACTTCACTTCGGCTGGTTCAAATTAATTATCCTTACCTAGAGGTAAAGAAGTAAAGATGAAGTATTCCAGCACCATCAGCAGCAAGGGGCAAGTCACCGTCCCGCAAGAGATTCGCAACCGTCTTGGACTCGCCACTGGCGACCGGGTCGAGTTTGTGATCGAAGGCGAGCACACGGTCATCCGCCCTGCTCGTGGCGACGAAAACCCATTCGCTAAATATCGAGGCATTCTCGGCCCGTTTCCCGGCGGTGAAAAAGGAATCAAGGCATGGGTCGACGACATGCGCAGCGACGAGGATGACGCGCCACGCCGCAGATGAAGACTGCCCTCGATTCCAATATTCTTTCGGCTTTTTGGTCGAACGAGCCTTCGGCGGAGCGCATCGAGCGGGAACTGAGGAATTCGCGCGCCCAAGGCGCTCTGGTGATTTGTGCGCCAGTTTACTTGGACTGGCAGCCCACCCGCTGGTCTCGCCCGGCTTCGTAGACAAATTCCTTGCAGAGACCGGCATCGTCGTGGAATTCATTCTCAACGAGCCCATCTGGAGGCAGGCCGCGAAGGGTTTTCTAACCCACGCCCAACGTCGTCGGCGTTCAGGCGGTGATTCTCCCAAACGACTTCTGGTGGATTTCGTCGTCGCTTCGCATGCATTGCTGCAGGCCGATCGCCTGATGACTCTCGACGCAAATCGCTACAGTCAAGACTTCCCTAAACTTCGCATTGTCTGATGCTTGTTACGGGATCAGCAGCAGCTTTCCTGTCAGCTTGCGTGCTTCCATGTCGCGGTGCGCCGTGGGCGCATCCGCCAGTGGATACTTCTTTGCGATCCGGACGTTGAGCCTGCCTTCGGCGATCAGTCGGAACAGCGCACTGGTGCGCGCGATCAACTCCTCGCGGGTGGCTGTGAAGTGGGCCAGCGTGGTGCGCGCCATGTAGAGCGAGCCTTTTTCCGACAGTTTCGCGGGGTCCACAGGCGGCACGGGGCCGCTCGACATGCCGTAGAGCACGAGCATCCCGCGTAGGCGCATCACGTTCAAATTTTTCTCGAAGGTCGCCTTACCCACGCCGTCGTAAACCACTTCCACGCCTTTGCCGCCGGTCAGGCGCTTGACCTCGGTTTCAAAATCCGAGCGGGTGAAGACGACTACTTCGTCGGCCCCGGCCTCTCGCGCTACTATGCTCTTCTCTTCGCTCGAAACCGTGCCAATCACCCGGGCCCCGATGGCGTGAGCCAGTTGAACGACCAGCAGGCCGACCCCACCCGCCGCCGCGTGCACGAGCGCGGTCTCGCCAGCCTTCAGTTTGTGCGCGTCGTTGACCAGGTAGTGCGCGGTCAGGCCGTGCATCATTGCGGCTGCCGCCTGCTCGTCTGTGATCGCCGCCGGCACCGGCACCAGATGCTCCTCGACCGCCGGTACATATTCGGCGTACGAACCCAGGGTTCCGCTCCAGGCGACGCGGTCGCCGACTTTGACCGTTTTTGTCTGCGGCCCCACTGCGGTGACAACGCCGGCACCTTCCTGTCCGGGGATGAAGGGCACGGGCGTTCGCAATCTTCCGTCGCGGAACTGTGCGTCGATCGAGTTCACGCCCGCCACCGAGACTTTCACCAGCGCTTCGGTCGCCTTGGGCTGTGGGAGGGGAACGTCGACCAGTTCCATGACCTCCGGGCCGCCCGTGTGCTGCACGCGAATTGCTTTCATGTTTTTCCTTGAGTGTCGCTTGCACGGTTTCCCTCAGCAGCAAAACAGTTTGCTGAAAAACTCCTGCTAAGTAGCATCCGCGCTTGGCAGCGGCTAAAGCCGGTCTCGCTGCTGCGGCACGTACGGCATTGCTAAACAGGTTACCGAAAAAGTGCGTTGACGCATCAAAGACGACCACGGGGGCTAAAGCCCGCGTTGATTCCATTTGCCTTACGCGGCCCTGAAAGGGCCGCTCTTCCACGGAATCGAACGCATTCGAGTCTTGCGCAGCCTGTAACGCGATGCCCCGATACGACTCGCGAGTTTCACAGCAAACTGTGAACTGCCGATCCAACTGCGCCAACGGCGTCGCTAAAGCCGCGCCCTTTCAGAACACGAATGCAATTGACCGGCCTACGGTATCAACAAGAGCTTTCCGGTCGTCTTTCTTCCTTCCAGATCCCGATGGGCCTGCCGAGCGTCGGCAAGAGGATAGGTATGCTCAATGCGTAGTTTGAGCTTACCTGCTGCCATCATGGCGAACACGGCGGCCGAGCGGGCCGTCAACTCCTCGCGGGTGGCGATGTAGTGGCCCAACGATGGACGCGTCAGGAATAGGGAGCCTTTCTGGGTAAGCACGATCGGATCAAACGGTGGCACCGCGCCACTCGATCCTCCGAACAGCACCATCATTCCACGCGCACGCAGAATATTCAGCCCCTTCTCAAACGTAGTTTTCCCCACCGAGTCATACACAACATCGACACCCTTGCCGCCGGTCAGCCGTTTGGTTTCCGGCTCAAAATCGGAGTGAGTATAGAGGATGATTTCGTTCGCCCCGGCTTCTCGCGCCAGCTTCGCCTTCTCGTCGGTGGAGACCGTGGCGATCACGCGGGCTCCGATGTTGTGCGCCATCTGAGTCAGGAGCAGACCCACGCCGCCCGCAGCGGCATGCACCAGCGCCGACTCCCCGCGTTTGAGCGGGTAGGTGTCATAGGTCAGATACTGCGCGGTCAGTCCTTGGAGCATGGCCCCAGCGGCCTGCTGATCGCTGACCCCCGCTGGAATCAGCACGAGGCGGTCGGCCGGAATGGCGGCATACTCGGCGTAGGAGCCGAGCACGCTCGTCCACGCCACACGATCGCCCGGCTTCACCGACTTCACGTCAGCGCCGACGGCCGTGACCGTCCCCGCGCCCTCCTGCCCGAGCACGAAGGGCAGCGGAACCTTATAGCGGCCCTCGCGATTATAGACATCAATGAAGTTCACGCCCGAAGCGGCTAGCTTCACTACCGCCTCGTTCGCCTTCGGTTCGGGAACCGGCAACTCCACCAGTTCCATCGCCTCTGGCCCACCGGGTTGCTTGACTTGAATGGCTTTCATACGAGGTTGGATTCTACGACGCGCTAGCGCGATTCCGCCAACGCGTCAATCGCCGGCTCGGAACTTGGCGACGATCAATGTGATGTCATCGTGCTGTTCGTCGGAGGTGAAGCGTCGAACTTCATCGCCGATGGCGGTTAGCAAATCCGGGCACGACAGCTCGCGATATTGCCGCAACGCTTCAATCAGGCGCTGCTCACCGAATTCTTCTCCGGAACCATGATGAGCTTCCGTTACGCCGTCGGTGTAAAGGGCGAGCACGTCCCCGGGCAGGACCTCGCATTCTCGCGTGACGCACTCCCACTCCGGGAAGAGCCCCAGCAGCGTTCCGGTTGAAGCAAGGTGCTCGAAGCCGTTACCGGTTCGCAGCAGGAGGCCTGACAGATGTCCGCAATTGGCGTAGCGCAAACGCCGCGTGTCGTCGGCATAATCGGCAAAGAAGAGCGAGGCGTAGGCGCTGTCACCGGTGTTTTCATAAAACAGGCGGTTCACCGATCGCAGTAAGCGCTCGGGTTGATCTTGAGCCGCGGCGCACTGGCTACGCAAGTTTGCCTGCAAGTTCGCCATCAGCAGCGCTGCCGCGATTCCTTTGCCCGATACGTCGCCCAAGACGAACCCCAGCCGCTGCTGCCCGAGGCTCAGGAAATCGAAGTAATCGCCTCCGACTTGCAGCGCTGGCAGGCAAATCCCGGCATATTCCACGGTCTTGAGCTGAGGTTGAATCTGCGGAAACAGCCGGGACTGCACCTGTTTGGCAATCTCGAGTTCCTGGGCAGCACGACGTTCGGACTCAAGCTTCTCCTCATGGGCGCGGCGCCGCGCTTCCAGGCTTTGTCGTACCTCATCGAATCCGGCGAGCCCGAACGAATTTCCGTCGGGGTCTTCGAAGCGGGCGAAGGTTCCGCCCCACGCCGGTTGCTCGGGTGGAGACCGAAAGTGGACTCCGCGCTCGCTCCATTCCTTGTACTTGGCATGGACGTCTTCAGTCATGAAGAAAATCCAGCGGTCTCCGCCAATCAGCTTGTATGCCTCCGTGTCGGGCTTGGGAACGCAGAGCGCGAGGTTGGCGCTGCCATCGGGAGGGGCCACCTCGATCCAGCGTTCGCCAGATTCGAAGCGGTGGTCCACAATTAACCTGAACCCGAGCTGGTCCACATAGAAGCGCAGGCTCCGGTCCTGATCGCGAACGAAGATGAGGACGTCATGGAGACACAGGTAGGGATCCTCGCGGTCGGGGCGGAGAACGGTCCGGTTCGTCCAGGAGAGGGAAGGATCGCCAGCCATCGGCGTGATTATAACGGGCGGGCGCGGAACAAGCGCCGGATTTCAGTCGCGGTTGCTTGCTGTGGTGAGGGTCAGCTGAGATTCACGCTCGGTTCCCCGGATCATTGGGATCCAATCCGGCCGCGGCCATGACCGCCTGCCCGAGTTCTTCGGCGGTAAACATGACCTCCCCTTCCGCTGCCTCTCCATCCGGGCCTGTCTCCGCTAAGAAGCGGTATCCCCTTCCTACGACGGTTTGCAAGTACCGCGGCTTGACATAATCGTCGCGCAGCGCCAGGCGTATCTTGCGGATCGCGGTGTTAATTCCCTGTTCCGCGTCGACGAAGACATCTTTTCCCCAGAGTTCCTCGGCGATGCGTTCCCGCGTCACCAGTTGGCTGCGGTTCTCAATCAGGAGCATGAGCAACTGCAATGGGAGACCTTCCAGTCGCACAGGGCGTCCGCTGCGGTACAGCTGATAGCGGCCGAAATCCAGCACAAATCTGCCGAAGAGGACTCTCTTTTCGGGCATGGCTCCCCAGACCCCTCGATGCAGTCATTCTTGTCTGCCGTTGCTGCCGTGTCAAGCACGGACCGCTTTCTTCATATGAATTGATTTAACTTGAGACTGACTCCATGGACGGTCTCTCGACTCGATGCAAGACTTCATTCACCCCCTGAAAATCCAGTCCTTGGAGGCGAATTGTGAAATACCTAAGACCCATGCTGCTGATGATGCTGCTGACAATGCCGCTGTGGGCGGCTAGCCGGTTAGGGACCTACACCGGCGTAGTGGCGCAGGTGCCATTCGAGTTCGTAGTCGGCAATAAGATTATCCCGTCGGGCGAGTGCATTCTGCAACCGGCCAGCGCGGCAGAGGAAGCGATTCTGATTCGCAACACAGACGCGAAAGTAGACGCGTTTACCCGTGCTTCTACCGCCGAAACTCGTAAGGTGGCTGGCGCCAATGCGCTCGTCTTTCACAAATACGGCGATCGCTACTTCCTGTCGGCTATCCAGCTTGAAGGTACCCGAACGATCTATGAGATGCCGCAGAGCCGGGCAGAAGCGGAGATGAAGGCTCAGAAAGTGCCTTCCGTCGAAAAGACCGTTTTCACGAACCTGCAGTAGTCAGCGCCGAGTCGCGCAAGGGCACGGGATGCGGGTTCCCGTGCTCTTTTTTATTTGTGAATCTCTCGGGCTACACCCTCCTCTGCCCGCTCTCAACAGTCTGCTACACTGTCACCTTTCTCGCAGGCGAGGAGTTCCCGCATGGCCGATAATGCGCCCCAGTCTTACGCTCACCACACCCGCTGGGATCCGCTGTTTCACTTCTTTCTGCTTCCCGTGTTCGGGCTGGGGCTGCTCATGTCTCTGGTGCACTTCTTTGCGCATCTCGGCGAGAGCGACTTCCGCGACAACTTCCACGCCGCAATGCTGATTCTGCTGGCTACCGCGCTCCTGGTTGCCGTTTTCAAGATTCGCCTCTACGCCCTGAAGATGCAGGATCGCATCATTCGGCTTGAGGAGCGGCTGCGGTTGACGCAGCTTCTGTCCGAGCCTCTGCGCTCGCGCATTCCCGAACTGACGGAAGGCCAACTCTGCGGACTGCGTTTTGCGTCGGACGCCGAGGTGCCACAGTTGGTCGAGCGTGCGCTGCAAGAGAAGCTTTCGCGAAAACAGATCAAGCAGGCGATCAAAACGTGGAGGCCGGATTACTGGCGTGTATAACACCGACGTCGGATCCTCTTAATCGTCAAGCCGCGGACCTCTCATCGCATGAATCGCCCGACAACCGATTCTGGAAGAACGGGCATCCAAACTCGGAGCACTGACGCCCACGCCGGGTAACCGTGCGAAGCACTGTCTAAAGTAACCGTTCTGGAGCCTTTTCGGCGATTGACCCGAGCGCGACCACCGAGTACGATTTTTGCTAGAATTCACCGGACGTTAACAGAGGGAGAAGCGGCATCTCTTAGAGAATCATGCGATTAGCCAAGCTTTATGTCCGGACGGCAGCGCTGGTCTCCCTGATCGCGGTGGCCTGTGCCTGCGGCGCGAAGAAGCCAGCTTCGCTTCTACCCCCTGGTTCGGCCCCTGCCCTGAAGGCGCCGGCGGCTCCCACGCAAGCGGCCAGTACGGTCCCACCTGCGGTTCCTCAGGAAGAACGCACGCAGACGCCAGCCCCGGCCGAGAACGTACCACAATCTGCTCCGCAATCAGCGCCGGCTCCCGATCCCATTGCCGATCTGATCGCGCGCGTTGAAAAGGAATACCAGTCCGGCCTCGCCAACTATCACGCGGGCAAAACCGAAGAGGCCAAACAGAATTTCGACACCGCCGTCAACGCGCTGCTGGGCAGCAATTCCGACGTGCGGTCCGACGATCGCCTGCGGAAGGAATTTGACCGCGTCGTCCAGGGAGTGAACGAACTTTACCCGGGAGGCCCCGACGCCGCGGAGGGTTCGCAAGAGGCGCAACAAGATCAGCAGCAGAAAACCGAGCCCGCGCCCATCGATGAGACCAACGGCATGACGCCTGCCGCCGACGCCGGCACCAAGGCCAAGGCCGAAGCCGAAATCAAGAACACCCACTCCGATCTGCCGCTCATGATGACCGACCAGGTCGCGGGATACATCAGCTATTTTTCGGGTCGTGGACGTGGCGTCTTCGAGCGCGCCTTTGCCCGCTCCGGCCGTTACCACGACATGATTCTCTCGACGCTGAAAGAGGAAGGCGTCCCGCAGGATCTGATCTATCTGGCGCAGGCCGAATCCGGATTCCATCCATTAGCCGTGTCGCGCGTCGGCGCCCGCGGCATCTGGCAGTTCATGGCAAGCCGTGCCCGTGGATATGGCCTCTCCCACAACATGTGGGTCGATGACCGGCAAGATCCTGAAAAATCCACGCGCGCCGCCGCCCGCCATCTGAAAGATCTCTACAACCAGTTCGGTGACTGGTATCTGGCGATGGCCGCTTATAACTCCGGCCCAGGCACCGTGCAAGCCGCTGTCAAGCGCACCGGTTACGCCGATTTCTGGGAACTCTATCGCCGCAATGTGCTGCCCAAAGAAACGCGCAACTACGTGCCCATTATTCTAGCCGTGACCATCATGGCCAAGAACCCGTCGCAGTACGGGTTGGACGACGTTGCCATGGAACACCCCGCAGATTTCGACACGGTCACCATCGACTATCCGGTCGACCTGCGGCTGGTGGCTGAGTGCGTGAATTCCACGCCTGAGGAACTGCAGGACCTGAATCCGAGCCTGCTGCGCCAGACCACTCCGCGCCCGGGAGAGTTTCAGCTTCGCCTGCCCGCGGGAACAAAAGACCAGTACGAAACTGCGATCGCCGCGATTCCGAGCGACATGCGCCTGTGGTGGCGTTATCACACGGTTCACTCCGGCGATACGCTCGCGATCCTGGCCCGGACCTATCACACGACCGCAAAGTCAATCAGCTCTGTGAACCATCTTGATGGTCCCGAGCTCGAAGCCGATGCTCGCTTGATCATTCCGGTCGCTCCGGGCAAGCATCCGCAGAGCGACACCGGGACCTACGCCCGCCGCATCACGCGCTACAAAGTTCGCAAGGGAGACACCGTCGAAACCGTCGCCGAGAACTTCGGGGTTTCACCACAGATGTTGCGCCGCTGGAACGGAATCCATGGCGACAGCCTTCGCGGACGCCGGATTCTGGCTTTGCACTTGCCGATCACACCCACTTCGCATGACGCCGAGGCTGCTTCGCAATCGAGCCGGACCAAGCACCCGAAGACCGAAACAGCCAGCACCAAGCCTCCGGCTACAAAGTCGTCGCAGATTGAGCGTGTCAAGACGGGAGAAGAAGAGACCGCGGCGATCGTGCACCACAAGGTCAAGCACGGGGAGACTCTCTACTCGATCGCCAATCTTTACAACACCACCGTCGCTGCCCTCAAGCGCGACAACCGAAACATCTCCGTTCTGCGTCCCGGCATGATCCTGACCGTCCAGTTGGCGCGGTAGTTCTCACCCAAGAATTTCAACGCAAGAAGACTGATCCCGGACATTCTCCATCCAATGCGACGCTAGAGAGGTCTCGATGCGATACATCCTGTCTTGCCTGATCGTGCTGTGCGGGTGGGCAGCGCCCGCCTTCACTCAAAACCCATCCAACTCGGCTCCAAAAACGGCGACGGTTCAGAGCGACTCCGAGCTTATCCAGCAGATCGAAGACGACTGGCTGAAGGGAGAGAACACGACCGACATTGCGGTGCTGGAGCGGGTGCTCGCGGACGATTACGTGAATCTCACCCCACGCGGACTTGGGCCGGGCAAGGCAGAAATCATAAGCCACCTTCAGCCTCGGGCGGGTCAAACTCCTCCCTACTCCCTGGACGTGAAAGACATGCACATATATGTGCTCGGCGACACCGGGGTCGCTGCCTATGTAAAGACCTACACGGCCAAGGAAGGCGGCAACGTCGTCCGCGAAGACGCGACCCACATCTTCGTTAAGGATCACGGAACCTGGAGGTTGAGAATCTCGCGGGCCAGCCTTCGGAAGGACGACTGAGACGTGGGGAGCAGCAATCAGTTTGCGGCCTCTAGTGGGGGAGCCAAGTCCTAGCGCTCTTTTCTAGTCCGCGTGATCGACTCCGCGAAGCGCGGGGGGTACAATTCCCTCCAACTTCCGACCCCATGCATCAAGTCACCGAAGGAGATCTCATGCGAAACACCCATCTTCTCATTCTGATCCTCGTTGCCGCGATGTGCATATCTGCCGCTCTGCCCGCGTTCGCCGATGGAACCGCCACCTTCAAAGCGAAGTGCGCCAACTGCCATGGTCCCGAAGGACAGGGTAAGGTCGGTCCGGCCGTGAAGGGCACCAGCCTGACTGCGGGCCAGATCGCAGACTTGCTGACCAAGGGCAACGACGCCAAAAAGCCGCCCCACAAGAAGGCCATGGCCACTGTTTCTGCCGACGATGCCAAGGCTGTTGCTGATTTCGTTAAAACGTTAAAGTAATGGCGGCACACCTCGTCGCATCCGCGGTATCCGAACCTCCCCGGAAGTATTCAGCTACAATATGCCCCACCCTTTTCGCATTTTTGCGACAAGCGGTTGGGCATTGACCTTGCGAGGCAAGTACATCCAACTCGAACCTCTGGGACCCAGCCACATCGACGGATTGGTCGCGGCGGCTGCGGGCGATCCCTCGCTCTATCAATGGAGCCCGGTCCCGAGGGGACGGGCGGATGCAGCCGAATACATCGAGACAGCTCTGGCCTGGAGGGATGCGGGCAGCGCGGTGCCGTTCGCGATTGTCCGTGCCCATGAGGGCATCGTTATCGGCTCGACGCGCTTCTTCAACCTGGAGCGATGGGCGTGGCCTGCGGGGCATCCGTCGCACGGGCGCCTTGTCCCGGACGCCTGCGAGATCGGATACACCTGGCTGGCGCACTCAGCCATCCGGACCTCCGCCAACACTGAGGCTAAACTGCTCATGCTGACGTATGCGTTCGAAACGTGGGAGGTGCTGCGAGTCTGCCTGCACACCGATGTACGCAACTTGCGCTCACGCGCGGCAATTGAGCGCATTGGAGGCCGGTTCGAAGGGATTCTCCGCGCGCACCGGATGGCCGCGGACTTCATCCCCCGCGACTCGGCGCGTTATTCGATCCTGGCGGCGGAGTGGCCGGGGGTGAAGCAAGGCCTGCTTCGGCGCATGGAACGGGCATAGATCAGTCTCTGCCTAGGCAAAGGTCTTGGGCTCAATCCCCTAGTCGGCTACCCACCGATCGTGGGTTTGCTGCGTGGCGGGCCACTGAAAGCAGAGACCGTACCCATCGGGATCGGTGAACCACAACTGCTTCATGCCATAAGGCGCAACTTTCGGCTCTTTCAAATTGAGGCCTTGCGCACGCAGATGCTGGTAAGCCGCGTCGAGATCTTCGCAGCCGAAGAACATGCAGGTGTCCTGGTGGCTGGAGACGCGCGCCGGATCTGGAGCGGGCGGCCGCTGGTCAGCTTCATAAGCGGTGTTGAGCATCAGTTCCGCGCCATTCAACTTGAGCCATGCCCAATTGCAGTCGTCCCCGGGCTGAGACGTGGAGTGAACTTTGAATCCCAACACGTCGCGGTAAAAGCGAATCGCGGTCGGCATGTCGAAGACCTGAAGCAGCGGAGCGATGCCGTGAATGTCCATGGGCGCTCTAACCGCCTTAGCTTGGCGGGAGAATATATCAAAAGCCTTGCGGGAGAATATATCAAAATTATGATTCGTCGAATAATGCCTCCGATTCAGACGGACCACGCGATTGTGGGAGCAAGAGGTAGAATAACGGAGGGATTCTCTCCTACGTTCATGGCATTCAAGGTTTTCCTAAGTTGCGGCACTGATCCGGGTGAGCAAGTTGCGGCGTGGCGCCTTCAGACGCTTGCCACTTCGTACGGAATGCACGTCTCCGTGCCAAAGCGCAACGGACCGCTCAAGGCAGGTATCGCCGATCAAGTTCGCCGCGCGATTGATCAGTCTGACTGTGTTCTTGCGATCATCACAGAGAATGTGGCAACGGCGGTGGCCCACGAATTGAACTACGCTCTTTCCAGAGGAAAACTTATCGTTCCGGTGGTAAAGGAGGGCATATCTGTCCCCGCCCAGCTCCGAAAACTCCCCATCTTTTATTTTTCCCCGTGGAACAGCGGCCCAGCGGAGGCGCAGGTGATTGAGTTTCTCAGGAAACAAAAGATAGGCAAAGAGAATGTGCAATCCATGGCTGCGCTTATTCTCGCCGGACTTGGTGTGTTTCTCCTGGCTGCCCTCTCCGAGAAATGATGCGGATCGCCGTCATCGACAGTTCCTGTCTCATCAATCTTGTTCACCTGGATCTCACCGCGAGGCTGGCGCTGTACTTCGATCGCGTTTACGTGCCTCGCAATGTTCAGATCGAAGTGAACAAAAAGCACAGATTTCGGCGCCGCCTAAACAAGTTGTATGAGACGGGGGTGTTCCTCAGATGCAACTGCAAGGACGAAACAAGGTTCCGCATATTGGCCTTCGAACTCGATCCTGGTGAAGCCGAGGCTTTAGTGCAGGCCCAGGAGATGCAAGCAGAATACTTTCTTGTCGATGAGCGTAAAGCCAGAATGGTTGGCAGCAGACAAGATCTGACAGCCTGCGGCACGGTCCGGCTCTTGGCCCGACTCTGCTTGGAGGGATACGCGGAGGATACATGGATACTTGTGCGAAGACTCCGGAGGGAACGGCGTTTTCGGGTCGAGGATGCTGTTGTCACCAAGGCAATCGCCTCCGCATCAGACCCAATCTGAAAACGGCGTAGCGAGAGTCTCCAGTGGATGTTGACTCGATTCGCGAATATTGCATCGCCTTTCCGGAGGCGACCGAGAGTCTGCAATGGAGCGATGACCTGTGCTTCAAGATCCGCGGGAGAATCTTTGTCACCGTCGCCCTGACTGCGGTTCCCCAGAAGGTGTGTTTCAAATGCACGCCCGAGACGTTCGCGGATTTGGTTGAGCGCGAAGATATTCGCCCAGCGCCCTACGTGGGTCGTTATAAGTGGGTGATCCTCGACCGATTGGACGCGTTGAACAACACGGAACTGAAGGAGTTGATCCGGCATTCGTACGAGATGGTGGCGGCAAAGGCCGGGAAAGTTCCACTTCCCGCCAACAAAGCGAGAAATGGGGCACCCAGCGCAAAGTCAAGTGCTGGAAGGTCGAGCCGGAAAAAGAGAAGCAAGAACAAAGGGGAGCATCGCAGGCCTTGAGACCTGCCTCACGATGCGTGGCCGCGTACTTCCGAGGGGCCATTCGTCGTAGCTCCGGCATTTGACTCTACTCGCTCCCTCGGCTAGCCTCAGAAGTTCGTCCTTTAACCAGACAGTTTCCAACGCATGCGATCTCCGCATAAATCGCTAAGTGTAGCGTTACTGGTCATGCTCGCGCTGCCCTACGGGCAGATCGCGGCGGCCGCTACGCAGCCGGTCCACGCCCAGCACGCCATCGTGGTCAGCGTGCATGAACTGGCCTCGCGAGTGGGATCGGAGATCATGCAAGCCGGCGGCAACGCCATCGACGCCGCGGTGGCCACGGGTTTCGCGTTAGCGGTGGTCTATTCCCCGGCGGGGAACATTGGCGGCGGTGGATTCATGTTAATCCGCTTGGCCGATGGCAAGACGCACTTCTTGGACTACCGCGAGAAGGCGCCGGCTGCGGCAACGCGCGACATGTATCTGGACGCGCAGGGTAACGTCGTCCCGGGCGCAAGCGTCATTGGATATAAATCGATCGGCGTTCCCGGTTCAGTTGCGGGCCTGGCTTATGCGGCAGCAAAGTGGGGCAAGCTTCCTCTAAAGCAGGTGATCGCCCCGGCTATCAAGCTGGCGCGCGAGGGGTACTCCCTGACGTGGGAACAGGCGCGGGATCTGCACGACAAGAATCTGGCCAAGTTCCCGGAATCGCGGCGCGTTTTTCAGCGCGATGGCGACTACTATCACACTGGGGAAATCTTTCGTCAGCCTGATTTGGCCCGGACTCTGGAACGGATTGCCGCGAACCCGGACGATTTCTATCACGGCGCGCTGGCGAAAGAACTGGCCGCGACAGTTCAGAAGGGCGGCGGCCTGATCACGGCCGACGATCTGGCGCACTACGAAGTGAAAGAACGCGAGCCAGTGCGAGGCACTTATCGCGGATATGAGGTCATCAGTGCGCCGCCACCGTCATCGGGCGGAACCGTGCTGATCGAGTCGCTGAACATTCTGGAAGGCTTCGATCTGGCTAAGCTGGGGAATCGATCGGCGCAGTCCATTCATTTCGAAGTCGAGGCGTTCCGTCGGGCATTTTTTGATCGTGCGGAGTTCATGGGCGATCCCGACTTTTCGAAGATTCCGGTGGCGCAGCTCATTGACAAGAAATATGCTGCGGCTTGGCGGGATTCCATTAATCCTACGCAGGCAAGCCCGAGCAAAGACTTGAAGCGTCCGGCGGTGTTCAGCGAACTCGAGCAATATGCGGCGGGACATTCGCCGGCAGCGATGCGGCACGAATCGGATCATCACGAATCGGATCAAACCACGCATTATTCGGTTGTAGATGCGGAGGGGAATGCCGTGGCGGTGACCACCACGCTGAACGGCTGGTTCGGATCGCGGGTCACGGCGGACGGCCTGGGCTTTCTGCTGAACGACGAAATGGATGATTTCTCGTCGAAGCCGGGTGTCGCCAACAGCGACGGATTGGTCCAAGGCGAGGCCAACGCGATTGGGCCGTCGAAACGTCCGCTGTCGTCGATGACGCCCACAATTGTGGCGCACGACGGCAGGACGGTGATAGTGCTGGGGTCGCCGGGAAGTTCGAAGATCATTACAACGTTGGCCAATGTGCTGGTCGGCGTGATCGATTATGGAATGAACATTCAGGAGGCGGCGAACGCTCCCCGCTTCCACAATCAGTGGTTGCCCGATGTGGTGAACGTCGAGAAATGGTTTTCGCCCGATACGCTGAGCGCGCTGCGCCAGATGGGATACACCATTCAGACGGGGATATCCGAAGGGGATACGGTGCGCGGATATTGGAGTGACGCCGAATGCATTGCCATCGACGAAAAGACCGGCGAACGGCTGGGGGCGAGCGATGACAGGAACAGTAGCGGCAAGGCAGTGGGATACTGAAAGACAATTGTCGATGACTGATCTCTGAGTGTTGAATGAGAAGCGGGACGTTTGGTTTTCAATCAGCAATCGTCAATCATCAATTCCATGGGGCGCGCATGCTGAAAGCAGTTTCAACGTATCTGTACGTGAAAGAGCGGCTGCATCCCGGCATTCTCGACGGGCTGGCTCGCAGCGGCGTCCAGGCCATCGAAATTTTTGCGGCGCGGCAGCATGTGGATTACGCCAACCGCAAGCAACACGTCAAGGAGATCGCCGACTGGTTTCGGGGCAGCGGCGTCCCGCTGAATTCCGTCCACTCGCCGTTATACGCCGACTACGAGTGGGGGCGCGCCGGAGCACCACCCGTCAATGTGACCTCAACCGATCGCGCGACCCGCATCGAGGCCATGGACGAGATCAAGCGCGCGCTCGAAATCGCGGAGCAGATTCCGTTTCGTTTCTTGGTGCAGCACCTGGGAACTCCCAACGAGAGTTTCAGCGAGAAGAAATTTGAAGCGGCCATGACCTCGATCGAACACTTGCGCGCCTTTGCCAAGCCGCTCGGAGTCCGCATTCTGCTGGAAAACATTCCCAACGAAATATCGACTCCCGATCGCCTGGTGGAACTGATCCGCGGCGCGCATTTTGACGATGTGGGCGTATGCTTCGACTTCGGTCACGCCCACATGGAAAGTTCGGTGCGCGAAGGATTCGAGATTTTGCGGAACCATATCAACTCCACCCACGTCCACGACAACGCGAAAGACAAGGATACGCACTTGTGGCCGGGGCAGGGGACCATCGATTGGAAAGAAGCGATGGAATTGTTGCGCTCTGCGCCGCAAACTCCGCCGCTACTGCTGGAACTGAACGAAGACGAGAAGCTGAACCCGCTGGAGAAACTGCCGGAAACGTTCGAGAAGCTGGAAGCGGTATGAAAGGCTTTCGCCGCCGAGATTGCCGAGAACGCAGAGAGAAAGACGCAAGTAGAGAGACCTTGATAGTGCGCCCGGCGCGCAGAAAAAAGTTTTTCTCGGCGCTCTCATCGTGCTCGGCGGTAAATAAATTGTGACTTATGTCCCCCGTAACTACTATTTCAGAAATCGGCAAGCACGAAGGCCAGACGGTCACCATTCGCGGCTGGCTCTACAATCTGCGCGAGAGCGGAAAGCTGCTGTTCCCTCAGTTTCGCGACGGCTCGGGCGTCATTCAAGGAGTGGTGCCGAAGAACGCGGTTACACCGGAAGTCTTTGACGCGGTCAAGACGCTCACGCAGGAATCGAGCGTGATCGTCGAAGGCAAAGTCCGCGCCGACAAGCGCGCGCCGGGCGGCTACGAGCTTGATGTCGCGAATGTACAAATCGTGCAGCGCGTGCCGGAGAGTTCCCCGTATCCGATTACGCCCAAGGAGCACGGCACGGATTTTCTGATGGAGCACCGGCACCTGTGGGTGCGGTCGCAGCGGCAGGCGGCCATTCTGCGGGTGCGGGCGGAGATCATCAAGGCGGCGAGAGATTTCTTCGACGAACGCGGCTTTACGCTGACCGATCCCCCGATTATCACTCCCGCGGCGTGCGAAGGTACGACGACACTTTTCCCGGTTGACTATTTCGAGGAGCAGGCGTTCCTCACGCAGTCAGGGCAGCTATACGTGGAAGCTACCGCCATGGCACTGGGTAAGGTGTATTCCTTCGGCCCGACGTTTCGCGCCGAGAAGTCGAAAACCCGGCGGCACCTCACCGAGTTCTGGATGGTCGAGCCCGAGGTCGCCTACGCACAACTCGATGACGTCATGGACTTGGCCGAAGGTCTCATCAGCTTCATCGTGAAGCGGTGCCTGGAGAAGCGGGGCGTAGACCTGCAGACCATCGGGCGTGATATTTCCAAGCTGGAAAAAATCGAGCCACCGTTTCCGCGAATCAGCTACGACGACGCGGTGAAGAACCTGCAGGAAGGCCACGCCAAAGGCGCACTGGAGTCGAAGTTCGAATGGGGTGGCGACCTCGGCTCGCCGGATGAGACATATCTGTCGGCGCAATTCGACAAGCCGGTGATGGTGCATCGCTACCCGGCGAAGGTGAAAGCGTTCTACATGGAGCCCGATCCGCAGCGGCCCGAACTGGCCCTGTGCGTCGACGTGCTGGCGCCCGAGGGCTACGGTGAAATCATCGGCGGGTCGCAGCGCATGGCATCGCATGAGTTATTGCTCCAGCGCATTCACGAGCACGGCCTGCCGGAGGAAGCGTTCAAGTGGTATCTGGATCTGCGGAAGTTCGGCAGCGTGCCGCACGGCGGTTTCGGCATGGGCATTGAGCGGGCAGTGGCCTGGATTTGCGGGTTGGAGCACGTGCGCGAGACGATTCCGTTTCCCAGAATGCTGCACCGGCTGTATCCGTAGCTTTCACCGCCGAGATCGCCGAGAACGCAGAGGAAGGCCAGAACAACTCATTTCTTGTTTTTCTCGGCGTGCTCGGCGGTGAATGAACCTATTCGCTAACCACCATGATGACGACAAACGCCACTGCCTCCAGCATCTCTCCCAGAAAAATTCGAGTCATTGGCGTTCCCCTCGATCTTGGTCAATCACGGCGCGGCGTGGATATGGGACCATCGGCCGTGCGTGTGGCGGGACTCGAAGCGCGGCTTGAGGCTCTGGGGCACGAAGTCGAAGACGGCGGGAACGTCGCCGTAGCCATTCCTGAGCAGAAAAAAGAAGGCGCCGCGAACGCCAAGTACTTAAAGGAAATCACCGCCACCTGCACAAAGCATGCGGAGTTGGTGGTCAAAACCCTAGAGGCGGGAAAGGTGCCCCTGGCTCTGGGTGGAGATCATTCGATGGCGGCGGGGACGGTGTCGGGAGTCGCGGAGTTCTATCGCCGGCAGAACGCGCGCATCGGACTTATCTGGATCGACGCGCATACCGACATCAACACACCCGAGTCCTCACCTAGCGGCAACGTGCACGGCATGCCGCTGGCAGCGGTGATGGGCCTGTGGCCCTCAGAGCTGGGCAAAATCTACGATTTTTCGCCGAAGGTAAAACCGGAGAACTGCGTGCTGGTTGGTGTGCGAGATATCGACGCAGTGGAGAAAGAAAATGTGCGGCGCGCCGGCATCGGCGTCTTCACCATGCGCGATATTGACGAGCGCGGCATGCGCACGGTGATGGAAGAAGCTCTGCGCCTTGCCGGACGCGGCACCGCGGGCTATCACATTTCGCTCGACATGGATTGGGTCGATCCGGAAGACGCTCCCGGCGTGGGCACTCCGGTGCGCGGCGGCGCAACCTACCGCGAGGCGCACCTAGCGATGGAGATCATCGCCGACCACGGCCGCATGCTCAGCTTTGAGATCGTCGAAGTGAATCCCGTCATCGACGAACACAACAAAACCGCCGACCTGGCGGTCGAACTGGCACTCTCTGCATTCGGCAAGAAGATTCTGTAGGAATTCCCCCGCCCGCTCAAAACTCGCGTTCAATCAACGTGGGCAACTCGGCGATGCTGCCGATGATGTGCGTATGAGGTTCCCGCTGCAAGGTGCCCAGATCGTGCTCCCCGGTCAGCACCCCGACCACGCCCCGCACGCTGGCGTTGCTTCCTGATTGCAGATCAAGCGGAGTATCTCCGACGTTGATCACCTCGCGGACGTCTCGCACACCCGTCTCCTCCATCGCTCGAAAAATCATGTACGGCGCGGGCCGGCCTTGGCGAACATCGCTGCTCGAAACGTTGGCTGAGAAGAGGTCAGACCATCCCATCTGCCGAATGATTTGAGAGCTGATCTCCCGGTAGAAGCCGGTCGTGGTCGCCGTCTGGATCTCATGGTCGCGGCACCACGCGAAGGTCTCAGCCGCGCCTTTGACTTGTGTCAATCGTTCTGCATAGAGGGATTCCAGTTCAGCGCAGAAGCATTGGTACGTCGTCTCGACCATGTCATTCTCTCCCGCAATCGGGCAGTTCCGCTCGAGAAAGTGGCGGATCACCTCGCGCTTCGACGCTCCTTTCCAGCGTTTCAGTTCGCCTTTCGAGAAGGGAATGTCATTCTTCTGTAGGGCTGCCGAAAACGCGCGGACGACTTCGCCGTGATCTTCGATGATGGTTCCCGCGATATCGAAAACGGCAAGTTTGACGGCAGGCATGAACGAAATCGATTTTACCAACAGGAATCTCCCCTGCGATTGACGGCACACTTGATTCCCGTCCACACTAAGAGGTCATGAGAAAGCTTCGCGTCGGCATTCTATTCGGTGGACGCAGCGGAGAGCACGAAGTTTCACTGCTCTCGGCCGCATCGGTTCTCAATGCGATCGACAAAGAGAAGTACGAGGTCGTGCCCATCGGCATCACCAAGGAAGGACGCTGGTTGACCGCCGAGCACGCGGAGAATCTGCTCAGCGGCAAGTTAGTGCTGGAGCCGCGAAACTTGCGCGCCGGCGATCCCGACACCACGCCCTCGGCCGCCGTGCTCGCCCAGGGAGAGTCGGTCGTGGTGCCGCCGGAGCCAGTTCACCGCGAGAGCGGGTTGGTGCCCTTTCAGACGGACGCCGCGTTGCTGCGCCGCGCCAGCGACCGCGCCATCAACGTCGACGTGATCTTCCCCGTTCTTCACGGCACATTTGGTGAGGATGGAACGATTCAAGGCCTGCTGGAACTGGCTGACATTGCTTATGTGGGCGCGGGTGTGCTGGGCTCGGCCGCTGGCATGGACAAAGATATTATGAAGTCGTTGTTCATTGCTGCGGGCATTCCTATCGTGAAGCACGTCACGATTCTGCGAGGCGCGTGGGAGAAGGATCCCAAGAGAGTGCAGAAGGTGGTCGAAGGCAAGCTCACGTACCCCGTGTTCGTGAAGCCGGCGAACCTGGGCTCGTCGGTGGGCATCAGCAAAGTTCACAATCGCAAGGAACTCGGGCCCGCGATCGAAGACGCGGCGAAGTTTGACCGCAAGATCGTCATCGAGCAGGGCGTGGGCGGGAAGAAAGAGAAGGCCCGCGAGATCGAGTGCTCGGTGTTGGGCAACGACGATCCGGAGGCGTCGGTGCCGGGAGAGATCGTTCCCGGCAAGGAATTTTACGACTACACGGCGAAATATCTCGATGAAGGATCGCAACTCATTATTCCGGCGAAGCTCACAAAGACCGAAACTAAGAAAGTGCAGGAGTTGGCCGTGCGTGCCTTCAAAGCCGTGGATTGTTCTGGCCTGGCGCGCGTCGACTTCCTGATGGACCCGAAGACCCGGAAGATTTATTTAAACGAGATCAACACCATGCCAGGATTTACGTCGATCAGCATGTATCCCAAGCTGTGGGCGGCGTCTGGCCTGGCCTATGCGGATTTGATCGACCGACTGATTCAACTCGGCATCGAGCGTCATGAGGACAAGAAGAAAAATCAGTACAGCCGGTGAGTCGCGCTATTTGTTCCCCACACACATAAAGTTTGCGGCATCATTCGTGTCGCCTTTGCCCTTGTACCTGGCCGATTGCGGATAGGCGCATAGCGGCCGCGTCATCGTGGGATGGTGGTCGCTCTCGGCATATTTGGTGGCGATGACGGTCGTAGGCGCCGCGCCTTTTTCCACCCACTCGATGAGCGCGGCATTCACGCTGTGTTGCGGGTCGTCGAACGTCAGCTGGCCCACTTGGCCGAAAGAGTCCGGGCCGGGTCCGTTGTCGCAGTGCTGCATCCCCGGTTCCATATACAGGCGCACGAACGAATCGGTGTCGTGCTGGCTCATCTTCGCGATCACGCTCTCGTAGTAGTTGACAGTATTGACCGCCGGAATCGCAGGGTCATTCCAGCCGTGATACAGAATCAGTTTTCCGCCTCTCGCCTTGAAGGGCCCAAGCTCGGCGTTCACGGCATTGAGCGCACCCGCGGTTTTTTCCTCGGCGGATTTGAGTCCCGCCTCCATGGCAAAGGTCTTGTTAGTCCAGCCGGGATCTCCGTACACCATGTCTGCAAAGTATCCGAACTGGAAGAAGGAAATGAGACTCTTCATCGGCGCCGGGCCGGTGATCCAGGTCCCCCAGCCGCCTTGTCCCTCCTCGGCGCCCGGCAGGAAGCCGGGAAATATCTGACCCCCGTGCGAATCATGCGGTCCGGCGTAGATCTTCTTAAGGGCCGTGGCTTGCGGCGGGGTCAGACACTTGTCGGAATCTTCTCCAGCTTTACATTGGATGGTCGCCGGATCGAAGTGGCATTGCCGGGGATCGTTCAGAATTCCGTCGTGAACGCCGTCGAGTTCGTCGCACGCCGCATTCACTGCGGCAGCAATCGTCGGAATCTTCGCGGGCGGAATGAAGCTGGCCGGGTCGAGGGTGAGAGCCTGCGTGTCCCACGCCCCAGTCGAAACCAGCGCGGTCCAGTAGTTGGCCGGAGCTCCAGCCAGAATGCCGTCGTAATCCGCGGGATAGCGCTGCGCCTCCATCAGTGCCTCGCGCCCGCCGTCTGAGCATCCCGCGAAGTATGAGCGCTGCGCGGACTTCCCGTAGTATGCGTGAATTACTTCTTTCGCGACGCGCGTCATTTCATGGATGCCGCGATGGCCGAAGTCGACGACTTTCTCCGGATGGCCCAGCGCCCATGCCGCATCGACAGGCGTACCGGTGTGGCCCGTGTCCGTGGCCGTCGCCGCGTATCCCTTGCTCACCGACGTGCTGAGTTGCATGAAATCGATCAGGCCGGCGAAGCCGCCATTGCCGATGCCTTCCAACTTCCCATTCCAACCCGAGGCGGGCAGCCAGACTTCAATCCGTATCTCGGAATCCGCCGTGGGCTTAGCCACGACCACAACGCGGCAAAATGCGGGAACACTCTTATACAAGGCGGTCAGATCCTGACCGGTGAAAGCAGCTGGAGGTCCGGCAAACGCCCCGGCGGCCACGGCATCGGCCAGGGTGATCGAGGCCCCGGAAATCTTGGTTCCCATGAGATGGGCGCAGGAGTCCTCTGCTGCGGCGGTCGCGTGTGCGGCCAGAAAGTAAGCGGAGATCAGCAATGCGAACACAAGGGGTATTTTTCTCATATCGAGTCCGATTCGACGGCTACGAGTGGTCTCTCCGGTTACGGCGCGCCAGCCTTTCCCATGAATGCCGCTTGGTCGCCTTTCATTTTCTTCAGGCCGTCCATCGGTAAGTACACCATGTGCCCCGCTTCGTACGTCGCAAACGAAATGTTATCGCGATACTTCTGCGGCAGGTTGAGATGGTCGACCGTGTAGTTGGCCGCGTAATACGGCGTTGCCAGATCGTAGTAGCCTTCCATCACCAAAATCTTCAAATACGGATTTTTCACGATCGCCTGCCGTATCGCCGAAGCCGTGTCGGGGAAGCCTTGAATCGCCGATCCCCAATCCCACTTGTCGAAGCCGATGTCCTGCGCCCGCACGTAGTAGGGCATGTCCACCTTGTAGCCGAGTTCGGTGCGCAAATAGTTGTTAAATACAGAAGTAAATGGCGGCTGCGTGGCTGATCCCGTCGGATCGTAAAATGGCGTGTCGAGCAAACCGTTGGGATCAGGCCCGGTGTAGCGGCCGTCAAGGCGGCCCACGCGGACTTTCTGATCGATCAGCAAGTAGTGGGTGAACTTCCGAACGTTGATGCGCAGATTGGCTTCGTCGATCACTTCCTTACTCAGGCCGGTGAAGTGTGCCAGTTGGTCGATGATTTTTTGCCGCTCCTGCGGCGTAAGCGCGTCGGCCTTGTCGAGTGCGTGCTCGTATTCGTTCGACGCCCACAGTTCAGCCTCCTGCCGCGCCTTGTTCATGTCCTGCTCCAGATCGGGCGCCAGTTTGTGGTGATAGCCCGCAATCATAGTGAATGACGGAATCAGAAAAATGTAGGGCTGATCGTTGGTGTTGTTGTCTTCGAGTGTCTCGAAGTTGAGCACCGTCGAGAGCAGAGTGATGCCGTTGAACGAGATGCCGCGATCTGCGAGGTATCCGGCGATCCCGGCGGCGCGCGTCGTGCCGTAACTCTCGCCGAGGATGAACAGTGGGGACGACCAGCGCTCGTTCCGGCTGATGTAGAGCCGTATGAATTCGCTGAAGGCCTCGATGTCTCCCTTGACTCCCCAGAACTTCTTCATGAGCTCGGCGTCGGCGGCGCGGCTGAATCCCGTACCGATGGCGTCGATCAGCACCAGATCGCTCTTGTCGAGCAGAGTGTAAGGATTATCTTCGATGTGATACGGCGCCGGAGGCATGAATCCATCCGGTTGCAGCACGACTTTGCGCGGGCCGAGCGCTCCCATATGCAGCCAGATCGAAGCCGATCCGGGCCCGCCGTTGAAGGCAAAGGTAAGAGGCCGTTTCGCCGCTTCCTCACCATCGAGCGTATACGCGACATAGAACATCTCGGCTTCGATTCGTCCGTCTCCGCGTTTGATCGGCAAGCGTCCGGCCGTGGCTGTATACTTCAGCGGCTTTCCCTCAACGGTGACCTGATGATGCGTGACTACCGGAGGCATCTCGGTCATATCGTAATGCTCTTCTTTCTCTTTCTCGCGATCGGCCGGGGTTTCGCGAGGCGCAGGTTTTGGCTCAGCAGGAGTCTCCGGTTTGGGAGCGCTCTCGGCAGGCTTTTCGGAAGCTTGCGCAGCTGGCGGTTTCTTCGGAGTTGCGGGCTTCGGGGTGTCCGCCTGTTGGGCGAAGGAAGTTCCAGCGAGAGAAGTGATGAAAACAATCAAGACAGCGGCGAACGTCGGAAGAACTCGTTTCATGGTTCATCCCCGCGAAAGATTTATCGCGACCAGATCTCTGAAGTCTGCGAGTGGGAGGAATTGTACACCGCATAGAAAGGGGATTGCTCGTGTGGCGGCAGCCGAGGGCGGCTGTCCCCACACAAGGATTGGCGCAGTCTGCGTGCTATCCTTCCCCGCATGCGACAGCGTCTCAGTGTGGCCCTCCTCGCCTTAATCCTTGCCCTGACTGTTGCACCACTCAACGCCCGCGTCGTTCGCGTCGAGGTCGCCTCCCGTCACGACGTTCTTAACGGCAAGGCGTTCGGGGACGCAGGCGCCTACGAGCGCATCACAGGGCGGGTTTACTTCTCGCTGCCAGTGGGCAATACGCACAACCAACGCATCGTCGATCTCAGCAACGCGGCGAACTTGAAAAACGGCGAGGTCGAGTTCTCTTCCGATTTCATAGCCGTCCGGCCCAAGGATGCGCACAAGGGCAACGGCTCAATGATTCTCGAAGTTCCCAACCGTGGGCGCGGTCGTATTATCGGTCTGGTCGACGGCGGCGACTGGGACCTCGCCAACAACGCTGGAGACGCCTGGCTGCTGCGCAACGGCTTCACCATCGTTAGCCTCGGGTGGCAATGGGACGCGGATGGTGCGGATGCCCTGCGGTTCTACGCGCCAGTTGCCAAAGAAAACGGAAAGACGATCACCGGCCTGCTGCGTGGCGACGTGATGCCCGCAAAAGAAATGTCAGAAATTCCGCTAGGGCATCTCATCCTCGGCAACATCGGCGGGACTGAGTACCCAGTCGCCGCGCCCGACGATCCGCACAACGTGCTCACGGTACGCGACTCACGCGAGGCGGCGCGCACGGTCATTCCCCGCACCGAATGGCAGTTCGCCCATACCGTCGAGGGCAAACTGACACCCAGCGCCCGGCATATCCACTTAAACAGCGGCTTTCAGCCAGGAAAGATTTACGAGTACGTTTATGTGGTCGCCGACCCGGTCATCGCCGGCGGAGGCTTCGCAGCGATTCGCGACTTCGCCGCATATGCCAAGCACACTCCCGATGCCGTCACTCCGGCGGCGCGCGTCTTCGGCGAGGGCATTTCCCAGAACGGCCGCTTCCTGCGTGACTTCCTGTATCAGGGTTTCAATGCGGACGAAGAGGGAAGGATGGCGCTCGACGGCGTTCTCGCGCACGTCGCCGGAGCGGGCCGCGGCAGCTTCAATTACCGTTTCGCGCAGCCTTCGCGCGACGCCCAACCCACTTCGTCGATCTTTTTTCCCACCGACATTTTTCCATTTACCGATCTGCCCGAGACTGATCCGCTTACGGGAGAATCTGCAGGCTTGCTCGACCGGGCCGTCGCCGACAAAGTCGTGCCCAAGGTTTTTTTCTCGAACACGTCGTACGAATATTGGGGCCGCGCTGCCGCATTGATTCACACCAGCGCTGACGGCAAACAAGATGCCGCGCTCTCGGAAAACGTCCGCATCTATCACTTCACCGGATTGCAACACTTCTCCGGGCCGTTCCCTCCAGAAAAAGGCAAAGGCGACCTGCTCGGACAAGAGCCGCAATCGCCACTCCCGGTCAAATATTTCTGGCGGGCGATGATCTCCAATATGGATGCATGGGTGCGCAGCAACACTCTTCCGCCGCCCAGCAGCTATCCCAAAATCGCCGACGGAACACTTGTTTCTCTGCGCGACTATGCGTGGCCCGTGATCCCCGGCGTCAACCGTCCCCATGAAGCGAATGCCGCGTATCGCATCGATTTTGGGCCAAACTGGCAGAACGGAATTCTAGCCATCCAGCCTCCGAAGGTCGGAGAGCCGTTCCCTGTCCTAGTGCCGCAGGTCGACGCCGATGGAAATGAACGGGAAGGCGTGCGCCTGCCGGAGATCAGTGTTCCGCTGGCGACCTACACGGGTTGGAACCTTCGCGATCCTTCGATTGGCGCCCCCGAACGGCGGGTCTCGTTCGAAGCGTCTTACCTGCCATTCCCAAAGACCGCCGCTGAGCGTCAGACGACCGGGGACCCACGCAAGTCTGTTGCCGAGCGGTATTCCAATCGCGCGGACTATGTAACGCGCTATACCAGAACGCTCGATGATCTCGTGAAGCAGCGCTGGATCCTTCCGGAAGACAGCGAGGCCGTGCTGAGCCGCGGCGAGCAGGAATGGACCGAAGCCACGAAGTAGTACTCGTCAGGAAAACATCTTCTGAGCCCGACAACAACGCACCGGATCCCGGAAGAATTTCCAGCGTTACGAGCTCCGGAATTTCCTGAGCAACCGGTGACAATGGTTCGGATTCCAAGTCCCATGGCTCAGGCCACAGTCACGTCTTCCGCACCGATCAATACACCCAGGGGCCGTGGAGGAAAAGCGCGATTCGGCAGAACAGCCCTTCTACTGCTGATCTCGGCAGTGATCGTGGTTGGCGTGGCCCTTTCTACCGCGATCCACTACTGGCCCTTTGAGGAGAAGCCGGTCCTGGAAGATTTGCAGGAGATCAGCGACAGCCAAGTACAGGTCCAAGCTTTTCGCCGTACCTATTTCCCGCACCCCGGATGCGTATTGGATGGAGTTGTGTTCCTACATGGGGCGAACGCGGCTAAGCCTCTCATCAAAATCGACAGGCTGACGATCCAGAGCACATATCTCGGCATTCTGCGGCACCACGTCAGCGTTATCGATGCGGAACGCATGATAGTTTCCATCCCGCCGTTCGGCACCGGGCAATCGTTTCACGCGCAACGCTCCACCATTGCGGTCGGCGAGATCATCGCTAATGGCGCGATCCTGGAGTTCGCTTCGCGCGACCCCCACAAACCGCCGCTGCGCTTCGATATTCACGAAGTATCCCTGCGCGATGTGGGCGGGACCGGTCCACTCACCTACCGCGTGAAGGTGCATACGCCGGAGCCGCCTGGAGAAGTCGCCGCTACCGGAAAATTCGGGATCTGGAATGACAGCGATCCCACCGAAACGCCATTATCCGGCGAATATAAGTTTGAGAAGGCAAATCTGGGTGTCTACGGCGGCATCGCCGGCACTCTGTCTTCGACAGGAAAGTTTGACGGCAAGCTGAGCCACATCGATATCTCGGGCACGACCGACGCTCCCGACTTCCAAGTCCGCTCAGGCGGGCATCCTGTGCGATTGACATCGGAGTTCAGCGCGTACGTAGACGCGACGCACGGCGATACGTTCCTGAGACGGGTCGACGCGCACTTCCGAAAAACCCACGTAGTTGCCGAAGGCAGTATCGCAGCGTCGGCCAGCGGGAACGGTAAGACCGCCCTGCTCAATCTCAGTTCTCCGGGCGGTCGGATCGACGACATTCTGGGACTTTTCGTCACGGAAGTCCGGCCTCCGATGTCCGGCGCAGTCACCCTGCGGGCAAAGGTCGAAATCCCTCCCGGCGAGCGGGCCTTTCTCGAAAAAATAAAACTGCGCGGCAACTTTGGAATCGGCGGAGGAGAATTCTCCCATTCTTCCACCCAGGAGGGCGTCAACAAACTGAGCGCCGGCGCGCTGGGGGAAAAGGACACGTCCGATCCTGAGACGGTGCTGACGGACCTCACTGGAAAGGTCGCGCTTGATAAGGGGATTGCGCAGTTTGCCGAGCTTTCTTTCGGCGTTCCCGGCGCCGCGGCGCGGCTGCATGGAACGTATGACTTAAACAATCACAAGATTGACTTGCATGGACAAATGCAGGTGCGAACAAAGATATCGAACACCAGCAGCGGCGCAAAGGCATTCCTATTGAAAGTAATGGACCCGTTCTTCAAGAAGCGAAGAAAGGGAGAAATTCTACCGGTGAAAATCTCGGGAACGTACGAGAAACCATCCTTTGGTCTTGACCCTATGGATAAGAAAGCACAGGTCGCTCCACGTTCGAAAGAACGCGCTGGACCCCAATAGGGTTATGAGTTCGCCCTCTTTTAGCAGCGTTGTTTAACAAGATTCCACTTCTTAATTCCTCAGCGTCTTCCCGGTCTTCAGCGTGAACTGAATTCTCTCCTGCGTCTTCTTCTCGCCGCACAGCGACTTGAACCCTTCCCGTTCCAGATCAAGAATGTACTGCTCGCTGACCGGCGTCCCCGGAGTGACGTTGCCGCCGCAGATCACCTCTGCGATCTTCCCGCCCAGTTTCACTTCGTAGTCGGTGATGTAATCCCCCTGCCGCATGAGGTGGACGCCCATCTTCAGCGCGGCCAGAAGATTTTCTCCCGGCGCCGGAATGTCGGTGCGCGGAACTGGAGGCTCGTATCCGGCACGCACCAGTTCGAGCGCCCGCGCTTTGGCATCGGTAAGCACGCGTTCGCGGTTCATGGTGATGCGGTCGGAATCAGCCAGGAAGCCGAGTCCGCGCGCCTCGTGTGCCGAGGTTGCGACTTTGGCCGTGGCGATGGTTTCGAATGCTTTCTTGATGGCCTCCATCATTTCGACGGATCCGGCCAGCGCCTCACCCGAAGCTCTTCCCCGCGACGCTGCTGCGGTGTCAACTGCCCGCAACAGCATTTCCTTGCATCCGCCACCCCCGGGCAGCAGTCCGACGCCAACCTCGACCAGGCCGGTATAAAGCTCGGCATGCGGCTGCCGCGCTGCGGCGTGCAGCGAGATTTCCGTTCCGCCGCCCAGGCACAGTCCAAACGGGGCCGAAACCACGGGCTTAGGCGAGAACTTGATGGCCTGCGTCATTCCCTGGAACTGCCGGATGGCCAGATCCACGTCGTCCCACTCCTCCTCCTGCACGCTCATCAGCAGCAGCATCAGGTTCGCGCCCACAGAAAAATTGGTGGCGTCGTTGGTGATGACGAACGCGTCGAAGGCGTCTCCCGGCCCGCCCGGCTTCAGAGTCTGCAGAATCAGGCTGATAATGTCGGCGCCCAAAGAGTTCATCTTGGAATGGAACTCGAGGCAAGCCACGCCGTCCCCGAGGTCGACTAGCGACGCGCCAGAATTCTTCTTCACCACGCCGTTCGCTTTCTTCGCGACCGTGACCGACCACACGCCGCCTGGAACTTTCACCGCGTCCCAATTCTCCGGCCCCAATTCCCAGTACTTACGGCCAGCCGGAGACTTGGGGTCGTCGATATACCAGGATTTCTGCCCGCGGGCCAGCAGTCGTTCCACATTCGCCGCCGCGGGCTTGCCTTCTCTCTTCAGGCGAGCCACGGTAGCTTCCACTCCGGCGGCGTCCCAGAGTTCGAAGGGCCCAAGTTCCCAGTTGAAGCCCAGCTTCATCGCGCGATCGATTTCAACAATCGAGTCCGAGATCTCAGGTACGCGGTTTGCGGAGTAAGTCCAGAGATCGGACAAGGCGGCCCATAAGAATTGTCCGGCTTTGTCGGCTTTCTGCGCGCTGCCGCCGGCGCCGTCCATGCCGAGCAGCGTGCGCAACCGTGCTCCCGTGTCTTCGATATTCTTCGCCATGTCGAGCGCGGCGAATTTCGGTTTCTGCCGCGGATGGTATTCGAGCGTCTTCCAGTCCAGCGCCAGGCGTTCGTCTTCCTTGCCGTCGCCGCCTTTCGCTTTCTTGTAGAAGCCGCCCTTAGCCTTGTCGCCCAGCCATTTCCGCTGCAGCATTTGCTTGAAGAAGTCAGGCAGTTGAAGATCGCTGCGCTCGTCGTGGACGTTCGTCGTCATGTTGCCAACCACGTGGCCAAGAATATCGAGCCCGACCAGGTCAATCGTTCGGAAGGTCGCTGACTTGGGCCACCCGACCGCCTGTCCCGTGAGCGCGTCGATCTCTTCGATGGTAAGGTCCATCTCCTGCATCAGGCGGATCACGTTCAATACCGAGAACGTTCCGATGCGATTGCCGATGAAGTTGGGAGTGTCTTTGGCAATCACGACGCCCTTGCCGAGGCGCACATCGCAGAAGTGCGCAATGGCGTCGATTGCGGCGTGGTCCGCCTCCGGCGTCGGAATGATCTCCAGCAGGCGCATGTAGCGCGGTGGATTAAAGAAGTGCGTACCAAACCACGCCCAGCGGAACTCGTCAGAGAATCCTTCGGCAATCTTGCCCACGGGCAGGCCGCTGGTGTTGGTGGTCACGATGGTGCCGGGCTTGCGAATCGCTTCGACTTTGCGCAAGAGAGTCCGTTTGATCTCGAGGTTCTCCACTACGGCCTCGATGATCCAGTCGACTTCGGCAAGTTTTTTCAGGTCATCTTCGAAATTGCCGACCGTGACCAACCGCGCCAGCGAAGGTTCCATAAATGCGGCAGGCTTTGATTTCTTAGCGGCGTCGAGTCCGGCAGCGGCAATCTTGTTGCGCGCGGGTGCGTCGGCGTCGGGCGGTACGATGTCAAACAGGTAGCTGGGAACGCCGGCATTGGCAAAATGCGCGGCGATGCGGGCGCCCATGGTTCCAGCGCCCAGAATCGCAACTTTATTAATGCGCTTCATGATCGACCTCTTTTTTCCGGGTGAACACTATAAGCAGGAAATGAAGTAGTTTCTGTGCGCAGGTGTAAGAATTGTCGTGCACAGACCATGGTATCCAAACGTCGGGAGCTATGCCGCTGTTTTCCGGACCCGTCTTTTCCGAGCAATGCAGACCAGGACTTTGATGACCCTGACCACAGACGGTTACCTCGGGGGATACATTTTGCCCTACGAGTGTGCCAGCCGGGACTGCAACCGGTCAAACTTCAGGGTGAGTTCGCAGATACTCCAGCGCCTTGCGCGCCATTTGCTTTTCTCCTCGATACGCGAGCAGATTGGGCGCATCTTCCAGACGCACCCATTTGGCGCAAGCTACTTCGATCCGCATTTCTTTCGCGATATTGTCGATGCGTCCTGATTCGTAGCGCAGCAGATAAAAGCTGACAATCTTGAACACGCGCTCGCCATCTCCCCACGAACGCACGTAGACATACTTGATGTCCGCGAGTTTAACGATCGGTGCGGCGGTGATCCCTGTTTCTTCACGAACCTCGCGCAAAGCCGCCTCGAGTGGCTTCTCGCCCTCGTCGACCAACCCTTTAGGCAGGCAAAGAACGGGCTGCGCCTTGGATCGGTCCGGCTTGGATTTGACTCGCTTGGAAATGACCGGTCCGGAAATGGCTACTTCGGAAATACCCGGCGCAGAGCCAAGCCCTCTCCCTGATGCTGGGGCCGCCTCGGGCGCGGCCGGTGGCTGAATCGCGGCCATCCACCAGACTTCCTCTTTCTTTCGTACGACCACACCACCGGCAGATATTTCGCGGACCATACCTTGTAAGTAAATGAAACAATGGTAGTTAGGAAACAAATCGGCGACGCTTCTGTAAAACAGGTAACCAGTGACCTATGCGACCCCAGTAATAGCACGATGGCACTATTGGGCCCTGCAGCCGAAACGGCGCTTGTGGCATCTTACACAATAGCTGCAGAAGTGGCCGGTTGGCCATAGTGGGATGCTCCAATCTTGGGGCAAGTGGGGTAGCGGTGAAGAGTCTTGACAGCATTATTCGGTCCGTACGAGCCTTCAGCCGGGAACTGTCCCGTAAAGCTGGAGTAGGGGACACGCGCCCGCATCCTGCCATTGGCGTGGCCCTGGGCGGAGGCTTTGCCCGCGGCATCGCCCACATCGGAGTTCTGAAGGTCCTCGAAGAAGAGGCCATCCCGGTTCGCATCGTCACCGGCACCAGCGTAGGCGCGTTGATCGGTGCGATTTATTGCAGCGGACTCTCGCCGGCCGAAATGCTGGAAGTAGCGCATAACTCCCGCTTCACCACCTTCGCCCGCTGGACCCTCTCTCGCCACGGCTTCGCCTCTAACGACCGTATGATTACGTTCCTGACCCGGACCTTGAAGGTCAAAACGTTCGAGGAGCTCTTGATTCCTCTGGGCGTGACGGCGACCGACTTCAACACCGGCAAGGGAGTCGTGTTCCACTCAGGGTCGATTATCAATCCGGTGCGCGCCAGTTGTGCCTATCCCGGCATGTTCCTTCCAGTCGAGATCCGCGGCCGTTACCTGGTCGATGGCATGTTGTCTCATCCCGTGCCGACAAAGCCGTTGCGCGAAATGGGCGCCGACCGTGTGATCGCGGTTCACTTGAAAGGCACCTGGTCCAATGGAGGACCACCGCGTCACCTGTTCGACGTGATCGGACAGTCCTTCGCCATCGCTCAGGACGCCATGGCGGATGTGTGGAAGCAAGCCGCTGATCTGGTCATCGAGCCGGATGTCGCCGGGTTCGCCTACGACGACTTCAAGCGCGCCGACGACCTGATTCGTGTCGGTGAGATCGCCATGCGGCAGGCTCTTCCTGAAGTTCGTAAATGGCTGGAGACTCCCGTGGAAGCGACTTATCCCGCCATCGAACGCCGCCAGTCCCCGCGCGTCTCGCCCATGCCTGCCGACTAATCACCTAAACCAGTGATTCAGATCACACACCAGTGTGCGTGAAATAACCCAGACCCCATTCTCAGGTTCCCATTTCGGGCCACCCCGAAATCCATAGATTGCCAGTAACGTGCGTTGTTTCAAGTACATAGACGACTGGTTCCTCCGGGATGGTGACACTGCGCGCATTGGTTCGCGACGTGCCCTACCCTTGTGTGGGCCGAGACCAAGCGGTTCCAAGCAGGCCTCAAGCCCCCGGGAGGTTGGTGATGCGAGCTCCTTACGGTCTAAACATCCTCGATAATTGCATGACGTGCCCCGTGCGCGGAGAACATCTCTTCTGCAACCTGTCGGTGCAAGCTGCACAGCGTCTCAACGAGATGAAGTCCACTGCGGTCTATCCCAAGGGCGCCATGCTGTTTATCGAAGGTCAGCAGTCTCGCGGGGTCTTTGTCCTTTGCACCGGCAAAGTGAAGCTCTCCACTACTTCGCGTGACGGCAAGACGATCATCACGAAGATCTCGGAGCCGGGGGACGTACTTGGCCTCAACGCTGTCGTGTCCGGCGTTCCCTACGAGGTCACTGCCGAAATGATGGAACCCGGCCAAGCCAATTTCGTGCCCCGCGATAGTTTGCTGCAACTGATGAAAGACTTTCCCGAAGCGGCCGTGCGCATCGCCCAGCAACTGAGCCGCAACTACTACACTGCCTACGAAGAAATTCGCACCCTCGGCCTCGCCGCCTCTCCCTCGGAAAAATTTGCCAAGATGCTACTCTCCTGGTCGACCAAGCCCGCGCTAAACGACGGTACCAGCCAACTCAAACTCACGCTGACCCACGAGGAGATCGGGGAAATCATCGGCACCACCCGCGAAACCGTAAGCCGCCTTTTCTCGGAATTCAGGAAGAAACAACTAGTACAACTGAAAGGCGCAACCCTGATAATCCGCAGCCGCCCGGCACTGGAAAAGATCATCCAATCGTGATGGAATCAGCCCCGGAGGGGCCGAATATTTTAGCCCAGGACGTAAGTCCTGGGTGGGTTCCTGGGGAGTGGAACCGAGTCCCGTAAGGGACGGCACACGCTGTGACAGAGGTGCGCAAGGCAATTGCGCGATACTCGTCCCTACGCGACAGCCGCCAGCTTTTCCGCCTCTTCCCGCATCCTCTTCCACGCGTTCTCCACATGCCGCGCCTTCGTGTGGGTCTGGCCCACACTCAGCCGCAGCGTCATCTTCCCGTTCAGCTTCGTATGCGTGAGAAACAGATCGCCGCTGCGGTTCAGCCGGTCCATGATCGTCTGATTCGCCGCATCCCCGCCCTTGTGCCGGAAGCACACTAAATTCAGCGGCACTGGCGCCGCCAGTTCGAATCGCTCATCGTTCCGCACCCAATCCGCAAACTGTTGCGCCAGCCGCACATGCTCGCGAACATGATGCTGCAATCCCTCCACCCCGTAGTGCCGGATCACGAACCACAACTTCAGCGACCGGAACCGCCTCCCCAGCTGAATGTGCCAGTCGCGGTAGTCGATAACCGTGCCCGATTCCGTTGCCTGGTTGCGCAGGTACTCCGGCAGAATGCTCAACGTCTGAATCAGTGCCTTGCGGTCGGCCACCCAGAAGCAACTGCAATCGAAGTTGACCGCCATCCACTTATGCGGATTGAAATTGTAACTGTCGGCCAACTCCACTCCGTTCTGGAGATGGCGAAATTCAGGGCAGAGCATGGCCGTCCCCGACATCGCAGCATCCACGTGCAGCCAAAGATTGTGCGGCCGGCAGATTTCGGCAATTGCCGCAACCGGGTCCATCGCGTTCGAAGAGGTCGTACCCACGGTCGCGCACACGAAACAAGGCGTCAGCCCCGCACGCTTGTCGGCCTCGATCTGGCGCGCGAGCGCCTCCGGTCGCATGGCGAAGTTCCCGTCCACTTCGATCGCCCGCAAGTTCTCACCCCCAATCCCACTCATCATCGCGGCCTTCTCCACGGATGAATGGGTCTGCGTCGAGGCGTAAAGCACAAGGCGTCCGTCACACCCTTTCTTGTTGCTGGAATAGTCGGTCGCGCGCTCGCGGCCGGCGAGCAAGGCAACAAGTGCGGCCGTTGAAGCCGTATCCTGAATGACTCCGCCGCCCGTCTTCGACGAAAGAAAAGTCTCCGGCAGCCCGAGCATTCCCACCAGCCAGTCCATCACATGGGTTTCGAGTTCCGTGCAGGCAGGACTGGTCGACCACAGCATCCCCTGCACTCCCAACCCCGAAGAGAGCAGATCGCCAAGAATTCCCGGCCCCGACGCGTTGCACGGAAAATAAGCAAAAAAGTTCGGCGACTGCCAGTGGGTCACACCGGGCAGGATCAAATGCTCGACGTCCTTCAGCAAAGCCTCAAACGGCTCGCCCTTTGCAGGCGGAGCCACCGGGAGTGAAGCGCGAATCTGTCCCGGCTTGACCTGCGAGAGCACGGGTAGCGATTCCACCCGTGATTGATAGTCGGCGATCCAGTCCACCACGGCGTGGCCATAGCGCCGGAATTGGTCGGGGGTCATATGAAATGACTTTTCGTTGGACATTCTCCTCCAGTCCCATCACTTCAATTGTCCAAAATAGACTCGCGTGTTGTAGTCGAAGGCCACGCGGCGCCCTGCATTAGCGTGCTCATCGAAAATGCGCTGCAGTTCGCGCAGCATCGGCCCATGCTTGGAATGCTCCGGCCCCGGAGCATACGACGACGACAACAAGCGCCCTTCGAGCCCCTCGTAGTCAAACTCCTGCCGCAGCGTAAAAACTCGCTCCTGAAACGGCGCCGGATCGAAAAATTCATTCACGGCTGCGGTGGTCCGTTCATGCCGCACTTCTTCATAGTCGGTGCCGAAGGTCAGCAGCAGTTGCTCGTAATCGCGCAGAAACGGAGTCGAGTTGGTGATGCGTTCATTCCACAAAAGGACAAGCCATCCTCCCGGCCTCAGGATTCGTACAAACTCTTGCCTCGCCCGCCCGCGATCAAACCAGTGCGCTGCCTGGGCCGCAGTGACGAAATCAGCAACCTCTTCCGGCAGAGTCGTAGCCTCCGCTGTTCCGGCCACGCTGGTGAATCGCGGAAACCCTGCCAGCAATCGCTCCCCCGCGTGCCGCATCTCGGCGTTGGGCTCGACTGCGAAAACCGGATTGCCATTCTCGAGCAGCATCCGGGTCCAGATTCCCGTGCCCGATGCAATATCGGCGATAACGTCCGAGTCCGCCAGCCCGCACTCGTCCTTCAAAACTCGCAAAGCCTCAGTTGGATAGCCCGGCCGGTAGCGCACGTAGTTTTCCACGCGATCAGAGAAGCGGTTGGTAGCGTTGGAAGCGGGCATAGACAGGCCTTGACCAGATTGAACTTGCCAGAAAGTTATTCTAACGGCAGGATAGAGATGTTGTCCCTCCCCGCTGGGCAGTGCTTCAGTTGAATCGCGGCAACTCCGTCTTAGAGGGCGTCATCCTGAGCGGAGCCGTTCTTCAGGCGTAGCGAAGGATTCCCAGGAGTCACTGCCAGGGGAGATTCCTCGCCCCGCTGGGAAAGCGCGGGCCTTCGAAATGACGCCTCACCGAAGGCTGCGGATTCAAGTAAGGTACTACCTGGGATCGCCGGGATCTCCCGGCCGGAATTTCGCGGTAGCGAACGACGAGTGGATACGCCCCGGCCGCAGCCAGCACAGCTTATGCGAGTCGTCATCAAAGTCGGCACCAGTCTCATCGCCCCCGGCGGGCAGATCGACATCCACCTGCTGCGCGGTCTCGTCGATCAATTCGACCTCACGAATAACGAATACCTAATCGTGACGTCAGGAGCGATCGCAGCCGGAATGTCGGGCCTCGGCCTCGGCAAGCGCCCCGGCGATGTCCCGCGCATGCAGGCCTGCGCTGCGGTGGGCCAGAGCAAGCTGATGCACACCTACGAGCGCCTCTTCTTCGGCAAGAAAGTCGTAGCCCAGTTGCTGCTCTCCAGCGACGACTTCACCTCGCCCGTGCGCTATCGCAATCTGCAGAACGCTCTGGCCGAACTGCTCGCGCTGGGCGTAGTACCGATCATCAATGAGAACGACAGCGTCTCGGTGCGTGAACTGGAAGGCGCCTTCGGCGACAACGACGAGCTAAGTTCGCTCCTCGCCACCGCGGTCAAAGCCGACTGGCTCTTGTTGCTCACCAACGTCGATGGATTCATGGTTCCCAATGGCCGCAGGAAGCCGCGCCTGCAGCGCGTGATTCGCAGGCTAACTCCCGCGCTCGAAGCGCAATGCAGCGGCAAGAGTCCGTTGGGCCGGGGCGGCATGGCTTCGAAGCTGCGCGCGGCGAAACTAGCCAGCGAGGCTGGCGTTCATGTCGCGATCGTGAATGGATGCCATCCCAAGGCCATCACCATGGCGATGGAGCGCAAGATCGGCACCTACTTCCCGCCCCAGAAGGAAAGCCGATGAGTGTCGCCCACGCCCGCGCCGCGTCCACGCAGGAAAAACTTCAGCGCGCCCGCACCGCGTCAGCGAAGCTGGCACTCTTGTCCACGGAAGAAAAAAACGCGCTCCTGCTGGCGATTGCTGACGCCATCGAGGCTCACGAGAAAAGCATCCTGTCCGCGAACCGCGAAGATATCGAACAGTCCGGCCTCGAAGGCGCGATGCGCGACCGCCTTCTACTGACTCCATCCCGAATCAAAGACATGGCACGTGCCGTCCGCGAGGTCGCGGCCTTGCCGGATCCGATCGGCGAAACCCTTGCGGAATGGATCAAGCCGAACGGCCTCCATTTCCGCAAAGTTCGCGTGCCCCTCGGAGTAGTCGGCATCATCTACGAATCGCGGCCAAACGTGACCGTCGACACCGCCGTGCTGGCGCTCAAGACCGGCAACGCGATCGTGCTGCGCGGCGGCAAAGAAGCTTCTCAAAGCAGCCAGCGCTTAGTCGACGTCATGACCGCAGTCCCCGGCGTTCCCGAAGGCGCAATCGAGTTGCTCGATTCCAATACGCGCCACCCAGTGCACGAACTGATCAAGGCGCGTGGTCTGGTCGACGTGATCATTCCCCGCGGAGGCGCCGGTCTCATCACTTATGTGACCGAGAATTCCACCGTACCGGTGATCGAGACCGGAGCAGGGAATTGCCACATCTTCGTCGACGAATCCGCCGACTTCGGCATGGCCGACCGCATAGTCCTCAACGCCAAGACCCAGCGCCCTTCAGTGTGCAACGCGGCTGAAAAGTTGCTGTTGCATGAACGCGTGGCCGCTGAATATGTTCCGCATATCGTGAAGAATCTGATTGCCGCCGGCGTCGAAGTGCGCGGCGATGGCAAAACCCGCTCGCTCGCCGCAGGCCTGCCGGTCGGGCCCGCCGCTGAGCAGGATTGGTATGAAGAATACCTGCGGCTCTGCATAGGCGTCGCCGTTGTGACGGACGTAGACGACGCGATCGCTCACATCAACAAGTATTCGACCAAACACTCCGATTCCATCGTGACCCGCGACGAAGACAACGCTCGAAAATTCCTGCGCGGGGTCGATTCGGCCGCCGTCTACTGGAACGCTTCCACTCGCTTCACCGACGGCGGAGAATTCGGCTTCGGCGCCGAAATGGGCATCAGCACCCAGAAACTCCATTGCCGGGGCCCCTTCGCGCTTGCCGAACTGACGTCGTCGAAGTACGAGATTGTGGGGACGGGGCAGGTAAGGTAGAAGTTGTTTGTTACAAGACAAAGACTCCAATGAAGCAGACATTAGCGGACGCAATTGAGAAACTCGTTGGACGAGAACAAAGCTCAGTGGTGTTGGCGTCGCCCGAGCAGGAGAAAGTGTAATTGCAGTAAGCTTCCAGCCGCGAAGCGGCGCAAGAATAAAGCCCACGGCGTAAGCCGTGGGTGAAAAGTGGAAATGAATAAGCCCTGCAGGGGCGCAAGAAAAGCTACGACTCGGGTCATTTCTTCGGCCCGGTCAGATAAAGGTCATGGTTCTGACTCACATCGCTGCGCCCACTTTTCCTTAGGCTTAATTCTTAGACTCCGTCTCGCGCGCAGAAATCCGCGCTTGCTGAGATATGCCCGCAACGCTACCTGCATGAGCGTCGTGAGCGCCGGAGGAACCTCCTGCGCCTCTATGTAGTCGTCCACGGCCTTGGCAATGTCATCGGGAAGGGTGACCGTGGCTCGCTTCATGGAAGCAATATATCATTCCCTGCAGCATTTGGTGAACATGGTGAAAATGGTGCACAAAACAAATGTGTCATCCGAGCGAAGCGAAGGACCTGGGTTTTTGCGGCGCTAACACTTCGCTCAGCACGAGCAAGAACCGAGATCCCTCGCTTTGCTCGGGATGACACCCAATTCAGAAATAGCAGATGACAAGCGATCGTCGAAAGCTCAAGACCTCCACCCATGCCCACAAACGCTCGCCCGCTGTGCTACCTTACTAACTTTCCCCTTCGAAGCCTGATGAAACTCATCTCTACGGTCGTCCTGTCTTCGGCCATTCTGTT
Source organism: uncultured Acidobacteriaceae bacterium (assembly GCA_963768265.1). GTDB lineage: Bacteria > Acidobacteriota > Terriglobia > Terriglobales > Acidobacteriaceae > Sulfotelmatobacter. The sequence goes on from CAVYHM010000063.1 coordinate 309,923, forward strand.
CTCCGGGGCATCCACCACGGCTGACAAAGGAGCCGCCTCTTCCGCGTCCTCAGCAATCTTCGGCTTCCGAGACGCCGCCGCTGAATCCGCAATCGAGACCCGTTTCCTCGCGGCACCCGATGCCAAACTTGCGGAAGAACACCTGCGCATCCTGACCAAAGCTCCCCACATGGCCGGAACGCCCGAAGACAAGGCCACCGCCGAATACGTCGCCCAGAAATTCCGTGCGGCCGGGCTCGAAACTGAGATCGTCGAGTACAAGGTCTGGATCAACTATCCCTCCGAGATCAGCGTCGACCTGATCGCGCCCGCGGGCGTCGAGATGCACGGGCCTACCCGCGAGCACGTCGACAACGATTCGTTCCAGGATGACCCGAGGGTGGTCATGCCCTTCAACAGCATGTCGCCTTCAGGCGACGTCACCGCCGAAGTCGTCTATGCCAACTACGGCACGCCCGAAGATTTCGAGAAACTCGACAAACTGAAGATCGACGTGCACGGCAAGATTGTGCTCGTCCGCTACGGCCAGAACTTTCGCGGCGTAAAGGTTTTCGTCGCGCAGGAACACGGCGCCGCCGGAGTGATCATCTACTCCGATCCCGCGGATGACGGCTGGCGCCGTGGCGACAAATATCCCGACGGTCCGTGGCGCCCAGACACCGGCGTGCAACGCGGTTCTGTCGGATACATGTTCGAGTTCGCCGGCGATCCGACCACGCCGGGCGTGGCTTCGGTGCCCTCGCTTCCCGACTCGCAACGCATCTCTCCGCAAGAATCGTTGCAATTGCCGAAAATTCCCGTCACGCCACTTTCGTATCACGATGTCTGGCCCGTACTGCAGCATCTACGCGGCCCCGATTCTCCGCGTGAGTGGCAGGGATCGCTGCCCTTTACCTATCACGTCGGTCCCGGGCCGTCGAAGGTGAAGATGCACCTCAAGCAGGACTACCGCTTCCGCACGCTCTGGGACGTCATCGGACGCGTGCCCGGCAGCGAACTGCCCGACGAATGGGTGGTTGCCGGCAATCACCGCGACGCCTGGGTCTACGGCGCGGTTGATCCCAACAGCGGCACAGCCGCCATGCTCGAGTCCGTCCACGGTCTTGGAGACCTGCTGAAGTCGGGCTGGAAACCGAAACGCACTCTAGTCTTCTGCAGCTGGGATGGCGAGGAAGAAGGATTGATGGGCTCGACTGAGTGGGCGGAGCAGCACGAATCCAAGCTGGAGAATTCGCCTGCATACTTCAATGTGGATGTCGCCGTTTCCGGATCGAAGTTCGGCGCGTCCGCCGTGCCCAGTCTGAAACAGTTTGTGCGCGACGTGACCAAAGCTGTGCCCAGCCCGAAGGGCGGCACCGTCTACGAAGAGTGGCAGAAGGCGTCGCAGCCCGAATCTCCGTCCACACAATCGCCCACCGAGGCGATGGCCGAAATCCACCGCGTTCCTGCTGCGCAAGTCAAAACCGACGTACCGGTGGGAGACCTGGGCAGCGGGTCCGATTACACCGCCTTCCTGCAGCATCTCGGTGTGCCGGCTACCGATATGACGTCGAGTGGTCCCTACGGCGTGTATCACTCGGTGTTTGACAACTTCGCGTGGTTCAAGAAATTCGGCGATCCGGAATTTGTTTATGAGCAGGAGATGGCGCGCATCTTTGGACTTGAAGCCGTGCGCATGGCCGACGCCGACGTTTTGCCCTATGACTACGAAGAATATGGCAAAGAGATCGCGGCGTACCTGGACGCCGCGCGCAAGCGCGCGGAAGCGAAGTTCGGCGGGCGCGTCCTCGACTTCGGCCCGGTGAACGCCGCTGCCCACCACTTCCAGACCGCGGGCGCAAGGATCCTGGCGAAGCAGAAGAATCCGCCACGCGATGTCGCTGCGCTGAACCAGGCTTTGCGCAGCGCGGAGCGAGCGCTGCTAGTGCCGCAGGGATTGCCCCACCGTCCATGGTTTCGCCATGCCATTTATGCGCCGGGCGAGTATACCGGCTATGCAGCCGTCGTGATTCCAGGCGTGAACGAGGCTCTCGACAAGGGCGACAGCGAGGCTGCGCGCCAGCAACTGGCCGCCTTGGCTTCTGCACTCGACCGCGCCGCCAAGACGCTGGAAGGGAACCGATAGCATGACTTCGGCCCACGCTCTCGGCCATTTCCTGCGCACGCTGCCCGACTCGGCGGTGGCCACGTTCCTTGCGCTGTTTCCAATTGTCGATCCCTTCGGCGGGATTCCCATCTTCTTTACCATGACCTCCACCTGGACGGCCCGCGAGCGCAACCGGACTGCGTTTAAGGCTGGTCTCTGGGTCTTTGTGATTCTGGTGACGTTCCTGTTTTTCGGGCGGTTCGTTCTCCATTTCTTTGGCATCTCGCTGCCGGTCATCAAAATTGCCGGCGGACTGATCGTGGCCAACACGGCATGGAGTATGGTGACTTCGACCTCGCGCATCACTCCGGCCGAGAGTCAGGAAGCTGAGAGCAAGGAGGACATTTCGCTTACTCCCCTGGCCATGCCGCTGATGTCGGGGCCGGGCGCGATCGGGGTGGTGATGGCTCTGGCGGCTCATGTCGATAACGCGGCGGCCTATATCGGCATGGTGATCGGCGTGGCCGCGATTGCGCTCAGCGTTTCGCTATTCTTCTGGCTGGGCGGGCCGCTGGTGCGCCGGCTGGGACCGAGCGCGGTGGGGGCTATCAACAAGATCTTCGGCTTCCTGATTCTCGCCATCGCGGTCCAACTGGTGTGGAACGGCATGGCAGACTTCAATAACTAGAACGAACAAGTGTGGAGCGGGCGCCCCCTCCCGCTTTCTTTCCCGGAACTACTCTCGCGTTCTTGACGTACAACCATGCAGGGCGCTCGTGCGCCCAAGAGGTGCGCCATGTCCAGAAAGTCTCTTCTCCGTCTCAGCCCACGTCTGAGCCCACCCTACAAGGTAATCCTGTTGTGTCTCGCCCTCGTGCCCATGTGTGCCGGACGCTCCGGAGGTCACAGCTGGGACTACGAAGAAACTCACAGCGACTCCCGCGACTTTGCCGCGGGCGGTATGTTGCACGTGCACTTGAGCGTGGGGGACGTGCACATCAAGCGCGGCGATGCCGGCAAGATCAACCTGCGATACACCATCAAGTCGCGTCGCGAGCACAATGTGAAGAATGCGCAGGTCGACTTCGAGGTCAGCGGCAACGACGCCACGATCGAGTTCCACGCTCCTCTCCATTCCAACACCCAGTTTGACGTGGAACTGGAGGTGCCGATGAACACGAACCTCGACGTGCACGGAAAAGTCGGCGACCTCACCGTGGAGAACGTTGAGGGCGACAAGGATCTGGAACTTGGCGTCGGCGACATTCGCGTTACGCGTGAGAGCTTCACTTATCGAATGGTGCGCGCCAGTACCGGCATCGGCGATGTGAACAGTGATGGCTACGGCCAAACCAGCGGATGGCTCGGCAAGACGCTCAAGTACCACGGCGACGGCAAGTACGAACTGCGCGCCCACGTGGGCGTGGGGGACATTACGCTGGAAGGGAAGTAGCCGGCTGGCCGGATGACGCCCGCATATCTAGGGGGCTGGCCCAGGTTTTCCTCGCCGTAAACAGTACCCCAAAATCGGCTGTCCCACGCTTCGCGGTTTTCGAAGCGTGGGGTATTCCTGCTGCCGTCGCCGGGAGATTTTCTGGCTTTAGTGTGCTGCAGAAGCACACGGATAAGGAGTTCATTATGAACTAATCAACCGTGTGAATAAGCTGCGCGATAGATGAGGGAAGGTCCCTCGAGATCGGCTTTCAGGAGCAGGTCTCAAACTGCCTCCAAGCTGCTGCGGTAAAGAGCCGTGGTGGTGAGCGTTGGAGGAAAAAGCGCGGGAACAAACTCGTGCAAGTGAGCGTCCGAGAGACGAACGAAAGTGAACCCTTCGAAGACGCGTCGTTAAGAAATCAAGTGTCGTCGAAACCAGGAGCGTGTAGCCCACCTGGGACAAGTCCGCAGGGTGCCTGATGACCGAGCGGACGGCGACCGGCGTAGAGGGGGCGTGAAGCGGATGCAGGCTATCGCGTGGAACTGCAGGAACCAGTCGCTCTGATGCGAAGGGAGAAGTCCAAGCGGCGAAAACCGCGAGGCGAGCGTACCGATGCGGAGCACTGGGACGGACCGACTCGTAGGAGCGAAGAAGGCTCGTAATGGAGCTGGAGCGAAGGGGTCGGGTCAAGTGGTCGCATTTAGCGAAACAACTGGCAACAGGATGAACTCGATGCATGCGACAGACAAGCCGTTCAACATCGATAAGAAGCTGGTGTATGAAGCGTACAAGGCGGTCAAATCCAATGGAGGAGCGGCCGGGGTGGACGGACAGACGATCGAGCAGTTCGAGACCGACTTGAAGAGTAATCTCTACAAGATCTGGAACCGGATGAGCTCGGGAACCTACTTTCCTGCGCCGGTGCGCGCCGTCTCCATTCCTAAAAAGTCTGGAGGACAACGGACTTTAGGTGTGCCCACCGTAGCCGATCGCGTGGCACAGATGGTGGTTAAACAAGTCATTGAGCCGATTCTGGACCCCGTATTTCTGGCAGACTCCTATGGCTATAGGCCGAACAAATCGGCTCTCGACGCTGTAGGGGTTACGCGTGAGCGGTGCTGGAAGTACGACTGGGTGCTCGAGTTCGACATCAAGGGCCTGTTCGACAACATTGACCACGAGCTTTTACTACGGGCCATTCGAAGACATGTGACGTGTAAATGGGCGCTGCTGTACATCGAAAGATGGCTGAAAGCGCCCATGGTGCAGGAAGATGGAACCACAATTGAGCGAGATCGCGGCACACCTCAGGGTGGTGTGGTTAGCCCAATTTTGGCGAACGTTTTTCTCCACTACGCGTTCGATCTCTGGATGGCACGGACACACCCGGACCTCCCGTGGTGTCGGTATGCGGACGATGGTTTGGTGCACTGTCGGAATGAGCAAGAAGCGCAGGTACTCAAGTCTGAGCTTCAAACTCGCCTGGCGGAGTGCAACCTAGAGATGCATCCGACGAAAACCAAAATCGTCTACTGTAAGGACAAGAAGCGCAAAGGCAGATACCCGAATGTCAAATTTGATTTTCTCGGGTACTGCTTTCGACCTCGTCTGGTGAGACGTTTCCGAGGTAACTCGCTATTCTGCGGATTTAATCCCGCGGTTAGCTCCTCGGCAATGAAAGCCATGCGGTCGACGATTCGGGAATTGAAACTTCGCCATCAAACACAGCTGTCTTTGCAGGCCATTGCCCGGCAGCTCAATCCGCTCCTGCGGGGGTGGATCGAGTACTACGGGCGATACGCCCCATCGGCGCTGTACCCCTTACTGCGGCACGTCAATCAGACGCTCGTAGCCTGGGCGATGCGAAAGTTCAAGCGCTTTAAAGACCATAAGGTCCGGGCGAGCCAGTTTCTACAACGGCTTGCCGCGGAACGAAGGGCTCTCTTCGTACACTGGGATATCGGAATGACCGGAGTGTTTGCTTGATGGGAGCCGGATGCGCCGAGAGGGTCATGTCCGGTTCTGCGAGAGGCTCGGGGTGCGACTCCCCGGGCCTACTCTCCCCCGTGCGCTGCCGCCTTTTTCACCGCCCCTCCATCCATGATGTTCAGCGGTCACAGCCACGGCGCTCCAGCCCATGCTATATCTCGGCCATGCCCAACCGGCTGCATCGATATTTACGGGGCGGGCACTCGCACTTCATCGCGACCAGTTGTTATCGGCGCTGGTACCGGGAAGGGCACGGCTTTTAGCCGTGCCGCCCAGAGCCAATTAAAGATGCGGGCTTTAGCCCCTGTGGGACCTCCCCGCTAATTGGACAGGACATTTTTGAAACACCGCTCTAATTAATGTCTTAGAGAACTAAAAGCACATATTTTGCGCAGCAGTACGGTGAAGCCAGGACTGGTGCGGGAACCGCAAGATTGGGCGTGGAGCAGCTTTTCGCCACTACGTCTATGACGAGGCCGGACCGGTCCTCGTGAACGAACCGGAGAAGGCTGAGTTGCGGATCAGGAAAATCTCTTGCTGCCGTCGGGCGGGTGGCCCACCCTTGATCCTCGTGTGCATCGTTTCCATCGAGCGTGACCCATCCTTGCGTCGTTTGCAAGGGTGGAGAGCGATGCTGCCGGAAGCGTCGATTTCACAGCGGCGATATTCCAAAGTGCGGGATTGAGGAGTGACCGATTGGGGGTAGGTGGAAAACCCCGCTGACTGCCGCCCACCCTTTCGCAAAGAAACCGAAAGAGTGGGGCACCGCATTCAGTGGAAAGTCCAAGGTGGGACACCCGCCCCGGCTTCCCGCCTCTTTTCCACAGCCTTCCACAATAAAAAATCACATTCCTGTGACGAACAACCTTTACTGAGAAATCTGAATGAGCCAAATTGGGAATATGCGCGAACGAACTCCCAAACCCCAGGTGAGTCATCCCGAAGCCCCGCGCTTTCACCAGCCGGGCAGAGCCTGTCCTGAGCAAGCGAAAGCGCGCCGAAGGAATCTCCCGCACACGGAAGCCGGCTCAGCAATGCAGCTAACTCCTTACTCCGCAATATTTTGCCTGTAAGCTGCTTGTTTCCAGGATTTTGCCAGCCGCCCGGGATATCACCGGGCCGCAAGCTCTTGAAATCAGATATTTTGTGGATTTGATACGGAAAAAATTCAAAGGTATATACGTCGGCCTCGGCCTCAAAGTCCCCACCCTAGCCGTAAAGAACGCGACTAGGATGGGGCACCCGGCTGTAGTGGCGCAAGTGTGTTTTTGACATTGACTAGTCATCTGACTAGTCGTATACTTAAACCGGAGTGCAAAGATGACCTCGTGGCAGTTGCAAGAGGCTAAGGCTCGCTTCAGCGAATTCCTGGATGCGGCGTTGAAAGAAGGTCCGCAGCTGGTCACCCGGCGAGGAGTGGAGGCTGCGGTGCTTGTTCCGATTGAAGAATGGCGCCGGCTGCAACGCGAAAGCCGGCCCAACATCAAAGAGTTGCTACTCGGCGAGGGGCCTCGCTTTGCCGACGTTGTTCCCAAGCGGGGCGCGTGGAAGCGCCGGCAGGCGATCGACTTCAGCGAATCAGGTTTTACTAATCAAATCGGTAAATCAGATCCGAAGTGACTCGATATCTGCTCGACACCAATGTCGTCTCCGAGTTGCGCAAGCCGAAACCGCATGGGGCGGTCGTGGCGTGGATGAAGACGCTGCGGGCTGAGCAGATAGTTCTCTCAGCCGTGACCGTCGGAGAACTGCAGGCGGGCGTGGAACTCACGCGCAGAAACGATGCCGCCAAGGCACTCGAGATTGAAGCCTGGCTAACGATGGTCGAGGCTTCGTTCACGGCGTTGCCCATGGACTCGGCATGCTTTCGGGAATGGGCGCGGCTGATGGCAGGGAAGTCCTCGGAGTTGATTGAAGACGCGATGATTGCCGCGACTGCGCGCGTTCACGGCTTGGATGTGGCCACGCGGAATGAACGAGACTTCAGGCAGTTTCACGTGAGGGCGTTCAATCCGTTTCGGTTTGAGCCGTGACTTCCGTGGGGTCGAAGTTCAAGTTCCCCACCCTGCTGCAAAGAACGCGACAAGGATGGGGCACCCCTTGGCGATCGATAATGCTTGCAAATTTACAGGCTGTTTACAGTTTGCTGCGACGATGAGTCGTATGATTTGTGCTCCTCCCCTTTGTACTTTCGCTGAGAAGTGATTCCCCGTTTCGAGTAGGGAGTGGCTGGTTGTCCAACTGGCCGCCCGGTAAATGGTTGCGGAAGCGACCCAGAAGGGGCAGTCATGAAGAATCTGTACGAAGTTCTGCACTCAAAAGAAGAGATGGTTTGCCAGTTGCGCCGGGAGACGGAGGAACTTCGATTCCTGATCGGGTTGCTGGATCGCGAGGACGGGGCAGACACATCTGCGGCCAACGCATCTGCTGCGAACGCCTCGAGCCGCCGACCTGCAGTCTATCTTCTGACGAACTCGGGACGGCTGGAGGTCGTCGTGCAGGGCACGCCTCGTCTCCGATTTGCTGGGCCCATGCGCATGCCGATGGAAATCCTCAGAGTTGGTAACGAATTCCATATTTTCATTCCAACTCCAGAGCCTGGTGGCGCCCCTTTCGAACTTGAAGAAGGGGCAGCGTGACAGTTCTTCCTGATCGGCCGTGGTGCCCATGTTTGGAGGGCTGTTGCGAAACTCGTGCCGTCCGTTCCTGCGGACTCAGTTTGTTGCCTTTCTATCTTCCCCGGCGCTACCGGGCCGGGCTTTCGCATCCCGCCGCTACGCGGCTTGAAGCTTGGGTTGTCCCGCAGACGTGTTGAACTCTGACTTCGTAACAGCGCTACGTCGCAAAGCATGGGACAGCCACCTGATGCAGAGTGCGTTCCTGTTGCCGTTCTGTTTTTCGCACTAGAACTGACCATGGCTTGACATTGCGGCGGGCTCTGATAACGTAGTCCCTCCCCGGTTGTCGGCGCTTACCGTTTCTTGAGGTCGCCATGGCACAACCTACGATCGTTCATCCCGCCTCGAAGCATGCCCATAAACCGCACGAGACACGCCCTACGACATTCTCGGAGGTGCTGCGTCACGAACTGGATCGCGTGAACCAATCGCGGCAAGCGCGCGGGGTTGAGGCACCGGCCCACGCCGACAACCTGATTGGACTGGCGTTCTCGGGCGGGGGCATCCGCAGCGCTACGTTCAACCTGGGAATTCTGCAGGCGCTGGCGGAGAGAGGGCTGCTGCATAAGTTCGACTATTTGTCGACGGTTTCCGGCGGAGGCTATATCGGATCGTGGCTGGCGGCGCTGACGCGGCGGCTCACCAAGGAGCTCAAGTGTTCGTTTGAGGGGGTCGAAAAAGCTCTCAGCCCGCGGAAGTATGAACCGGACCGCCGGAGCGAACCTTCGGTGCTGCACTGGCTGCGTCTGTACAGTAACTACCTGACACCGCACACCGGCGTGGCCTCGGGAGATACGTGGGCCATGCTGGGCACCTGGATGCGCAATGTGTTTTTGAACCAGACGATTCTGGGGATGATGTTCGTGAGCATCTTTGTGCTGTGCCAGAGCGTGCTGCTGCCGCTGGTGAATGCGAAAGATAATGGCGTGGCCTTCTTCGTGAGCGGTGGACTCACGCTCTTTTTAGGGTCCATATCGATGGCTATCAATGTCGTGCAGGAGGACACGCCCACGGCAAGAATGAAGACGTGGTTTCAGCGAATCAAAGTCACGGCGACGGTGATGCTTCCGTTCGTGCTGGCATGTGTTCTGCTGAACTGTGCTTTTTGGCAGAGAACGGACTTTAGTGCGGAACCGACATGGTTGTGGGCCGGGGCGAGCGCGGCATTTTATTTTGTGGTCTGGGGCATCGTGGCGATCCTGGCGCTGGGCCGGCGATTGTGGCGCAGGAGTCATGGCAAGCCAGAGAAACTGATGGTCTCCATTCTGGCCCTGCTGCTGTTTTCGCCGGTGGCGGGCGCGGCTGGCGGTTGCCTGTTGCGGGCTTACGTTATGTTGCTAAACCAGCCCCAGGATTGGAACAGCTCGAATTGGGTGGTGATTGTTTTCGGCAGCGGAGTGCTGATGGTGATCACTTTGCTGACGGGCACGCTGCATATCGGACTGGTGGGGCGCGGCTCCATGGACGTGGTGCGGGAATGGTGGGCGCGACTGGGCGGGTACCTGATGCTCATCACCCTGGGCTGGCTTCTGCTAGCGGGGACGGTTGCATTTGCGCCGCTTGCGCTGCGTTGGGTGCTGTGGGAGTTGAGAAACTGGCACTCCATTTCGATCAGCGCGGCACTGTTGTGGGTGGCGCACAACTATCTGGGGCTGAAAGCCGCGGCCAGCGCCCGAACCGGCGGGAAGGAGGCTACCGCTCCGCTGGCTCAAAAAAGTGGTGGCGGGGCACCTTGCGAAGGGCAGGAAGGGAAGAAGTCGGGGATCATGGAAGCCCTCAAGTCGCCAGCCGTTATGAACGCTTTGGCGAAGTCGGCGCCTTACGTTTTTATCGTGGGACTGGTAGTGCTGCTGAGCACGGGAGTGCAGATCGCTACGGGCCTAGCCTTCGATTTCGAAGACACAAAAGAGCTCTGGAGTTACGCGAGCACCGCGAACTGGTCCGAACTTTCTGGAACTTATTGGAAGGTTCTCCAAGGTGCCCCAGCAGGATGGCTCGCCGGCTTGGGCGGGATCTTCTTTCTGGCCGGACTCGCATTGTCGTGGCGGGTGGATGTGAACGAATTTTCGCTGCATCATTTCTATCGCAACCGGCTGGTGCGGTGTTACCTGGGCGCGTCGAATCCGGAACGCAAACCGGAGCCGTTCACGGGATTCGATCCCGCTGATGACGTGGCCTTGTGCGATTTTGCTGATAACTATCCGGGACCTTATCCGATCCTGAACGCGGCATTGAACATCACGGGGGGAGAGGAACTGGGGTATGCCACTCGGCGAGCGAAGTCGTTCGCGTTCACGCCGCTCTATTGTGGCTTTGAATTGGGGGGCTCGGGAGATGGGCCGCAGCGCTTCACGTGCGACGACGGTTATCTTCCCACCTTCGCGAAAACTGAGCTAGGGCGCGCCACAGGAGGCGTGGCCAAGTTCGGCTCTGAGTGCGGAATTTCGCTGGGGACGGCGATGGCGATCTCGGGCGCGGCGGCCAGCCCCAACATGGGCTATCACACATCCCCGGCGACGGCGTTCTATATGGCGTTGTTCGACGTGCGGCTGGGCTGGTGGATGGGCAATCCGCGTTATCCGAAAAAATGGCGGAGCACTGGTCCGGCGTTGGGGCTGGGCTACTTGCTGTCGGAAGTGTTGGCCCAGAGCGATCAGCAGAAGGGATACGTGTATCTCTCCGACGGCGGACACTTTGAGAACCTGGGCGTGTATGAGTTGATCAAGCGGCGCTGCCGGTTGATCGTGGCCGGCGACGCCGATTGCGACGGTCAATATGGATTCGGAGACGTGCTGAGCTTGATCGAGAAGGCGCGCACGGATTTTGGCGCGCGCATCGAGATCGACTGTTCTCCTATCCGGCCGGCGGACGGAGGGCGGCAGAGTGCACGGAACTGCGTGCACGGAACCATCTATTACGATCCCAACAATAGCGACGACAAAGGAACTCTCATCTTGATTAAAGCAAGTATGCCGATGCGAGGTGCGGCGGGAGTCACGCACCACCTGAACGACAGAAAGCTTCCGGACGATGTGTGGCGCTATTGCGATCAGCATGAGACGTTTCCGCATCAGAGCACGGCCGACCAGTGGTTTGATGAGTTGCAATTTGAGAGCTACCGGGCGCTGGGTGAGTACATCGGGGTGCACGCTGCCGAGGAGATTGACAGGGCGATCGAGCGGACGCTGGACATGCCGGCAACCGGGGGGTCGCGGCCGCAATAGTGACGGCGTAGGCCGCAGTGGGCAAGTCCCAAAGTCAATTCCCCCCTTCGACTGCGCTCTTTCGAGAATCCCACTTCTCGCGCCAAGAACGCGCGAGAAATGGGGCACCCCGCGAAATGTATGCAGCGAAAGGCAGGGCCAGCCCCCGAAGCAAAGTAGAACGCACGCAGTGACCGCACGCAGCATTACTCCCCACCTTTCAGACATCGCGAAAGGTGGGGCAGCCGTGCATCGGGCATTGTTGGCAAACTATTGCTGTTGCATCACGCCGAGCATCGATATCCGAAACCACCTACCAAAACAAGGCTTCCGCAACGAAACGCGTTGGCGCTGAAACGCACTACCAGATGGGCGGTGTCGTGCAAGGGGGGCCATCGCGGCATAGGAAGCCCGCTGGGGGAATGGTTGGAGTGCACGCCGCCGAGGAGAGCGGGGACTTCGAGACAATCACTTAACAATCTTCAGACAACTGCGCCGCATCCCCACTTGAGTTACTCGAGTCCAATCTTTATGCGGCGTGAAAGCAAGCTCCTGCGAGGGTTGCTGTTTGGGAGGACATCTATGTGGATGAGGTCATGCGCTATCTGTAAGGCTCTAATGAAAAAGCTGAGATTGAGCGATTCCGTGCGCTGCCAGTGCGGGTGGGAGTGGCTGGGCCATACGAATTGAAAACGGGGCGCAATCCTGGACGGAGTGCGAAACGCTCAGCGGGAAAAGGCAGGGATAACGGTGGCAAAAGTAATCGAGTTCTACATACCGAGAAACTTCCGAAGAATCGTGAAATGGGTGTCCCTTAAACAACGGGGGAAGATTCTCGAGTTTGCTTCACAGACAAAGAAATCAGCCTAGCAAACGCTACGGGCGTGGCCACGGCGAAACGGCCCTACTTCAGGGAGACCAACTTTTCTACCAGGTCGGAATAATCCTTTTTCTCGATGCCGTGGACTTGCTTGTTGTATTCATCCACTTTCGACGAATAATTCATCGAGCAGAATTTGGGGCCGCACATGGAGCAGAAGGCGGCTTCTTTGTAGAAATCGTCGGGCAAGGTTTCGTCGTGCATGGAGCGGGCGGTTTCGGGGTCGAGGGAAAGGGCGAACTGCTTTTCCCAGTCGAATTTGTAGCGGGCGTAGCTGAGGGCGTCGTCACGGTCACGGGCGCCGGGCCGTCCGCGGGCGATGTCGGCGGCGTGAGCGGAAATCTTGTAGGCGATGATGCCGTCTTTCACGTCTTTTTCGTTGGGAAGCCCTAGATGTTCTTTCGGCGTGACGTAGCAGAGCATGGCGGCGCCGTACCAGCCGATCATGGCCGCGCCGATCGCAGAGGTGATGTGGTCGTAGCCGGGAGCGATGTCGGTCACCAGCGGGCCCAGCGTGTAGAACGGCGCTTCATAGCAGTACTCGACTTCTTTTTCGACCTGCTCCTTGATCTTGTCCATGGAGACGTGGCCGGGACCCTCGATCATGACCTGCACGTCGTGCTCCCAGGCGTTTTTCGTGAGCTCGCCTAGAGTCTTGAGTTCGGCGAACTGGGCTTCGTCGCTGGCGTCGGCTACGCAGCCGGGGCGCAGGCCGTCGCCCAGGGAGAAGCTGACGTCGTACTTCTTGAAAATCTTGACGATGTCGTCGAAGCGCTCGTAGAGAAAATTCTGTTTGTGGTTGTAGGCCATCCACTGGGCGAGAATCGCGCCGCCTCGGCTGACGATTCCCGTGATGCGCTTGGAGATCAGCGGCAGATACTGGATGAGAACACCGGCGTGGATGGTCATGTAATCCACACCTTGCTCGGCCTGCTCTTCGATGACTTCTAGCATGACCTCGGCATTCAGGTCCTCGACACGCTTGACGCGGGCAATCGCTTCATAAATCGGGACGGTGCCAATCGGGACCGGCGAGTGACGCAGGATGGCCTCGCGAATTTCGTGGATGTTGCCGCCAGTGGAGAGGTCCATCACGGTGTCGGCGCCGTAGTGGACGGCGGTGTGCAGCTTCTTCAACTCTTCATTCACTTCCGAGGTGACGGCCGAGTTGCCGATGTTGGCGTTGATCTTGCATAACGACGCCACGCCGATCGCCATCGGCTCAAGCTCGGGATGGTTAATATTGGCGGGAATGATCATGCGTCCACGGGCGACTTCGTCGCGGACGAGCTCGGGCGTGAGCTTTTCTTTGTGGGCGATGAACGACATTTCCTCGGTGATGACGCCCTGGCGCGCGTAGTGCATCTGCGAGAAGTTGCCGGTGCCATTTTCCCGCTTGCGACGGCTGAGCCACTCCGCGCGGGGTTTGGGGACGCTGTATCCGTTGCTGCCGCTGCCATTCGTGGAAGTCATGACCATCCTCGGATTCTGTGAGTCTCGATTATAAACGCCTGGAGCGTACTGAAGCGAAGGTGGCAGAGTTCGGTTGAGCGAAAGCCGAAAGTGGCCCAACTACATTACTTTTTGACGTTCCAATCGTTGAAAAAAGGCCACATCCAACCGTTACCTTTGTGACCTATTTTGGCGGATGATTTCTGAGAGGATTCCTCAGTCGGGTCACAGTCCGCATTCGCTGAACGGAGGAGATGAATGAAGAGCTTATCTACGATGGCAATCATGTTGGTACTTGCCCTGTGCGCTAGCGGCCAAGATAAACCGCGCGTATTTGTTCAAGGGAAGGGGTCGGAGGATGTTCAGTCTTCGGGATCGGGAGGCGGCGGAAAGCATTGGGGAGCATGGGGTTCCAATTCAACGATCGATTCTCATGATGAGAGCATGGAGGTCACGAAGGACCTACAGAAGAACTGTTCTGGTGTAATCGTGACGCTGAATCAGGGAAACGCCGACTATACGGTGATGTTGAACCGCGAGTCCAAAAAGAACCGGGGTCTGCTACGTACGAACAGCCAGGTGCAAGTTGCGAATAAGATGGGCGATGTACTCGGCACCAACGCAACTCATACGGTTGGGAACGCGGCGAAAGATGCATGCGCGCTGGTGGTGGCAGACTGGCAAGCTCACGGCCGTTTGAATGCGCCCTCCTCCGCGGCGGCGCCAGCGCCCGCGGCTCAAGCCGCTGATGCGGATCAGCAGCCCACCGCGGAAGCTCCAGCTGGGGCTCAAGTCACGCCGGTGGCGTATCAGCCGCAAGCCGTAACTGCAACCCCGTCACAATCAGCCACCCCAGCCTCTGACTCCGGAGTCTCGAATCCAAATGCAAGTCTCGGCGATGCCGCTCGCAACGCAAAGCAGCATCAAGCTTGCCTGCAATTGGCCAAGGACAATCCGAGCATCGTCTGCAAGTAAAAGCAGGAAGTCAAACACAATGTCGGCGTTCGTGGTCCCCACGCTTCGAAAAACGCGAAGCGTGGGGCAGCCATTTTTGGGGTGCAGGGTCCTCCCCGGTAGAAATAGACACTCCGCTTATCAAGCCACTCGGTAGTTGTCCAGGTGTTTGCCGATCTGCGAAGGCTGGGCTTAGAATTCATCCGCTACCTCAAGGAGAATTCTCATGCGCGCGTTCCGCTTTGTGATGGCCTTCCTGCTCGTCGTGACCGTCGGCAGTTTCTCGCAGTCGTCGTCCGGCACCAAGCCCAGGTCTGGATTCAGCATCGACAATATCGACAAGAGCGTCGACCCCTGCGTCGATTTCTACCAGTACGCCTGCGGCAATTGGATCAAGAATTCTGAAATCCCTGCTGACCGTGCGGCGTGGCAGAGTTTCTCCGAACTGGACGAGAGCAACCTGCAAATCGAGAAGGGCATTCTGGAAAAGGATGCGTCGGGCGGGGCGGCGCGGAACCCAATCGATCAGAAGATCGGCGACATGTATGGGTCCTGCATGGACGAGAAAGCCGTGGACGCCAGGGGAATCGGTCCCGTGAAACCGGAACTGGCGCGGGTCGCGGCCGTGAAGGACAAGCAAGGGCTCATCGATGAGCTCGCGCACCTGCACATGGTGGGAGGCAGCTCGCTATTCAGCTTCTATTCAAATTCCGATCTACATAATGCCGACCAGGTGATCGCTTACCTCGATCAGGGGGGACTCTCGCTACCCGACCGCGACTATTACGTTAAAGACGATGCCGACAAAGTCGAGATGCGGAAGCATTTGATCGAATATGCCACTGAGCTGTTCACGCTGGCCGGGCAAAACTCGCAACAAGCAGCCGGTTCGGCGCAGCAGGTCCTACTGGTGGAAACCTTGCTGGCGGCGGACTCGATGGATCGGACCAAGCGCCGCGATCCCAAGAACCGCGATCACAAAATGACACGCGACGAGGCGCTGGCGCTAGCGCCAGACTTTTATCTCAATCGCTACTTCACCGCTGTAGGCGCACCGAACTTTAATGCGCTCAACGTCGTCAATCCTGACTTCTTCCTGCAAGTCAACGGTGTGGTCGGATCCCTGCCGCTGGACACACTGAAAACGTATGTGACCTGGCACGTACTGCGGGCGGCTTCGCCGTGGCTTTCGCAGCCGTTTGTAGATGCGAATTTCAAAATGCGGCAGGCCCTGACCGGACAAAAGCAAATCCAGGACCGTTGGAAGCGTTGCGTTGATCTGGTCGACGGATCGCTGGGAGAGGCGCTGGGGCAGCGCTATGTCGAGCTGACGTTCGGAGCCGAGGGCAAACAGCGCATGTTGAAGATGGTCGACGCGCTCGAGAAATCGCTCGACGAGGATATCCAGGGGCTTTCCTGGATGAGTGACGACACCAAGAAGCAGGCCAAGGTCAAGCTGCAGGCCATCCGCAACAAGATCGGCTATCCCGACGCGTGGCGCGACTATAGCTCCGTGGACATCAAGCCTGACGATCTGTTGGGGAACGTGCGCCGAACCACCGAATTCGAAGCCAAGCGGCAGATTGCGAAGATCGACAAGCCGCTCGACCGCAAGGAGTGGGGCATGACTCCGCCGACGGTGAATGCCTACTACAGCGGGTCGTTCAACGAGATCGTCTTTCCGGCGGGCATTCTGCAGCCGCCATTCTTCGACAAGACCATGGACGACGGCGTCAACCTGGGCGGGATCGGGTTAGTGATCGGCCACGAACTCACCCACGGCTTCGACGATCAGGGCCGCAAGTTCGATCCGCAGGGGAACTTGCGCGACTGGTGGACTGAGCAGGATGGCAAGGAATTCGAAAAGCGCGTGAGTTGCGTGGCCGATGAGTATTCCAACTTTGTGGCAGTCGATAATATGAAGCTGAATGGCCGGCTCACGCTGGGAGAAAACACGGCGGACAACGGGGGAGCGCGCATCGCGCTGGCGGCGCTCGAGCACATGATTAGCGACGACAAGAGCGGGAAAGAAGGACAGAAAATTGACGACTATACGCCGGAGCAGCGCTTCTTCCTGGGCTTCGGGCGGGTGTGGTGCGAGAAACAGCGGCCGGAGTTTCTGCGCATGCAGGTCAGCACCAATCCACATTCGCCAGGAAAGTATCGAGTGAACGGCGTGGTGCAGAACATGCCGGAGTTCCAGAAGGCGTGGGGATGCAAGGCGGGCCAGCCGATGGTGGCGGAGAATGCTTGCCACGTTTGGTGAGCCCCCCACTTCTCGCGCAAAGAACGCGCGAGAAATGGGGCACCCGGCACCCGGACGGTGGTGGAGGAAAACCTTGGTGAGTTCAGGCGGTCACGTCGATCAGGATCTTCTGCATCTGGTCGGCGGTCTTGAGCGTTGCGATGTTGACCGAAAACAGGGTTTGGGTGGACATGAGAGCGGCCATCTCGGCGCTGAGATCCACCACATCGAGGTTGGCTCCGTTCGGGGAGGCTGCGCCTGCGTTGGCCAGCTTGGCGGCGGCGGCGTTCAGTTGCACCTCGGCCTGCTGCAATCCCAAGAGCGATGAAGGAAGGGTCCATGCATCAGTTATCGGCGAGGCATGTCCCCAACGTTAGTCGGCCAGAGTGCGGGAGATATCGACGGTAACTGTTACCCCAAGAGCTGGTGCAAAGTGCAACTTTGCACCAGCTCTTCAGCCCGTTCTAGAGCTCGGGTGGGTCCAGAACGACCTGGGCCCCCGTCGCGCGACAGGCATTGATCGCCTGCACGACCAGTCCAAAAGGGAGTCGCTCGTCGGCCTTTAGCCGAATCAATTTCTCGTCGCCTTTCTGGAAATGCCGCCTGAGCGTACTTTCCAGAGCAGACCAGGAAATCTCATCACCGTTGACCCTCAGCAAAGGCCTTTGCTGTCCCGAGTTGAGCAACTGTACAACGGTTGCTACGCCAGCGGGCGCCGGGCCGACCAGCACCTCCAACCCACTCGGAGGCACGACGGTTCCGGATGTAGGCGGGACTAGTTGCGCCGTGAGCAGCACTGGTGCTTCGAACGCGACCTCACATCCAGCCTTAAGCACTTTCTCCACATCAGCAAATCGAGCGCGGGCATCGGCCTTGACGTAGAGCTTTTGGTCGCGTCGCCGCGGGCGGGCCTTCATCTTTTCCGCCAATTCGGATGGAGAGACGGGATCGATTCCGAAATACAGGGTGCCGTCGGCGGTGACCGCCACGATCCAGGCGTCTGTGTTGTCTGCCTCGGGCATCGGCACGGCGTTGCTGGTGACGGCTAGCTGCACGCTGACGCCTTGCTGCAGTTGTTGGGCATGGTTGGCGCGGGGTGTGAATAGAACAACGGCGAGCACAACGGCTAGGCTCAGCGCGGAGTGTCTCAGTTGCGTTGGCGTATTTGTCGTAGGCGAATTCATTGGATCTCCTTCGAGGACCGATGCCCTCAGGGGCTAAAGCCCATTGTTTATGCGGCTCTTAAGGGCCCGGCTAAAGCCGGGCCCTTCCCAAAACCCTTTGCCCTTCCCAAAACCCTTTGCCCTTCCCAAAACCATTTGCTCTCCCTGGAAAGCATCGTGCAAACGTGGCTACGGCTTGGCTCCGCCCAGGGATGCCGTTGCCAAAGTTCCGCCCAGACCCATGGTTTCCACGGCGGACGAAGGCACGATCACCATCGCACCCTTTTCCTTGACGGCTTCGTAGAGCATGTTCATGGCGCGCAGGTGCAGCGCCACCGGGTTTTCAGCGTACGCGGCTGCGGCCTGGACAAAGCTGTTGGAGATTTCGCTTTCGGCCTGGCCAAGAATGATTCGGGCTTGCCGCTCGCGCTGGGCTTGCGCTTGGCGCGACATGGCGTCTTCCAGGCCCTGCGGGATTCTTACGTCGCGAATCTCAACCGACTGCACGGTGATGCCCCAGGGATTGGTCTTCTCGTCCAGAATGCGCTGTAGTTCACGTCCCAGGGTTTCGCGCTCGGTGATCATCTGCGCTAGTTCGTGACGTCCGATCGACTCACGCAGCGCGGTCTGCGCGCTCATGTTGATGGCCTCGACGAAATTCTCGACTTCCAGAATTGACTTCTCTGCGTTCCACACCATCCAGAAGACGATGGCATCGACGTTGACCGGGACTGTGTCGCGGGTCAGCGTCGACTCGGCGGAAACGCTGGCCACGCGCACGCGCTGATCTACGTAGGGGCTTAGCGTGTCCATGATGGGCACGATGTGGCACAGTCCGGGGCCGCGCAGGCCCACGTAGCGGCCCAGGCGCAGGACCGCAACCTTCTCCCACTGGCGCACGATCTTGATGGCAAACAGAAAATACAGCCCGACCAGGACTCCTGAGATGGCCGGCCATTGTTGATGAACGGCCTGCGCGACGCCGACTCCTGCCAGCGTGCACACCACGAACAGCAACAGAGCGACCCCGTTGATGTCATTAATTCGGATTTTCGGCATGGCGACTATCTCCTTTGCGCAGGGCGAGGCAGCAACTCAGTTAAGCGATCGATCAGTTCTTCAACGGTGAATCCTGCGGCTCCCGCGCGCGCCGCGCATTCCCCGGCGAATTGGCCGAGTTGGCGTTCCCGCTCGGCAGATTTCTTTTCCGGTTTCTTGTCGCTGATAAACGTTCCCGTCCCCTGGTGGGTTTCGAGCAGGCCACCGAGTTCCAGTTCGCGATAGGCGCGCATCACGGTGTTGGGATTGATGGCCAGGTCGACAGCCAGCTGGCGGACCGTAGGCAACTGGTCGCCCGGAGCCAGCGACCGCGAGGCGATGCCCATCCTTACCTGGTCGATCAGCTGCCGGTAGACCGGGACGCCGGTATGAAGATCGAGGGCGAACTCGAAGCCGTCGCTCTGGGTGTTCCTTCTCACGTGTGTCATTGTACTAAACAACTAGTACATTATGTCAAGCCTTTTTTTGAGCGGGCGGCTTCCGGATCGAGGCCGCCGGAGGCTTGACCAGAATGTGACGGCGAAATGACGTCACCATGACGATGTCAGCGGTGGATTTGTGTACTTTCAAAATAGACGTGAGCGTGAGGGTGAGCGAGGATTGCCCGAGGTACACGCGTTTTAGCGAGCGAAATTTTCGATGTAAGGAAACTGTAAAAAGTTTTGACCTTACGTTCTTTTTACAACTGATTTGTCGCAGGGCAACCAAGGGTTTCCAGCGAGTGCTAAGTTGCTCGCAAAGCAGTAATTTCGCACGGCGCGATGAACAGCGCCGCGCGGAGTCCCAGGTACCCAGGACAGAAAGAACAGACGCGTAAACGACCCGGAATCAGTGTGACTTACCGGGTGAAGGCAGAAGTGTATATCCCCCGGATAAGTGCAACTTATCCCATTGGATAAGTGTAAGGATCCGCGGACGCGGATTCACGCAATGAGGAGGGAACGATGAAGATCATATTAGCGTACGTGCTCGCGATCGGGTTTGCGGGAACGAGCGCGATGCTGGTGCAGCGAGACATGGTGGCGCGGCGAGGTCAGAGCGTTGACGCGCAAATGGCCGGAGACGCCGCTTATCGCGACGGCGTCTATCTCGGAAAACTCGCCCGCACAGCCAAGAGTCCGATGCATCCCCCGATCGGGCGCTGGTCGACGGAAAAGGACCGCGCCTCCTTTGCTGCCGGCTATCGCCAAGGCTACAACGAGTAAACCAGCGCGAGTGATGCAGCGAAGAAACGAAGAAACGAGGAGCGTCCACGAACAGTCTGATCGTGGGGCTCAAAACAGAAACACCAACGACCCGGGCACGCGAAGCGTAGTAAATCCCCCTGCAAACAAATTCTCGAATTGAGGTGATGTGGTATGAACGGGAAGAGATTTTTGTCTTTTTTGGCGCTAACTTTAGCCCTGTGGATCTCCGCTCCCTATGGGGCTAGAGCGGGTGGCGCGGCCGCACCCACGACCGGCGCGACAGTGCGGGGGGTTGTGCGCTTCGACGGCAAGGCGCCTGTGGCGAAGCCGATTAGTATGGCCGCCGATCCGGTATGCGCCAAGCAGCATGCCACGCCGGTCATGTCGCAGGAAATCATGGCCGACAGCAAAGGGGATCTGCAGAACGCGATCGTCTTCGTTTCCGAGGGACTTGGCGACCGCACCTTCGATCCGCCCAGCGAACCTGTGGTGGTCGAGCAGAAGGGATGCATGTATGCGCCGCACGTGATGGCGGTGCGCGCCAACCAGACGCTGCAGGTCGTGAACCAGGACGCCACGTCGCACAACATCCATCCCACGCCCGCCAACAATCGGGAATGGAACAAGGCCGAGCCACCCAACTCGAAGATGGAAGAGACGTTTGCCCGCGAGGAGATTGCGATTCCGGTGAAGTGCAACCTGCATCCTTGGATGAAGAGCTACATCGCGGTCTTCAAACATCCGTATTATGCGGTGACTGGCAAGGACGGCAGCTTCGACCTGAGCAATCTGCCGCCGGGAACCTACACGATCAAGGCGTGGCACGAGAAGCTAGGCACGTCGACGCAAACGGTCACCATCGGAGGAAACGAAACGAAGGAGATCAGCTTCGTGTTTAAGGGAATGTAGCCGTGGCTCCGGGACCTCAGGGGCTAAAGCTCGTATCTTTCTCTGGCCGAGCGGCGCGGCTTAAAGCCGCGCCCTTTCAAAACTGCTAGCGGCGCGGCTTGGAGCCGCCTTTCCACCTGCTTTGCGGAGCTAGTGTTTCGGGCTCTGGAAGCCTTTGCGTCGTTGTTCGCTGTAGCGGTGAAGGGCGTCGAGAATGATGGGGTACGCCTCACTCGGCGGGCGTATCTCATCGACCTCGACTGCCTTACCTTCCAGTTGCTTGTAATCCTGAAAAAACCTGCGCAGCATGAGCAAACGATGGGGCGGCATCTCGGCGGCCTGGCGGTAAGAATTGAACTCGGGATCCTCGGTTGCGACGGCGATGATCTTGTGGTCCTGCTTGCCGGCATCGATCATCGTCATGAGCCCGATCGCACGGGCGTGGATGATGGTCAGCGGCACTACCGTTTCCTGGCACAGTACAAGTACGTCGAGCGGATCGTCGTCTTCGGCCAGCGTCTGTGGAATGAATCCATAGTTTGCGGGATAGTACACCGCCGAATAGAGAATGCGGTCGAGGCGAATCAAGCCACTCGACTTGTCCAGTTCATACTTCACACTCGAGCCAAATGGGATCTCGATGACGCAGTCGAATTCCTGCGGGAGCTTGTCGCCGGGAGTTACGTCGTGCCAAGGATGAATCATAGGAGAGGGTTGTCCAATTCGACCCATTTTAACGGACGGGCCAAGTCTGGTGGAGGGCGACGGCCTTCGAGCTAGTTCGTTCTCCGCAGGACACCAATGGGATCGCGACCTCTTAGACTAAGAATCAGGCCTCCCGCAGCAACATAGACGAGCGCTATGAACGCGAAGCTGGCTGCAAGTGAATGCGTTCGATCGTTGAGAAATCCAATCGCGTAATTTCCGGCAAACCCACCGAGTTGGCCGATTGAATTGATCAATCCGAATGTGGCGGCTGCGGCTGCTTCGCTGAGCATCATCGTCGGTATCGCCCAGAAAGCAGGGTAGTACGCATACAAGAAACCGCTGCCCAGAAGCAAACACGCAATCGCCAACGGGACTTCGTGGCGGAAGGCCGTCAAGAGCCCGAACATGAATCCGGCGGCGACCAGCGGAACAGCACTGTGCCAATGCCGCTCGGCCGTCCTATCGGAGTGCCAACCATTGATGAGCATCCCAGCGATTCCCATCAGAGCTGGAATCAATAGCAGTGACGTCACCGTCTGGTTGGAAACTCCCGAGAGGCGCTTCAAGAAGGTTGGTATCCAGTAGATGGTTCCAAGGGCCCCCGTGAGAGCCAGGAAGTAGGCAAAAATCAATCGTAGAATTCGCAGGTCGCAGAATGCTTCCTTGATTGTGTAGTTTCGAGTCTTCTTCTTTGCTTGTAGCTCCACTTGCAATTCGTTCACGAGCCAGTCACGTTCGTCCCGAGGAAGCCAAGCCGCTTGCGCAGGCCGGTCGGTCATGTAGAAGAAGGTGACGATTCCTACGACGACGGCAGGAAACCCCTCCAGAATAAAGAGCCAGCGCCAGCCAGGGAGCGACAGCCAATGTACTCCGAGCACCCAGCCTGCCAAGGGTGAGCCGATCAAAGCAGCGGCGGGATTCGCCGCATATAAGCAAGCGATGGCTCGGCTGCGGTCGCGCGCGCAAAACCAGTGCGTCAAGTAGACAATCATACCGGGGAAAAAGCTGGATTCGGCGGCGCCCAAAAAGAAGCGGGCGGCGTAGAACTGGCCGGCAGTGTGCACAAAGCCGGTCAGAATCGTAACGATTCCCCACGAGATCATGATTCGTGCAATCCACTTTCTTGCACTCCAGCGTTCGACGATGATGGCTCCTGGTATCTCGAACAAGACGTAGGTTAGGTAGAACGTGCCTACCCCTAAACCGTAGACGCGGTCGCTGAATCCCAAATCTGCACTCATCCTGAGGTTGGCAAACGAAACGTTGACGCGATCGATGTAGTTGACGATGTAAAGGAGAAATACAAAAGGAAGCAGCCGGTAAGCGACTTGCCGTCTGGCTCTCTGTCCGACATGACTCAGTTCGGCCGTCGTCAGAGCTGCACTTCCATGCAAGTTCATGGGCATCCTCCGGCCCCTTCGGCCGAGTCTTGATACTCAGCTCAACTTCTTCGAAACATAGACGAAGCGAGAAAGGCGGCCTTCTCTGGCGACACGAGCAGCAACGGCAAGAAACTCCTGCTGGTTGTCATATGCCGGATCACCTTCGATTTCACGGAGGGCGGTGCTTCTCGAGGCGCGGGCGGCGCGTCTCGCCTCGGCGACTTTGGCCATATTCGCAGTTACGTCTTCGCATACCAGCAACTGCAGACCGCACTCCCCAATACGGATTTCGTCATAGCCATTCGGAACGAAGAGATAGAAGCCTGCAGAACTGCGTACCGCAATTTCCGCATTCGTCAGCGGTCCAGTCACGGTGATGGGATCGGTGAACAGCAGCCGGCCGGCCGGCTTCAGCAACCGGGCCCATTCCGCAATGACACGTGGCCGGTCTGGGAAATGGTTGATCGCGTCGATACAGCTGATGGCGTCGAAGCTGGCATCAGGAAATGGCAAGGGCCTGGTAGCGTCGGCAACGCGAAATTCAGCGCGCCCGGCCAACCCGCGCTGGGCTGCAAGGGAATTCGCCGTCGTGACCGCCTGTTCGTGAACCTCAACGCCGACGACAGAACAGCCGCTGGCGGCGGCGATTCGCAGTGCCGGGCCTCCTGCTCCACAGGCAACATCCAGCAGGGTCTTCCCTGGGGAAAGCTCCAGCCACTCCAAAAACCTGTCATGCTCGTCAGAAGTGAGCCAGCTGTTTTGACCAATATCTTCGCCAAAAGCTTCATGACGGATCTGTGCGTACAGTTCCGTTTGAAAATTCCCGTAGTTGGCGTTGTAGTGACCGGCGGGAGGCAGCGAGTTGGATTTGCCCACCTAGACATCCCCTCAAGCCGACTTAAGACTCTGTTCTTGGTGATTTAGAAAAGCGCGGAGAATTGTACGCCTTCTCGGCCCCCGTGAACCGTCGTAACCAGTGAAAGGGCGCTGACCTGAATGGTGCGGGGCCGTAAGGACACCTGCCGCATGGGCCTACCGAATCTTGATTCCTCCCCCGCCGACGCGTAGAGTTTTATAGTGGGGTGTTTCCCCTTCGGGGCCTTCTATGTCTAGCCAAGTCAAGACCTATATAAAGTTCGGCGGTGCGACGGCGGTGATTCTGCTGCTGCTCGCCTACCTCGCCTACACCGGCGTGCAGGACAGCAAGAGCTATTACGTCACCATCAAGGAACTGCACAAGATGGGAGACACGGCCTTCACCAAACGCCTGCGCGTGGCCGGCAATGTGCAGCCGGGGTCGATCAAGCGCACGGGGACGCACGTGCAGTTTGTGCTGGTGGAAGAGGATCAAAAAATTTCCGTGGATTACACCGGCACCGAAGCGCCCCCCGACACCTTCAAAGACGATTCGCAGGCCCTGGCCGATGGCAGCTTTGGCCACGACGGCGTGTTCCACGCCAAGCAACTCCAGGCCAAGTGCGCCTCGAAGTACGCGCCGCAACCGGGCGCGCCAGGCGCAGCACCCGCTCCGGCGAAGAGCATGACCTAGGCGAGACGTCTAGCCGGGTAGGATCGCATTGCGGGAATCGAGAAGCAACCCTCAAGGGCTAAAGCCCGCGAACTTTGCGGTCGTTTTTCGGCGCGGCTTGAAGCCACGCCCTTCCCAAAACCGGCCGGTTTCAATTACTGTCACCAATCGTGACTCACACCAACGCGCCGACTATCACCGTCAGCAACGTCATCAAGCAGTTTGGACGCTTCGCAGCCTTGCGCGGCGTGACCGCGGAATTTGATGCGGGGCGTTTCCACGCGATCCTTGGCGACAACGGGGCGGGGAAGACCACGCTGCTGCGCGCACTGGCGGGGCTGGCGCATCCCACGAGCGGCGAGATTTCGATCTTCGGGAAAAGTCCCAAGGCCGCCTGCCGCGATCTGGGATACATGGCGCACCCCTCGCTGCTCTACGACGAAATGAGCGGGATGGAGAACCTGCGCTACTTTGCCGGACTCTACGGTATCGCTGGAGACGGCCGCTGCGCGGAAGTGATCCGCTCCGTCGGGCTCGATCCGGAACTGACGCGTGGGGTAGGGCAGTATTCGCAAGGTATGCGCCAGAGGATGTCGCTGGCGCGCGCGATTCTGCATGATCCTAACGTGCTGCTGCTCGACGAACCTTTCTCCAACGTGGACGTACACTCGGCGCGCGAGATGGTCGGGTTGCTCAAGGGCATGCGCGATGCCGGGAAGACAATTTTCGTGGTGACCCATCAGGCGCAGCTGCTGGACGGCTTCGCCGACGAATTCGTGTGGATGCAGGCTGGGCAGATCATTGATCGCGCTGCAACCGCGGCTCGGGCGAGTTCCCGGGAGGAGTTGCAATGACGGGCTCCGAAAACTCGGTCTGGTCCGTCACCTTAGCCACGTTCAAGAAGGACATTCGCCTCGAATGGCGCTCCAAAGACGCGCTCAACTCCATGCTGTTCTTTTCGCTGCTGGTAGTCGTGATCTTTGTCTTCTCCTTCGATCCGTTGGCGGAAGAGTCGCGGCACATTGTGGGAGGGCTGGTATGGGTCGCGTTTCTCTTTGCGGCCGTGGTTGCGCTGAACCAGACCTGGGCACGCGAACTGCGCAACCAGGTGCTCGACGCCTATCGCGTGTCTCCTGCGCCGGCGAACGCACTGTTCCTGGCGAAAGCACTCGGCAATTTCATTTTCGTCAGCGTGCTGGAGGCGCTGATGACTCCACTGTTCGTCATCTTTTACAACTTGCGAGTCCTGGGACCGGCCTGGCAGTTGATCCCGATCGCGGGCCTGGGGACGTGGGCCCTCGTCGTCAACGGCACGTTTTTCGCGGCAATGTCGCTGCGCACGCGCAGCCGCGAAATCATGCTGCCGCTGTTGCTGTTCCCGATTTCGATTCCCGCCGTGCTCGGCATGGTTGCCGGCACCACGGCGGTACTCACCGGCGATAACCCGGCTCACTTTTACATCGTGTTGCTTCTCACCTACGATGTAGTGTTTACTACAGCTTGTCTGGCACTGTTCGAGACGATACTGCACGCGGAATGAAACGGCTCTTCCCCATCCTCTCGATCGTCACTGCGGTTCTGCTGGCGTATGCGCTCTATCAGGCCCTGGTGGTTGCGCCGACCGACGCGCTGCAGGGTGATGTCTACCGCATCATTTACTACCACGTGCCGTCGGCGTGGACGGCCTTCCTGCTGTTCTTCATCAATTTCATCGCCTCGGTGCAATACCTGGCCAGCGCCAATCCGTCGAGAAAGGCGGCGGCGAAGTGGATCGTCATAGCAATCGGGGTCGTCGGGGTGATTGCCTGTTTCCTGCCACAGGTGCAGCATCAACTGACGTCGGCTGGTATGCGGCCCAGCGCGATGGCGACGACCGTGCTCTGCATTCCCGCGTTTTACTTTCTGATCGGGAAGTGGTTCCCCGGACAACTGCTCGACGTGCTCGCCGTTACCACGGCGGAAGTGGGCGTGGTTTTCTGCACGATTGTGCTTGTGACCGGGCCGATCTGGGCGCGGCCGGTGTGGGGGATCTGGTGGGCGCCGGGAGACATTCGTCTCACGTCGACTCTGGTGCTGTGGCTCATTTACGTGAGCTACCTGGTGCTGCGGCGCTTTTCGAACAGCGCCCAGACGCAGATGCTGGCGGCGGCGCTCGCCGTGTTCGGAGCGTTGGATGTGCCGCTGGTTTATTTTTCGATCTGGTTTTTCCGCACCCAGCACCCGCAGCCGGTCATCGGCGGCGGCGGTTCGATGGATCCGCGGATGCTGGACGTGCTTCTGATCAGTTGGATGGCTTTTCTGTGCTTTGCTTTCCTGGTCTGCTGGTCGCGCTTTCGCTTGGAACTTTTGCAACGCGAGGTGGAGGAGGCGCATGCGATGGCGTCTCTGGCTGGACCGGGCGGAGCGCCAGTCAAAGCTAGCTTGCCGCTGCATCGGAGCGCGCCATGAACGGTATCAAGTTTCTGTTCGCTGCCTATATCGCCGTGTGGGTGATTCACGCTTTCTACCTCGGGACGCTCGTTCGGCGCTTCAGGAGCCTGCGGCAGCAGTTGAGGGAATTGGGGAAAGGCAGGGGCTAAACCCGCTCCATTTATCGTCGGGGGCGGCATGGCTAAAGCCATGTCCTGATACGAACCTAGCCCTGACAAGTCGGGCCGTGATTCCGAGCAGCGTGGTTAACCGGGTGCCTGCTCCAATTCCCGTTTTGAAATCCGATAAACAAAAAACGACCGGGGAGTGACGTGCGTCACACATGCTCTGCACATCACTGGTGTAGAGATTCGTATCAGGGCACGCCTTCAGGCGTGCCGCGAGCCGTCAACGAGAAGGAACCGGCTTTAGCCGTTGCCGTGGCCATTCCGATTCGACACTCCGATCCATCGCGCACCGTGGCCGGCGCTCGCACGTTCTTTGTGACATCGTCAATCGTCGAGAAACGGAACCTCTTGCAACCCAACCGGGCCGCGGAGCTATTTATTTGTGTCCTCTATAACTATCGTGCGCAAGGAAAATTTCGGCTGCATGAATTCGTCGTCATGCCCGATCACTTTTATCTTCTGCTAACGCTCGGCTGCGAGCTGACCGTCGAAAGGGCCATGCAGTTCATTAAGGGCGGGTTCGCATTTCGTGCGGGACGGGAACTGGGTTTCAGATCTCCAGTTTGGCAGCAAGGATTCTCAGAGGTTCGCATCCTCGATTGTGAGGCATACCGGCAGGTCGGTGATTATATACGCAACAATCCAGTGGCTCGACATCTGGTCTCCGAGGCTGGGGAGTTCCGCTACTCGTCGGCGCACTCAGGATTCCAACTTGATCCAGCGCCGCAGGGGCTAAAGCCCGTCCTACGCAGTGTTGCTGACGGCATGGCTGAAGCCATGCCCTGATACGAACCGGCCCCGGCTACGAATCGGCTCCAGCTACGAACTGGTCCACGGCTTACGAACCGGTCCCACGGCTACGCACTGGTCTCCCAGCTACGAATCGGTCACCCACACATTAGTGCGATACTTTCCGCTCCTGCTGCAGGGCGCCCAGGAAATCCTGGGGGTCGTTGGAGTGGAGGAACTCGTAGTTTTCGATCATGGCCGCGGTGCCGATGCGCAACGAGGGCAGGGGATGTTCGACGCGAACGACACGCGCTGTGAAACGCACCCGGAGAGCTTCGGTCAGGGTAATGTGGGGAGGAAAGGTCAGGGTTACTTCCAGCTTGGTTCCGGCCGAGACTGCGCGGTCGAGGTAGAGGAACACGCCACGGGCGCTGACATTCTGGGTCTCGGTGCAGAACTCAGCGGCGCCGTCCAGGCGAACCACCGCCGGCAGGCGCATATCGAAGCGCCGCATCGTCCGCCGTTCCTGGGAATTCGGTTGCATGCCCGAACCGTGCCTCAAGACCGCGTCATTCGGAAGGCGACCACCGCGGACGGCGACGTGCTACAGTCGTCGGAGCCAGAATCCTATAGGGAACGCCCTCTGTTGACCTCAATGTATAAAACTCTCAGCACTTTGCAACAGCAAAATACCGCCCGGAACTGCGTCGGTTAATCGATACGGGACTCAGCATAGACTTAGTTTCCTGCGGCGCCGCGGCATCTTTCTCGGCTCCCGGACGCATCTGACCAATCTTGGAGCAGGCGGCGGGGCCGAGGTTCGCTTGACTTGTCTATCCGTCAGATGTTTAAGTAGTTATTTATTTTTCCGCCAGTTCCAGTGAACCAGCAAGCCGCGGGCCGGCTCGCCAAATGAGTACGCCGGCGTGAGGCCCGGACCGACTCGTGCGCCATTTCCAAATTCTCACCACTGATCTGGGCGAAAAAACGATCTGAACCGGGAACGATTTTGAGCGGTACGTATCGGAGGAAACGCGTGAACGTAGATCGCCGTTGGTTGGGAAACTCGGGGGTTCGAGTTCGTGTGCTGGCCGCAGGGCTGGTCTTGCTCGCGGCAGGAGGCATGGTCCTCGGGTGGGGGTCTCGCTCCCACTTGGCCGCGACAGCAGGAACCTACCCACCCGCGATCGAGAATGGCGCAGGCTCCGCGAGCCTTCCGGCCGCGTTGCCGTCTGGTGCCACTCAGCACGACGCCAGAATGAAGGCGTCGTCCCTGATGGCCCGCCTGCCCCTGATGTTTGAGCCCAACCTGGGCCAGGCCAACCTCGATCCCTCCGACACTCGCGCACGGTTCATCGCCCGCGGTTCAGGCTACACGCTGTTCCTCGGAACCGAAGGCGCAATCGTGAGCCTGCGTTCCACCGAGGGGGATAAGGCGTCAAAGCGCGGGGCGTTTTCGTCCTTCCAGATGAAGCTGGCGGGCGCGAATCCGAAGGCAAGCCTAACCGCTACGGATCTTCTGCCGGCCAAGAGCAATTATCTTCTCGGCAACGACCCGGCAAAGTGGCGCAGCGGGATTCCCCAGTACGCGCGCGTGCGCTACGAAAGCATTTATCCCGGGATCAGCCTGGTCTTCTACGGGAACCAGGGACGGCTGGAATATGACCTCCAGGTGGCGCCAGGCGCCGACCCCGCGCAGGCGGAGCTTGAGTTCGACGGCGCGAAATCTCTTGAGCTGAAGAACGGCGCTCTGGTGGTCAAAGGGGCGAGCGGCGATGCCAGACTCGAGGCTCCGCGCGTTTATCAGCTGATCGCTGGGCGCCAGCAGGCGGTGGAAGGCGAGTTCGTTCTACGCGGCGGCAACCGCGCCGGCTTCTCCATCGGACCCTACGATGCGACGCGCGAACTGGTGATCGATCCGAATCTGTCCTTCTCCACCTACTTTGGCGGTACGGGGGATGAGCACGCGAGCTCGATAGCAATCGACGGAGCCGGCAACATCTACCTCGCGGGCTCAACTACTTCGCCGACTCTCCCTGTCGGAACTCTGGCGACAGTGTTCCAGTCCACTCTGGCGGGCACGCAAAACGTATACATAGCAAAGATCAATCCAGTCTTGAACCCGCCGCTTCAATACGTGACCTTCCTCGGCGGGACCGGGAGCGACAGCCCGGTTGGAATCGGCGTGGACGGCGCAGGCGACCCGATTGTCGCTGGCACGACGTCTTCGCCGCTCTTCCCAACCACGGCAACCGCCTACCAAGCGAATCCGGAACCTGGGAGCACCGGCACAAGGCACGTATTCGTGAGCAAGCTGAATCCGACTGCCTCTGCGCTCCTCTACTCGACGTATCTTTCCGGCAGTGGCGATGACGTCGCCAGTGGAATGACCATCGACGGCAGCGAGAACGTCTACGTGACCGGGACCACCACGTCCACCAAACCCCAGGACGTGGGGAGTGCCACTGGCCCTCAGTTTCCTTCCAGCTCCCTGCCGTATGCCACACCGTTCCAGAGCACTCCTCTGGCCTCGATCCAATTTTTCGTAACCCAGGTAAACACGGGTGACTCAGGCAAACGCAGCATTATCTACTCGACTTACTTCGGTGGCGCGAACACGGCGACCTCGTCGACGCCGATCGTTGTGGCTGGTGGCGGTATTGCGGTAGACACGAACGGCAATATTTATTTCGACGGCACCACGAACTTTACCTACACCAATGGGGCGGTCGGGGACTTCCCTATCTTGAACGCGTACCAGGCTTGTCTCGACTCAGCGACGTCGGTTGTGGCTATAACCAATCCGCCACCCTGTACGAACACATCGACCACGACGCCTACCGACGCATTCGTAGCCAAACTGAATCCGAATCCTCAAAGCGGTGCTCAAGGACAGCAACTGCAATGGTCCACTTACTTTGGCGGCCTGCAAACGGATTCGGCCACCGGCATCGCCCTCGACTCGGGAGCTGCGAACGTTTATATCGTGGGCACCACAAACTCCTATCCCATCACTTCAGTGGCAACCTTTGCGGCGTACCAAGTCTGTCTCAACACTCCCATAAACACTAGTCCGCCCAACTGTGTGAATTCGACCTCGACCACTCCCACCGACGCGTTCGTGGCGCGCTTCACTAACCCCACCACGTCCACCACCGGGACGACCAACGTTTCGCTGAACTATTTTTCGTATCTGGGTGGAACCGGCAACGATGCGGGACAGGCGATCACGGTGGATTCCGCTGCCGGCGCGCTGCTCACGGGATGGACGCAGTCGACAGACTTCCCCGTAGCTCCTACACCCGGCGACATCCAGAGCAGTCTGGTCGGCACCCAAGACGCATTCGTTGCGCGATTGAACACTGTGACGGTGACCGGACAGAACACGAGCGGATCGTGGTCCACCTACTTCGGCCAGTGCATCATCACGCTTCCTCCGCCCGGCCCCTGTCTGACGACTCCCGCTTTCACCCAGGGTACGAGTGTCGCTCTCGACGTCAACCAGAACACGTACTTCGCGGGCGACACCAATTCAAACGATCTGCAGGTCACGGTCACGGGATCGCAAGCTGCGAATAGCGGCGGCTTCGACGCGTTTGTTACGGAGCTGCAGACTACCGCCAATTTGTCCATTGTGGGAGTCCTGACGCTCGGCACCAATCAGGCCTTTATCAACGCCGGCAACAACGCCACGTTTACCTATACGCTGACCAACAACGGGCCCGATCTGGCCTCGAACATCACCGTCAACATTGACTTGGATCCAAGGGTCACGGTTGTTCCACTGACTTTCGTCTCCGCCAACACGACTTCTGGAACGTGTAGCGCGGGTGCGACCACAACCAGCGTGAGCTGCTCCATCCAATCGCTGCAACCCCTCTCGACCGCGACGATCACAGTCGTGGTGACCCCTAAGCCCTATCCCAACGGCAGCCAGGCAACGTTCAACGGCGGCGCGGTGCAGGTCCTCAGCGCCAATGGCAGCACGGTGACCGAGACTTCGGTGTCTGCGAATATGGCGGACTTCGCGCTGGCCGTGACCCCTCCCAATCGCAGCGTGCACGCTGCGGGAGACACCGCCTTCTACACAGTGCAGCTCACCCCCAATCCCACGTACACAACTGCCATCTCGATTTCATGCTCCGGTTTGGGAACCGGGATGTCATGCTCACCCAGTCCAGCCAGCGTGAACCTGCAAGGTTCGAGTCCGGGTACGGCCACCCTGAGCATAGGCACAACCGCCCGGCCAATCAGCACTGGGGGCGTGAGTTCAGGATCGAAGCGCGTCTATGCGGTTTGGCTGGTGCTTCCGGGATTCGCTGTTTTGGGACTGGGATTGGGAGGAGACCGCCGCCGGGGACGCATTGTAGGAGTGCTGCTACTTTGCGTTGTCGGGGCTCTGCTCTTGTTCCAGCCGGCGTGCAGCAGCTCTTCAACTGCGCCACCGACGAGTGGAACGCAAGCCGGGATCTATAACATCACAGTAACGGCCACCTCAGGCGGCGACAGCAAGAGCCAAGGCATCCAGTTGTCGGTTCCGTAGAACTGAGAGCGGTTTTCGCGTTAAGTGGCCTGATTTGAAAGGCCGTGCAGCCGCGAAGCGGCGCAAGAATACAGCCCACGGCGTAAGCCGTGGGTAAAAAATAGCGGATGAGAAAGCCCCGAAGGGGCGAAAGAAATCCCAGGACACCGCCCCGGTGTCACACCATTTCTTACGCCCCTTCGGGGCTTGTTTATCTTCCTGCCAGCCCCCACGGCTTGCGCCGTAGGCTTTATTCTTGCGCCGCTTCGCGGCTGTAGGCCCAGCCAGCGGAACTACGCTCCCGCCGAGAGCTTGTGATGGCTCTTGGCCTCCGCGATTCCGTATTGGCGGATCTTGTACAGCAGAGCTTTGTAGCTGATCTGCAGAATGGCGGCGGCCTGCTTGCGGTTCCAGTTGGTCTGCTCCAGAGCACGGGTAATGGCCTGCGCTTCCGCCTCGTCTTTTGCGTTGCGCGCCAGCGACTTCAAGCCGCCGGGTTCCGCTCCCCGCGCTGGGTCTCCCCGCACCCCGGCGCTCCCGTCATTCCTGGGCAGTAATTCGGTCACGGCCAGGTTCTCGTCGCCAAGAATCAGGTACCGCTTCAGGAAGTTATTCAGTTCCCGCAGATTGCCCGGCCAGGGATGATCCTGACAGGCCTGCAGCAAAGTCGGCGACAGCGGGAGTGGCGAACGCGCGTAGCGCTCCGACATGCGCGACATGGAATGCTTCAGCAGAATCGGAATCTCTTCTTTGCGCTCGCGCAGCGGCGGCAGGTGAAGGGTGAAGGCGTTCAAGCGGTAATAGAGATCTTCGCGCAGACGCTTGGTCGCGAGGGCTTCGGGAATATTGATGTTGGTTGCGGCCAGAATGCGTACGTCAACTTTGATCACGGAGCGGCTGCCCAGGCGCGAGAATTGCTGATCTTGCAAGACGTGGAGAAGTTTGGCCTGCAGCAGTGGCGGCATTTCGCCGATTTCGTCGAGCAGAATCGTTCCCTTGTTGCACAGCTCAAATTTGCCCGGCTTGGCATGAGTCGCGCCGGTGAAGGCTCCTGGCTCGTAGCCGAACAATTCACTCTCGAGCAAGTCGGCGGGAACCGCGGCGCAATTCACCTTCAGGAATGTGCGGTGCGCCCGCGGTGAAAGCTTGTGGATCAGGCGCGCCAGAACTTCTTTGCCCGTGCCACTCTCGCCGAGCAGCAGCACAGGAATATCTACATTGGCCACCAGCGCCGCCTGCGATCGGATCTTGCGCATCTCCGGGCTAGCTGCGATGAAGAAGACGTCTTCGGAGAGTTCTTCGACCTCGCCGCTGAAAGTCTGTTTCCCTTTGCCCAGGCTCAGATCGATCACCGCGTCCAGTTCCGCTTTCTGAAACGGCTTGGTGAGATAGTCCTGGGCGCCCAGTTTCATCGCCTGCACGACCTTGCGTGTATCGCTAACGCAGGAGAGCATCACGACCTTCACTCCCGGCTGCATCTGGCGCAAACGTTCGAGAGTTTGCAGACCGTCGATCCCGGGCATGAGGACGTCGAGCAGAACCAGGTCGGGACGCAGGCCCTTCTCGAATTGCTGCAGCGCTTCTTCGCCTGTGGTGGCAGTCTCCACCTTGTAGTCGTCAACTTCCAGCAGCGTCTTGATGTAACGCAGCATTCCTGGTTCGTCGTCGACCAGAAGGATTTTTGCGGTCGCTTTCATTTACTTTTTTCCTTTGGCCGCGGGAGGGACCGGCTTATATGGGATCAGGAACGAGAATTTACAGCCTCCGCCGGGATCGCTCTCCACCCAGATCTTGCCGCCCATGCCCTGCACCAGCCGGCGCGCAATCGCTAAGCCCAGCCCCATGCCTTCCTGGTTTTCAGTTCCGGGAAGCCGGAAGAAGTCATCGAATACTTCCAGGTGAAACTCAGGCGGAATTCCAGGTCCGGTGTCGGACACACTCACTTTCACAGCGTTTGGATGCGTAACATTCTGACGACGGCGCTCCGCGGTGGAGGGAAGTGCGGCCGCTCGCCGTTCCCACATGTGCGGCTCGGCGTGCAACCACACAGTTCCACCCTGCGGCGTGAACTTGTAGGAATTTTCCAGCAGGTTCGAGATCACGCGCTCCAGCTTCGGAGCATCGAAGGGAAAATTTGGAAGCTTGTCGTTGGCCAGAAAATAGAGGGCCAGGCCTTTTTCCTGAAATCGGCCGGACCAGAGGTGGCACACTCCGGAGAGACAGTCGTTGATGTCGCCGAGATCGAAATGCATGCGCAGCCCGCCGGTTTCGAGCGCGCTGTAAGTCAGAAAATCCTGAATGAATTGCTGCAGCCGCTTTCCGCTGGCTTGCATGTCGCGGAGAACTTCGCGCTGCCGCATGGTCAAGCTTCCGAGCTTTTCGCTCTGCAGTAACTCGACGTAGCCGTTCAGGATCGAGAGTGGTGTCTTGAGATCGTGGGTGGCGGAGGCTAGCGCGTTGGTCGTGCGTTGGAAGCGCTCGCGCAGTTCGGTGTACTCCTGCATCAGGTTTTCCGGACTCGGGACATCCGCGTCGGAACTGATTGCGGGCGCCTCAGAACGCATCGAGGTTGCTCCCCCCGCGTCCGGCACACACGTGTTCTTGTGGGCAGTCGCCATCGAAAAAACCACAGGTTTTCGGGGAGGAAGAACCGCACTCGACCGCGTTGGGGAGAAGTGCTGGTTGAAAAAATCGTATTGCACGCCCATAGTGTTGTCAATGAAAAATGACAAAGGAATTACTCAAGTGTAGCAAAACCTTGCACTTCGGGAGCTTCTGAAGACCCAGCGGCGGCTCTGGTCCCGGCCCAATGGGAAAGCGAAGGAATCACTCGGAATTGGGGGTTAGGCTGGGGCTTTAGGGGGTTATAACTGCTGTCTATCTCCCGTTCTCTACCCCGTTTCTCTGGAAATTCCCATGGATTTGGCCACTGAGGTGCTTTCACATCCAATTTGGAGGAACTTGCATGAACGGGGCGCAGCCGGTAACCGAGCGGCGGAAGTGGGTTAGGTTGCCGTTAGCAATTCCCGTCTTTGTGCGCAGTCGTGACGACGATGGCAAGGAGTTTCTGGAGTTTGCCACGGCGCTGAACGTCAGCGCAGGGGGCATGCTGGTCGCCGTCCGCCGAATACTTCCTGCAGTGGCGAATATCCGTCTTGAGATCCCCAGCGCGCCGCTGGCAGCCGTGGCCCTGATGCCAAGGGCTTCCCGGGACCTCCGCGCCCGGGCGTTACGCACAACGCCCGCCGAAGGATATTACCTGCTGGGCCTGAAGTTCTCTCGTCCGCTACTGCCTTCCGCCAGAACCAACGGGACACGACGAAGAAAAGTGGCTGCTGTCGTGTGAAAATCTTTTCACATTGCATTACACATCATGTTACCTTTGTCCTCGCCCCGGTATTACCGGAATGCCCTCGATTGGTTCTTTGGTAAGTTGATACGTTTCAATCAGATAAACTAAAATTCCTTGGACTGTAGCGAGCCTGCTAGGTTTGGCTTTCGGCATGCACGCAGAAGGCTCTCCCCTCAAAGTTGGTAGAAACCCATGACAACCAGTAGCGTGAGTACGCTTGTTCAGCCGTTGGGGGAGATGCCGCCGGAGGCCGTGGTCTTCGGCCGCACCGAGGCCATGCGCGCGGTGCGCGACCGCCTAACCAAGCTCGCCGCCGCCAATGTCCCAGTGCTGATCCAGGGCGAAAGCGGGACGGGTAAAGACATTATCGCGCGCATGATTCACGCCAATTCGCCGTGGCGAACGGGACCGTGGGTCAAGGTAAACTGCCCGGCGATTCCCGGGACGCTGCTCGAAAGCGAATTGTTTGGGTACGAAAAAGGGGCCTTCACCGGCGCCTATGGTGTGAAGCCAGGGCGCGTGGAAATGGCGCATCGCGGCACGCTGTTTCTCGATGAAATTTCGGAACTCGATCTCTCCTTGCAGTCCAAACTGCTGCAGCTTTTGCAGGACGGCCAGTTCTGCCGCATCGGTGCGCAGGAAGATAAAAAAGTTGAAGTGCGCGTGGTTTGCGCGACCAACCGCAAACTGGAGCAGGAGATCGAGAACGGTACGTTCCGCTCGGATTTGTTCTACCGCATCAACGTCGTGAATCTGTATTTGCCGCCGTTGCGCGAGCGCGCCGCCGATATTGCCGATCTGGTTGCGTACTTTCTGGAATATCACAATCGCAAGTACAACTGCCGCGCGAAAGCGCTCTCGAATGAAATGATGGCCGTTCTGCGCAAGTATCATTGGCCGGGCAACATCCGCGAGTTGGAAAACCTGGTCAAGCGCTACGTGATTCTGGGCAACGAAGAAGTCATCTCAGCGGACTTGGCCCCGCGCAGCCCAGACTTCTTCAACGCCGAGATTCCGCTTGATGGCCAGATTTCGCTGAAGAAAGTGACCCGCCAGGCGGTGCGCGAACTGGAACGCAAGATTATTTTGAAGGTTCTGCAGAATCACCACTGGAACCGCAAGCAGGCCGCGCGCACGCTTAACATCAGCTACCGCGCGCTGCTTTACAAAATCCGCGATGCCGGCTTGCCCTCGAATCGGACGGTGAAGCGGAAAGAGACGGAGAACCCCAAGCCGGAAGCCGCTGCCGCCGATTGAGGGTGGCGGTGACGCTAACTTTATGAAAACCCGCCACGGAGGCGGGTTTTTGCTGTTTTGACGAAACTAACCGTTAAGGCTAGGAAAGGCGGTTAGTCCGCATTGCGGCCTCGCAGGCTAACTCTTTAACTTGTGTTTAGAGGTTAGCCAGGATCTGAGTCGCGGCAAATTACACGGTGCAACTGTACCGTTCGACCAGGGGCCGATTGAGTGAGGGTGCTCGCCGACTACCGTTGCCCATATTAAGGGTTTCCCTTATTATGTGTCCATGAATATCACCCTTTCACTGGACGATAAGCTCGTCAAAGAAATCCGCAAGATTGCGGTCGAGCGGGATACCACCTTGACTGGTCTGGTGCGCACCCACCTGGAAGAACTCGCGGCGGAGCATGCCCGGTCCGGGCGCAAGCGCCGTGAAATGGAGGCTCTCGAGCAGAGCTTTAAGAAGTTTTCGATTCGCGTGGGAAAGAAGACCTGGCGGCGGGAAGATTTGTATGAGCGGTAATAGCTTTCTGGATACCAATATTCTGGTGTATGCCTACGATCCCAGCGAACCGCGAATGCAGAAGATCGCGCAAGATCTGGTTAAGGGAGCACTCAGTGGCCAATCACTGATCTCCGCGCAGGTTTTGGCGGAGTTCGCTGCCACTCTATTGCACAAAGTCGCGGTCCGGCGAACTGCTGACGAGGTAAAGATGATTTTGGACATCCTCGCGCCGATTCGATGCCTTTCTCCCGATAGCGATATCGTGCGCCGCGCCGTAGAGGCCCACGGAGCCTACGGGCTTCATTTCTACGATGGCATGATCATCGCGGCAGCAGAGCGTGCCGGTTCGGAAAAGATCTGGTCGGAAGATTTGAATGCAGGCCAGAAGTATTTTGGCGTGGAAATCGCCAATCCGTTTGCATAGGTCCTCCGTGGTAGCCGGATCGTGGTCATCAATCGCAGAAAAGGATCAAAATCAAAGTCAAAGGCAGCGGACAGGAGTGTCCGCTCCACATGTATCAGCTTCGAAGTTCTGACAGGGCTTTTCTGGCGTCGGCGTAGTTGGGGCTTAGCTTCAGAGCCCTCTCCAACTGCTGGCGGGCCAGGGCGCTCTGATTCGCCTTTTGATACGCCAGGCCTAAGTGGTAGTGAACGACGGCGTCGTCGGGCGCTCCGCCTTTTTCGCCGAGGCGCAGGGCTTCCTGGAATTGACTGATGGCCGACTGGTAAACGCCCTTCTGGTAATAGGCCCAGCCTAGCGTGTCGGCGGCGTTGGGAGAGTCGGGCATGCCGCGCCGCGCGGTCTCTGCCATGGCCAGGGCGACGTCGACGTTTCCGCCTTGCTCGAGCATCACGTAGGCGAGATTGTTGGAAGCCAGGGGCTGGTCGGGCTGAATGCTAAGCGCCTGCCGATACATGGCTTTGGCCTGATCCCAGCTTTGCTTCGACTCATAGAGTACGCCGGAGAGAATGTAGAAGCGCGGCTCCCGCGGATTATCCTTGATGGACTGTTGATAGAGAGCGAGTGCCTGGTCGGTAGCGCCCTCCTGGACCTGCACCTGACCGAGTTTTTCGAGCGCGTCGGTGTTGTTTTTGTCGAGATCGATTGCCTTCTGCAGGGCGGCTTCAGCGCCGGGCAGATCTTTTCTCCCGGTGAACAGAGCGGTGCCGAGAAGATCGTAAAAGTTGCTGTTGTTGGGCGACTTGGCGATTTGAGCGTTGGCGGCGGCGACGGCTTTGTCAAATTGTTTTTGCACGCTGTAGGTATTTATCAGCCCGTTCAGGCCGTCGGCTGAGGATGGATCCTTGTCGAGTGCCTGCTGAAAGTACTTTTCGGCGTCGGGATAGTGTTTCTGCTCAAATTGAACGTTGCCCATCTGGACGTAAGGCGCAGGACTTTGCGGGGCTCTCTGCAGGGCTTCCTCGGCGTCGTGCTGGGCGTCGTTGAATTTGTGCATGGCCGTTTCGGCTAAGCACTTGAGCAGGAATCCATCCGCAGCGTAGGGCTGGCTCTTGATGATCTGTTGAGAGGTCTCGAGCAGGGCAGCCGCGTCGCCGCGAAACAATTCCACTGTAGCCAGCGCGCTCTGGGCTTCCGGCAGGTCGGGATTAAGACGAACCGCCTTTCGCCACTCTGCCTCGGCGCGGGCGGCGTCATGCTGGTGGTCGAAGGCGAGTCCCAGTTGGTAATGGGCTACCGCATTATCTGGATCATTTTGAAGCGCACTCTGTAGCGTGTCGACGGCCGCGTCCGGATGATTCTGTCGGATCTGGATCTGGCCTTTGTAGACCAGGGGGTCGGTGTCGCGGGGCGCTGATTTCAGAATCTCGTCGTTGAGCCGGGTGGCCTCTTCGAGGCGATTTTTCAGAATGAGGAGTTGGATGTAATTCCTCTTGACCAGAGGATCTTTGGGATGGTCGCGAAAGAGGCCATCGTACTCGGCCGTGGCCTTGTTCACGTCACCGGTTGCGAAGTAATAGTCACCCAACATGCGATAAGTTTCCGGATTATTCGGAAGATCGCTCTTCGTTCTCTGGAGGAAGGATTCGGTCTCGGCCTTCTTGCCCTCCTGCATGAGGAGATGGCTGAGGGCGATACGTGGCCCGGGATCTTTGGGACCGATGTCGATGGCGTGTTTGAACTGCTGTTCGGCCTCGGGCAAGCGATTGCGATCCTCGTAGAAGGCGCCGAGAGCCAGTTGCGCGTTCATGGCCTTCGGATCCTTCTCGATTGCTTTTTTGTAACTGGCCTCGGCCTGGTCGGTCAGTTTGTCGCTCTGCTGTAGAAGTCCGAGCACCAGATAAGACTCGGAACGATTAGGGTCGGTCGCGATGGCCTCCTGCATCTCCTGGATCGCGGCGATGACGTTATTTTGCGCTGCGTAATAGTTGGACCAGGCTTCGTAGGTCTCGGCGGAGTTGGGCTGCTGTTTGCGCAGCGCGTCGAGGTGAGTCTTGGCCTCCTTCAGGTAATCCGCTTGCGGGGAACCGTCGGGATTGCGTGCCGTGATCAGGAGGTTAGCCAGGTCGGCGTGGGCGCGATAATTATCGGGCGCGAGGTCAACGGTACTTTTAAGTTCCAGATAAGCTCGATTACTGTCGCCTGAGCGAAGATAGGTTTGGGCCAGTTCATAGTGCGCCTGAAGGAACCGCGGATCGATCCGAATAGCGTTAGAGTACTGAATTTCCGCTTCTGCATACTTGCCTTCGGCAAAGTAGCGTTGGCCGCTCTCGAAGTACTTTTGCTTGCGAACGTTGGGGTCTCGGGAGCATCCGGAGAACAGCGCCGCCATAAGAAGGCAGACAAGCCACAAGCGGCGGGCGAGAAGGCGGCTCATAAAGGAATCTCCGGCTGACGGGGAGGGGCACGAACTTGGTGTCCGTGCGGCACAACATAATACTGCACCGAAACCTCGCGCGACAATTGCAGAGCCGGCAACCTCGCCGAGACTGGCGTCCGTTACCTGTTCAGCGCGGAACATAGACGTCGAGTAGAGGGATGATCTGGCTGGCGAAGGGAAGCAGGCGTTGCTCGGCGGCCTCCGGAGTTTCGCCCGCGCCCAGGGCAGTGTTGATGCGCACGAGGGCGCCGTCGCTGCGGTTCATCTTGAGGGAGTCGGCGACCTGGTAATACTTGGCCCAGTATTCGCTGGCGACTCCGCGGTCATGGGCCCAGTACCAGTAGAGAACGAGTTCGCGGGATTCTCCTTTGGCAATCACGTAGCGGTTCGCAGGAAACGGATTATGCCCGGGCGACGATAGGGCAATGCGGGTGTTCTCCACCGGAGCCCATCCCGCTCCGGGAAGACAGTTCTTGGGCGAGTGAATGGTGTCTCCGGCGCGCTGGGTGGGAAAGTAGGCCAGGAACAGATTCACGTTGGGTTGCGGCTGCCGCTCGTTTTCATAGGAGCGGAGCAGGAAGTCGCCGGGACCGAGGATCTGGAGGGTTTCGTCGTCGATGGAGAGGTCGGTGCCGATCCATTCCCCGAGTTGGTTGGGAAATGCGTTCAGAGCAAGCCGCGGCGGATAGATTTCGTTGCGGGAGTGCGCCTGCAGGAACACCGCGGCAGCCGCCACCAACACAGCAGCCAGGACGAAACGAAGCGTAGAGCCGGTCACGCGGACTCGCCTTTCTCCGGCCAGAGGAGGCGGATGAGGCCGTGCACGGCATACAGCATCAGCAACGACACAACGAAGATGATAATGCCCCAAGAGGCGTGAAAGTATCCTTCGGCTTTTTCCGCATCCCAATATTGGACCAGAAGACCGGTGCCGATGATGCGGACACTATTGGCGGCGATGGCGATGGGAACCGAAGCGAATGCCAGTAGCCAGCGCACCCAGATCCGCGTCTCCATCAGGAAGCCATAAATGACGGCGAGTGTCACCAGAGAGATCAGGGAGCGAATGCCACTGCAGGCCTCAGCGACTTCCAGCGGCATGGCAGCCAGTCTCAGGATGTTGCCCTCGAGTGCCACTGGGACGCGGAGCAGTTCCAGAGCATCCGCCGACACTCGGGAAACCAGCAACTGCAGCGGGAAGGTGACCTGACTGAGGATGAGGGTGGGAATTGGAATCATCAGCAGCAGGCAGGCCCAGGGAAACAACAGGGCGCGAAAGAAATTCCATCCCAGAAAAAGGATCACAAGTCCGGCCAGTTGCAGCAGAATCGAGAAGCGCGCAAGAAAATTTTCGGCGCCCAGTTGTCCCAGAACCAGAAGAATCAAGGCGAGCGCGCTCAAAGCCAAACCGAACCAGGAAGGGTGGGCCTGGAGCCGGGCCAGCCGATGGCGCCGCTGCCAAACCACGAAAGCTGCGAATATCGGGACGAAAAATCCGTGGGAGAAATTGGGATCGTGCATCCACTGGGCTACCATGCGCGTAAGCGTAGACCAGTAAAGCCAGAGCAAAAGAGAAGCGAGAATGGCCAACTGCCACAAGGCAAACTGTGGTTGTGCGCCCGGCGACTCGGTTTGCACCAGTTCACTCACGGCTCGGAACGTCTAGCCAAATTGGCACGGGAAGACCGCCAGAATAAGGGAAACCGCA
Organism: uncultured Acidobacteriaceae bacterium; assembly: GCA_963768265.1. GTDB lineage: Bacteria > Acidobacteriota > Terriglobia > Terriglobales > Acidobacteriaceae > Sulfotelmatobacter. The sequence goes on from CAVYHM010000063.1 coordinate 352,252, forward strand.
CGGTGTATGCAACGCAAAGTTCCAGTCGATGCCGGTCTAGCCTGTGCCTGAAAGATCCCTCCCCACCGATGAACGGCCCCAAACGCCCACCTAGAACGATCTGAATGGGGACAGATTTGGACACTTTCGTACCTTGCCCGGATCGGAGGGTGTGAGAAAATGTTTTCCCATGGTTCGTGGGTGAATTGGGAAACAGACTTGGAGTTTTTCCCCGCATCCAAGACGTCTCTTGATGCAAGTTGTTGAAAACAGGTAGTTAAAAGGGCCTCTCAGTCCTCGGTCTGCCGGAACAATTCTGGCACCTCTCGTGCACAAAAGATTGAAGATTCAGCAGTGAGCGGGCAAAGGGTCTCATGTCTGGAGATGGAAGAATGGGCAAAGCGTTGCCTCACGCCGGTCGGAGCAACGGTGCGCTTGTACCGATCGATGGTGCTGGAATGGGGTTTGTCGAAGGGGTAAGCCCCAGCATGCGGCCGGTGGAGGCGGGGATCCGGGAGCTGGCAAAAAGCGATGTCCCGGTGCTGGTGTTAGCGGAACGCGGCGCGGGAAAGCACGCGACCGCGCGGCGCATTCATGAGATCTCGGACCGGCGGGAGCGGACGTTTCTTTGCCTTCCGTGTTGCAAACTGACACCTGTGGTTTTTCAGTCCGATGACGGCGGAGCAGCGCCGCTCAAAGCGGCCGGAACCGTCTATTTTGAGGAAGTGGCGGATTTGAGCCTGGGATGCCAGGCCCGTTTGCAGAAGGTGTGGCCGCAAGCCACAGCAGATGGCGCTGCCAGCTGGGACGGCGCCCGAATCATTTGCGGCAGCGCTCGCGACCTGGAGGTCGAAGTCAAAGCGGGACGACTGCGCGAGGATCTCTATTACCGCATTAGCGGAGTGTGTTTGCGACTGCCTCCGCTGCGTCAGCGCAAAGAGGACATCCCGGTTTTGATCAAGCACTTCCTGGGCAAATACGCGCAGGAGTTTGGCCGGGAGGTTCCTAGTCTGAGCGCCGAGACCCGGCGTTTGTTCCAGGACTATTCGTGGCCGGGAAACTTGAAGGAGTTGGAATATGTGGCCCGCGCGCTGGCGGCGCTGGGAGATGAAGACGTGGCCATGGGCGGATTGCGGGCGCTCCTCCACAAAGCAGGCTCGGCCGGCAACGGCAACGGATTGTCATTGAAAGCCGCATCCAGAGCCGCGTCGCACGAGGCTGAGCGGGATCTGATTCTGCAGGCACTTACCAGGACACGATGGAACCGGCGGCTGGCAGCGCGGGAATTGCAGATCAGCTACAAGGCATTGCTCTACAAGCTGAAGCGAATCCAGTTCGAGGGGTATGGAGCGTCTTAGGATCGACGGAGATGGTATGCGGAACGTAGCCACCAAACTTGCGGTGCTGCTGGGGATGGGGTTGCTGGCGTCAGCCATGGCGGCGCAAAGCACTGGCGCGGGAAAGAGCGATGCGGGGAAGAGCGCCGATGCCCAGGCCGAAAAACCGGCGGCGCAGGCATCGGAGGGAAGCGACTACGTGATCGGGGCCGATGACACTCTGCACATCTCGGTGTGGAAGGAAACTGATCTCACCGAAACGCTGCCGGTTCGCCCCGACGGCAAGATTTCGATGCCCCTGCTCGGAGATGTGGTCGCGGCGGGGATGACTCCCACCGAACTGGGAAACTCGATAAAGGAAAAGCTCAAGAAGTACATCGCCGATCCCCGGGTGACGGTGGTGGTAACAGCGATGGCCAGCCGGCGGATCTTCGTGACCGGCGAGGTCACGCACACCGGAGCGATGCCGCTGTTGCCGCATATGACTATGCTGCAGGCGTTGTCGGCGGCCGGATTTACTCAATTCGCCAATACCAAGGGAATCTACTTGCTGCGAACCGAGGGGGGCAAGCAGGTGAAGCTGTCATTCAACTACAAGGAAGTGGTCAAAGGCCTTCACCCCGAGGCGAACATCGAACTGAAACCGGGCGACACGGTGGTGGTTCCGTAAGGAGTACGATGAGCAAACTCCAAGGCACTTTGACGTTGGGAATGCTGGCGCTGGTTGTGAGTGGGGCGTGGGCGCAGGACACTCCCGCACCCGCTTCGGGCAACGTCCCGAACAGCAGTTCGCAGCCCGTGGCCCCTTTTGGGCAGGATTCTTCCCAAGGTCCGGATGTTTTGCTGCCGCCCATCGTCGATAACCCGCCAATCTCTGGCCTCGATCAGCCTGGACTGGAGCCACATGCCGCACCGCTGAGTTATCTGAAGATCGGAGCGACTGTCGCCGAGTCCGCGGACTCGAATGCCGAGAATACGGTCGGGGGAGGGACGGTGCATTCCCTGAGCCGCGCGTTGGGCAGCGCGACGCTGCAGCGCCTGTGGAGAAATTACGACCTGGCGGTCGACTATGTGGGTGGGGTCGGGTACTACAGTCTGCAAGGACAAGGGTTCAAGGCACTGCAGCAGTTGGATCTCGACCAGAAGATTACGTGGAAGCGGGGACAATTATCGCTGCGCGACAACTTCAGCTATCTGCCGGAGGGGAACTTTGGCGGGGCCTACGGATCGTTGGGCCCGCAAGCAATAGCATCCGTGGGAAATAACGCATTCGGCAGTTTTTGGGGCGGGACTGGAATCGGATCGTTGGGACTGGCACCGCGCATCCTGAACGTGAGCCTGGTGGATGTAACCGAGGATCTCACTCCCAAGTCGGCGGTGACGGCGGCCGGGGGGTATGCGTTTACGCATTTCTATGGAAACGACGCGACAACTGGGACAGCTTTCATCGGCAGTTCGGAAGTCTCGGCCCAAGTGGGATACAACCGCATCCTCACACCGCATACCCAGGTCGCGCTTGTGTATGGATATCAGGGCTTCGATTTCTCCGTGTTCGGCAGTGCATTTCACTCCCACATTGTTGAGGCCATGTATGGACACCGGATCTCGGGGCGTCTGGATTTCCTGATCGGAGCCGGACCGCAGGTCACTCTCATTGATGAGCAGAGCGAGGTTTGCAGCGATCCTACCCTTTCGGTGTTGACATGTGGGTTCCAGGGAGGCCAACTGCTTCCCACTACCATCAAAGACACCAAACTTGGGGTATCGGGTCGAGCCCTGCTGCGATACAAGCTACCGAAGACGTCGCTGGCGTTGACCTATGAGCGTTTTCTAACCAGCGGGTCGGGGCTATTTGCGGGAACGCAATCGGATATAGCGACTCTGAGCGCGGAGCGCCCCCTTTCGCGGGTGTGGGGTGCAGTGGCTGACATTGGATACGCGCATAATTCTCGCGTGCAGCCACTGACGGCGCAGCAAGTGCAAGAATGCCTGAGCTTAACCACGACTTCACAAGCGGCGTGTCCGGCGAACGACGCGAGGTCGTATAACTACGGCTTTATCGGAGGTGCGCTGCACCGATCGCTGGGGCGCAATTTCGACTTTTTTGTCAGCTATCAGTTCAACGAACTGGCCTTTAACAGTTCGTTCTGCTTGACGGGCACGAATCCTTGCAGCCGGATTGGGCACCGGCATATTGCGACGTTTGGCCTGGACTGGACGCCCCGGCCGATACGGATCGACTGACGAGGAAGTCCGCACTCGCGCAAAGGGCGCGAGAAATGGGGCACGCAGGTTGGGAGGAGAATTGGGATGATCGCGAACCGCGAATTGACGATGGAAGACTATGTGGCGATGCTGCGCCGGCGGGCGAAGATGATCCTGATCCCGGCCCTGTTGGCGCCGGCGGTGGGGTTTCTCGTCTCGTATGCGTTTGCACCGAAGTACACCTCGCAATCGCTGATCCTGGTTGAAGGGCAGAAGGTGCCGGAAAGCATGGTGCAGCCGGTCGTCTCTGAAGATTTGACTGCCCGCGTGGTCACGTTGCAGCAGCAGGTATTGAGCCAGAGCCATCTGCAGCCGATGATCGAGAGGCTGTTTCCAAATAAGAACAGCCAGCAGGTTGGCGAGATGATGGATGCGATCCGGGCCAACATGTCGGTCGAGCCGGTGTTGACCGACTTGTCAGGGCTCGGCGCAAAAAAGAAGGGTCCGGCGCAGAGCGCGGTGCCGGGATTCTACATTGACTACACCGCGCCGAGCGCGCGCGAAGCCCAACAAATCTGCAATGAACTCACCTCGCTGCTGCTGACGGAAAACGACAAGTCGGTGCAGGCCGCGGCTACCGGAACCAGCGACGTACTCAACAAGGGACTCGAGGACGCCAAGCGCAACCTGGACGACATGGATGCCAAGCTCGCGGAATTCAAGAAGCAGTATGTGGGACAGCTCCCGGGAGATGAAGAGAACAATCTCAAGATCCTGATGGGCCTGAATTCGCAGCTGGAAGCCAACACGCAGACGCTGAACCGGGCGCAGCAGGATAAGTCCTACACAGAGTCGATGCTGGCGCAGCAGTTGGCCGCATGGAAAACGGGGCAGTCCTCCACGAACCCGGATACGCTGGAAAAGACGCTGTCCGACCTGCAAGCGCAACTTGTGACTTTACGGGCCCGCTACACCGATGATCATCCCGATGTCATCAAGATGAAGGCCGACATCGCGGAAATCAAACTTAAACTGGCCGAAGTCAATAAGGCATCCGCCAATCCAGTGGAGGGCGCCAATCAGAAAGCGGCGGCCAACGAACCGCCGGAGATCCGGCAATTGCGGACCCAGATTCACCAGTATGAGGACCTGATTGCCGGAGGCACGCGCGACCAGAAGAGATTGCAGCAGGAAATCGAGGTGTACAAGGGTCGCGTCTCCCTGAGCCCGGCCATCGAAGAGCAGTACAAGCAGTTGACCCGGGACTACGACAACGCGCAGAAAGACTATCAGGACCTGCTGGCCAAGAGGAGCGTCGCCAATTTGACGGTCAAGATGACCACGCAGTCCGAGGGAGAGCGGATGGTTCCGCTGAACCCGGCCAATCTGCCCGACGATCCTAGTTTCCCGAGCCGGCTGTCTTTCGCCGGAGGAGGGCTGGCCGCAGGTCTAGCGTTGGGATTGGGGCTGGCATTTTTGCTGGAGTTGACCGACAACTCCATCCGCAACGAAGCCGATGTCGAAGCCGCGCTGGAGCTACCCATCCTGGTGACTGTTCCGTGGGTGGATGCGGCGGGCACCAATGGCAGCAACGGCAGATCCAAGTTCTGGCATCGGAGCAAGGATTCGACAGAGTCCAAGACTAGGGTAAGAATTTAGAACATCAGGGTCCCGAGAACGACTATGTACAAAGAGTTTTATGGACTGCGGGCTAATCCGTTCAACGTTAATCCGGATCCGCGTTACCTGTTCCTGACGCGGCACACGGAGGAGGCGCTGGCTTGCCTGACCTATGGCATCCAGAGCCGCAAGGGTTTTGTGCTGCTCACCGGAGAGGTGGGTACCGGCAAGACGACGCTAATCAACAAACTGCTGGAGTGGCTCCGGTTGCAGCAGGTGGCGACTGCGTTTGTCTTCAACACGCGGTTGAACGTGCCGCAGTTTCTAGACTACATGATGGCCGACTTCGGCATCCCGTCTGACACGAATTCGAAGAGTCAGATCCTGTTGAAGCTATACAACTGGCTTCTGGATCGATACCGGGCGGGCGAGACCGCGGTACTCATTGTGGATGAGGCGCAGAACCTCAGTGAGGAATTGCTGGAAGAGATTCGCATGCTGACGAATCTGGAAACCTTCACCGAGAAACTGCTGCAGATCGTTCTGGTGGGGCAGCCGGAACTGGAGCAAAAGTTGAAACTGCCGCAGTTGCGGCAACTGCGGCAGCGGCTGACGCTACGGGCCAGGACATATCCGTTCACTCTCGACGAGACCAAGGCATATGTGCAGCAGCGTTTGCGGATCGCGGGCTGGGATGGTCAGCAGATTTTTGACCCGGAGGCGGTGACGGCGATTCACCGCTACGCGGTCGGAATTCCGCGCGTGATCAACCTGCTCTGCGAGCACTGCCTGGTGAGCGGGTTTGTGGATCAGCAGAAGATCATCAGGCCGGCGGTGGTGGAAGTAGTGGCTCGGGATTTCGAACTAGGCGAGAGCAGCCCCTCGGTTGCGGTCCGGGCATCGACGGCAACGCCAGGCCCTTCGGGCCCAGATGGTTTCAACTTAGTGGACGCATTGCGCTCGCTAGCCACTCTGGCCGACCGTTTGCGCCAGGAAGAAGACAAGGATCTCCCCAGTGAGAGGAGAGTATGAGCAGAATTCACGAGGCCCTCAAGAGGGCCGAACAGGAACGTGCAACCATCCAGGGAGGCGCTGCGCAGGCTGAACTTGCTCCGGTTCATGTCGGCCGGCCGGTAAACGGGGATGCGGTGCTTGCAGCGGCCCGGGAAGAGACCGGAGCAGGCTCCCAGGAGGCGATGTTGAGTCGCTGTGCAGCGATGCAATGGAATCCTGATCCGGCGAACATGCTGTTTACGGACGGTAACGACAGCGCACGAGGCACCGAAGAATATCGGACGCTACGATCGCGGCTTTACCAATTGCGCGAAAAGATGCCACTGAAAAAACTCTTGGTGACCAGCGCCTTGCCAAAGGAAGGAAAGTCATTCACCTCGATCAACCTGGCGCAAGTCATGGCGCGGCAACACGGGCGGCGTGTCCTGCTGATTGATGCCGACCTGCGGGGACCACGGCTGCATCTGATGCTGGGCGCGATAGCGGGGCCGGGGCTCTCCGACTATTTGGCGGGGAAAAATGACGAGTTTTCCATCATGCAACGGGCGCCGGTCGAAAATCTGTTCTTCATCCCGAGCGGGAGCGGCATCCAAGATCCCGCGGAACTGATCGGAAATGGGAAGCTGAGGCTGCTGCTACAGCACCTGGATCCGCTGTTTGAATGGATCGTGATCGATTCACCTCCGGCCGTGCCGGTTTCCGATGCGAGTGTACTGGCCACGGCCTGCGACGGCGTGTTGATGGTGGTGCGCTCGAACTCAACACCGGCCGACGTGGCGCAGAAGGCGCGCCGGGAATTCCCGGACCAGTCGCTGGTTGGAGTGGTGTTGAACGGAACACATCGGGACCCGGCTGATTACGAGCGTTACTACTACGAAACGTACGAGAAGAAGGGGAGCACCAAGGCCCAGGGGGAGTAAGTGATCCGGATTTTCAAAGTCCATTACCCCGTGCGTACGGTGGTGCTGTTGGCGGGGGAGGCGCTGATCATAGGGGCTTCCTTCATACTGGGATCGCTGTGGAGCGCTGGAGTCCTGTCGAACCCTGAGGTCGGATGGCTGCAGTTTCGCAATGTACTGATTATTGAAGGTGGGTACATAAGAATTCTCGGATTGACCGGGATCATGTTGCTCCTATGGCACGGCTTCGACCTGTACGATTCATCTCTAGTTGCCGTCTCAGAGTGGCAGAAGTCCTGGATGCTGATGGTGTTGGGCACGATGTTGCTGGGGTTTCTGGCGATCGGGCAGTTTTCTCCGAGCATCCTTCCTGGATCGGGTTCGCTTGCCTTGGGAATCGTGGTCCTGATTCTGCCTCTTTTCGGGTGGCGCGTCGCGTATTCCTGGATTGTGCGGCTCCCTAATTTTCGTGAGCGCGTGTACATATTGGGTACAGGTGATCGCGCGGAGCGGTTGCTGGACGGTTTGCGACGACGTCCGGGAATTGAAGTGGCGGGATGGACAGGCGACGTTCCAGGCGAGCCGACAAAGGAAGTGGTGGCGAGTCACGTGGCCGGAGTGGTGCGGGAAAAGCGGGTGCATCGCGTGATCGTGGCCATGCCGAACCGGCGGGGGACGCTTCCTGTGTATGAATTGCTGGACTTGCGACTGGACGGGGTGAAGGTCGAGGAAGCAACGTCGTGGCTGGAGAGGATTAACGGACGGATTGAGGTCGAGGAGTTATATCCGAGCTGGCTGATTTTCGCCGACGGATTCCGCTCCAGTTCTTTCTTTCAAGCGACCCGACGGATCTTGAATTTCATTGCAGCGTTCATTGGTCTTTTACTTTTCCTGCCCCTTTGGCCACTCATCGTGCTGGCCATCAAATTGGATTCTCCGGGACCAGTGCTCTACCGTCAGAAGCGAGTAGGCCGGGGAGGAACGCATTTTTATTGCTACAAATTCCGAACGATGCGACGAGACGCAGAAGCCGACACTGGCGCCACCTGGGCCGCCGATGACGATCCGCGGATCACGCGGGTGGGCAGATTTCTGCGGGCGTCGCGGCTGGATGAGATCCCGCAACTATGGTGCGTGTTCAAAGGCGACATGAACTTTGTCGGACCGCGGCCGGAACGTCCCGAGTTCGTGGACTGGTTGAGTAAAGAGATCCGGTACTACGGCGTCCGGCACACGGTGCGTCCGGGCATTACGGGTTGGGCACAGGTACAGTACAAGTACGGCAACACACTCGAAGACGCCCGCGAGAAGCTGCAATATGACCTGTTCTACATCAAGAACGCGTCCATCGGTCTGGACTTGTGGATCATGTTTCAGACCATCAAGATTGTCATGCTGGGCCGGGGCGCGCGATGATCGCCGGGGTGCAACTTCGCGCGCCGGCATCGCTTGACACCGAGAAGCTCACTGTAGCGCAAACCCCTCACCGCACCGTTTCGGTCGATTGCAGTTGGAGGTTCCGGTGAGGCTCGCTGAACTCTGGGACGTTACTTTCGGAAGGCGGATGACGTACCGCCTGATGAAGTGGATTGTTCCGGACCTGATCTGGAACCAGCAGATTTACGGCACCGTAGTGCAACGATACACAACTGGGAATACGACGTGGCTGGATTTGGGTTGCGGCTGGCGGCTCCTGGGTAAGGATCTGGAACTGATTGAGGACAGACTGGTCGCCAGTGCGCAGAGCGTGGTGGGCTGCGATCCCGACTTTCACAGCGTTAGGAAACACAGAAACATAAGAAAGCGCGTGGTCGGGTCCGCGGAGGCACTTCCGTTTCAGGACGGCAGCTTCGATCTCTTGACCTGCAATATGGTCGTGGAGCACCTGGGCGATCCGGAGAAGTCATTTTCCGAGATGGTAAGGGTGCTTCGTCCTGGTGGGCAGATCGTCATTCACACGCCCAATCTTCTCAATTACGCGGTTTTTCTGAATCACACGGTCGCGCGCTGGATTCCGAGGAAGCGGGTTCTGGCACTGATCCGGTTTGCGGATAAGCGCGAAGAGGATGACATATTCGTCGCTTTCTACCGGGCCAACACCGTGCGCCGTCTGTTACGAATTTGCCAAGCGCTGGGGCTGAAGGAGGAATCGCGGCGGATCCTGACTCCGCCCAGGCCGTTCTTCAATTTTTTTGCCCCGCTCGGCTTCATCCAAATACTGCTGATGCGGCTCACCATGTCGCGCTACTTTCAAAAGTTTGGAGCCACCATACTGATGGTGCTCAAGTACGAGCCCGGGGCGAGGGGCATGCGAACTCAAGTTGCGGCCGATTGAGAGGAAGACTCGGATTACGACGCGGACGTCGAGTGGTGGACTTGGGGAATGAGCATGAAATGGGCGTTCTGGATCGCGACGATTCTGATTGCCTACACCTACGTGGGCTATGCGGCCTGGTTGCGCCTGCGCGCCCTGTGGGCGTCGCGAACGGTAAGACGGCGGGCGTGCCAGCCCAGCGTGTCGATCGTAATGGTGGTGCGCAACGAGGAGGAGATCCTGCCGGGCAAGTTGTCGAACCTTTTGGAACTCGATTATCCCGCAGAACGGTGCGAGATTATCGTGGTTTCCGATGGGTCGACGGATGGGACCGAGGGGATTCTCGGCGGGTTCCGGCTTAATCCCCGGTTGAAGTTCAAGATCAATCCGGTGGCGCAGGGCAAAGCGGCCGGCTTAAATGATGCGGTAGAGATGGCGCAGGGAGAGGTGATCGTGTTCACGGATGCGCGCCAGAAGATCGAAGCCGGTGCTGTGCGCCTGCTGGCGGAGAATTTTGCCGATCCAGAGGTGGGTTGCGCGAGTGGCGAACTGATGCTGGGCGACGCTGGCGGCGAGGAGACCATGGGCCCCGGGTTGTACTGGAAAATCGAAAAGAAGATTCGCCAACTCGAATCGGCCGCAGGTTCGGTGGTGGGCGCAACCGGAGCGCTCTACGCCGTGCGGCACGGCTTGCTGGTACCTGTGCCGCCGGGCACTATTCTCGATGACGTCTACCTGCCCATGCATGTAGTCCGGCAAGGAGCGCGCGTGGTGTTTGACGAGCGGGCGCGAGCCTGGGATCGGCCCAACCTGGGAACCCGACGAGAGTTCGGCAGGAAAGTTCGGACTCTCACCGGAAATTACCAGTTGGTACAGCTCGCACCCTGGCTCATGACTTTCGGAAACCCGTTGTGGCTGGAGTTTATCAGTCACAAATTACTGCGTCTGCTGGTGCCTTTTGCGCTTGTGGTGACTCTGGGGAGCGCATTTTTTTTGGCTGGGCCGGTTTACCGATTGGCCCTGGCGATTCAGTTGGCGTTCTACGCGCTGGGCTTGCTGGCTATGGTGCCGCTGCGGAAAGGCCCATTGAACCGGGTGACTGATGCGGCGTTTACATTCGTAGTTCTGAATACCGCGGCGGTGGTCGCATTTGCGAACTTTGTAACTGGCCGCAAGCCAGTTTGGCTGCGCTGACTTGAAGCGACGCAGGCTGTGGTGAAACTCAGCGCCTGAAGGCGGGCCCTGATACGAACCTCACCTGCACTGCGGGCTGCTAGTAGCGATCGGAAGGAGATGAATTGGGTACGATACCAGCCACATCGAAGCCGGAAACCAAAAAGCGTAACCGGGCAAAAGGTGCGTATCTTGCGCTGCTGGCGCTATCGGCCCTGTATTTCGGGCGGCCGGAAGACGTGATTCCCGGCATCGGGATGATTCCGATGGCGAAGATCGCCGGTGGCCTGGCGCTGATCGGGCTGCTGTTGAGCCTGATGAGTGGGAAGGTGAAACAGAAGTTCGCCCCCGAGACCAAGTATGTCGTCGCGCTTTTTGCGTGGTACTGCATCACGATTCCGTTTGCGGCGTGGCGGTCGGGAGCGCTTACCGTAGTGATGACCCGGCTATCGAAAGCCGTGATTGTGGCCGTGCTGGTGGCGCTGGTGGTCAAGGAATTGTGGCAATTAAAACGACTGGTGTGGGTGCAGGCAACTGCAGTGGCCGGAATGACCGTGATGTCGCTGGCGTTGCACCATACCTACGGCGGCCGCCTGGTCGGAGCCCTGGGGGGAGTGTTTGAGAATCCGAACGACCTGGCCATTAACATCGCGCTGAACTGGCCGATTTGTGTGGGCTTTTTCTTCATGGCCCGGGGGCTGAAAAAAGTGGTCTGGGCGATTCCTGTCTTCGCGATGCTGATTGGCGTCGAACTTACCTACTCGCGCAGCGGATTCCTGGCGATTTCCCTGGCGGCGGTTCTGGTCATCTGGGAATTCGCCATTCGGGGACGCCGTCTTCATCTGTTGTTGGTGGCGGGCCTGCTGGGAGGCGTCCTGCTGGTGGCCATGCCGGGGCATTATGTGGCGCGGTTGACCAGCATCGTAACCGGGAACGAAGCGGATTCGTTGGATCGCGGTTCGCGTGAAGCGCGGAAAGAGTTGCTCCTCAACAGCATCAGAACCGCAGTTCATAACCCTGTGTTCGGGATTGGGGCGGGGAACTTTGAGGTGACGGCCGGCTCGTGGCACGTTGCGCACAACAGCTACACCGAGCTCGCGGCGGAAGGCGGAATCCCGGCGCTCATTCTATTCCTGCTGCTGTTGTCCCGGACGATGCGCAATATCAAGATGACGCGAGCCTCGACGCTCTACAAGATAGATCCGGATGTGCGCGGACTTACCGGCGGCCTTTGGGTCAGTGTGGCGGCGTATATGATCAGCGCTTTTTTTGCTTCTACGGAATACAGCATGTATCCGTATTTCCTGGTGGCCTACACGACGGCTCTGTATCAGATCGTGGCGTCACAAGAACCCGCCGCCACGGAGAGCGCTGCCGGGGCAGTGAACGAGAAAACATATGGGAGAAGGAAACCCGGGGAACTGGCCTGGACTCGCTGAGGAAGTGAGGAGCATCCTGCGTTGCACTTCCTGCCTGAGCGAGTTACGGCAGGAGAGTGAGGGGCTAGTGTGCGCCGCATGCTCGCGCAAGTGTCCCGTGGTGAAGGGCGTGGTGCGTTTTGTGGATGCCGAACACTACGCCGGTAGCTTCGGTTTCCAGTGGCATTTGTTCCGGCAGACGCAGTTGGACACGGAGACCAGCCGCCGGTCCGAGAGCGATTTTCGGCGAAGAACCGGGTTCGAGCCTGAAGACCTTGCCGGGAAGTTGGTGCTGGACGTGGGCTGCGGCATGGGTCGCTTCTCGGAAGTGGCCACGCGCTGGGGAGCGCACGTCGTCGGGGTTGATCTGAGCCTGGCCGCCGAGGTCGCCGAAGAGAATCTCAGAGACCGGCAGGCGGTCTTTTTTCAGGCGGACGTTTTCAAGCTGCCGTTTGCGCCGGAGAGTTTCGACTACATCTACAGTCTGGGAGTGCTGCATCATACGCCGGACTGCAAAGCGGCCTTCCAGGTTTTGCCGGGACTGCTCAAGCCCGGCGGGCGCATCGCGATCTGGCTCTACAGCCGCTACAACCATTGGTACAAGATGAGCGACGTTTATCGTAAGGTCACGCGGCGCATGTCACCGAAGTTGCTGCACAAGCTCTGTTACGGCGTGATTCCACTGTATGGAATGCATCAGGTCCTGCGAAAGATCCCTCTGGTGGGACGGCCGGCGAGCGGGGCTCTCGCGTACATGATTCCGATGGCGCACAATCCTGATCCCAAGTGGCGGGTGCTCGATACCTTCGACTGGTACTCGCCCTGGTACCAATCCAAGCACACCTACGAAGAAGTCTTTCGCTGGTTCGAGGAATGCGGACTGGAGGACTTGCGCGTTGTTTTGCAGCCCATCTCGGTGACGGGACGGAAGCCTGCCGGCGTGCCTCGGCACGAGCAACGAGGGGAGACCCTCGAGGTGCAACGATGTGCGGAATAGCCGGCATCATCGGGCGAGAGGGAGAGGTGCTCGCGGCGGACCAGGTGCGGAGGATGACGGACGCCATTGTGCACCGTGGGCCGGACGACGAGGGCATCCGGGTTCAGGGACGTGTTGGCCTGGGCATGCGACGCCTGAGCATCATCGATTTGGCCGGTGGGCGGCAGCCTATCTACAGCGAAGATCGCAGCGTCTGCGTAGTGTTCAATGGCGAGATTTATAACTTTCTGCAATTGCGCCAAGAGTTGGAGGCGCGCGGGCACCGATTCTACACCCATTGCGATACCGAGGTGATCGTCCACCTTTACGAGGAGATGGGAGCCGACTGCGTCACCAAGCTGCGAGGGATGTTTGCCATCGCGCTGTACGACGAAAAGCGTGAGTCGTTGCTGTTGGCGCGAGACCGGTTAGGGAAAAAGCCGCTCTATTACGCCCTGCTCGATGGCCGGCTTTATTTTGGCTCGGAAATTAAAGCCATGCTGGCAGTGGCGCCACAATTGGCGGTGGTTGATCCGGAGGGCGTTCTCCAGTTCTTTTACTTTGGGTATGTGCCCGACCCATATTCGGCATTCCAGCGCATTCGCAAACTGCCGCCGGGACACCTGGCCGAGTACGCCAACGGAGAAATTAAACCACGGCAATACTGGGATGTGCCGCGGTACGGAACGCAGGATCCGGGATCGGACGAAGCTTGTCTCGAGGAGATGGAACGGCGGTTGGAAGAGGCGGTCCGCATTCGCCTGATCAGCGACGTTCCTCTGGGTGCGATGCTCAGCGGCGGGGTGGACTCGTCGGTCGTGGTTGCGTTGATGGCGAGATGCAGTTCGCTCCCGGTTAAGACTTTCTCCATAGGGTTCGGAAAGGCTGACTTCAACGAAGCCGAGTATGCGCGGATTGTCGCGACGCACTTTGGAACCGACCATCATGAATTGATGGTTGATCCCGACATAGCGGGGACGCTCGATCAACTCACCAGAGTCATGGAAGAACCATTCGGCGATTCCTCCATGATTCCGACGTATTACGTGTCGCGTTTGGCACGTGAGAAAGTGACGGTGGCCCTGTCGGGCGACGGCGGGGACGAACTGTTTGCCGGATATGATCGCTACATCGCGAATTGGAGAAGGCGGCACTACGATTTTATTCCGCCCCTGGTCGGGTCTCTTTACCGCAATCATCTGTATGGGCGGCTGCCTTCCCGCATCAAAGGGCGAAAGTTCGCCTGGAACATTACTCTGCCGTCGCGCGACCGCTATCTCGATGGCGTTTCGTTTCTGCCGGCGCTGCATCGGGAGAAAACGCTCTTTTCCCAGGAGTTCGTCAGCCGCGCGAAGGGCTGGGTGGATCCGTTCCGGCAGTTCGAGAAATATTACGATGAGGCTCCCGCGGACGATCAACTCAGCAAGCTGATGTATCTGGACACCAAGACTTACCTGGCCGGCGACATTCTGACCAAGGTGGACCGGATGAGCATGGCCACTTCTCTGGAAGTGCGATGCCCGATCCTGGACCATGAATTCGTGGAGTGGGCGGCAGGGCTGCCACTGAAGTACAAATTCCGCGGCGGCAAACGGAAATACATGCTCAAGAAGTTGGCACACCGTTTGGGCGTTCCTTCGGCGCTACTGCATCGGCGCAAACAGGGGTTCTCGCTGCCGCTGGTGCATTGGATGCGGCATGAGTTGAAAGACTCGCTGCTGGGAATCGTGATCGAGCCGAGGACGCTGCAGCGCGGCTATTTCAATCCAGCGGCGATTCGCGGCCTGCTCGACGAGCACCTGCGTGGGCGCCGGAATCATTCCGGGGCATTGTGGCTTCTGCTGGTGTTTGAGTTGTGGCACCGGAACTTTCTCGGGGCGCCCGGCCACCGCAGCGCGGTCGCTGATAGCTTGCGAGTTGATTCGAGCTCGGAAAGTCCGAGGCTCAGCGACGTTCGGGTTAAAACAAAACTGGCCGATGGTTCGGGGGTCGCGTGATTTCTGCCACGAGGTCAACGCAGGGCACCGCTCCGGGGCTTTTTCTGATGACGAATTCCCTGGAAACCGGCGGAAGTGAGCGTCAGTTCGCTACCCTCGCGGCCGCGTTGAAACCCGAGCATTTGCAGGTCCGGCTCGGTTGTTTGCGAAGGATCGGAGCTTTTGCAGAACGGTTGGAGGAGATCGTTGAGTTCCCGCCGGGAGGGAGCCTTTTCAAGTTGCCGGCGCAACGCGCGCGGCTGGACCTGGCTCGCTATCTTCGCGCGAACCGCGTCGTGATTGCGCATTCATTCGATTTTTACTCCAACCTGATGATGATTCCGAGCGCTCGCCTGGCGAGGGTTCCGATTGTGGTGGGGAGCCAGCGGCAGTTAGGTGATTTGTTGAGCTTCTTTCGAAATGGCGCGCAGCATGCGGTGCTTCGCTGGTGTGATCGGGTGGTGTGTAATTCGCAGGCGGCAGCTGCCCGGTTGCATAAAGCCAGAATCAGGCCCGAGAAGCTGGTGGTGATTCCGAATGCCTTGCCTAGCAAGGCGTTTGCCGCGGCGACGCCCGCGCTCCCGGTAATTTCCAGCGGCGTGCGAGTGGTGATGATCGCGCGGATGAACGATCCGGCGAAGCGTCACGATATTTTTCTGCAAGCGGCGGGCCGGCTGGCCGCGAAACATCTCAAGTTGGAATTCATACTTGTCGGCGACGGGCCGTTGAGACCAGGGCTGGAGGCGATGGCGGCGAAGCTTAGTCTAAGAGAGCAGGTAATTTTCCTGGGAGAGAGGCACGATATTCCGGCGGTACTGGCGGCTTCTGACATCAGCGTACTGCCTTCGATGTCAGAGAGTCTGTCCAACTCGATCATGGAATCCATGGCGGCAGGTGTACCGGTGGTCGCTTGCCGGGCTGGCGGAAATGACGAACTCATTCGCGATGGGGAAAATGGGTTTCTTGTGCCCACGGCCGACGCGGAAGCGCTGGCGGAGCGTATCGATACGCTGGTGCAACAACCGGAGCTGCGGAAATCTTTAGGCGTGACGGCAAGACAAGATGCCCGGCGGTTTAGCGTCGAGCGCGTTTGCGGAGAGTACGAGCGGTTGTATGCGTCGCTGCTGCAGGAAAAAGGAATCGGGCGGAGGGACCTGGTGCTTTCCGGTGCGGGGCGGACTTGATGGATAAACGCATTCTTGAAATCGGCAACTGGCCCCCGCCGGTGTGCAGTTGGACGATGAGTCTTGTCGGCCTGCGCAGGGAACTGGAAGCGCGGGGATGGGACTGCCAGGTCATGAACCTGAACGAGAACCGGCGGATTCGCAGCCCGGAATATATCGACGTGCAGAGCGGGTGGGATTATTTCTGGAAAGTGCTTCGCCATGTGTGGCAAGGCTACGCCGTGCACATCAGAGTCAACGGTGAGACCAAGAAGGGATACCTGCTTGCGCTGGCTGCGTTGTTATTGGCCAGACTGGGCCATCGGCCGGCCTTGTTGACATATGGCGGAGGTCACCAGCAAAGCTACTTTCCGGCCCCCAAGGCCTCCTTGCGGCACTTTGCATTCTCGCTATTGTTTCGGATTCCGCAGCGCATCTATTGCAACAGCGAGGCCGTGAAGAAAGTGCTGCTGACTACCGGGATTCCGGCGGAGAGAGTCGAGCCAATCCCGCATTTTTCTTCGTACTACGTTGAGTTTGTTCCTGCGGCGTTGCCAGCTCACATCGAAGATTTCTACCATGCGAACGATGCGGTGTTTTTCAGTTACGTCTGTTTCCGCAAGGAATTCGTGCTCGATTTTATGGCCCAGGCAATCCGGCGTTTTCGCGAAACCTCGCCCAAGGTGGGATTCCTGCTGGTTGGTCCCTGGGACCGCGAGATGGACAGCATGCGACGGTTCGTGAAGGAGCAGAAGATCGAGGATGCTGTGTGCCTGCTGGCGTCGGTGCCCCACGATATGTTTCTCACGTTGTTGAGCCGAGCGGCGGCGTACATTCGAACACCGGTTAGTGACGGGATTTGTTCTTCGGTGCTGGAGTCGCTGAAATTGAAGGTGCCGGTGCTGGCGGCGGACAACGGCACCCGTCCTGCTGGGACGGCTCTATGGAGGGAAGGTGACATCGAGAGTCTGCTTACGCTGATGACCGAGGCGACAAAGAATCACGCGGCCATGGTGGCGACCATCCCTGACTTCGAATTGGAAGACAATGCCAAGAAGCTTGCCGACAGCATTGAGCGAATCAGTCTAAAGAGGTCTTCCTCGGGAGATGCCCGAGAGTTGCGGGTCGGGACGTAATCAAGAGCGGAGCGGTGTATGGCGTCACACGGGGCGATCATTCAAGCGGCGGGAGAAAAGACGGCGCGGAGTAAGGCCCCGGTGTTTGTCCTTGGTTGTGGGCGGTCGGGGACGACTCTGCTGTATCACATGCTGCTCTCAGCAGGCAATTTTGCGGTATACCGTACGGAATCGAATGCCATCAACCTGCTGGAACCGCGCTTCGGGGACTTGAGCGTCCGGCGCAACAAAGCAAAGCTGATGGAGGCGTGGCTCGGTTCGAAATTGTTCGAGCGGTCAGGACTGGACGCGCAGGCGATCACGGCAAAGGTGATGGAAGAGTGCAGGAATGGCGGAGATTTTCTGCGCATCATCATGGGCGAGATGGCGCGCCAACAGAGAGTGGAACGCTGGGCGGACTGCACTCCGGAACATCTACTGCATCTCGAGAGGATTAAAGAGACGATACCCGAGGCGCTGATCGTTCACATCATTCGTGACGGACGCGACGTCGCGCTGTCGACGGCGAAGTTGGGATATGTCCGGCGCGCGTGGTGGGACCGCACGCCGAGCGTCATGGTCGCGGGCCTCTATTGGGAATGGATGCTGCGCAAAGGAAGGGAAGACGGACGGAGGCTTGGCGCTGACTACACCGAAGTGCGCTTCGAGGAGTTGATTTCGGATCCGCACAGCACGCTGGCCAGACTCGGTGACTTTATTGGCCAGGAGTTGGATTATGACCAGGTTCTGAAGGCGGGGATTGGATCGGTCCGCGAGCCCAACACCTCCTTTAACGACGCGTCCAAGGAAGCTTTCAATCCGCTTGGGCGTTGGAGAACGGGGTTTACACCTGACGATCTGGCGATGTTCGAGGCGCTGGTTGGGGGCACTCTCAAGGAACTCGGGTACGAATTGGGCAGTGCCCGGAATCGGGCGAATCGCGCTCGCCTGAAGCGGATGAGAACGATCTACCAATCCTATTTCGATTCCAAGTTGTGGCTCAAGGCGAAGACCTCGCTGGGAAGAATATTTGTTACCAAAGATCTATCGTGGCTGTAGTAAGAACTGTTCTCTGTCGCTTCGCGACTGGAATTTGAAGGGTCTTAGTCCCACGTTCTCCCCGGATGTTGCGTTTCAGCGCACACTCTGGATGGGCTATTGGAGAGTCGCGGCTCCCGACGCCGACAATTCTGCTTTCCAGTCGAGGGCACACGGAGCTTGGGTTCGGGCGGACTCCAGCATTTTCAGGCATACGATCGTGGCTCGGGCACCGTCATCCACTGTGACGCTGGGGGTTCCTCCGACGCGGATCTCATCGAAGAATGCGCGCATTTGCTCAGCGTAGCCTTTTTCGGCGAACCAACTGGAGCGACGTTCGACCAAGCTCGTGCTCAATGTCAGACGCTTGAAATCTTCCGCGCTGGCACCCATTCCCATGGCGAAGGCTTCGACGCGTTCTCCTCCCGAACTCCTACTGCCGACGGTGCAGTAGGTGAGATTCGCGATGGAATCGTCGGCGAAACGGAAACTTGCGACGAGATTGTTTTCGCCGATTGGGGCCTTCTTGCCGGTGGGCAGCGAGAAGGCGGAAACTGAGACCGGTTCGGAATCCAGCAACCAGTAGGCAAGATCAACGAAATGACAGGCCTCGCCCAGGATGGCGCCGCCGGCGGCGGGATCGGCCATCCAATAGTCTCCGGAGATGCCGGGAGAGTTGACGCGGAGATTGAGAACGGCTGGACCATTTCGGCGCACAAGTTGCGTCTTGAGGCCGAGATAGGTGGGCGAGAAGCGGCGGTTGAACCCGACGGTGAGCCGCTTGCCAGTCTCGATGGTGGCGCGGTGGAGCTGCCGGCACTCGTCGACCGTCAGCGCCATCGGCTTCTCGAGAAACACATGTTTGCCCGCTTGCAGGGCAGCCAGGGTCTGCGAGGCATGCTGTACGTTACGACTGACGATGACCACGACGTCGACCTTGGGATCGTTCAAGATCTCGTCGTACTCGGAGCAACAATAAGCAGCCCCAAAGCGCAGAGCGTAACTCTTTCCCCGGGGTCCGTTCGCCGAGAACACGGCGCGAAGGTTCGTGCCGGGCACCTTCTTGAGATTTGGCAAGTGCACCCAGCGCGCAAGGTTACCCGCACCGACCAAGGCCACTCCCAATGCGTTTGGGAGCGGCGCGCTTGCGCCCGGGGTCTCCACTCTTCGCGCCGGCTTGAAGGCGGTCGCGGCGTCGGGAGTTTCGGCGGCAGGATATTTGAGAAGAACCGCGAGGCTGGACGACGACGGCTCCATGATCGTCTCGTATGCTTTCGCCGCCTCGTCGAGCGGGAACTGGTGGGTGATTAAGGGTGCGGGCTGGATTCGTCCCAGCGATACCAGACGCAGGAACTCGGCCATGTTACGGTTCTCGGTCCAGCGGACGTAGTTGATGGGGTAGTCCTGTCCCTGCTTTTCGTAGAGCGGATCGTAGCTTCCCGGACCATAGGCGCGCGCCATGAAAAGCTGGATTTCCTTGCGATACATCTCGTACCAAGGGAAACTCAGATCGACGGCGCCGACGTCGACGATGCGGCCGCGATCGGTGCAGATCTGCACGGCCTCGTGACAAGGCGCGGACGACTTGGCAGCCGCCGCGATGATGACGCAATCGACTCCAGCGCCGGCGGTGACTGCGGCGATCTGGTCGGCAAGAGCCGCGCCGCCCAGCAGCGCATGATCGGCACCGAGTTGTCGAGCGAGGTCGACGCGCTGTGGTTTTAAATCAACCGCAAGAACATTTGCGCCTTGCAGCTTCGCCAGTTGGACAATCAGCTGTCCCACTAGACCCAGGCCAAGTACAGCAACATTTTCTCCCAGGCTCAGATTCGCGATGCGAACGCTATTGAGGGCGATGCTGCCCAAGGGGGCAAAACAGGCGTGTTCGAAAGGAACGGAGTCGGGCACGGGCACAACCAGCTTCGTGCCGACGAGGATCGTTTCTCCGTGGCCCGTGCCCTCACCGCCGTAAGCGACGCGCTCGCCAACTTGCAGGTCCTGCACGGTGGGATGTTTTTCTGCGACAACCCCGGCGCCCGAATAACCGAGCACGGCGTATTCGCTGAACTTGGCTTTGACTTCGGCGAACGTGCTTAGCGGACCTTGCACCTTGAGGACATTCCAGATCTTCGCGAGTTGGGAGGGATTGTCGGCCACCGCCCGCAGCACGCCTTCCTGATGGATGCTGGCCGTTTCCGTGCCACTGCTTATGAGGGAATAGAGCGGGCGGACCAGGACGTGGTGTGGGATGACGACAGGGTCGGGCACTTCGTCCACGATGATCTGCTTGAGACCCTTGCGTATCAGTTGTTTCATGGCCAGAGTTTTCCCCGGGGCGTGTTATTCAATCCGGCGGTCCTTACGAAACAGAGCCGCACGCTACTCCGCCCCGCTGGTTGCGGCTTCCAGGGCGTCGATATCGGCGCCAAGATCTTTCCCATCGCTTCCCGCCCCGACATAGGGCGAGGGTTGTTTGCAAGAAGAAGGATTGTCCTTCGCTCGGCACAAGTGGTAATCGGCGTCCTTCCCGTGATTGTAGTTGACGAAACCAACGGAGTCTTCGTTCTTCGAAGAGGAATTCCCTTTCGGCCACGAACCTCTCGGCGCAATGATGGCGTTGTGAGTGACAGTCACCGGGTTAAAGCAGTTTTTTAAGACCGGATCCGGGCCCAGTTGGGCCGCGCCGAAGGCGCAGTTTTCCTTCCCTCCGGTCGATGTAAGTTCCTTTTCGCCGGCTTTCACGATGCTGTTCGTCAATGCGAAGTTGGCGGGCATTGGCCTTCCTTGATTGGCGCCCACGATGAGCGCGACCTTGGAGGGGAACGCGGTTACGTGGTCGATCTTCACGTCGCGCAGCTGTGGCCCGTTGGAAATGATCATGGCAAAGGCGCCAAAGCCCCCGTAGAAGTCCCCGTCAATATCTTCAAAAACGAGATCATGAATGCTATAGCGTTCCCCGGCGGTGGAGAGTCCTCCGGTGTCGGATGGGGCGTTGGCGATGCTGAGGCCACTGGCCATGTGCCGGACCTTACAGTACCGGATGGTGACATCGGTGACTCGGCAGAGCGGGCAGACATTGGGCGTCTGGTTGCGCGGGGTGAGGAGGATGGCGAAGCCTTTCTGGCCCACGTCGCCCCAACTGTAATCGAGGACGTTGCCTTCAAACAGCAGTCGCTGGGCGTTCTTGAGCTCAAACAGATTCTTGACGATGAATGGCTTGCCTGAGGTTCCGCCCACAAATCCGGGCTGGTTGGGCTTCCAGATCAGGGGCTTGAAGAGATGGTTGTGGCGAATTTCGATGTCCGCCGGGGTTACAGTTGCCGGCCCGCCGCCAAAAAGAATATTTTCGCCAGACGCTTCCAGAAAATTGTTCACGATCTTATAAGGGCCGCTGGGCTGGTCGCCGCCGCCACCGCCGATCGCCTGGGCGTCGGTGCATGCCCCGGTGATGGCTACGCAGTGAAAATCAGTAAAGAAAGAATCCACAATCGCCACATAAGCGGTTCCGGTCAGGAAGATGCCGCGAGTGGTCTCATCCTGGGCAGTGCCGTGCACCCACACACGGTCGAGGATGATGTGGTCGGCGGGAGAGCGAACTTCAGGAGCGACCAAGGCCGTGATCCGGTTTTCGCTGCTGACGCGGGTGATCTCGAGGCCCTCCAGGCGGTAATGGTTGGCACCAGCTGCGAGGATGATGGGGCCCTCTCCGTTTTTTCCTGCGAAGACGAGTTTGGCGAGAACGTTCTTGGTTGAGGCGCAGTGAAAGTCTGGCCGCGATGGCAGGGAACTCACGCCCGCATAGCAGGGAGTCAATCGCGATCCCTGGGCTGGGAGGTCGCTATCAGGAGCGCTAGTGCGAATCACGATCCAATGCGAGTCGTCGCAGTTCTTCTTGCGGAGGAGAAACCGTCCGGTAAAGGTTGCGCCCGCCTCGAGGCTGAGCGTGTCGCCGCAGGCGGCTTCATCGAGGGTGGACTGGAGATTGTCGGCAGCTTTTACGGTTAGAGTTTTCCCGGGAGCCGGGGTATCGGCCACCGAGGTCTGCATGTAGACACGCGGAAGTTCTGCCGGGCCGTCAAACCGGCCTGGGGCCTCGGCGCCATACGCCGCGTCACCCACCAGGATGGACGTAACGCCGACGAGAATCAGGGCGAGAGCGGCTTGTCGCGAACGCAAAAACTTCATAGGTCTACCCTTCGGGGTGGCGTCGTAGCCGGTGTTGGCAGCTCACTTGGAGTGGAACGGGGGATCAGTTACAACTCAGCGCTACCACTTCATTGTAACTGAGCAGTGGTCGGCTGTTACGCGGGCCGATGAGTTGTAGTGTGACTTGCGTTACGGTCCGCTCTATTGAAAACCCCACTTCTTGCGCACAGAGCGCGCGAGAAATGGGGCACCACGATTCTCATCTTAATGAAACCGCGCTAGTCGGCACCTTGGGTGGCGGCCTGGATTGCGTCGATGTCGGCGCCCAGATCCTTGCCATCGGTCCCGGCATGTTTGAAGGGGCTGGAGGGCACGAGACGATAGTCGCCGCCCTTGCCGTTGTTGTAATGGGTAAAGTGGACCGCGGCTGCGTCTGGCGGAAAGTAGTTTCGAGCCGGCCATTTCGCGGGAGGATAGTTGGCTGGCGAGGCGATGATGGCGTTGTTGGCGAAAGCGTACGGCTCGAAACAGGTATCGATCACGCGGATTGGAACGGTGGAGTGAGCGCAGTCCGTTTTGCCACCGGCAGACCAAACCGGGTATTGGCCAGCAAGCACGAGGTTATTGGTGTACACGAAGTGCGACATCTTGGGGTGGCTGAGGTCGTTTCCGACAGACAGGGTGGGTAGGGACGAATCTCCGAAGCCGGTGATGTGGTTGATGGTGATGTCGCTGAGAACGTGGATCTTCCATCCGTTCAGGACCAGAATCAGCGGGCCTCCACCGAGATAGATGTCGCCGTTGATGTCGTCGATGGTGATGTCGTGAATGCTGTAGCGGGTTCCGGCGGAGGCGATGCCTCCGTTGGAGGACACCGAATTCGCAATGTTGACGCCGGCGCCGGCATGGCTGATGGTGCTGTAGCGGACCGTGACATCGGTGACAACGCAGGCGGGGCATAAGTTGCTTCCGTCGGTACCCGCCTGGTTTTTCGGGGTAAGCATTAAGGCATATCCGGCTTGAGTGAAACCTCCCCAGGTATATTCCGCCACGTTGCCTTCAAACAGCACGCGCTGAGCATTCTTCAGCTCGAACAGATTCTTGACGATGAAAGGATGGCCATCGGTGCCGCCAACATATCCCGGCTGCCCGGACATCCAGATCAGGGGCTTGAACAAGTGATTGTGGCGGACTTCGATGTCCGCAGGAGTAGTAGTCGCGGGCCCGCCGCCAAAAAGAATGTTCTCGCCAGAGGCTTCCAGAAAGTTATTCACGATCTTATAGGGGCCGCTGGGCAGGTCCCCGCCGCCTCCGCCGATTGCCTGGGCGTCGGTGCATGCGCCGGTGATGGCAACACAGTGGAAATCAGTGAAGAAAGAATCCACAATCGCCACGTAAGAGGTGTTATTGAGGAATACTCCCCGCGTCGTCTCATCGTGAGGGGTGCCGTGAACCCAGACGCGGTCGAGGATGATGTGATCGGCGGGAGAGCGAACCTCAGGAGCAACTAAGGCCGTAATACGATTTTCGCTGACCGCGCGAGTGATTTCGAGGCCTTCCAGGCGGTAGTGGTGGGCGCCCGCTGCGAAGGTAACGGGACCGTTTCCAGATGCTCCCGCGAAGATGAGTTTGGCGAGAACGTTCTTGGTGGAACTGCAGTGAAAGTCGGGCCGGCCGGGCAAGGAACTAACGCCCGCATAGCACGGAGTCAAACGCGAGCCCTCGGGGGGAAGTTCGTTGTCGGGGGCACTGGTGCGGACAGTAATCCAATGCGCGGAATCGCAAGACTTTTGGGGAAACGAGAAGCCTCCCGTAAACGTAGCACCAGCCTGCAGCGTGACCGTATCGCCGCAATTCGCGCGGTTCAGGGCGGCCTGGAAATCCCCACCGGCTTTAACCGGGATGATTTTTCCGGCAGTGGGCGTATCGGACAGAGCCGTTGGCAAATAGATGCGTGGTAATTCTGCAGGTCCGTCGAACGTGCCGGTGAAGACCGGCGAAACCGTCAGAGCAAGAGGTCGGGTGGTCTTTTCAGCCCTCGCATCCTTCAAACTCACCGCAAACTCGAAGGTGCCAGTTTTGGAGGGAACTCCAGAAATGAGTCCGGTCGACCGGTTCAATCGCACTCCTGTGGGTAGTACTCCGGACGAGAGGGACCAATGATACGGAGAGGTACCTCCCCGGGCGGAGAGCTGGGCGTCGTAGGGAGAATCGATCTTGGCGGCGGCCAGCCGTGAGGTTGTAATTCTCAGGGGTCGCGCGGGAATGACGGCGACCTCGACTGACGCTCGAACCGCCAAGCCGACCATGCTAGCGGCCGTGACTCGAACGAACTGCTGGCTGGTGACTTCAGGCGCCACGAACAGGCCGTCTTTCGAAATCGTGCCCGCGCTCGCCCACCACCGGACTCCCGTCTCGCTGGTGTTTACCACCAAAGCGCTGAATTGCAACTTTCCTCCAGAGGAAACGCTGGGGTTGAGCGGCGTGATTGAGATTCGAGGCAAGGTATTTATCTGAGCCGCCGCAAGAGTGATCCCGAGGAATGTCAGGCAAAGAGAAAAAAGAACGGAGGAAAGAAAGCGAGTGACAATGGCGCGCAGGGGAAGCGTTCCAGTCTTAAACATCAGAACCTCGTAACGAAGAGTTGGGGGGACTACTGCGTGCGAGTCCTTAGGGAGTGACTCTACGGGGATGCCGATGAATCACACAGATGACGAAAGACCATGATCCTGAAGGACACGGAAGGGCAGAAGTAAAGCCAGATGCAACTGGGGAACTGATGACTCGGACGGGGCTGGTCTGGACTCAGTTGCTGCGGATCAACTCGGCAAGACCGTAGCCTTGTGGATCACAGAGGTCGGAAGTGACCGTGAATCCGGCTTGCCCGAGATGATCGAAGAGTTGTCGCCTCGAGTAGGGAGCGCTGTCGCCGTGGTATTCCAGGGCAATGCGGTCGATCCGCGCCAACATGCGCAGAGGAGTTGAGAGAAGCACCTCATATTCGCTGCCTTCGATGTCCATCTTCAACAGATCGACGTGAGGGAGGTGGTTTTCTTCCAGCATGGACTCGATCGTTTTCCCCATGACCTGCGTGCCCGAGATCGCGCTGGCGGCGGCCAAAGCTCGGCGCTGGCTGGGAAGTTGTCCGTCGGGCATGAGGCGGACCCCACTGGCTCCAGTGGCAGCGTAGTTCAGGCACGTTACCCTGTCGTCGAGGTGATGGTCGCGCACGGTGGCAATAAGACGTCGGAAAGTGGGAGGAAAAGGCTCGAAGGAAAACACTTGTGCCCGTGGCGCATTGCGCGCGGCGTAAAGGGTAAATACTCCTACATTGGCGCCTAGGTCCAGAATTACGTCGTCGGTGGCGCGAACACGATAGACCTTCCGCAGGAAGATCTGCCAGAAGGCCTTGAGGTCGGTGAGTTCTTCGAGGTGGATCTGTTCCCCGCGCCGCAACCGCAGCACTAGGGGATACTGCAGGCGTGACAAACCTAGATAAGCGGCACTAATCGGTGCCCATTGATTCGTCTCCACCACGCAGCGGAGGATCTCAGGGGCACGATTCGCTTTCCTCAGAGCTCTCCAGATAGGGTGAGTCATTGGCGTGGGACTTTCAATATTTCATCGGCGATGGGACGCGTCAACCGCGTGGGTGCTACGGTTGACCGAGAACTGCCGTCCTGATGCGGTCGTACATCGCGTTGCCGATCGTCTTTTTCATCGAGGCGCGGAGAGACTCGCCCAGGCGGATCTTCCACAGGTTCTGGCCGGTACAGATTTTCTCGAAAGTTGGCTGGTTCGTATCGCGCATGATCGCGACGCGGCCCAGGCGGAACGGATCGGTCGACGGCCGGTTGGGATACGCGCGACTGGTGGCGAAGGAACGGTAACCCGCTTGTTTGGCGAGCGCTATGGCTGCGTCGTTGTAGCGTCCGCCGGGGCAGGAAAAATGTTCCACTGTACTGCCGGTTACGTCTTCCAGCTTCAAACGCGCGGCGACGATTTCGGAGCGCATCTGTTGAGGATCGAGGTCATTCAAGTAGGCATGAGTCATCGAGTGGCAGCCGATCTCAAGGCCGGAGGAACTCAGTTCGCGCAACTGTGCTGTCGACAGGTATCCCGGCCGGCCCAGAAAGCCGGCAGTCACATAAAACGTGGCGTGAAATCCCGCTTCGCGCAGGATTGGAGCCGCGGCGAGCAGGTCGGTTTCACAACCGTCGTCGAAGGTGATGGCAACGGAGTTTTCCACGGTTGAACGCGATGCTTCGCTCACGCTCAAGCCCTGCCAACCGTTCTTGCGGAGCCAGTCGATCTGCGCACGGAAAATCGCTTCACGGAGAATGTAGCGCATGTAGCCCGGTTCGGACTGGATCAACTGGCGCCCCGGCAGTTCCAGTTCGTGATACATGAGAAAAACGATGCCGGGGGATGCCATCAGAAAATCCTGCGCAGGCGAGCCTTCAAAGATTCGGGAACGCGAACGCCGAGGCGGTCCAGGGTCTGCTTGCCATTCTTGAAGATTTGCCACATGCGGCGCGAGCGCGAGTGTGTCTGCCCAAATTCGGCAAGCAGGTCGTCCGGCAGAATGCCGGAGGAGGGCAGTTGGAGGTCATCTTTGCGGGCGCAGTAATTTCCGGCGGCCAGAGCCTTCAGAATCAGCGACGGGTCAGGAGCATCGCCATCGATTGTGACGCAAAGCCCGCGAAACTGCTTTTTCCAGTGCAGATCCTGACCGTAGAAGGCATGCATTTCGGGCGCTCGCGGCCGGAGCCGCTGTAGCAGGGCGAAAGTTCCGGGACGCGGCGCATAACGGCCGTCGTACTTGGAATTCCAAGTCTCAATCCCTTTCGGAAGGACCTGGAATTCTTCGATCCAGGGAAAGAATTCGTCTTTGGGATGAGCAATCACCGCGATCGCGCCTTGCGAATCGATGTGACCAATCACGGCCTCAGGGTCTGACGTGGCAGCCAGTGCAGACGCGCCGTAGCCGAGGATGTGCATGTCACTATCACACCGGTACTCAAGTCCGATGACGAAGGAAAATTCACGATCGGAGTGGCGCTCGAGATCTTCGGCATAGGCCCGGACGGATTGGCTGTCGAAGTACTCCGCATGGTCGGTGATGCACACAAACGAGCAACCCTCGGCAATGTAGGTTCGCCGCAATTCCGCGAGCGTGAACTCACCGTCGGAGTAGGTGCTGTGAACGTGCAGAGCTCCCTTCAGCATTACCGACCTTTCATCGTCCGAGAGAAGGCGTAAACCCAGTCTGCCAATTCCGGCAGCGGGTCTCTCCATTGAAACAGATCGTGATAGGTCCCGGGAACTGGCGTGAGAACGTCGAGCAGAGTCCGCATGCGTCCGGGGTATTGGCCGGGATAGCCGCTCGGCGGGCCCTTCCACACCTCAATGAGGTGGCGCGCGTCACCTGCGAGCCAGCGGCAACGAACGCCGCGCTGATAGCTAAAATTCGGCTCGATGTCGCCTTCTTCTGCCATACGTGCGAGCAGGGCAGGGAAATCTGCTCCCGCGTAACACGCGAGGGGCAGAGAAAGCCAGAAGCGCCCGTTGACTTCAATAAAGACGGGCGGTGATCCCGGTTGCTTGCGGAACTCCACCATGGCCACCCCGTGCCAGCGCAACGCGGAAAGAATGGCTAACGAAGCGCTCTTGATTTCGGGGTCGGGATCGACACTGACCCGCACGGCGCTTCCCGAACCAGTCGGATAGACATCTCGAATTCGCCGGTGCGCGAATTCGGCCCGCAGTTCGCCATGATGCATGAGGGCAAAGTATCCGGTCCCCTCTCCGGGTACGAATTCCTGGACCAGCGTAGCGGAGGACCGGTTGCTGATATCACGGTACGCGTCGTTGAACTCGTTGCCGTCGCGGGCGTATCGCGGCCGTCCTGCGGTGCGAAGCACGCCGGCTGTGAGTTCCTCGGAAGCCCGCGGCTTGAGCACGACCGGATAGCGCACGGACTTCGATGCGTCGCGCGCCTCATCTTCGCGCGTGATCAGAAGAGTTGTCGGAACAGCAACGCCCAGAGAAGCGGCCAAGCGTGTGGTCTCGTCCTTGTCGAAAGCGCGAAGGAGATTCTCGTGTTCCGGCAAAACAAGGCGAGCCCCGGCGGCAATCAGGAAATCACGATGCGCCGAGACAGGCAGAGTTGTGGCCTCAGTCATCGCCAAGACCAGGGTTCCGGGATGTTGGCGGACGAACCCGGCGATGCAATTGAGGAATGCTTCCACATTCTTTGCAGGGGATGGGTACTGAAGTGTGGAGCTACAGGCTCGAGACCAGCCCGCCTTCGACCAGGAAGACGATTCGCCAGCGATGACCGTGTGGCCCGCGCGGGCTAGAGATCTCACGCTGGCGACAGCCTGATTTTGGTTTCCGTCCAATATCAGGATGTTCATGTGCGTTCGGAGACGACTTTGCTCACGCAGGCTTTTTGTAGTGCCACGGCGAACAACTGAGCAATCTTCGACCAGTCGTACTGGGCCGCAAGCCGCGCTGCCGCCCGCTCATACTGCCGGCGGAGTGCGGCGTCGCTCAGCAGACGAATGGTCGCCTCAGCGAAGGCTTCTACATCGTCTGCGAGGATGAGATCGCGGCCGCTCTGCACGTCCAAGCCTTCGGCCCCAATCGAGGTGGAAATTACTGCCTTGCCCGTAGCCATGGCCTCGAAAATTTTCAGGCGCGTTCCCCCGCCGATGCGCAGAGGAACGACGACCACGGTAGCATCGTTCAAGAACTCGGTGACCGAGGGTACGGTGCCGGTCACTTGTACGGCATCGGTGGCTAATCGCCTGACGCTGGCGTGTGGATTTCGGCCTACAATCTGAAACACGGCGGCCGGCATCTGGGCGCGAACCCGGGGAAAAATTTCGCGGCAAAAATAGGTTACCGCGTCGATGTTCGGCTCCCAGTCCATGGAGCCCAGAAAAACGATCCTGGGAGGATCAGCCGTTGCTGGAGGCGCCAGTGTGTATTTTTCCGTGTCCACGCCCGTAGGTACGACACTGATGGAGCAAGTTGAGTCCATCGCAAGCATCTGCTGCCGGTCGTGTTCTGAAACTGCAATGACGTGATGGAATTTGCGCAGCGCGTCGCGCTCGTAGGCCGCCATTTTACGAGCTTCGATGGTGTAGGCGGCGCGTCTGGCCAAATTCGAGTCGGTCGACGCCAGGCGCTGCCAAAGGGTCATCTCGACATTGTGTTGAAACAGGACCGTCGGGGTCGCAAGTCTTTCGGGAAAGTTCATGGAGGCGGAGAGGAAGTCGCAGACCGCCACGTCAAATTTATTTTCTGCGATCCACGCCCCCACCCTTTGTTTGACGTCGGAATGAGTGAACTTGCTCACCGCAAAGGGAGCGGAGCGAAAAACTAGCCGGGCATAATCCAGAGACTGAGAGAATGCCGTGCCATCCAGGGCGGCGGTATAAACCGTCTCAGCTCCGGGCAGCTCGCGCACGATATCGGTTTCGTATTGCAAATCCCTGCGGCCTCCGTAATAGGTAAGCAGAGTCACGACGTGGGCACGAGCGAGGTGCCGCAGAATATTGTAGGAACGGATCTTGCCGCCGGTGTCGACCGGCAGCAATTTGCCCGCTTTGACCCAGAGAATTCGCAAAGGGGCTACCCGCAAATCCCTATGTGGCGGTCGAGAGCCGGACGTCGGGATTTTTCCAGATTCGCCGGTACATTCGAAGCGCGTCCGGTACCAATCTTGTGCATTGTGCTCCGAGAGTTCGCAGGATATGGCGAGAACAGTTAATAATACCTAACAGCGAATCCTCTGCGACGCCGCGCCTCTCGCCGGAACCAGGGGACGGGCTTGGAATCGTATGAACCTTAGCAAATGGCGACAAATCACGGATCGCGTGGCCGGGATGGAGCGGACCGAACTGCGCTATCGCTTTCGCCAGGAGTTGGCCAAGCGGCAAGACGGGCTACTTTTTCTGCTGCACTTCGATTTTGCCAAGCACACGCGCCGCTCAGTCGATGCCGGGAGAGGAAACTTCTTTTTCGGTCCCGCAGAGGTCGACGCCCGACTTGAGCTGTTGCGGCAGCGGCTCCCAGAGCAAGTGAAACGTATCGTCCAGCAGGCGGACAAAGTTCTCCTGCACCGATTTGACCTCATGGGGTACAACGATCTCGCCTACGGGAGCCCGATCGACTGGCATCTCGACCTGATCCATGGCAAGCGCGCCCCGCGAAAGGCGTTCTATCGGGTGCGCTATTTGGACTTCGAAGAAGTCGGCGACAGCAAAGTGACTTGGGAACTCAACCGGCACCAGCATTTTGTGACCCTGGCCAAAGCGTATCGACTCACGGGAGACCCTCGCCATGCCGACGAAATTTTGCGGCAGTGGCGACACTGGAGGACCGAAAACCCTTATCCCATGGGCATCAATTGGGCCAGCAGCCTGGAAGTAGCGTTTCGCAGCCTGTCTTGGCTGTGGACCTACCACGTGCTGGAAGGCGCACCCGGATTGCCTGATTTCCGCGAAGAGTGGCTGCGCCTTCTGGGGCTGCATGGGCGGCATATTGAGCGCTATCTATCTACGTATTTCTCTCCCAACACGCATTTGTTAGGGGAAGGAGTGGCGCTTTTCTTTCTCGGAGTCCTTTGCCCGGAGTTGGCGGCGGCCGAGCGTTGGAAGGCTGTGGGCTGGCAGATTGTGCTGGACGAAGCTCGCCGGCAGGTACAGTCCGATGGCTTTCATTTCGAGCAGTCGACTTACTATCACGTGTACGCGCTCGATTTCTTTCTGCATTCCGCAGTGCTGGCGAGCGTGAACAATATCCCGTTGCCCAAGGAGTTCGAAGAATCCCTGGAGAAGATGCTTATCTCGCTATGCCTGTTAGGACGAGCAGGCGCGCCGCCTCGCTTCGGAGACGATGACGGAGGGCGGCTTTTTGATCCGCGACGCAACGGCAGTGAACATCTGCTTGATCCCTTGGCCACAGGAGCAATCCTATTCAATCGAGGCGAATACAAAGCTGCGGCCGGGCAGCTGCGGGAGGAGGCGATTTGGCTGGTTGGACCTGAGGGAGTGCGCGTGTGGGACGAACTTGAGGCTCGCCCGCACGATCTCAGTTCCGCGGCCCTCGAGGCATCGGGTCTGTATCTTCTGGCTTCGGAGAAACCGGCGACGCAACTCGTCATAGATTGCGGGCCCATGGGCACGCAAAGTGGCGGGCACGGCCATGCCGACGCGTTGAACCTGACTCTAACCAGTCAGGGTCGCGAATTGCTGCTCGATCCCGGAACTTGCAGTTACGCGGCGGAGGGCGGAGAACGGGACCTGTTTCGCGGCACTGCCATGCACAACACCATGCGCGTGGATGGCGTGGATCAGGCCCAGCCCGCCACGGCTTTTTCGTGGCGCAGGCTCACGGAGTCGAAGACAGAGCGGTGGATTCAGGGGAAACATTTTGATTTGCTCGAAGCAACGCATGACGGCTACCTAAGGCTGCCTCAGCCGGTATTGCACCGGAGAATGGTCTTGTCCCTGAAAAATGGAATGTATCTGGTGCGCGACCGCGCGGAAGGGTCTGGCCAGCACAAACTTGAGGTCTCGTGGCATCTCAGTCAGGAGATGCAATTGGTCGAAGAGGGCCTTTTCCGCGTCAGAGGAGCGTCGCAGGGGTTGGCGCTGATTCCCGCCGCCGGACACGGGTGGGCGCAAGAAGTCAGCAAGCAGTCCTGGTCGCCGGTGTACGGCTTGAAAGCCCCGATGACCGTGCTGACATTTTCCAAAATGGCGGACCTTCCAGACTCGTTCTGTGTCTTGCTAGTAACATTGGATGAGGCGTTGCGATCTCCGGGGACATTTACCCAAATCGGTGAGAGGAAGCCGGATTCGATGGTTAGCGCTTACCGGTTTGCCGGCGAAGGACGTGAATTTGTTTTCTGGTTCGGCGAGCCCGGAAAACGCTGGCAGGAAGGCCCTGTTGCGAGCAACGCGGAATTTGTTTGCTTGTGCCGATGGCAGAACGGTTCCACGCAGCGGCTCATCCTGGTGAATGGCAGCCATGCCGAGGTAGATGGCGGTCTGGCGCTGCGTTTCATGCGATCAGTGTCGTGGGGTGAAGTCACCGTGGAGGAAAATCGACGGGAGATTTTCACATCTGACTTGGCCGCGGTGGAGGAAGGACCTGTGGTTTCTGTGCCGGACGGTGCGGTTGCCGACGATCTTTTGTGACAAGATCCGAATTGTGAGCTGAACATGTGCGGAATCTGCGGCATTTTTCTTTGCGATCGTGGCCAGAGTGTCAGCCGTGACGCGCTGGCCGCCATGAATCGCCGGATTGTCCATCGCGGACCCGACGATGACGGCTTCTTCGTGGAGGAGAATGTCGGATTGGCGATGCGGCGGCTCAGCATCATCGACGTCAAGACTGGCCACCAGCCGCTCGCCAACGAGGGCCAGGACGTCTGGATCGTCTACAACGGAGAAATTTACAACCATGCGGATTTGCGGGCGGACCTCGAGGCTCGAGGTCATCGTTATCGCACGCGCAGCGATACGGAAACGATTGTTCACATGTACGAGGAATATGGCCACGATTGCGTGAAGCGGCTGCGGGGCATGTTCGCGTTCGTGATCTGGGATAGTCGCAAGCGCGTGCTCTTCGCGGCGCGTGATCGCCTCGGCATCAAGCCGTTTTACTACCGCTGGGACAGCAAAGCATTTCTATTCGGGTCGGAGATCAAGGCGATTCTTGCCTACCCCGGAGTCGGTGCGGAATTCAATCGGGGCGTGCTCTCCGAGTACCTGGCGTTCGGATATATCACGGGTCCGGAAACGATGTTTAGTGGAATCCAGAAGCTGATGCCTGGGCACACGCTGGAACTGGCTGAGGATGGCGAGCCCCGAGTTGAGCAGTACTGGGATCTGGGCGTGGAAGTGGATCAAGAGCCCTTGCCACGAAAATATTATGTTCAGACGTATCGGGAGTTGCTCGAGGCGTCGGTTGCGTCGCATCTGATGAGCGACGTGCCGCTCGGAGTCTTTCTCAGTGGAGGACTCGATTCGAGCGCGGTGGCGGCGCTCGCCTCGAAGATTCGCGGAGATCGCATCCATACGTTCGCGGTTGGGTACGGCGAAGAGCAATTCAGCGAACTGGGTTTCGCGCGCGAGGTCGCAAAGCATATTGACTCGGAGCATCATGAAGTCCGGCTGAGCCGGGAAGAGTTTTTTCAGAGCCTGCCGCGGCTGATCTGGCATGAAGATGAACCTATCGTGTGGCCATCGAGCGTTTCGCTGTATTTCGTCGCACGTTTGGCGCGGGAGCGAGTCACGGTAGTACTGACTGGAGAAGGAAGCGACGAGACTCTCGCCGGTTACACGCGCTATGCCTGGACGCTGCTGAACGCGCGAATAGACCGCGCCTACCGGGCCGTGACCCCGGGGGCGCTGCGCGATCTGGTTCGTCGAGCAATTCAGGCGGGCCCACTGAGCGCAACGCTGCATCGTAAAGTGGAGCACACTTTTCTGGTTCGAGATGGCAATTCATGGCCGTCTTTTTATTACGACAACTTTTTTTCGGCATTCTCCGCTGCGGAGCAGAGCGACCTGCTCACGCCCGACGTGCTATCGACCGCCGGAGATGCGTATGCCGGCTCAATGCACGCGTGGAACAGATCGAGCGGCGATCTGCTGCATCGACTTCTGTATGCCGACATCAACAGCTACCTGGTTGAACTCCTGATGAAGCAGGACCAGATGAGC
The DNA here is from genome assembly GCA_963768265.1 of uncultured Acidobacteriaceae bacterium. GTDB lineage: Bacteria > Acidobacteriota > Terriglobia > Terriglobales > Acidobacteriaceae > Sulfotelmatobacter. The sequence goes on from CAVYHM010000063.1 coordinate 386,369, forward strand.
ATGGCGGCTTCGATCGAAAGCCGGGTTCCGTTCCTGGATCATGAATTGGTGGAATTTACGGCGCGGATTCCGGCAAGTTACTCAATCGAGGGAATGGCGGGCAAGCTCATCCTGAAGCAAGCGGTGGAAGATCTACTCCCCCGGTCGATCGTGTTCCGTAAGAAGATGGGCTTTCCCACGCCGTGGGGATACTGGCTTGCTGGGCCGCAGTTGGATGATTTGGAGCGCATGCTGCTCGATCCGCGCACAAGTGAGAGAGGCCTGTTCCGGCCGGGGGCGTTGCGGGGCATGTTTGCCGAACATCGCTCGAAAACGCGCGACCATGGGGACCGCATCTGGCGCCTGCTTAATCTTGAGACTTGGATGCGTGTGATGATTGACGGCGATCCTGCGGATGGCATCGACGCTGGCGGAAGGTCGACAACCCTGGCGGCCTTGAGTTAGTTCAACTTCAATTTTGCCGTGAACCAACCGCAGTGTCATCCCGAGCGCAGCGAGGGATCTAGGTCATTGCCCGCACAACCATGGTTGCCGCTGCCAGCAAACACCGAGATCCCTCGCTGCGCTCGGGATGACAGCTACTCTCGGGTAAGCGACTGTAATACTGGCCTAGGCATGGTGCTAAACGATAGTGCGCGAAGATCGATTCGGCGCGCAGCACTGACGGTGCTGAGAACCGCGGGCGCATTTCACCTGGTGCAGGGAAGCGACTGGCGGCGGCGAAGGCTGTCGATTCTGTGCTATCACGGAATCTCCCTTGACGACGAGCACGAGTGGCGTCCTTACCTCTTCATCCGTCCGCAACAACTCGAGCGCCGGCTGGAGATTCTGCGTCGTGGAAACTACGCGGTGCTGCCGCTTGGGGAGGCTTTGGAGCGACTCTACCGCAACGACCTGCCGGAGCGGAGCGTGGCGCTTACCTTCGATGACGGCACTTACGACTTCTACTCGCAAGCTTACCCGCGTCTCAAACAGGCGGGCTTCCCTGTGACTGTGTATCTCACGACGTATTACAGCCAACTCGAGCTTCCCGTCTTCAGCCTGATCTGTTCTTACCTGATGTGGAAGGCTCGGGGGCAGGGCTCAGTGGACTTAAAGGAACTAGGCGTTCAGCAAGCGGTGGTTCTGGATTCAGAGGATGCGCGACAGCGCGCGGTGGATCAGCTTGTAGCTTGGGCCGACGGGCAAGACATGAGCGGCGCTCAGAAAAATGAAATCGTCGCACGACTTGCGCAGCTCCTCAGCATCGATTATCGAGAACTGGTGGCGAAGCGCATCCTGCAGCTGATGAACCAGCGCGAGGTGAAGGAACTCGCAAACGACGGTGTAGATTTTCAGCTCCACACGCATCGTCATCGCATGCCGCGGGATGAGGAAATGTTCCGCAAGGAAATTGCCGAGAACCGCGAACGGATCCGCCAGGCGGCGAGTGGCGTTCGGAGACACTTCTGCTATCCCAGCGGCGCCTACCGCCCGGAATTTCTCAAGTGGCTTGCGGCGGAAGGCATTGTTTCGGCTACTACCTGCGATACCGGGATCGCGACTCCACAGAGCAATCCGCTGTTGCTGCCACGCCTCGTGGACACGAGCGGACGCTCGGAACTTGAATTCGAGAGTTGGGTGAACGGAATTGCCCATTTCCTATCTTCGGGGAAACGGGCCAGGCTCGCCTACCGTCCGGACTGAACTATAGGGAACAGGAGGGGGCCTGCTTGATCGTCGGCGGGTGATCGTCGGCGAGAACAATTTCGTCGAGATCGGCGCCGGTCATGGCCGGCCGGAGCGCTCGAATGAATGAACTGTTCTTATAGACCACCTTGCCCCAGAAGTACGTGCGGTGCAAGAGCCGCGTGACGCGCAACGATAGGTCCAGCCCTATCTCGGGGCCATTCGTGGCAGGCTGGTAGCCGAGTTTGACCAAGGTCGGCCCGACCAGGCGTTCGAAGCGCAACAACTGCGTCGGCGAAAAACTCTTCTTCCAGCGCTCCACGGGGTTGAAATCAGCGCGTTCCGCTTCGTTGAAGAACGAAGTGTTTGGTTTGGTCACCGATCCGTATGCGACGCGCCGAATGACCTCATAGTCCAGCGGTTGGTCGATAAAGCGGCCGATCTGGTCGAGCGCCTTTTGGGGATCGGAGAGAAGCTGCTCGAAATGAACTTCCACGTAGTCTGCCGGAACCGATTGTCCGAAGCGTCGGCCATGCTCCAAAATCCACTCCCAATAGAGACCGCAACCGATCAAGCCGTGCCGGTCTTCCCAGGGAAAGGCGCGAACGTACCGGCGTTGCGCCAGCGACGTGGCCACATCGCGGCCATCGCGGATGATGTGAACGAACAATGCGTCGGGGATCAGGCGCTTGATGAGTGGCAGGTACAGCATACCTTCAGGAGAATTCTCAGCCCAGCGTGCCATTCCCTGAGCTGAGCATATTTCACCCATCAACAGTCGCAGGAAATCTCCGTCATTTTCGCATTCCGCAAGAATCCGGCGGTTTATGGCTCCAGCGTCCAACCCGGAACTGCGAAAGAGTTTGCTATTCAGCCATGCCTGCATCAATCGCTCGCGGTTGGAGCGAACGCTGAGATCGCCAAAGCGGGGAACCAGCAGATTGAAGACGTTAGATTCGGCGAGGTAGACGGCGAATCCACCCGCAGAGAGCAGCATGTCGTAGAGCAAGGTAGTTCCGGAGCGCGGACTGCCCAGCACAAACACGGGCGCGCGACTGCGGCGAATGGCCCGTGGGTTCTTGATGGTCGGCGGCGCCATGGACTCAATCTTTATACATGGTCCGCCGGGCGTGGGAAATCGGCGACAGCGGTTTCGCTGTAGATGTGGCGTGTTTTTGAAAGGGCACGGCTTTTTAGCCGTGCCGCAAAGGGAAGCTGATAAGACCGGCTTTAGCCGCTGAGGGAATGCGTCCCCCGGGCCTAAAGGCCCGCCCTTTCCTGGTTCTTATTGGCGCAGCTGAAGCCGCGCCCTTTCAATTCAAAGCGCGGTTACAGCAAGTCCCAAATGGCCACCTGGAGTTCGCATCAGCGATGCGGACCGGCGCTGGACGCGGCGGTGGGCAGATGTCCCGCCAGGACAGCAAGCAGCGGTTCGCGCAGACGCGGGCCGCTGGCCATCAGACCCGAAAGCAGCGGATTGCGGTTGTTGCAGCGCAAGGGAGCATTGTCGAGCGTGGCAACGAATCCTCCGGCGCTGGCTACCAGCGCGGCTCCGGCAGCCACGTCCCACTCGTTTTTCGGTGTGAGCGTGAATGTAATGTCGGCGCGTCCAGATGCCACCAATGCCAATTTGTAAGCCACCGATCCCATGGCGCGAACCTCAAAGTCGCCGCCTTGAAACTGCTGCCACTCGCCGCGTTTGACTTCGCTGCGGCTGGCCAGAATCAACGCGCCTTGCAGAGTTTCCCGCTGGCTGGGGCGTGCCGGTTCGCCGTTGTACAAGATTCCGGAATCAATCGAGCCGAGAATGGTATCTTCGGTCGCGGGATTGAAGACTCCTCCGGCCACGGGCTTGCCGTTCTCGACAAAGCCGATGGAAACGCAGAACTCAGGCAGGCCGAGTACGAACTCGCGAGTCCCGTCCAACGGGTCGACGACCCACACCCGTGACTTGTCAAGGCGGGAAAGATCGTCGGCGCTTTCTTCCGAGAGCCAGCCTTCCCCGTCGCGGAGCAGGTTCTCGCGCAATACCGAGTCCACCGCCCGATCAGCCTCGGTCACAGGGTCGAGCCCGGCTTTGTATTCGGTTTCGATTTCGCCCGGAGTGAAGCGCGCAAACACTACACGGGCCGCGTCGAGCGCACACTGGATGCGTTGCAGGATGTCGGCGTAGGAAGAAGTCATGGTCTCCCGAATAAGCTCGTAGCAATCAAGCCCACAACATCCGGGCCCCGGTGATCAAAAGCAGAGCGCAAAGAATGCGGCGCAGCCAGAGCATGGGTACGCGCGTGGCGAAATGCGATCCGAGCAACCCGCCCGGGATAGAGCCAATCAGCAGCGACACCACCAGTCCTGGGTCTACATTGCCCAGGCGGAAATGAAGGAAGCCTGTCACACCGGTTAGCACGACAGCGTGGACGATGTCGGTTCCGACATTCACCTTGGGTGGAAAGCTGTAGAACAGCAGAAGCAGCATCATGATGATGCTGCCCGAACCGACCGAAGTCATGCCTACCAGAAAACCAGCGACGAGGCCAATCAGCGCCATTCCAGCGAAACCCTTCGTGGATGGCGGGCGATTGGCGACTCGCTCTTCGATACGTCTCTGGAACAACAAAAGAGTCGGAATGACGATCAGCAAAACGCCCACGGCGGTTTTGATGAAGTTGTTCACCCCGTCACCGTAAAGGTGGCGGATATACATCAGCAACTTCACTCCGGCAATGGAGCCGGGAATGCTGCCCACGGCCAGGGCGATCACGACTTTGCGCCGAACCGTGCCCTTCTTCAGGTGCATCAGGCTGGCAGGAATCTTTGTAAAGAAGTTGAAAAGCGCGTCGGATCCAACCGCCATGATGGCCGGCACCCGCAAGCCAAAGATCAGCACGGGGAGCAGCAAAACGCCGCCCCCCACGCCGCTCATACCAATGAGGACGCCAACGACGAAGCCAACCAGGATTTTAGCTGTCAACAATTCCATAACCAATCCGTCTTCGTCTTACGCTGCCTGTCCATCTACTCCGATGAAGCCTTCGCGCTCCAGGTGCAGAATAATTTCCTGAGCTGCTTCCTCTTGAGACAGTTCGCCGGTGTTGATTGTGACCTCGGCATCGGCCGGAATCTCGTAGGGATCTGAGATGCCGGTGAATTCCTTAAGGATGCCGGCGCGCGCCTTGGCATACAGGCCCTTACGGTCACGCTGCTCGCAGACCTCCACCGAAGTGGCGATGTGCACCAGGATGAAGCCTCCATACGGTTCGATCATCTGACGCACGTGCTTCCGGGTCGCGTCATAGGGCGCGATGGGTGCGCAAATGGCGATGCCGCCGTTCTTGGTGATCTCCGAGGCAACATAACCGATGCGGCGGATGTTGATATCGCGGTGCTCTTTCGAAAATCCCAGCTCTGAGGAAAGGTGCTTGCGCACCAGATCGCCATCGAGCAGCGTGACTGGACGTCCACCAACTTCTAGAAATTTCGTCAGCAATACGTTGGCGATGGTCGACTTGCCCGACCCCGAGAGCCCGGTGAAGAAAATCGTCACACCTTGATGCGCCCGTGGCGGGAAGCTACGGCGCAGTTCGTGCACGACTTCCGGATAAGTGAACCAGCCGGGAATCTCGCGGCCCTCGTTTAAACGCTGGCGCAGTTCTGTGCCGGAAATGTTCAGGACCTTGTCGCCCGGCTTGACCTCGTCATCGGGCACATAACGGTCTTCCCCTTCCAGGTAGACCATCATGTTGAAAGGAACCATGGTGACGCCGATATCGGCCTCGTGCTTCTTGAAGACCTCCTGCGCCTCGTAAGGTCCGTAGAAGGGCTTGCCGTCGGTGTCCTTGCCCGGACCGGCGTGATCGCGGCCCACGATGAAGTGGGTGCAACCATGATTCTTGCGGATCAGGGCGTGCCAGATGGCTTCGCGCGGTCCGCCCATGCGCATGGCGAGCGGTAGCAGCGAGAGTTTCTGCGTTCCCTGAGGATACTTCGAACCCAGCAACTGGTAGCAGCGCACGCGCGTGTAGTAGTCCACGTCGCCCGGCTTGGTCATACCGACCACGGGATGAATCAGGAGATTGGCTTCGACCTGTTTGGCCGCGCGGAAGGTGAGTTCCACGTGAGCGCGGTGCATGGGGTTGCGGGTCTGAAAGGCGACGACACGGCGCCAGCCCTGGCGTGCGAACTCGGCGCGTAACTCCGCCGGAGAGAAACGCAGTGTGCGGAAGTCATAGTGCGAGGGCGCTTGCAATCCTTCGACGCGCCCGCCAACGTACCACGGGTTCGCCTGGTTCATGCCGTAGTTGGCGCCGGGATGGGCCTTGCTGGTGCTGTTGAAAACGGCTTTCGCTTCGGCTGCGCGGTCGGGTTGCCAGACTTCTTCGACGTGCAGGACGGCCAGCATCACGCCCTCGGGGTCGCGCAACGCAACCTTGCTCGTGCCGGGTGTGAGCTTCTTGGCAAAATCCTCGGTTACATCGAGCGTGATCGGCATGGGCCACAGAACCCCGCTGGCCAGCCGCATCTTGTGGCAAACACCTTCGTAGTCAGCGCGGGTCATAAAACCGCGCAGCGGAGAAAAGCCCCCGCTCATAAGCAATTCGAGATCGCAGATTTGGCGGGCGGTGAGGTCCCAGGATGGCCACTCGCGGGAATGGCCCTTCAGTTCGGCAATCCTTTCCGGTTTGGCGATGAGGTCAATGAGTTCTCCACCGTGCGGAGCAACTAAATGGCTGGTTGCAGACAAGTGCTGAGCCTCCAAAGTTCTTCAATTTGAATTACAGCTCTACGGCTGAAGGAATCAATGATGACTTCCGAAACATGTCGGGGGACATGCTACTGAGATGTACAAATTTGTGCGGGTCGATGACCCAAGATTTACGCCAGTGTACATGAAAACGGCCGACGTAATAACCCCTCGCAAGTGCCATGCCGCAAAGGCTTTTGCCATTGTACTGTAAATTGATAAGGATAAAGGTTAAACTTCTATTTACCCGTCAGTACACCCTTTCGGCGGGAATAAAGTGCAAGCTTTTGCGCAGTCCGAAAGGCGCTTTTCCCAAGGATATTTAGCAGCAAAGGTTGCAATTTCCTGCACACCCTTGCCGCGCCAGGCTATCGGAAACGGAAGACCATCAGCGATGGAGCTGGACCGTTTACGGCCACTGCCGCCGCGTACGCCTGCACAGTCTGCACGTCTCGCAGAGACCAGCGCGCCGCTTCCTGAGGGTCGGGACGGGTCGAGACAAGGCGTGCAGGCCGTTCTGGATTCACTTCGACGTCGAACGATTCCAGGCTGCGCGATAGCCCAAGTCCCTGCGCTTTGAGGAAGGCCTCTTTGCACGTCCAGCAGCGGAAGAAGGCGGAGACTCGGTCGCGGTTGGGGATCGCTCTCAGAGACTCACGTTCGTGCAGCGAAAAATAACGTTCTGCGAGCTTGTCGGTCTCGACCTCGACGCGGATGCTCTCAACATCAACGCCCACCTCGCGTCCACGTACGACCGCGAGCATTGCCAAATCCGCAGAGTGCGAAACATTGAAGCGAATATCCGCCGTTACGCCGGCAAGAGACGGTTTTCCGTAGCGGGAGTAATCGAAACGGAGGCCGTGGCCGGCCGCTCCGGTGTAACCGCCAAGAATTGACCGCACCGCGGCCCGGGCCACAGTAAAGCGACGGGCGTCTCTTTCGAAGCGGAATCGGGAGGCGCGTATGCGCTCGTCCTCTGAAAGCGATGTGGCATAGACGTTGAGTTCGGAGTCTGAGGTGGTGAGAGGAAACTCCCAAATATGAATCTCCGTCGAAGCGAGCTCAGGCACAGGCGGCTGCAGCAGGCAGTCGCGGCTCAACTCGCTGACGATAGTTTGTGAGTGTGGGTCTTGAGAGTCCATGTCACGCTCACTACTGAGAGGCTACACATCCTCCGGCAGGGTTTCGATCGCGGCGATCATCTCGGCTTGTTGTTCGTGCTCTCCCGATAGCGGCATCAGATCGGCCACATGAAGGGCCTTGCCGCTCAAGTAAGCCCACATGAGGCAAGGGCCATACACGATTCCTCCCGCGAGCACCTGGACCGCCAGTTCGCGGTAGCTGTGTGCCACGAACCAGTGCTGCATCAGGAGCAAAACCAAGACGAGCGGCGCACACGCCAGCAACGGCAAAAGGTAAGCGTGCCTCAGGTAGCTCGACAGGCGAATGCCAAGCCGCCCACAGAGGTGACGAGGCATGAAAAGCACATACGTTCCCAACATGGGGATGGTCGTACCAAAGGCGTCGCCGAGAATTCCATAGGGACGAACCAGCAGGATGCTCAGCACTAGGTTCGCAATGCCTTCCGTCATGGTTACCACCGCGAGTCTTCCGTGCTTGCTCATTCCGAAAAGGATGCGGGAAGAGGCCCCCTGAATCTGCATCAGGGTGTAGGGAACGATCAGAGTGAGCAATACGGGATACCCCTGGGCTACGTATTTCTTCCCAACCCAGATTTCGATGATGGATCTTCCCAGGATAATGAACATCGCGATGATGGGCAGAGCTACGAACGCACATGCACGATTTCCGGCGATGAAAATCTTTCGCAGCCGGTCGATGTTCCCGGCAGCGTCGGACTGACTCGACATGGGAACAAAAATCTGTGCCAGGCTGCTTACGACCTCGCCCGCATAGTCCACCAGGCGGGAGCCGGCGTAGAAGTAAGTGATCGCGGCGGACGACAGAAAGGTTCCAATCACCACCGCATCGGTTTTGAATCGCAGGCGCCAGGCGATGACGATCATGAACGTGACGCCACTGTAATTTGCCATTCGGCGAAAAGCTTCACGATTGACGTACTTCCAGGAGAACCTCAGGGGTAAGGAGCGCAGGGCGACCACAGCGCGCACCAGGGAACCGATCAAAGGCAATCCGACCGTGATTAGCGCGACCGTCAACAGACCGTAGCCTCGGTTGAGATAGAACACGATCAGCAGGACGCGAAGGAGACTGGAGAAGACGATATTGGTCCAGTTGAGAACGTAGAATTTCTGCAATCCCTCCAGCATCCCGCCGAACACGCCGAACGGAAAGCCCAGCGCCACCGACGCCCCAACGATCAAGAGTAGCCAGCGGGCGGTGGAATGAAAGGCTTCCGGAATACTAAAGAAGCGGTCGATATACATGCATCCGGCGAGTGTGATGAGCAGGCTCAGCGCGCCCACGCAGGTGTAGGTGAACATGGCGGTGTTAATCAGGCCGCTCACTTCTTCCACGTCGTTGGTCGCCGTGTATTTGGAAACGTAGCGGATGATGGAGGAGCGGATACCGAAATCGAAAATGCCGTAGTAGCCGGTGAGGGAAAAAATCAGGACCCAGATGCCGAATGCGGCATCTCCCAGCCGGTGAAGAATGAAGGGCGAGAGAAAGATGCCGACCAGGATGTTGATTCCCAGGGCGAACCAGCTCGAACCTACATTCTTGATGATCTGAAGTTTTTCGAGCTTTCGCATAGGTCCTGAGCCCGCCGGGAATGAGCGGTTTCCTGCGACTGACGTTGTCATCGCCTCCGCAGGACAAAATCGGGGGCGTCCAGAATCTTCGGGTCCCGGGGGAACCGGAGGTCGTAACCCAGATAGCGCATCACCGGTCCCCAGGCAGCCTCGATCTTTTCAACGAGCAAGTCGGGCAAGTCGGATCTCCAGCCCTCAGATTTGGCGCTCCGGACAAAGGGTACATCTTTCCTGCTGCCCTTCATGAGAGAGGAAGCATCGCTTTGCTTGGCTTCCAGTTCTCTCATCCGGTCTACCGAACTGAGTTGCACAACGTTCGCAAGCCGCTCCGATGTCGCGGAGATCCCTAGAAACGCAGCGATGCGGTCCAGTTCGCCAACTGTATCGGAAAGCAGGGTTTCGTACTTGACCAGAAGAAAGCGCGGGTCACCATCGCGGGCGGCGAGCCAACCCGTCACGTGTTCGCCCCAGGAGCCGTTTTCGAGGTAGGTCTGGCCCGCGAGGAAGAGCTGAACATAGTCCTCCAGCGGGTACTGGTCGCTGATTCTCCGGGTTTTGCGCTGATAGTGATATTCGGAGAGCACAACATCGCGCGGATCGCGGACGATATAAATCACTCGCGGATAGCGGGGATCGAACACAAAATGACTCTTGATCACACGCGGTCTTGGCATCCGCACAAAATGACGTTTGCTTTCAGAGGCTGGGTCGGGGACCAGTTGATTGATGGTGCGAAAGTCGGCGGGTCCTTCGGGAGAAAGAAGGTTGGCGATCAGCAGCCGCGCCCAGGTGTTCCCGGATTTTGGGTACGAAACCAGGAATGTGTCGTCGGGCAGGATAATCAGACTGCGCCCCGGCCGATGAAGGTCGAAAGCGCGCTTGGCTCCGCCAATGAGACGCTTGATCATTTTGCCCGGCACCGTCCGGGATGGGCTGACCTCATCATACCGTGAGGCCATTGCGGAAGCGGTTCCAGGCGTCGAGCAGCTTACACGCCGACTGAGGCGCGAGCTGCAGACCGCGGATTGCCATGTCGAGCTTCAATGTCCGGTAGTGCAGATTCGCTTCCGCGAAAAGCTCACGGGCTTTCTCTGGACGCCGTTCGTGAAGCTCAAGCTTGCCTTGCTCGTACAGGTATCTGGCCTTGATCTCTGCGGCTCGCTCGCCGACCAGTTTCCGCTGCGCATCGGTCAGGGAAAGAGTTGTGGCAGCTTTTTCCAGAATTTTCCAGTAGGCCTCCGCCATCTTCGACCGCGAACTCCCCAGGGAATTGGGCCGGCCCAGAAAGAGCCGCGCCTGCGGCTTTCGACGCCAGCCTATTTTGGCTCCGAAGAACGCAGTCCGCAGCCACATGTCGTAATCGTCACAGCGAGCCAGGTTTTCGTCGAACAATCCCGCCCGTAAAATCGCGGCCTTGCGTGCGACCACGGTGGAGACAGGAATCTGGCAGCGTTCGACCACCAAAGCCTCAAAAGTGGCTGCCCCCTCAGAGGGGCACTTTTCCATGAACGTCTTCCGGCGCGAGGAATCCGAGAGCAGAACGGCGTCGGCATACACCAGGTCAAGCGCAGGATCTTTCCGGAAGAGTTCCATCTGGGAAGCAAGGTGATCGGGAAACCACGAATCGTCGCTGTCGAGAAAGGCAAGGAGCTCCCCGCGCGCCTTGCCGATAGCCGAGTTTCGCGCACCCGCGGCACGCTTGTTTTCCTGAACGATATATACAATTTTCCCGAGATAAGGGCGCAGCGCCTCTTCCAGTTGGGCCGTGTCGGGGGAACCGTCGTTGACCACGACGACCTCGAAATCGGAAAAACTCTGGGCAAAGACAGAGTCCAGGCAATTCGCAATGAGAGCAGCCGTGTTATAGGACGGGATGATGACGCTGATGGTCGGCCCTGCGCCAAGGGCGATGGGTTCCAAGTCTGTTCTCTCCCGTCAGGAACTGTGGAATACGGATTCGTTTTCTCCGCTCAAAGCATGGCCAACCGCTTCCGCGCCCATCATCACGGAGTGATCCATGTTGCCGATTTCATACCGCCAGGTCCCGAACCTGCCTCGAGAGTAAATCTTATGATCCAGCAAAGCCGGTTGCAGAACGGCCAAAGCCCGATCCCGCTCCAGCGTCGGGATAGGGTAAGAATAATCCACCATCCGGTGATACCGCGAGACCACGCGATTCCGGTCCGCCGGTTCGAGAATGCCAGCCCGGATCAACCCGGTCGTCACCTGATCCAGCACACGCTGGGGATCGACGGACCCTCCATGGGGAACGGAAGCCTCGCACATCAGCGAACTGTAGCGGCCGGTGTCTCCGTTGGGAACGTTGAAGGGCGAGTAGTGAGAGAAGTACGTCGCGCGGTACGCGGGCATGTCCGCATCGGTGAAATAAATCCAGCACTTGGTGGTCTCGATGGGCTTTTCGAGTCCGAGGCCCATGACGAGCAGGTTATTGTGTTCCAGGTGGCCCCCTGCATCCAGGAGTTCGGACTGCCTGGGCTTCAGCATTTTGACTAACAGGTCGAGGGGGATGGAGGAGATGAGGACATCATAAGTGTCTCCGGTCCCGTCAGCGAAGGACACGGTGCGGCGCCCCGTATCGACTTCCGCCAGCTTCTTTCCAGTGTGCACTCTGTCTGGGAAACGGCGGGCGATGCGGCGGTAGATCTCGCCGGTTCCGCCGTGGAGCGGGAACTTGAACTTATTGTTCGGACCCCAGCCCACGTCGTCACGGGCATAGATGACATTCTCCAGCAGGCGCTTGAAGTCCACGACCGCCACTCGTTCCGCGATCCATGACTTCGACATTCGCTCCAGCGGCGTTGTCCACACTTTGCGGTTGTAGGGAAACATGAACGCTTCGGCGATTCCTTCACCAAAGATCGCCAGGATCCATTCGCGGAAGTTGGCACTGTGGTCCGGCCTGCCGTTTGCGGCCGCCTTGGCGGCTCCCAGGAGACACTGAAGCTGGACGTCCCTGGGCAGATGGCGCAAGTTGTTCTGAAAGGGATAAGGCACCCACATATCGCCGCAGAGAATCCAGCTCTCGCGCACACACTCGTGCACTGCATCACCCAGGACCTCATCGATCAGACGATCGAAATACGGATAGTGGGAAAAGATGACATGGCCGCCTTCGTCCCAAAGAAAGCCTTTGGGATCGACGTGGGAAGTCGCGTGTCCCCCGACGTCATCCGATTTTTCATACAGAGCCCAATTCTGGTAGCCCAGTTCGTGCAGACGGTAGGCAGCTCCCAGGCCGGTGGGCCCGGCTCCGATCACAACAACTTTAGGGCTGTTCATAGACGGCGCATTGACCAGTTTCTCACGTTCGGCGTGAGCCGACTGGCTTTAGTGGTCGGCGCACTGCCGACAATCTGGCCACGTTGCTGTGGCGCAACGCGAGCCCACGACCATAGTCCTCAAAACGGACAGCAGGTCATCGAATCGCACCCTCTCAGAGCGCATTGAGGAATCGCCCTTCGAAAGCAGCTTTTCGATCGAAGACGTAATCCGTGCCTGTCGCTTCGCTTACGCCGCCTAAAGGCTGGCCATCCCAGGCATCACCCTGAGCTTCGCTGCTCTCGGTTGGTCGAAATGGGTCTGCCATCTCTTGGCGATCGATTACATCGCTCAGTTCGGGGGAGTCGCTTCGGATTGAGAAGTGTGATCAAGGCTTGTTGCCCTAAGATCCGTTGAAGAGAAGCGACGCTAAATTCTGTGTTAAATCGGCCAGGCGTTGTGCAAAATTGACCCTGCAGAGGGCGCCTTCGAGGTTCCGGCCTCCTAAACCCGGCTCACATTTTTAGCCGTCTTAGAGCTTGCAGTAACTCGGTGCAGCGTGTAATTTGTGCCGGAGATTCCTGTAGTCCGGGAAGTTTCGTCTAAGGTGTTTACCTGAGGAACGACACACACACTCAATAGGGGCCTTGGAATCTCTTGCGGAGTTTCCCAACATGGCCCCACAATCGTTGTTGGAGCGATGCCACCCAAGTGATACAAATTGGGGGACCTTTCGGATTGGCCCGTTTCTACGGCATGGATGGCGGGGTTCGGCTCCAGGCAAAGCTGTCGTGTCTTGCGAAGTCTGCGCAAATGGCTGATCGGAGCAAAGATCCATTGAAAAGCGCACTTTGACGCTGACAGGGGGGCCGAAGTGGCATTTTGGGTGCTACCAATTTTGGAAATGTTCAGCCAGTCGTCGTTCGAACCGCGCGTAGGCGGGGAGGGATAACTTTGGGAGGGGGGGCCTGATGAAGGAGCAGACCGTTCGACTGGGTCCGCGCGAACAGCAAATCGTCGAACTACTCCTACAAGGATGTGACAACGCCGAAATTGCCAGCCAACTGAAAATGGCTCGGCGGACGGTGAAAGCTCACTTCAATCGACTATTTCTGCGTTTTGGAATTACTGGCGGTATCAAGCGAGTGAAACTCGCGACCCTGTTGTACCGGAGGCAAGCATGTCTGCAAGTGGACGTTATGGAACCCGGATCCCCAGCGAACGGGAACAAAGAGTCATCCAGCTTGTTGCCCAAGGCCTGAAAAACAAAGAAGTGGCAGACGCCATCGGGACGACGGAACACGTCGTCAAGAACTACCTGCGTGTCATATATGACAAGCTCGGCCTCTGGAACCGGGTGGAACTCGCCTTGTGGTACGAGTCGCGGCGCAGCGAGACGGTCTACATGGCCTAGTAATTCTTCCGTCGAGCATCACTCGCACCCGAAAGCTCGTAGATTCCGCAATAGTTCCGCGGCATCCTTTCTTTTCTTGAGTGCTGCCGCGTCGAGCAAAAGGCGTGCCTGCTCGCAATTTTTCGCGACCCCGTCCCCTCGTAAGTAGAGGCCTGACAATAGCACCGTAGCCTCTACATTCTGCTTGGCTACGGCTTTCCAGAGCCATGGCACCGCCTGGCTGCGGCTTTGCTCTGTGCCGTTAAGAAGATTTCTTGCAATGGCGAGTTCGTCGGCGCCCGATCCAGTGAGCGCCCAACTGCCCGCGCCATTACCGCCGGAAGTGGACGCAGGAATGGGCGGATTCGCATTGGCCGGATTGGCCTTAGCGGGCGCTTTGGCTGGAGCGGTTGCTGTCGTCTTCGGCGGTGAATCCTCCGGCAAGCCCTCCGATTTAGCGGGAGCGGACGGCGCTTGCGGCGAAGTATCAGCCTTCGGAGTCGCCGGCTGAGGCGTGAGGGCAACCGGGTTCGTCACTGCGGGAGGCGGGGCTGGCGATGCCACATGCGACGCATCCGACGTTGTCTGGGAGCTCTGCCACGCCATGTACCCAAGAATCGCCACGACAAGCGCGAGCACGACTCCAGCAAGCAGGCGGTAAGACGGCCAGCGTGGCGCCGATTCAAAACCAAAGATCGGCGTTTCCGGGTCTCCTGAACTCTGTAGTGAGATCGGGAAGTCAGTACTCTGTAACGAGATCGGGAAGTCAGTACTCTGTAACGAGATCGGGAAGTCAGTCTTGGGTTCTTGCTCCTGCAGGATGCCGACAGTCGGAGAGGCTATCCTCATCCCACAGCGCCCACAGAATTTATGTTTCGGGCGATTTACATATCCACAGGAACGACAGGTGACGCCTTGAGTGGGAACTTCGGCGGTCATGGAGGCCAGTGTCTTATCCGATTCCAGATGGCGTTGCCGAGGCGATGGTTGAGGCGCAACTGCCTCTCTGCGGATAGGACTCTCCCCTTCCAGTTCACGTACAAGTTCTTGTACGGCGTGTTCACGTTTTTCCGGTGGATTGGTGAAATAAACTTCGGCCCACCGCCCAATGTTCTTCGCGAGGACGGGGTTCAACAACGGATTCAGATTGGGTCGCGGCAATGTGCTCGGGTGCTCGGGATTGTCGCTCTGATCCGGCAACGGAAGTTCTCCACGCGGCGAAGGCACCTAGGTACGATTGCACTCCGGCGCTCTTTGGTTGTCAAATCGAATGCTGTGGAAACCGGGATTTTACCGCATTTGACCCGCCTCAGTTACAGGCTTTACGGTAGGCGGGTTCAAACTGATCCAGCTGCGCGTCGCGCTGGGTGGAGTATCTGCCTTTTGGAGTCTTTCCGTACATATCGGCCCCCGGACAATAGTAAAGCGCAGTTTGCAAATCCACCCACACCTGGGTGTTGGGATTTCCCTTATCCTCTACCGGCTCAGGTGCTTCCGCCAGGCCGAGTTGGACCAGCATCCGGTCGAACAGAGAAAGATCCGCATTTGGAGAAGGTTTGTGATGGGCTGCAACTGCCGATCCGCTTCCAGTAGCACTGACCGAGTGACTCGACCAGATTCCCCAGCGGATCACTGAGGCCACCAGAATCAGGGCCAGGGCAAGATAGAAATCCCCACGCCGCGCGGTCACGAATCGCTTCACGACCCCGGAGCGCTTACCCCCAGCCAGTTGCTCCAGGAACGCGCGCGCTGCTGCGGCCGAACTCCAGTGTGCCCGCCGTTCCACCTTGGCGAGGGCTGTTTCCGCCGGGGTCTGCATTTCCTCGTCATCCTGAGTCTGCAAGGAGTGCCTGAGGTCGGGTTCGGTTAGGCTCGCTGTCTGCTGAATTTCCGCAGCATCCGCCGATTCCATGTCCTCAGCCGCTTCCTCCATGGAGGCACCGTGTAGTTGAAAGAGTTCGGGCAATTCCTGTTCCGCGGAGTCCGCCATAAACGTTTCAGAACGCCGTATGGCGGTCGCCGATGGCTCGATCTCAAAAGAGGGGCTTATCGGCACGCCAGCGTCCTTTTTCGCAGCTTCCTGCATTTGCATCATCGATGCCACTTTGCTTTGCATGCTCGGCCGGCCGTAATCGCCGCTGCGGGGTAGCCCGCACTCTCCGCAGAACTGCTCATCGCTCATCAATTCGTGCCCGCACTTCCCACAGATATAGGCAGGTGCGGAGAACGCTGCGCCTTCGCCTTCACGGAAAACCGATTGCGTCGCCGCCGTCGTATCGGCGAGCACCGCTAGATTCGGCTTCAGTTTTTCCAGGGCTTCGAGCATGACGGCGCGTTCCGTCGCAAGTGAAGTTTTCCAGGTCAGCTCGTCATTTCTTGCCAGGGCCTCGGTCACCAGTCCCGCCATCAGTTGACAGGTGTGTACGTCGGGTTCGGTAAAGGCATTTGTGTTCGGGTAGTAGACTTCCAGCCCGCCAGCGGTTTTGCCACCGTGATAAATCGGCACGGCGATCAACGACTGGATACCGCGACGTCGGCACTCCTCCGCATCAATCAGGAACTCAACATTCACATCGGCACAGCGGATTACATCTCCCACGCGAACACACGCGGAGCAAAGCGCCTTCTCGATGCGAACCTCGGTGCCCACCGGCAGGGCCATGATTCCGGCAGCGGCGCGGTAGCGAATGTTTCTGCCCTCGAGAATCCCGATACCCGCGCCGGCCGCCCTGGTCATTTCGAGCACGCGCTCCGCGATCAACGACGCGGCATGTGCCAGGTCCAGATGGCGTACCTGGATCTGATGCTGTGTCTCCACAATCTGTGCCAGAACGGCTGTGTAATCGTCCTTGGGCGTGATTTCCTTTGGCGCTGAGCCGGGCGTTTGGATGGCAGCTGCGGCCGGTCCGAGACCTGCCGGGTAGGCTCGCGTCCCCGCACGCAGTTCCAGTTCCAGCAGTTCCCGGTTGTGCTCTTGCAGCAGGTAGGCCGCTTCCAGCACTTTTGCAAGAGTCTGCTCGTCGAAGACTGGCTTGTCTTTATTCTCAGACACAATATTCTCAGACACGATTTCGGTTGCTATCACTGGAAGCCGTCCCCTGTGCTCGCTCGATGTCAGGCGAGAGTTCTTTCACTCGGGAGCAAGTCCCGCGCCAACCTGGCACCAAGACTGACCCAACACATAGGATCGTTTCCAGGGGGTCGAGGCTTCGGTCTCCTCTGCCGGAGAGGGCTCCACTTATCTTTCACTAGTTTACAGCCGCTTGTGCCGGGTTGCGAGAATTTGTAGGCGCAGAGCGTTCTTGGAACAGTCAGAATGGGGCGGGTGACCTAAGTAACGGTGCAACAACCTGCACTGTGTTCCGGAGTATTTCCTACAGCGTCACCGGGCTGACTCCGACTCGCCGGGACGGGCGCCGTTCTCGCGGCTCAAGTAGAAATGCACCGCAGGGGTGATGATGAGGGAGAGCACCATCGAGATCAATACGCCGCCAATCACCGCGATCGCAAGCGGTTGCAGCATCTGGGATCCTGCGCCAATAGCGAAGGCCAGGGGCAGCATGCCCGCGACGGTCGCCAGGGCAGTCATCACGATGGGACGCAGGCGGCGCCGGGCGGCCTGCAGCATCGCGTTTTCCGAGGGCAGACCCAGGCTTCGCATTTTCTGATCGGCATCGAGAAGCAGGATGCCATTCTTCGCCACGATGCCGATCACCATGATCATCCCCATGAACGATGAGATGTTGAACGTGGTGCGCGTGATCAGCAGCGCGATGAAAACGCCTGATGTCGAAAGCAGCGCCGAAGAGAGAATGGCGACGGGCGCGGCGAAAGTTCCGAACTCAAACAGCAGCACAATGAACAGCAGAAGGACGGCCAGGATCAGCACGATGACCAGATCATGGAACGAGCGTTGTTGCTCGGCGTAAGTGCCGCCGTATTCCACGCGAATGTTGGACGGGATGTGCAGGCCGGAAACGACTTTCTGCACGTCGGACATGCCGCTGCCCAGGCTTCTGCCTTCCAGTCGAGCCGTAATGGCCACGTCACGCTGCAGGTTTTCGCGGCGAATCTCCGTCTGGCCCGGATTTTCGACCACATTGGCAAGCGCGCCCAGAGTGGCCGTATGTCCCGTGCTGCTGACCAGAAGCGTGTCGCGCATGGCTTCGAGCGATGCCCGGTTCGCCGCGGGAAAGCGCACCCGCAGCGTGTACGCCCGATCGTTCGCCACCACCGGCGTAGGGGCTGGTTCGCCCTCTAGGATGGCCGAGGCATCAAGTGCGATCTCTTCGGCAGTGAACCCGGACCGGGCCGCCACGCTGGGATCAACTTGGAATGTGACCGCCGGCCCGCTGATCGTGTTGTCGATCCCGTTCAGCAGGTCCACAACTCCATTTACTTTTCCGATCGCGTCCGCGACCTTGGGCGCCCATTCTTCCAGTTGCTTGGAATCCTGCGAAAACAACTTGATCTCGATCGGCTGCGGCGCCGAAGTCAGATCGCCGATCATGTCCTGCAGAACTTGTATGAAGTCGACATCGAGGGCAGGTTCCTCTTTCTTAATGTCGGCGCGGATGTCGGCCATGATTTCTTCGATGTCGCGGTCACGCTTGGCCTTCAACTTGACCAGGATGTCGCCGGTATTGGCCTCCGTCACCGCAGCGAGCCCCAGTTGCAGGCCTGTGCGCCGCGAAGTGCTCTCTACCTCGGGAACCTCATGAAGCATTTCTTCGACGTGGCTCACGACACGGTTGGTTTCCGCCAGCGAACTGCCCGCGGGCATGATGTAGTCGATGGTGAATCCGCCTTCGTCCATCTCCGGCAGCAAGTCCGAACCGGAGAAGGTGTAGCAGAGGTAGGAAACGACGATCAGCACGGCGCTGAAAATGACCAACAGGCGCGGCCGTTCGAGGGCGCGGCGCAGCCATCGTTCGTGGAAGTTGACCACGCGCAGGAAAAAGCCGCTGAGATGTTTTTCCTCGGCGGCAAGCAACTTCATCGCGTTGTCATTTTCTTCGGAGCCTTCTGCACCGTTGGAGGCGGATGAATCCGGTTCCGATTCTTCTTTGTGGTGCCGTCCCCGGATGAAATATTGGCTCAGCGTCGGAGTCCACGTCACCGCCAGCGCCAGCGACGTTAGCAGCGATACCGTCATGGTCACTGCCAAGGCTCGAAAGAAGACGCCCGTAACGCCGGTGATCACGATGAGAGGAATGAAAACCACGACGGGCGTGATGGTCGAGCCGATCAGCGGAATCGTAATTTCTTTCAGTGCGCTGCCGATGGCCTCGAGCCGTCCTTGCCCCGCGTCGCGATGCAGGACGATATTCTCCACTACCACGATCGCGTCATCGATGACGAGTCCTACGGCCGCAGCCAGTCCGCCCAGCGTCATCAGATTGAACGTCTGTCCCATCACCTTGAGAGCGATGAAGGTGACCATGACGGTCACGGGAATGACCAGCCCGGCGACCAGCGAAGTGCCCCAGTCGCGAAGGAATACCACCAGAATGATCGAAGCGAGAATCAGGCCCAGCAGGATGGCATCGCGCACGCTCTTGATCGAGTCGGCCACGATGATCGACTGGTCATAGAAAGGCTCGATGTGAACGCCGGGCGGAAGTGTTTTGCGGAGGCGATCGATTTCGTCGTGCACTTCCTGCGCCACCTGTACCGTGTTGCCATCAGGCTGGCGATTGATATTGAGCAGGACGGCAGGCTTACCGCCGGCCGTGACAACGGTGTAGACGGGCTTTACGCCCGGTGCCACGTTCGCGATATCGCCGATACGAACCGGAATTCCCGCAGGAGTGCTCTTGATGACCGCGTTGGCAATTTCTTCAGGCGTCCGGACCTGGCCGTTGACCAGGCTCAAATAAAGTTGGTGGTTCCTCTCCAACAATCCCGGTGAGTCGATCAGGTTGGTGCGCCGCACCGCATCGAGGATGTCAGACACGGTGACGCCCGCCGCCAGCAACTTAGCCGGATCGGGAGTGACATAAAATTCCGGCTCCTGCCCGCCCTGGATAATCACCGTGGAAACGCCTTCCAGGCGGTTGAGACGCGGCTTCATCTCGTAGGTCGCCATTTCCCAGAGCTTGGTCTGCGGCACGCTGTCGGAGGTGAGGCTGTAGCCGATGATGGGAAAAGCCGCGAAGGTCATGCGATGCGCTTCGATTTTCGCGGTGGAGGGTAGTTCGGGCTGCACCCGCGAAATCGCGGCATTCACGTATTGCAGCGTCTGGAACATATCGACGTCCCAGCGCAAATAGAGATCGACCTCGGCGGATCCGCGGCTGGTGATGGAGCGGACATTGAGCAATCCGGGCACGCTGTTGACAGCTTCCTCCAGCGGCCGCGTGATCGTGACCATCATCTGGTCGATGGGCATAACGCCGTTGTCGACCGCGATCAGAACCCGGGGAAAATCCGTGGACGGGAAGACGGACACCGGGATGGTAAAGGCGAGATACGCTCCCAGCAGCCCGAACGTCAGAATCAGAAAGATCACGGGCCTGGAGTGCTGTGCAATCCAGTGCTGCCCGCTCGCGCGCTGGCCAATGGGCTTACCGGCGATCAGTGTGCTCACGCAGACGCTCCGCACCGATTATTTCTCATCGGATCCCCCACTCGGAGCCTTTGATTCCTTTTTCGATCCCTCGCCGGCGGCCTTTGATCCTTCCCCTTCTGCCGGGGCCTCCGCCGCTTCGATCTTGATCTTGGTTTTGTCGGGCAGTCCGTAAGCCCCGCTGGCTACAACTTTGTCGGCCTCAGTGACGCCGTCGAGAATCTGCACGTCGTCGCCGTTGCGGATGCCTAGCTTGACCGGTTTCTGGTGGGCGCGGCCGTCGGTTCCCGCGATCATGACGGTAGGAGTTCCGTCGGGCGCGCTGACGACTGCGCTCGCTGGGATGATCAGCGCGTCTTTCACGGTCTGCGCGGTGAGCGTCAGTTGCACGCTCGTCCCCGGTTTCAGTGCGTGCTTGGGATTTCTGGCCTCGAACCAGACTTCCACCGTGGTGCTGCTGGGATCGAGCGCCGGGCTGACGACCGTGACTTTGCCCTCGATCGGTTCGTCGACTCCGGGTACGGTCATGGTTCCTTTGTCGCCCACTTTCAGCGTGGCGGCGTCATTCTGCGGAATGTGCGCCTTGGCGATCACTGAGGAAATATCCATGACCGTGATCAAAGGAGTGCCAGCTGCCGCCATTTCGCCGGGATACAGGGGACGGTCGGTGACGACGCCATCGATCGGGCTACGAATTTCTGAATAGCTGAGTTGAGCCTGCGCCCCGAGATATTTCCCCTTGGCCGATTCCAATTGTCCCTTGGCGGATTTAAGTTCCTGTTGCTTTCCGATGGCCATTAAGTCGTCAAGGTGTTTCTTGGCGATCGCATACTGGTTGCGAGCCTGGGTGATGTCGACGCGCGACTGGTCGAGTTCCTTGCGCGGCAGCGCACCTTGATCGAACAGTTGCTGGCGGCTCTGAAAGATTTTCTCCTGCGCATCGAGCGCCTGCTGAGCCTGCTGCGCGTCGGCCTCGGCTTTCTGGATTTCTTGAGGCAGGCCCGCCGCGGTGGTGGTTTCGTAGGTAGCTTCCGCCTGGTCAAACGCGCCTTTGGTGTCCTGGGCGGCGGCGCTGAGATCGCGGTTCTCGAGCACGGCCAGCAATTCTCCCTCATGCACCGGGTTGCCGCGCTTCACCAGGAATTTCTGCACTGGAGCACTGATCTTGGGCACGATCGCCGCCTGCTGCCGGGGGAACAGAATTGCCTGCGTCGTGATTGTGTGCTGAATCGTGGTTTTTTCCACCGGAGCGACCTGCACGCTGACGGTCGGTTCCTTGTCGCCCTTGTCGGACGAGCAGCCCACGAGCAGCAGCAAGCCGAATGTGGCGACACCGGAAGCGAGGATGCGGCGCAACCTAGCACCTTTGCGGGCGTTGTTTGGCTCGTGATCTGGGTTGTGGCCGGGTTCGATAGAGTTCATGCGGTTAGAAGGTTCCTGTCAGCGTCTGTAAGTTTGCCACAGCGACGCGGTATCGGGACTGGCCATCATCGTAGGCGTTGCGCGCCTGGGTCAGCGTATTTTGCGCGTCGACCACCTCCAGCACGGTGGATTCTCCGGCCTGGTAGCGCAAGGTGGTCAGGCGTAGGCTCTCCGCCGCAATTTCCGCGGAACTGGCGAGCGATTCCATTTCCGAGCGCGCGGTTTCGGCCTCACTGTAGAACTGGCGCAAGTGGCTGAGCAGTTGTTTCTGGGCGTGCGTCAACTCGACGTTCGCCTGATCGCGGCGCAGTTCCGCCTGCTTGAGTTTGCTGCGATCCGATCCCCAACTGAAAATCGGAATCTGCAGCGTGGCCACGGTGGAGTATCCCAGGTTCCGTACGCCGTTGTTGCGGGTGGCGAACTTGTTGGAATCGATGCCGTAGAAATAATCCAGGCTGAGGGAGGGCAGCAGGCCTCCCCAGGCCGCCGAAACTTCGTGATTTGCCGCCTGGTATGCGGCCAATGCCGCGCGGAGCTCAGGATTGTTCTTCTTGCCGGAGGTTTCGATTTCGGCAAAACTGGGCAAGGGCTCGGGAGTCTGGAGGTCATCGACCACGGCGAAGTCCTGATTGAAATCGGTAAACAGCAACACCGCCAGGTCGAGCCGGCTGCGCTCCATGTCCAGTTGCGCCTCCTGCAGGTCGCGCTGTTGCTGCTGGGATTGAATCCGCGCTTTGATCACGTCTGCGTGCGCGACTTCGCCCCCGCTTTCCAGCTTCTGGCTGATGTCGAGAAACCGGGCTGCCTCCGCGGCCGCGCGCTGCGCGGTCGCGTACTTGCGCTGCGCCACCACCAGCCCGTAGTAGGACTGGGTTACCGTGACCACCAGACCGCGTGTGGCCAGTTCGGCTTTGGCCCTCGCCTGCGCCAGAAGAGCGGACGACCGCCGGTAATCCGCAAAATTCGTGAGGGAGAGAGACTGATGTACGTCCGCCTGGCTGATGTATTCGTGCACACCATTGTTGGCGATGAACCGTGAATTGGGGCAGCTCACCATTGGGTTTGGGGTTGCGCAAGTCGCCGGTAGCGGCCCACTTCCTTCCGTGTAGATGAACGAATTGTTGTAGTTCAGGTTGGGCAGCAGTCCGGCGCGGGCCTGCACTCGGTCTTCGCGCGCCAGGCCAAAGTCCGTGATCGCAGAGCGATATTGTGGATCGTTCAGGCGAGCCCGCTGAAGCGCATCTTGCAGCGTGATGGTTAAGGGTGCCCCCGTGGTCGCCGTCGAATCGCCGCCCTGAGTCTGAGCTGCCAATTTCTGGACCTGTGCAAAACTCGGCGAGGCGACCAAAAGCCCCAAAATGAGAATCCCGAACCCAGTGGCTGGGCCAATGTGGGAGACGCCATGGTCGAACACGAGCCGGTTGCAGCGATGAGTCTTCACGGTCACCTCGAAATAAACCTTGGCCGCGGGCGGAGACTGAAAACGCCTGAGGACAAAGGATCAACGGAGATAAAATCGCGGTCGTGCGCCAGCTTCCGAACGCGCCCGGTTCCGCTCAAAAAGCGAAAGCCTCAGCTTCAAAAGCGGCGGTACTTCGGATCTGGCCGTCCGACAGCATCCCAAATCGGAACGTGCACAGCCTAGCACGTGCTTTCTGAAAGCCACCTGAAACGCTGGTTTCGGGCCCCATGTACTGGAGAACGAAAGGCTTAGCTTGCCTGGCCGTACACCGCGAACAATTCGCGAAAGCCGTGCTTACAAAGCGAGTTTGATTTCCAAAGGCAGGAGGGAAGCATGGTGGATCTGGAACAAGTCAAAGTTACCCCCCGCGACCAGCAGGTGTTGAATCTGCTGGTGCAGGGTTGCAGCAACAAGGAGATTGCGGGCCAGCTCAACATCAGCCCGCGCACCGTTAAGCAGCACCTGCGCACGCTGTTCTTGCGCGCCGGAATCCGGGATGGCCGCAAACGCGTAAAACTGGCCATCGCCATCCTCGACAAGGAGGGAATGCAGTCATGATGCCTCGCGAGCGCCTTACTCCAAAAGAAATTCAGGTCGCCATTCTCGTGTGGCAAGGTCTGACCAACCGCGAAATCGGAAAGATCATCGGCACCACCGAACAGGTGATCAAAAACCACCTCCGCAGCACCTTCGACAAACTTGGCGTTTGGAGCCGGCTGGAGTTGGCGATGTACGTGGCCAGCCACGGCGGCAGAAACTGGCCGCCGCCCGCGGAAGCGACCGAAATTCCAAGCGCCCTACGGTTTGAGGGCGAGCAGGCGCTTGGCGTTTGATTGGCGCAGTCTCCTCGTCCCGAACTCACCAACCCATGACGGCCTGCGATAGACCTAACAAAAAAAACAAAAAAGATCGGCAAGCGGGTAAGGTCGATCATTCGTTGCGCGAGTTGGTGGCGCAGCGAGTGTTCTCGATCGCCTGCGGGTACCCCGATACCAACGATTCGGCTCGGCTGTCCGGAGACCCGATTCACAAATTGCTTTTGGATCGCGATCCGATCGAGGGTCGCGATCTGGCTTCGCAGCCGACGTTGTCGCGTTTCGAGAACGGAGTTGGGGTCAAGGAACTCTATCGAGCGGGCGAGTTGCTGGCCGAGAGTGTGATCCGGCGTCACGCCAAGCGGCTACGCCATCGCGCCTATCGCGTCACCATCGATCTGGACCCAACCGACGATCCCACGCACGGCGCTCAGCAATTGTCCTTCTTCAACGGACATTACGATACCTGCTGCTACCTGCCAGTGATGGGTTTTGTCAGCTTCAACGACGAAGCCGAACAGTATCTGTGCGCCGCGGTGTTACGGCCTGGCAACGTGGGAGCAGCGGTGGGCGCAGTCGCCATGCTGCGGCGTTTGGTGAGGATGATTCGTCACCATCTTCCTGGAGTACAGATTCGGGTACGCCTGGATGGCGGGTTCGCGCACCCGGCCGTGTTCGAGTTTCTGGACGCCCAGCCCCGAGTCGAATATGTGGTCGCGATGGCCAAGAATGCAGTGTTGAAGCGCGTCGCAGAAACCGGAATGCGGCGAGCGCGCCGGCTCTCGCGACGCAGCGGGAAGACCGAACATATTTACGGGGAAGTCCGCTACAAGGCGGGAAAGTGGCCAGGTATGCGCCGCGTCATCATCAAAGCCGAAGTCGTTTGTGCTGCTGATAAGGACCCCAAAGACAATCCCCGATTTGTCATCACCAACATGAAACAGAGTCCGCAGTGGATTTACCAACACGTCTACTGCCAGCGCGGTGACATAGAGAATCGTATAAAGGAGCTGCACGACCTCGAGATCGACCGCACCAGTTGTACCAGCTTCTGGGCCAACCAGTTTCGCGTCCTACTCACCGCCGCGGCCTACGTCTTGATGCAGGAGTTGCGCTTGCGGGCTGCCGGAACCGCTTGTGCCCGCGCTCAAGTTTGCATGTTGCGCGAACGACTGCTGAAGCTAGGCGCTCGGGTCTTGGTTTCGGTACGGCGCATCGTCGTTCATCTGCCCGCTTCCTTCCCGTTTCTACCCGCCTTCCGCCGTGTGGTTCTGGCGCTCGGCGCGGCAACCGGCTAAGTCCCTTTCCGGTTTACCAACTCAACGGAATTCCACACCGACGACGGTCACGGCGCCCCTGTCTCTCCATTCTGAAACTTGAGATCCCGATCTCGGAACTCTTCGATTCTTTCCTCCTTTGCTCGACCAACCCCAACTATCGGGATTTACAACCCACTTCGCACCAATGACTGGGCGCTCGCGATGTCTCACGAATAATGCGGGCTAATGTCTCCTCGGAGGGGGCTCGGCGAAAGATTGAAGTGAAATTGAAGGCAAGAGGCAGGGGAGCCAAGTACCCCTGCCTCCGACGGTAAGTCGGCATGACGATATTCTGCAAAAGGTTTCACCACCCTGCCGCGTAAGTCTGGAGGCCAGATCCAATAACTTCATCGGCCACAATGGTTTGAGCGATTGTTGGCTGCGGCCCGCGAATTGCACTGTGGTCGCTGATGGTCTAGTGCGGGCTCAACAGCAGCCTCGAGTGGGCTTCGCGACCGTGATTCGCAACTAGATTTCGCAACCCCAGGGCGAAACCTGCGATGGCCTACAAAGAAATCTTCTGGATGGCGTGCGACTCTACCGAGCAGCTGCGGGCAGAATACGGGCCTTTCCATACCCGTTCCGAAGCCGAGGGTGAAGCCAGGAAATTAGCCTTCGGATACCTGTTGCGCTACGAACACATTCTGGACGCCAACGACGAGATCGAGGAAGTACGCTGTATCTTTATCGAACTGCCGGGGGCGACGCCCGCCGGAGCGGAGGCCACTCCGGTCACCCTTCACACCCGCTGCGCAACCTGCGGCGAATCTTCGGCGCACGACAGCGGCTGGCAGGCCGAGGTTTGGGCCGACATTCACGAATTTGAGCACTCCCGCCATCGCGTGCGGCTTTTCGAGCACGCCCGCGGCAAAGGCCTGAAGGAAATCTGCGACTGGCGGGGCTAGTTCAGGCCTCCACTCGAAAGGCCGCTCGCGGCAGCCCGATCCAGCAACCAGATCAGCTTTCCCTGGGCGGGGCGTACCAGTTTTGCGGGATACTGCTCACCTGAGGCGTCACCTTCCAACACTGACTTGAGCACAGGCGCCTTGTCCGTCCCGCTGACCAGAAACGCGACGCACTGCGCCGCATTCAAGACCGGCAGTGTCAGAGTGATGCGGTGAGTCTTCAATTTCTCGACCCAGTTGGCTACAACGAGCTTTGATTTTTCGTTCAATGCCTCGGTGCCGGGGAAAAGAGATGCCGTGTGCCCGTCCGGGCCCATGCCGAGAAGGATGAGATCGAACGAAGGAACCTGCCCTGCTTCCAGCGCAAAGAACCTTCGCAGCGTCTGCTCGTACGCTTCGGCGGCAGCCTCAGCATCAGGATTCTCCGCCTGCACGCGAAACACGTTGCCCGGCGCCACCGGAATTTTCGAGAGCATCGCTTCATCGGCCATGCGATAGTTGCTCTCGGGGTCAGTAGGAGGCACATGCCGTTCGTCGCCGAAGAAAAAATACATGCGATCCCAGGGCAGAGAAGTACGCGCGTTGGTCGCGAGCAGAGTGTAGAGACTCTTGGGGGTGGAGCCGCCCGACAGGGCGATGGTGAATCGGCCCCGATCAGCCACCGCCTCACTGGCGGCGCTAGCCACTAACTCCGCCGCTCCTTCGAATAACTCCTGGGGAGTATTCAGCGTCCGAATTTCCACCGAGGAAGTCAAAAGACATCACTCCCGTCTTGCATAGGCGCAGGATTCAGCTCCGGCAGCCTCGAACCGCCGCACAGCGTGCCGCTCCCAGGAGCCCCGCTTTCTCGTTGGTGACCACTTGTACTGGAATTGCTTCTACGAGCGGACGCAGGCGACCCTTATCGAGGAACGCCTGGATGAACAGCGGCGCAGAAAGCTTGGAGAGAATCTTCGGCGAGATTCCGCCCGCCAGGAAAAGTCCGCCGGTCGACATCGCCTTGAGGGCCAGATTGGAGGCCTCGGCACCATACACGGAGATCCACAGGTCAAGCGCCTTCTCCGCCAAAGAGGAGGAAGCGTCGATCGCAGCCCGGGAAATTGCCGCCGCCGGGTCGGTCGAATTCATTTCAACGGCCAACTCCGGAGATTCCTTGCCGATTCCACTGTCACGCAGAAATTCGTAAACATTCACCAGGCCAGGACCGGACAGGACGCGCTCGTAGCTGACGTGCCCAAAACGCGCCTGCAAAAACCGGAGCAACGCGATCTGCAACTCTCCCTGCGGGGCAAAGTCGGTGTGTCCGCCTTCGCAGGCGTAGACGTGATGGCGGCTTCCGTCCCAGAAAAGCCCGGCTTCTCCCAGACCTGTTCCCGGCGCAATCACCGCCTGGTTGCCGGAGACTGGTCCGCTGACGTGGTTCAATGCCACCAGGTCTGCCGGGACCAGCGCTCCAATTCCCCAGGCGCTGGCTTCCAGATCATTGATCAGCAGTGTCGGGAGATGAATTCGCTTGGCCAGGCTCGATTGCTCGATCACCCACGGGAGGTTTGAAGTCTCCACCCGCCCGTTGCGCACCGGGCCGGCGATTCCAAAACACGCCACCTCCGGACGCGTGCTGGAATCATTCAGAAACTGGCTGACAATGTCGCCGAGTTCGCTGTGCTCGCGACTGGGGAAAACACGCTCGGAGACGAGGCGGAGATGGCCATTTTGGGGTTGAAAATATGCAAGCCTGGCATTGGTCCCGCCAATATCGCCGGCCAGAATCATTTCTCGAAATTCCTCCAGCGGCGGCCGTCGCGCTCCAGTAGCTCGTCGGCATCCTTTGGTCCCCAGGTGCCCGACGCATAATTGGGGAAATTGCGGGGTGGCAGCGCCTTCCAGATGTCGAGCATCGGACTGACCACCGACCAACCGGCTTCCACCATGTCCGCGCGCTGAAACAGCGTCTGATCTCCAATCATACAGTCATGCAGCAGACGCTCGTATCCCGTGCTGGGCTGCCTGCCAAAGTATTCCTGATATTCGAAGTTCATGTCCACCGTTCCCAGACGCATGACCGGACCGGGCACCTTGGCCGCGAATTGGAGCGAAATTCCTTCTTCAGGCTGAATGTGCAGCACCAACTGGTTCGGCATGAGGTGTTCGACGGGCGTGTCACGGAAGAGCACGAAGGGCGCCCGTCGGAACTGTATCACGATATGAGTATTACGCACCGGCATGCGCTTCCCGGTTCGGAGGTAGAACGGAACGTCGGCCCAGCGCCAGTTGTCGATCAGCAGCTTCATGGCCACAAAAGTTTCCGTCCGCGAATCGGCGGGGACGTCGGGCTCGGAGCGATAGGCCGTGACCCGCTTGCCGTCCTCGGTTCCGTCGCCGTACTGGCCGCGCACGGTGCGGCTCAAAACTTCCTCGTCGCCCAGAGGCTGTATGGCGTGCAGAATCTTGGCCTGCTCGTCGCGAACCGCGTTGGCGTCGAAGGAAATCGGCGGCTCCATTGCGGTGAGCGAGATGAGCTGCATAATGTGATTCGGTACCATGTCGCGTAGCGAGCCGGCGTGATCGAAATAGCTTCCGCGTCCCTCTACACCCACGGTCTCGGCCACGGAGATCTGCACGTGGTCAATGTAGCGGCGGTTCCAGACGGGCTCAAAGATTCCATTGGCGAAGCGGAACGCCATGATGTTCTGCACCGTCTCTTTGCCCAGATAGTGATCGATGCGGTAAATCTGCGTTTCTTCCGCCACCTTGAGCAGTTGCTGGTTCAGTTGCTTTGCCGATTCCAGATCGTGTCCGAAGGGCTTCTCAATCACCACGCGCCGCCAATGTCCGTCCTTCTGCTCCATCAATCCGGCGGACGCGAGTTGCTCCACGATCGGCCCAAAGAAACTGGGCGCCGTGGCCAGGTAGTAGAAGAAGTTTTCGTGTGTGGAGTGATCCTGATTTACCTTCGCGAGAAAGTCTTTCAGCTTCCCGTAGAGCGCGGCGTCGCCGAAGTCCCCGGCAAGATAGTAGAAACGGTTCATGAACCATTCCCAGAGATCGTTGTCCACGCACTCGCCGCAGTACTCCTTGACGTCGTCGTAGACTTTTTTCTTAAAGTCGTCGCTCGACAGTTGTGCGCGCGCTACGCCCACCACCGCGAACTCCTGCGAAAGCAGCCCGGCTCGCGCGAGGTTGTAGAGGGCGGGGATCAGCATCCTCCCGGTTAGATCGCCGGCTGCGCCAAAGATCACCATGATGCAGGGATCGCTCTGCCTGCCGATACGCGGCGGGGCTGACGTTGGCTGTTCCGCTAATTGAGCCATGAATGAATCCTCTGAAATCGTGTATGAAAGAGCATTTCGCTCTAAGCAGTCTTTTGCTTCTTAGCCGCGCCCGCCTCCACATGCCCGCCGAACTTCTGACGCATGGCAGACAGCATTTTCTCTGCGAAAGTATGCTGCTGGCGGGAACGGAAACGCACATAAAGCGCCGCCGTCAGCACGTCCGCTGGCACTGCCTCATCGACTGCGGCTTGAATCGTCCAGCGGCCTTCGCCCGAATCCTGTACGTAGCCCTCGTATTCAGAGAGCGTAGGATTTTCCGCCAGCGCCATCGCCGTCAGATCGAGCAGCCAGGAACTGACTACGCTGCCTCGCCGCCATACCTCAGCGATATCGGGGAGATTCAGGTCGTAGCGAATATCCTCTGGCAATTCCTTGCTGGTCGCGTTCTTGAAAATATCGAAGCCTTCCGCGTAGGCCTGCATGAGCCCGTACTCGATTCCGTTGTGCACCATCTTCACGAAGTGTCCGGAACCGGAAGGTCCGCAGTGAATGTAGCCCTGTTCGGCGGTGCCGCCCAGTTTCTCTCGTCCCGGAGTTCGGGGAATATCGCCGATGCCGGGCGCGAGTGTCTTGAAAATTGGATCGAGGCGCTGCACGGCTTCCTTAGGGCCGCCGATCATCATGCAATAGCCGCGCTCCAATCCCCAGACGCCGCCGCTGGTTCCCACGTCGATGTAGTGGATGCCTTTGGGTGCCAGTTCCTTGGCGCGGCGTACGTCATCTTTGAAATACGAGTTGCCGCCGTCGATGATGGCGTCGCCAGCCTGCAGGTGCTGAGCGAGCGTCTGCACGGTCTTTTCCGTTGGTCCGCCCGCCGGAACCATAATCCAAACCGCACGCGGAGGCGTCAGTTTCGCGATCAAGTCTTCGAGCGAACTCGATCCCTTCGCTCCCTCGCCCACCAACCCTTTTACCGAGTCGGCGCTGAGATCGGAGACCACCATCTGATGTCCGCCGCGCATCAGGCGCCGACTCATATTCGCGCCCATACGGCCCAAACCCACCATTCCTAATTGCATGCCTCGCTCCTGTACCGCCGGCGTCCCGCCGGCAGTCGCGAGGCCGTCTCGGCCTCGCATGCGTTCCACGAAAAAGAATCTAGAGCGCTTTCTGCACCGCCGCCAACAACGTCGCCAGCCCCGCCTTCAAATTGCTCTTCAGATGTACCCTCAGCGCCCGGCGTCCACGCTCCGCCAGAACCTGGAAGTCCCCGCGCGCCTGCGCTGCCTTTACTACTCCGAACGTGTACTTTTGTCCCGGAACCGGCAGTTCGACCGAATCATCGCAAGTTATTTGCAGAAACACGCCGGAGTTCGGTCCGCCTTTGTAAGCCTGCCCCGTCGAGTGCAGGAACCTCGGCCCGAATCCCAGGCAAGTCGCGACGTGCTTGCTGTCGCGAACCGCGTGCCGCAAAGACTGCAGGCTCGCTTCATTCTCGTCACTCATCTGGATGTAGCCGAGAACCGCGAAATAATCGCAGTCTTTGATGCGCGCGAAGTGTGCCTTGAGATATCCGGCAAGCGACTGGTCGCCACCCGCCGCCTTCGCCAGTTCAGCCGCATTTATCTCGTCGGTGAACAGCTTGATGCCGCCATCTTCGACGATCGGCTCTTCTGCGGGAAGCGATCCATTTTTCTCGTACTCGGAGGTCAGGTTACGAGTGGCAATTTTGCTGGCTTCGACATCGGGCTGGTTGAAAGCATTGATCCCAATAATCGAGCCGGCAACCGCCGTAGCAATCTCCCACCGGAAAAACTCCGCGCCCAATTCGTAGATGTCCGACATTGCGATGCGCACCACCGGATGCCCAGCCTTTTCGATGGCCGCGACTTTGGCATCCTGAACGGCGTCCGCGCCTGACTCCAGCCGTACGTAAGCGAACACTCTATCTTTGCCGTACGCATCGGGTGCAGACAAACTCTCCCGGTCAACCGGAATAATGCCTTTTCCAATTTTCCCGGTCGATTCGGCAATCAGTTGCTCCAGCCACGCCCCCAGATCCGAGATGGCGGGTGAGGTGATGATGGTGACCTTGTCGCGCCCTGCTTTCGCCGCCGTGCCGAGAATGATGCCGAGCATAGCGCCGGGATTTTCTTCCACCGCGGTCGCCTTGCAGGCGCTCACCATCTCGGCGGCGTGGCCGAGAAACTTCTTCGTATCCAACCCCATCACTGCCGCCGGAACCATGCCGAAGTTCGATAGCGCCGAGTACCGTCCGCCGATGGAGGGGCGCCCGAAAAAGATATGCAGGAAGCGATCCGCTTCGGCGACTTGCTGCATCTTCGATCCCGGGTCGGTGATGGCGATGAAGTGACTCCCCGCCTTCGTGACTCCTACCGCCTGCCGCGTACGCTCGAAAAAATACTGCTTGAAGATGTTAGGTTCGAGCGTGCTCCCGGATTTGCTCGAGACAATAAAAAGTGTCTTCGCAATGTCGATCTGATGCTCGAATGCTTTGACCTGCGCCGGGTCGGTGGAGTCGAGCACATGCAGGGTAGGGAAGTGATTGAACCGGCCGAAGGTCATGCGCAGAACTTCCGGACAAAGGCTCGACCCGCCCATTCCGAGCAGGAGCACGTGCTGGAAGCCGCGCTGCTGCACTTCTTTGGCGACTTTTTGCAGTTGCTCTTGCTGCGCCACCTGCTCGGCGACAATGTCGAGCCAGCCCAGCCAGTTGGACTCGTCGCTGCCGGTCCACAGCGTCGCATCCCGCTGCCAAAGGCGCGCAATCTTGCCGCCTGACTGCCAATCGGCCACCGTCGCTTTTACCACTACAGCCAGCGGTTCCGGCAGGGAAGTCTGGAGTGCACTCACGATCTATCCTTTTATCGCGGTGCTCTTCGCGACCGCAGCCAGCAGCTTGTCAAAGGCGTCGGCGAACAACTTGACGCCGTCGTCGGTCAACTTGTCGGTAACTTCCTTCATCGAAATTCCGGCGCGCGCGAGACCCTGCATCACTTTGCCGGCGCCCGCCACATCCTCCGTGAGCGCGTTGCGAAGGCGCCCGTGGTCGCGGAAGGCGTCGATCGTGGCCGGAGGCATGGTGTTCACCGTGTCTTGCCCGATCAACTCTTCGACGTAGATCACATCGCGATAGTGTGGGTTCTTCGTGCTCGTGCTGGCCCACAGCACCCGCTGGGTCTGGGCACCTTTAGACGCAAGTGCCTGCCAGCGCGGTCCGCTGAAGATGCGCTGGTAGGCCTGATAGGTGAGTTTTCCGTTGGCAATCGCGACCTTGCCCAGCAGACTCTTGAGCAGCGCCTCCTGGCTGGAGTCCGCGGTCTTCAAGCGCTCATTCAGCAGGGAATCGATGAGCGTATCGATGCGGCTGATGAAGAAGCTGGCCACGCTAGCCATCTTGTTCAGCTTGCCCCCGCGCCCGGCCAGATCCTCAAGCCCGGCAACATACTGCTCAGCAACTTTCTCGTACACTTCCTGCGCAAACAGGAGGGTCACGTTGATGTTGATGCCTTCGCCGATCAACTGTCGAATGGCGGGAATTCCCTCCGCCGTGCCCGGAACCTTGATCATTACGTTTTCGCGCTGCACCGTCTTCCACAGGCGCCGTGCTTCGTCCATCGTCTCCTGTGTCTTGCGAGCTAAGTACGGCGAAACCTCGAGACTGACATAGCCATCACGGAATTTCGACTCGTCATAGACCGGGCGCAGGGTGTCGGCCGCGTCCTGAATGTCGCGGATGGCGATCTGCTCATAGCGGCTCGTAGTATCGAGATCCGCGCGCGACGCCAGCGACTTCAACATGTCGTCATAGAGAGAACTGTCGGCGATGGCTTTCTCAAAGATCGCCGGGTTCGAAGTCATTCCCCGCAGACCGTCTTCGGTGATCAACTGTTTGAGCTTGCCGGTGGTGAACAAATCGCGCCGAATGTAGTCGAGCCACATCGACTGTCCGTAATTAAGCAATTCTCTCAGCGGATTCTTGGTCGCTTTCGCATTTTCAATGACTCCAGTTGGCTGCACAATGACCTCCTAAGATTTCCCATTCGTAGAGACGTAGCTTGCTACGTCTCTCTCGCGCGTGGAACGGACATAAAGCAGTATCGTTGGCAGACTATCCGGCCATCGCCGCACGCGCCTCGGCAACGACCGTGTCCACGGTGAATCCAAAAAACTTCAACAAATCTTTGAGCGGCGCAGAAGCTCCAAAACGATGCATCCCCACCTTCCGACCCTTAAGACCGACATATCGTTCCCAGCCGAAGGTCGCGGCCATCTCCACCGAAACCCGCGCGGTCACATTGGAGGGTAAAACGCTCTCTTTGTAGGCGGCGTCCTGCTGCTCAAAAATTTCCTGCGAAGGCATGCTGACCACGCGGGCTGCGACCCCTTCCGCCTTCAGTTTCTCGTAAGCCTCCACGCACAAAGACAACTCGCTGCCGGTTCCAATCAGGATCACGCTGGGCTTTCCGCCCGGGGCATCGGCCAGCACGTACGCTCCCTTGGCGACGCCCGAGGCCGGCGCATACTTGGAACGATCCAGCGTCGGCAGATTCTGCCGCGTCAATACGAGTGCCACAGGCGAATGCTTCAGCTGCGCAATAATCTTCCAGGCTTCGACCACTTCGTTGGCGTCGCCCGGCCGCAGCACGATCAAATTCGGCATGGCACGCAGCGAGGCCAGTTGCTCGATGGGCTGATGCGTGGGGCCATCTTCTCCCACTCCAATCGAGTCATGCGTGTAGATGAATATCGAAGGAATCTCCATCAGCGCTGACAGGCGGATACTCGCCCGCATGTAATCGCTGAAGTTGAAAAACGTGGCGCCGAAGGCTCGAATGTTCGACACGATCATCCCATTCACGCTTGCGCCCATCACATGCTCGCGCACGCCAAAGTGCAGGTTGCGCCCGGCGTAATTGCCACCCTCAAAATCCCCCGCCCCTTCGAATTTCAGCGCCGTCTTATTAGAGGTCGCCAAATCCGCCGATCCGCCAATGAGCCACGGAATGTTCTGCGCCAGAGCGTTTAGCACCTTGCCCGAACTCTCACGAGTGGCGACGCCTTTGGCGTCAGCCGGGAACGTGGGCAAATTCTTGTCCCAACCCGCCGGCAGCTCGCGATGCTGCATGCACCGCAGGCGCTCCGCCAAATCCGGATACTTCTGTGAATACTCGCCGAAAAGTTTCGACCACTGCGCGTGAAAGTCACGACCGCGCTTGCCGACGCCTTCGCGAAAATGCTCGCGCACACCCTCGGGCACCAGAAACTTCGCATCCTCCGGCCAACCATAGAACTTCTTGACCAGCCGCACTTCTTCTTCGCCCAGCGGTTCCCCGTGGGCCGCATTCGTGTCCTGTTTGTGCGGGGAACCGTATCCGATGTGGCTGTCCACGATGATCAGAGTCGGCCGGTCGGTAGTCTTCTTGAACACTTCGAAGGCCCGCGCCAGCATCTCCAGATCATTCGCGTCGACAACCCGCGTCACGTTCCAGCCGTAGCCAATGAAGCGCGTCGCAACATCTTCGCTGAACGACCAATCGGCAGGCCCGTCGAGAGTGATGTGATTGTTGTCGTACATCCAGCAAAGATTCGAAAGCTTCAGATGCCCGGCCAGAGAAGCCGCCTCGCCGCCGATCCCTTCCATCAGGTCGCCGTCGCTGCACATGGCGTACACGTTGTAATCCAAGATCTCGAGGCCGGGCCGATTGAAATTCGCCGCCTGCCACTTGGCCGCGATCGCCATTCCCACGCTGTTGCCCACGCCTTGCCCCAGCGGCCCCGTTGTCGTTTCAACGCCAGAAGTGAGGTGCGATTCGGGATGCCCCGGAGTGCGGCTGCCCAACTGCCGAAAGCGCTTGATCTCTTCCATCGGCACCGCCAGTTCCTTCGAGACCTGGCCATCCTTGCCGACCTGCCGCACCTCCGCCAGATGGAGAATGGCGTAGAGCAGCATGGACGCGTGTCCATTGGAGAGCACGAAGCGATCGCGGTTGAGCCATGTCGGATCCGCTGGATCGTAGCGCAGGAACTGTTGCCACAGACAATACGTTACCGGCGCCAGACCCATGGGCGCGCCGGGATGACCCGAGTTTGCCTGCTGCACGGCATCAATCGCCAGGGTGCGAATCGTGTTGATGCACAACGTGTCAACCTGCTGTGCTGTTAGCAAAACCTGCTCACTGGCTACCATACGACTCTGCTCCTCCAGTTTGGGCACATGCGCCCAAGGGCGATGGGTCGACCACACTAAGTTAGAGTTCCCGAGAACAGAAAGGGTTCAATACGCAGAAGTGTATCAATTTCCGGCAATGCGTGGATTAATCCCAGTTGAAAAACTGGCGAGCGAGGAAACGGGACCTACTTGAGTAGCTGGGCGTAGCTATTTTCGGTCTGGTAGGCCCGAGTTGTCTCCTGTACGAACTTCAGGAACTGACGCAGGCTGTCGCGCTCTTGCGGAGCCATGGAGTCGAAATGAACCCGTACTCCGGTGGCCGGACCACTACGGGTGACGACGCCGCTGAGGGCAAACCCTTTCACCCAGATTTTTCCGTTGGCCAGCCAGAGCCCGATTTCGACCTTGGCTCCGGGCTTGACGGGGTTCGCCGTTTCGACCAGACATCCACCAACGCTGGTGTTGGAGAGATTTCCCCAGATTGGTGTCGGAGCGTCATCTACACGCAGTTCAACGGCCAGGAAACACTTCAGCCGCGGGTGACGGCGCCGGTCGCTACCCCAGTTGGGACTGAACAGGTCGGGTTCGAATGGGGGTGCGGTAGTGGCGGTTGGAACGTGTTCCGGGGCGGCGGCAGCGGTGGTGCCCGCGGTTGTGGCTGCGCTGGCAGCGCCCGCCTTGATCTCGCGCATCGCTTTTATCAGCGACTCTTCCCGCTTTTCGGGCGGAGCTTCGCGGTACGTCTGGAGCAATTTCCCCACGTGCCGGACCAGGTCCGGATCTGACAGTATTTTGGTCCAGTCAGTTCCTGCTGCTGCGCTCATGGACACTCTTCCCTTTACCCCTGAAACCTCGTGTCTAGCTTGAACCGAGGGTCCTCCACGTTCAAGATGACCTAAGTCACCCCACCGCCATCCAAGATCAGGGGTTCCCCCATTTAATCTGCCCGCTCGAGCCCGGGAAGATATTTTCGAAGCACGTCGCCGTGCTGCTGGGAGAGCGAAAGGAACTCGAAGCCATAGTGGTATCCGCGCCGATGCCGCAGCACCGCGCGCAGTTCCCACGGCTCACTCGAACCGGGGGGCGCAAAGGCCAAAGCGACCACCTCACCCAAGTTCAGTTCCTCAGCGATCAACACCCCGATCCCGGCGACGGACAAATCCTTGCAGTGGGCGTCCAGAGATTGACGTCCTTCACTCGAAAGCAGAGTCAGCGTGACCGGAAACTCGGCGCGGTATCGCGGATATCGCCGCTGACGCCGCTCGAGTGCACGTTTCGCCGCTCTTACCGCATGGGGTGTCATGTCGTGAATTTCTTCGGCCTACGCGGCGCAGCAGAAGCTTCGCGCCTGCAATCACTGGGGGATGAATGTCAGCTCGATTACTTCAGTGGTTTCACTTGGGCCGGGCTCAAATTTCCACTTGCTTACCGCATCGGTTGCGGCATTCGCTAGGACCGGAGATCCGCCCAGTACTCGCGTTGATTTGACGGCACCGTTGGGGCGGATCACAGCTTCCACTTTAACCACGCCCTGTAAGTGCATCCGTTTGGCTAGTTCGGGATAAGCGGGCGCAATGCGTGAAATGACCTTCCGGCTCGCGTCGGGCTCAGCTAAGGCGTTTTGCGCGCAGGCGAGACTTGCTGCCAGGCATAGAACAGTCATGGATGCGAGAGCTTTTCGCATGGTCCCAAAGCCACCTCAGCCGCCAGCATATCGGGGGCAATCCTGACTAGGCAACGCACTGAAGGTATTGAACCTCCGGATGATTTAGACTTTGGGCGTCGTCGTTCTCGATTCTTGGAGTGTCGAACCATGGCCCTCCGTACCGGGTGAAAATCATGGAAAGACTCTGCAATCTGCGGAATCGTTTGCATCGCGGTTCGTCAAAAACGAATCAAATTCCGCAAGTTATGGCAGAACATCCGGGTCCCGGCATGGAGTGCGATGGGCATCCTCGCAAAGGACGTGGCGCAGATTGAACGTTTCAACAAAGGCGTATTTCTGCTCAGCATTTGCCCTGTTTGCCGTGACTGGCCTGTTCGGCCAGAATAGCAACGGGACCTCGCCCACCTACTCAACGCCATCTATTTCCTTGCCGGGAACGCAAAGTCCTTTTCTCGGTAGCGCCCCCGAGGGCAACGTTACGTCCCAAGTGCTCCAGATCGACTACAAGGAAGCGATTGATCGTGGGCTAAGGAACAATCTAGGCCTTCTGCTGGCATCCGACCAGGCCGAGTCAACTCGTGGCCAGAGATGGAAAGAACTGAGCGAACTCCTCCCGAATCTCAGTGCGCATGTTATCGAAAACGTACAAAACCAGAGTTTGGCCGCGCTGGGCTTCAACAAGCTTTTTCCCCTGCTGGCCGCCCCAGGGACGAGCAGCGCAAGCCTTCCTCGAACCGTGCCCGCCTTCAACTACTTTGACGCGCGCGCCTCTTTGGGGCAGTCGCTGTTCAATTTCAAAGATCTCGAGAAAGAGCGCGCTGCCTCGGAAGACGTGAAGGCGGCGCAGTTCAGCTACAAGGACGCTCGGGAAACGGTCGTGCTCGCCATCGGCAACGCTTATCTTCAGGCTATTGCCGCCGCCGCCCGCGTGGAAACCTCTGAGGCGCAGGTCAACAGCGCGCAGGCCCTCTACGACAAAGCCGCCGACCAGCAAAAAGCCGGAGTGAGTCCAGCCATCGATACGCTGCGATCCCGGGTCGAATTGCAGAGCCGCCAGCAGCAACTGATTGTGGCCCGCAATGACCTCGCCAAGCAGAGATTGACAGTCGCGCGCATCATCGGGCTGCCGCTAGGCCAGGAATTCGTGCTTACTGAAAAGGCGCCGTACCAGGCTCTGACCGCTCTGCCCCTGGAAGTCTATCTACAGCGCGCCTATGCATCCCGTGCCGACTACCAGGCTGTCCAAGCCAAGGTCCGCTCTGCCGAGCTTTCACGGCGGTCCGCGGCCGCGGGGCGCTACCCTTCGCTCGATCTCAGCGCGAATCTCGGCGATATCGGGGTAACTCCCAGCCAGTCGAATGGCACTTGGCAAGTGACGGGTGGTCTCAATATCCCGATTTTCGCCGGCAACCGGGTGCACGGCGACGTGCTGCAAGCCGACGCCCAGTTAAAGCAAGCTCGTTCTCAACTCGCTGATCTTCGCGGCCGTATCGACTATGAAGTCCGCACCGCGTTGCTCGATCTCAATGCCGCTGCGGACCAGGTTGAAGTCGCTCGTAGTTCCGTTGACTTGGCGGACCAAGCACTCGCCCAATCGCAGGATCGGTTCACCGCTGGCGTAACCGACAATCTCGAAGTCGTGCAGGCCCAGGAAGCGCTGGCCAGCGCCCACGAGAGCTACATCCAGAGCCTTTATGCACATAATCTGGCAAAGGTGGAACTCGCCCATTCGATCGGCGACGCGGAAGATGGCGTTCGCCGATATTTGAAAGGCAATCAATAGCCTATGGCACACTCCGCACAAGTCCCTCCTGCTGAAGTAAGCCGGCCCGAATCTGCCCCCACGAAGCCGCTGCCGGCGACTGAAAAGGATTTTCACACCCGGCCCCCGCGCGCCCAGAGCTCCCTATTTCGCATTGGCCTGGCCATTGGCGTTGTGGTTCTGCTCGTCGTGGGAATTTTTGTCTATCGTTATGTGGCCAGCTACGAATCGACCGACGACGCCCAGGTCGACGGGCACGTCAATTCCATTAGCGCCCGCATCTCCGGCCACGTAATCAAGCTTAATGTCGAGGATAATCAGTACGTGCAGGCCGGAACTGTGCTGGCCGAGATTGATCCGGCGGACTATCAGGTCGCTTACGAACGGGCCAAAGCGGATTTTGAAGATGCTCAGGCCGCCGCAGTCGCGGCGGGCGTCAGCGTGCCTATCACCTCCGTTAACACCAGCAGCCAGGTCTCGGCCAGCGAAGCCGACGTCAACAGCGCTCGTGCCGGCATCCAGGCAGCCAAGCAGCAATTCGAAGCGGCCAAGGCCGAACTGCAGCAGGCGGAGGCTAACAACGTTAAGGCACAGAACGATCTGGTCCGCTACAAGCAGTTAGTCGACAAGCAAGAAATTTCTGAGCAGCAGTACGACCAAGCGGTTGCCGCCGCCCAGGCCAGTGCCGCCGGTGTCGAAGCCGCCCGCGCCACCGCCGACGCGGCGCAGCAACAGGTTACGCAGGCTCAAGGCAAACTCGTTCAATCCGAGGCCAACCAGCGCTACGCCAACACTGCCCCGAAGCAGGTTCAGGTCACTCAGGCCAGGGCCACGTCGGCGCTGGCACAAGCACAGCGTAAGAAAGCGGATCTTGATCAGGCCCAACTGAACCTGCAGTACACCAGAATTGTTGCCCCGGTCAGCGGCATCGTGAGCGATCGCACCGTGGAGGTTGGGCAGAATGTTGCCCCGGGCCAGGAACTCATGAAGGTCATCAACCTCGACGACGTTTGGATCACCGCCAACATGAAAGAGACGCAGCTTCGCAAAATGAAAGTCGGCCAGAAGGCCACCATTGAAGTCGACGCCAATGGACGGACCTACAACGGCAAGGTTGACAGCATTGCCGGCGCCAGCGGCGCCCGTTTCAGTCTGCTTCCACCGGAAAACGCCACTGGAAACTACGTCAAGGTCGTGCAGCGCATTCCGGTCAAGATCGTGCTCGATCCGGGCTCGACCAAGGATCATCAGTTGCGCCCTGGCATGTCGGTGACACCCAAAGTCTGGACTCGCGAATGAGCTCTGCAACGGCCAGCATGGATCAGGCCGAAGCCTGGCGTCCCGCGGTCAATCCGTGGGTGATTGCGCTCGCCGTCACGTTGGCCACCTTCATGGAAGTGCTCGACACTTCCATCGCCAACGTTGCTCTGCCGCACATCGCGGGAAGTCTGTCTGCCGGGCAGGACGAGAGTACCTGGGTCCTGACCTCTTATCTCGTCTCCAACGCGATCGTACTTCCACTGAGCGGCTGGCTCTCTTCCATTATTGGCCGAAAAAATTTCTACATGGGCTGCGTGGCGCTTTTCACTATCAGTTCGTTCATGTGCGGACTGGCGCCGAACCTGGCTACCCTGATCATCTGCCGGGTACTGCAGGGGGCGGGCGGCGGCGGGTTGCAGCCCAGCGAGCAGGCCATCCTCGCCGATACGTTTCCGCCGGCCAAGCGCGGCATGGCCTTTGCGGTTTATGGTATGGCCGTAGTCACGGCGCCTGCGATTGGACCTACTCTTGGCGGCTGGATCACCGACAATTTCACCTGGCGTTGGATTTTCTTTATCAATATTCCAGTCGGTATCCTGTCGATCCTGCTGACGTCACGTCTCATTCAGGATCCGCCGTATTTCCGTCGCCGGAAGCTCAGCGAAACGAAAATCGACTATACCGGTCTGGGCTTCGTCGCCCTCGGTCTTGGAACTCTTCAGGTCGTCCTCGACAAAGGACAGCGCGATGACTGGTTCGAGTCAAACTTCATCGTGACACTATCTCTGATCTCCGCGGCCGCGTTGATCTTCGTCATCTTCTGGGAATGGCGGCACAAAGATCCGATTATCGATTTGCACTTGTTCCGCGACCGCACCTTTGGCGTCTCAAACCTTCTGATGTTCATGCTCGGCTTTGCCTTGCTGGGCAGCACATTGCTGCTGCCTCTGTTCTCGCAAACCTTGCTCGGCTATACGGCGCAACAGGCAGGCTTGGCGCTGATGCCAGGAGGTTTCGTGATCATCCTCCTGCTGCCTCTGGTGGGATTCCTGCTCTCCCGTTACACGCCACGATGGCTACTTTTGTTCGGTCTCCTCATCTTGTCGTTCTCTCTGTTTCACATGACCGGGTTCGATCTTGACATCGATTTCCGGACGGTGGCCACTGCGCGCATGGTTCAGGCCGCAGGCATGGCGTTCCTGTTCGTCCCAATCAATACCGCCGCTTATGCTTTCTTGCCCAGAGATAAGAACAATGCGGCTTCTGGCCTGATGAACCTGGCGCGCAACATCGGCGGTAGTGTGGGAATTTCGGTCGTGACCACCATGCTGGATCGGAGAACGCAGGTGCACCTGACAAATTTATCCAGTCACCTGAGCCCGACCAACCCCGCACTGCAGTCGATGATTCAGGGCGCGTCGGCGGCTCTGCGGGCGCATGGAGAAAGCGCAGCCGGCGCGACCCAGCGCGCGTATGCCTTGATCCAGGGCGTAGTGGCCCGCCAGGCCACAATGCTGGCCTATGTCGACTGTTTCTGGCTTCTCGGGGTATCGATTCTGTGCATGGTTCCGATGGTCTTCCTGATTAAAAAATCGAGACCCGGAGGCGGAATGGCAGTACACTAAGCGGCAGCCATGTTTCGCCTCGTCACGATTGAGCGCGAGTACGGCTGCGGAGGCGGTACCATCGCCGCCCGACTGGCCGAGCGCCTCGGTTGGAAACTCTGGGATCAGCTCATCACCGAAGAGATTGCCCGCCTTGCTAAAGTTGACGCTGCGACTGTGAAGCGTTGCGACGAGCGCATGGACAGCCGCCTCCATCGCCTGGCCAAATCCTTCTGGCGAGGCAGCTACGAACGCGGTACTCCCTTAGGCGATCAGGTGTTTGACACCGACTGCATGATGTCCTGGATGCAAGACATCGCCAACAGGATTGGGAGGGAGGGGAATGCAGTCGTGGTGGGACGCGGCACGCCGTATCTCTTGCGCGAGAATCCCGACGCCTTCCACGTCTTTCTTTACGCTCCCCGCGCCGAGAAAATCCGCCGGACGATCGCCGACGGGCACTCGGAAAAAGAAGCCGAGGAACTCGTCGATTCCGTCGATCGCGAGCGCATCGCTTACGTGCAGCACTATTTCAACGCCGACTGGCCCACACGCTCTCTGTATCACTTGATGCTCAATACTGCTGTTGGAGATGAGCCCGTGATCCAGACGATTCTGAGCACCATGCACGTGGTCGAGGGCAGTCCCAAAGCTACGGATTACGAGCCTCCCAAAGCCCCTGTCCTGGTGCGCTGATTTTCTGTTGCCCTCGCTTGAACCCTTTTATGGTTTTGCTTGCGCGGCCTGCGGTCGCACAGGCGGCCGCGGTGCGGGACAGCAATCTTCCGCGCATATGTCCGGTCTCGGACCGAGCGATCCCAGTGCGCGCCGGTCAGCATCAGGAGTCATGCGCTCGACAATCAGTTCGCGAATCATCGCGACGAACTTGGGATGCACGCCCACCGTCTTCGCCCGCACCATGGGGAGCGAGAGCGAATTGCAGAGCTGCAGGGCCTCGATATCGAGGTCGTAGAGCACTTCCATGTGATCGGAGACAAAACTGATCGGCGCCAAAACGACCGCGCTCGCCCGATTGCGCTCCTTCACCTCGCGCAAATAATCCAGAATGTCCGGCTCCAGCCACGGCTGCCCAGGCGCACCGCTCCGGCTTTGGTACACCAAAGCATCGTTGTTGACTCCGAGCCGCGCAGAGACCAATTTCCTGACTTCTTCGAGTTGCCGGACATAGTCGCTGGTATTCGCCATTGACATGGGAACGCTGTGCGCGGTGTAGACGATCTGAATATTCTGCCGCGCGCTCGCCGGGACTTCCGCCAAAGCGTCGCGCAGGCGAGCCTCGGTTGCGTCGATGAATCCGGGGTGGTTGAAGAACGCGCGCAGTTTGTCGATCTGCGGAGCCTCCGGTCCAACTTCGGTCTGAGCGCGGGCGATATCCTCGCGATATTGTCGGCAACCGGAATACGAGCTGTAGGCCGATGTGACGAATGCCAGAGCGCGGTGGATTCCGTCGTGCTTCATCTGCCGCAGAGTGTCGGCCAGCATGGGATGCCAATTGCGGTTGCCCCAATACACCGATAGTTTTTGTCCGTGCTGAGTGAGTTCAGACTTCAGGGCGGAAATCAGATCGCGTGTCTGCTGGTTGATCGGGCTTTTGCCGTCAAAGTGGTAATAGTGCTCCGCGACCGCCAACATCCGCTCGCGCGGAACGTTTCTTCCGCGTAGCACATTCTCGAGGAAGGGAATGACATCCTCCCGAGATTCCGGACCACCGAAGGAGACCACCAGAATGGCGTCGTAGTTCATGCGCGTGAATGGAAGATGACCTGTGGAATTCTCGCGGAAAAATAGTTTGGAGACTGGCTTTTAAGACCGCGTTTTAAACGAGTCCGCTTCGGGAGAATCTCGGTTGGAAGGGTATCCCCCCTCCCCCCCACCCCTCGGAAAGGCTTGACCGGCGCGGGTTTTGCAAAACGTGGCTGCAAAATCTTGAGCACAAAGAAGTTAGAGGTCAAAATCTTGATAACACGAAACTTAGAGCGTTTTTGCCGCACCGTCACTAGACCGCCTTCGCCTTGACCATCTTCTACTTATTTCGATTCGTGGGCAAGGTCAGACGTCACACAGGGGGTGTGCAAAACCAATGCTCGCTCGGGTTTTCCGACCGATTCAGCTAACAGGGTGCGGAAAGTTCCGCTGACCTTGACGACGACCACAGGGGGCTGAAGAGTGTGTGTGAGAACTTCAGTCGTCCCTCCGGGACGAGGTCAGATATTCCACTTCCCCGGCGCTAAAGCGCCGGGCTATTGTCGGACGCCCCTCCGGGGCTAATCTATCTTATTGGTTTGTTCCACTCGCTCACGACAAATCTGGTTCTCACGCACACTCTGCAGGCCGCAT
Organism: uncultured Acidobacteriaceae bacterium; assembly: GCA_963768265.1. Lineage (GTDB taxonomy): Bacteria > Acidobacteriota > Terriglobia > Terriglobales > Acidobacteriaceae > Sulfotelmatobacter. The sequence continues at coordinate 430,791 of CAVYHM010000063.1, forward strand.
TGATTGCATGTGCTTTACGCGGCCCCTTCGACAAGCTCAGGGCAGGCTCTGAAAGGGCCGCTCTTCCACGGAAGCGTGAGGACTCTGAGTTCTTCCGCGGGCCTGCTAAGGCGACGGAGCACATGCTTATTACATCTGCAAATTCCCGGGTTTGAGTCGATGCTCTCGGACCAGCTAGAATTCACGTTCGAACCGGACCAAACCGATGAGCTTTGAACCGATTGAAAACTATGGGGTGATTGGCAATATGCGCTCGATTGCCCTGGTGGGGGTGAACGGTTCCATCGATTTTCTCTGCTACCCAAATTTCGATTCGTCCACGGTGTTCGCGGCTCTGCTCGACGACGAGAAAGGCGGCTATTTTCAGATTCAGCCGCAACTCAGAAAAAAGAAGGTACGGCAGATGTATTTGCCGGACACAAATATTCTGCTCACCCGATTTCTTGCGGAGGAGGGTGTGGCCGAATTAACGGACTTCATGCCCATTGGCACGGACAGCGAGCAGCCGAATGAGATTGTCCGCACCGTGGCCGTCATTCGCGGTGAGGTCGATTTCAAAATGCGGTGCCAGCCGCGGTTCGATTATGCGACCTGTGGGCACAGCGTGAACATCGAAGACCGGTATGCGACTTTCTTACCAGCGAGCGACGCATGCCAATCGATGGCGTTGTACTCCACTCAACCCCTGCAACAACAATCCGGGGATGTAACTTCCGAGTTCAAACTCCAAGCGGGCGAGAGAGCGACGTTCGTGTTCGGGGGTGTTCGCGCGCCGGGACAGCAGCCTGAGATGGAGTTTGTAGTAGAGCGCTTCCATGAGACGGCGCGTTTCTGGAAGGGATGGATCGCGAAATCAAAGTACAAGGGCCGGTGGCGCGAGATGGTCAACCGTTCGGCCCTGATGTTGAAGTTGCTGATCAGCCGGGAGCATGGATCGCTGATTGCGGCGCCTACATTCTCCCTGCCGGAACACATTGGCGGAGTGCGTAATTGGGACTATCGCTTCACATGGCTGCGTGATGCAACCTTCACGCTTTATGCGCTGATCCGGCTGGGTTTTGTTGAAGAGGCCGAGGCGTTCATCGACTGGTTGAAGGGGCGGCTCAGTGACGATGCGGAACGGGGACCGTTGCAGGTGATGTATGGGATTGACGGCAGACAGAAGCTGGATGAGGTGACGCTCGATCATCTCCGGGGTTATGAGGATTCGCGACCGGTGCGGATCGGAAACGCTGCCTATCAGCAGCTACAGCTGGATATTTATGGCGAAATGATGGATTCCATTTATCTGGCGAACAAATACGGGGACTCAATTTCGAACGCCGGGTGGCAAGATGTGCAGCGGATGCTGGAGTGGCTGGGCAAGAATTGGCAACGCCCTGATGAAGGGATATGGGAGGTTCGCGGCGGGGCACGGGAATTTCTGCATTCCCGGTTGATGTGCTGGGTGGCATTCGACCGAGCCTTGCGGCTCGCCCAAAAACGCTCGCTTTCGGGGCCCCTCGATGCCTGGTGGCGGACGCGCGACGCGATCCGAAGCGACATCTTTACCAACTTCTGGAACGACGAACTCCAGTCATTCGTGCAATCGAAGGGGACTAAGGATCTGGATGCGTCGGTGCTGCTGATGCCGCTTATGCGTTTCATCAGCCCGGTTGATCCGATGTGGCGCTCGACTATGAAAGCCATTGAAGCACGCCTGGTCGAGGATACGCTGGTTCGACGCTACGAGGCGGAGCGCACCCACGTGGACGGGATCCCAGGCGCCGAGGGCAGCTTCACCGCTTGCTCGTTCTGGTACATCGAATGCCTGGCGCGCGGTGGTGAGTTGGAGAAGGCTCAACTGTTGTTTGAGAAACTGCTGGGGTACGCCAATCATCTTGGGCTCTACTCTGAGGAGATTGGACTGAATGGGCGACACCTCGGCAACTTTCCCCAGGCATTCACCCATCTGGGCTTGATCAGTACCGCAACTTATCTGGACAGAGTGCTTTCCGGCAAGGACGACTCAGTATGGCGCTAGTGTTGCGGGTAAAGGGCCTGGTTGCAGAAGTTGAGAATCTCGCTACGATTCATGCGCCCAGTCTCCTCTTGACGTGAGGTGGACTCGACATTAGCTACGGATGCCATTTCTTGCAGGCTATTTCTTGGGTCGGTATGTGGAAGCGAGAAACCGAAAAGGCCCTGACCCCTGTTGGACTCTTAGCTAATCCTGGTTGGGGACAAATCGCGATAGCACAAGTTTGCGCTTTCCCCTCGCGTGTCTGGCGAACAAAAGGCGCAAAGTTGTGAT
>CAVYHM010000064.1:0-380149 GCA_963768265.1 uncultured Acidobacteriaceae bacterium
CCACAGGCAGGTTAAATTTGCCCTGATCGATCGCGCTGGCGCTCTTGTCCCAATAAGCATGAAAGGGGAACAGAACCCAATAGTTGTCGTTGATGAAACTCGGGTCGACTTGGTTCTTCACGGCGTCGGATTGGGTGCTGAGGTCGGTACGCACGTAGGAAACCTTGACCGGCTTGCCATCTTTGTCCACGCCTTCAAAGGAGACCTTGTTGGTCTTGGGCTCCCACTCCCACTTGTGAGCAGCTTTGAAGAGTCCGGTAATTTCCCCATTCCAGGTGTAGCGGATCGCCTCGACTTGATCCCACGAGTCGACACCGTAGGTCTTGGCGACCTGATCGAGAATGGGCGCGCGCTGTTGCGCAACCAAAGTCGCAGGGAGGATCAACAGCATGTTTAAGGCTAAAAGGCGGATCACAACGAGTCGGCCCGAATTTGTCATGAACGTCCCTCCTCGGTGAATTGAACAGATCTTGGGTTGGATGAGAGCCGCAGATTTCGGTTGCAGAAGTAGAGTGTTGGCCCAACCGGCTTGACTGAACTAGTCCGTTTGAGTACGGGGGGCTACCGGCCGCATGAGCTGGCGCAAACCAATCATGGCACCCGCCGTTGCCACGCATCCGTACTCCAGCGCCATGACCCAACCAGGAAGCGCCCCCCAGGGGACGCCCAATTGCGCGCAAGTGCCATTGGACGTATGTGGGGATAATGCTCACGGTCCAGACGATGATCACCAGCGTCGAGGCCGACATCAGAAATGGCAGCAGCCCGAGAAGATACCACGGGAATACGACGGGTGCGCATAACAGAGATGCTGCCATTGGCCAGGCAAACAGGTCCGGAGACCACTCAAGCGCTGTGCTTCTTAGCCAGGCTGCAGTCACCAATCCGACGAGCACGGCCAGCCCAGCCAGCAACTGCGGAGGCGCCACCTGATCGAGCATCGCAAACACGGGACCATTGAAGCGGAAAGTCTGCACATACGTACCCAGCGAGCCGATCGGAATACCGCCGTGATTAAGAAATGGCACGTACAGGAGTCCGACCACGGCTGCAGCCAGCGCTGAGTCGCGAATGCGAACCCGCTTCCAGTAGAGCGGCAAGAGTACAACCGGCAACAATTTCACTGCTACAGCTAGCCCAAGTGCGACGGCCGCAGTCGCCCGCCATCGGCGTACTAGCGCAGCGGCGGACACCAGCAACAATAGCGCGGCAACAATATCAATGTGACCGCTTCCTGCGACCTCAATGGCCAATAATGGATTCCAGGCGAACGCCAGAACCAGGTGCGCTCCCTGCCGAGTACAACGCAAGACATCGAGCAACAGGAAAACAATTGCGAACTCGCAAACGACAAATGCTACTTTCAGTGCAAACGTGGACTCCTGAATCGCGGTTACGGCGCGGAAAAAAAGCTGTGCTCCTGCTGGATATGGGCTCGGTAAATCCGGATTGTTCAAGGTTCGGGTCTCCGGAGTATGAAGTCCCTTCATGGCAGGATCGCTGGGAATGACCAGATACGGGTTGTAGCCGAGCCTCTGCAGGCGGCCATCCCAAACATATCGATGGATATCATCATCGGCGCCCGCGGGCAGGCGAAGAAATAGAATGTGCCACACAGCAGCCAGGACGAGTCCGAGCACGACCACGCGCCGCGGAAACCCTGGTGTGGCGCGGACCTGCCCTGAGCGAAGTCGAACGGGGCCCCGCCCGCGAAAAAACTCGCGGATCGATAAGAGATACACGATGCCCGCAAGCGTCAAAGAGGCCATGAAGTACGGTCCACCCCGATCGGCGAAGTTGCGTGAGCAGACCGTTAGCGCCACACACAACGTGGCGCCGAGGACGTACACTCTCCACTCGGGGGTGAGCTTCACAGTTCTCTCGTGCCCGTTCGCAATCGTACTGCGACAAGGTTTCTATGTGGAGCGGGCACTCCTGCCCGCTAGCTCTTGCCACCGCAATCAGAGCGGGCAGTGCCTGCCCTGAGCTTGTCGAAGGGAGTGCCCGCTCCACATAATCTCTCCCACTCTTTAAGCCACGCCGCCGTGCGCGGCGCCCTTGCCGGAGCCAGCCGCAACTCCGCTGCCAGTCGAGTCAGGTCGTCAGCAACATCGATATCGTAAAAAGGATCTGCAAAACCTACGGATAGCTCAAGCGTTCGTGCGCGCGATAGGAGTCTCTCCAGCGCACTGGCGGTGCCCATTCCGTCGTTATCGAAAAGCGTAGGATGAGAAGCCCTTGCCCCTACGAGATAATAGCCTCCGTCGTGCGTTGTTCCCACGACTACGTCATGTGCAGCCAGCGTTTCGAACGCGTCTTCGAGAACAGAACGCGGCAGGTGTGGGCTATCGCTGTTGAAGGCGATGGTGCGTCGTTGGCGGTCATCCGCAAAGTGCGCAAACACCGAGGTGAGGCCTGCGGCAAGACCTTTACCTTTCTGGGCAACTACGCTCGCTTCCCTGCCCGTCAATTGTGCCAACTCGTCTACGTCGGTGTCCGGACACATGATAGCGACTTCCACATCGCCCAATGACCTCGCCAGCGCCAGCGTGTCATCCAGAAGACAGCAATAGAAAGCGGTGACAGCCTCAGGAGAAAGGCTGGAAGCCAGGCGGGTCTTGACTTCGCCTGGCCTTGGTGCTTTCGCCATGACTACCAGGACACGGTCACTGCCTGACGACCGCACTACGGTCTCGCTTGAAGATTTCATAGATTGTTGGGGCAATAATATACGACGGGTGGCCCACTCAAGCCCGTGGAGTACGATAAACCGTCGCATCAAAAGGTGGAGGATCACGATGTCCGCCGTCTGTTGGGATTGTGTCGAAGATTTGTACCTTAAGAAGATCGTTCAAGAAAAAGGCGAGGTCCAGCTTTGTTCTGAATGCGGATCGAGCAAGAGAAAGGCGTTCACGGCTGACGATCTGGCCGAACTTCTCGGTCCGATTCTCCAGGAACACTATGCCCCCGGCGCGGAGGTGCAGAAATTTGGGGTCGATGACGACCACTGGTGGGAGCAGGAGGGCGATCCACTTTCCCACATTGTTCAGCAGGCGATTGAACAGTGCTTTAGTTTTAACGAAGAAGTAGTTGACACACTCATGGAAAACGACGACGCCCGCCCCCAAGATGGCGAGGAACCCTTCTTCGCCAACGATATTAGTTACGTCCGTATGGGGCTCAGGCCCTACCGTCTCCGCAGTTGGTGGGACTCCGTCGAGGTGGACTTGAAGCATCACGAACGTTTCTTCAGCTCGTCGGCAAAGGAACTGTTTGAATATCTTTTCCGTGGCGTTGAGACCAGGAAGTTTTGGGACGTTGCTCAAAAAAAGGACGTGACCGTAGTCCGCGAACTGCCTGAAGGCTCCGAGCTATTCAGAGCACGGATCTGTGGTTCTAATGAGAAGTTGAAAAACGCTATCACGGACCCGCTAAAGCACATCGGGCCTCCGCCTCCCGAGCGAGCCCGCGCTGAAAGGGATGAGTGTGGATGGAGTTGCGGTATTTTATGGTGCTCTGGAATCTGAGACATGCCTTGCAGAGTTGCGGCCCACCATCGGCAGCGAAGCGGCAGTGATTACGGTGCGAACTACAGCAACCCTTCGATTGCTTGACTTCACGAGGATCAAGGATTCGTACCACGTCCTGAGCTATTTTCAGCCCGACTTCAATGAGCAGGCAGAAAAGAATATCTTCCTTCGGCAGCTCGAAAGCCTGATCTCACAACCCGTCAGGCCGGGGAGAGGGCCGACTACTTGATCACCCAGACGATGGCCGAGTATTTGGCACATGTGCACGGCGAGAAACCCGACGGCTCACTCTTCAGGGCGGAACCGTTCAACGGCCTACTCTACAAATCGGTCCAGAGAACGGGTGGCACTAACATCGTTCTGTTTCCCAAACCGACGGTTGAGACCGACAACGCCTTTCCATTAGCCTATGTCTCCGAGAGCATTAAATTCTTTCGCACGAGGACGATTGCCTACGAACACGATGAGATACGTCTCGGATTGATGGATGATGGCGAGATTGTTCAACACTCCGATGGCGACGAGATCTGGGAGGACGAATAGCGCCAGGGCATGATAGGAGTACATTGTGGTCCCGCACTCTTCGCTACTCCCGCAGAGTTAACGATCTTTGGCATGTCCTCCACCATGCGCAGGAGTTTCTTGTAGGAATCGGACGTGTGGGGGGCTGGCCCACATGGAATCTTTCTCATAAATCACCACGGAACAGGATGCCCCACTCGTCGCGGTGTTCGACGAAGCCTGCCCTGAGCGAAGCCGAAGGGTGGGCACCACGGACCTCGATATTCTTTCGCAGCGATCTGATCATTGCCCCATTAAGCGCCCCGAAAAGGCTTTCCACAGCTCAACCTTGTGACATCTGACCTTGCGCACAGCGCCCGAGTCGTTTCATCATTGCTCCGGGAGAGGACGCAGACGCAGCAATATCGGCAAGTACGCTCGCGGTCAAAAATGAGCCCGCAAGTCCCACGCTTTCAAGATTTTGACTTATAAGATCTTTGTTATGAAGATTTTGGGGGAATTCGGTCCGGCGTAGTCGGTAAGCTGCTGATTCTAGATATTTTAAGAAATCGAGGAGGGAGGGGGGTGGGGTAACTAAAAGATAAACTTACCGCATACTTCGCTTATGGTTTGCTGTGCCAGCCTACGCTGGCCGTGGTCTCCCTCGACGCCGGAAATAATACCGCACGATCAAGCTGAGAATGAACCAGCCGGCGCCGACCGTGCCCTTCACCGTACCGCTGATCTTCGATTTTCCGATGCGCGGGTAGTAGCTCACCGGAACTTCCACCACGCGGAATCCAGCCAGTTCTCCTTTGAGGATCATCTCCACCGCCCAGCCATAGGTGGTTTCTTCGAGGGCGAGCGCGCGTAGTACATCGGCGCGGCCGGCGCGAAACGGGCCGAGATCACTGATGTCTACTCGATACAGAAGCCTGATCAGGCCAGCGGCGAGACGATTACCAAACACCTGATGCCAAGGCAACGCCCCTGCAGAACGCCGCCCCTGCAGGCGCGAACCGAGCGTGATGTCCGCACGCCCCTCAATGATTGGCGCTAAGAGAATCGGCAGTTCGGAGGGCCGATCGCTGTAGTCGCCATCAAGGAATACAACCACGTCCGGGGAATTTGCCGCGGCCATACCCGTGAGGCACGCCCGCCCATAGCCGAGGCGCGGTTCCTGAATGACGCGGGCTCCCATTCTTGCGGCGATCTCGGGCGTACCGTCATTCGAGTTGCTGTCGACAACGATGACCTCCGTCGTGAGATCGGACGGGAGATCCGCTAAAACGCGCTCAATCGCCTGCGCTTCATTATGGGTAGGGATGATGACGGACACTCGCACAGGGCATCAGCTTAAATCAACCACCACGGAACCGATGGCCACCGTTGCTCCAGCCATGCATCAACGCCCCATCTCCGGCCGGCGCTCCCGATCGCGACCCCGAGCGATGCCATCACCGGAACCAGCAGTTCCCAGATCCACGAGGTGCCCCACTCCGAGATCCAAAGGCTGCCGAGATACAGAAAAGCCACAAATGCGGCCGGTCGGGTAAGCAGACCGATGACGAGCAGAATACCGAGAGAGATCTCGGTCATGGCCTGCATGGGAGCAGCCATAGCGGCGTGGTTTGCCGCCAGTCCCATCACAGCCTTCCAGGCGGCCGGCGAGTGGCTCGCCTTGATGTAGTAATTGATCAGACCCGCGTAACCCGCCGGTGTGTACAGGCCTTTTCCCAGATTCTCGAAAAAGACCCACACCAACATTGCCCCAATCGTTACGCGCACCAGCGCCAGTCCGTTTGCGGTGGGCAGTTGCTTGGCCTCACTTGGTTTCGGGTTTGCGTTCGCCCCCATCCGGGAACCTCGTTCCGGTGAATGCTGTACTTTTTGTGGATCTGGGAACTGCTGGTTCCGGTGCTCGCATCGCTGCGACGAGCAGCTTGGTTCGGAACAACGAGAAAACATCCTATGCCGTTCTTCGCAGTATTGCTAGTCGATCTGCAAAGAACATTCGGGTTGCTCAAAGATGGACAGTACGGAGGTGCGGCGCTTGCCGCATTCGGCAAAACATACGGAAAGAGAACAGGACCTCGAAAGCTGTCCGCGTCGGCTCGCGCGAGGATCGCGGCTGCCCAAAAAGCGCGTTGGGCCAAGGTTCGGGAACAAACGAAAATCGTTCCTGTGCGTGGCAAACGGATGCTTTCTGCAGCCGCGCGAAGGAAGATCGCTGCTGCACAAAGAGCTCGATGGGCAAGGGTGAAAGCCGGAAAGAAGACGGCCTAGTCCTGGATTTCGCTGATCAAGCGTCTTTGAGCCAGGAGGCAGTCGACTCGCTAGGTCGCCTTCTGTCGCCGTCATCCACAAGTAGTGAAACGACAACCTGGAGGGCGGCAATCTCCTTCCGGACGCGTTCGATCGCCAGCTCTTTCTGTCGAAGAATTTCGTAAACATCCTTCATAAAGCACCTCAACGCGAATTAATCCTACCGTGCCGCTGGGGTCAGTTGCCAGCACTTCCTGCAATTCCAAAGACTCGCAAGTGCAATCGTGACAGAGAATTTGTGACGGGGCACGGACTTAGGACGATTTGCCAGAAGGCAGGATATTTGCCCATCGCAGCCCCTCGGACCGCTCGGAAGCGCTCAGCCCTTTCGTTTGGGAAGTCCGCCACAACAGTCTAGTTGATGTTAGACTTTTGAAACTGTGCCGCAATTCGTCGTTGAACGCGAGATCCCCGGTGCCGGATCGTTATCCGAAACCCAGATTCGCGAGGTATCACTGCGTTCGCTGCAAACTCTGAAGGAGATGGGGTCACAGATTCAGTGGCTTCACAGCTACGTTACTGAGGACAAGGTTTACTGTGTCTACCTGGCGCCGGACGAGGGCAGCATTCGTGAGCACGCCCGCAGGACCGGCATTCCCGCCAACCGTGTCTCAGCAGTACGCAGTCTGATCAACCCCGCTAACCTGAAATAGCGGAATCCAGTTCCTCCAGACAGTCTTTAATTTCTTCTTCAAGGTTCATCGCGGAGCCTTCTGTCCACCTACGCTTCCCCTCCGTCACCGTGAGCGGTTGCCATCAGGCCAAGATCGGTGATCAAGGCCAAACTGACATATGGAACCCCAGCCGCGAACCCCGCTTGGGCCAGTGAATTTTCCTTTCCCGCTCTGCAGCCGCTTGGGGCGAATTTCTCGTTGATCTATCGAAAGAGTGGGGTGGGACCGGTCGAAATCTGGAGCATCGAAATCGAATCATTGCTTCTTCGAGCGCCCCTCCGGGCTCAGATACACCGCAAAGTAGTCATCTACGCGATGCCAAGCGTCGAGTAAGACATGCTCCCGCGTGAAGTAGTGGAACTCACCGGGGTACATCATGAAGGTGAGCAGATCACCTTTGTGTTTCTTAAGAGCTTCGTCGATCAGCCACACCGATTCAAGAAATGGGACGTTCACATCGGCCGTACCGTGCAAAACAAGGAGCGGCCGCGCAAGACGATTGATGTGTGAGATGGGCGAAGCGTTCGCGTACACCTTGGGGTTTTGTTGCGGCGTACCGATACGGCTTTCAGTCCAGTCGCCATGATATGGATCGTTGTAGTACATTTCATAATCCACGACGCCAGCCACGTCTATACCCGTGCGGAACAGAGTTGGCTGATCGGTCATCGCGATCAACGTGAAGAATCCGCCGTAGCTTAAACCCCAAACTCCCATGCGGTCGCCATCGACGTAGGGAAGAGTCTTGAGGTAGTTGCCGGCCATCCACGCATCTTTGGCATCGTTTCCACCGACATCCATGTAAACTCCGTTACGCCAATCTCGCCCGTAGCCGATGCTACCTCGATAGTCTGGGGCAATGACGACATACCCCTGCTGAAGCAGATACTGATGCATGCTGTAGTAGACGGCATAATTTCGCTGCACGTGCCAGCCGTCGTAGTTTTGGTTGATGCCGTCGCCATGGATCCATACGATTGCCGGATGTTTCTTGCTGCGGTCGAGATTCTTGGGAACAAACAGCCATGCAGGCACGGATTGACCATCAGGCCCTGGGTAGTGAACGAATTGCGGCTCGACGAATGCCGTGCGATCGATGCCTGAGGGCATCGAGTCGCCGAGACGGATAGGCTTCCCACCCGGGACAGCGTCGATGACGTAGAGATCGGCGGAGTTCCGTGTATCGGTATGTTGATAGACGAGGCGTTTGTCGTCGTGCGACCATAACGGCTCGATGTTGGTTCCGTTTGCGTCGGTGACATAGGCGATGGTGGCATGAGCGGGATCAGCGCCGATAGTTGCGACGCCAACGCGGCGGTCTCCGGGATGGTCCGGCTCGTTCGCGTCGAAGGCGATGCGGGTGCTATCGTGCGACCACGAAAGGCGCCACGCTTCAAAATGTCCCTTGGTGATCTGAACAGGAGTACCGCCGGCAGAGGGAATCACATAAATGTGATCCCATCCGTCCTGATCGGAAAGATACGCGACCCACTGCCCATCGGGCGAAGGTTGCGGTTCGGTTCCCGTCTCCCAGTCGGGGAGACTCCAGAATTTCTCTTCGTTGTCTTCGTGGATCGATTTCGGCTTGCCGTCCTTTATATCTGCGACATAAATAGTACGAGTCTTGTATTGGTTTGACTGGCGGGCGAAGACAACGCGATTAGAGTCAACCCACGAGAACGCCTCGTAGTCACCTTTCGTGCCGATGGAAACTGTCTTACCGCCGGACGACGACACAGCGTAAAGCATCCCTGGGACGTACTCGGGATTGGCGAATATGAGCTTTTGACCAGAGTACGAGGGAGACGAATCATGAGGAATGAGCTGGGCGCCGCCGATATAACAGATTTGCGACCCATCGGAAGACCACGCAGGATTGTCGATGTTGACATCGTCGTGGGCAATTCTTGTTTCCGCACCGGTAGACAGGGTGAGAACAACTAGATCACTTCCATGCCCTGCGCCATTCTTACGTACCACAGCGACGCGAGTGCGATCCGGAGACGGTGACAAATCTCCGTCTTGGAGAGGCGTACTCAATGCACGGAGAGGCTCTCCACCGCCCAGGGGAACCTGCCAGAGATCACCATTACGAGCGAAGTAGATCGTCCGGCCATCGTAACTAAAGAAGACGTTGCTGATTATTCCATCAGAATAGGTCGTTGCCGCGGCAGGCTGAGCGCGGCCATCCAGATCTGAGACATAGACATTGCTGACTCCGGCTCGTTCCCAGATAAAGGCGACTTGACGGCCGTCAGGCGACCAGACTGGATCGGAGGGATGCTTGATGTCGATCAACTGCTCAATGGTCAAGCCACCATGAGCTTTGGTGGGCTGATCCTGCGCGGTTGCAGCGAGCGTTAACGCACTGACAACAATAGCGAGGGTAGGGTTCATGCTGAACATGTCGCTTCCGTGAAGTTTGACGACAAGCTGTTGTCGTGCGGCAGTTACAATCTGGCGGGGCAGAAACTATTCCGCCCCGCCATACTTTGTTACGAGACCACACTCCGATCAGAAATTCACCCGGAGGCCGAACCTGGCCAGAAATGGATTGATGGTGTTTCCGGGCGCTTTATAGGTACTGCCGAAGTATTGTCCCCAGGATATGACGGTCTGCGCATTCGTCAAATTGAACAAATCCACCAGCGGCTCAATGTGCAACCGATCGTGCATCACAAACTCGCGCGAAAGGCGGATATTCAGCATGTTGACAGAGGGTAGCCGCTGCTGACCGGCGGGTTGGAGGACGACGGTTTCGGCTCCTTGGTTGAGCCCTTGAGGAGACTGGCCCTCCTGAGTGGTTTGATCAAACAGTCCCAAAGGCAGGAAGGGATATCCGGTGTAGTGCTGGAAATTAACGCTGCTACCTATTTTCCATGGCAATTCGTAAGTGCTATCGATCTTAAAGACATAGGTAGCGTCATTATTCAAATAACTGTTCTTGCGGTTGATCAGATAATTGGGATCACTGAAACTGTCGAACAGAGCGTCGTCCGATGCGCTCGCGCAGCAATAGAGACCCTTTTGTCTTTGGATGGTCAGGCCTCCGAGCACCTGCCAGTGGTTCGACATGCGCTTCACGGCGGTGAGTTCGAAGCCGTTGTAGTGATTATCGTTCAATGCGGAGAGATTGGTTACAATGTTCTTGAATTGGCCGACGTTGTTAGTTTGGTTGTAGAGGGTCATCGGCTGGTTGGTTAGCGGGTTAATGATTGGTATGCCGTTGTTGTACGTTGAGGTAGCAACAAAGTCCGAAGACTGCCAAGAAGTATTCGCGATCCCAACCAAGTTCTTCTTCACCCGGTAGTAATACGCAGCGCTTATACGGAGGTCACGCCAGACTTGACGCTCATAGCTGGCGGTAATCTCGTCGGAGTAGGGGCGCTTGAGGTGAGAATCTATTTTTGTACCGCTGCCCCCGCCCGATGCGCCAACCTGTAGGTTGTTGATCCATTCGTTTGTCTGTGGGATACCATCGCCGTTGGTATCCGTCCAGACAAACGTCTTGGTGCTTAGGCCTACAGGATTGACCGCCTCAGCCAGCTCCGTTCCCTCCATTTTGTAGAAGCGACCATACCCAAAACGGACGACTGAATTCCCCTTGCCGGTCACGTCAAGAGCGAGACCCAAGCGAGGGGAAACGTTGTTCCAGGTGACCAGGTTTCCAGACGCGGTACTCTGCGCCGTTGTAGGCGGGAACAGCGTTGGGAAGGTCAGATTCGGGCTCGAAGGCTGAGCGGGGTAGTAGCTGATGAAGCGGTCGTACCGCAATCCGAGATTCAATGTGATCCGCCGCTTCAGTGTCCACGCATCTTGTATGTAAGCGCTGGTGTCGCGAAAATAGTCTTTTTCGGTAAGGGGTGTGTTGTAGGCAATCACTTCAAACGGTACGCCGGCTTTGTAGAGGGCGTTAATGCCTTGATTCACCTGATAAATGTAGGGATTGTAGTTATCACCCCATTCAAAACCGAATTTGAAATTGTGGGATCCGGCGAGTGAGCCCTTGTAGAGCGAGGCTCCGGCTGCAATTTTGAAGACCCATGCAGGATTCGAGAAAGCGTTGGGTGCGGCTCCCGTCTCCGTCTGAAGAATGAGGTCTTGACGATTGATGTCATTTCCAGTTACAGAATGCTGATAGCCGAGTGGAAACACTTCTTTGTTGTAGCCAGTTCGAATATCGAGCAGGAAATTGTTTGTGATTTGGCTCGTCCACAAGGCCTGCAAGATGTACGCGGGCTCGATCTGTAGCCAACTCGCTTCCGGTGACACGAACAGATAAGCCGTGTCGCGGCGGAAGAAGCGGTTCTGCTCGTTGTAAAGCCAGATCAGGCTGAGCTTGTTTTTCGGATTGAGTTGCCAGTCACTCCGAAGGGCAGTGTTGGTCTGATGATTGATATCCTGGGCAATGTTTCCTGCCTGATCCTTGATACTCAATATGCTCTCTCGTATGTCGTAGCGGCGGTATGATCCAAAGAGCCACCAGCGGTCTTTGATGACCGGGCCACCGAGGCCAATCGTCGTGTCGCGCGCCATCACGATCGGAGAACCCGACGGAACAGTACTTCCGTTGTACACCGGTAATTCCGGCGCAGCCTGTGTGCCTGCAGTCTCATAGTAGGCTGCGGCCTGGCCGTGAAGCTGGTTCGAGCCCGACTTCGTGACCATGTTCATGTACACGCCGCTGATCGAAACGGAGGCGGGAGCATTGTCTGCAACCACCTGGAATTCCTCGAAGGAATCATGGTCGGTGTAAAACTGGGTGTAGCCGCCATTCGCGCCGGGCCAATTCAGATCCAGACCGTTGAAGCTAAAGATTTGTTCCCCAGGTGTGCTGCCGTGAACTTGCATAGTGGACTGCTGCATGCTCTGGTTCCCGCCGACGTCGAAGGTGGTCAGTGTGACGCCCGGCATCTGTGCGACTGTGGACCAGGGATCGCGCCCGGCCGGTATGTCCTGTAACAATTGCTGGTCGAATGTCGTCGCCGTCTCAACGGTTTGCACGTCGACTACGGGCTCGCCTTCGACGTTCATGATTTGCTGGACCTGTCCGACTTGGAGTTTTGCGTTGACCGTGGCAGTGAACCCGGCCGTGATGACTACATTGCGCTGCTCGAGGGTCTGAAATCCGGTCGCTTGAACGGTCACCAGGTACGTCCCGGGAGGCAACAAGTCGAAAAGGTAGCTTCCATCGGTCTGCGGATGAGTGATACGGGAAGCCATCAGAGCGCCACCCTTAACCGTGACGGTAGCAGTCGTGACTGCCGCCCCAGAGGAGTCGCTTACGATGCCGGTGATTTTTCCCGTTGTAGACACTTGTGCATATGAAACTCCCAGCGAACAGACTGTGAACAGCGTGAAGTACATCAAGCTGAACTGCCCCAAGGCGCATACGTGTGCTCGATCCATAGCAGGCCCCCAGAACCTTTGTTTCCCCACATCATTCTTCGGCGGAAAGGGTTAGCGTGGATATTGCATACAATATGGGAAGGTTGTCAACCTTAAAAAGCTGATGTGACAAAGCGATTTTCTCGCCAACTCAGGCGATTTCGTGGATCACGAGAGGCTGCACGAGGCTTACGGTCATTGCTGGCTGGTCAGAGAGGGCACGAGCGCAACATCGATGGTGGCAGGGTCGTCGCGAAGTTTGATGTACAAGGTCTTTGCTTTCGGCACTGGAATCGTCAGCGCGTCTTCGACAAAACCCTCCGGGACGGCCACTGAATTGACGAAATCAGGATCAGTGCTCACGGATTGGAGAAGGAAAAGTTTATCGCCGCTGAGGGTGCATTGCCCTTCCGGAGCGGCACTACAGCGAAAGCCTTTGAGCTTCGGAATGCGTACCAGACTCACAAGCTGCTGCCAGTCGCCGTAGGTGCTGTCCGCCATCACTGGGCGGAATTTCAACGGGCCGAACGCTGAGGGGCCAAGCAGTTTCATGGGGTCAAGAATCGCAAGAACCGTCGTCGAGTCCTGCAGCATCAGGTTCCCGTCCTTAACGCTGAGCAATACGCGGAAAGACTCATCCGCGGTCGCTACTTCAATTTTTTCCGTAGTGGAGAAAGTCTCTGGCACCACCGATTTGAGGAAGAAGTTCAATCTCCCCTCCTGGGGCAATTCCTCAGGACTGCCAAGACGGAAGGCAGTGGGCGAGATCTCTTGATCCAGTTGCACACTCTTGGTGAGAATGCTGACTCTTGGTCGAGGCGCCATCACTTCGGTCTTGACATCAAGCGTACGGCCGTCTTTGAGTGTGACGTGGGAAACAATCGAGGCTCCTGGAGTCAGCTTGGCAATACCGGCTGTGTCGTGGCTGGTTAACTTGAGTTCGTCCTGCTGATTGACCCGGGTTAGCGAATCGGGAGTGAACTGCAGTCCGGCTAATTCCAGACTGCTGACCTGATCCAGCCGCGTGCCTTTGAGGATGCCATCGGCGTCGCCGGCGTGGACGCCGAAACTGTCCAAGCTCCCCGCCTCGGTATAAGTGTGAAGAGGAACCTCATCTGCGTCGTGGAGACCAAATCTCTTGATCACCATGGTTAGAGATTCCGCGACGGCTTTCTGGAGGGGGACTTTCACCTCGATTTCGTCAGGCTTCGATTCCTTCCATTCCGCCTGCAATGATTTGCCCTGCCCGTCTTTCAGCGCGACGTCGCTGACGCAGCAGGCATCAGGGGACTCCAAGTGCAACGTATCTTCACGGCCGACGATCAGTGCGCTGGCATCTTTGGAGGCCACAATCCATCGTCCGGCTTGCGGCGAGCGCAAGCGGTAGTGAGGTCCGTCGAAGGAGCGAAATCCCCAGGTTCCGCGAAGAACGCCCATTCCTTCGCCATCGAGGTCGGCTCCCATTAGAGGCTGAGTGTCGACAACAAACCCACCGCGCTCCGGATCGGCGTTCGCGGGCAAGTCGATAGCGGGGCCAACCTTGGGTTCGACATGCAGAACGAAGTTGTGCGCCAGTTCGGTCCCAAATGCGAGAGGCGCGCCCTCGGCTGGAAGGAGCAACGACGGTTTTCCCGCACAAAATATTTGGGTGGCATCCACCGCGCGCAACGGAGGAACGGGAGACGTCTGAACCAGCGGCAAAGCGATCACCAGCACTGACTTGGGGTTGCGAAACGATGGCGGGTTGTTGAGACGCAGATTCAACTCGTTCTGCTTCGGCACCGCCAGCGCAGGAATGTACTGGTATTGGGCAGTGTGAGCGGTACTGAGGATGCGGGCCACATCAACGACTGCACCAACATAAGCGCTGTAGTACCCACCCCGGGCGGTAGGAGTCGCACTTATCTGCGCGAGCAAGTCGCTTGATGCACCGGAGGTTAGCGTCGCCACCATGGTCTGGCTGTGAGCGTCATCGAGCACCAGCTGGTCGGTATTCTGCGTCAAGCAAGGTACTTGTTGGGCGGTGGGTTTATCGAAGCACTGTTGATCGAGACGGATGTTCAAACTGCGTGCCAGCGACGTGGTGCGCGACTTTAGGTCTTCGGGGTTGTTCGTGGAAGTCTGACGCACAGTGTCGAGATATTTTTCCAGACGGGCGCGGTCTAGTCCGGCCTGTTCCAGATCCTGCGCCGCACGGACGAACGCGCCGGGCTTGCCCCGAACGGCGTTGCGTAGCGTGCCGAAGGCTCCCCCGGTTTCCGGAGCCAGCAATACCAGAGCCTCCTCGGCCTCTTCCGGCACTGTGACATAGACGCCTTCTTCGTGAACGGGTCGGGTCCAGGTTTCGACCCGAGTAAACCACGAATCCGGCGGAGGGTTGGTGGCGCCGCGAAGGAAAACCACGACCATGACATAACGAACGGATTGGCTGTCGGGCAGATCTGGGTGGATCCACAACCGGTCACCCGCCTGAAGGCTGGGAACTTCCGCGATGGGGAGAGTGAGGCCGGCTCGCTGTACCCTGACCTCAACCTTCGGACCGACGAGGTCAAAGGCGGCACTGTCGGCAAGCGCGCAAGGAGCGAGGCTCAGGGCTTCCGAAAGAAGACAAAGGGCCCCAAACTTGAGTCGATGAAGCGAAAAGAATACGGTCAAACGCAATACTCCCCCCAGATGGTATTACTAGTATTACAGGCATTCAGAGAGAATGGCGCTCATTGGGGCATAAAAATCGACGACATGGAGCAAATCGTAGTCAAGCAGTTCAACCCGAATTAGCTGTTGGAGCACCCGCCTTGTAGTCATGGCGAAGCTAACGCTCACCGGGGTGAAGCGCTGGACGAAACTACCATTCGGGACCGTCGGGGTAATTCAGAGTTTCCACGATGGCCCGTGCTGTTGTCCTCTTTTCACGACTGAGGTCAGAATCAAAAGGCACGACGATGTATCGAACCTCTCCTTGATTCCCGTGAAAATGATTGTGGTACGCAAGGAATTCAGCACCGCCTTGCCGACCACCCAGAGTCACATGGGTGTTCGAGTCCAGGAATAAAACGTACACTGCATTTGCATTGGGAAGAGCTACTTTATGGCTCTCGATCATCAAATCGAGCAGTAGTTGGATTTTAAGGTCAGAAAGCCTGTCAGCCACACTCTCCGAATATTCTCGCACCGTCGGAATCGGAGCCTGGGAAGTCGGCTTACAAATTGCGGTCGCTTCTATTCTTGCCGTCACATGGGATAGCGAAGCCTGTACCGGCGGTGAAGTTTTCCAACCTGGACCGACAAAGATGTCGTATTGTCGCGGAGCACAAAGCAAGTCTCCGCCATGTTGTCGGGAGCGCACCCGTGCCGCCTCACTCGCCACAGCCTGAACTCGACCGTCATCATCATCGTGAACGTGCGTCGTGCCTTCCCAGGTAGCATTTCTGGAGCTCGCCTGCGCTCCACCCGAACTCATGGCTTTCAGACCTGTTCCCGGCGCGGTGCCGCACACATTTACCGCCATCGGTGACTGTACGTTTACTCCGCCGCCGGAACCAATCACGGCAAAACTGTAATTCCCAGGTGCGAGAGACGGATCCGCCGACAGGGTCAAAGTAGATGAACCAGAACCGGGTGACGGAATCGTAACGGGATTGAAAGATGCGCCCAGACCAGCGGGAAGTCCCGACGCAGAGAGCGCCACGTCCGAGCTGAAGGATCCCATTGTTGCCGTTGTAATCGTCGCACTTCCACTCCCACCTGAAAGGAGTCCTAAGGATGCCGGTGATGCGGTCAGGCTGATGCCATTGGGTGGCGGCGGATTATTTGGATTGAAGATAATATCCAGAACTGGATGTATTTCGATCCCATTCTGCGCAACTCCTGTTTGGCCGTGTAGAAAATCGAACATGGCAACGCCGGTTATCTGCACCGGGACGTTGACTTGTTGGAAGCTGGAACTCACGGTGAAAGCCGCGTCAAACTTGGAGCGTGCTTGAGCAATGCCAGAAGCGAAGGGACTCGATGTGCCGACGCAAGTCGGCGATGGAATTTCAGCAATCATCGTGGTACCGGAACCGTCGCTGATCACGAGGTGGTAATCCGAATCACTCTCCACCTTGAATTCGGTCAACGTGGCATTTATGGTCCACGTCGTGGTTTCCGTGGGTGAGACGCGAGACGTCACCGGAATCGGGTTGGGCGCAGCAAGCGAGGTCAGGTTACCGATTGTCGTCGGAGTCGCGGACGAAAGGCCAATCGACGAAGCGCCAGAATCGGTTCCTGTCTTGATCGACCAGCGTTCAACTCCACATTGACTCCAAACTCCGGGACAAAGTACTGATATGGACAGAATTCCAGCGAGGAGCAAAAACGCAGGACGGCGCATAGACGACCTCCATTCGCGATTGCATTCAGGTAAAACGGGGTCCCGGCAGAGCGGATGGCCCGAGCAACCATCCGATGCTATTAAGCAGACGAAGCTGTGACCTTAGCGTGAGGATTTTCCCCCTGCACCCCAGGGGTGTCAAGCGAATGGGTAGTTTGTTACAAAAATGGAACAAATCCTCGGGACAACACCCGAGTTCGAGACAACAACTGCCCGTTAGGGAGACAAAATTTCCTGAATACCTTAAACGGCCAGGGACTCAGAGGTACATTGTCAGGCAGGCTTTGGCTCTTGTTTTTCGGAAATGGACACGGGCGCTGCCGGGTCCTTCTTGCTGATTAAATTCATGGCGGCCTGATATATCTTAGAACGCAATTGATAACGCTCGTTAGCGTGCGTTATATACCGCACAGCGATCTCGACGCCGCCGCTTACTGGCTTGACATTGATGGCTGGGGCGGCTGATAGCGCGCGCATACTTCGGGAATGCGCGGCATACTGCCATTCTTTCTCCGCTTGGGCGGCGCTCTCTGCCGTGGCTTCCAGCACAGCTTTTTGAATGGCTTCAACGATCGGGTACGGATTCTGGGTAGAGGCCAAGACCAGCGTCAGTTCATCCCAAAGCCACTGCCCCGAAGTGGAAAAATTGAAGTAGTGACCCTCGATGGCGAAACTGTTGGTGAAAGTGACACGCCGTCCGGTCGGATGACCAGAGTCGGTCCAGTTGCCCGTTTCGAGCAACACTGTATGAAACATTCCGAGCTCAATGACTTCCCCGGTTACTTCGTTAATTTCCACCCAATCACCTAAGCGGATCCCATTTCTTCCCATCAGGACGAACCAGCCAATGAAGCTAATGATGAAATCTTTCAGCGCCACCGTAAGACCCGCGCCGGCGAGTCCCAAAATCGTCCCTAACTGGCTTGGAGGACCAAGAATTACCAGCAAGACTAGTCCCAACGCAATGATTTGCAAACCAGTGCTTATTACCGCGTGGAGGGTCTCGGCCTGACGAGGGTCCAATCTTACTTTGTTGAGGAGACGTTTTAACCAACTATCAAAGAAAATCCCGATCAACAAGATAGCTAGAACCACAGCAACGCCTGATAACCCCCGGTGAATCACGGTGCGTTGTTGTGCTGAGACCACTTCCAGCCACTTTCTATAGGTTTCGGCCAGGTTCTTCTGATCCTCAATGCGCTCCTCAAAGCTTGTGAGCGCCTTCATCGTGGCCGAGCGCCGTTTTGTAGCACTCACCACATCGGCCGAGGCCTCGTGGGGAGAGTTAGCAGAATCTTCACCCGCAGGCTGCGTAGGCCCTCCGCCGAGTGTTCCAGAATCTGGTTGTGTTTTGGCTTTGATGTTCGATTGAAGAGCATCGCGCTTTGCGGTGAACGCGACCGCTGACGAGTCTGCATCTTGCTTGGCCTGCCATAATTGCAACTTCTTGTCATGCAGCTCTAACCATTGCTGGTAACGGTGAACCAGCCCGATTCGATCGGGCGGGGTGGAAGTATTAACAGTCGTCGTATCTGCCAAATGGGATGCGTCATCGTGCTCTTTCATTAACTGTTCAATCCGACCTTGGGTATCACCCCCGGCAATGGCTAATTCCTGCTTTGCGTTATCCACCTCATCCTGATCAAGCTGGACCTGGACTTTTGCCTCTTCCAGTTGATCGTCCAAACTGTCCGCCTTGACTCCGGTAGCATTGGACAAAGCGGAGGTAAGTTGCTCGACGCGTGCATTGTCAGCCTCCAAAGATTTCGTTGCTTTCTGCAACCTGGCTTCGCTCTGCTTCGCCTCGGCGCTCAAAGCCGGCGGATTTTCTTCGGTCTCCCGCACTCCCGCGGCGAACGCCAGGTCCATCTCGCGATCACCGAGGCGTAGGGCCTCTTGTGCCATCGGCAATTCATCCGCAGCGGTGGGCATTTGCACCAACCGCCGCGCGTCATAGAGAGAACTCTGATCAATCACAGCCCCATGAACCGCCAATTGAGATTCGCCTCCCGGGGCCACTTGCGAGGCTGTTATCGTTTTGCCAGTTCGAAACAATCCGTAGGCGATGAGTCCCAGCAATATGATCAGCGTGATGGTCGCAGCTTGTTTCGTCGTCTTCATAGGCCTCGGAAATACTTCTCTGCTCTATTATGCAGCCAAGGTACGCGATTCATTTCAGGCAAAGAGCGAGGTCTGGAAGCGCCCGAATTGCTTACCTCTTGGCTCGATTTTGGAGTGGAAACGACACTACCCAGCCGTTCTGCGATCTCAATCTGGCGGAATGCTGTCTGCGAAGCGCTTGCTTCCCGGATGTACATTAAGGTGAACGCAATTTTGGCTTAACTATGATTGGACGGTCGGCCCTAATCGGGGAGCCAGGGTGCGATTTTTGTTTGAGTGTCGGGCGACGACGCAGTTGAACGGAAATAACCGAGCGAGACGCGGTGCCTTTAAACCTATATGCCGGAGTCACAAAAACAGCACGGCTGCGCAGCAGCAAAGATCGATTCCTGCGTTGCGAGACGGCCGAGCCAGTGGGCCGCCGTACGTGTGGTCCTCCTCATCAGCTATTTGTCTCTGACGACGAAATGAGACTCTGTTTTGATGCCAATCCTGCCGCCTGAGAAGTTGTGTCGTCCAGCACTGTAATCATCAAGAACCACACCCTTGTCGTTGCTAATCAGCACATGAGATCTATCAACCTGAATGTGTACAGACAGCGATGTTGACTGTGTCGCCGCCGCAACGTCGACTTTGGTTTCCTTTATGTCGGAAGCTTCTTCTCCGATGACGAGCTTTCTAACCATTTTCTGTCCGTCCAGCACGTAGTCGATGTGTGCCGAATTGTCCGAAGCCTCGATTTCCCACTCGACTTTCTTATTCCAAAACAAATTCTTCCCCGGTTTGGCAAAAATGAGGGTTTCATGCAAGAGCCCAGGCTTCAAATGTACAAAGGCGTGTGGGTCCTTCGATTTGATCCACTCGGGACCGTCGTGAGTCACCTGAGTCGAATCCTGAAATTGATAATCTGGGACTGGATCGAGTTTGAGCGGAATACTCCCTTCGTAACCGGAAACCAGGTTCAATTTTGTGGTGTACTTTTGATAACCGGATGCCTCGGCTGTGAACTCATACTGGCCGGGCTGCAACACAAGCTTCTCTGACGCCGTCGCCTGATGCACCTGGGAATCACCAGACCGCTGGTATTTCACAGTAACGTTCGGTGTTGTGGTTTGAAAAGCCACGTTTGGCCACGCGCTAAGCTTGCTATCCACAAGCCGAAACCCGGGCGTTTTCACGGAAATTGGGAACTCGCGGCTCTCGAAATTTGCCTTAGCTATGACTATCGAATGCTGGCCCTCCGCCAAGGCATTGGGTAACTCTAGATTCCCGTTCGCGTCGAGCTTACCTACCTGATTGCCATCAACGCTGACAACGGCCTCGGGAGTCCCACGTTCTATTGCTAGCGAAGCCATCACCTCCGCCTTCGCTCGAGGCTTGAGATTAATATTCTTATTCGCGAAAACCTGCCGGCTCTGCAGAGTCATCGTCCATTTTTGCGATTCGTATCCTTCGGCAGATAGTTCGAATGTGTACGTGCCCGGCGGCTTGCGAACCAGCCAGCCATGTCCTTGAGACCTCACCGGAGTGCCGTTGACCGTGAGCGTTGCCTTGGCAACGTTCGATGTGATCTGAACTTGTCCGCCCAGATTGGTCGAGTACACGGCTAGCCTGGGCGCATTGGAATTTTCAATCGCCACGGCTCCCTGTCCGCTGCCTTCGCCAAACTTGACTTCACTGTTCTGTTCACTCAGGCTCAAATCCGCTCCGGAAGAGCTGACCGTGATGTTTTGATCCCCCAGTCGAATATTCTTCAGTTGATTTCCGGCATACAACTTGGCCCTGTTGCCCAAACTGGAGATCAAGAACAGACTTTTCGCGTCGAAGGCAATCACTTGAGGAAGAGAACCGGGCACGGCTCGCAGTTGAACAGCCAACAATTGTTTGCTGTTTGCCGTAACGCTGAACTCGTGGCTCTCGCCATCAGGTACAAGGTCATATTCGTCCAGGTTGCCGTCGGCAAGATCGGCTACCTTTTTGCCATCCAAATCCACGGTTCCACTTTTTTCTGAGGTCTGTATCGACAAATGTAGAGGCTCAGGGTCGAGCGCGACATTCCCGTCGGACTGCTGCTTCACCTCCACCTGCTTCGTTTTGTACCCGATTCGAGCGACCACGACCGTTACACTATCTCCGGGAAGCAACGAAACCATTCCGTTCGGGACGATCTGGGAACCACTCGTAACCACGGCGTCGGTTGGATTCGTCGTGATATGCACCTCGATGGGCGCACTACTCTTCACCGTGGAAGGCTTCTTGCCACCACCACCGAATATCAGGTAAGCCGACACAAGAACCACTGTTACAGCTGCAGCGATCACAAGATATTTCTTGGGCCCCTCGACGAAGTTGGCCAGCTGTCGCAGGAGGTCAACCGCAGAAAGCCTTCGCTGCCACGTGCCCGAAGTTGTTGCTGACGTCGTCCCTGTTTCTGACGAATCAGTGGCAGTCTCGGCAATCGTTGGTGCCGGGCTCTTCGGCGTGACATCGGCATCTTCCAACCTTGAGCCCAATACTCGCGTAGCCGAGAAACTCCCAGAGGGCTCGATTGGCTTGGTGTCCGACGGCATGGGAGAAGGCCGCTCCGCTGGGATAGTTCCCGCGCTCTTCTTTTGCCCTTGGAGACCTGCGAGCCGCCTGATTTGGGACTCAAACCCAGGGTTTTGGGGGTGCGTTTTCTTGAGTTGCTCCCATTCCTGAATCGCCTCGGAAAGACGGTGCGCCGCTTCGAACTGTCGGGCACGTTCGATCGCCGCATTGATTTGAGCCAGGACATGCCGTCTCTCCGCAAGCCGATTCTGGACCAAGGGGTTATCCGGGCTGGAGCGTACAGCCTCCTCGGCGAACTGCACTTGCTTTACCGGATTCGGCTCGGCCGCAAGTCTCCCATCCAGGGCATCGAGTTCTTCACGCGCGCGGACTGCCTCGGAAAGTGCCCGGATCTGCGGCAAATCTGCATATTGACCTGCGTGCGTATCAAGGAACACCCTGGCACTGAGCGCTCCCTGCTCCTGCAGAACTCGCCTCCCCTCTTTGGCAAGGGATGCATCAATAACGCTGGCCCTTCGTTGCTCCGCTTCTTCCTCTGCCACGCGGTTCCGAAGCGTCGAGCGCAAAGTCTCCAATTCGCTGTTCCTGGGAACTTTCTGTAGTGCATCATCCAATACTGCCAAGGCCTGAGCCAGTTGTCCGGATTCGGCCAACGAACTCGCGGCGGAAAACTGTTCGTGAACAAACTTCTTCTGTTCGACTCGGCTTCTTTGTCCTTCTGCCAATGCCTTCAGTTTGACAAGGCTCTGTTCGTGAGGAAACTTCTGAAGACCTCCTTCCGCTCGCGCCACTGCGGTCGTGTAGTCCTCTTGAACCAGGGCCGCCTCGACCTGCCGGCACAATTCCTCCGCTTCGGACCTGCGTCTTTCTTGCTCACGCGCCGATGCAGCCATTTTGGCGACTGTTTGCAACTCGTTTGAGCTCGGATCCAGTACCTCTGCGGCCTTGAGTGTCGCGAACGCTGCGGTCAAATCGCGAGCAGCAATCTGCTCACGGGCCTGATCGAGCAACTTCCGTAACTGCTGTTGACGGGATCTCTCTTCAGCGTGTTGATAAACAATTACTTTGAGCGCCTTGGCCTGAGTATCCTGAGGGTCAATCTTGACAGCGTCATCAACCGCGCTTTGGGCTTCGTCGATATTTCCGTCCTGGAGCGCCGCCTCTGCCCGGCGAAGAGCCCGGCGAAGCCTTGTTGCCCTTTCCTTGGCGGCCTGAACCGAGTCACGAAACGCGACAAGATCGTTGTTCTTCGCGTCAAGCGTCACTGCTTGATCGAGTAGGTGCAGCGCATCATCGTATCGCTGCTCCATGTAACACTCGTTTGCCTGGTTGCGTAATGCGCGAGCCCTTTCGATTTCCTGTCGCAGCCGGAGCTGCTCGTGCACCCCGCTCATCATTTTTTGCGCACGACTGTTATGGCGGTCGATGCGCAGCACCTGCTGCAGCTGTTCTCTGGCCTGAGTCCAATCCTGTTGCTCAACTGCCACCTCGGCACGGCGGACCAATTGGTTTACTGTTTCGGACTTCACCTGGTCCTGGACCCGCATCAGATCGAACGCTAGGTCCTGTGCCCGGGCATAGCGTTCGTCCCTCTTCTTCGCAAGAACCCGACTGACAATATCGTCCAGTTCTGCGGGGTATTCCTTCAGATATGCGCTCAGGGGAGGCGGAAAATCGTTGAGTATCTTTTGAACAGTAGCAGCAGTTTCGTTCGCATCGAAGGGAAGTACGCCGGTCAGCAACTGAAAAAGAACTACTCCGATCGAATAGATGTCAGTGCGATCGTCGAGTTCCTTGGCTTGCAACTGCTCAGGAGACATGTAATGGATGCTGCCGATGACTTGGTTGGGCTTCGTAATGCCAGTGTCCCCAACGATCCGAGCGATTCCAAAATCAACGATCACGGCCATACCATCATTGATGCCATCCTGTAGCACGATAATGTTGGCCGGCTTTATGTCGCGGTGAATCACTCGCCGCTGGTGCGCATACGCAAGACCGTTGCAGACATCGATAATGATTCCGAGGCTTTCGGGAAGGGTCAGCGATGCCCCTTTCCTGATCATCGCGTCCAGGCTCGGACCCTCCAGAAACTGCATTACCAGGTATGGATTACCGTCCTGCTCGCCGAAATCGTAAACGGTGACGATGTTCGGACATTGCAGTGATCCTGTCGATTTGGCCTCTGATTTGAACCGCTCGATCAGGCTTTCATCCCCGCCGCTAGTGATCATTTTGATCGCTACGTAACGGCCAATTTGGGAATCGACGGCTTTGAACACGACGCCCATGCCGCCGCGGCCGATAACAGCTTCGACGTTGTACTTTCCTATCTTTGTGGGATTGACAGCCATATTGAGGCTCGGCGAGATCTCCTCGGGGATTTTGGTCGCCCTTCTGGTGCTCAAATCGATAGCAGTTGAGCCGTGACAGCGACCGCAAATCTCACCATCTCAACCTTGGACCCATTGCCCGCATCAGACAACTCGCACCGCGCAAGACGGGAGCAAGCGGCCGCTCAAAGTCGGTTTAGCTCTTAGACCCAAAGGGCCGTTGAAGATCGAATTTGCCCCATCCAACCCCCGCAATTTTAAAACCCCAGCCCTTGCCGGCAACATGGAGGGCACTGATAGCAGGAAGCTAGTCTCCTTTAACCTGGAGTGTGCTGGCCAGGTCCAAAGGCGCGCTCGAGGGCAGCCGGCGATCCTTACCTACATCGATGGTGTCGTCGAGACGCTCGACGTTTCACACAGAGCATAAATCCGCACCTGGGCCTTAATGCGGTCGAGCGGTCAGTAAAGTCCCGAGTCCGCGCGAATTCCACAAATGTTGCGTTCTTTGAACGTTCGGACCGCGCTCGACCAGAACCGTCCAAGGGCCACTTCTCTTGCCACTCCACCCTGATGGCTTGCCGGGGACTGACTCGAGAATGTCCGTCCCGGCGTGGCGCACGCATTATACGCCAGTCGCACTGGTTTACGTTGTGTCCGAGCTAGAGGATTCCAGGCTGCAGATTCCGTAAAGCCTGGAAAATATGCTCAAATCTTAGTGTCGGACATTGGGACTGGAGTGGACGCAGCGACGCTGGACCACATTTTCGCATTGCTGATAGGCGAGCAGTAGCAAGCTGCGGCGACTTGTTGAGGTTCGGCATGACGTTCGTAACCCTCCCATAACACATTATCGCAACGATAATAGATATTCTGGGCAATCAGCAGTTGCCCTAGGGACCGAACCTTTTTCCGGAACTCGGGAGTGAGAGAATAAGTAGCCACACCCCACCGCAATGTCGACCACGAAACGAATCTCGGAAGGAGATCAACAAAAACTTTCGCAGGCACTCTCACGGCTGGACAAGGCCGTGCTTGAAATGATCGCGGCTCAACCACTGCCGCGGATCTTAGAGTCCCTGTGTTTAAAGATCGAGGAAACGTTCCCCGGCCTGGCGTGCTCCATCCTTCTCCTTGACCCCGACGAAACAACTTTGTGCCATGGGGCAGCTCCCAGCCTGCCCCCGGCCTACGTGCAAGCCATAGATGGCACAAAGATTGGGCCGCGGGCCGGCTCTTGCGGTACAGCCGCGTATCGTCGGCAACCAGTCGTGGTAAGCGACATCGCCACGGACCCGTTGTGGGACGATTATCGCCACCTGGCCATACCCCACGGCCTACGCGCCTGTTGGTCGATGCCGATTTCATCTCAGAGTGGTTCAACTCTCGGGACCTTCGCTTGTTATTATCGGGAACCTCGGGCGCCAGACTTCGACCATCTCTTGCTCATTGAGCGGGCTACGCATCTGGCAGGAATTGCAATTGAACATCGACGCGCAAAGGATGAGCTTCAGGCGGCCGAGTCGCGATATCGCACCCTCGTCGAACGCTTGCCAGCTATCACCTATATGGCTGAGGTCGGGGTGCGGGGACGGTGGTCATTCGTAAGCCCTCAAATCGAACCGATGCTCGGTTATACACCGGAGGAGTGGAGAGCTGACCCCGGCCTGTGGATGAGTCGCATTCACGACGACGACCGCGAGATTGCCATTGAAGCCGAGAGAAGGGTGCAAAGAACAGGAGAACTCTTCAAAGCCGAGTATCGCATGATTGCTCGTGACGGACAGATTCGATGGTTTCGAGACGAAGGCAAGATACTGACGGACGTCGTTAGCGAAAAAGCCGTCATGCAGGGTGTGCTCTACGACATTACCGAATACAAGCTGCTCGAAGAGCAGCTTCGGCAGGCGCAGAAGATGGAAGCCGTGGGCCAGCTCGCCGGCGGTGTGGCCCACGATTTTAACAACCTCCTTATGGTCATCGGAGCACATACGGACCGCATTCGCGAGAGGGCATCCTCTGATAATGCCACGTGCGATGACGCTGTTGAGATTCAAAACGCTGTGGCCCGGGGCGCCGCATTGACCCAGCAATTACTCGCCTTCAGTCGCAATCAACTACTGCAGCCACGAGTATTGGACCTGCGGGCGGTTCTGAGCGACCTTGGAACGATGATCCGTCGCCTTGTAGCTGAGCACATCGAACTCGAGATTGCGACAGAATCCACGCTTTTGTGCGTCAAGGCTGATCGGAGCCAGCTTGAACAGGCCATCCTTAATCTTGTAGTGAATGCGCGTGATGCCATGCCCAATGGAGGCAAGCTGGCCATCTCCGCCCAGAACACGCGCTTTGATGAAGCCAAAACGTTGCGTCACGGTTCAGTGCGGCCTGGAACTTATGTTGCGCTTATTGTCAGTGATGCCGGAATCGGAATGAACCCCGAAACGCTGTCGCGCATTTTTGAGCCCTTCTTCACAACGAAAGGACCTGGCAAGGGGACCGGACTGGGGCTGTCAACTGTCTATGGCGTTGTGAAGCAAAGCGGAGGAGCAATTTCCGTGGAGAGCGAACTGAGCCGAGGCACCACCTTCTGGCTCTTCCTTCCAGCCTATGAAGAGGAAGCGGAGATCTGTACCGGCGACCAGACACCGGACTCTCGCTCGTCAGCAACGGGCCACGAGACCATTTTGCTGGTCGAAGACCAAGCCGCCATCCGAGATGTAGCGAGCGATTATCTTATGAAACTTGGGTACGACGTGCTGGCAGCACCAGACGGGGAGGCGGCAATTAAACTTGCGCAAACGCACAAGGGGAACATCGATCTGTTGATTACAGACATGGTAATGCCCAACATGGGGGGACGGGAATTGGCAGTTAGGCTGTCAGAGATGTCTTTGGTCGCAAAGGTGTTGTATATCTCCGGCAATCCCGACCTAGCAGCCGCTGCTCCTGAAGCCTCTACATTGGACGGAGAGATTTTGCGAAAACCATTCTCCTTCAAGGCCCTGGCTATCAGGGCACGTTCGTTACTTGACTCTGGCAAGGACCGAGCTACGGACACATTCTCTCAGAGTTGAAGAAGCGCCGCGATCTCGACAGTCTTGTATTCGTTGTCACTCACATGGTGGAGTCGCTCTCCCATGGAGCATTGTTCCGATGGCCCCCCGGCCTTTCGCTCGCAGACGCGAAAGCAGAGGTGGTGTGAGCAGTCTTGGCCTACTTGCATTCATAGTAGTATGGCGATCGTCCACCCGCATCTGTGGCCAAAGAACGATGTAAAAGTTCCGGCTCCTCCTTATCTATCAAAGAGCCAATCGATCTGCGCAAGATACCCGGTAGTCGGTGTGAAAACTGTCCCGAAACAGTCTTCCAGGAGAACTGGAAGGTGCGAGGCGTCTGAAGCACCCTTCCTCGTGTTCTAACGGTTGGACTGTTCTGCCGACTGGGAATGTGCCTGCTCTTCTGTTACGGGAATTACTGGCAGCACCAGCGCCGATGGATGCTGCGCGTCATGAAAAATCGTGTTCGTGGCGGAAACGTACCGGCGCCCGAATCTGATTTCTTCGCCGGTGTTGAGATTGCGATCAAATCGAGGGAAATTGCTGCTGGAGATTTCCAAACGAAGCGTATGCCCGCGAAGGAACACATTGCTGGTGGACCAAAGATCGAGTGTGATCTGGTATGTCTGGCCTGGATTAATCAGCGATGCATGTTCCCGTGAGTCCCGGTAGCGCACTCGCAAAATCCCTTCCGCGACATCTATCGCAAAACCATCCGGCGCAACATCGACGAGTTTGCCGGTGAAATCCGTGTCCACCGCCGACGACTTTACGAACAGACTCGCGCTCACTGGGCCAGTGACGTCCAAATCTTGCGCTAAGGGCCCGGTGGAGTACACCAGCACGTCGTCACGGTTCTCGACTGACCGCTGATCGCGCGGTCCAGGCTCCATGAGTTCCTGGGCACAGCATAATGGGCCGCCGGTCGTCGGAACAGGATTTCCGGGATCGTAGACGTACGAGTCCGCAGGCTCAGACTTTGGTGCCGAGGTAGAGAGTGAACCCTTGCCGCGCAGCGAATTGGCTTTCCCGTCGGAATGAATGAAATACTTGACGGAGTGAGCTTGAGGCGGCGGCCAGTCATCCTCCTGCCGATATTCATTCACACCCATTACGAAAAGCTTGACTGGCTTTTCGATAGCGAACTGATTGTGAATGCCCTTGAAAAGGTTATCGTACCAATCGAGCATCACGTCGATGTAAGGATTCTCCAAGGCATGTGGGCCAAAATCGATGTCGCCAATCCGCCGGCCGAAACCTGCATGGCCCCCGATCTGCATCAGCAAATGCTGCTGAGTACGGGCCGCCTCGGTAGCTCCATGCGCTTTGACGCCGATATAGTTGCGAAGCGTGCCGTCGCTGAAAATGTCATACCAGCCCCCCACCTGAAGCATGGGTACGGTGATGTCGGAAAAATGTTCTTCAATCGACCACGGCTTCCAGTAGTCGTCATAGTCCGGATGCGCCAGCCAATCAAGGTAATACGGTGCGATAGATGTGGTGAGATGGGCTTCCGCCGGTAATTGGCCGAAATTGAATACCGGATAATTGGTGAGAGGAAGCGTGGACGTGCCCACCCGGGCATCCGTGTTCTGATCAATCAAATGGTCGAGGGTGTTGCGCGCCAGCTGCGTGGTCCAGTTCTGATCGAACCATTGCTCAAACGCTCCGCCCTGGTACGTCCAGTTATCATGATAATTACTTGCTGTCACATCTGGCGCGATGCCTACGAGATGCGGAGGGGCGCCGATGGCGGCAAGCATTTGCGTGGCTCCCACATAAGAACCGCCCATCATTCCAACCTTGCCATTCGAATAGGGGAGCGAAGCCACCCACTCCACGCTGTCGTAGCCGTCAGCCTGCTCGTGTTTAAAGGGATACCATTCGCCTTCGGATGTATAGCGCCCCCGAACGTCCTGAATGATCAAAATGTAGCCCCGTGCGACGATCTTGAAAGCCGGCGAAACGGCCCAACCCACGCTCTTGTCGTACGGTGTGCGCATCAGAATGACCGGAAACTTCTCCGAAGATTTGGGTCGATAGATGTCGGCGTAGAGTGTGACTCCATCGCGCGTCTTCATAGGCACGCCCCGTTGGATGATGATGTCGGTGGAAGCGATAGCCGGAGCGCTTTGTGACCGAAGCAATGGCCTGGAAAGGACGAACCAACCGACGCAAAAGAGGAGCATCAGGCGCACGACGCCATGGGGAATTCTCATCCTGGCAATCTCCTGTTGTGTTGGGATCCTGCGAAACGCGCCGCACACGCGCGAATCCCGGCTGTGAATCGGATGAGTAGCATCGCAGGTTCTTCGAATCATAGCGCCATTCGGGTCACGAGCCGATATCCTCAGCTCGGCGTGCGTGAGACGGAGGCTACACACGAACAGTCCTCTTCTTCATCTTTGCTTTCTGATTGGCGCGGTTTGCCATTGAAGGCCAAGCATTCCCGTCAGCGGCTGGATGGAACATTGAACAACCGAGGCCAAGTGGTTGGCGCATCCACTTTGGCAGGGGCGATCGATTGAATCCGAGAGGCGGTATCGGAACAGGACACCTACAGGACACTAAACATGCCCTTCACTGATAGTGGTCTGGCAACTCCGCTGAGCTAAATGGGGTTGTATTCATTAAACGTGGCGGAGAGGGAGGGATTCGAACCCTCGGTACAGGTGTTAGCCCGTACAACGGTTTAGCAAACCGCCGCATTCGGCCACTCTGCCACCTCTCCGGCGTGCGGAACATCAGTTTACCACGGTTCAGGTGAGGGCCTTACCTACCCTCAGTACGGCACGTTTAGGCGCCTCTTGCCTGACTGTACTCACTCCATTGAACCTGCCTCCATCTTCATCGCAGTGCACGAAGATGCGGGATTGCCTCGGGCTGTGCCCGGGAGGAAGGAACTCTGGCCAAGCGAACTCCAGATGCTCCGAGCCTTCCCATGGAAGGCCGTCACCATAGAACCACGTCACCGCAGGGTCAACGAGTGCAATCGATTTTGCGCTAGCAAACTAGGAAAGCGTTTCGCATTGCTTCTGAAGGGATTACAATCTCGCGAAGGGTCGGCGAAACACTATCCGTGCGTCGATGGCGTACAAGGGCTCTGTGTGCCAAAGAGGTTAATTCCGCGAGTCGAAGAAGAGGATCTGCTCCGGGCGTTTCTAGAGCACATCCCAGACGGGGTCTACTTCAAAGACCGCGGGAGCCGTTTTGTGCGCATCAGCGGATCACTTGCTGTCAAATTTGGACTAAAAGATCCCGTGGAAGCGGTCAACAAAACCGACTTTGATATGTTCAGCGAAGAGCATGCCAAACAGGCGTTTGCTGACGAACAGGACATCATCCGCACCGGTCTGCCCATTATCGACGCAGAAGAGAAAGAAACGTGGACCGATGGACGCGAGACTTGGGTCCTTACGACCAAGTTGCCGTTGGTGGATCGCAAAGGAAACGTCATTGGCACGATGGGAATTTCCCGCGATATCACTGAGCGCAAACGCGTCGAGAGAGAGCTGCAGGAGTATCGGGTCCGCCTGGAAGAGCTGGTGGCAGAAAGGACTGCCGAACTCATACGGGCCAACGAGGAACTCGAACGGGATATTGCAGCACGCAAGGTCGTGGAGGAGAAGCTAGCCCTAAAGGCGCAGGAACTGGCTGACTCAAATGCGCTCTTGGAGAGCCTTTCTCTGGTTGACGATCTTACTGGACTGTACAACCGTAAAGGATTTTTTGCGCTCGCCGAGCATCGCGTGAAGCTGGCCAGTCGAACCGGAGATCCTTTCTCCATAGCCTTCATTGACCTTGACGGTCTGAAGCGAATCAACGACACGTTCGGTCACCAAGAAGGAAACCGCGCCCTGGTAGACACCGCAAATGTGTTAAGAGAAAGCTTTCGGGAATCGGACATCCTTGCCCGTATCGGAGGGGATGAGTTTGCCATTTTTATTGCCGAGGCAGCGGAAAGCAAGATTGCCAGCATCACGAGCCGCATTCAGCAGAATTTGGCCGCGTGGAATAGTGCGCCAGGCCGCAGCCATCGTCTCTCGTTCAGTACGGGGATCGTTTCGGCAGGTGATCCGAAGACTTCGGATCTTGAAACTCTGTTAGCCTCGGCCGACGCGCTGATGTACCAGCAGAAGAGCAGCCGCCAACGCTCTCGGGACGAAGGCACCTCTCTGGAACCCAAGCTGCAAAGACCCTGAAGTTTCTCACCTGGAAGAAGAGCCCTGCCACCTGGATCGGGGCGGTTCATGCCTATTCCGGCAGCTGGATCCGATCGGGATGCTTCCGTTCCCGTTCGTGCTCCTCGGCCAGAACTTTTTCGAGCCAATGGGCCTGACGCTCAGCCGCTGTCTTGTTCACAAATGCAGGATCGTGAAAGATCATAAATTCCTCACCACAATGGTCACAGCGCAGAGTACCCATCTCTCGAGAAGCGGGTGCACGCTCTCGCGTCTGACCTTTCTTTATCGCTACCGGTCCCATCGTTCAGTACATTCTAGCGGGACATTGAGACGAAGGTGTTGTGATCCGAACCTCAATGTGGAGCAAGCTCGACCGTCCGCTCTAAGACCCAAATGACGCAAGTTGCACAATCTGCCTCGGAAAGTTCCACCCCCGAATGGCCAACTGCGCGCTACCGTTTCCAGTCTTCACAGGATACTCGATTTCGATTTCCCGGCTCTCCCCGTGCGCTCGATGTATAAAGCCCCAAAAGAGTACACCTTCAATCTGCGCCTGCGTAAACGATTGCTCGTTTGGTATCATCACTTTGCCCGCACCTTGCAAACCGCTCGACTTCGCTCATGGATATCCGGGAAATCGCCAAGCGTGCACGAGTTTCCACCGCGACCGTGTCGCGCACCATTAATCGGATTCCCACGGTCAACCCGCAGCTCGCCAAGCGAGTCTGGAGCGTCATCGATGAACTGGGCTACTATCCCAACACCCAGGCGCGGGCGCTGGTTTCCGGCCGCAGCCGGATTTTCGGGCTGATCATTTCCGAAATCACCAATCCCTTCTTTCCCGAGATCGTGCAGGTGTTCGAGCGTATCGCGGTGCAGCATCATTACGAGATTCTGCTGACTTCGACCGGCAATGATCCCACCCACATGGAGACCGCGGTGCGGCGGATGATCGAACGTCGCGTGGAGGGGGTGGCCATCCTGACCTTCGGCATGGAAGAGGGTTTGCTCGAGGATTTGAAACTGCGCAAAGTGCCGCTAGTCTTCGTCGACGTGGGACCGGCGCGATCCCGGGTCAGCAATATTCGCATCGACTACCAGCATGGGATCCGGCAGGCGGTGCAGCATCTGGCGGCACTGCGGCACCAGCAGATCGCCTTCATCTCCGGCCCTTTGCAATTGAAGTCGGCCCAGGCCCGCAAGCTGGCGTTTCTCAGTTCGATGGCAGAAATCGGGCTGGAGGTCGATCCCGCTTTGATCGTGGAAGGAACGCATACCATCGAAGGCGGAATCGTTGCTTTGGGCAAGCTGCTGGCCGGGCCGACCCGTCCGACGGCCGTACTGTGCTCCAACGACATGACGGCGATCGGGGTGATGCGAAGAGCCTATGAAGAAGGGATCCGGATTCCCTCGGATCTGTCGGTGATCGGCTTCGACGACATCCGTCTCGCCCAATTTGTCTTGCCTGCGCTCACGACGGTGCAGATGTCGCAAGCGGAACTGGCCCGCTTGGCCTTCCATGCCCTGCTCACGGAGGTGCAGCGGGAAACTCCATCGCCAACGGGAACGGAGTACGTCTTGAAAACGCACTTGGTGCTGCGCGAGTCGACCCTTCTGGTGCCCACTAACCAGGTGCTGGGCAACCAGAAGAATTCTTTGGGGAAAAAACCAGTCCGGCCTTAGAGCCTGTGTTTGCCAAGCGGCTTATGCCGCTACACAATCAATCACCCCTCCCCGACATCATGCGGCCCACTGAATGACCGTGTAAGAGCGGGCTGGCACCTCGAGCTTAGTGCGCCCTCCGGCGGTGCTGGGATTGTCGAATGCCTGCGGAGCTACCTGCTGGGGAGCCTCAAAGCTGTTGAATGCTTTCAAATTACTGCCGGTCAGGATGGTCGAGTTCAGGACCTTTCCCGGCGCCTTGTCCTGCCAGTTGACTTCGATCGTGTGTGCCTTGGTCAAATCGCGATTGAGGATAAACAGTGACACTTTGCCATCCTCCGAGTTCAGGGTTCCGGCCACATCGAGATAGGGGACCTTCCCCAACTCGGAAACGTCATAAGTGGGCGACTCCACCACCATATTGAGCACGCTGCCGTGCCCATACTCCAACGCCCAGCTGTAGGGATAAAAGATCGTCTGCCGCAACACGCCTTTCGCATTGGTCATCAGCGGGGCGATTACGTTTACCAGTTGTGCCAGGCAGGCGATCTTGATCCGGTCCGCGTTGCGCATCAGGCTGTTGACGATTCCGCCGACCAGCAGGGCATCTTCCAGGTTGTAGACTTCTTCCAGTAGATGAGGAGCTTCGTGCTCATGCCCATTCACAGCATCGCCATCGCGTTGTCGATACCACACGTTCCACTCGTCGAATGACAGCCACAGTTTTTTCGCTGACCGCTTGTGTCCGCGCACCAGATCGCACACCGCGAGCGTCTCCGCGATCTGTTTCTCCATGCTCAGGTTCATGGCCACAAATTTGGCGCTGTCGCCGCCGGTTTCTTCCGGGGTATTGCCGAGATAGCGATGCAAAGACAGGCCATCGACGTACTCATAACACTGCTCCAACACTTCGCGATCCCACTCCAGATAGGTCGGCATGAAGGGACCACTCGATCCGCAAGCAATCAACTTCAGAGACGGATCTACGGCACGCATCTGGCGAGCGGCGTCCTGCGCCTTCATGCCGTATTCCGTGGCCGTCATGTGCCCGATTTGCCAGGGACCGTCCATTTCGTTGCCCAGACACCAGTGCTCGACCTTGTGGGGTTGTTCAACACCGTGGCTGCGCCGCAGGTCGCTCCACTTTGTTCCTTTCTCGAGGTTGCAGTATTCCACCAGTGCGGCTGCCCTTTCAGCCGTGCCTGTCCCAAGGTTCAGCCCCATCAGGGGCTTTGTCCCGGCAAGCTTGCACCACGCCATGAATTCGTTGGTGCCAAACTGGTTGGTTTCGAGCGTGTTCCAGGCTTTATCGAGCACGCGCGGACGATCTTTCTTCGGTCCGACTCCATCCATCCAGTTGTAGCCCGAAACAAAGTTGCCGCCGGGATAACGAATGATCGGAACCCCCAGATTGCGCACTTCTTCGGCCACATCTTTGCGGAATCCGTTTGCGTCCGACAAGGATGAGCCCGGGTCGTATATGCCCTCATAGATGGCGCGACCGAGGTGCTCAAGAAATGATCCAAAGAGGTTTCGATCGAGGGGAGCGATCGTCCGCCGCGAATCGACGTAGATCCGCGCGACTGCGGCAGACTCAGCAGGGGCGGTTTGCGCGCTTCTACCGAATGCGAAACGGCTCCCGAGCAGGTTCGTGGAGCAGGCGACGCCAACGCTGGCAGCTTTTTGCAGGAACTGTCGTCGGTTGGAAGACATTTTGCACTCTCCTTATAATCTTGTTCGGACCACGAATGCAGATTTGCAGCCGGCTACAACTCGCTAAATCAGGATTCCTTGGCCGCCTTTGCGATCTGGATTAAAGCGGGTAATACGTTTCCAAAATCACTCTTTCCTGGTTCGCCGAAGGCGAAATAGAGTCGACGATAGTGCTCATAAAGATCGGCATACACTCGCTGGGCAGCCTTCTCGGGCTCGTAGACTTTAAATGACGAGCAAATCCGGTCTTGTGCCTCGGCAATCGTTTTGAAGGTGCCGGCCGCAAGAAATGCAAAAATCGCGGAGCCAATGCCCGTCACTTTGCTGCCCGGCACCAGCACCGGTCTTCGCAGCACATTGGCATAGACCTGGTTCAGCACGGCATTGTTCTGCGGAATGCCGCCGCCGTTGATCACGCGGAGCGTCGGCGCTCCGTACTCGCTCATGCGATCGAGAATCACCCGGGTGTGAAATGCGGTTCCCTCGATGGCCGCGAACAGTTCGTCCTGGGCGGTGTGCTGCAGATTCCATCCCAGCGTGATCCCGCCGAGGTTGGGATTGACCAGCACGGTTCGGTCGCCGTTGTCCCAGGTCATGCGCAGCAATCCAGTCTGTCCGGCGCGATAATTTTCCAGACCCTTACTCAGTTCCACGACGGTGGTTTTCGCTCGCTGCGCGATGGCGCTGAAAATATCGCCCGTCGCCGACAGGCCGGCTTCCACGCCCGTGTACTGCGGGTGCACGCTGCCTTTCACCACGCCGCAGACACCCGGGATCAACTCCGCCTTTTTCGCATACGCAATGATGCAAGTCGAGGTACCGACCACGTTGACCACGTCGCCTTCTCTGGCACCGGCACCGATGGCGTCCCAGTGCGCATCGAACGCGCCTACGGGGATGGGAATGCCGGCGCGCAAGCCGAGCTTCTCCGCCCACTGCGGAGCCAGCATTCCTGCAATCTTGTCGGACGTTGCGTACTGTCCGTCCAATTTCACGCGAACGCCCGCCAGCAGCGGATCAACTTTCACCAGAAAGCGTTCCGGGGGCAGCCCGCCGAGGGCAGCGTTCCACATCCATTTGTGTCCCATCGCACAAACACTTCGCTTCACCTGCCTCGCATCTGTCAGTCCGCACAGCGTGGCCGCGACCATGTCGCAATGCTCGAAGGCGCTCGCGAATTTCGCGCGCTTCTCCGGATTGTGCCGCAGCCAGTGCAGCAACTTCGCGAATCCCCACTCCGAGGAGTACACGCCCCCACACCACTCGATGGCCTCCAGTTTCTCGCGGTGCGCGAGTTCTGTAATTTCAGCCGCTTCCTGCTTGGAACGGTGATCGCACCAGAGGTAGTAGTCGTCGAGCGGCGTGAGGTCGGCCGCTACGGGAATCACGCTGGATCCGGTGGTGTCGAGAGCAATGGCCTCGACCTGCTCCCCTGAAATGCCGGCTTCCTTCACCGCCTGCCGGGTCGCCGATGCCAGTGCACGCATATGGTCTTCGTGCGACTGCGTGGCATAGTCTGGATCCTCGCGTTTTCTGTGCAGAGGATATTCGGAGATGGCAGAGCCAATCAGTCCGCGGTCGCTATCCACCAAAGAGACGCGAACGCTCAGCGTTCCGAAATCCACTCCTGCGACAATGGCCATCGGTCCACTCCTGTTTCTGCTGCCGTGGGCGTCTGCGCTGCCGGTAATCGTTTACTCGAAAGGCAAACAGTAGAGAACTGAACTCTTTTTGTCAATTGTCCGCAACAAGAAATGGGACGGGGGAAAAATGTGGATCGCCGCCTTCGGCTGCCCGCGGGCAGACCCGCAGGTCCGAGTCCACCCAGGCAGGGCAGCATTTTCGGCCCATTGAAAATCTTGTTGCTCGCGTACCTCCGGTGCGCGCTGACAATCGCGCAATCATAGCGAGACCGGCCTATCTGAGTTAGAATTGCACCATCTCCTTCTTCGGAGATGCATGGGCATGTCGCGCCAGCGTCTGCTTTTGGTCTGGACTTTGGGCTAGCCACAGCGATCGAAAGGACCTAAAATCGTCCCGCCAATTGCGCGGTATTAATTGGTTTCTTCGCGTGTTTTGACCGCCTTCATTTTTTTGTTGTGGGTGCGACTCAGGTTTTCCTGCCGCAAGGGGCGACCGCACGTTCGGAGCTGCACGGATGATCGGCAAATCACTCCGCTCGTATCGCATCGAGGCCAAGCTTGGGGCCGGTGGGATGGGTGTGGTCTACAAGGCGGTGGATTCGCGCCTTGGCCGAACTGCCGCGATCAAGATTCTGTCCGCGACGGCGCTCAATGCAGACCGAGAGCGCCGCTTCATCCAGGAAGCGAAGGCCGCCTCGTCGCTGAACCATCCCAACATCGTCACCATCTACGACGTCGATACGCAAGAGATCGATGGGAAGCCCGTTCAATACATCGCGATGGAGTACGTGGCGGGAGATACGCTCGATCACCTGATTGGACGGAAGGGTCTTCGGGTTCGTGAGCTTTTGAAGTATGCCGTGCAGGTCGCGGACGCACTGGCCGCCGCGCACGCTGCAGGGATTGTGCATCGTGACCTGAAGCCCGCGAACATAATCGTGACGCCGCAGGGAACGGTCAAAATCCTTGACTTCGGCCTGGCCAAGTTGAGTGAACAAACGGAAGCGGATGCCTATGCCGAGACATTGCACGGCGAGGGATCGCCCCTTACAGAAGCGGGCACCATCTTGGGCACGGTTGCCTACATGTCGCCTGAGCAAGCTGACGGCAAGAAGGTCGACGCGCGCTCGGACATCTTCTCTTTTGGCTCGGTACTTTATGAAATGGCGACAGGGCAACGGGCTTTCGCGGGTGGGTCCAAGCTGTCGTCACTATCGGCGGTGCTCTACAAGGATCCGCAGCCGCCGTCTCAGACCATTCCAGAAATTCCCACGGAACTGGATCGGATCATTGCGCGTTGTTTGAAAAAAGATCCCGAACGCCGCTGGCAGACCATGGCCGACGTAAAGGTGGCGCTGGAGGAGTTGCGCGACGAAACGGATTCCAGCAAGGTCGGCCTGGTGAGCCCAGTACTGGGCGCGCGCAGCGTCCCGCCGGAGAAGCGCTGGCCAGTTGCGCGGTTAGTAACGGGAATTGTGCTCGGAGTTGTGCTGGGGCTTGTGTCGGGCATTTCTTATGAGCAGAAGTTTTTCCGTCCGGAGCCACCGTCGTTTCAGCGATTGACGTTTCGCCGCGGTGACGTTACCTCGGCGAAGTTCGCTCCGGGCGACACCGTTGTCTACTCTGCCGAATGGGACGGCGCTCCGTCGACTCTGTTTTCCGCGCAGCCAGGAAATCGGGAAGCGCGGCCGTTGCAACTGCCCAGTGCGAGAGTGCTCGCGATCTCGCAGAGTGGCGAGATGGCGATCCTGTTGGGCGGGGAGGCCGTCGGCACCTTGGCCCGCGTGCCCTTTGCCGGAGGCGCGCCCAGAGAAATCCTGGAAGGAGTGAGTGGCGCGGACTGGGGTCCGGATGGGGAATCGCTGGCCGTGGTGCGAACGGTGGGCGGACGTTACCAGCTGGAGTATCCCGTAGGAACAATGTTGTACGTTACCGAGAAGCGGCCGCCGTTGATGCCGCGCGTTTCAGCGGACGGCAAGCTGGTTGCTTTTTTTGATTTTGACGTTGAAGTCGGCGACTATGCGCTTTGCGTAGTCGGCCCGAACCATCCCAGGCAGGTGCTATCCCGGGGATGGCGCGCCACCGGTGCTTTGAATTGGTCGGTGGACAATCACGAGGTGTGGTTTTCTGGCGGTCAGCCCGGCAGCGATCCGGCGCTCTATGCCGTCACGCTCACGGGTGCGCAGCGACTTATTTCTCAGACTGGAGGAATCATCGTGATGCAGGATGTGGCCCGCGATGGCCGCGTTTTGCTGAGCACGGTCAATTCGCGACTCGGCATCCTCTATGTACCGCCGAACGGCTCCGCACAACGCGATCTGGCCTGGCTGGATTCCTCTTTACTCTACGAGCTTTCGAACAACGGCCAATCGGCCCTCTTCGTTGAGCTTTCGAATGGTCAGGGACGCAACTCTGCCATTTATATGAGGAAGACCGACGGCTCACCCGCCATACGACTGGGCTATGGGAATCGCCCCTCCCTTTCGCCGGATGGTAAATGGGTAGCCTGTATCCGCCATGAAGGGGAGGGCTCCGGTCTGATGTTGCTTCCCACTGGTCCCGGAGAATCGCGATTTCCGAAGATCGAAGGTATTCACTTTGACGGCGTGGAATGGCTTCCCGACAACAAGCGGATTCTGTTCACAGGCAACGAGACCGGTCACGCGATCCGCACCTGGATTTACGAGGTGGACGAAAATAAATGGACGCCACTTACGCCGGAAGGCACGCGGGGCACCCGTGTTTCGCCAGACGGACGTTGGTTCGTCACCGTGGATCCGCACAAGCTATTGCTGACGCCTTTGGGAGGCGGGGAATCCAAAGCGATCGTTGACTTGCAGAACGGCGAAAGTGTTGTGCGATGGAGCGGTGATGGACGGTACCTGTTCCTGCAACAGCGCGAACCTTCCAGCATCAAGATTAGCCGGCTTGAGATCGCCACTCATCGCCAGGAGCCTTGGCTGGTCGTGAGGGTTCCTGAGCCAGGAGCTGAGTTCTTTGGGCCGTTGGCTTTGTCTGCCGACGGGAAGGCCTGCGCTTCTACCTTCCAGCATGATCTTGCCAACCTGTTCCTGGTTAAAGGCCTGAAGTAATTAAGCTCTTATCCTGATCGCTGGCGCTTCGGCTTCAGATTCAGGGTGCGAATCAGGCGGAACAAGTGGTTGGGATGTACCCCGAGGATTTTCGCAGCCTCGGTATAATTTCCATCCGCTTGCTCGATAGCACGCTCGATCAAAGTCTTTTTCGCCTCGCGAATACCGTCGTGCAACGCGCTGACGGGTTCCCCGGAGGCGGCTGTTTCTTCCAGAATCGACTCCGGCAGATCCTCGGGAAGAATCGATTCCGTCGACCCCAGGACCACGGCACGTTCAATAGCGTTCTCCAGTTCGCGGACGTTGCCCGGCCAGTCATAGCGGATTAGGCAAGCGCGAGCCTGAGGAGAAATGCCGGCCACCCGCCGTTTTACTTTTTCACCGTAGTTCGCCGCGAAGAATGCCGCGAGCAATGGGATATCTTCTCGCCGCTCGCGCAGGGCCGGCATGCGAAGCGAGACGACGTTCAGGCGATAATAAAGATCCGGGCGGAACGCGCCGGTGCGGGACGCCTCTTTGAGATCGCGATTGGTGGCGGCGATCAGGCGAATGTCGAGTTTGATGGGACGCGTCCCCCCGACTCGTTCAAACTCCCGCTCCTGCAGGACCCGCAGGAGTTTGGCCTGCATGGCGACGGCCAGTTCCCCGATTTCATCCAGAAAC
This sequence comes from uncultured Acidobacteriaceae bacterium, assembly GCA_963768265.1. Lineage (GTDB taxonomy): Bacteria > Acidobacteriota > Terriglobia > Terriglobales > Acidobacteriaceae > Sulfotelmatobacter. Next base: position 39,808 of record CAVYHM010000064.1, read on the forward strand.
ACTGAGCCGCCTTCGGCGATCTCCAGCTTTCCTTTCTTCTGAGCGACAGCCCCGGTAAAGGAACCCTTTTCATGCCCGAACAGTTCGCTCTCCAGCAAGGTTTCGGTGATGGCTGCGCAGTTGATCGCCACAAATGGTTTGTCCGCCCGGCTGCTATTCTCGTGGATGGCCCGCGCGACCAGTTCTTTTCCGGTGCCGCTTTCCCCGGAGATCAGGACTGTCGAATCCCGCCCGGCAACGCGGGAAATAAACTCGTACACTTCGAGCATGGCCTTGCTCTCCCCGACCATGCTGTGATGGATGCTGAGTTCTTCGTGGAGGCGACGGTTCTCTCCTCCCAGCCACTCCAGGTGCCGTGCGTTCTCGATGGTCAGCGCGGCGATGTTTCCCAGCGCCGAGACCAACTGCAGAAGGTCAGAATCAAAGCGCACGCCAGGCGAACTAGCGTCCAGGTAGATAACGCCTAAGAGCTTGTCCTGGACCGCAAGGGGCACAGCCAGGACCGATCCTACCTTCGGTGCCATCAAGCTATCCGCTTCCTGAAAGGCCTCGTCGCTCAGGACGTCGTTGGAAAGTACGGCGAGGTTCTCCTCCAGAACGCGGGTCAGGATAGTTTGGCTAGCGTGAATCGGCTGGTTCGCTCCCAGGCGACGGTCCCTGCCGCGGATCGAAGAAAAACCATCGATCCCGTTGTCGGTCAATAAGATGGCAGCTCGATCGGCGGGGGCTATCTCGAGCACGGTTTCCAGAACTTTTTCCTGCACGGCATCCAGGCCGCGCACCAAATTCAGGGCTCGGCTGAAATCGAGTAATACGTTGAGGTCGCGAACCGTTTTCGCGGTGGCGGGCAAGCTGTTGGGGCGCTGAGGCTGCAGGTAAAGCAAATCTTCTTTTCGCAGAAGAACGGTGGGGCCGCCTGGCGTTGGAGTAGCGTCAAGTTGCAGGGACGCGGCACCCGTGGTGGGCTCAGGGTTTGCTCCCTGGAAGATGAAGATCGAGTTTCCGATGCGGATCTCATCGCCTGGAGCCAAGACTCGATCCCTGATGGGGACGCCGCTGACGAAGGTGTTATTGCGGCTCTCAAGATCCTGAAGCCGGAACCCCTCCCCATCCTTGCGGATCACGCAGTGCCGTCGCGAGACCAGTCCGTCTAGAAGTGAAATTTCATTTGACGGGTCGCGACCAATCGAGACTTCATCGTTGGTCAGCCGGAACAGCTTACCTTTGAGGGGACCGCTGACCGCTTCCAGCCGAGCCCCGCTTGCCGGGGCGATAACGCCTTGACCCGAGTGGCCCATTACGGAATGAGTATATATCCCGGACGTGCGGAGCTCCGAAGTGCCCTCACCTAACATAAATGTTAGGTGCCAAGCGTTTTTGTTTGGGTTCCTAATTCCGACTGGGAGCTGGACAGCTGCAAACGGGTCACCAAACCCTGCATTTTGCGGCAAAACGGGCGATCTCGTCACTTACTTTCGTATTAGCGGTTTGGAACGCGGCTTGCTTCTACAAAGGCACTTGCGACGGACAAACCGAGCAAGGCAACAAAATTCCCCCCAGGGACCCTAAGGAGCAAGACCCATGGTTCAGATCAATGCAAAGCGCGCAATCAGAATTGCGATTCTAATTGCCGGGCTGGTAGGTACTTTCCTCGCAGCAAATGTACAGCTTGTCCCCGTTGCAGACGGCGGGCCGATCTTCGTGTGCCCCCCCGGCCATCACTGCCAAGCTAACTTGCCGCCGATCAGCTAGTCCATCGCGGACGGAACAGCAACCGAGAGATTGTCAAAGCAACCGGTAGTAAATTGGGGCCGAACACTTCGGGCTCGCTATCTTCAGGCTGGCGGAAAATACGATCCGCCAGCCATTCATTTTTCTGCTCAGTCTGTCTGCCGACGCATCCAGCTTTATTCCAAGTCCAGGTTTATGATTCGCACCGACTGTATGCAGACTTGTTGCGTTCACTCCGGCGGTACCCACGCGGCTAGCGTCACTTGAAGTGGAGGATGTAGGCTCCAAGCAAGATGAAAACGAACGGGACAACTTGGTCGCCCCACCGGTCGAGTAAACCGACAACAAATGGATGATTTCCGAGCCATCTGCCGACGAAACACCACACTGCGACAAGGGCACCATAGGCCGTCAAGACTAACCAGACTTGATCTCGAGCGATTACAAAAAAGGGAACGTAGACGCTTATGTTGTCCGCTCCATTGGAGAACGTCAGGAGCGCAATGGACGTCACGCTGAGGTTATCGACGCCGAGCTGTTCAGCCTTTGTTCGCCCCGATCGAAACAACAACCTTATGCCAATTGCCAGCGGCACCAGGCCGAGGAACCGAATCCAGCGATGCGGTATGGCGAGAGCCGCAAGCGCGCCGATCAGGCTCAGCAAAACGATAGCCGCGAAACCTATGTACTGACCGGCCACGATACGCCGCGCTGGAGTCCGTCGCGCAAACAGCAGGGTCAGCAGGAAGGCGTCATCAATATTCGTGGCGGCGAATGTTGCCAGGGTCGCAGATAGCACCTCCAGATATCGATTCACAGAGGACTCTGTCTTCCGCCTTCCGGAGGCGCGTTTCCCGCTGCCCGTCAGCGATCGCGCGCGTTACTGACAGCGCTTAAGAACCTGCGCGCCAGTTCGGCAATTCTATCGGGTTGTCGCCGCCGGATGGCTTCCCGGGGGATCAACTCTCCACCAATTCCCAGCGCGACCGCCCCGGCAGCAATGAAGCTGAACGCGGTCCGCTGGTTTACGCCGCCGGCCGCAATCATAGGAACGTTGGGGAACATGGCTTTAAGATCCCGGATGTAGCTGTCCCCTCCGATATGCCCGCAGGGAACAACTTTAACGAAGTCCGGACCAAGCTTCCAGGCGGTGATGACCCCAGTGGGAGTGAGGGTTCCCGGAATTACAACGACATTTTCGCGCACCGCGAACGTCACTGTTTCCGGATCAAGGCCATCACTGGAAAGGAACTTAGCCCCCGCGTCGAGACACCGGCGAGCGGTCTCGACATCGTGCACACTGCCCGCGCCAACAATCACCTCCGGAGCCTTCTGCACCAGGTTGGAAATCACTTTGATCGCTTCCGGGACCGTCAAAGTAACTTCAATGATCGGGATGCCACCACGGGCGACCGCCTCTGCCGCAAACAAGGCATCCTCGGTTGTCGACACGCGGATGGAAGGTATGATCCCGAGTTCTTCGATTCGGCTCCGTACCTCTTGCTTGTTCAACGATCCGACTCCTTCGCCAATGTGTTCTTGTAAACCAGATCTGCGGTCACGAGTTCAGGGCAACGTCCTCGTGCCCACCGCCTGTTTTAGCTGCTCCAGAGCGAGCAAGTATGAAGCCAGGGCTTGGCGATAGGCAAGTTGAGTTGCGCGATAGCTGCGCTCGGCATCCAGGAAGTCAAGCAGGCTGACGGCGCCTTTTTGGTAGGCGTACTCGGCGATGTCCCGATCTTTTTGCGCCACGTCTAGGTAACCCGAACGATAAAGCTGCACGACCTTGTCGCTCACACGCAATCCTTCATAGGCGTCACGCACATCGGTCAGAGCTTGCCCATTGGTTGCTTTCTCCTGCTCTTGCGCTTGCGTGATCGCGAAGCGGGTTCGTGCGATTTCGCCCTGGTTGCGATTGAAAATCGGGAGGGGAATGCTTCCAAGGAAGTTAGCTGCATTAATGCCGTTGACGTGCGAATAGTTGCCCTGCACGGTAACATCTTGCTTGCCAATCGCCTTCTGCAGTTCGTACTGGCTCTTGGCCGCAGTCACCCCCTGCTGGGCCGCACGGAGATCAGGCCGGTTCTGCAAAGCCTTGAATTGGAAGTCTTCAAGATTTCCCTTCAGTGGTTGGTAGTCAAACGGCCCGTCCACGTCGTAGTCGGCGGACACGGATTCGTAGCCCAGCAGCTGTCGCAGATCGGAAAGTGCCTGGACCTTTGCCAGTTCGGCCTGCTGATAATCGGTCTCAAACTGCAGCAGTTGCAGTTTGATCTTCAAGTAATCGTCTTCGCTGATGGCGCCTTTGCTGTAACGCAATTCGCCGAGGTCAACCGTCTGCTGAAAACTCTTCAAGTCCTTTTCGGCAAGTTCGATCGTCGATTCGGCCAGCTGCGCGTTCACGAAGAGGGATGCGACGTTGAATGTCAGACCGCGCTCATTGTCTGCGACCAGGGAGCGTGTCTGCGCGGTAATGTCCTTCGCTGCCTGTAATCGATGTTGCCGTTTCTTGCCACGCTCGATCAGGTAGCTCAGGCCTATGTCGCCCTCGGTGTTGTTTTTCAGATAATCGTCGGTGGACTGTCCTGAATATAGGCCTGGGTTTTGCTTGGCCGGCGAGCCCAGGGGCAAATATTCCCAATCCGCGAAGAGCGTCGGATTCGGCCGCAGGTTCGCCGTGGTCTCCTCCGCTTCGGCCTGCTGGATCGTCGTCATTATCGCCAGCATGTTGTGGTTATGCTGGAGCGCCATCTGAATAGCTTCGTCGATTGTGATCCGGGTCGGTCCAGTGGCTTGGCCGAGTGCCGGACTGGTGAGTGCGCAGACCGTCGCGCCCAGGAACACACTAGCTTGGATCCTCCCGCGCACCTCCACGAGCAATTTAAGACTATTCAAGGGCCCCCTCCGGTTCCGGAAGTTGATCTCCATCCTTCGCGATCCAGACATAAAACGTGGGCAGCAAGACAATGCTCAGCAATAGATCGGAAATCAATCCGCCCACGATCACGATCGCGAAAGGCCTCTGCGAATCCGATCCGATGTCATGGGATAGAGCGGCGGGCAGAAGGCCAAGAGTTGCCACCAACATGGTCATCATGATGGGGCGAAGTCTCAAAACGGCGCCTTCCACCGCGGCGTCTGCGATCGAATAACCGCGCGCCCGGAGCTGGTTGATGTACTCCAGCATGATTACGCCGGTTTGCACCGATACGCCGAATAGCGCCAGCATGCCCACACCCGACGACACGCTGAGGTAAGTTCCAGTAATCAGCAGGGCCAGGAAGCCGCCCACGCGAGCCAAGGCAACATTCAGCAGAATGAGGAGCGCCCATTTATAAGAGCGAAACATGGTGTAGAGGATGATGAAGATGACAAGGATCGTCAGCGGCACAATAAGTGCCAGCCGCGCCTCCGCTCGTTTTTCACTCTCATATTCGCCGGACCAGCCGAGGCCGTACCCCGGCGGCAGCTTCACCTTTTGGCCGATCTGTTTGATCGCGTCTTCCACGGTGGTGCCAAGATCGCGGCCTCTCACGTTGAACGTGACGGCTACGTACCGGATGTTGCCCTCGCGAAAGATGTCGTACGCACCATCCTTGACCTCTACGCTGGTTAATTGCGCCACAGAAACGCGTTCGCCGGTAGGGGAGAGAAGACGAACTTTCTCGATGGCCTGTTGCGTATTACGGAAGGGAGCCTGGTATCGAACCACCACGTCGTAGCGCTGCTCGCCGATCAGTACCTGACTCACCGCGTTGCCGCCGACGGCGGTCTGGACAGCATCTTGTATGTCCGCCACGTTGATTCCAAAGCGAGCGGCCTGGCGTCGGTCGATCGTTAAATCGAGATTCGGCTGGCCGAAGTCGCGCAAGAGCTTGACGTCATGCATGCCTGGAATAGCCGTCAAAACAGCCGCTATTTCCTCGCCCTTCTGCTCGAGCGTCTTCAGGTCGTCGCCAAAGATCTTGAGCGCCAGCGAACCCTTGGTGCCGGTCATCGTCTCTCCAACGTTGTCTTCGATGGGCTGGGAAAAGTTCCAGATCGCGCCCGGATATTTATCTACGGCGCGACTCATGGCCGCGATCAGCTCCTCCTTGTTGCGATGGAAGACCGGCCTCCACTGGTCTTTCGGCTTCAGATCAACGAAATATTCCGTGTTGCCAAACCCGCCGGTGTCGGTTCCATCGTCCGGGCGGCCTACCTCCGAGACCACGGTCTTCACTTCCGGAAAAGAGGCGAAAACATGGCGCTCGTTGGTAGTGAACTTTTCGCCCTCCGAGAGACTTGTACTATTAGCGAGCGTGCCGCGCGCCCAGATCGCGCCTTCATCGAGGTGAGGCAAGAACTCCGCACCAATGACCCCGCCGAACCCCAGGTAAAGTGTTCCAGCCAGGGCGGCGATGCCAACTCCGGCCACGACCCCGCGATGCTGAACCGCCCAGCGCAGCCGCTCGCGGTAGCGCTCCGTCAAATAGTCCATCACCCGGTTGCGCCGTTCGTGGACACCCTTGCGGAAAAATGCCCCTGCCAGCACCGGCGCGATGAGAACGGAAAACGTCATGGCGCCGAGCAGCGCGAGAGCAACCGTCCAGGCCATGGGCCGGAAGAGCCGGCCCTCCACGCGTTGCAGCGTGAAGATGGGCATGTAGGCGGTGATGATGATGGCGATCGCATAAAAGACCGGCCGCTGCACTTCGTGCGCCGCCTCGCGAATCGCCTCCGCGGGAGTTTTCCTGTTCCCTGAGCCGTTATTCAGACGACTCATGTGTCGAACGATGTTTTCCACCATAACTACCGCGCCGTCCACCACCATCCCGAAATCCAACGCCCCCAGGGAGAGAAGATTTGCCGGAATGTGGCTCAGATCGAGCCAGATCGACGCAAAGAGCAGGGAGAATGGGATCGTCAGCGCGACGATAAGAGCGGCGCGAACGTTCAGCAGAAACAGAAACAGGATCACGCTGACCAGGATCATGCCTTCGGTCAGGTTGTGCATCACCGTGTGCAAGGTGAAATGAAGGAGATCACTGCGATCAAGCATGGGAACGACCTTCACGCCCGGCGGCAGGAGGCCGTGGTTGAGTTCGTCCACCTTCTTGTGGATGGCATCGAGCGTGGGCTGCTCTTCAGCGCCTTTGCGCATCAGCACGGCCCCCTGAATGACGTCGGGCTCGTCGATGATGCGCCCGTCCTCCATGTGATTGGCTCTGGCCATGTGGCCCAGCCGGATTTTGGGACCCTGCGTTACTTCGGCGATGTCTTTAATCCGCAGCGCAGTTCCGGTTTGAGTCTTTAAGACGGTCTCCTCGATGTCGTGCACGCTGCTGAACAGCCCGAGGGCGCGGACGTTCATCTGCTGCATCCCGACTTCGACGAAACTTCCTCCCGCATTGATGTTGTTACTGGCGAGTTGCTGCTCCACCTGGCCAATGCTCAATCCGTAAGAGACGAGTTTGCCGGGATCGATGCGGACTTGGTACTCGCGCACCGTGCCCCCGAAATCGGAAACGTCCACGACATTCGGAACCGATTTGAACTGCTTGAGCAGCACCCAGTCTTCGAGAGACCTCAGTTCCATCAAGTCGTACCGGGGATTGGTGCTCCTCAGCGTGTACCAATAGATCTGTCCGGTGGTGCTCCAGTCCGTGCCGATTTGCGGTTGCAGGTTTTGTCCGGGAGGCAGATTCACCTGCGTCAGCCGTTCGAGAACTTTCTGCCGGTTCCAGTCGTTAACCGAAGTGTCGTCGAAGATCATGATCACGTACGACAGGCCGAAGATCGACTCAGACCGCAGAAAGGTCATGTGCGGCATTCCCGACATTTGAATCTCGATGGGGATCGTGACCTGCTGTTCCACCTCCTCGGCGGAGCGGCCCGGCCATTGCGTAATGACCGTCACGTAGTTGTCGGCGATATCGGGATAGGCTTCAACCGGCAAGTTGTGGAACGAGATGGCGCCCCATCCGGCCAGCAAGATCGCAATGGCCAGCACCACAAATTTGTTGTTAAGGGCAAAGTCTACGAGGGCCCGAATCATTCCTTGTCCTGTCTTGTTTACCGATGCGCAGGCTCAATCGTTCCTCACGGCCGCTGCTCTCTAAAGCTTCATGGAACCGCGCTCGCGAGGCGGGATCGTACTCTGCGCCATCGTTATTGAGCGAGCACGTGGTCCAAGACCAGGGCGTTCGTAACCACTTGTTGCCCTGGCTTAAGCCCTGATTTGATCTCTTGCAAACTAGTGTTCTCGGTCAGCACGTCTCCACTGACGACCTCGACGCGGCGAAACTTTTTGTCGGGCGCAGGAACAAAGACAAAATCGCGATCGTGCATCCTCAGCACCGCCGACGCCGGAACGATCGTGTGCATCTCTTTGGTTTGGCCGTGGAACGTCGCCTTCACGAACATGCCCAGCCGCATAATTCCGGGATTCTGCACTTCGATGCGGACCTTGGCCGTGCGAATGCTGGGATCGAGAATGGCGCCAATATTGCTGATCGTCCCTTTGAACACTCGACTGGGATATGCGTTTAATACGATCTCCGCCGTGTCTCCCATGCGCACATTGGCCAGGTCGTTCTCATACACATCGCAGATGATCCAGACATAGGACAGATCGGAAATCGTGAACGGTCCCGGTGTATTAAAAGCCTGCACCGTCGCAGCGTTGGTGACCTCCTGGTCAGTAATCACTCCTGACACGGGAGCCACGACATCCACCATGCCCATGGGCTTGTTCGGATCGTTGCCCAGGAGACGAAGATGCTCGGTTGCGGTCTCGAGGGTTACCTTGGCGTCATCTTCCGCGTCTTGCGCAACCTCGAGGTCTTGCTGCGCGATGGCGCCGTGAGCGTACAGGTCCACGGCTCGATTCAGTTGTTTTCTCGCAAGAAGTTCATCGGCGATGGCCTTGCGGTAGGCGTCGAACCCGCCCATAACGTCATCGCTTCGAATAGTCAGCAGCAACTGGCCTTTCTGCACGGTGTCGCCGAGCTTCGCGTGAATCCCTACAACCCGCCCAGAGGCCAGCGGGACGACCGGTACGTTGCGCGTAACATCGGGAGTGACAGCGCCTGTGACCACTAACTCCGAAGTCGCAGCACGCTCAGTCGCTGCCGTGACCGGAAACTGTTCTGGATGATCCACCGTGAACAGACTGGGATCCGCTCCGGCAACGATGTTCGCAGGCGGCGGCGCCTCCGCCGCTGGGTCTGCATGCGCGGTACAGCCGGACAGAGCCAGCAGCGCGAAGAGAGAGAGAATGAAAACAAGAGGGAGCAGCCTCGCAGTTGGATTCAACTGTCGAATGCTGCTCCGGTTGAGATAACCCATCGTCGTCTTAACCTTCAGTTCGTCGCCAGAGTTAGAACTTCACCATGATCGCCATTCTCAGGCTCGGCTCATCCTTGCGCAGGTCGGGGGTCCACAGGCCACCGTGCGTCGTCGTGGCCGCATTGCAGAACGATTTCGCGGCGCCCAAGTTTGCGCCGACTTGGTCGAAGGGATTATTCGGATTTGGCGCCCATCCAATCCCGGTCGAGCTTCCGTCGTTGCAAGCATAAAATTGGGGAGAGCCATTGTTGCCGCCCGGAGGAGTGATCCCGCCTCGGCCGGTGTAATACGGCTGCTGGGCGGTCCGATACCCGAACTCCCAGAGGAAGCTGATGTACTGCTTGGGCATGTAATAGAAGCTGACGGAAGTATCCCAGGCTTTGAACGGCAGCCCCGGAGACCCTGGGAAGTAGGGCGATCCGGAAACGGCATCCGCTCCGTTGATCGGTTGAAGCAGGGTCAGGTAGCGTCCTGGATTATCCAACACCCCACCACCAACTGTGATCGCGTACAGGTCCTTTTTGAACCATGTCCGGTCATACAGCATCCATCCCGCGAAGCTCTGCTTCGGCCCGCCCTTTGGCCCTCCAACCGCGGGTTGAACGATGGGATTGTTCTTGTGGCAACTGACCCCGCCGCCATATTCGCAGCCCAAATCGCCGGTGAGCGAGAAGGCCATCTTGTCTACAAACTGCGTCGGTCTGTCGTAATACTTGATTTCGATGCTGTCGTCGGTGTGGATGCGGGACCGGCCCAGCGGAACATTTCCGGTCCACAGCGTGTCTTCACCCATGCCGTAGTTGTTGAAGACCATGGAAACCCACGGCTTCGGGCGCCACAGAATCTGTCCGCCAAGCCCGGGTTTCGTGCCGTACCTGCCATAGGACTGCCATCCGTTGATGATCCAGGGCTCAATCTTCAGTTTGTCGGTGGGAAACCACTGGATGCGGAGTCCATTGAAGAACCACGGGGTGTTGGACGAAACATAGGACGGCTGGTAGGCCCAGTTGTCGAAGTTGTAGTAACTGAAGAGCCCGATGTAAGACACAAAGATTCCCGCGTCGACGTTGAGTCCGTGATTCACATTGAAGTGATACCCGCCGTAGGCTTCAGCAAAATATTTGTACGCCCCACGCAGGTCCCATTGACCGCGCCCCACGCTGGCGTCGTTTCGGGGCGTTGTGACTCCAAACATGCCGCCCAGAGTCAAAACCCGGCCGCGAACGTTCTGCCAGTGAAAGTCACCGCCGAAGCTGATCTGCTCCAATTGGATCTCGTTGGATCGGAAGATCTCAGTCGATCCGCCGAGCGTGTCGTCTTTCGGATGGTTGAAGCTGCTAACGAAGTGAGTGTCAAATCTGATTTCCGGGGTAAAGAATTTCGAATCCCACACCGCGTCTTTGTTGCGCGCGTTACCGTTCAGCCAGGTCCAGTCGGCGTAGGCAAATGGAGCGGTCGGCTCTGGCTTTGGCAAGCCCGCATGCGACTCTTGCGCAGGTGGTTCCACGGACACGGGCGGCTGTGCTGTTGCTGCCGGTGGCGCGGGGGCGGCTGCGGTCGCGGGAGTTGCGGATCCTCTGGGAGAAGCCGGTGCCGGCTCAGTTCCGCCGTGGTTTTTCAGTTCCGCCTTGAGCTGTTCGATCTCGGCCTGCATCGCCGCGAGCTGCTTTGCCACCGCTGGCGAGATATCCGGGTCCGGCGTGGACGGTGCTGTCTTTGCCGCCGAATTGTTCGAGCCGCCGTCGTGCGCCGTTTCAGCGCCCAGCGGATCATTGAGTGCCGCCACGTTTGTCTGAGTAGGCGGCTTGGCCTGCGCGTCACAGCGTTGCGCGGCAGTCAGAACCAGACCGAGCGTTAGAACAACCGACAAAGCCGCTAAGGTTTTACACAACTGGGTATTCACGGTCATCATGTACCCGTCTCCCACGGTTTGAAATTTGGATTGCATTTACTCGGGCGACCACCTGCAAGCCTGCCCGTGCATAAGGCGGCTTCTTCCGATCGTTCTTTCGCCACCTAAGATTCCATCAGTAAAGTCGTAAAGGCGGCATAAGAAATTCGAAAAGAGCGCATAAAGACCTGCGCCACACACGAATCTAAAGCCAAAGCCAAGGTGCACGTGCCTTGAAACCAGAGACAGGAAAGACCAGCGCGCCGCCCCCTCAATCTCTTGCTTCGGACAATACAGCGCAAGGCGTGAAGAAACCGTGAAGACGGGCATTCATAATTTGACTAGCTTTAATCGCCCTTTTTTATGCCGTGAGTAACTCTCGATTTACCCGGCTCGCTGGCGTTTTTGGCTTAAAGCCGTTTACGAAGGAATTCAAAGAGGAGGTAGCCGATGAGCGCAGCAAAAGCAGCAATTGCAAAATTAGCAGAGGTAAAAACATCTACGATGGCCCAGGCAAGCCCTCGTTTCAGGCCCAAACCTGAGCGTTCGAATTCTCCCATCAAAAGGTTAGAGTAGAAGAGGAAGATGATAAAGGCGATCTCAATCACAGCTCTCAAGATACTTTTGTTCATGGGATTGAGAATCCTCGCTAGTCTTTCGATGCAATCAGTGTGCGGTGACTCTACCAGCCAGCATCCATCACATTGCTTCTAGTTCGGTTGCGCCGAGGGATACTCCGAGTTGTGGGGATTACACAGCCGATACCCGACCCAGGGTTCCGTCAGGATGTATTGCGGCTGCGAAGGGTTAGGCTCGATCTTCTTCCGAAGGGCCTTCACGAAAGAGCGTAGATAGTCGAGTTCTGTGCCGTACTCGGGTCCCCAAATCGAGCGTAACAGTTTGATGTGAGACACAGGGAAGCCCTGATTCTGCATAAGCAGCGCCAGCAAATGGAACTCCGTAGGAGTGAGGTGGACGGGTTCGCCATTCCGCCGAAGCAAGTGGCGGTTCATATCGAGTTCGAGTTCGCCGACTCGCAGAACGCCGACTTCGACGGCACTCCCGGTCCGTAGCCGGCGCAAGACCGCTCCCAGACGCGCCAGCAGTTCGCGAAAGCGCACAGGCTTGGTGATGTAATCGTCTGCGCCCGCTTCCAGTGCCTGCACGAGATCGTTCTCGGCATCGCGCACGCTCACCATCACGATGCCGGTGTTCAGCCCCTGCGCGCGAATCTCACGACAGGTTTCGACTCCTCCCATGCCCGGCATGTTGATGTCGAGCAACACCAGATCAAACGACCGCTCCTGCAGGATTTCAAGCGCTTGCTCGCCGTTCGGAGCCTCTTCGGCGGCATACCCACTCGCCGCCAGGGACGTTCGCAGCGCCCTACGGAAAGAGGATTCATCATCGACAAGCAACGCATTGAACTGTTCGTTAGCCATAGGAGGGGATAGTCAGCATTCAGCCCTAGCCAGCGGCAGGGTCAGGCGGAAGGCAGTTGCGTCGTCGGAAACCGTGGTCGTGTCCTCCAATTCCATGCTGCCTCCGTGGGCGCAGATGATCTGGTGCGCGAAGTACAGGCCCAGACCTGAACCGGGCGCGAGGTGCCGGGTCTCGGCGCCACGATAAAAGCGTTCGAATACGCGAGATCGTTCACTCCGGCAAATCGGCTTTCCAGTGTTCAATACGCGGACTGCCGCTCGCTCTTTGCTGCCTTCCACACTCACCACGATCTCGGAGCCCGGCGGCGAATATTTGCAGGCGTTGTCTAGCAGCTGTCTGATGGCCAGTTCGAGCAGATTCCTGTCGGCGAGAACCTCCGTGGAGATCATTCCATTTGCAACAAACTTCCGGTCGGTACATTGCCGCGAGTATTCGTCTACCAGGCCGCATACCAACCCAGTCATGTCAGTTCGCATCAGCCGCGGCTTCATGTCTTTGCGATCCAATTTGCTGGTTCGGAGAACCTGGGAGGTCAGACCGCTCAGGCGTGAAGTCTCAGTCTCGATCAATTCGGCCAGTTCCAATTGCTGAGGATGCAGAGAATCGGCCTCACGGAGACCTCCTGCGGCGGTAAGAATGGTGGCAAGCGGGGTCTTGAACTCGTGCGCCAGCGCATCGAGAACCGCTCCCCGGAATACTTCCGCCTGGGCCGTCGCGGCGGCGTGGCTGGCGCTCTGAAATGCGCGAGTCCTTTCCAGCACGGCGGCCGCCAGTGCCGCGAGTGGTCCAATGGTGAGTTCACAACCGCGTAGCCCCTCGAAACCGACCGCCCCGATCTTCTTCCCGGTTGCGCGCAGGTATCGCACGGTAACTCCGGCGGCGACATCATCCGCATCTTGCCCCAGCTGACACGCAGATCGAGTTCTCACCGCCAAACCACTGAGAGAGTTGCCAGCGCCGTGGAATTCTCCGCTAATGGCATCAAAGAGACAGACCGCGTTCAGATTAAAGACCTCACGGAACCGTTCTGCCGACCGACTCAGAAGATCACCCCCCGGATCAAGCGCGAGTAACTGTTTCGCCAATTGGTAGAGCAAATCGACCTGACGGCGCTGATTGTCCGAGACTGCTGCCTCTTTTCGAACTCGCGTGGTGAGTCGCGTGATCACCAACCCCGTAATGAGATAGGAGATCAACGCCAGAATGTCCAGAGAGTTGGTGACTTCAAAGGAGAATACCGGCGGCGTGAAGAAGAAGTCCAAACAAGCTACGGTCAGCACCGAAACGAAGGCAGACGAAGCGAAATTACCGCGCAGAGATTGGAGGACGACCACGATTAGATAAAGGAAGCCAGTGACCGATAGATTGAGCCGTGATCGAAAGCAGAAATAGGTGATCAGGGCAATCGCAACGCAGCCAGGTATGGCCGAAGCGACAAAATCAGCAAACCTGTGTTTATGACTCTGAGCCATGAATGTGGAGGCTTTGTAGTCGTTCCGCCGATATATGAAATCCGGCGCCTATCCCGCTCTATCGAGGACGGGTAGTTGCGGAAAATAAATCGGGGCGGTGCGTGAGTCCAATAGATATTTCTTATCGAAACGATAGGAAACGTAGTGAGCCGGAATTGGCCGGGAATATAACACTACCGAGAACAAGATGGGAGAGATTTTTAGTTTTGCGTTGGCGATCACCAATAGTGAGTTGGCCAAGTCGGGGAGGCGTTGTTTCTCGCAACGGAGCGGACTTGAGAAAAGAAATGGTAGGCACGAGGAGACTCGAACTCCTGACCTCTACCGTGTCAAGGTCCTGTTCAACCGTAACTGATTGACATTCAACGGCACTGGCAGCCACCTTTGGCGTTGCAAGGAACTCTCAGGAACCCCTATTGGACCCTAATTGGACCTAGATTCACGCTCGAGCTTTCTGCAGGTTGCTTTCTTCCGCGCCCACCAGAGGTGATGAGGTCTGCCCCCCGGTTTTGAAGATCACCTAGTGTGTTCTGACCCGTTATGAAAATTTTCTACTCTACCTGATTCTTCAACCGTTTACCAGAAATACGTTCTGAGGCGTTCTGATCGTCTTTGCCCCGTTATGAACATGGACCTATCACGTTTTTATCACAGCAGTTTCCAAGTCCGAGAAGAGCCGCAGGCTTTGGCAGAGTGGGACCGGCAACTCCAGTCCCGAAATGAACTCGGTACAAAGTGGACAAGAAAGGACCGGACTCCAAAACGATTCGCAACCCTGGCGGCGCAGTACAGATGGTTTGCGCGCAGATTCATTAATTGTCTAATGGTTTTTCGGGGAACGACGCACACACAACGGTAAGCGTCAGGCGAAACCCATGGTCGACGGTGTCGACGCTGACTAATGCGACTGTTAGTGCTGGGCCGCCCAAGCCGCGGGGGTTAGGTTAGAGAGTCGCTGTATTTGCGTGTTAGCCATGCCGGGTAGTACGGCGGACAGATATTCGCGCACGGGTAGCTTGATCCGTCGACAGGTCTCGATGATTGAAAGAATGGCCGCCACCTTTGGTCCAGCTTGTGGGCTGCCGACATGGATCCAGTTCTTCCGACCCACCGCGATTGGCCGGATCGAGTTTTCCGCCAAGTTCGTACTCAACTCCAACTCCGGGTGGTCCAAAAAGCGGATCAACTTCGGCCACTGGCCGAGCGCGTACTCGCAAGCTTTGCCCAATGTGCTGCCCGGTAGTGCGCTGGCACGTGCGGCCTGGACCGCTGCCTTAATCGCTTCCAGGACAGCCGGTGCTTGCTCGCGGCGTAAGGCATGGCGGGCTTCGATATTCAAACCTTGCTCGCGAGCTGCGGCATCGATGGCAAACAGGGCATTGATCTTCTGCACAATGGGCGTAGCCACAGGATCGCCGGGATTCAACTTCGCCACATTCGCGAAACCACGTCGGCAATGAGCCCAGCATCCGGCATGGACCAGTCCCGGCCCGCCCACTTTTTCGTAGGCCACATATCCATCCGTTTGCAAAATCCCGCCATATTTTCCAAGGAACTGTTTCGGCCCTTCTCGCCCTCGTCCCAATCGAAAGTCGAACACCACCGCTCCCCCCGGGCGACTGTACTGCCAAAGGTAAGCCTGATGATTGTGTCCCCGCCGGTCATGCATTTGCACGTCCACCGGTGTTTCATCGGCTTGCAGGTAACTTCCTCCCAACAACTCCTTCTTCATGGCCCCCACCACCGGCATCAGCATCTGCCCCACCTGCATCACCCAGCCATCCATCGTTGCCCGGCTCAACTCCAGACCGGTTTCTTGCTTCAGCCTCAGGCTTTGCCGGTACAGAGGAAGATGACTGCAGTACTTGTTGACCAGCGTCTCAATCACCACGCGATCGCTAACCAGTCCCTTTTCGATGATCCGCTTCGCGGCGGGCGCCGTCATCACCCCGCCTCGTCCACAAGAACAGGCTCGCTTCTCTCGCTTGGTCACCTGTACGAAGTACTTGGCTGGCTCTACCTCCAACTGCTCACTGATCTCGTAACCGATAATCGTTTTCTCTTGGCCACAAACTCCACACCTACACTGTTCTGTCGGACAAGCGATCACCTGTTCGACCCGTGGCAGGTGCGCTGGTAATGTCTGACGACCAGGATGTTTCTTGGGTTTCCCTTTCCGCTGAATCACCACGTCGCTGCTCTCGCCGTTCAGCGGGGGACGTTCACTCTCCGCTTCTACTTCCGCCTGGCTGACGCCGGGTTCTTCCTCCAACAACTCCAACTGCAAGTTCGAGAGTTTCTCACTGCCCGCCCCATACTTCTCGATTCGCCTCAGCCGCAGCTGTTCTTCCAATGCCGAGCGCTGCAGTTCCGACCACTGCAACTTCTGTTGCAGTTGCGTAATCAGCGCCTGCGCTTGCTCGAGCGTCGTTGGGAGCGAACTATAAGGATGGAACTCAGCACTCACGATGAGTGCTTAGTAACAGAAAACGTTTGTGGAAAGCAATGGTTTTATGCAGGATTCATGCGGGGCGCACTCACTTCATCAATTTCTTTCCGATACCACGGTCGTGGCTTGGCGGCTTGCAGATCCATGCCTCCGATCAACATCGTGAACTCTTCCGGCGTGAGGCTCACCTTGACTTCTCCCGGGCTCAGCTGCGGCCAACGAAAACACCCGCGCTGTAATCGCTTGCTACATACCCATAGTCCACTTCCGTCCCAGTAGATCAGTTTCAGCCGATTCCGCCGCGCATTACAAAACAAGAAAATATGCCCACTGAGCGGCTCGCACTGCAATCGATCGCGCACCAATCCGTATAAACCCTCAAATCCTTTTCGCATGTCGGTCGCACCCGGCGCCAGGTAGATGCGGGTCCCCCGCCCAATCCCAAACACCCTACATCCTCTCCAACACTTGCACTAGGCGCTGCAAGCTGGCCGCATCAAAGCCCGCTTCCACTACAATCCGTCGCCCACTCGCCACCATCACGCTGAGACCACAACCTCCACACGTTTTCGCACCACCCCTCTTGGCTGCCAACTCCACCGCCACCAGTCCATGGTTGCTCGCCGCGCTCGAGCCACGCCCCCGGCTCAGATAACGACCGAGTGTACTCAGTGTCAGACCTTGGCGTCGGCAAAACTCCTTTTGTGTCAGCTCGCCGCTCTTGAACTCGCTAACGATTTGCTGGATCTCGGCAGGCGTACGCCGGCGTCTCCTCCGCCGTACCTCTTGTTCTTCGCTCATGAAACTACTTCACCACAGAACCGCCGTACTGACTAGAATGCGGTTGCTGTGACGTTTACACACAACGCGCGGTTGCCGGCGGATCGGGCGACGGTTACGAGGTACCGCCCACCGAGGAGGAAGTCGAAGTCCCACGCGGAACCCGAGCCTTCCTCCGTCGAACTCCACACCCAAAAGCCGGTCAGTCGGAACGGTTTTCGGATTTTTGGTACTGTTGATTTTTGGGAATCGCAGAGCTTTTCCAGCTCGTCGATCGTGGGCAGCCGCCAATCGGAGTGACCACCCAGCCTCAATTGTCTGGCGTATTCGTTTGCCTCATGCCAGTTGATGTCTTTAGTACCATTATCTTGAATCGTCCACATCAGCCTTGTCTCAGGATCCAGAAAGACCTCTTCAGAAACAGCGGGTTTCTGGCCAGTCTTCTGTGGCCTGTCAGCGACGGTGGTTTCGGGACCTGATTCGGCAGAAGTGGGTTTAGCGGCGCCGGTTCCAATCTGGGATTCTTGAGGCTGACCTACCGATTCGTTTGTGTCCTTTCGGCAGGGCTGCGTAATCGGCAAATTTTGTTTCCCGGCACGAGTAATTCATCCTGACTCTACGCGGAGTCGGAGAGGGGAACGGTCCGTTCCAAGGTTTCGTGGTAGTTCCACGGCATCCATTCCGCGGGCTTAGTTATCACTTCCTGAGCATGGCGCTGCAACTCGGTCAGGTAGTCGAAGGAGTTGACGTCGCACAACTGACAAGTGTGAATCAAGCTCATGAAGAGATCACCGACATCTGCCCCATTCAGCGTCCGATAGAACAAGGAATTCTTCCGGTGAAGAACAGCCCGCTTCAGTGCTCTTTCGACGACATTGTTGTCTAACGGCGCTCCGGCTTGGCGGAGAAACAGCGTCAAAGACCGCCAGTGTCGCAGTAAGTACGTGATCGCCTTGCCCAGTCCCGAGTTCGGCTCCGTCTTACGCTCGGCAAACTGCGCTTCCAGCCACCCATGGAGTTTGTCCATCACCGGGAGGCTATGCTCTTGATGAAACTGCAGGCGCTGTTCCGGCTTCAGACCACGCTCCCGCGTTTCGGCATCGTGACCATACACCTCGCCGAGCATCTCCAGTACATAGCGACATTGATCGGGAAAGTTCGCTGCTACTTCCACGATCTGTCGCCTTCCGTGGGCGAGGCAATTTGCCAGCAGAATCTCCACCCCCGCAGCCAACTTCGGAACATTGCGCGAGAGCGCGTCACACATCTGAATGGGCGGGCCCAAGTGCCGGGCACGCTGCTTCAACACGTCGGCAAGGTTCTCGCCGGCATGCTGGCGTCCGGTGAAGTACAGCGCAATCTTCCAGCCCTGGCCGGTGGAAACGATGCCGCTGGTGAACACGCCCGTACGGTCGTCCGACGGTTCACGCGCGAGCCGTAACACTCGCATGCTAGTGTCGTCGTTGTGTACCACCTCACCCTGTGCCGCCTGCCGGATCAACTCGTCACGCGCCGGTTTAAGTAGCTCGGCCGCCTCTTCCACCACTTCCCATTGGGTCGCCGCCGGTAACGGAATCCCCAGCTGACCTTGGAGTTGTTCCAACCGGTAGAACGGGGTTCCGCTGCCATACTTGAGTTGCGCGATCATCGCTGCCGCGGTCTCGTCGTATTTTTCCGGACCTACTCCTTCCGGTTCTTGTGCGGTAAACACCTGTCCGCAGGCACCGCAACGCAGACGTTCGAGCGAGTAGACAGTGGCCGCCAGCGGCACCTGCCCCACTATCCGCACCAGTACTTTCGGATCTTTCTGCCCGTATACGTTGCCCTTCTCGCACTCCGGGCAGCGATCCCCGTGCTTCAACTTCGCATGCGCAATCGCAATCTTCCGCGAACTGACAAACGCTCCCGCACCATTGCGTCCATGTCCCGGCACTGGAGAAGCGTCGGTCTCCGACTCAGTACCGGCGCCAGTTTCCGCGCCTTCCGGTTTTCCCAGCACAGCGCTGGTCTTCTCCGTGTTGCGCGGCCGCACCAGCATCGCCGCCAGCGCATGCAATGCCTCCTTGAGCTTCTCGTAATCGTCCTCGCTCAACGGTGCTTGCCGTGCTCCGTCCAGCACCCGGTCCAGTTCGTCCAGATTTACATCCACCCTTCGGCTGACGGTTTTCATCCTCACCCCATGAGCAGTTCGCGAAACTGCTTCGTCAACGGATATCCCAGAACCTGTTTGATCGATCGGTTCGGCACGTAGCTATTCGATTGTTTACCACGTCCCGTCGTCTTGCCCAGCACCACCCAGTTGGCCGCACGGTAACAGGTTCCGCGGAATCGTTCCGGATCGACAAACGTTTCCAGAAAGTAGATCGGATGCCCGTAGATCCGCTGCCAGTCCGCCGAGATCCGCGACGCCATGCGGCCCAGGATATGCGATGCCAGGTGTTCCACCTTTACCCAGGGCAAGATTAAAAATCGAGTGTTGTAGGCGAGGAAGCGGACATTACGACGACGTGCTTCGGCGCTCCAGCCAATGTAGCGGTCGCGACTGCCCAGATGACGCGGGGCCGAGGACCATGCCAGACAGGCCACCGGCCGCCCTTGCCCCAACACCAAGTACTTTAAGTTTTCTCCCACCGGCTGTTCGTAGCCGAGGTAATGATGTTCCTCCAGCAAACTGTTCCACAATGGCTCTTTCTCGGTGCGACGAACCAGTTCGAACTCCAGTGGTTGGAGGTGGCGCAGACCGCCTTCGATGGGTGTGGTATCAATCCCTACCGGCTCCGGCCTGACTCGATGAGCCAGCGGGTTATGCCGCACGTAACTCACCGGCGGCAACTCGATCTGGCCGGCACGGTCCAGCATGAGCAACAGACCGCGGCACACCATGTCGCGCAACGCTCCATTGGCCTGGCGCCATTGCCAGGCTTCACAGAGCTTGGTCGATAGGGTGCGGCGGCTTTCCTGCGGGTGCTGCTCGATCAGTGCGCGTATATAAAGGATGTCTTCCTGGCTAACCTTCCGGCCCCGATATCTGAGCTCGATCATCATCGACCCGCAGTATGAACTGGTTTTTCTTGGAACGCAAGGGGGACGCCGTTTTTTTTATCGTGAGAGTTGATTACTTCAGCACGTTCACTCGCCGCCACATCGGCGCCGCGCGTACGCGCGACACATCGCCCGCTGCCATCAGCAACTGCACTTCATAGGCTTCCAGTGCCTTGGCTGGCTCCGACGCTTGCGGCCACCATCCGAATCTCCCGCGCGAAAGACGCTTTTGCGCCAGCCAGTATCCTTGGCCGTCATAGCTGAGGAGTCGGATCGCCGTCCCGCTGCGGCTCCGAAACACAAACACACAGCCGGAAAAAGGATCCTCTGCTAGTTTCTCCTGGCACAGTTGCGCTAAAGAGTCGATCCCTTTTCTGCCATCGACCGGCTCGATGGCGACCAGCACGCGCATCTGCGCGGTGATCTGAATCATCTCTCTGCTTCCCGCCAAGCCCGCAGCAGGCTCATCCAATCGGGCGATGTGGCAGCTTTCCACTGAATGCGCACCTTGCTTCCGTGCAACGACTCGAACTCGATCAAGCACTCTCCCAGCATCGCTGATGGTGGCGCCATCAGTTCGACGAATGTTGGCTTGCGTGTTTTTCGTCGGCGATGGGAAACTCCGCCGAGCCGTTTCTTCAATCCCGCGTAATCCAGCCGCAGATGATGCGCGACGGAATACACACCGTGTTCTCGGGCAAGTTCCACGGCGGCTTGCCACACCGAATCCGGCAGCTTCTTCCCCCGTGGCCGGGTGCTACGAATCTCATTCAGTTGGAGTTGTAACTGCGCGATTGGCTCAGGAATGACTGCTGCGCTCATGCGGTTCGTCCTCGGCCACTCCTCGGCGGCTTAACGAACCTAACAGGGCGAGTTAGCGGTCGTCACGCATGCTTGCCGAAAACACACGATTCTTGAGGCTGACCTACCGATTCGTTTGAAGCTGGGTGGCCGGAGAGCGGAGGACTGTAGCTTTCAGCTCCGGCCGGTCTCTTCTGGGTGCCTTGAGCCTGCTGGTTTTGACTCTCGGCCTTGCCTCCACTCGAGTGCGATCGGTTCCGATACAAAATCGAAGCCGCAATCAGAATTAGGCATAGCGCGAGTACCGCTTTCATCCAACCGGGAAACATGGAGACGAGCCTGTCACCTAGTTGCTGGACGAATGGTTTATTCTCTGGAGCCACACTATGTTGTTCGGTCGGCGTACGTTCTTCTTTCAGTCCTACCTTATCTGCGAGAGGTTCTGGCATGGCGGCCTTCGCCCCCGCCGCCACCCGTTGTTCCACGCCCAGCGTTCTGAGCAATACCGTGATACCGCGAGAATAGTCTGTCCTCAAATCAATGTATTGAACGCGGTGCAATTGCAATGGAACCGTGCAATTTTGATAGAGCACGGGAATGATGGTCTTATTCTCGTCCAGCGCGAACGAGAGTTCGTTCCTGACATTCCTGGACTTGACGGATGACGGAGACAGAATCAGCAGCATTCGCGGAGATTGGGTCACTCCTGCTTCGACCGCGTTGTCCCACTCCTGACCAGGCTCGATATCGAGTTGATCGATCCACACATTCGCTCCGGCTGCCTTCAAGTCCTGGGCCAGTCGCAGGGCGAAGTCGGAGTCCTCGCGGCTATAGCTGAAGAAAGCTGTCGGCGCCTCGGGTGGCACGGGCGATCTCCTGCTAAACGCCCAGATTATGTCATAGATGAGGGCAAGGCAGGGGATTTCGTGCGAGCCCCCGCTGGGTTCGGCGATTGGCGCCGCTCTAAGGGCGCAGCAACCACTATGCGAACGAGCTGCCGTCGCCACCGCTTGCAGAGCAGGCACCCACCCCACGTATAACTGCGTCAAGGCCCTCATTTTCAGTGCCCTACCGACAACTGAAGAATCTTGATCCGGCCGTCGGGAAACTGTTGGACTCACCTGTGCGTTTAGAACAGTAGGGAGCGCCAGCACTTAGGGGTCTCAACTTCCGTGTGAGGTGGATGGTGGACAAGTTCAACTTCAAGGAACGGGTCGATCTGGTGTTGTCTAACGGGGAATGGCTCGTGGTGAAGCTAGTGCTGTTCCTCTGCTTGGTTTATGAGGGGGCGAGGTACGTATGGTGGGTGATCAATCACAAGTGACCGGTCGTATAGCGTACATTCTTGAGGTTTGCAAGAATCCGGCCAGAAACCCACAGGTCCCCCACAGCGCATCGTACCGATGGCGCGATGCAATCCCGTTCGGAACCCCGCTGCAGACTCCGCAGGGTGTTCTCTGTCGCTGTGCTACCTGATTCTTCAACCGCTTACCAGAACCAGGCCTTGACGCGTTCTGATCGATCTTGAACTGTTCTGAACTTGGAACTATCACGTTTTTACCACAGCAGTTTCCGAGTCCCAAAGAACCAGGTGTTGATGAAGCATCACCAATTGCTCACACGCTTTGCCCCTTCTTGTTCGGATTCTGTAACACTCCCAAGCCTAATGGCTCGAACGGGTTATGCCAACTGTCACACGCCAAATGCACACAGCAAAGCAGTGACCTTTTCAGAAATCGGAAAATGAAACGGCGAAAAGTTCTTGACCTAACCGTGGGAATGCGTTAAACAAATTGCTCCACGTATCGGTTCCCAGGTCTAGCCCGAGTAAGTTCAGCTAATCAATGGACAAAAGAAGATGCCTGGTAAATGTCAGATCCCAGCCGCCACGGTCGTCAGGACCTTATTGTCGGCTTCGCACCTGCTGCTGCTAGTGTTGCCCTTCACGATCGCTGCTCAAGCGGCCACCCCGGACGCGGTTGTAATCATATACGTGAAGTTTCCAGGTTATGCAGCATACGAACTCGGAACCGGTACGTTCGTAGACCATGACGGACTAATACTGACCGCCGATCACGTGATTCATCACCTTACAGTGTCGCCGCCGTCCTCCTTTACGACCGGGTCGGTACCGTCGCCGACCACACCGACGAGCATAACCGTATACAGCGCATTCCTGAACGCTAAGTTTGAGGTTGACTTGACCCGTAACGATACCATTGTTGGTGGCCAACTTAGTGCGACACAATGGATGGATGTGGCCTTTCTAAGAGTGTCACTAACTGACACGCAGAGACTACAGCTCCAGCCACTTGATTTGTCTCAGAGTGCGCCAGCGCAAGGTGAAAATGTAGACGCATATGGGCCCCTTTGCGTAAACGTCAGCGACACTAGGTGCTTTCAGCCAGGTGTCACGCGGACAGTCTTAAACAACTCGCCTGCCATGTCCCGGGACTATCAGATCCGGGACGACATAATACCGGGCTACAGCGGCGGGCCACTTGTGAATGTTTCGGGAAATATTGTCGCAATTGCAAGTTGGGGTGATGTGATCCAAGCGAACCAGGTTGTCGTAAGAGCTTCTTACATGCCCGGTCCTTACGTTTTGCGTTACTTCTTAGACAAACTGCCGCCGTCTTCGTTGTTTTCAGGATCAGGCGCGTGCACACAAGTGCACTCGCTTGCCTACCTGACCGCAATCGACTGGCAAGAGATCTCGGCAAGGTGGATATCACAAGCGAATCTTCTGCAGGGAACGGACCAGTGCACTTGCTGCTGTGAATCTTTAGATAAGACGAGAAGTGCAGTCGGAGCCCCAGCGGGTAGTAGCTGCGCTCCGCCTTTCTGTGCTGAGCGGCGATTTTATGCTCTCACCAATGCGGTTAGTATGGCATTGCAGACCAACACAGTGAGTGATGATACAGTGAGCGCGTATAAGGGCTTGAAGGCGGCTTTTTCGCAGATTGATCTTAAAAGTGCAACGACAGAGAAACGTGCGGATCTGTATGCCGAGCTTGGGTCGACTTTGGCCGAGATCGCCACGAACGAACAGACTTCCGCGAACCCTGCATTCGTGAAATCACGAGAGGAAGCGATAGTCGCACTGAATAACAGCCAACAAGTTCATGAAACACCGAAAAACTATTTCATCATGGCCGACCTATTTCGCGCTGCTGGGGACAAAGTTCATGCCACAGCTGCAAGTGTATTAGGTAGTGTTATTGGCCTATCGGCGACCGCAGTTCATTCTGAGTTGAAGATCAACCCTGACGCCCTTCGCAAGAACGTGCAAGCCGGAGTGAAGATGCAGGTGGAAGCTGCTCGTTAACTTCGATAATTGACGAGAAGGAACTTTATAATGCGGGCAACAAAAGTTGCATTCGCTTTAATTGTGGTTCTGATTTGCGAAACCGTTTGTGCACAACAAAAAGGCGGAGGTGTAAAACCGGCGGGGCAGAATCCTCCTCCTTCTCCGTCAGACCCCGTGCACGACGTCGTTGGCAATACGTTTGGAGGTCTCCCAGTCGATGATGGATTAGATGACCTTGACAAGGATCTTCATGCTTTGTCAGCTGGTGACGTCTTAACGTGGGACGATAAGTCGAATACCGTCGGAGCCTCGTTATTCAAGCTCGCTGTGACCTACATGAAGTTCCAGAACGCAGGTTCTGCAAGTTGTGCGCCAAGTGTTTCGCGCAAGCAATCTGTCATCTTCCACGTGACACATTGGGTTAATCGCTCCAATCCGCCAGCCGACTCCCCTCCGACGTTGCTATCGAGCGATTGGTACGTATACCGGCATTCACGCTGGAAGAAGAAGGACGACAAGACTCTTATTCCTGCGGATCTAACGGGAGCTGGCGATCCTCTAATCTACGGAGCATCGCGTGTTCTGATCGTTGGGATCGACCGATTTGATGCATTCTCGGGTGTGCAGACCGCGGGAAGACTCAGCACAACCTATTCAGTGACAGTTGCGCAAGGAACCCCAGCAAATTGGTCTGATCTAGGAGCCTTGATCGCAGGTTTGGGAGGAATATCCGCTCAATCTTTGGGGGCCATCGCAGGCTTGCATCCAGTGTATGTTGGAGCAGCATGCCAACTCGGGACTGCCAACTTGCCCTTTAGTATTGCTATTTCAGAAACGGCCGTTCAGGACGCCAACGTGGACCCCCAAAGGGGGGGCGCACCTCAACCTTCAAATCCTGGAACAACCACCTGCTCCGGACAGAGCAACACGACTCCATGTTCGATGACTAGGACCTTCACGAGTCTAGACCATGAATATTGGGACGTCAGCATTGGGATCGCAACTCCCGGTTTGCGTGAGACGACCTACAGCTTCTCAAGTGCGAGTGGTAATGTCTCCTCAAGTGTCACTACGCACACGGAGGCGTATGGCCTGGTCGACATCTTTCCATTCGCTAACGCACTACCGAAAGAATCGATCGTTCCCCACTTTGCAGTGGGTATTCCCGTCGCTAGCAAGAGCCTTTATCGTCCGTTTTTCGGCGTGTCCGAGAACCTTACCGGATGGACAAAATTGCAAAAAAAGCTAAATCTTCCAGTGGGAATAAACTTCCTGGCTGGAATCGGATTTATGAAGACCCAAGAAATCATCGGCTCGCCAACATCTCAAGCACAATTTCAATCTGCACTCGCCATGCACCGCGTATGGAAACCGATGTTCGGCTTTGAGGTGCCGGTAGCTTCCGCTCTCAGCAAACTTGCTGGGGGAAAAGGTGGGTCTGGTAAAGGAAAATAGCTTGGGATAAGATCAGAAGATAAGGGCCAAATTCGCCATCTTGGGTCTGTATTCATCGGTGTCCGCGCGGCCCGAAATCCCGCGCCGCGAGGAAATCCTCGATATCAGTTTGCTGTTGCAGCTATCGAAGGACTCTGTCAAGGAAATCAGGTACACGCCAGACCTGGACGTCGTCGGCTTCGCGCCCCACCTAGCGCTCTCGATTCCATCTTGAACCAGCCCCACTGCTGCGAACACTTCGGCGATCGTTGTCGGCATTGCGGCCTACTCCAAGTCGCACATTAGCGTTCGATCCCGGCACCGAGTAATGAATGACGGTCATCTTGCGCCACTGCACTAGGCCGACCAAAGCGTTGTCAATCACCTTCGTACAAGAAGAATTCCATCCTTCGTTTATGTATTGCGAAGGATTCACCGCAAGAGCAATCCGCGCAAATGCACCGACTGCTTCAGCAAAGCAATCACGCTGACTGTATTGGAATTTTGGGTTTTGCCATCCAAAGAACACCTGTGTGTACTGTCGGTCCATTGGGACAACGAGTTCGGGGAGAACGTGGTGGAGAAGTGGTACCTGACGGACGAAGGCAAGAAAGCATACTCTAAATTCGTAGACCCCGACGAATTCCGACGCGAGAGTAGCCGGCTGTATTACCAGTGGCGTGATAAGCAACCGAAGGAGGCTAATGAAGCTGTCGAAGAATTCCAGGCTGAGATAGGGACAAGCGAAAGAGTCGCTGATGCATCCAGCACGGTGGAAGAAGCTGAGGAGACAGCCTGGAAAGAAATCGAAGAATACATCCAAGCCATCAATCCATACGATCTCCAAAGGCTGTCCGAAAGCTGCCATGCATGTTGCGAACTATGAATTCTTGGTGCCTTCGCCGCCACAAGACAATTAAGACAAAGATCATGGAGAAGCTCCCCCCACGCAACGGAAACCGACGTAGGCGTAACGAATGTCCGGTCTGTTGCCAAAACGGTACGAAACACGGACCTCCCTGGCCTCGGAGTTCCAAAAGCCGCCACGCATCACCCGACCCCAACTCGTTGAAGGTCCTTGTGGATCCTGTGTTGGATACTGGCTGTAATAATTGACGTCGTACCAGTCAGTGGTCCACTCATTTAAGTTCCCCAGCATGTCGTACAGCTTCCATGCGTTCGCTTCCTTTTGGGCGACTTCGTGCGTTTGGCCTCCACTGTTGTCCCTATACCAAGCGATGGCACTCAGGTCTCCATAGCGCCCCGTTATGCTGCCCGCGCGTGCCGCATATTCCCACTCCGCCTCGGTCGGCAATCGCATACCGACCGCTGAGCAATAAGATCGCGCTTCGTCCCACGTAACGTTTTCTACCGGCAACCGCTCTCCCTTGAATCGGCTCGGGTTGGTGCCCAACACACGCCGGTAGGCCGCCTGAGTCACCAGGGTTTGTCCTACCCAAAGACGCTTGGTAATCCGCACCGTGTGCACAAGTTTCTCCAGATCGAAGCATTGACCGTCGCCCGGTGAACAGCCCATTTGGAATGTCCCTGCGGGAATCAGAACGTACGTCAGGCCGTCTTTTGAACTCACCTTCGTTCCGACATCTGCGGGCGTAATGGGAGTTGGCTTTGGTGCTAACTCCGTAAGTTTAGCCAGCAATGAGTCTGTGGCGCCGAGCTTGCGCAATTGTCGCTTGATCTCCGGCGTCACGACAAAGTCAACCCCGCGCTGCTGAACTAGTTCTGTGACTCGCTTTGGGGAGACATCACCTTTCAGCAGCCTAATCACCTCATCTTTAGACAGTAGCTTCTGGGCGACCTGCCCGTACGGAAGCACAGTCGCAACGCAAAAGATCCCCACAAGGGTTACGGCAGACAGGTGCTGCCAAAAACCTTGCCGCGTGAGGTTTCGAATTAGCGAGACCATGGCGGTTTTCCGATCCTATTAACTTCGTCGCGGTAAGGCTTGGTCAAAGAGAAAGCGGCGCGCTACCTTCCTTTGCTGAGATGCTGGATTCCCCATGAAACCGGTACCAGGACCGTACCTTGGGAAACCAGTAGTTTTTTGGGTATTCCGGCAAAAGAGCGTCGGCCCTTACTTGGAAGGTTCCTCGAAACGAAGATCCTGGTTGAGAATTTTTCCATGAGTGAGGCCTCCTCCTGAGATCAAACCTAACTTCAATTCGTTTGAATCTCGGCCGTCCTGCCTCCGCAACGAACATGAGGTTATGAGACCCACAGGATTGGTGTCAATGGCCCTAGGGCCAGCACGGGCGGGCACTGAGCCGCGCCCTGCAAGGCATGTTGTGTTCCTCGTCCATTATTGCTGTCGTGGCCTCATTCGCTGGGGTCGTGTTCGTCGCAGTCGTGGTATACTTCGCTGCTTCCGGGTGGTCTTGCGGATGAAAAGCTGCCCAAACTGCCACTCAACATATCCCTCCGATTTCGCAGTTTGCCCTCGCGACGCCACAACTCTCATTGAAGTGGGCGTGTGGTCCGAAGGAACTCTTGTGCGCGGGAAATATCGAATACTGAGCAAGATAGGAGTGGGGGGAATGGCAGTGGTCTACAAAGCGCTTCACGTGCGATTCGACGAACTCAGGGCGCTGAAGGTGATGAGCCCAGAGTTAGCTGTCGACCAATCATTCGTGAAACGATTCATGCACGAGGCGGTAATCACTCGCAAACTCCAACATCCAAACGCTGTACGCCTCGATGACATTGATGAGGCGGAAGACGGCCGGCCATTTATCGTAATGGAATATATCGAGGGCCGAAGTCTCAAGGAGGTCATTCAGGCTGAAGCGCCGATGCCGGTCGACCGTGTTTGTTCTATCGCCAAGCAAGTGGCTGCTGCTCTCGACGCGGCCCACCAACTCGGCATGGTACACCGCGACATCAAACCGGCCAATATTGTCCTAGTAGGGCGGCCTCCATCGTCCGGTGCGGCAGCTTTGCCTGAACGTGCGAAGGTCCTTGATTTCGGAATCGCAAAGATAAAGGAGGCAAATCTTGAGGAGAGCCGGATGCGGCTGCCCACTCTCACGGGCACTGGGATGGTAATCGGCACTCCCGCGTACATGTCCCCCGAACAGGCAATGGGCAAACGGGGCGAGGAACTCGACGGGCGAGCGGATATCTACTCACTCGGTGTCGTGATGTATCAGATGCTTGCGGGCGAGTTGCCACTAGTCGCCGATTCCGAAATGAAAATGCTCATGGCTCAGATCAATACGCTTCCGCCGGACATCCGTACCCGACGGCCCGATCTTCCCGAAGCAATTACACAGGTTGTCATGCGCTGTCTTCAGAAAATGGCGAACAACCGTCCGGCTACTGCACAAGCCCTGATTGACGAGATCGAATATTGGGAAGGGGAACCAGTTCGCTTGGCTGCTGCGCGGTCGGAGCAGGAGCGGATGGCACGCGAAAGGGCCGCGGTCAAGCGCTCTGAAAAAGAAAGGGCTGCACAGGCTCGCACAGCAGAGGAAATGGAACAGGGCGTTGCAAAGATTCGGGCAGAGCGGGAACATCGAGCCCGCGCACGGACCGGAGAAGAAAAGCGCAGGGTGGTCCACTCAGACGAACGTCGACTCACTGGTTTGTACCAATCAAGTGCCAAGACTGCCGCAGAGAGTCGTCAACGAACACCCGGTGGCCGACAGCCAATTCCACAAGCTGCTCTCCACTACAAAACTTGGGCAGCAATAGTTTTGCTCGGTGCTCTGGTTGTCTTTGGCGTTTGGTATTTTGCGGGGCAGTCAGCCAGTGTGACGAGCGTACCCCATGCGGTCAGCCCCTCGCGCCCTGACGGCAATTCCTCGAACACAGGGACCGTGTCGCAGCCTCCTACGCAAGACTCCAATGCGATTCGGCAAACACCCATGACAGACTCCAGTTCAAATAATCCCCCTGCAAACAGGCTGAATACTCGAGCCGAACGACCCATCCCAGTTCGGAACAACGCAACAGTCGGCGGGACCGGAACTGAGAAACAGGTCAGGGGTTGGATTACAGAAGCAGACGTGGACTACGAAGATGGGCTGTATGCCGATGCTATCGCTCTATACGAAAAGGCATTGAAAATTGATCCGAAGAACCCGGAACTCCTGACCAAGATGGAGCGAGCAAAGAGAGCGAAAGTGACCGAGGAGTCCCTGCGCTGAACTGCCTTTGCGAGTAAGAGTCCGGATTTGTGGGTTGGGCGACTTGACATCGCGGATAATGTAATCAATCAAAAAGAGGCTTTCAACGGGAACCTGCTCTGGAAGCGTGCGGCATCGAGAGAATAGAGAATTGCGAAAAATCCTTATCTTCGTGCTTGGCGCTTTCTTACTGGCCGTTCTGGCCACGGATGTAGCTGCGCAAGGGCCACCTAACCCGCTCGCAAAAGATCGCGTATTAAAGTACCTCCAAGGGGATGTGTCATCGGCGCGAGTCGCGGAACTTGCGCGCGAGCACGGCATAGATTTTGGGATGACACCTGAAGTAGAAAAGGAGCTCCGCGCCGTTGGTGCCACTGACGCTCTTCTGGCTACGCTTCGTGATCTGGCTCTCCGCGCCTTGCCAACGCGCCTTCTCATCAGATCAAATCCTCCAGGCGCACGCATTTATCTCGACCAAAAGGAAAGCGGAGAATCTCTTGACGCGAGCCTCCTCTTCACTATTCCGGTTGCGCGGGGCAAGCATCACATTCACCTGTCGCTAGTGGGCTACCGCGATTACGACCAAGATGTTGAGCTCTCATCGGGCCAGGAGCTGGAGGTTTCCGTCGCTCTACAGAAACCGGAGACTCCGGAATTTGTTCTCGAGCGCACTTTAACCAAAATACCTTCCGAGAAGGTGCTTAGCGTCGCTTTCAGCCCTGATGGCCGATGGCTAGCCGCTGGAAGAGCAGACAATGTCCTCAAGGTTTGGGACGTTGCCTCTGGCTCCGAAAAGCTCGCTCGCACCCTCGATGAAAGGGTTTGGGATGTAGCATTTCGACCCGATGGGAAGATGGTGGCTTCTGCTTCTGGTCCGATCCGTTTCTGGGAATTGCCTTCGGGTAAAGAGGTTTCGAGAAGCGGTAACCATGAGGCTAAGATTGCCTTTGGGCCAGATGGTACCCGGTTTGCGCAGCTCACGATCGGTTACCCCGGGATCGAGCTGGTGGATTTTCAGGCAGGCATGAACGGCCTTAAACCCGTGGCCCGCTTGGTCGCGCATCTCCCAAACCCCTCTGGCCAGCAAATATGCATGGACAGGACCTTGGCGTTCAGTGCTGACGGGAGGTGGCTGGCTTCTGCATGCGCCAGCGGAAACATCGTCTTATGGGATGTAACTAGTGGACAACAAGTGCGCGTGCTGGATGGCTACGCAGTCATTAGTCCCTCTTTCTACAATACGGCAGCCAACCAAGGTAGTGTGGTTCGTATCGCGTTCAGCCCCGATAGCAAGTTGCTCGCTGCCGGAGGCCAGGCTGGCCGGGACGACATCGTGAGGCTTTGGGACGTTGGATCCGGCGACCTCGTTCATGCGCTGAACGGGCATACAGGAATTGTGTTTGCAGTTGCGTTCAGTCCTGACAGCAGATGGCTTGCATCGGGGGGCGACGACAGCTTGATCATGGTCTGGGATGTTGCCGCGGGGACGGAAGTTGCCGCTCTTAGAGGGCACACGGACAGGATAACTGCACTGTCTTGGAGCTCAGACGGACGTTGGCTAGCGTCTGGAAGTTTGGACACCACGGTCAAGCTGTGGCGACGTAAGGACTAATCGTGGGCGGGTTCGCTGTCGGGGGCCTTACGGTAATTCACCGTGGTCCAGACTTCGGCCAGGCGGGGTCACAAATTAGAGATGGCGGAACTGCCCCAGAGAATGTATTAAACCATGGCACACAACGCATTTGGCGGACTCGATATTAGAAACCGAGGAAAACGAGATTCTCTGTTAAGGGGAGCTGTCGGCTTAGTCTGGATTCTCTCGATCACACTGAGCACAGCTGCCAGCGGCCAAGGACCGGCTCCCCCGAAACCGCTGACATTAGATCACGTAGTCAAACTGCTCGAAGGGGACGTTTCAGCTGAGCGCGTTGCGGACCTGGCCAAGGAGCGTGGCATCGACTTTGAATTGACTCCCGAAATCGAGAGTCAGGTCCGGGCAATCTTGGTCAGGAAAGACCAGCAGTCCTTTGCCTCGAAATTGATCTCCGTATTCCGAAGTCTCTCCCTCACCCACACCTCACAATTTGGTAGCAAGACTGGCGACCTGGGCGTACAGTCCGGCCCAATCGCTACCAACCATGTGGATCTCGAGGCGCTCGGGCACAAGGGTGACCGGAACTATTACGCGTTCACGTTGCTGAAGGGCGCGCAACCGCAGCTGGTCTCCACCGTCAGCCTGCAATTGAAGAAAACTGATACCCGAGCGGGCATGTTCACTTTGATCGTGACCTCAGACGATAAGACGATCGAAAAGAAAGATCGGAGAATCGGCGAGCCCATTCAGTTTTACACAGGCCGTAACCCACTCCTGTTTGAGGTAGTGATTTGGGCGGTGGTCAAAAACAAAGCAAGCGGTTATTTGAGTACGCCGAAAGTTGCCCCCGTGCCCTTCCCGGCCAACTAAGCGCTCGAGTGGATTTGGCGAATATCAGACTGCGGCGGAAAACACAGCTCCTGGATTGGAGAGTGATCAGTTCTTTTTTGCAGTTCCTAATTCCTTTAGACCGCTGAACCGCGTTCTGACATATGCCGCCATATGCTGTGATCGAGTTTTGCGGCTTCAATTCCCAGGACGTCAGCACCTCCGGTGATGATCAGATTGTTGGGTCGAATCAATTCGTGCAGTTCCCTCCGTTTGTATAGATGCTGATCGACTTGATCGTTAGAAAACCACCCTTTCCTAACACCAGCAGAGGAAACTAAGAAGTTCACTCTCTGCGGGGCTTCCACGTGCGCGATTTTGAGCAGGATTTCTAACACCATTAAACCGTGTCCTTTCGGCAGGGCTGCGTAATCGGCAAATTTTGTTTCCCGGCACGAGTAATTCATCCTGACTCTACGCGGAGTCGGAGAGGGGAACGGTCCGTTCCAAGGTTTCGTGGTAGTTCCACGGCATCCATTCCGCGGGCTTAGTTATCACTTCCTGAGCATGGCGCTGCAACTCGGTCAGGTAGTCGAAGGAGTTGACGTCGCACAACTGACAAGTGTGAATCAAGCTCATGAAGAGATCACCGACATCTGCCCCATTCAGCGTCCGATAGAACAAGGAATTCTTCCGGTGAAGAACAGCCCGCTTCAGTGCTCTTTCGACGACATTGTTGTCTAACGGCGCTCCGGCTTGGCGGAGAAACAGCGTCAAAGGCCGCCAGTGTCGCAGTAAGTACGTCATCGCCTTGCCCAGTCCCGAGTTCGGCTCCGTCTTACGCTCGGCAAACTGCGCTTCCAGCCACCCATGGAGTTTGTCCATCACCGGGAGGCTATGCTCTTGATGAAACTGCAGGCGCTGTTCCGGCTTCAGACCACGCTCCCGCGTTTCGGCATCGTGACCATACACCTCGCCGAGCATCTCCAGTACATAGCGACATTGATCGGGAAAGTTCGCTGCTACTTCCACGATCTGTCGCCTTCCGTGGGCGAGGCAATTTGCCAGCAGAATCTCCACCCCCGCAGCCAACTTCGGAACATTGCGCGAGAGCGCGTCACACATCTGAATGGGCGGGCCCAAGTGCCGGGCACGCTGCTTCAACACGTCGGCAAGGTTCTCGCCGGCATGCTGGCGTCCGGTGAAGTACAGCGCAATCTTCCAGCCCTGGCCGGTGGAAACGATGCCGCTGGTGAACACGCCCGTACGGTCGTCCGACGGTTCACGCGCGAGCCGTAACACTCGCATGCTAGTGTCGTCGTTGTGTACCACCTCACCCTGTGCCGCCTGCCGGATCAACTCGTCACGCGCCGGTTTAAGTAGCTCGGCCGCCTCTTCCACCACTTCCCATTGGGTCGCCGCCGGTAACGGAATCCCCAGCTGACCTTGGAGTTGTTCCAACCGGTAGAACGGGGTTCCGCTGCCATACTTGAGTTGCGCGATCATCGCTGCCGCGGTCTCGTCGTATTTTTCCGGACCTACTCCTTCCGGTTCTTGTGCGGTAAACACCTGTCCGCAGGCACCGCAACGCAGACGTTCGAGCGAGTAGACAGTGGCCGCCAGCGGCACCTGCCCCACTATCCGCACCAGTACTTTCGGATCTTTCTGCCCGTATACGTTGCCCTTCTCGCACTCCGGGCAGCGATCCCCGTGCTTCAACTTCGCATGCGCAATCGCAATCTTCCGCGAACTGACAAACGCTCCCGCACCATTGCGTCCATGTCCCGGCACTGGAGAAGCGTCGGTCTCCGACTCAGTACCGGCGCCAGTTTCCGCGCCTTCCGGTTTTCCCAGCACAGCGCTGGTCTTCTCCGTGTTGCGCGGCCGCACCAGCATCGCCGCCAGCGCATGCAATGCCTCCTTGAGCTTCTCGTAATCGTCCTCGCTCAACGGTGCTTGCCGTGCTCCGTCCAGCACCCGGTCCAGTTCGTCCAGATTTACATCCACCCTTCGGCTGACGGTTTTCATCCTCACCCCATGAGCAGTTCGCGAAACTGCTTCGTCAACGGATATCCCAGAACCTGTTTGATCGATCGGTTCGGCACGTAGCTATTCGATTGTTTACCACGTCCCGTCGTCTTGCCCAGCACCACCCAGTTGGCCGCACGGTAACAGGTTCCGCGGAATCGTTCCGGATCGACAAACGTTTCCAGAAAGTAGATCGGATGCCCGTAGATCCGCTGCCAGTCCGCCGAGATCCGCGACGCCATGCGGCCCAGGATATGCGATGCCAGGTGTTCCACCTTTACCCAGGGCAAGATTAAAAATCGAGTGTTGTAGGCGAGGAAGCGGACATTACGACGACGTGCTTCGGCGCTCCAGCCAATGTAGCGGTCGCGACTGCCCAGATGACGCGGGGCCGAGGACCATGCCAGACAGGCCACCGGCCGCCCTTGCCCCAACACCAAGTACTTTAAGTTTTCTCCCACCGGCTGTTCGTAGCCGAGGTAATGATGTTCCTCCAGCAAACTGTTCCACAATGGCTCTTTCTCGGTGCGACGAACCAGTTCGAACTCCAGTGGTTGGAGGTGGCGCAGACCGCCTTCGATGGGTGTGGTATCAATCCCTACCGGCTCCGGCCTGACTCGATGAGCCAGCGGGTTATGCCGCACGTAACTCACCGGCGGCAACTCGATCTGGCCGGCACGGTCCAGCATGAGCAACAGACCGCGGCACACCATGTCGCGCAACGCTCCATTGGCCTGGCGCCATTGCCAGGCTTCACAGAGCTTGGTCGATAGGGTGCGGCGGCTTTCCTGCGGGTGCTGCTCGATCAGTGCGCGTATATAAAGGATGTCTTCCTGGCTAACCTTCCGGCCCCGATATCTGAGCTCGATCATCATCGACCCGCAGTATGAACTGGTTTTTCTTGGAACGCAAGGGGGACGCCGTTTTTTTATCGTGAGAGTTGATTACTTCAGCACGTTCACTCGCCGCCACATCGGCGCCGCGCGTACGCGCGACACATCGCCCGCTGCCATCAGCAACTGCACTTCATAGGCTTCCAGTGCCTTGGCTGGCTCCGACGCTTGCGGCCACCATCCGAATCTCCCGCGCGAAAGACGCTTTTGCGCCAGCCAGTATCCTTGGCCGTCATAGCTGAGGAGTCGGATCGCCGTCCCGCTGCGGCTCCGAAACACAAACACACAGCCGGAAAAAGGATCCTCTGCTAGTTTCTCCTGGCACAGTTGCGCTAAAGAGTCGATCCCTTTTCTGCCATCGACCGGCTCGATGGCGACCAGCACGCGCATCTGCGCGGTGATCTGAATCATCTCTCTGCTTCCCGCCAAGCCCGCAGCAGGCTCATCCAATCGGGCGATGTGGCAGCTTTCCACTGAATGCGCACCTTGCTTCCGTGCAACGACTCGAACTCGATCAAGCACTCTCCCAGCATCGCTGATGGTGGCGCCATCAGTTCGACGAATGTTGGCTTGCGTGTTTTTCGTCGGCGATGGGAAACTCCGCCGAGCCGTTTCTTCAATCCCGCGTAATCCAGCCGCAGATGATGCGCGACGGAATACACACCGTGTTCTCGGGCAAGTTCCACGGCGGCTTGCCACACCGAATCCGGCAGCTTCTTCCCCCGTGGCCGGGTGCTACGAATCTCATTCAGTTGGAGTTGTAACTGCGCGATTGGCTCAGGAATGACTGCTGCGCTCATGCGGTTCGTCCTCGGCCGCTCCTCGGCGGCTTAACGAACCTAACAGGGCGAGTTAGCGGTCGTCACGCATGCTTGCCGAAAACACACATTAAACCGAGGTCTCCAAAGGACCTCTACCGTATCCAGGTAGCGTTCTACCGCTCGGACAATTCCGTGAAAAGGGGGCTTGAAGGCGGTGATTACAGATTTCCCACAAGCCCATTTCTGGACCCAGAGATTACAATAGCAAGTTGCTTTCGTCACCGGACCTCAATGGCGAGACATTCACATCCTCGACACGGAACTCAAGTGGGGCTTCAGCTACGGTAGACAACCCCACTAAGATAATACGTTTGGCCCCGAAACGGTCATCGATCTCCGTAGTAATCCGCGAAGAGGTGTAAAATCTGCTGCAAACAATGCACGAAACGGTCCAGCTACTGCGTCTCGTGGTCGCATCACCGGGCGATGTTGCGGCGGAGAGAGCTGTTGTCGAGAACGTCGCGATCGAATTAAACCGTACGCTCGCTGCTGACCGGAAAATACGCTTAGAAGTCGCTCGGTGGGAGACCGACGCGTATCCTGGATTTCATCTCGACGGCCCTCAGGGAATTTGTGACAAAGTCCTTCAGATCGAGAATTGCGATGTAATGGTGGGCATCTTCTGGACGCGTTTCGGCAGACCGACGCCTAACGGCATGACAGGTACGGAGCACGAGATACACAGGGCCGTTGTCAGTTGGCAGAACAAGAAGAGTCCCCATGTAATGGTTTTTTTCAACACGGCGGCGCCGAACCTGAGGTCAGGAGAGGAGCGACGGCAATGGGCACTTGTTGCTGATTATCGTGAGAAGTTCCCTGATGAAGGTCTGTTTTGGGAATACGAAGGCGTTGCTCGATTTGAGCAGGAGTTTAGGAAATGTATGTCGAACTACCTGCGCGACAAGTTCTTTCCGATTCAGCTGGACGAAGTTTCGACGCATGTTCCTAAAGCTGCTATCTCGGATGTTTTATCAAATCAGGAATGGACAAAGCTGCTGATAGACAGGCGGATTCCAGCGGCCCAAGTTCCCCAGATCCTCACTGCGTTCGCAGATTTCGTGCGTGCGTGCGGAGGTATAGGTATCGAGGCGAAACTAACAGCCGAAGTAGGGAAACGGAAAGGTGAAGGGAATGACTAAGTTGAAAAAGCACCGGCGTCCTCGGGTCCCGGTATCGGTACGGTTGGCATCGAGAGCGGGGAAGGCGTTCGGTGAAATTGCGGAGATCATCGCTAAGTATTCGTCGGATCAAAATGTTAACCCCGGTGTCGACGATGCATACCCAGGTAGCGCAAGGTTCGAATCCGATGTGCCCCGAGAATATATAGCAGCTCTAAGACTCTTCTCGGATGCAGAGCGTCTGAAGATTGAATCGGTTAGTCGCCGTGAGGGTGAGATAGGAAGCGAAGGCCCAAAGTCAGAAACTAGCTCTACCAAGGAGCGCGCATTGCGGGCCGAGGTTGAACTTGTCAGCAAACTCAAGCAAATTGGAGTGGTCTTCGCTCATGATGCACGAGGAGATCTAACGGTGTTACCAGCACCAACCGACTATGACTATGAAGGACTCGCGGAAAAACTAAGCAAAACGTCGAGTTCGCTTCCACTTGTTCAGAGCCAAGCTGTTCAAGGTTCGCCCCAGACTTTAGAGAGTGCACCGAGCGGTTCGCGGTACTCGGGTTCACTCGGTGCATCGAACCCTCGGATTTTGTTTCTTGCAGGTCCGTTAAAGGACCGCACCATTCCATTGTCATCAGAGGTCACACTGGGACGTGAAGCCGCGAATTCGGTAGCAGTTCCGGATCCGTCGGTTTCGCGGAGACACTGCGTCTTGCGCCGCGGCGAAGATGGGAGGTTTCGAATCGAAGATCTGACCAGCCGCGTGGGTACTCTGGTCAATGGCGTGCCCGTGAGAGAGCAGTGGCTGCATCACGGAGACGAAATCGCGATCGGAGACTCGGCGTTCATAGTAATGTTGGAGGATGAGCAATCGGCACTTCGTGCGAGCCGGGTGGATCTTGACGAGAGTCAGGCCCCTTCAGGGACGAAGTCGATTCATCCTAAGGAAGGGGTCTACTTAGAGCCGGATAAACTTCTCCTGGACTTACCGCGCACGTCGCAGATAGCGGGTCTGAGCGCATTGTTCAAGATGAGCCGAGTCGTGCACGCAATCCGCGATCTTGAGGAGTTGCAAGCTCAGTTGCTGGATCTGATTTTTGAGGTGCTGCCGGCAGAGCGAGGCGCTATTCTTTTGGCTGAAGGCGCAGGAGAGGACTTCCATTCTCTATACGCACGAACGAGAGATCCAGGACACCCTTTGGTTCGTGTCAGCCGCACGATCGCGCGTCGGGTGATCCGGGAGAACGTCGCGATGCTTGGCGCCAACGTGAGTCGCAGCCGGATTGTTCCCGATGCTGAATATGAGGTTGAAGCGTTGGCGTCCCCCGAAATTCATTCCTTGTTGTGCGTCCCCCTTTCAGTGTTCAATCGTGTGATTGGATGTATTTATCTCGAAACCTCCAGTCAGGCCACCAAATTCAACGAGGATCACCTGCAACTGATGACAGCAATTGCAGGAATTTCTTCGATGGCGTTGGAGAACGCACGTCGACTGCAATGGCTGGAGCAAGAGAATCAGCGACTTGCCGCTGAAGTCCGTCAGGAGCAGATCTTGGTGGGGGAAGGTAGGAAGATGCAGGAGATCCGCCGCTTCTTGGCCCGCGTCGGACCCAGCGATTCGACTGTTTTAATCGAGGGCGAGAGTGGGACTGGAAAAGAACTGGCAGCGCGGGCATTGCATCGCAACAGCCCGCGGCACGACAAACCTTTTGTCGCTATCAACTGCGCAGCGATTCCCGAATCGTTGCTTGAGAGCGACTTGTTTGGTCATGAACGGGGTGCATTTACGGGGGCCACCACGCAAAAGAAGGGCCGTCTTGAAGTTGCTGACGGAGGTGTGGTTTTCATTGATGAGATCGGTGAGTTAGTTCCGGCTCTCCAGGTGAAACTACTGCGTTTTTTGCAGGAACGAGAATTCGAGCGCCTTGGCGGGACACACCATATCAGCATCAATGTTCGAATCATCGCGGCGACGCACCTCGATTTGACTGCAGCAGTACGCGATGGCCGGTTCCGTCAAGACCTGTATTACCGGCTCGCTGTAGTCAAATTGAACATGCCTCCGCTGCGAGAACGTTCCGAAGACATCGAATTGCTGGCTAGACACTTTGTCAGCAAGTACATCAGGCAATTCAACATGAGAGCAAAGACAATTTCTACAGAGGCAATGCGGTGCCTAGTAAACTACGATTGGCCGGGAAATGTAAGGGAATTAGAAAATACGATCGAGCGCGCTTTTGTGTTGTCCGCCACGGACGTGATCCTACCTGAGGATCTGCCGGAATCGGTTCTCGAGAAGGCGCCCTCGGCTCGAACGACACCCTACCACCGGGAAGTCAGAAGAGCCAAGCAAGATTTGATCGTAAAGGCATTGGACGAGACCAAAGGTAATGACGAGGAAGCTGCAAGAATCTTAGGTGTGGATGTATTGTATCTCCACCGGCTGATCCGAAATCTAGACCTGCCGAATCGGGGAGTGAATTGAGCCACCGATCATCGCCTAATCTTTGTCCGGCATGCGGCAGTTACGAATTGTTGCAGTCACCTTCACGGGCTACATGCCCGGGCCCACAGCCCTAAGCCAAACGTTTCCCAAAGTAGGTGAATTGAAAGGCGAAATTGAAGGTACCCAAGAGTTTGTGCCAGTGTCACGGCGGCCGGAAGTTCCACGAAGGGCCGGCTCTAAGCGGCGCGGTCTACAAGTCTGCTTCGAGGACATCACGCTCGGAGCAGGGGAAGCGGACCACGACAGCCCCAGATTACCCGGCGAGTCTCCAAATGGTTCGAAGGATAAGGTCATCTGGGGACCCGAACGCTCATGTGTCTTGCTCTGCAGCAGCAATCAAAACGGTAGAACCGGAGCGCTTATCTCTTCGCTGCCCGGACTTTCGCCCAGCGTGCCCTCTACGCGGCTGCAATTCTCTTCCGTCCTGCAACCGAAATCGTCGCCTTTTTGCGAGTTGCAACAACAGCTTTCGGTTTGCTCGGTGCATCTAGACCTTCCCGGGGAGAGATTCCTACCCCCGAATATGCACTTGGTTAAGGCACGGTAGAGCCATTCTCGCTCATTCGGTCCGATCCTTATCGGAAATGATGGTATGGACAGGCCTCAGCAAGGAAGTCAGAGGAGTCTTTGCTGGTTGACCGTTCATCACCGACAGAAATGCGAAATCATGCTACCCTCCCAATTTGATTGCTGATGGAGCCTGGCCGCTGTGCAGCTATATTGCGCTTCTGCGAAATTGTTCACCGAAGATGTTCTCCTCAACCGAATCGCGGAGAAGCTAAAAACTAGTTTCTCCGACCAAATGGGGCGCCGGGTTTCGCCGAATGAGATGAACGCTTGGCGAAACTCCTTGCAGTCATTCGCGAATGTTCTTTCCCACTTCCAGTTGACGAATGTTGGGGTTGTGCTGGAAATGCAGCTGCCGCTGACTTCCAAACGCCTGGACTGCCTGCTAACAGGATTTGACGAGACAGGTCTGCCCTCAGCTGTGGTGCTCGAGTTCAAGCAGTGGGAGGATGCCAAGGAAAGTGCAGTCGATGATTGTGTGGTTGCCTATGTCGGGCAAGCGCACCGTGAATCTGTTGCACCCCTCGCAGCAGGCACTGCAGTACAAGCAATATCTCGAGGACAGCAGCAGTGCATTCTCCGACGGAACGATCCGGCTTTTCGCCTGCTGCTACTTGTCGAATCACCAGCAAAGTGGAGACAGCCCTTTGGTGGCGGGCAAGTTCAGGGACCTTCTCAGCAAGGTTCCGCTATTTGCCGGGGATCAGACTCATGAATTCGGAGAATTTCTCAGGCAGCGCGTGGGCTGTGGGGATGGCTTGGAGACACTCAAGCTCGTCCTGGCCAGCAAGTATAAAGCGAGCAAAAAGCTTCTTGATCACGTCAGCGACATGATCAACGGTCGACGCGAGTACGTCTTGCTCGACGAGCAGCAGGTCGTTTTCAATGTGGTTCTTGGAATCGTGCGTGGTGGCTATCACCACAAGCAGAAGACTCTCGTTTTAGTGAAGGGCGGCCCTGGCACGGGTAAGACCATCATCGCCTTGAACCTGATGGCCGAGCTCTCCAAGGAAGGATACAACGTTCGCCATGCCACCGGCTCGCGTGCCTTTACGGGAAATTTGAAAAAGATTTTGGGGTTTCGGGCAGGCGAGCAATTTAGCTTCTTCAACAACTATGTCTCCACCGAATACAACTGCGTCGATGTGCTGCTTTGCGATGAAGCTCATCGGCTTCGCCCCAATAGTAATCATCGATTTCAGAAGATCAAATCCGACAAGCGCCAGGTCGATGAACTGGTATTTAGCTCAAAAGTGGGGGTGTTTCTTATCGACGACCTGCAAGTGGTTCGCCCAGGGGAAGTGGGGAGTTGCGAACTGATCCGCAACGCGGCGGAACATACCGGCGCCGTGCTGAAGGAATTTGAGTTGGAGGGCCAGTTCCGATGCGCCGGCTCCGAGGATTTCATTCGGTGGGTGGATTCCACACTTGGCGTCACGAATGAACAACTCATCTGGAAGCCCGACGGGCAGTTTGACTTCCAGGTCTTCGACTCTCTGCATGAGATGGAGACAGCAATTCGCTCGAAAGCGAAGGACCAGTGCAGCGCTCGCCTTGTCGCGGGCTTCTGCTGGCCATGGTCGAATCCAGACAACTCCGGACATTTAGTAGAAGATGTGAAATTCGACGGGTTCAGCATGCCTTGGAATGCCAAACCCGATGCGGGCAGGTTAGCGGCCGGAATTCCTAAGTCGAACTTCTGGGCCTCCGACCCAAACGGGATCAACCAGGTAGGCTGTGTCTACACGGCCCAGGGCTTTGAATTCGATTATGTCGGAGTCATCTTCGGGCAGGATCTGGTTTACGACAACGGATGGAGAGGAAACCGCAAGGTCTCGCAGGACGCCGTAGTAAAGAAGGCCCCTGACGCGGAGTTCATCCATCTTGTCAAACAAACGTACCGGGTCCTGCTCACCCGCGGTATGAAAGGATGCTACGTGTACTTCATAGACAAGAATTCCGAGGGAGTGTTTCGCAGCCGAATGGAACCGCCGGCCGCTAAGGATTAGACTTCTTTCCATCAGCCAGGAGGAACCAAGTTGAGCCGCTATTGCGGAGACGCCGATTCCACGCCAACTCTCCAGGCTTCTCTATATTGGTGCGACAGAGCGTTGCGCGCCGATGGTTCCGTATTTTCAGAGAAAACCCTCTGGAGCTTGAGCCACCTGGAAGAAATTGACCGCTACTACGTAAAGAATATTCTTGATACTGATGCAACGTTTCTAGACAAGCTTAACGAACAACTGGAGCCTACAACACCCGAAGCGAAACAATTAGTCGCTGAAATGCTGTGGGTGATGCTGCTTTGTCCGAGCAACTTAACCGCGGGGAAAAAACGGGAAGATGTGAAACTTGTCTGGAGTTGGTCTGGGCAGGCGCTGTCGGAGAATTCGCAATGGTTGAGCGATCAAACTCTCAAAGGGATTGGTAGCGCCGGCCAAAGTTTCAGCTATAACCGCTGGCGCGAACTGACCTTCTTCGTCAGGTTCATGCTCGCATTCAAAGGGCTCGATCCAAGCGAACGGGAGCGTCTCCTTCAGGATGGCTGGGGTTTCGCAGAGTGGTTTAGGGTAATTCCGGAGGAAGGATCGCGCCAGCTGAGGCACATGATTCTTTTCCTGCTGTTTCCGGACCAGTTTGAGCGCACCTTTGCGGGAACCGACCGCCGACAAATCGTTATCTCTTTTACGGGCAAATCGAGTCCTGACGTTGATTCTCTCTCTCCCCTTGAGATTGACCGCGAATTGCTGCAGATTCGCCGAACCCAAGAGGAGAAGTACAACACAAGAGAACTGGATTTTTATTTGCCTCCATTAAGTGAACTCTGGAAACGCAGTGGGTTTGAACAATTTACGAAGGACATCAATCGAGAGCATGTCTTGAAGGCTTTGGAGGAAATTGACCGAGACGGAATTCCTCCAGATGCGCGGTCGACGACATACGACCTGATTGAGGGACAGCGCCGTTACCCGCCGAAATTGGTTTTGTCGTTAGCAAGTAAATACGCTTCCGGGATGGAGTTCGACCGTTCCCTGTTTAGCGGAGGCGAAGCATCTCCTGCGTTCGCCCTCTTGCGAAGTCTGAACTTTCGCATTGAACGGAAAGACCATCTCGACAGTTCCACTGGGCCCCGAGTCTGGATCGAAAAGACTCTTGTCGCTGGGCGCCCCGATCGTGAGTCTGGAGACCGTGCCCTGGGACAGGCATTGTGGTCCCCCCAACGTGGCAAAAGAAAGGCTGATATCTACCGCTGGATGCGGATGGCGAAACCCGGTGATGTTGTTCTGCACCTCACCGACAACGAAGGATTCACCGGCATTTCCACAGTTGAGACGGCGTTCGAAAGTGTCGACGGAGTGCCCGGGACAGAGTGGGCCGAGGGTCCCTGTTACCTAGTGAGACTCCGTGACTTCAAAGAACTCACTCCTG
Organism: uncultured Acidobacteriaceae bacterium; assembly: GCA_963768265.1. Taxonomy (GTDB): domain Bacteria; phylum Acidobacteriota; class Terriglobia; order Terriglobales; family Acidobacteriaceae; genus Sulfotelmatobacter. The sequence goes on from CAVYHM010000064.1 coordinate 83,416, forward strand.
AGCTATCACGCGATGAGTTTTTCAGCCCAGCAAATAGCGAACGGCTGCTTGCATTACTCGAATCTGACGAATCTGACGATCAACATCTGTTCTATAACCGCAAGCTCAATCTAAACCAAGGGGCATACCTCACACCTGCACCGGTAGCACTCGTGCAATTACTTAATGAAACCTATGTAAGAAAGGCCGGGCGGCGGTTGGTGGATCTGGGCCCTCCGGACAAAACGGCCAAGTTGATTGTGAAGCAGCCCGACTATTCGCTCCTGCAAATGGCGGAAGAAGCGCACATTGATCAACAGGTGCTTTCTGGATGGGTCAAAGCTGTTGAACGAAAAGGCCAAGCAATTTTCTATGGACCACCTGGAACGGGAAAAACGTTCGTAGCCGAGCTAATGGCGCGGCACTTGATCAGCAGCGGCGATGGTTTTTCAGAACTCGTTCAGTTTCATCCCTCATATGCTTACGAAGACTTCATCCAGGGAATTCGACCCAAACTCTCTAAGAACGGAGGGCTTGACTACTCGATAGTCCCTGGGAGATTTCTCGAATTTTGTAAAACCGCTCGGCTTAGGGCGGACCGCTGTGTACTGATCATCGATGAAATCAATCGCGGCAACCTCTCGCGCGTTTTTGGTGAGCTCATGTATTTGCTTGAATACAGAGATCGAGAGATCCCTCTGAGCGGCGGAGACCGTTTTCGCGTACCAAGCAACGTCCGCATCATCGGCACGATGAATACAGCGGATCGTTCTATTGCACTCGTTGATCATGCATTGAGAAGGCGTTTTGCATTCGTTTCGTTACGTCCTGATTACGAGGTCCTTAGGAAATTTCACTCAGGGGCGGCACTCAGTGTTGAGGGGCTTATCGGTGTGCTGAAGCGACTCAACGCGCAGATCAACGATCACCACTACGAAGTCGGAATCACCTTCTTCCTGAAAGCTAATCTGGAAGAGCAGATCGAAGCGATTTGGACGATGGAAATCGAACCGTACCTAGAAGAATATTTCTTCGATCAGCCAGACGCTGTCGATACCTTTCGATGGACGCGAGTGTCTCCGGCAATCTTATGACCAAGTCGCAAACTCACTTTATTGAGCTTAAGGAATATTTACCACAACTTGTCACGGCAGAAGAGGCTCCGAGCGGTCTTGGCGAGTTCCTATGGTCAAAATACGCATCGAAGATTAACGTAGAATTCCCCTCGCCGAAGACCGGTGGCCATTTACAGCTCACGTCCCAAGGGTGGGTAGGCTACATTCCTGTGAGCCCGGTGCTCGCCTTACGAATCCGCCCAAAAACCCAAATCAGCAACCTCTTTAGGATGCTTGAATATGCGTATGACCTCCGGGGCTTCGAGATTTTGCCAGGATTGGTTCGATCTGAGACACTGGACGACTTTTATCAAAATCTGGCAAGAATACTGGCGTCACGCGTGATCGCACGTGTTCGAAAGGGTTTGTATCGTTCGTACATTTCAGAATACGAGCATTTACCCTACGTTCGTGGTCGCATAAATCTATCGGACATGATCACGACTCCCTGGAAAGTAGACTTGTCTTGTTTCTTTGAAGACCACACCGCAGACATTGGCGATAACCAGCTAATTGCGTGGACATTGAATCGAATCGCGCGAACTGGACTCTGTAGCGACCGTGTTCTCCCAACTGTGAGAATGGCATACCGCTCGCTGATCGGAGTCGCACGCGCCTTGCCCTGTACTTCGGAGTCTTGCATTGGCAGGAAGTATAACCGTCTCAATGAAGACTATCGATCCCTACATTCAATATGCCGATTTTTCCTTGAGAATACAGGGCCATCACACGAACTCGGCGATCATGCGACGCTTCCCTTTCTCGTGGACATGGCGTCGCTGTTTGAGCTCTTTGTGTCGAAATGGCTTAAGGCCCATCCGATTGAGGGACTACAAATCCGAGCCCAAGAAAGGATGTTCATCGGTGAAAGCGAGGATTTAGAGTTTCGGATAGACCTACTCATTAGCGAACCAGGAAAGAGTAATGCATTGGCTGTGGTAGATACCAAGTACAAGGCTCCAGACGCGCCTTCAACCGATGACGTTGCTCAGGTCGTCGCCTACGCCGAAGCGAAGGGCTGTCATGAGGCAGCTCTGGTTTACCCGACTCGCCTGCTGAGACCTCTCAACACGATGGTGGGCGAAATACGAGTGCGTACTCTGACATTTAGCCTCGATGGTGATTTGGAGCAGAATGGTGCCGCGTTTGTTCGGGAATTGCTACCGGATCGCATCTGAGGAATCGGACAACGCGAAACTAGCCTTGATTTCTGTTCTTGAGCACCATGGCTACTACCCTGTCGAGGTAGCGCTCTGCTTGTCGTCTGTGAGTTGTTGCATCTCGCCATTTCGTACACTCAAGGCAACCAAGGAGTGGAGATCTATGGCGATTTGCTTTATCTTCGACTGACCGACAGTCAGTCGGGCACGAGCTCGCAGAGAAACCGTCCCAGAAGACGGGGTTGGTTGTAGTTTTCAGAAAGCGTGTGGCCATTCCGGCGGAGCGGCATACAAGATGGCAATTTCCTTTGGGGGTGGTCCGGTAGTGGGGCAGTTTGAAATTCCACAGGGATGTGGGGAATCCGGTCCAAGGTGAACGCGATTCCGGTCTGAAGCTGAACGCCATTCCGTTGTGATTCCGAACAGCATTCCGGTGGGAAGGTGAACGCGATTCCGGTGGGAAGGCGAACAGTTCTGCTCATCTACCGGAATGGCGTTCGGCTTGGAGCGGAATGTTTTCCACAGGTGGGCCGCAGTCGGGCGTAGCGACGCTGGACAATTACCCGGCAAAGAAACTCCCTAAATAAGGAGAACAGGGTGCCGGCTAGGAGAATGTCCATGCGGAAAACGAAGGAAGTCCTGCGGTTGAGGTTTGAGTTGGGGCTGGGGCAGCGGCAGATCGCGCGTAGTTGCGGGATGGGGCTGGGCACGGTCCACGACTATTTGGAACGGGCGGCTGCGGCCGGCATCGGTTGGCCGTTGCCCGAAGGCTGGAGCGAAGAGGAACTGGAAGCCAAGTTGTTTGGGAACCAACCGGTTCCGACGCAAACGGCGAGGCAGCGTCCGCAGCCGGACTGGAACAGCATTCATGGGCAGCTGCAACAGCATCGTCATCTGACACTGCAGTTAGTGTGGGAAGAATACCGGCAAACGCATCCCGAGGGATATCGTTACAGCTGGTTTTGCGAGCGCTATCAGCACTGGCGGCAGCACCTGGATGTGGTGCTCCGCCAGGAACACAAAGCCGGCGAGAAGATGTTCGTGGACTGGGCGGGAGCAACGATCCCGGTCTATGACGCGACGACCGGACAAGCGTGGCCGGCATCGCTGTTTGTGTCCGTGTTGGGGGCCAGTTCTTACGCCTACGCGGAAGCAACTCGCGATCAGCAACTGCAGGCCTGGATCCAGGTACACATCCACGCGCTGGAATTTTATGGTGGAGCACCGACTTTGACGGTGCCCGATAACACCAAAACGGCCGTCACCCGAGCCTGTCGTTATGATCCGGATCTCAATCCCACCTATCAAGAGTTTGCGGTTCATTACGGGATGGGAGTGGTGCCGGCGCGTCCCTATCGGCCACGGGATAAAGCCAAAGTCGAGAACGGAGTGCAAGTATGCGAACGCTGGATCATTGCAGCATTGCGCCACCGGAAGTTCTTTCACCTGGAGGAACTCAACCAGGCGATTCGTGAGTTGCTGGCGAGACTAAATGACCGACCGTTCCGCAAGCGGGACGGATCGCGCTCCAGTCTGTTTCACAGCCTGGAGAAACCGGCCCTGACCCCGTTACCAGCCGAGCGCTTCGACATGAGCCAGTGGGCGCGAGCCACCGTGAACATCGATTACCACATTGCCTTCGATGGAAACTTTTACAGTGTGCCTTACACCCTGGTGCAGCAGCTCGTGGAAGTCCGCTCCACTCCGACCACGGTGGAGATCTTTCATAAAGGAAACCGGATCGCTTCCCATCTACGCGATCGCCGGCGAGGTCAAGCGATCACCCAGAACGAGCACCGTCCCAAAAGCCATCAGGCCCACCTCGAATGGCCGCCATCACGGATGGTGAACTGGGCGCGCAGCATCGGTCCCAACACCGCTCAGTTGTTCGAGCGAATCCTGAACTCGAAGCCGCACCCGGAGATGGGCTATCGCTCTTGTCTGGGCATCATTCGTCTGGCGGAACAGTACTCTGCGCAACGCATGGAAGCCGCGGCGGAACGGGCACTGCTCGCCAAGGCTTGTCGTTATCAGAACGTGAAGTCGATCTTAAAAAACTCGCTGGACACGGTTCCCCTATCTCCACTACCACCCGGCTCTCCGCCTCTGACCCATGACAATGTTCGCGGTGCGGAGTACTTCGACCAGGGAGGACCGACCTCATGCTGAGCCAACCACTGATGGAAAAACTACTGGCCATGCGCTGGCAAGGCGTGGTCGAAGGTTTGAAGGCGCAAGAACAAGATCGAGCCAGCCACGAGCTCAGTTTCCTCGAACGACTCTCTCTGCTGGTCGATCAACAATGGAACTGGCGCGAGAACCAGGCATTGGAGCGCAGACTCAAAGCGGCTAAGCTCCGAGGACCGGCCTGCATGGAGGACATCGATTACCGGGCGGCGCGTGGCCTGGACAAGTCGGTGGTGCGCGCTCTGGCCAAAGACTCCGCCTGGGTCCGCAATCACGAGAACATTTTCGTGATCGGACCTTGCGGCGTGGGCAAGAGCTTTCTCGCCTCAGCTCTGGCACAGAAAGCTTGTCGCGACGGCCACTCCGCTCTCTATCTTCGTGCCGCGGCCTTACTGCGGGAACTCGCCTTGGCCAGAGCTGATGGCAGCTTGCGCCATCTCTTGGCTCGACTCGGTCGCATCGAGGTTCTGGTTATCGATGACTGGGCCATGGCGCCGTTGAACGAAAGCGAGCGCCGCGAGGTCTGGGAAATCTGCGAGGATCGCTACCAAACTCGCTCTACCGTTCTTACTTCCCAACTTCCGGTTTCGCGCTGGCACGAGCAGATCGGAGATCCCACCATCGCTGACGGCATCCTCGATCGTTTAGTCCACAATGCCCATCGCATCGAGATGCGCGGAGAGTCCATGCGAAAAAACCGCAACCCACCCAGGGATCCAAGTCCGGATTGATCGCCATCTTCTATATAGAGGAGCAGGGGCAAAGGGGCTGCTGCCCCTTTCCCCTGCACCCCAAATCCCCGCCGACCCGGACCTCCGCTTCGCTCCGGACAAGTTTTGCTTGACCATTCCGAACACTTACTCCACAATCACCATGCCAGCGTCGCTTCGCTCCGACTGCTGTTCACCTTCGCTCCGGAACGCCGTTCGGCTTCCCTCCGGAAACGATGTTCACCTTCACCGGAATCCCCAGGGATGCGAGCAGCGCTAATTCATGGCATCATGTGTTCATGCCTAGTCGAGCAAGCAAAAGGGCGCGATTTCTTCGCAAATGCCCGTCGTGTCGTAGAGCACGCGATTGGAGAACACATGGATGGTACGCCGCTCGAAGACCCCGATGCTGGCAAGAATCCGGCGGCCCTAGCTCTCAGCAAACTCGGAGCATCAAAAGGCGGAAAGGCGAGAGCCGCGAAGCTCTCGCCAGCCAAGCGCAAACAAATTGCTAAAAAGGCCGCTGCGAAACGGTGGGGCAAGGACTAGCTATTCGTCGTCCTCTTCGCCTTCTGGCCGCTCTGCCGGATAGGTCGTAGGTAGACCGGATTCCTCAATGTCTGCATCAAAGTTGTAATTCACTGGCGGTAGCGCCGCTCCAAACTTGTTGTTGTCGTTGTATGAGTCGAAATCAAGCTTGTGCTGCTTGCAGCCGGAGAGGAGATATTGTCTGCGTTGCTGAAGGGACATTCGCATGTGGCCCGGATCGGCATCCGTGATCGTAGCCCAGAGCGTCCACTGTCTCTCGCCGTCAGTATGACGCACAGCATGAAACTTACGTACTTCACGCCCTTGAGGATCGGTGACATGCTCGTTCTTCAGAGCCTTCGCCATCTGGCCCTTCAGAGCCTTGGCTGGATCGATAGGTTCGGGACGGTAATGTCCTTCACGGATCGCCCATGCTGAGACTTCATCTAAATCCCAAGTCTCAACGTCGTGCTCTCGCTGATAAAGTTCGATCAGGTAGAGCATCTTCGCGCTCCCGTGTCGTTGTCGCAGTGGCGCTTCAGCGGTTGCCAATTTTCACCTCACAGTAATCCTGGCGTAATCGAACGATTCCAACCATCGGTTAGTGCAGTTTCGACAACGGCCGCTCGAATCTTCACCAGCATTTCTCGGTTCGAGCCGTAGTTGATCTCGTTACGATGCTGCAACTGACCGACAATGATTCCCGGATGAATTTTCATCTTGTGAGCGAACTGGATTATTCGTTCTTTGGAGTACAGGGGACCGACACGACTTATGAAGGACTGCATTTCCAAGGTTGGGATGAGTGCGTCTGTGGCGCTATCCGATGCGCGTTTTTCGGCTTCGTCCTCAACGAGCGCAACCGCGATGCCGATTGTGCCGTCGATCAGTTCACTATCAACCGACAGCGCGTCACCATACTTGATGTGGGCGAATTCGTGCATAAGCGTGAACCAAAAGGCATCCACGCGGTCGAATCTAACAGAGAGCGCAATTACAGGAGAATTGGGATCCAGCCAGAAAGCAGCGCCGTCGATCTTCACGCCCGGAAGTGGCTCGACCACCACGAAACGAATGCCATATGACGCTAGAAGTTCCGTAAGATGCCGTGCCTCTTTGGGATATGCGGCTAACTTTCTAAGTTCCTTTTCCGCTTGGCTGAGTCTATGGGCGCGAAACGGCGGCACTGGTAGAGCGATTGCCATTTTTCGCGCGCGGAAGCACCATGCTTTTTCAGCGGGATTCAGGTATGGAAGTTTGATGGTGCGATGTGTCGCTACGGGGAAAAGAACATCCCCGTCGAGGGAGTCCACGTCAAAGAATTTCTTGAGGTCGGATTCCAGTTTTTCCAAATCATCGGTCGTTGAAATCCAGCCCCTTTTTTGCATATCGCGGATCGGAGCCAAAGAGTGCAAATGCGCTTTCCTCTCAATGATGGTCACGTCGGCCTCCGCGTTGGATAGGCGGTACAGTGAGTCCCACTTGAGCCACTCTTCAGGAGTATTGCCAAAAGCGGCGGCGAGTGCCTTCGCCATGTCGGCACTGACCCCGTTTTTTTCATTAACGATTAGGCTAATTGCTTGTTTGCCGTAGCCAGTAATTGTGCAGAGTTGATCTTGCGTCCATCCGTGCTCTTGAAGCTTTTCTCGCAGGATTTTGCCGGGATGTATGGGTTGAAGCGGGAAAAGTTGATTTTTGGCGGCCACAAGTGTATTAAATACAAGGCCTGTATAATTGTCAAGTACCATCATACTTCTAGGTCTACGAAGCTTGTACGTGCAAGCATAATGGTCACTATGAATCGGTTAGATAAAGCGCTTAGTGCTCAAGTGGTAAGGTGCCTCATTGAAGGATGCTCCATTCAGGCGACCGTCCGCATGACCGGAGTTTCCAAGAAGACTATCGTTAAGTTGCTAGTCGATCTAGCCGATGCCTGTGTCGGCTACCATGATGCCCACGTTAGGAATCTAAAAGTGCGCCGTTTGCAGTGCGATGAAATCTGGAAGTTCGTGGGCGCAAAGGCCAAGACCGTCACTCCCGAACAAAAGGCCGAAGGTTGGGGCGACACTTGGACGTGGACGGCCCTTGATGCCGATACGAAGCTATGCGTGAGCTACTTAGTGGGTGGACGCGATCTAGGATGGGCAACTGAGTTTATGCACGACTGTGCAAGCCGGATCAGTAACTGCGTGCAAATCACAACAGACGGCCACAGAGCGTACCTTGAGGCTGTGGGGAGTGCCTTCGGTGCCGATATTGGTTATGCCCAACTGCAGAAGATTTACGGTGCACCGGCCGAAAACCATACATGGTATTCGCTAGCGAAGTGCATCGGCTGTGACATGAAAGTTGTCAGCGGGAATTCTGACCCGAAGCATGTGAGCACCAGTTTCGTTGAGCGCCAGAATCTATCCATGCGGATGAGCATCCGGCGATTCACGCGCCTCACAAATGCTTTCTCTAAGAAAGTCGAGAAGTATGCGGCATCTGTGGCCCTTTGGTTCATGTACTACAATTTCTGCCGAGTGCATCAATCGTTGCGAGTAACGCCAGCGATGGAAGCCGGAATTTCTGACCACGTTTGGAGCATCGAAGAAGTGTTGCAGATGGCCGAACCGTACATGCCGAAGCCGGGACCGCGCGGCCCTTACAAGAAGAGAATTTCAAACTGACCCACTACCGGCGTGTCGGGTCGCTTGACGACCCCTCGGCGACCTGAAATATTGGAGGCCATCATGCCAGCAACAATTGTCGTAGGCGGACAATATGGATCGGAGGGAAAAGGCAAGGTTGTCGCCCTTGTCGCGAACCGGTCAAATTCTCCATGGCTAGTCCGGTGCGGTGGACCAAACTCCGGTCACACCGTCACAATTGATGGTAGAGATGTCATTCTTCGCCAAGTTCCTTGCTCTTCAGAACCTCAAGAAGCGACATTCTGCATTTCAGCGGGCTGCGCAATCGATGAAACAGTACTCCTTCGCGAGTTGGACTTGCTCAACATTGATCGCCAACGGATCATCGTCGATCCTCGTGCAGTAATCGTTAATGAGGAGGACCGTGAAGCCGAACGGCGTGCCTTGAAGGACATCGCCAGCACGTGCTCCGGAACTGGCGCGGCATCGGTGCGGAGAATGTCTCGGCGTTCTGACGTGTCTCTCGCGAACACTTCCGAGGCAATATTGGGCCGGTGCCGAGTGGAAACCGTTGCCCCGCTGCTTCACAGCGTGCTCGATGACGGAGGAGATGTCATTGTTGAGGGTACCCAAGGGTTTGCTTTGTCTCTCCTCCATGGACCGGACTATCCATTCGTAACTTCGCGGGATACAACAGCTGCAGGGTTTGCGATGGAAGTAGGACTCTCTCCACGATTAATCAACGACGTTGTCATGGTAGTGCGTACCTTTCCAATCCGAGTCGGTGGACCGAGTGGTCCATTTGCTGATGAGATCTCGTGGGAAGAAATTGCCCGAATTTCGGGTGCTCCCCAAGCGCGACCTGAGTACACATCGGTGACCAAACGGTTGCGTCGTGTTGCTCGCTTCAATCTTTCCGCAGTACAAAGTGCATGTCGATACAATCGGCCTACATCCCTCGCAGTCATGGGAATGGACCGTCTTGAGTACGAAAACACAGGAGTGACCGAGTTAACCAATCTCACACGGAGAGCCCGCGTATTTTTGCGCGAGCTTGGGCTCGAAACCGGTGTACCGATTCAGTTTGCTGGGACTGGATTTGGAACGCTTGACACCATTCACCTCACAAATAAGCCTGTCCGAGACGAACTAATCCATGCCTGAAGTGTCTTTAGATGTACTCCGAGGGCTGCGTGATCGTGCGTCCTCGTTGCTTCGGAATATTGTGAGCGACCTCACTCCCTTCAAAAAGGAGGATGGTACATTCCGTAGAAAGCCGGATTCTCGTTCTCCTGCGTGGGACACGAATGTAACCACGACTTGTTCGTGCCTAATGGCACTAGCATCAACTGACAAGTTCCGGAGCTTCTTCAAAGAAGATGGTTCTCCCTCGATTACACCTGAGCAGTGGGCAGCGAAGGTTTTCCAGACGTTGCTAGATGCTCCTTGGATGAGTTCTGGACTCACGGAGAACAACGCTTTCACTACCACTCTGGTTCTGCGGGCGTATGGTTTTCTCGAACAAGAACACCTCTTCGGCGATGCTCCTCACAGTGCCAAATCCATGCCAAATGCAGGGGTTCGGGAATGGGATCTGCACCTCGGTATACGAAATGCAGTGGCATTAGCTCGCAAATTAAGAAAACACTCCGATCCAGCATCAGAATTTCTGTGGTTCTCGCTAACAGATGATTCGAGAAATCTGATAGCAGACAGCGCGAAACGCAGTGGTTCAGGTCGAAAACGCCTGATGGGCGCACTCGCGCTCGATTTGGGCCGAATCATACAGAGCAGCTGGATTCATGAACGTAAAAGATTCAAACAAACATCGACCGAGACGAAGGAGAAGCTAAAACAGTTTCGACCGGAACCAACCGGCTATAGGCTTGCAAGCCTAAATCGCCGCCTGCTTGCCGACCAATTCCCGCGGGATATTTCTCGTCCAGCTGTTCGCTCATTGAAAGAAATCGCCGAAATCATCGCCGGCGACCCCAACAACTTCTCTATCAACCAATACCCGCCATCACCCGCCGTCGTGTTTTGGTTTGTCGATGCGATTACCCGAGCTAAGATCAGACTTTCTCCTGGCCGATGGGACGTGCTGTGCAGATGGGCAGCGAAGGAGTTTACTCATCGGCGTTCTCTGGTGGTGGCACGGCATGACGCGATGATGGACCCGGTCGCAATGGGAATGTGCGCTTGCCTGTGCGCTCGATTGAGAGAAATTACGGAGAAGCCCAAACTTGGAACCAAGAAAGAGCACCTGACCATACTTCCCTCGCGCATCGAGCTAGAACGATCAATTGAGGAGTTGTTTTCGAAGCAGGCTGACAGCGGTATTTGGAACAAGTATTTTCCTTTATTTCACTATCAAGACGCTGGATCGAATTTCTGTTTTACTTTCGAGCTCCTGGAAGCTGTCTTATATGAATTCGGCAAAGACATTGATGGTCCGACACAGGAATTTGAGAGGAGTTCGAGCGGACTGTTAGGAAATCAACGTTTCGTCGAGGGACTCGAGAAAGCTGTGGCGTGGTGCGAAAACAATCGCCTGAGTTGTTCTGAAGGACTGACCGAATACAAAGGCTGGAACTCTGGGGGCCAAATAGAGACGCTGGAAAAAGGTCAACCCGAATCATGGGCCACGGCCGTTGTACACATGTTCTTGTCTGAGCTTACAACCGTGTTATCGGGTCGAATACAGCAACAAGTCCTACGCAAGTATAAGGCGCGCTTACCAAAGGCGGCATCCGCCGCGCCGACGGCGCTCGGGAGTCTTTTAGATATCGATGTGCTGTTGCGAAACAGAGAAAGGCGGCTCTCATCCATCTTAAGAACGCTGGTAATCAAGCCGTATCGGTCTCAGAGCGAAGTGACGTTACGCCGAAAAGCGATAAAGGAGCCACTCTCGGCATTGCTATTCGGACCGCCAGGTACGTCGAAAACGGAAATTGCCCGAGCAGTCGCTGCCGATGTGAGATGGCCTCTGATTGAGTTAACGCCGTCGGAATTCGTTAAGGGCAGCCTTGCGAACATTTATCTTCAAGCCGATGCAATCTTCGATGATTTGATGGACCTCTCTGCAGTCGTGGTTTTTTTCGATGAGATGGATGCTCTGGTGCAGACACGTGAAGGAAAAGTTCACCTGGACATAGAAAGTCAATTTCTCACCACGACGATGCTTCCGAAGCTCACCCGCCTCCACGACCAGGCAAGAGTGATATTCCTAATGGCGACCAATTTCCAGGAACGATTCGACGCTGCCATTAAGCGTGCGGGCCGCTTTGACCTGTTGTTGTGCATGGGACCACCCAGATTAGATGAGAAGCTGGAGCGCCTTCATCGAGCATATCTGCTAGACGATCCCACCAAACAAACGAAAAAAGCGGGCCGACTCATCGAACAGTATCTTGACGCCGTTTCGGATCTTCAGGACCAATTAGCATTATTCACTTTCGGCGACTATAAGGCGTTTCTAAACACCCTCGGCAAGCCAGAAGTGATTGGCGACGCTATAGCAACCCTCGGGGCACGCAAATTCCGAGAAAAACTGAAGAGCTATAGCCGATATGTTGGACTCAAAATGGACGAGATTGAACCGCTCAAGCAGCAATTCAAGGCCAAAAACTTGGACCAACTCCGCAAGAAAGAGTTCACTCTCGAGGAGCTCAAAACGAAGGGAATACGGATCGACAGTGTCGTGCGGTACCTCTGTGACTGGCAACAATCGAACGAGCAATACTAAACAGGGCTCAGAAATAGTCCCTTCTACTGCACGGCCAAAGTTGTTGCCATGAACAATGTGTCGTCAACGCGCCACCTCAATTCTTCAAGCGACTCATTGTTGGGAATGATTCTGTCCGCCTGTTGACGAATGGCAAAAGCGGTATGATCTACCGGGCTTCCAGTCTTAAGTTTTTTGTCGCCCATATTCGCCCTTGTGACCAGCCGGTGCTTAATAATTGAGTCGTTGCAGTCAACAAACCAGGTCACGACCGGTCGCTTACCGAGCGCGCTAGAATCCACATCAACGATGTCCCGAATCGAATCCACCACAATGGGTGCATCGCAATGCTTGATCTTTCGGGTCAGTTTTTTGCGAAGCGGGGCTTGCCTATAAACGTTTAAAATAACCGCGCCAAAGTCGTGGAGGTCTTTCTCTGAAATATTGTCCGCGTCGACCGCCTTTTTGAAGAGTCGTTTCTCAGGCGGCTTAGCTAAATCTTCAACCAAAAGCTCCAGAATGATCTTGCGCGTACGCACCCACTCGAACCCATAGAAGACGCTGAGATAGCGCGCAATGACGGACTTTCCCGCCGCGGTTTTACCCGCCAAACAGATTACTGGATTGAGCTCAAATACCAGCGGCCGGATCTTCGGAACGATAAGCTGTGCTTCGCTCGGTATTCCCATAGGCTCAAACAGCCCCGCCTCGAAGTACCGGCCTACGATTGCTGACGTGATGGCATCCATTTCATCGTGGGAGCGCGTTTCCAATCCCATGCCATGTTAGGCCCAACCGCCGTAGACCTTCTCGCAGCAGGTCCAGGCTCTTCTGCTTCCGCGGGATGCAGAGGATGTCTTGAGCGGCTCCAGGATACGATTCAATCACGCGCGGTGCTCGCGGAAACAGCTCAATCGCTCGCCGAAGGCGAATGCCTCGCAATGTGAGATTTTCCATCGAATCGATTAGAGAGGGGTACGCAGGAATCCCCACGCTCGCAAGATCATATTCTGCTGCTCGCATGATCCCAGCTTTAGGATCGATCGAATTACCGCCACCCGGCAGACCCAGCGGAGAGTCTATGCTAACGATTGTAGGCTTCTGTTTTCTCACATATGAGAGGATTTCTTCGTCAGAGAACAACGAACATGTATCGACGGAGCAGTTCGTCAGGACAGCGACCCCAGTTGCCTTGTCTCCGGCGGTTAGATCGATTCCCATTACTCTCGATCCATCAGGAATGTTCTGGGGCGGTTGAATGCGGGCCCTAAATATTGCCTTGTCCACATGAACGGCGGTCTCGAATTGAAGTTCTGACTGTACGAAGCGTGAAACGCTCTTGGTGAGATTGCTCCGTTGCGCCCTGCTTTCAGCGATCCACTGCTTAAGGTGATCATACGAAAGCCTGTTCAGCACGACAGGAGCTTCGAGTTGCCGCAGAGCTGCTGCTCCGAATCTGAGATTGAGAAGATGAGAACGCGCATGTGCATCTGAACCAATGGAAATCGCACAGCCGGCATCAATGGCTTTTCGTAGCAGATGCAACGGCAAGTCCAACCTCGATGGAAAGCAATTCATTTCGAGAGCAACGCGCCAAGAGGCACACTTTTCAAAGACTTCTTCCCAATTAACGTCAGCCGGAAGGCGAAGATAATCCGGCACTCCAGGCTTGCCAACAATAGCGGACGTTGGGTGGGCGAGGATATCGATACAACCAGATTCAATCGCACGTACGAGCCGGTCAGTATTTGCTCGAACATCATCTGTCCAATTCGAATGCACGGAGGCAACGACAATGTCCGCAGCTGCGAGCAGAGAATTTGGCAAATCAAGGGTGCCGTCCTTGAGGATGTCCACTTCAATGCCATGCAACACCGGGCAGGTCGGTGTCGCCAGAGTTAACGCGTTCGCTTGTCGCAGCCACAGAAGCGGCGTTAAGCCGCCCTGCAGCTTGGCTGTCCGACTGTGATCCGTTACGGCGAAGTACTTCAGTCCACTCGCAACAATGGCACCGGCCATGGTGTTGACGGAAGCGCTTCCATCAGACCACGCCGTGTGAAGATGAAGATCTGATACAAGGTCGCTGTGAAAACCGGACACTAGTGGGTCCAGAGCCTGTCCCAAGTCTGAAATACTCGTGCGGGCGATCAACCCGGGGCTCGATTTTATTGAGAAGCCCCATCCCATTTGGTGCTTGATTCGAATGCCGTCGCCGTTCTGTGACTCGCGACGAAAGTGCCTCTCTCGCTTGAGCGTCTTGCTGATTGCGGTCTCAATCGATTCCCATGCTGTATTCACGGAGACCTCTACCGGGCCTCTTACCGGCTCAAACGGATCGCCGATACCAGCTAGTTGCCATCCTAGATTTCCGTTATGAAACTCCTCAGCAGTGTGGAGAAACCGCAACAGAGGCGGCACGATATGCGCGGTTTGCCACGGCCCTTCGTTGAGCCCTTCATAGAGCTCAATGATCCGATCACGGTTAGATGCTAGGTTTGTTGGGTCCTGCTGGAACCACTCGTCGGACAAAGAACGCAGCGAAACTGTCGTGGCTATTTTGCTGGGACCCAACCCACGGACAGAGCGAAGACGCAGACAACGATCAAAACGTTCGCTGCGATATGCACGAAGTTCAGGAATCGTCCCGCTCCTCCCAACATTGGTGAGGTATTGGCGGATGCGCGATGAAGGGACGTAATCAAGATCTTCATCTCGAGCTGTGCCGTCGAGCCAGCGATCAATTGTTGTTCCGTAACCGTCCAGGCTATAGCCCGCGCGCCAGAGAGAAAACGTTCTGTACTTGGGAATCTCCGTGCCTTTAGCAAGAGCGTCAACTTCCAGCAGGAAAGCCAGATCGTACAGAGGCTGAACGTACTCAAAGTCTCTGATCCGAAAATAGTCGCTGTTCGGCACGGCCGCGACCATCAATTCACTGTCAGGGAAAAGGGAGGTTTCTTTCTGACGTTTTGCGTTGGATCTGCTCACTTGCGAATGAGTTCTCCATCCACTAACGATGCAAGCCGTTTGTAGAGCTCCGGATCTTTGACGAAATCCCATTCGTCCATTGGTATTCGCAGTTTCTTCCCAGAGTATCGCCTAAAGTAGTCTTCATACGCGGTATTGACCAAACTGTAGTATTCGGGATCGATCTCCAATTCGAAATCGCGCTTTCTACGGCGTATCCGTTCAACCAACAACTCTGTTGTTGCTGATAGGAAAATCATCAAAGCGGGGCGCGGAGTCTTCTCGATACAAATGTGATACAACTCATTGAACAAGCGGTTGAGGCGGTCGTCCTTGAGATTCAAGTCTGCGTAAAGAATATCCTTCCCGAGGTGGAAATCGGCGACAACTTCTGATCTTGCAGCGGCTCCGGCTTGACTCTTGAGTTGATGAAAATGCAATAAAAGAAACGCGAATTCAGTCTCGATAGCGTTTCCGACCGGGTCGTTATAAAACGGACGAAGAAAGGGATTGCTTTCGAAGTCCTCCAACAGCAACTTGCTCGCTCGGAACGCCGCCAAGCCTTTGGCAACCGTCGATTTGCCTGCTCCAACGCATCCCTCAACCACTATCAACATAGGCTCTTGGCGCCGCCGCCGTTTGTTCACCCGTCCGGCTCTTGTGCAACCCTAAATCTCAAATGAAACCAAGGGTTGATTATACGTTGCCGAAACGGCTCAGACCCCATCATCCGTTCGGCCGGCGACGTTCTAGCCCTCGCCCGCATGAACTGGAATACGGCTTTCGATACGACTGGCTCGCCAATCACCCTTCGCTTTGCCCGCAGAGTGGGGGGGAATGGCAGAAGCGGGCCAGCGAGAACCCAGCCTATCGTTTCGTTTTATATCTGAGTTTTGAATGCATTTCTTTGAGTTCTTTAGACACACTGCTGGCACACAAAGGGCGAGAGTCTTATCGTGTTTACGACTGGTTCCAAAGCCTGCGGGTTGATCGGCCGTCAGTTAGAGATCGCACAACAGTGACGAGGATGTCTTCGAGAAACGTGTTTGGGTGGAACCGATTTCCGTCTCGAGCAACGCCGATTGTCTTGCCATGTGCTGGTACGCGGCGCAACGGCAAACCAAGGCCTGATGTCACTGATCAATCAATATCACGTTAACCGGAGCATTCCCGTTGCGGTGGACACTCGGTCTGCAAGCTTCTGCTCATTGATATGGCCTTCCGTAACCCAGTTTGGCCGCGGGTCCTTCCCCCCAACCCCCCCGCGCGCGGGTGACGGCGACCGCGAAATATCTCCAGCGCAGGGGTCTGAAATTTACGTTTCGTTTCGCTAAGGTTTTCCACTTTTTCCCCACGCGCACGGCGTTTGGGCTCGCCTAAATAACTTGCCCGTTGCGCGCTAGGAGGCGATTTATCGAGGGTGTTTTCCGGGAGCATGGAAGACAATACGGTGAGCCACAGCCGTCGGTGAGCGTGCTCCGACTCCCGGGACGGCCGTGCTTCGCGACGCATTAGGCGCATTCTGCATTGCGGGCAGTGTACCCCGATCCATCGAGATCCTCAGCTCTTCCACAAACCCGCGACCGCGCCTAAAAACATTTCGGGGTCCGGGAGTATAGTCGACCAGATTTGGAATTGCCGGCCACGCTTCCGCCTCGCTGGTATTCCCAGAATGTTCCTCGGTAGCTCGCACGTGAGGTCCGGCCGGATCTCACCGTGAGTATGGGCGGCGACTCGGAGCCGCCCCGCCGGGGATCCTCACGAAGCTCCGAGAATCCACCGCCGAGGTGTGATGTGCCCGCCGACAACAAAAAGAACAAACTACATCAGGAGTTGGAGTTCGAGGCGTTGGTTCGTAAGCACCGTGAGCCCACTATCCCCGTGCCCGCGGCCGAGGCCCGCATCATTTCGGACGAACTGCGCGAGGCTATGAAGAGGGAGGCGCGCTTCGCTCGAGTCGCAAGCGACTTCATAAGGGCCTTGCAGGACACGCCTAGACGGGACGCGATTAAGGCCGAGTGGGCCGCGATCGAGGCAGAGCTCGACGCTGAGTTTGGACAAACTCCTGAGCGCAAAAAAGACCTGGGTACGATTCCGCAGCGATCGCTCAATCCGGATCCGAAGGCCAGGACGGCCGACATCAAACCACCGGCAGCCGTCGAGGAGATCGCGAAGCCAGCGGCGGCAACTTCGGAAAACCCCACGGCGGATCCACCCGCATCAGACATCCTCGGGCCGCAGATCCCGGGCGAGAAAGCCGAGACCGCGGCGGACAGCGAGTCCTCTACGAAGAAAGCCGATCCTGAGCAACTACTCGCACAGAGACGCGAGCTCAAACGACGGCTGAAAGAGGGACATAGCTTGAACAAGCGAGAAGCGGCGATCTACTACGGCAAAAGCGAAAAAACGATCTACAACTGGACTCACAAAAAAAACGGGCCTCTGAAAACAGTCGGGAAACGCGGTCGGATCACGGCCGCTTCGGTACTAGCTTTTCCTCCTGAAGACGACCTCGACCTTCCAGTGTGAGACTGGGCGTGATCTTTTTCTGCAACACCCGGCAATTCTGGGCAGCGTAAACCGGTAAGAACCGGAAACTACCGGCAACAGTCGGCAATCCTCCACAACGCAAACCGGTAACAACCGGAAACTTTCGGCAATTGTTTGTTGGAAACAACCGGCAATTCCCGGAAACTCCAGGTAGCTCCCGTCCTTTGATGTTTTTGAGATCCGTGAGAGAACTAGCGAGTCTCACGACGCGACCTGTGCCCCCTACAATCCCAATGAATTTCGGAACTGTTCGAGAGTTGCTTGCGCTGAAACAGCGTCTCGTCGCGGACGCGGCTGGGCTGAATCACTCGAGGCTTTCAGCGTTGGAAGTTGGCTATCGCGATCCGACAAAGGCCGAGGACAAGACGCTCCGCGCTGTCCTGTTGCGCGTCGCATCACGGCGCCGGCTCGAGCTCGAGGCCGCCATCTCGTGGCTCAAGTCCGTCGAGCCCCAGACCTGGGGATTGGATCGGGAGACTGTGGCGGCGATTCTCGAGGGACAGGAAACGATTTCGGAGTCGGTTCCCTGAAAGTGAGCGAACAACGACGGAAACGAGCACGCATCAAGCACAGCCGACGACAGGGAGCACCAATGCAAGGCCAGCGTAGCACAGAATCCGCCCGATCGACCTCGACTAGTTCGGTTCCAAACTCAAGCTCCTCGCAACGCTCGCGGATTTTAAATTTCTTGATCGCAGTCCGCGGCGGCGAAGTCGGCCTCCCAGAGATCTCGGCGCTCGCCGCTCAGAACAATGCGCGCCTCTTCGAACTCCGGCGCCTCGGCCTCAAGATCGTCAACCGCACCGAGGAGCGCGAGGGCGTCCTTCACTCGTGGTTGCGACTCGTCTCCTCTCCTGCCCAGGCCGAAACTTCCCCAACTGCTCTTCGCACTAATTCTGCCGACTCGCAGATCCGCTCGGCCGCTGCAACTAACTCAACTCGGGGCGACCACGGAGAGACATTTCTGTTCCCAGGAGGCAATCGACCATGAAGCCGCATCACGAAGTTGTTCGCAGCGGTCGGAGACAAAACTTTTTCATGATCGAAAACGCTTTCATCGACGACTGGGCGAAAGTTGTCGGACTGATCTCGATCGCCGTCTATTGCTGTCTTTGGAGACACGCGGATGGATGCAATTCGACTTTCATCGGAACTCCGAAGCTAGCAGAGAAGCTGAAGCTGTCGCCGCGCGCGATGCAGCGGGCGATTAAGACGCTCGCCGATCACAAGCTGATCTGCATCGTACGCACGATGAAGCCAGTCCGCCAAACCGTATATCAAATGCTTCCGGTTCCCTCCTCAGCCAAAGAGCCCTCGCCCATGCGAATGTTCGACTGGATGCCAGCTCAGACAAGTGAGTCAACAAGCGCACAAGCGGGAGCGAACCGAAGGAGAAAGGCTGGCGACTGCACAGTCGCCAGGGTGGGGGGGTTGCCGACTGCACAGGCACGAGGTGGCGACTGCACAGTCGCAGCGCCCCCTCCGGTCCTTATAGAACAAGACCCATTTAACAAGAGGGGGCGGCAGTACACGGGGACCTCGGAGATTCGATCGTCAGAGAGTCAACCGCCGCCGAGTCGGCCCGGGGAGTTTCACCCCGAGCCGCTCACAGATCCGGACGTGAATCTCTCGATTCATCCGGCTCGTGCCACCCACCGAAGGCTGCCGCCTTCTGTCAAAGAAAGGAGTTCCTCCGGTTGCCCGTTGACTCCAGCTCGACATGGATGACCTGTCCCCTTCGCTCCGTGGGCATTACTCCACTTCATCACTACTACGAGACAGTGCGCCCCTGCCCAGCGGATCAGTACTTTCGGCCTCGCGGGGCTTCCGCTTGTGCCTTTTCCCTTAGCACCGCCGGCAGGTTCTCAAGTTCCGTACCAGAGCCCGGTATAGAGTCACGCCACCTGTGCACCGGACACCACATGGCCAGTAAGCAGATTTCCGCCATGCTTGTTCCCAGAGCAGAGGGGACACTCCGGTTTCGATGTCGTCTGTTGATCCGTTTCGATGCTTTCTCGGTGGTTCACTTGCGTTCGTCTCTCTATTCCTCACATGACGTGATTTACTCACGCCTTTTAACCATGACGTTCACCACCGCGGCTTTTGACCGAAGCAGCTCATGGCTGTTTGAAGCCTGTTTCTGCAAACCGGCTTCGAAGGGCCTACCTTCATCTCCAGCACAGCATCGCGTTCTTATAAGCGCGTTCTTGACACAACCCCTCTCCGAGCGTTGAGAAGAATCGAGACCTGAAACACTCCAAAAATTCCTGCGTCCCCGAGATCGCACGCAAAGTGATCCGGATCCTCGCGCTCACGAACACGGTCACCAACCGAAAACTCATCGAAGCGGCGATCGTGGCCGAGGCAGCTTACCGTGGATGTTCCCCCGAAGACGCCGCTGAAGCGATCACTCAGCACGCAATGGAAGACCGTCGCCACGGCGTGGCGATCGACAGGTGGTACTTCGAGGATGCGAAGTGGAGGCCGATCGAATGCGGCAAGAGCAATGCCGTTGCACCTCCGGCGGCGAGCGTAGAGATCAAGCGCGAACTTGCGGAGCGGCGACAGAACTGGAACAAAGACGCGCCGGCAGGGATCCAATGAGCGCGGACACCTATCGCGACATTGAGCACTCGCTCCCCGCAAGTATCGAAGCCGAGCGGAGCGTCCTGGGCGCCATCATGCTCGATCCTAAGCATTACGAGCAAGCGTCCGCCGAGAGTCTGACGGCGGCCGAGTTCTTCCTGGACTCGCACCGTCGGATCTATTCCCGCATGGTGGACTTGGCCGAGTCATCCCGACCTGTCGATCAGATCACGCTGATCGAGGAACTGGAGCGACACCGAGAACTCGGCACCGTCGGTGACGTCGGCTATATCTCCGATCTCACCACCGGCGTGCCGGATCGCCCGAGCATCAAGCACTACGTCAAGATCGTGCGCGAGAAGGCCGCGCAGCGCAAAGTAATTCACGCCTGTAACGCGAGCATCGGAGCGATCGCGGACGGCGCGTCTTCGCAAGAATCGATCGGCGACCTCAGCGAGCGGCTTCTCCAGATCCAGGCCGGGTCCGACGATGCCCCCGCGGAGCGCGTCCTGAAATTCTCGGACGCGGTCTACCAGGAGTGGGAGCAGCTCGCAGACGGCGCGGATGCTGTCATCGGCTTAACGACGGGCATTGATTGTGTGGACCTCGCCACGACGGGGATCCGCGAAGGCGAGACCTGGGCGATTGGAGGACGCACCGGTGACGGCAAGACTTCTCTCGGTCTCCAGATCGCGGCCGCGAACTGTCGGCGCGACGTGGCTGTAGGTTTTTTCTCCATTGAAATGAGCAAGCGCGAGTTACTGCAACGGCTCTGGTCGCATGAGGGGAAGATCCCGTTCGGATACATTCGCAACCCGCGATGGGGCTCGGCCGAGATGCGATCGCAAGTTCTACGCGCAATGGCCACGGTCGGCCGCTGGCCGCTGTTTGTCGCGGAGGACGGCTCGCTATCGCTCCAGAAGCTCGTCGCGAAGTCACGCTTGCTGATCCGCCAGGAGAAGCTCGGGCTCTTGGTCGTCGACTACGTGCAACTCATTTTGGCAAACGCGCCAAACGAGCGGGAGCGAATCACCAAAATCTCCAGCCAGATCCGCGCACTCGCGAAAGACACGGGCATCCCGATCGTGGCAGTCAGTCAGTTGAATCGGCCGAAGGATCGAAGCCTGAACGAGCGGCCGAACAAATTCTCGATGAAGGAAAGCGGATCGCTCGAGAACGATGCCAACACGATCTTGCTGATCTATCGCCCGATGGATAATTCCGGCCGGCCGACCGGGGAAGACGAGATCGTGATCGCGAAACAGCGACACGGGCCGGTAAGCAACGAAAGAGTCCTTTTCGATTCGAAGACGATGACGTTCCACGAGAGGACGATAGCTTGAGAACGAGTTCCAGCGGCAGCTTTAACTCGTTTCCCGTCGCCGTGGCCGGGAGTTTTTGTAAAGCGGGAAGCTACGTGGGTCACGCGCGTGGGCGATACCAACCTTGCACAAACCTAATTGATCTCAAAATTGAGATCTTGTTGCAACGAAGAGACTTAATGAGGCCGAGTATCGAATCCGAACCGTCACGAACCGAGCCTCCTACCCATCGCCGCGCCCGACATGAAGGACGAAATGAACGTAATAGGATTCTGTCAGGTGAGATCGGCCACTCAGGCTATGCATCATGAAGCGTGAACTAATCTTTAGCGATCCTCGGAAGACTATGTCTCAGACCACTTCTAGTAAACAACCCTGGCAAGCAGATGATGTGGGGGTGCAATTTGAACCCCTACTCGACACCGCTCAAGCTGCCGCCCTGTTGAGAATCCATCCGAAGACTCTCCAAAAAATGGCTCGTCGAGGAGAAGTGGTCGGCATTCAGGTTGGAAAGCTCTGGCGCTTTCGAGCTTCCCAACTCAATGAATGGCTCGAAAGGCTAGCCGGTTAACGGTTCCACAATGGTGTCCCAAAATCACCTCCTACCCGGAAAGTTGAGCTATCCTCAGAGCGGCTGTCAGTGCCGTTTAAACAAAGGAGGAGTTTTGTTTAGACGGACACGATATCAACAAGGAAGTCTGAATCTCGAAGAGCGGAAGAAAGGTCCTGCTGTATGGGTGTACCGATGGTGGGAAAAAGACATCGACGGGAAGTCCATTCGTCGGAAGACGCAGCTCGGCGATGCCAGCGAATACCCCACCGAATCGGGGGCCCAAGCAGCAGCGGATGCTCTTCGGCTAACCATCAACGATCACTCACAACGCAACGGTCTTCGCAGAACGACGGTCGCGACGCTTTGGGAACACTACAGTTCGGAGGAACTTCCTCTGAAAGAGGTTTCAACCCAGGACGTGTACACGATCGTCGTAAGGAAATGGATTCTTCCTCGCTGGGGGCGGTTTCTACTCGGCGAAGTGAAAACTGTCGAAGTGGAACGCTGGCTCCGGGCGACGGATTTAGCAGACGGAAGCAAGGCCAAAGTAAAGAACGTAATGTCGGCCTTGTTTTCACATGCGGTCCGCTGGGAATTCTGTGGCCACAATCCGATCTCCTCGGGAATCCAGGTCGGGACCGGAGGCAAGCGGGGCCCGAGCGTTGGAGTGCGCATCAGTGCCAAGCGGCAAAGAGCACCGCTGGTCCTGTCTTCGGAACAGGTCAAACAGGGCCTGGCCGAGTTGCAGTTCCGGGACCAGCTTCTGGTGTTTCTTATCGGAGCACTCGGTACGCGCAGAGGAGAGGTTGGAGCACTACGCTGGACGGATTGCGATCTCATCAACCAAACCTTCAACGTCCAGCACTCCTACTATTGGCGGCGAGGAGGGTATCTCAAGTCGACCAAGACGGAAGCCTCGGCAAAGCCATTGCCGATGCATCCGGCACTGAAAAACGCTCTTCTGGAGTGGCGAGGTCAGAGCCTGTATGCAACCGAAACGGATTTTGTATTTCCGTCGCTGCGCAACCAGGGAAGGAAGCCACTCGACCTCGGCGCGGTGCTGAACCGGATGATCAAGCCGGCGTTCGCGAAAATCGGAATCGCGGGCGTTGGCTGGCATACGTTTCGGCATTCGGTGGGGAGCATGTTGGCCGACATGGGAGAGCATCAGCTCACCATCCGCGACTACTTGCGCCACAGCAACCTCAACGTTACCAACCAATACTTGCAGGCGACATCGAAGACCAAGCGTCTCGCTCAGGACAAGCTGGTCGACGCGATCCTGCCCAGCGGATCACTGTCTGCAAGCAAATCCCACCTGATTCAGTAAATCCTCCAAGGAGATTCCTTTGCGCAGGTCGACAACGATTCTGCGAACGAATCTCGCTTTGGGGTCGGAGCGCTTATTGGACCCAAATGGACCCAGATTTTCAAAAGGGAGTTTGGGCAACTGATTGAAAGAAATGGTAGGCACGAGGAGACTCGAACTCCTGACCTCTACCGTGTCAAGGTAGCGCTCTAACCAACTGAGCTACGCGCCTACGCAGACAGCTTTGCGGTCTTGAGACATTTTACCAGAGCATCTACGGGACCGCCGCAGCACTTTCCAATACCTGGGCCTGGTGTGGCTCAGCTGCCGGCTTTGTTCATAAACGGGGCTAGGAGCGCGTCCAAAGCGACTTTGCAGCCATTATTCGCAGGGTGGCATTCGACATCACCGACCTCAAGCCGACCGAACAGGAATTGGAAGAGGAACGCAATGTGGTATCGGCGATCCTCGACACCTTCGGACCGGCTGGGCCGCGCGCTTGTTCGAACGACTGTAAGTTCGACGTCGTGGCACGCAAGCACGGCTGAGATCGTTTCCAAGCCCGTCTTGCGTCTCAAGCATGCTCGCTACCATTTCGCCGATCAGCGTAGAGTCGGACATAATCCGGCACACGGACGCCCTCGACTAATTTCTCGTCTGGCACAGGCGCTTGAGAATTGATCTCGAGCGGTAACACGCCAGCCCATACTGCCAACCCGTAGTCGCTGTCGTCATCGACCGGCGGCCCAGTTCGCACCTTTGCTGAAGCTTCCTCAATCGAGAATTCAAGTACCGTGGTCGCTTTTAATTCTTTCGCGCTCGGTCCCCGAACATCGTTCCACCTGCCGGGAATGAGATGTTCGGAGATCACGCGCAAGCGCTCGATTTTCCGCTCGGGATCCGCGACCTTCCGCGCCCTTCCAAAGGCCACGACGGAGCGATAGTTCATAGAGTGATGGAAGGCCGAGCGAGCCAGAACCAAGCCATCCACGAGCGTCACCGTCACGCAAGCCGGGGTGCCCGTTTCAAGCTCCCCGAGCAGGCGACTGGCGGAGGAACCATGCAAATAGAGAGTCTCCCCATCGCGGCCATACAACGTCGGGATGACGAATGGCTGCTCATCTACAGAGAACCCAACGTGGGCGAGAAAGCCCGCGTCCAGAATCTGGCTGATGGTTTCCCAGTCGTGCGAGCCTCTGACGGGTATGCGGCGGAGTTCACTTCGTTTTGTCAGATTCATCGTTCACCCGTGTCTGGTCCGTAATCCAGTTGACTTCCCAGGTCTTGCCCCCATCATCCGAGAATGACTGTTCAAAGTGGGGTGAATTCGTGGTCAGGTCCGTCCAGACAAATCGAATCAAGATGGTTTTGCCATTAATTGTGTCCTGGGCAAAAAACTCACCGCGCCCATTCTTGAATTCGCCGACCTGGGGTGGGTCGAGGATTCCGATCTTGCGATTGGCCCAATAAAGCCGCCATTGGTGGGATTGAGGATTGTACACGCGCAGGGTCAGGCCGGTGATGTGGCCTGACGGGCCATCCACTTCGATGGTGTCCAGTTCGGCGCCGCCGTCCCAAACCTTGAAGCATTCTCCGGTGCCGTCCAGATCGACCCAGGTATTCGAGCCTGTTAGAGGATTCTGGCGGCGCCTTAGGTGATATTTCCATTTGCCCAGAAGGGGGTCAAAGTCGTGCTGGCCATCGCGTTCAGCAGACGCCTGTTGCGTACTTGTCTTCGATGCATCTGAATTCTGCTGTGCCCGTCCCTGAAGGGGTCGCAAGATAACGGCCAAGCTACACACCACGAGATAGATCAGAATACGGCTGATGCTCATCTAGGTCTCCTTTTGTTGCGTCTGTTTTTTTGCCGACTCGCCAAAACTTACCCTGCGTAGTGGTCTCCTACAATAGCCACTCCATGGTGATACGATATAACCACTTTCAAAATGAAACGCGTTCCCGCCAGCTTCTTCCCGCCCATCGCACTCGACCCCCACGCCAAGACCCCGCTGTACCGTCAGTTGTATGACTGGTTTCGGCGGGCCATCATCGCCGGCCAGCTGCGGCCGGGACAGCGAGTGCCCTCAACCAGAAGCTTGGCCGCTGAGCTGAAGGTTTCGCGCATCCCGGTCTTGAACGCATACGAGCAATTGCTGGCCGAAGGTTATTTGGAGACTTTCGTCGGGGCTGGCACCTGCGTGGCGAGTTCCATCCCGGATGACACGCTGAGTCTTAAGGACGGGAAAGCGCGGAAGGGAGGGCAGGAAGTTGCTCTGAAATTAGGCCCGCGACGAATGTCGCGCCGTGGACTGGGGATGACGCAGCTGCCGACGCAATCATGGCTGAACATCGTGGGTGCGTTTCGGGCGAGTCTGCCTGCCCTCGACCATTTTCCGATTGGCGTCTGGTCGAAGCTGGTGGCGCGGCATGCCCGAAGGCCGAGTAGGGGCATCATGGCCTACGGCGACGCCATGGGATACCTTCCTCTCCGCGACGCTATCGCGGAATATCTGGGTGCAGTTCGCGCCGTACGCTGCGAGGCCTCGCAGATTATGGTGACTACCGGCTCACAACAGGGCCTGCAACTTTCCGCGCAGGTTTTGTTGGACCCCAAAGATCGAGTGTGGATCGAAGAGCCAGGCTATCCCAGCGCTCGCCAGGCTTTCATCGCCGCCGGGGCTCGCCTGATTCCCATTCCGGTGGATGATGAGGGCATGAACGTAGCAGAGACGATCCGTCGAGGTCACAACGCGCGGGCCGTCTATATCACGCCATCGCACCAATACCCGATGGGCATGACGATGAGTGCCACACGCCGTATGCTTCTCCTCAATTGGGCGGTTCGCACCGGCGCCTGGATCATTGAGGATGATTACGACAGCGAGTATCGGTTTGGAAGCCGTCCGATTGCTTCTCTTCAAGGGCTCGACACAGATGCAAGGGTCATTTATGTCGGGACCTTCAGCAAAGTCATGTTTCCGGCTCTGCGCGTGGGTTACATGGTCGTTCCCCGGGACTTGGTCCCCGCATTCTCCGCCGCCCGAGACGCCGCCGATGTCTTTTCCGCAACTCTCTATCAGGCAGTACTGACCGACTTTATCCGCGAGGGACACTTCGCCCGACATATCCGTCGCATGCGAATGCTCTATATGGAGCGGCGAAGAGCATTGGTGAAAGCGATCGGCACCGAGATGGGGGACCTGCTCGAGGTGACGGGTGCCGAAGCTGGGATGCATCTAACAGCGTTGCTGCCGCCCGGCGCTGACGATGTGGCTGTTTCGAAACGGGCCGCCCAGAAGGGCATTTCAGCAACTCCGTTATCGACATGCTATTTGAGGCCACCGGCGCGCGGCGGCCTGATTCTTGGATACGCGGGCGTGAATGCACATCGGATTCACGATGGAATACGCAAACTCAAGATGAGTATGCAGGGCCACTAGCTCACTCCGAACCCCGCTGGACTTGGCGGGCGCTCAAAGCCGCGAGTACACGTCTCGTTCACCTAGTGGATGCATGGGACGCGGAAAGCACCACCTCAGGGAATTCTCGGTGAAAGCCCTTTCCCCTATCCTCGTCCTCTCGCTCCTCTGCGCCTGTGCCCCTAGACAGGTCGCCAAGGTTGTCATCCCGCAGCGGTGCGCCCATGTCGGGATCACCGACTTCACAAGGCCCTGCGCAAAACGGAAAGATGGAACCATGGTCTGCGACAAGGTGATTGCTCACGCGGATTGCATTGAGGTGCAGGGGAGTCACGAGTAACCGCGCTTAGGTTGAAATGTTACTGGTCTCGCTTTGTATTGTGAGTCTTGCTGCAAACGGCAGCAAGTACGGGCACCAAATGTCGGCTGGCCTCGAGCTTCGGCAAAAAAGCGTCGATTAGCGGTAATGTAAAGGTTGGTACCTCGCTCCCGGAAAACAGCACGATCATCAATTCTGGCCTGATGCGTTTGATTTCGATGGCAAGCTCGTGCCCATTCATCCCGGGCATTTCGTAGTCGAGAAGCACCGCATCGCACTTGCACATGGTTGCAAGCCGGAGTCCTTGTTGCGCCGATGCAGCCGTTATCACCCCGAACCCGGACCTTTCGAGCAGGGCTTTCTCATAGCCCAGGACTGCATCATCATCGTCGATGCAAAGAATGGTCCGCTTCGAAGCTGGGTAAGTCGAGGTCATCCTGGCCTCCTGCCGACATCAGGCCCGATTTATGTGAGGTTATGGAACTCGCTAATCAATGCCACGAGCTGAAGCCAACTTGACGGCCGAGCCACTTTGCGTAGTTCTACACCGACCCACAATTATCAATAACTCTACTCCAGACCGATCGCCTCCGGATGTACAAACTGCACAGGTTTACAATACTTTTACAGCTTTCGATGGCGAGGATGGTGCGTTCTCCTTCTAATGCGGACCGGCAGATCTACCGCTCCTTAATATAGTCCTAGGACTAAGTGCGCGGTGAAAGGCCAATCTCCTCGAGTAACTCCGGAAGGCGACTTCGTCGTGCAGGTTATCGAAGGTGTTGAAATTTGCCACAGCGAGCACCTCATCGATGTGCTCGCCGAAGGCAACCACCTAGACGTCTTGAAGTCGAAAACTTGATGTAAATGAGTCAAGTTTTAGGCGGCTAATTTTGCGTGTTGGATCCAAGATGTGACCTCCTGATCAAGTTTGTCGAAGCTGCGCCGGAGCGAGGAGTTGGGTGGCGAGAGCTCCGGCAGTACGGATCCGAGTCCAGGGCGGAGAATGCGGCTGTAGGTTCGAGTGCAGAACCACGCCGTTCGTAAGCCGAAGTCGGTAATGCGATAGCGGTGAGTTTGAGGAATGGGTTCGACGATGCCGTGGAGGCGCAGGCGGCGTAGGTGATAGGTCATTTGACCTTGGGTGAGGCTGTCGGGTGGTTGCCCCAGTAAAGATGCGAAGTGCTGGCGGAGATGGCGGTTGGAAAAGCCTGTGGGCAGGAGTTGAAACAGCAAGAGGGCACGCCAGAGAGCTTGCACCTTGGGATCGGCGAAGCGCAGTGCGGAAGCGCGTTGGGATGTCACCTGTACGGGACGATTGATTTTTTGGAAGGCTTCTTCGGCGAGGATGCAATCGTGGCTGATGCGCTGTACTTGAAGTAATCGTCGATTGGCTTGAAAGCCGATGCGCCGTAGCGCGGGCAAGTTGCGCAGGTTCTTGCCGATATAAAAGTCATAGGTATTGTTGATAGTCGTTTCCGTACGTAGGGCCCGACCTTCCTTGTGGTACTGCTTGATGCGCGTTCCTTTATAGTCGATGTGCAGCGAGGGTATGACTCCATCGGTGATGACTCGGGTACGAAAGGGGCCGGGCGTAGCCTTGGTGACCCAGCGATCAAAGATGAGTTGTACTTGTTTGGGACGGCCGATATCGAGGTTTTCTCGGATCACATCTTCAAAGAAGATGCGGCCGCTGACGGGCTGATCTAGGACCTGAGTGAGGGACAGTTCGAGTTGGAGAATAGAGAGTTGATAACGGTATCCGGCCTGACGGTCTCGGGGGGCGAAAGGGTGGGGTAGTCGTCGCAACCACTTGCGAAGCAGTGCGTCGATCTTCTCCTCCGATAGCCGGTCACAGAGGGCTTGCAGGGCTTGGGGATCCTCGCACGACAGGATGCCGTTCTCCAAGGCTTGGTAGGTGATCCCCTTTTGTTCCAGTTGCTGCTTGAGGTATTCGTGTCCATTCAAGCAGAGCTTGGCGTTATAGGGAAAATAGGAACAGAACTTTAGGAAGAATGGCCCGAAGTCCTCATCGATGCAGTAGAAGTAGTAATGGTTCACCAGGGTCGTGGACTTCACGATCCAGGGATAAGTGCGCTTCGTCTTAGGATTGCGACGTTTCTCGGTGCGATAGACCGTGCATTTTTCCTGGGCCTTGCCGATGAATACCACGCCTTCCCGCTTGTGGAAGTTTTTGCGCTGCTGTTTGGCAAAGTCGTCTTTGCGTTGTCCCTTCTCAAAGGTGATCAGGGGAATCTGGTTGTCCTTAGCGAAGCGCTCAATCGAGCCGACGAACTCGCGAGTGATCGGCTCCACCATACGGGTGGAGGCCACCTTGTGCCCGCGATGGATGCGAATGAACTTCAAGGTGCCTTCGACGGCCTGAAGCTGAGGCACATAAACGTTGAGATACATTCGGTCGATGCTCTCCACTTCCAACACCACGTGCTTGCTTAAGACCTCGGCAACAGTCTGTGGTACGCTCATCGCGGCTCCGGTTGCGGGGTGCCTTTACGGCCAGGCGATTCGCCTTTCGGCGGTCCCATTCAACGGAGTGGTTTACCATTCCTAACTCAATGCACGCAACCGGAGCCATCCGTCGACATCTGCACTTAACGACACGCTCGTCGGTCTGAGGCGAAGCCTCGCTGGTATCGTGTCCCGGAAATACGCGAACAAAGTCGGGCGATCTTCTGGAGGATCGAATCTGCCGTCGCGGTCCAGACGAAAGGCCGACTGGAGCGATTGTAATGCCGCACGAAAGAATCGATCTTCTGGATGAGGTCATGCACACTGGTGAAGGTGCCCCGGCGAATGGCGCGTTGGGTGATGAGACCGAACCAACGTTCCACCTGGTTGAGCCAAGAGGAGTAGGTGGGGGTGTAGTGCATGTGATAGCGGGGCCGCTGGGCCAGCCAGGTGCGTACCTTGGGGTGTTTGTGGGTGGCGTAGTTATCGACGATCAGGTGAAGGTCGATCTCGGATGGCACCGACTCGTCCAGATGCCGCAAGAAGGAGAGGAACTCCTGATGGCGGTGGCGAGGCTTGCACTCGGTGAACACCGCGCCCGTGGCGATGTCCAAGGCGGCAAACAGAGTGGTGGTGCCGTGGCGTACGTAATCATGAGTAATGCCCTCGACGTAGCCCAGCCCCATGGGCAACACGGGCTGGGTGCGGTTCAGGGCCTGAATCTGGCTCTTTTCATCGACGCAGAGCACCAGAGCGTGATCCGGTGGGTTCAAGTAGAGGCCGACGATGTCACGCACCTTCTCGATAAAGAAAGGATCGGTGGAGAGCTTGAAACTCCGGCTGCGATGAGGCTGCAGCGCGAATGTCTGAAACAGGCGATGCACGGTGGATCGGGAAATCCCGCTGGCTTGGGCGGCCTGCCGAATGCTCCAGTGCGTGCCGGTGGCGGGTTTATGGGAGAGCGTGCGCTTGAGCAAAGCAGCAATCTGTTCGTCCTCGATGCTGCGCGGCCGACCCGGACGCAACTCGTCATAGAGTCCAGCCAAGCGGTGCTCGACAAAACGCCGCCGCCACTTGCCCACCGTGGCATTTCGCCAACGCAGGCGACGGGCGATTTGGGTGTTGCTTTGTCCCTGAGCCGACCAGAGCACCAGTTTGGCCCGGGCCACCAGAGCGTGCGGCAGAGTGCGGGAAGCGGCCAGGCTATGCAGTTGGGTCTGTTCGTCCGGGGCGAGAGTAAGGCAGGGCTTGGGGCGTCCCGTGATCATGCACGGAGCTTATCTCAAACCCGACACTTATGCTAGTTATTTATGGGACACTACACGTGTCGTGTCCCGTAAATACGTGACAAAATCTGAGGCACAGTTCGAAGCGGCGTTGCCAGAGCATTGGTGCTGCAAACAAAATGCATGGGTCCTTCGCTTTGCTCAGGATGACAAGTCGAAATTATGCCGCGAATTTACGGGACACAACACCAGCGAGGCTTCGCCTCAGACCGACGAGCGTGTCGTTAAGTGCAGATGTCGACGGATGGCTCCGGTTGCGTGCATTGAGTTAGGAATGGTAAACCACTCCGTTGAATGGGACCGCCGAAAGGCGAATCGCCTGGCCGTAAAGGCACCCCGCAACCGGAGCCGCGATGAGCGTACCACAGACTGTTGCCGAGGTCTTAAGCAAGCACGTGGTGTTGGAAGTGGAGAGCATCGACCGAATGTATCTCAACGTTTATGTGCCTCAGCTTCAGGCCGTCGAAGGCACCTTGAAGTTCATTCGCATCCATCGCGGGCACAAGGTGGCCTCCACCCGTATGGTGGAGCCGATCACTCGCGAGTTCGTCGGCTCGATTGAGCGCTTCGCTAAGGACAACCAGATTCCCCTGATCACCTTTGAGAAGGGACAACGCAAAGACGACTTTGCCAAACAGCAGCGCAAAAACTTCCACAAGCGGGAAGGCGTGGTATTCATCGGCAAGGCCCAGGAAAAATGCACGGTCTATCGCACCGAGAAACGTCGCAATCCTAAGACGAAGCGCACTTATCCCTGGATCGTGAAGTCCACGACCCTGGTGAACCATTACTACTTCTACTGCATCGATGAGGACTTCGGGCCATTCTTCCTAAAGTTCTGTTCCTATTTTCCCTATAACGCCAAGCTCTGCTTGAATGGACACGAATACCTCAAGCAGCAACTGGAACAAAAGGGGATCACCTACCAAGCCTTGGAGAACGGCATCCTGTCGTGCGAGGATCCCCAAGCCCTGCAAGCCCTCTGTGACCGGCTATCGGAGGAGAAGATCGACGCACTGCTTCGCAAGTGGTTGCGACGACTACCCCACCCTTTCGCCCCCCGAGACCGTCAGGCCGGATACCGTTATCAACTCTCTATTCTCCAACTCGAACTGTCCCTCACTCAGGTCCTAGATCAGCCCGTCAGCGGCCGCATCTTCTTTGAAGATGTGATCCGAGAAAACCTCGATATCGGCCGTCCCAAACAAGTACAACTCATCTTTGATCGCTGGGTCACCAAGGCTACGCCCGGCCCCTTTCGTACCCGAGTCATCACCGATGGAGTCATACCCTCGCTGCACATCGACTATAAAGGAACGCGCATCAAGCAGTACCACAAGGAAGGTCGGGCCCTACGTACGGAAACGACTATCAACAATACCTATGACTTTTATATCGGCAAGAACCTGCGCAACTTGCCCGCGCTACGGCGCATCGGCTTTCAAGCCAATCGACGATTACTTCAAGTACAGCGCATCAGCCACGATTGCATCCTCGCCGAAGAAGCCTTCCAAAAAATCAATCGTCCCGTACAGGTGACATCCCAACGCGCTTCCGCACTGCGCTTCGCCGATCCCAAGGTGCAAGCTCTCTGGCGTGCCCTCTTGCTGTTTCAACTCCTGCCCACAGGCTTTTCCAACCGCCATCTCCGCCAGCACTTCGCATCTTTACTGGGGCAACCACCCGACAGCCTCACCCAAGGTCAAATGACCTATCACCTACGCCGCCTGCGCCTCCACGGCATCGTCGAACCCATTCCTCAAACTCACCGCTATCGCATTACCGACTTCGGCTTACGAACGGCGTGGTTCTGCACTCGAACCTACAGCCGCATTCTCCGCCCTGGACTCGGATCCGTACTGCCGGAGCTCTCGCCACCCAACTCCTCGCTCCGGCGCAGCTTCGACAAACTTGATCAGGAGGTCACATCTTGGATCCAACACGCAAAATTAGCCGCCTAAAACTTGACTCATTTACATCAAGTTTTCGACTTCAAGACGTCTAGGAGGCTGCGACTCTTGCTTGTTGCCAACAACGGCGTAGGTCATCGCTGGAAGCAGGGCGAAAGCAAGCCGCGATCATAGAGTTGTTGGTGTTTTGGGCGAGACCCTCCGGTAGTCCTCTTCTACATGCCGTGGCGAAACCCTCTGTGACTGCCTTTAACGCAGCACTTGGTGGCGGTACCAGCGCAGCAAGCACGTTTACGATTAAGTGAGGGTAGTCCGATTGAGGAGGGTATATGGCTGCGCTCAGACACTCCGCCTGAGCGCAGCCGTGATTTTCACGCGACCTCGGCCAACGCGCCTTCCGGCGCGCCTTCTTCGTCAGCAACTCGTGCATGTGTCTTTGCCACGAGCACGTAGATCGACGGCACCACGAACAGCGTAAACATAGTGCCGATAATCATTCCACTGACGAGCATGATGCCGATGCTGTTGCGCGCTCCTGCTCCGGGCCCCTTTGCCAGAACCAGTGGGAAATGGCCCATCACGGTAGCTGCCGTTGTCATTAGAATCGGGCGCAGCCGCGTAGTGGCTGCCTCGATGACCGCGGCAAGTTTGCTCTTGCCCGTTTCCTGAAGGTGATTGGCAAACTCCACAATCAGGATGCCATTCTTCGACACCAAGCCGACCAGCGTGATCAGTCCCACCTGACTGTAAATGTTAAGTGTCGTCAGTCCGAGGAAGGAGAACATCAGCGCGCCAGAAATGGCCAGTGGCACCGAGCCCACGAGGATAATGAATGGATCGCGGAAGCTCTCGAACTGCGCCGCCAGGACCAGATAGATCAGGATGGCCGACAGTAAGAACGTTCCAAGAAACTTGCTGCCTTCCACCCGAAGCTGGCGCGACTCGCCGGCGTAGTCGACGGTGAAGCCTTGAGGCAGGATCGTCTTGGCTTGTTCTTCCAGGTAGCTTAATGCCCTGTCGAGCGGTACGTTCGGCGGGATCACTCCTTGAATCGTCACGGCGTTGAGCTGCTGAAACTTATTTAATTGTCGCGGCTCCGTCGTGGTCTTCAAGGTGGCGAACGTCGACAGGGGAACTAGCTTCCCGTCGGAGCCCGTCACGTAGATTTGTTCGAGTTGATCAGCAGTCAGTCGTTCGGCACGCTTGATCTGCGGGATCACCTTGTAGCTCCGGCCCTGAATGCTGAACCTGTTGATGTAGTCGCCACCCAACATCGTGGCTAGATCCTGTCCCGCCTGGGTGAGATCGACTCCCTGGGCACGAACCTTGTCGCGATCGAATACGACCTCCGCCTGAGGCTGATCGAACTTCAGGTCGGTATCGGCGTAGATGAACAGGCCGCTCGCAAATGCCTTCTGCACGAGCTGGTTGCCGAACTCGATGAGCTGCCTCGGCTCGGCCGCAGAAGTAATCACGAACTCAACTGGGAAATTCCCTCCGCCCGGCAGAGACGGAGGCGTCAGCGGAATCACACGGATGCCCGGGATTTTCGACAACGGCCCGACAGACTCAACCAGAAGCTGCTGTGCCGTCTTTTTCCGCTGGCTCCAGGGCTTGGTCACCATCCCTCCGAAACCCCCGCTCGGCGAAGTGATCTGGAAGATGCTCCCACTCTCTGGAAACGAATGGTAAACATCGTAGACCTGGGTCGTGAACAGGTTAGTCTGATCGATGGTGGAATTCGCCGAGCTCTGGATGACCCCGAAGACCACTCCCTGATCTTCCGGGGGCGCCAGTTCGCGTTGCGAAAACATGTAGAAGGGCACAATCAACGCAACGACAATCGCCCAGAGAACGAGAACAACCGGCCGGTACTCGAGCGTGCCCGTCAGCATCCGAGAGTATGCCTTACGCACTTTCTCAAACTGCCGATTGATCAAGCCCGCAAAGCCGCGCTCGCTGTCTCCGGCGCGCAGCAGTTTCGATCCCATCATCGGCGATAACGTTAGCGCCACCACTCCAGACACGATCACAGCGCCCGCCAAGGTGAACGCAAACTCCCGGAACAGGGCGCCCGTCAAGCCACCCTGGATGCCTACTGGCGCGTAAACCGCGGCCAGCGTGATGGTCATGGCGATGATCGGTCCTACTAGTTCACGCGCTGCATCCAGAGCCGCCCTCATTGGAGGCGCGCCCATTTGCAGGTGTCGCTCGACGTTCTCCACCATCACGATGGCGTCATCTACCACCAAGCCAACCGAGAGCACGATAGCGAGCAGGGTCAGCAGATTGATGGTAAAGCCGAACGCCAGCATTAAAAACACTGCCCCAATCAGCGAGACTGGGATCGCAACCACCGGAATGAGAACCGAGCGCATCGATCCCAGGAACAAGAAGATGACGATGACGACGATGATCAACGTCTCCGTCAGCGTATGCAGCACTTCGTTAATGGCGTCCTGGATGTACTCGGTCGAATCATAGGGGACGCCCGCTTTCATGCCTGGCGGCATCTGGGCCTGAATTTCCGGAAGCGCCGCTCGTACCTTCTTGATCACTTCCAAAGAGTTAGCGGTGGGGAGCACCCAGATCCCCATAAACGTGGCTGTTTCGCCGTTGAAGCGAACGTCCTGATCGTAATTTTGTGCGCCCAGTACCACATCGGCGATCTCGCCGAGTCGCACCACCACGCCTTTATCTTGCTTCACAACCAGCTGGCGAAATTCTTCCGGCGTACGCAGGTCCGTGTTGGCGATCAGATTGACCGACACCATCGAACCCTTGGTCTGCCCGAGTGCGGAAAGGTGGTTGTTCTTCGACAATGCGTCCCGCACCGCGGAAGCAGAAATACCAAAAGCCGCCATCTTCTCCGGCTTGAGCCAGATGCGCATCGCGAAGGTGCGGTCGCCCAGGATGTCAGCGCGCTGCACCCCGCTAATGGCACTTAACTTCGGCTGCACCACACGCGTCAGGTAATCGGTGATCTGGTTCTGGTCAAGACTGGCGGACGAAAAGCCCAGATACATAGCCGCAAACTGTTGGTCCGCCGTTTCCAGATCGATAACCGGTGCCTGCGATTCTGGCGGCAGGTCATTGCGGACCTGCGCCAGCTTCGCCTGGATCTGCGTAAGCGCCGCATTGGTGTCGTAGTTGAGCTTCAGGTGCACCGTGATCGTGCTCAGTCCCTGAGCGCTGGACGACTCCATGTAATCGATTCCATCCGCGCTAGCGATCACCCGCTCCAAGGGGGTGGTAATGAAGCCGCGAACCAGATCTGCGTTCGCGCCTACATAAACCGTCGTGACCTGGATCACCGCGATATCACTGCGTGGATACTGTCGCACGCTGAGCGAGCGGATCGACTGCAATCCAGCAATCAGGATCACCAGACTGACGACGATCGCCAGGACCGGCCGTTTAATAAAGAGGTCAGTAAATTTCATTTAGCTATCCTCAGGCTTGGGAGCCGGGCTATTCTCCGGCAAGACCTTGTTGTTGACCTGAACCGCTGCGCCATTGCGCAGTTTGAAGACTCCTGAACTCACCACCTCATCGCTAGGGTTTACGCCAGAAATCACCGCGACCTGATCGCCGCGCGAGCCGCCCAGCTTCACAAACTGCTGGCGCACTCCGCGGTAGGTCTTGCCGCTCGGGTCTTTAAGATCCGTGACCACGTACACTGAATCACCGTAAGGAGCGTAATTAATCGCCGATGCGGGAAGAGTGATGACCGGACTGTCCGATCCGGTTACGATCCCCACCTGAACGAACATGCCAGGACGCAGCTTCCCTGCTGGATTCGCCAGGGTCGCCTGCACCTGCACATTGCGGGTCGCCTCATTCACAATCGAGTCGAGCGCGGTTACGCGTCCCATGTATTCGGCGTGAGCCTCATCATTCGTCGTAACCTTGACAATCCGGCTCACGCGAGCATCACCGGCAGCCTGCTGTGGTACGCCAAAGTTCACATAGATCGGATTCAGCGACTGAAGCGGAACGATAGCCTCGCCCGCCGAAAGGTACTGTCCCAGGTTGACCTGGCGGATGCCCAGGATGCCCGAAAACGGCGCACGGATGGTCTTGCGCGCAATGGTCGCCTTGATTTCCCCGACCTGCGCTTCCGTAGCGTTTTTTTGGGCCGTCACGTTGTCGAGTTCGATTTGCGCGGTCACGCCGCTCTTCACGAGTTCCTGCGTCCGGCTAAAATTAATGCGAGCTAGATCGCGCTGTGCCTCGGCGGCTGCTAATTGAGCGCGCTCCTGACGAGTGTCGAGCTCGACCAGGACATCCCCTGCATTAATCGCCTTTCCCGACTCGAAAGCTATCCGGTCTATAGTCCCTGGAAGGTCTGCGCTTACCGTTACGCCCTGAACCGCTGCCACCGTGCCGATCACGTTCAGGGTTGCCGGCCACTTTTCCCGTTTCGTCACGATCGTCGTGACTGCTTCCGGAGGTGGCTGCATGACCATGTGTGTGGCCGCTTGGATTTGGTGGTATTTCGTGAAGCCGAGGCCCGCGACGACCACTACCGTCAGAGCCAACATAAGGAGCATTCGCTTCGCCATGGGTTCCTCTCAGTCGCAAACAAAAGTCGTGCAATTCTCATCTGAAGGTGGGGTTTCCTGCTTGCCAATTCCGTCGGCAACGGTGCAAAGCCGTAGCCGACAGGAATGCCGACTCAGATAGGACGCGGGCCAGTAAAGCTCGCGCCTTTCCACCAATCACCTGTGACGCGTCGGAACGCCATCACTCCGATTAACGGTTGGGATGAAAGCAGGTTACGCTTGCTACCGTCGTCCCCAGTCCCTCAGACTTAATGTCTTCAGATTTGTCGGGGCGCTCCAAGGATTCAGACAATTTGAGTGTCGCGGCCGCAGGCCGTTGACACGTAACTCGAGTAACCTGTTGCTCCGGGCCCTCCATCTAGCCCCTGGGGCGGGAGTTATCCAGAACATAACAAACGGGGACATGCCTACGGTGTTTCCCTTATTGCCGCCAGTCTGCTACTGAAGTATCAAACAATGAAAGGTTCGTCCAGGGCGGTCATGGGCTGGTGGTTGGACTTCCCAACGTTTGTGGCCCTCACGACCGCCCGACTTTTTTCCGTCACGAGTACCCCACCTTTTTGACCATTTTCGTCGTGATCCGATCTTGGTATCATTGGAATCGCCTACTTCGTCGCCCCTGTTCGCGATGCCGGTGTTTCTAATTTTAGGAAGCGAGGGTAGGACCATGCCGACTGATGCTGGGCTCTCTGCACGAATGGCGCGGAATGCTCTACTACGTTACGTCCTCGCCATCGCTGCGACGCTGATCTTCTTACTCGCCTGTCGCGAACTCAATCCGTTTGTCGGTGATAACGTCACCTACATTATTCTTTTCCCGGTTGTTGCCTTTGTTGCATGGTACTGCGGGGTGGTGCCATCGATCCTGACCATTGCCCTCGTTTTGGGAGGAGCGATGTATTGGCTGATTCCCAAACAATCCGTCCATGTCCCGAACCCGGCCCGATCGATCGGTGCCCTCGCGTTTTTGTTCGCTTCCACAGTTATCGTCGCCCTAGCGGAGGCGCGGCGTCGTGATAACGAACGGCTCCGTAACACACAAGGAGAACTCGAGGACCGCGTCGCGGAACGCACCACCGAACTCGACACCGCCAACCAGACCTTGCGCAGACTTTCTGCGCGTTTGCTCCAATTGCAGGACGAGGAAAGGCGTCGCATTGCTCGGGAACTGCACGACAGCGTTGGGCAGATGTTGGCAGCCCTCTCCATGAACCTGGCGGGAGTGCGATCCGACATCGACCTCCTCACCAAGACCACCGCCGTGCTCACCGACAGCGAAGACCTGGTTCGCGAAATGAGCAAGGAAGTCCGCACGATTTCTCATTTGCTGCATCCCCCATTGCTCGATGAAGCTGGCCTGGCCTCGGCCCTCCGTTGGTACGTCGATGGATTTGCGCAGCGGAGCAAGATTGAAGTCGACCTCGACTGTCCTCACGATTTCGGCCGCTTGCCGCGCATAGTAGAAACTGCGGCTTTTCGGCTGGTGCAGGAATGTCTCACCAATATTCACCGGCATTCCGGAAGCCCGACCGCCAAAATACGCCTCCGTCATTCCGACCATGAGGTTACCGTCGAGGTGGAGGATAAAGGAAAAGGTATTCCAGCAGACAAACTGGAAGAGATGGCCTCAGTCGGTATTCCCGGAGTCGGAATCACAGGAATGCGAGAGAGGGTCAGGCAACTGGGTGGAACTTTGGATATCGGTTCTAGCGGTTCAGGCACGACGGTGCGGGCACGTCTACCCGTTTCAGAGACTCCTCCCAGTCAGGATGTGACTGAGATGCCAGAGACTCCCTCGTCTGCCGCCGCCTAGCCCATCCGTAGCGAAAGCGCTCCCCAATGCTTGGCTGCGTCGCGTCTGCCCTGTTCTCAGCCTCCCGGATTTGCAATCCCTGTACTCCCCGGCGACAATCATGGCGTGAACAACTCGCGTTCTAACTCTCCAGCGCCGGAAGTCCTGCTCGACCCGTTTTTTCCTGGCGCGGTTGTGATCGTGACTTTGTGTAATCCGCGGGAGAAATTCTGGGGGATGATCCTCGCCCTCGCGCCTGAGGGTCTCAGCCTCAGCGGGGCGGAACTGGCCTCTTTCGAGGATCTCACTGTGATGGTGAAGGACGGCGAGCCCTTCACGCCGGCGGTGGTGTTCTTCCCCATGCATCGCATCGAGCGCGTCGAACTTGACCTGCCCGACGGCAACCTGCCCTCGCTTTCGCAGCGTTTCTTCGCCAAGACGGGCCTGCAACCGTCTGCTGCGCTCGCCCCGTCGAGCGCGCCCAAGGAGCGTGCGTGAGGCTCTCCCAGATTTTCACTGCGCCCAACCAACTCACTCTGCTGCGAATGGTGTTTGTTCCCTTTATCGTCATTCACTTGGTGGACGGGCGTTACCTCTGGGCCTTGGTCGTATTCATCATCGCCGGTTTCAGCGACGGACTGGACGGACTGCTGGCCCGTACGCTTCGTCAGCAGACTCTGCTTGGGCAATACCTGGATCCGATCGCAGATAAACTTCTGTTGAGCACGATGTTTCTTGTGCTCTCCATTCTGCACAAGATTCCCTGGAAATTCACGGTGCTGGTCTTCAGCCGGGACATCTCGATTCTTGCCGCCAGCGCTGTGCTGTTTGCAATTGCGGGGTTGAGGGATTTTCGTCCGAGTATTTTCGGGAAGGCCAACACCTTCTCGCAGATCAGCGCCGTGTTCTTCGTACTTCTGTTCGAAACCCATTCCTCGCGCTGGATTTGGATTGCGCGCACGGTGTTCCTGCGAGCGACCTTCATGTTTACGATCGTCTCGGCGCTGCACTACGTCATTCTTGTGCAGAAGCGTTTGCGCGCACACTCGCACGCGCTGCCGCCGGCCCGGACTCCGACCGTCTGAGAGATTTTCCCGATTTGACCCGCTTTCTCGCTCGCCCCTAGAATCTTAGGTTCGTCTCCACGCTCTCTAAGCCGCATGGCCCTTCGTCTCTACAATACGATGTCCTCGCGAGTCGAGGAGTTTCAGCCGCTTCGCGATCGCGAAGTTCGCATGTACGCTTGCGGCCCCACGGTTTACGACTACGGCCACATCGGAAATTTCCGCACATTCGTTGCGGTCGATATGTTGCAGCGGTTCCTGCGCCAGTCCGGCTACGCAGTGAAGTATGTCATGAACATCACTGACGTCGACGACAAGATTATCCGAAACGCCGCGCGCGACGGCGTCAGCGTGCAGCAATACACTGCAAAGTATGAAAAGGCATTCGTCGAGGACGGTGCCATGATCGGGATCGAGCAGCCTATCCTGGTTCGCGCCACGGAGCATATCTCCGAGATGGCGGATTTCGTCGCCAAATTGGTCGAGAAGGGGATCGCTTACCGCGGGGAGGACGGCTCGTATTATTTCCGCATCGCGAAATTCCCTCAGTACGGCAAACTCTCCAAGAAGGACTTCAGCGGAATGCTCGACGGTGCTCGCGTCGACGTCGATGAATACGACAAAGACAGCGCGCGCGATTTTGCCCTGTGGAAAGCTCCTAAGCCAGGCGAAGCCTCGTGGGACACGCCCATCGGCCCGGGCCGCCCCGGTTGGCACCTGGAGTGCTCCGTCATGTCGATGCAGGAGCTCGGCGAGAGCTTTGACCTGCATGCCGGCGGAGAAGATCTCGTCTTCCCCCATCACGAGAATGAGATCGCGCAGTCGGAGTCGTTCACCGGCAAGCCCTTCGCGCATTTCTGGTTTCACGCCCGCTTTCTTCTGGTCGAAGGCGAGAAGATGTCGAAGAGTCTGGGAAACTTCTTCACCCTGCGCGACCTGGTGCTCAAAGGCCACAAGCCGTCGTCGATTCGCTATCTGCTCACCTCGGTTCCCTACCGCAACCAGTTGAACTTCACATTTGACGGGCTCCGGCAGGCCGCGGTGTCGGTGGAGCGCCTGCGCAACTTTCGGTTGCGATTGACCGCAGGCAGTTTTCCTCCTGGATCCAACCCTGCGATGCAGTCCCTGGCAAACGAGACCGTCGATCGAATGCGCGGTGCTCTCGATGACGACCTCAATACTGCTCAGGCGCAAGCCGCTCTCTTCGACATGGTGCGTCTGGCCAATGCCGCCTTCGATAAAAATGAAGTCAAGAAAGATGATGTGCAGCCATTGCTTGCTGCGTTAACCAAGTTCGACGAAGTCTTTGCCGTGCTCGATGATGAAGATGTTCCGAAGATGAAGCGAGCGGTCGACTGGGCAATAACGGAAGGCCGCGAAAAGGACATTAGCGATGAGGTTCGCGCGGCTATTCAGTCTGGGCAACTTTCAGATGCTGAGATCGAAGAGAAAATCGCCGCCATGAAGGCGGCTCGGGCAACCCGTGACTTCTCGGGCTCTGACAAGATCCGTGCTGAGTTGACCGATGCCGGAATCATCGTAGAGATCGCGAAAGACGGTATCCGCTGGCGCAGAAAATGACCCCACCTGATGTTAAGCTGAGAGCTGACAGCAGAGCTGATTTCTGAAATCCCTTGACGAATATCTTCGTGACGCGGAACAGGCTCACGGCCACATCTGTGCCGGGCAGGTTCTTGGTGTGCGCCTTGCGATGCTTGGCTTGCAGAAGCTCGCTATCGACGATCCGGGCGGTAAAGATCGCAAGCGCCTGGTGACCTTCGTCGAGATCGATCGCTGCGCCACGGATGCGGTGGCTGTGGTCACCGGGTGCCGCTTGGGGAAGCGCGCCCTCAAATTTCGCGATTGGGGCAAGGTTGCGGCTACGTTCGTTGACGTGAGCAATGGGAAAGCCATCAGGATCGCGGCGAAAGAATCGTCCAAAGCTCTAGCCCGCCAACTACATCCCGAAATCTCAAACAAAAACCAACAGCAGATGCTTGCATATCGCGAGATGGCTGACGACGACTTATTCGCCACGCAATGGGTGAAAGTCGAGCTACGCCCGGAAGAATTCCCGGGATATAAAGGCGAGCGGGTGGTATGCGAGGTGTGCGGCGAAGGAATCAATTTCCGCAAAGAAGTGCGGCGCGATGGAAAAGTGCTGTGCCGAGGGTGCGCCGGAGAAAGCTATTACGAGCCTGAAGGGGAATGAGACTTAGAAGTCTGCTCGTAGGAATGTGCCAGCCGCAGAATCGTGCCTTCCTCGAAATGCTTGCCCAAAATTTGCAGCCCAATCGGTAGCTTTTCTTTTGTTTCGCCGCATGGAATCGAAATCCCCGGAATGCCAGCCAGATCGGCGGTCACCGTGTAAATATCGGCCAGATACATGGCCAGCGGATCATTCGATTTCTCGCCCAGGCGAAACGCTGCCGTCGGGCTAGTCGGGGTCACGATCGCATCGACTCTGCGGAACGCCTCATCGAAGTCGCGCGTCA
Source organism: uncultured Acidobacteriaceae bacterium (assembly GCA_963768265.1). Classification (GTDB taxonomy): domain Bacteria; phylum Acidobacteriota; class Terriglobia; order Terriglobales; family Acidobacteriaceae; genus Sulfotelmatobacter. The sequence continues at coordinate 126,055 of CAVYHM010000064.1, forward strand.
GCAGGGTGCGGACTTTCTGTGCTTTCAGGTAATACGCATCGTAGTAGCCCGCGCTTAGCGCGTACGTCCCGAGCATGATGCGCCGCTTCACTTCCGCGCCGAAGCCTTCATCGCGACTACGCCGGTACATCTCCGACAGTGTCTTCACTCCGCGAGCGCGGTGGCTATACCGCACCCCGTCATAGCGCGCCAGATTCGCCGACGCTTCCGCCGTCGCGATCAGGTAGTAGGTCGGAATCGCATAGGGACTGTGGGGCAAAGAAACCGGAACGATCTCGCAGCCCAAAGTCCGCAGCTTGTCGATGGCCGACTCGACGGCCTCACGGACTTCAGCGTCTAAGCCTTCGCCAAAATATTCTTTCGCCACGCCCAGCTTCATTCCGCTGACCGGCTTGTCGAGTTCGGCAAGATAATCCGGGACAGGAACTTCAGCGGAAGTCGAATCCATGGGATCGCGCCCAGCAATCGTCCGCAGCACAATCGCAGCGTCTTTCACGCTCTTGGCCAGCGGGCCGATATGATCGAGCGACGATGCAAACGCAATCAGGCCGTAGCGTGAGACGCGCCCATAGGTCGGCATTAAGCCCACTACGCCACAGAACGCTGCCGGCTGCCGAATAGATCCCCCGGTGTCGGAGCCAAGGGTAACCACCGCCATATCGGCTGCCACGGCCGCAGCAGAACCGCCCGACGAGCCTCCGGGCACGCGGTTCAGATCGCGCGGGTTGCGCACTGGACGGTAGGCTGAGTTCTCATTCGATGAGCCCATGGCGAACTCATCGCAATTCATCTTCCCGAGCACGACCGCGCCGGCAGCTTCCATGCGTGCGACCGCTGTGCAGTCGTAGGGAGGGACATAGTTCTGGAGAATCTTCGAACCCGCCGTCGTGCGCACGCCGCGAGTGCTCATCACATCTTTAATGCCGATAGGCACGCCGCCCAGCGGTGGCAACGGCTTGCCCTCGGCCGCCATGCGGTCGATGCGGTCCGCCTGCTCCAGCGCGCGATCCTTCGACAGAGTCAAGAAAGCGCCAATCTGCCCGTCCTCTTGCTGGATGCGTGCGTAATGCGCCTCTGCCAGCGCAAATGCCGTCGTCTTGCGCTCCTGTAGGGCAGCGCGGGCGGCATCGATCGTGAGTGAGGTCAAATCCATTCGATTCAGCGTTGGAACTTGAGCAGGCTATCGTTCAATCACTTTCGGAACTCGGAAAAAATATTCGTCGGCGTCGGGAGCGTTAGCCAGCGCTTCGGCGTGCGGCAGCGACTTGCGCAGTCCTTCCACAACATCTTCGCGGCTCGCGTAGGAAAATCGCTCGCTGCCTTGCTTCGATTCGTCGACACCGTAGCGATCAGAAACCTGCGCCATGGGCGGCACGTCGGACGTATCGAGTTCGTTGAGGCGATCGACATAATCCAGAATTGAATTCAGATCACGAAGCATTCCCGCGCGCTCTTGCTCGGTGAGTTCGAGATTCGCCAGATCTGCGACATAAGCAACGTCTTTATCGGTGACTTTCATGCGAGAACTGATTTATGAATGGAGTTCATTTCGGCTTACCGCGCGGGCCGCGACAAACTCGATCCGGTGCACGGCTTCCGTCGTGTAGCGATTGATCAGTGCCAAATACCTGGGTGCCAGCTCCAGCAGCCCGGATTTCCATCTGGCGTCGGCCACTTCCACACACAGCACGCCATCCTGAAATCTCACGGCGCGCGTGCGTTCCGCCACTGCCGAGCCGCAGACCACGGGCCACGCCAACAACGGTCCCTCGCCCGGAGGTGCTTGGCGCAGAGATTGAGCAACGATTTTCTCTAGTCCAGGCCCGGCCTGTTCCAAATGCAGTGCCTCGCAATCCTCGCGTACGCAACCAGGAGGATGAGAATGTTGATTCTAGCATTCCAGCCGCCGCAGAGATGCGGCAGCGGGGAGACTTCTAGGCAGGAAATTCGCGGTGCACGAAATCGAGCGCCTGATCCCGCGAGAGCAGACGTCCTTCGAGTTGGGCATCCTCGACGGCGGTCAGGATTTCACGAAATTTGGGCCCTGGGGCGTGCCCCGCCGCGATCAAATCGTCGCCGGTCACCAGCGGCGAGGGCCGCATCTTCTCTGGGGGGATCTCCGCTAGTTTCTGGCGTAGAAACTCATAAGTGCTCGAATTCCGGTGGCTAGCCAGGCAGTCGGCGCGATGCAGGGCCATGTGCTCCTCGAACCACGGCATGCGCAGAAATTTCTTCAGCGTCGATTCCTTCATTCGAGTCGCGTGGCCGAAGCGCATGTGGTTCTCGACCAGAGCCAGAATTTGAGCCGTCTCGTCGTTGGAGAACCGCAACTGCTCGCAGATCTCTTCGGCCATCTTCACGCCGACTTCTACGTGCCGGTCGAATCTGATCCGATCTGGAGCGACACGGAATGTCGGCGGTTTTCCAACGTCATGCAACAGCGCGCCCCAGGCCAGAGTTGGGGGACACGGATGCGGCAGGTTGTCCAGAAGCAGCAGAGTGTGGACAAACACGTCGCCTTCGGGATGAAATTCCGCTGGCTGCTGCACGCCTTTCATAGCCGAAATCTGCGGCAGAATATGCTGTAGCAGGCCGCTTTCATCCAGCAACAAAAACGCCCGCCGGCCGTGCCCTTCCGTCAGCATCCGAGTCAGTTCATCTCGCACCCGCTCACGTGACACTGCCTCGATCTGACCAGCGAGTCTTTGTATCGCACCGAACGTCGCGGGCTCGATCGTGTATTCAAATCGCGCGGCAAACCGCACCGCGCGCAGCATGCGCAACTTGTCTTCGGCAAATCGCCGCTCAGGATCGCCGATGGCTCGAACGATCCCCGCCTCCAGATCTTTTTTGCCGCCCACAAAATCGAGCACCTCTCCGTTCACTGGATCAAGCAGCATGCCGTTAATCGTGAAGTCGCGACGAGCCACGTCTTCCTCTGGTTGCCGGCTGAATCGCACTTCGTCCGGGTGGCGGCCGTCGGAGTATCCGATGTCGCTGCGGAAGGTCGCGACTTCCACCGCATGCGATCTCGACGACTGGTCCGTCGCCGGATCGCCCTCGCCCCCCCGGTCCGGCGCGGGAACCAGCACAACCCCAAACTGTGCTCCCACCGCATAGGTCTCAGGAAATATCTCCATCACCTGCTGCGGGGTTGCTTCGGTTGCGACGTCATAATCTTTCGGTTCACGTCCAAGCAGAAGATCGCGCACGCATCCGCCCACCAGGTAGGCCTGAAAGCCGCGCTGGCGCAGGTTCTGGACGATCGAGATGGCCAAATCTTTCAGCATGGCTTGATGAAAGTCTACAGAATCCGATTCCACGTGTGCCGGAGCAAGTCAGCCATCCGGTTCTAATACTATAGACACATGTCCGACGCCTACATCCTCGGCATCGAGAGTTCCTGCGACGAAACCGCGGCTGCCGTAGTGCGGTCCGGCGAGCAACTAATCTCTAATGTCGTCGCCTCGCAGATTGCGACCCACCAGCCGTATGGCGGAGTTGTGCCGGAACTCGCGTCGCGAGAGCATCTGCGCGCTATCGTGCCTGTTGTGCGCCAAGCTCTGGCCGAGGCTAAGCACACCTATGACTCGGTAGATGCTATCGCGGTCACGCGCGGCCCCGGGCTCGCGGGATCCCTCCTGGTAGGCATCAGCTATGCCAAGGCTCTAGCCTTCGCCCTCGACAAGCCGCTGATCGCCGTCAACCACCTCGAAGGCCACATTCATGCCGTGTTGCTCGAGGAGCGGCAGAAGGGCAATCGCGAACTTCAATTCCCCGTACTCGCCCTGGTGGTCTCGGGAGGCCACACGCATCTGTACCTTGCCGCGCAAAGCGGGCAATCCTGGACCTACGAAAATATCGGCCACACGCGGGACGATGCCGCCGGCGAGGCCTTCGACAAAGTTGCGAAGCTCCTTGGCCTGGGTTATCCCGGGGGCCCGTTGATCGACCGTCTGGCTGCGCACGGCGATCCTCGCGCCGTGAAGTTTCCTCCGGCGCAGATCAAGCATCGCGACCGCCGCGGCCGCCACGACGGACGCGGCGTCGAGCCGGACCAAGGCCGTCCACGCTTCGACTTCTCGTACAGCGGCATAAAGACGGCCATCCTGCGCTACGTCGAGACGCATGATATGCGCGCCGCTGTAGAAGCCCGCCGCCAAGCGCTGGCGAAGATTCCCAAGCCGAAGCTGGAAGACTTCGTCGCCCATTGCGACCAGCGCACACTCGATCTGGTCGCGTCATTCCAGCGGGCGATCGTCGACGATCTGGTGGGAAAAACCCTGGCGGCCGCGCGGGCATACGATGTGGCCACCTTGTTCGTCACGGGAGGCGTTGCGGCAAACCACGAACTGCGACAGACCTTCGAGCAAGAGGGGGCAAAGGAAGGGCTGCCAGTGTACTTCCCCTCACGTCCGCTCTCGACGGACAATGCGGCAATGATCGCAGCCGCGGCGTATCCCAAATTCTTGGCGAAGGATTTCGCGGCGATGGATTTTTCAGCAGAAGCAGGCTTGGTCTTGCGCTAGAGTGTCTGCCGGCAGGAGTCTGCGAAGCCGTCTACTTTCCCGCGGCCTGTGTGCCGGCCTTGCCTAACACGGCATCGAGCGCCTTACTGAGCTGCGCATCGATGTCGACGTCCTTGTAGATGGCGAAATTGGCGCGCTTTTCCGACTCGTCGAAGCCGCTGGCGCGGCTCGCCACAATGATGATGGGCACCCCAGCCGTTTCCGGCTTGCTCTTGAGCGCCGTGATCAATTCGCCCCCTGACATCTTCGGCATCTGCAGGTCAGTAACGATCAGGCTAGGTTGCATCCGGGCGAGGACTTCCAAAGCTTCGACGCCATTGCTGGCCGACTCCACCGTGAATCCGCGCTCTTCGAGAAAGCGGCACACGGTATAGCGCATTAACATGGAGTCGTCGACTACTAGAGCCAACTTGGGCATAGAACGGACGTTTGCACACGCCCCCGGCCCGCACGATACCAAGTGCGTCGAGCGAACCACAAGCGGAAAGCGATAGGGTGGGTTACCCTCGTCACACGAGAATCGGTCAGAACTCCTCGCGCGTACGTTCTTCGATGTTCATATCCTTGAACTCACTGGACTCGAAGATCTCCCCGCATTCCTTGCATTCGACAAACTCGGCGTCTTCGTCGCGGCTCACAATTTGCACGCGCAAATGCTTGCAGGGTTGCTGCTGGGGGGCGTTCTGAGAGGTTGACTTTGAGCTCATAAATCCCGAAGCGTTCCTTTGATGGGAAGGGAACAGAATTTGCGGGAATTTCCGGTCATTTTAGAACGGCCCGTGCCATTGTCAAGTCCCACAAGATTCGATCCGCGAATCTACCCCAAACTGTCTGTGAACACAGTTTGAGCGCCGGATCTCACAATTCCGACCGAATAGGTCGGGTCTTTCTAAACGATTCAATCCCTGATAGTTACCGTTCAATGCCAGTTTACTATCACTGGCTGGTGGGCCTTGCTAGGGTGGGATGGACTGGGGTAGAATTCAACTACGACGAAAAAGGTCGGCATTCTATCCGACTGGACAGGTCGGATTTTGCACAGGACCAATAGTTGCTGAAGCTTACCAAAAAGGCCGACTACGCCCTCATGGCGATGAAACACCTCGCCGAGCGCCCCAGCGCAAGTTCGCGCAGCGCCAAGGACGTGGCCGACGCTTTTGGCATACCGCCTGAGGCCTTGGCGAAGATTTTGCAACGGCTGGCAAAGGCTGGCCTGCTGCATTCACAGCACGGCATCAATGGCGGCTACACTTTGGCGCGGCCGGCACACACGATTTCGGCCTTCGAAGTGATTCAGGCCATCGACGGCCCTCTGTTTATTACTTCGTGCGTCACGGTCCGCGGGGAGTGTGATCAGACCGACCGCTGTAACATCCGCGAGCCCCTGCGCAAGGTGAACGAAAGTATCGAAGCAGTGTTGAAACGAATCAAGATTTCGCACATGCGCGAAGAACCGGAAGAGCTCGGCACCCAGGCTTCTAAAACAGCGGAATTGGTGACAATCACCTGAACCGCAGAACGTAAAGATTCATCAAAGGTAGGAGAGGCAATCAATGAGCACGGAAGTGAAGATCCCCCAGATAAATACCCAGACCCACCACCCAGACGCCAAGGGTGTGAAACTCCCCATCTACATGGACAACCACGCCACCACCCCCATGGACCCGCGGGTGCTGGAAGAAATGCTGCCCTACTTCATGGAGAAGTTCGGCAACGCGGCCAGCCGTAACCATTCGTTCGGCTGGGCTGCCGAAGAAGGTGTGGAGACGGCGCGCGAGCGCATCGCCAAGTTGGTCGGCGCCACCACCAAAGAGATCATTTTCACCTCCGGAGCCACGGAGAGCGACAACCTCGCCATCAAGGGCGTGGCCGAGATGTACCGCGAGAAGGGCAACCACATTATCACGGCGGTCACCGAGCACAAGGCGGTCCTCGACACCTGCAAGCGGTTGGAAAAGTATGGCTATCGCGTCACCTATTTGCCGGTCCAGAAAGACGGCCTGATCGACCTCGACGACCTGAAGCGCGCCATGGACGACAAAACCATCCTGGTCACGATCATGTTCGCGAATAATGAGATTGGGGTGTTGCAGCCGGTCGCAGAAATTGGCAAATTGTGTCACGAGCGCGGCGTGATCTTCCATACCGATGCGACCCAGGCGATCGGAAAAGTTCCGGTGGATGTGATCAAACAGAACATCGACCTCGCCTCCATCTCCGGCCACAAGATGTATGGGCCGAAGGGCGTCGGCGCTTTGTACGTGCGCCGCAAGAATCCGCGCGTGCAGGTTTCCGCCATTATTGACGGCGGCGGCCACGAGCGCGGCATGCGTTCGGGAACCTTGAATGTTCCGAGCATCGTCGGTCTGGGCAAGGCGTGCGCCTTGGCGCAGGAAGAGATGCCGCAGGAATCCTGTCGTCTCGCCGGTCTGCGCAACCGCCTGCGCGACCGGATCATGAATCGCCTGGATGAGGCCTACACCAATGGGTCAACGGAGCATCGCTTGCCTGGCAACTTGAACATCAGCTTCGCGTACGTAGAAGGCGAGTCGCTGCTGATGGGCATCAATGACATCGCAGTTTCCAGTGGTTCGGCCTGCACTTCGGCGACCCTGGAGCCATCTTATGTATTGAAGGCTCTCGGCACTGGAGACGACCTGGCTCACAGTTCGATTCGTTTTGGCATCGGCCGCTTCAATACCGAGGCTGAAGTCGACTACGTGGCCGATCGCGTGATCGAAACCGTCGAACGCCTGCGCGAACTTTCTCCGCTCTACGAAATGGCGAAAGAAGGCATCAATCTGAAAGACGTGAAGTGGGCGGGAGAATAGAACGTCTCAGTACTGTGAGAACTCAGCCGCGAAGCGGCGGAATGTGAAAGACCGGCACGGAAGTGCCGGGTAGCTCGAGCAAAGACGAACGAGTCCCGTAGGGACGGCAGAAGATTCCAAGAATCTCAGGAGAAGCAAATGTCATATAGCGATAAGGTGATCGATCATTACAACAATCCCCGCAACGTCGGCTCGATGGACAAATCGAGCACCGACGTAGGCACCGGCTTGGTCGGCGCGCCCGAGTGCGGCGACGTCATGAAGCTGCAGATCAAGGTCAACCGCGAAACCAACATCATTGAAGAAGCCAAGTTCAAGACCTTCGGTTGCGGCTCCGCCATCGCCTCGTCTTCGCTGGCCACCGAGTGGGTCAAGGGCAAGACGGTGGACGAAGCCCTGAGCATCAAGAACATGGACATCGTGAAGGAACTCTCGCTGCCTCCGGTAAAGATCCATTGCTCGGTCCTCGCTGAAGACGCAATCCGCGCCGCCATCGGCGACTGGAAGAAAAAGCAGGAATCTGCGAAGCCGGTGGCCGCTGAAGCACGTTAATGACGACGACGGCAATAGAACAGGCAACACCGCCGGCCGCGGCCAAAGGGATCCAGGTAACCGAAAAGGCCTTGGCCAAGGTTCGCAGCGCGATGGCCAAGGAAGGCATCTCGCCTGAACAGGGCGGTCTGCGCCTGGGAGTGCAAGGCGGCGGATGTTCAGGCCTGAGCTACAACATCCGGTTCGACACACAGCCCCGCGAACGGGACCGAATTTTCCAGTTCAGCGACGTGCGCGTGTTCGTGGACCCGAAGTCGTTCATCTACCTGCACGGTATGATCCTGGACTATCAGGAAACGCTGATGCAGCAGGGCTTCGTCTTCGTGAATCCCCAAGCCACCAAGTCGTGCGGTTGCGGGACTTCGTTCTCGGCCTGATCGGCCCTGTGTGGCGCGGACGCCCTCGTCCGCCTGCGGCCTCCGCCACGGGACAACCTGGTCGAGCAAGTCGCGCTCCAAGCCGGGTCCAGCCTGAGCGGCGAACAAGTGCGTGCTGTAAGGAATTCGAACGTGACAATAAAGTCTTCTCTGACCGAAATTGGCGCCAAGCCCCTGCCGCAGGAGACGCATTCCTGCTGGTCGTGCGGATCCATGCGCGCCGCGCACTTCTGCGAGTCGTGCGGGAAGGTGCAGCCCCCGGTCCCGGTCGACTACTTCACGTTTTTCGGCCTGCCGCCCAAACTCGATCTTGATGTCGCGGCGCTGGAGAAAGACTTCTACGAACTGAGCCGGAGGCTCCATCCAGATCTGAACGCCCGCGCCGGTAGCCGTGAGCAGGAGTGGAGCCTGGAACAGAGTTCGCTGCTCAACGACGCCTACCGCACGCTGCGCGATCCGATCAAGCGCACCGAATACCTGCTGCACCTGGAAGGCGTCGCGCTGGAGGAGCAATCCAAGAACGCCACCGAGCAGGCCCGAACCACTGGAGAGATCAAGAAGCAGATCGTGCCCCCAGATTTGCTCGAAGAAGTTTTCGAGTTGAACATGGAACTCGAAGAGCTGCGCATGAACCAGAAGGTGGGCGACGAAGACCCTGCCCTGATCGCAGAAATCGGAAAGCAGAAAGTTGCGCTCGAGGCCAAGCACGACGCGCTCTTCGAGGAACTCCAAACTCAGTGGAAAGCCTGGGATAGCCTGATCGATCGGAGCCGGCAAGCAAATGCAGAGCTGGCGGACGAGCGAACGCAAGTCGTAGGCAAGATCGTGGATGTACTGAACCGCCGCAACTATATCCGGAATCTGGTGAGAGATGTGAATGCGGCGCTGGAGAATTGACCCAAGCAACTAACGAAATGGCTACTGATCACATTGTCGGCATCGACCTAGGCACCACCAATTCTCTGGTGACCTTCATGCAAGGGGAGACGCCCGTCGTGATCCCGGGCGAAGACGGCCTCAACCTGCTGCCGTCGGTGGTCGCGCTCGACGCGAGTAACCAGCCATTCATCGGCAATGCCGCGCGCAATTCCCTCATTGAAACTCCGGAGCGGGCCGTCTACTCGATCAAGCGCCTGATGGGCCGCGGCATGGAAGACATTCAGGAGGAACTGAAACTCTTCCCCTTCCGCCTGGCGGAAGACTTGCAGCCCGGCGAAGTGCTGCGCATCAAGCTGGGCGATAAGACTTTCACGCCTCCCGAGATTTCCGCTCTGATTCTTCGCCAGCTCAAGCGCAGCGCCGAGCGCTTTTTCGGTGGTCCGGTGACTAAGGCCGTCATCACCGTTCCCGCCTACTTCAACGACGCGCAGCGCCAGGCCACAAAGGACGCCGGCCGCATCGCCGGTCTCGAAGTCCTACGCCTGGTCAATGAGCCAACCGCCGCGTCGCTCGCCTATGGCCTCGATAAGAAGCAGAACGGAATCGTCGCGGTCTACGATCTGGGCGGCGGTACCTTCGACATCTCGATCCTGAAACTGCACGACGGAATCTTCGAGGTCATCGCCACAAACGGCGACACGCATCTCGGCGGCGACGACATTGACAACCTGCTGATCACGATCGCGCTCGATGACATTCGCGGCGACCCCGGTCTCGACCTCCGCCCTAACGCCGAGGCGGTGCAGGCCATCCGCAAGGCCGTGATTGAAGCCAAGATTGCCTTGTCGTCGCAACCTTCCGTCAAACTCGACATTGAACTGCCCGGCGACAAACAATACCGGCGCGAGATCACGCGCGAGCAATTCGAGCAACTGATCCAGCCCGTAATCGACCGCACGGTCGGTCCGTGCAAGCAGGCTCTGAAAGACGCGCGTCTCAAGCCCGAGCAGATTGAAGAGGTCGTGCTAGTCGGCGGGTCGACGCGAATCCCCAAGGTCCGCGCCCTGGTGAAAGACTTGTTCCACCGCGAGCCCCACATCGATCTGAATCCGGATGAGGTCGTCGCCCTGGGTGCGGCCGTGCAAGCAAATATCCTCGGAGGCGGCTCCGAAGCCACCGAGAACATGCTTCTGCTCGACGTAACGCCGCTGTCGCTGGGCATTGAAGTTGCTGGCGGTGTCACAGACAAGATCATTTTGCGCAACTCAACCATTCCGGCCTCGGCGACGCAGTTCTACACAACCCAGGTGGACGGGCAAGCGAACGTTGCCATCCACGTGTTGCAAGGCGAGCGCGAACTAGCCAAGGACTGCCGTTCGCTGGCTCGCTTCGATCTCAAAGGCATTCCGCCGATGGCTGCCGGCATCCCCCGAGTCGAGGTCAAATTCCTGATCGACGCCAACGGCATCCTGCACGTTTCCGCGCGCGAGCAGCGCAGCGGCAAAGAAGCCGAGATTCAGGTACAGCCCAGCTACGGATTGACCGACGAGCAGGTCGAAGGCATGATCCTGGACTCGTTCGACAACGCCGAAGAGGATTTCCGCCGCCGCCAGGTGATCGAAGCGCGCAACGAAGCCGCGACGATCCTGGCCGCGCTGGAAAAGGGCAAGAAGAGCCCGGCATGGGGACAACTCACAACCGACGAGAAAAAGCAGATTGCCAAAATGGAGAAAGCGCTGGTTGCGGTAAGGGCCGAGGACGATTATCAGGCGATTCGCAAAGCCATCGACGCCCTGAACCAGGGCACGACGCGTCTGGCTGAACTGATGATGGACACCGCCGTGTCGTCCGCGCTCAAAGGCAAAAACATGGATGAGACCGACCTTGGCGAAGGGCCTACGGCGCCGCATCCCATGGCGAAGGCAGAGTTTGAATAACCGTTTTTGTTGTCATCCTGAGCGGCGTTGTTTGCCGCAAAGGACCTATGCAACTCGCTAGGATTACATAGGTCCTTCGCTTCGCTCAGGATGACAACGCAAGATTGAGGAGCAACATGGAAAACGAGAAAACCCAAGGCACAGGAGTTGGCACGTTGACCGAAGACGCCCCCGGCGCAAACACCGTACAGATCACGTTTCTGCCCGAGGGCAAGACGGTGCAATTTGAGCACGGCAAACTGCCCTACGAGGATCACGGCAAAGAGGAATCCCTGCTCGACGTGGCCCTGAATTTCGGCATCCCGCTCGACCACGCCTGCGGCGGCAATTGCGCCTGCACCACCTGCCATATCTGGGTGAAGGAAGGCGCCGAGAACCTCTCCGAGATGGACGACGACGAGGCCGACCGGTTGGACATGGCCGCCGATCTCCAGCTAAACTCGCGTCTCGGCTGCCAGGCTCAGATTACAAAGCCCGGAAAAGTAGTCGTCGAAATCCCCGCCTGGAACCGTAATTACATCTCTGAGGAGCACCACTGAGATGGCGAAACAACTGACCTGGGATGACGCCGAAGACCTCGGCATCCTGCTATCTGAGACTCACCCTGAACTCGATCCGCTGACTGTGCGTTTCACCGACCTGCATCGCTACGTGACGGAGTTGCCCGACTTCGCCGGTGATCCTAAAGCGTCGAATGAAGGTAAGCTGGAAGCGATCCAGATGGCGTGGCACGAAGAATTCCAGGACCGTACACAAGCTTGAGCTACGTTGAAATTTTCCTTAGAGTCATCGTGACCGGAGCCGTTTTTCAGGCGGAGGGAAGGATCTCGAGGAGCGCAGACCCCGTAGTCTTGGGAACTCTTCCCTGAAATGCGGGATCCACACCGCGAAACCACCCTACTTCCCCGCTTCCGCGAGCTTTTTATAGAACTTCTGCAGCGTATAAAAAGCCAGCTTCCGCTGACCTCGATTCGAGATCAGCCCTTTGCGATTGTGATAGTCCTGCACCCCTGGAAGCATCCGCGCCGGCGAGCGAAAATCCATCAGAACCCACGGCGTCAGCCCTGCTAGGCCCGGCATACGCTCCACCATGCCAAGCTGATGCTGAAATAGACTGTCCTGGTACTCCTCAGTCCAGCGCTCGTCCGCATCGCCATGGCGCCCGTAGGGCGCGCCACCACCAAATTCGCTGAGGATGAGCGGCTTGTCCCACTTCGATTTCCACTGCATCTTGTCGGCATCTTCCGGCCGCCCCCAGTACCATCCCAAATATTCGTTGAGGCCGAGTACATCCAGTACGTCTGCCAGCGGATCGGCGATGGTGCGCTCATTGGGGCCTGTGTCGTCCACGTGATTCAAGGCAGACGTGATCAGCCGCGTAGAATCGAGCTCCCGCGCATCCTGGGCAAGCTGCTTGAGAAACGTCACGCGCTCCGGCTTCACCGGAGTCTCGTTGGAAAGCGACCACAGAATGACCGCAGCCCGGTTATGATCGCGCGCAATCATGTCCCGCAGTTGCGTCTCGGCGTTGGCCAGTGTCGCCGGGTTCGTCCAGTCGATGTCCCAATAGACGGGAATCTCCGACCAGACGAGCAGCCCCATGCGGTCCGCTAGACGAATCTCGTTCTCGGTGTGCGGATAGTGGGCGAAGCGGACGAAATTGCATCCCAGTTCCTTCACCCATCCCAGGAGAGTCTGTGCGTCCTCCGGGCTGAAGGCGCGTCCCTCACGAAAAGGCGCCTCCTCATGCATCGAGATGCCGCGCAGAAAGATTGGCTTGCCGTTCAACAGAATGCGGGACCCTTGCACTTCGATCGTTCGAAAACCGATCTGGTCGCGGACGGAGTCGGCACCGCTGGTCAGAGCCACGTCGTAGAGCCTCGGATGCTCCGGCGACCAAGCCTCAAGCCTTGCCGCAATGCGAAAGTTGGCCCACCCGCCAAAATCCGGCTTCAAGACCTCCCGCACGTGCGCCTCTGGAATTTCCAGTGTGACCTGCTGCCGTACCTGCGCACCGTTCAATTGCACCCAGCCCGAAATCTCGTTCAGTGAGCCCCGCGTAAGTTGCACCCAGTAATCCTGAATGAAGGTGCTGGGCACTTCCACTAACGACACATCCCGAGTAATCCCGCCATAGTTCCACCAATCAAACTTCAAGGCGGGCACAGTGTCGGCGCGGCGAGTGTTGATCACTTCCACGATCAGAAAGTTCTCGCCGTCCCGCAGTAACGAAGTCGCTTCGAAATTGAATGCGGTAAAACCTCCTTCGTGCTCACCCAGCTTTTCCCCGTTCAGGTAGACGCCAGCCTGATAGTTGGCAGCCCCGAAGTAGACAAAAACCCTCGTGTTCGCTCGCTTTTGGTGGTGGAACTCCCGCCGGTACCACACCGGTCCTTCATAGAACATCAATTGTTCGCGCTGGGTGTTCCAGTCTCCCGGAACATTCAGAAGGGGAGATGCATCGAAGCTGTACTCAACCAAATCACTCTTGCTTTGCGGCTTTTCGTTGCGGAAAAATCCCCTCGCCTTTCCATTGTCAAACGGGTCCACGATAGCTTGCCACGCGCCATTGAGGTTTACCGTCGTACGGCTCGGGATATTCGCTATTAGGGTAGAGGGAGCAGGCGCGGCGTAAGCCCACTCCGCCAGCAGCAGCACCAACAAGCAGCTTTTGTTCATCTGGGGAGAACCTCGAAGCCGCCCCATAGTATTGATCCAATCGGGGATGCGTCAACGAACGCGGCGGGGGCTGCTTTCGACCGCCGAAGTTTTCGCGGAGATTTTACATATCCTTGACATGCGCCGGGTCGGAGTGAGTCTATCCTGCTTTCATCAGGGGGCCGCTACGATCTATAGGCCCTTCTCTCTCTCTCCGGCTGAATTGAAAAGGGCACGGCGCCATGCCGTGCCCTATTTTTCTTTTCTGAAAATAACTCGGCTTAGCCCACTGGCACCGGAGCAACTTCCTCCACGTTGGCCTCACGCAGAAACTTTGCCGCTTCTTCCGGTGGAGTGGGATTGATATAAAAACCGGTGCCCCATTCAAATCCTGCGGTCTTGGTTAGCTTCGGCATGAATTCGATATGCCAGTGATAGTGATCGTTGGTCGGGTCCTGCACCGGCGAACTGTGAATAACCAGGTTGTAGGGCGGATTGTCGAGCACGCGATCGGCCCGGCTGAGCAGATTTTTCATTGCCCGAGCCAGGTTTTCGAACATGTGCGATGACGAGTTCTCAAACGCCGACTCGTGCTGCTTGGGCAGAATCCAGGTCTCGAACGGAAACCGCGGAGCGTAAGGCGCAAGCGTAACGAAGTTTTCGTTTTCTGATACCACGCGGATCCCGGCATCCATCTCCTGCCGGATAATGTCACAGAATACGCAGCGCTCTTTGTAGAGGAAATACTGCTTCGCCCCCTCCAATTCCTGGGTCACGTTGATAGGAAGAATCGGCAGAGCGATCAGTTGTGAATGGGCGTGCTCGAGCGATGCTCCGGCCGCCTCCCCGTGATTCTTGAAGATCAGGATGTACTTAAACCGCCGGTCCTTCTTCAGGTCCAGGATGCGGTCGCGGAACGTCCAGAGAACGTCTTCAATACGTTTGGGAGGAAGGGTCGCAAGGCTAGCCGTGTGGTCGGGGGTTTCAACGATGACCTCATGTGCCCCGACCCCGTTCATGCGGTCAAACATGCCCTCGGCTTGCCGGTTCAGATTACCCTCGATGCCCAGGGCGGGAAACTTGTTCGGCACTACCCGGACCGTCCATCCCGGAGTGTCACGTTGTGGCGGAGGCCCGCCATTCGGGTTCGGACGATAGGCCTGAATCTCGGGAGGGGTCTTGCCCTCGTTCCCGTAACAAAAGGGGCAGAATCCCCCCTTGATCTTCATATTTTCGCGAACAAAATCGGTTGGGCGCTTCGCCCGGTCCGTCGAGATAATTACCCAGCGGCCTACAATCGGATCTTTTCTCAGCTCCGGCACTAACTAAATCCTTTCAATGGAGTACGCAAACTTCATATTCTACCCGCCAGGGAGGCGTTCCGAAATACTTCCATCTGCGGGCTGGGCGTTAGACTGTCATAGTATACGCTTACAATATCGAATCTCCACTGGCACGATGGTGGCAGCCGCCTCAGGTACTCTCGTGCTACTTCCGCGATCTCGCGCCGCTTGTGTCGGTCTACTGCCGCCTCAGGCGGCTTCACATCGCGCGATGTGCGAGTCTTAACTTCAATGAAACAAAGAACATCCGCATCCCATCCGATCAGGTCGATTTCTCCACGGCAACGTGGCGAGCGAAAATTCCGCTCCACCATGGTGTAACCCAGTGTTCGCAGATGGAAGTACGCGTCCTCTTCGCCCCGTCTCCCCACTTGATGCCGTTGCGGACTCGGATCAGGCGGGAGCACGCGCCGTGCAACCCAATCCAGGCTGCGGATGATCGTTCGAGTAAAAACTGCAGGAAGCATCACTGGTCGAACCCAATGTTATCTGGAGAGATGCTCCTCAGATGTGACTTCGCTCACTGACGGGTGCGATTTGGAGCGGAGACGTTCCCGAACCGGGAAAGACCGCGATGACGAAAAAGTCACCCCCGCAATGCAGCGGCGGTGGACATCAGCTAGCCTACGAGCCTACCAGCTTGATGCATTCTTCGAGCACATCCAGGGCAACGTCGGCCTCTTCCCTGGTGACCACCAGCGCCGGGCACAGGCGGATGGTGCTCGGCCCGCACCCCAGGAACAGCACGCCGCGCTCGAACGCCATCTCCACGATGCGGTCGCGCTCGGCGTGCCCGTATTCCTTGGTCACCTTGTCTTTCACGACATCGACGCCGATCATCAACCCGCGTCCCCGCACATCGCCCACCAGCCTCAGTTTCGAGGGCCAGTCGGCCATGCGCTTCAGCATGTGATTTCCTACGTGGTGCGCGTTCTCGAGCAGGTGCTCCTTCTCGATCACATCAAGAGTTGCCAGCGCCGCGGCGATCGCTACGGGGTTGCCGCCGAAGGTAGAGGCGTGCGAACCCGGAACCCAGTCCATGATTTCCGCGCGGCTCACCGTGATCCCCAGCGGCATGCCCGAGGCAATTCCCTTCGCTACACAGACGATGTCGGGCTCAACGCCGGTGTGCTCCACCGCCCACCACTTTCCCGTGCGCCCAACGCCGCTCTGCACTTCGTCCACCACCAGGAGGATGCCGTGCCGGTCGCAAATGCGCCGCAGTTCCTGCATGAAGACGGTTGGGGCCACAACGTATCCACCCTCGCCCTGCACCGGTTCGACGAAAATCGCAGCGACTTCCTCGGGGGGGAGAGTGGTCTTGAACAACTTTTCTTCGATGAAGCGGGCGCAGCCCAGGGCGAACTCTTCCGCCTCTTGCGGGCCGCCCGTGCATCCGCGGTAAACGTCTGGATAGCGCACGTGGGTTACGCCCGGCACCAGCGGAGCAAACCGCCGCCGCTGCTGCGGCTTCGACGCCGTCAGCGACAGTGCACCCATGGTGCGCCCATGGAAAGCGCCGAAAAACGCGATCACGTTCTGCCGCTTAGTGTGATAGCGCGCCAGTTTCAGCGCGCATTCGATCGCCTCCGCTCCCGAGTTGCCGTAGTAAACCCGGTGAGGTCCGCGCATGGGCGCGATCTTCGACAGCCGAGCGGCGAGTTCTACCATGTTTTCGTAGTAGAAATCGGTGCCCGACATGTGGATCAGTTCGCCCGCCTGCTTCTGAATGGCGGCGACCACATCGGGATGGCAGTGCCCAGTCGAAGTCACGGCGATGCCCGCGGAGAAATCAAAGAATTCGTTGCCGTCGACGTCGGTCACGATGATGCCGCGCCCGCTCTTCGCCACCAGCGGGTACGACCGGGTATACGACGGCGAAATGTATTTCTGGTCGCCCTCGAGCACGCGCAAGGCGTTAGGCCCGGGCAGGGCAGTCTTGATCTTGGGACCGATTGCGGTCATGGTTTTGGTAGTCATGGCATCCTCCGCGGCCGTCAGTAGTCGGCCGCTAGTTGTGGGTCGGTGCAACCCCGCCATGCGCAACTCCGGTTCGAGCCGGCGCAGGACCAGGGCGAATCAGGCAGAGGATGGAATTAATCGCTACCGAATAGGTTAGGACGCAACCGCGAAGGCAGGTTCGCCCGATAGCGCCGCGGACACACCAGGCACTGCAGCCAGCACTCGGGCAAATGCGAATTGGGATTGGTGTGCAGCATCGCGAACGGTCAACATCACTGCCTGATTATAGCCGGAAGTGCTCAGCGGCGTAACCCCCTTTGGTAACCCGATATATCGCTCTAACAAGTCCTCATCTGGGGACAGCCGCTCCCGGCTGTCCGGTCGAGCAAAGCTCGACTGGCTTTTTCTGCCACTCCAGCCGGCAGCTGTCTTTGACTTCCCGCGCCCCTCGCCTTAGCATTGCTCACCACGGACGGGGCGCCCATTGCTCGATCAGACCATCTCTCATTACCGCATCATCGAGAAGTTGGGTGGCGGCGGCATGGGCGTGGTCTACAAAGCCGAAGACACCCGCCTCGGCCGTTTCGTCGCCCTCAAGTTCCTCCCCGAAGACCTCGCCCAGGACCGCCAGGCCCTGGAGCGCTTCCGCCGTGAAGCTAAGGCTGCTTCGGCGCTCAATCATCCCAACATCTGCACCATCTACGACATTGGCGAGGACGCCGGCCGCACCTTCCTCGTCATGGAGTTCCTCGACGGCTCCACGCTGAAGCACCTGATCGGCAGCCGCGCCATGGAGTTGGAAACGATCTTCTCGCTGGGCATCGAGATTGCCGACGCCCTCGACGCAGCCCACGCCGGCGGCATCGTCCACCGCGACATCAAGCCCGCCAACATCTTCGTCACCAAGCGCGGGCACGCCAAGATTCTGGATTTCGGCCTGGCCAAGGTGAAGTCCGCCACGGGTGACTCCGCCCCCGTCCCCGACATGACCGCGCCCACCGCGGTTATGGTCGAAGAACATCTCACCAGCCCCGGCTCGACTCTGGGCACCGTCGCCTACATGTCGCCCGAGCAAGCCAAAGGCAAAGAACTCGACCCGCGCACGGACCTGTTTTCCTTTGGCGTTGTGCTCTACGAGATGGCCACCGGAACCCTGCCCTTCCGTGGAGATACGTCGGCTCTGATGTTCCAGGCTATCCTCGATCGCGCGCCGGTTTCGGCAATTCGCCTGAATCCCGACCTGCCGCCAAAGCTGGAAGACATCATCAACAAGGCGCTGGAGAAAGACCGCAACCTGCGTTATCAAAGCGCCGCAGACATTCGCGCCGACCTGCAGCGCCTGAAACGCGATACCGATAGTGGCCGCGCCCTCGCCACCAGCTCCGGTTCCGTCGCTGTCGCTCAGGAAACGGCCCAGCAGGCCGCCCATAGCTCATCTGCCACCCGCGTACCCGCGGGCCAAGCCTCTGGCGCATCGCAAGCCGTCGCCGCGCCGGCCGCCACGGTCGCGCGCAAGAAGCCCACTGGGATTCTGGTTCTAGCCGCAGCCGTAATAATGGTCCTGCTTGTTGCCGGCGGCTTGTATTTTCGTTCCCGGCACTCTGCCAAGCTCACCGAAAAAGACAGCGTCCTGCTTGCCGACTTCGTCAATACCACCGGGGACGCGGTTTTCGACGGCACCTTGAAACAGGCTCTGGCCGTGCAACTGGAGCAGTCCCCGTATCTGAACATCCTTCCCGAGTCGAGAATCCAGCAGGCCCTGCGCTTCATGGGCAGGTCGCCCGACGAGCGGGTAACCAAAGACATCGCCCACGAGATCTGCCTGCGCGAGGGCGTCAAGGCTATGCTCACCGGCTCCATCTCGAGCCTTGGCAGCCACTACGTGATCGCGCTGGAAGCCGTAAATGCCCAGACCAACGACTCCCTGGACCGCGAACAAGTCGAAGCCGAAAGCAAAGAACAAGTGTTGAAGTCGCTGGACCGCGCGGCTTCGAGTCTGCGGGAAAAGCTCGGAGAGTCGATCGGGTCGGTCCAGAAATTTGCCACTCCGCTGGAAGCCGCCACTACGTCGTCGCTCGACGCGTTGAAGGCATACAGCCTGGGTCAGGCCGCTCATTCAACGTTCGACGACGACGGGGCCATCCCACACTTGAAGCGCGCCGTCGAACTCGATCCAAACTTCGCCATGGCTTGGGCTGTCCTCGGCGTCGCGTACAGCAATCTGACCGACACCCAGCACGCCCGCGAATGCCTCCAGAAAGCCTTTGACCTCAAGGACCGCGCCAGTGAGCGCGAGCGGTTCTACATCGCCGGTCACTACTACGACACGCTCAAGCGGCAGGCCGATCAGAGTGCGCAACTGCTGGAGCAGTGGAAGCAGACCTATCCCCGCGACAACATTCCACGCGACAACCTGGCCCTGCTGTATGCCACGCTGGGCCAGCACGAAAAGTCTTTGGCCAACGCCAGCGAGGCGCTGCAACTCGATCCCAAAGACCCTTACGCGTATCAGAATGTCTCATCTGCCTATCAATATCTCAATCGCTACGACGAAGCCAACGCGGTAGCAGAGCAGGCCATCGCACAAAAAGCTGAGGCGTGGTCGGTACACCTGATTCTTTTCGGCAACGACTTCATTCGCGGTGACGAGAGTGCCATGCAGCGCGAGTTGGAACATGCCGGAGGCAGGCCCCAAGAGCCGATCCTCCTTCTCTTCCAGGGAGAAAGCCGGTGTGCGCTGGGAAAAGTCAAAGAAGCGCGAGAGGTTTTCGCCCGCGCACTGAGCGCAGCCCAATCCCGCGGATACAAAGAATTTGGCGCCGGCGTTCTGGCCAGCGAGGCAGCTTGCGATGCGGAAACCGGCTTCCTACCGGAAGCCCGCCAGCAGACGAGCGCCGCTCTCGCCCGATCCGGCGATGCAGATTCGCAGGCAGCCGCAGCCTATTTGTTCGCCAGCGTGGGCGATGCGGCGCGAGCGCAAAAGCTGATCGACGATTTGGCCAAGGAATCCCCTTCTGACACCGTGCTCAACCAGGTGTTCCTTCCCTGCGCGCGCGCAGTTCTGAGTCTTCAACATAACCAACCAGCAGAGGCCATCGCGCAAACCGACTCTGCCATCCCCTACGAACTTGGGGCTGGCCCACGAGCGTCGGGATACGCCCCTAACTACATCCGTGGCGAAGCCTTTCTGCGCGCGCACGACGGAGCGAAGGCCGCCGCCGAGTTCCAGAAAATTCTTGACCATCGCGGCGTCGATCCCACGGGCGTTCTTTATTCCTTGGCTCATGTGGGCCTGGGACGTGCCTACGCGCTGCAGGGCGACGCTCCCAAAGCCAAAGCCGCCTATCAGGATTTCTTTGCTATATGGAAAGACGCGGACGCAGACGTACCAATTCTCAAAACCGCCAAAGCCGAGTATGAAAAGCTGAAGTAGCGGTCGCCCTTCGTGATTTTGCCCCAAACTGGCTAGTGACTCCGTTTTAACTTCCCCTCAATCTACGGTGTCATCCCGAACGGAGCCGTTCTTCCGGCGTAGCGAGGGATCTCCCGCAGCACCGGCGAGGTCAAGTCACCACTGCCCACGACCGCAAATTTAGAATCCAATCACCCACCTCGGATGTCTCATGAGTTGTAACTTTCGCCCGCTATTCTCCATTGCAATGCACTCTGCCCTGCGCCCAAGCCGGTGGATGGTGATTCTTGCCTTCGGACTCGTCTACCTGTTCTGGGGCTCGACCTATCTCGGCATCGATATCGCGGTGCAGACCATTCCTCCTGCACTGATGTGTGGCCTGCGCTTCTCAATCGCCGGAGTGGTCATGCTGACGGTCTGCGCCGCCACGGGGAGAAAGATTCGCTACTCTCCGCGCCAAATCGCACTGGCCGCCGTAGTCGGCTTGTTGCTCTTGATGGGCGGAAACCTGACCCTCTCCTACGCCGAACTCGCAGTCTCAACCGGCCTGGCCGCACTCATCATCGCGATCACGCCGTTATGGTTCCTGGTTCTTGACTCTCTACTGCTTGGAGATCATCACATTTCAGGGCGAGGCAAGGCCGGCCTTGCCCTCGGGATCGCTGGACTCTTCGTCCTGTTCTGGCCCGAGCTGCAGGCTGGAGCGCTCGGCCACCGCGAATTGTGGGCTTCGCTCAGCCTGCTCGGCGGATCATTCAGCTGGGCCTTGGGATCGGTGCTCTCCAAGCGCTGGCAGTCCGGCATGGACGTGTTCAGTGCCACTGGCTGGCAGATGACGGCTGCCGGCGTTGGAAATTTTCTCTTCGCCGTAGTGAACCGCGATCTCTCTCGCGTCACTTGGACCGCCCGCGGTCTTGGCGCGGTGCTGTACCTCGTGGTATGCGGTTCCTGGGTCGGCTACAGCGCGTATATCTGGTTGCTCGAGCACGTGCCCACGTCCAAGGTCTCGACCTACGCTTACGTCAATCCCGTGGTCGCGGTATTGCTGGGTTGGCTCGTCCTGCACGAGCGCGTCGACCGCTTCATTCTGGCCGGCAGCGCGATCGTCATCCTGTCAGTCATCCTCGTCACCAGCGCCAAGATCAAGGAAAGAACGGTGGCCGAGGATCTCCCCGCCGTGGAAGCGGCCGGCGACTAACACTTGCCTTCGCTAGGGTTGTGTCCCGTAAATTCGCAGCATAATTTCGACTTGTCATCCTGAGCAAAGCGAAGGGCCCATGCATTTTGTTTGCAGCGCCAATGCTCTGGCAACGCTGCGTCGAAGTGTGCGCCAGATTTTGGCACGTATTTATGGGACATGATGCTAGTTCGCCCCTTCCTCTTCCTCCTCCGCGTCGTTCACCACATCGACGACATGCCCGCGCACCGCATAAGTCTCCTTCGCGCTCCCCATCCGCTCGAAGCTGACCCGCGCTGGGTTCCGCTGCCACATTGGCGCGGGACAAGCCGAGTCGGGCGGCGCATCGTCGGGCAAGCCATCACTCGACAACGCCTTCTTCAGTACCGCCTTGCGCCGGCTCAGCTGCGCCACGATGGCAAAGATTTTTTTCCCGTCGTCAGAAACCCCGCAGTAAGCGACGTAATCCCGGTACCAGCTGGCAGCCGAGTAGAATGCATCGTACTCAGGAAGGTTGATCGCAGAAACGCGGCCCGTCGTGCGATCAACCAGCAGCCAGCCCCCGCGCTGCCACTGCCACCGCGGAATCGCTTCGTCCGCAAGACTGTCGTTCACTCGAAACGCGCGCCGCTCCACGAATAAACGTTCGGTGACTTCGTGCGCCGAACCCACCACGTATTCCTTGATGCGCCCGTCCACGATCAGCGCCCGCACCTTCATAGTCAGCGGCTTCTCTCCCTCGGTGCTCGCGGCGGGAAGCCACTCCGCCGATGTCCACTTCCCGAACGTGATGACATGAGCCTTGGCGCCAGCGCCAGCAGCACTGGCAGCCAGCATCGCCCACAAGACGAAGCCAGCCAGCAGGCGGAAAAGCACTGCAAATCGCATGAACCGAGCGTAGGCAGGAAACGAGGCCCGAAGCAAGGCTTCTCGTCACACACAGGCGACCGGGGTCCCGAAGTGGGAATAGCACGTAGTGCAAAATGGTGCTACCGTTTGAAAAGGCTCTTCCGGGCCCAGTCAAAAGTGGAAAATAACGGTAAAATCGAAGGTCGAGGGAACGACGCGACCAGTGCCCCTTCCGCTCCTGGTACTCCGGCGCAGCCCGATGCTCGGACAACTTCCAGGGAAGTAGCCGCTTCCTATCAAGAGATGGGTGATCTTCTACCACGACGACGCGCACCTCGCATTCTGGTGGTCGACGACCAGCCCAGCATTGCGGGATTGATGAGCCAGTTGCTCAGCATCCGCGGCTACGATGTGACCACTGCCGCGAACGCCGAGCAGGCGGAAGACGAAATCCGCCGCCAGACGCCGGACCTGATCCTCTCCGACGTGATGATGCCGGGCAAGTCCGGTTACGAACTCTGTCGCAGCCTCAAAGAAAACGTGGCAACTCGCCTAATCCCCTTTGTCCTGATCACCGGACTCAGCGACAGCAGCGACCGGGTGCGCGGCATCGAGGCCGGCGCCGACGACTTTCTGAACAAGCCCGTGCTCGCCGAAGAACTGATCGCCCGGGTGAAATCCCTTTTGCGCCTCAAAGAATTCACCGACGAACTGGAAACTGCCGATTCTGTGCTGTGTACTTTGGGCCTCATCGTCGAAGGCCGCGATCCCTATACAGAAGGCCATTGCGAACGCCTTTCGGTGCGTGCCGCCGATCTTGGCCGGCACCTCGGCATGGACGAAGATTCCATCATCGCTCTGAAACGAGCGGGATTCCTGCACGATCTCGGCAAGATCGCCGTGCCGGATGACATCCTGAAAAAGGGCAGCAACCTCACACCCGCGGAATGGGCGGTGATGAAGCTTCACCCCATCACGGGCGAGAACATCTGTAAGCCTCTGCGTTCTCTTCGCCTGGTGTTGCCCATCATCCGCCATCACCATGAGCACTCGGATGGCTCAGGCTACCCTGACGGCCTGACCGCGCCCGACATTCCAGTGCTGCCGCGGATTCTGCAGGTGGTCGACGTTTACGACGCCCTGCGCACGGCGCGATCCTACAAAGCGCCCCTCACCCACGACCAGGCCGCCCAGACTATGCGCGAAGAAGCCCGCCGCGGTCTCTGGGACGCCGAACTCGTGGCCGAATATTTCTCCATGCTCGAGCAGAAGCAGCAGGTGGCATGATGCAATTTTCGTTCTCAGGTATAGGCCCGACTTAGCTGAAGTTTTCCCCCTGCGATATAAGGAATTCTCTTATCCCTAAAGGCACGCCCAAAAACGTACAATTACAAAACTGAGTACCGAGTACTGAGTACCGAGAACTAGTTTTGGAGCCCATCTACAGCGTCGTCGTTCCGGCCTACAACGAGGGTGCGCGCCTGGGCGCGACTTTGGAGAAGGTGCTCGCCTACGTGCACGCCCAGGGATGGGACGCTGAGGTCATCGTGGTCAATGACGGCTCTCGCGACAACACGTCCGATATTGTCCGTGAGCACGCCGCAGCAAATCCAGCCCTTCGATTGGTAGAGAATCCCGGCAACCGTGGCAAGGGATTCAGCGTGCGCATGGGCATGCTCAGCGCCCGCGGACGGATCGTGCTCTTTAGTGATGCCGACCTGTCGTCCCCGATCGAGGAGGCGCCGAAGCTTCTCCAGGCGCTCGAAGCCGGTGCGGATATCGCCATCGGCTCGCGCTGGCTGCGAGCTGAAACCCAGACTCAGCGCCAGCCTCTCTACCGCCAACTTTTCGGACGAATCTTCAACCTGTTGCTGCGTCTCACGCTCGGATTGCAGTTCGCAGACACCCAGTGCGGTTTCAAAGCCTTCAAGCGCCCTGCTGTCCAGGCGATCTTCCCGCTGCAGAAAATCGAGCGCTGGGGATTCGACCCCGAAATTCTGTTTCTCGCCCGCAAGTTCGGCTTCAAAGTGCAGGAAGTCCCCGTGGCCTGGGGACACAGCGGCGGCACCCGTATCAACCCCCTGATCGACGGTTCTCGCATGTTCCTGGAGATGCTCCACATCCGCTGGAACGACTTGACGGGGAAATACGACGGCCATACGGCAACAGCGGTTTCTGCAACCAAGACGCTGCCCGGCAGTCGCGGGCCCCAAGCATAACCAAGTTATTTCGTCCTGTTGCTTGCTCCTCGAAGGTAGCCGGTGAGAGTTGCTCAGCGCAGGATGAGCAACCAGGCTCTGGGCTAACATGTGCCGCCGCTCCGCGGCTTTGTACGTGACGTGACTCCGATTGGACTCAGAAAGGAACTGATTCACAAGAGCCAAAACGGTGCCCAAGACCTGTAAGAAGACAACTCGATTTGCGCTGCTTCTCCTAACAATGCTAATTGCAATGCGATCTTTTGCAGTACGTCCGCCGAAAAGTAATGATCTGAGATATTTGGTGGAAGGACCACATTCTCCGTTTAAGATGGCACCTGATAGACAGAGGCTCGCTCGGGACGCAATTCCGTTCAGTCAACTTGTATAGGCTCACCTATTAGTTTAGAAGGCGTGGGGAAAACGGAGGCGATCCTTCGTGGAGGCGTTCGTGCGTCCTTATGTGCGCTTGGTCCGATTGGCGGTGCTTGGCAGCTTTGTGGCTCCACTCCTAACGTGCCTCATCAGCCGGGCCATGACTCAGCGCCCGATGTTCCCAGTGTCGATGATGCTGACGATCTTCCTGGGGGCGATCTGCATTTTTGGTGTCTTCGCCCTACTTGCGCGATTGACACCAGTTATCGAATCGGCGGCTGAAAGGCAGTCCCAGTTCCTTTTGCATCTTCCTGACGGCTATGTTGATTTCGCGATTCTCATCTCCGCCGCGGTAAGCCTTTTCCTCGAACTAGCAATGATCCGCTGGCAGGCGTCGGTTTACGAGGTTCTTGCTTTTTACAAGAATTACTCGCTTTTGGGTTGCTTCGCAGGTCTGGGAGTGGGCTACGCGCTGGGAAATCGAAAGTGGCTGCCCCTCTTCTTAACCGTTCCACTTCTCGGCTGGCAGTTCGCCCTGCTTTTGGGCCTCCGATATGGACTTGCTGATGCCGATCGAATCAGTCTTAAGTTCGTGCCCTTCTCCGAGCAGCTCAGCATGGGGCTGCCGACGGCTGCTAACGCTGGCTTTGGCCTCCCGACCAATTATCTCCTGGCCCTAATTTTCCTGCTTACCGCCCTTGCGTTTCTGCCAGTTGGCCAGTTGTGCGGCTGCCTCCTGGAGAGGCGGGAGAAACTTTCAGGTTACAGCATCAATTTAATAGGAAGTGTACTGGGCATCTTGCTGATGTTTTGCTTGAGCGCATTTTGGACACCACCGACCATTTGGTTTCTTCTTGCATTCACGCCGCTTCTGTTATTCCACGAATGGAATGTTCGTGTACTTGTATTTGGCCTTACCTCTGCGGTGCTCTCGATCTTGATTCTGGCATGGCCAGTCAATCCAGGGTGGCAGCGTATTTACTCACCGTATCAACTGCTTGAGGTAGGACCTGATCGACACGGACTGACCCTGATCACCGCTGCCGGACATATTTATCAACGTGTGATCGACTTGGCACATTCTAACCGCAACGTCGATTTGGATCCTGAACTGAGCAAGACTCGCAGCTACTACGAGTTTCCTTATCAACTGTACGGGCATGTCCCTGGCTCCGTTGTGGTCGTTGGCGCCGGAACAGGAAACGATGTTGCCGCAGCCCTCCGAAATGGCGCGCAAAGGATCGACGCAGTTGAGATCGATCCAGCAATTCTTATGGAAGGAAGAGTTGCGCACCCCGAACATCCCTACTCCGATCCGCGTGTGCACCAGGTCATCGATGATGCTCGGATCTTTCTCCGCACCACATCGGAGCACTACGATCTTGTGGTTTACGGTTTGCTCGACTCTCATACTCTGCTCAGTCAGGCGTCCAGCGTGCGATTGGATTCATTCGTGTATACGGTTGAAGGTCTGCGGGAGGCGCGTTCCAGGTTACGGGAAGATGGAATCTTGTCGCTTTCCTTTTACGTAATTAGTCCGCAACTCGGACGCAAGCTCTATTTGATGTTGCAGAGCGCGTTTGACGGACGACCGCCGCTGTGCGTACAGGCAGGCCATGACGGGACAGTAATTTTCTTGGAGGCGAATCACAGAAACATGAGTGTCGCACCAGCTTTGCTGCAACAGAGTGGATTCAGCGACAGGACAGACTTCTATTCGAGCCCTTCCCTCGCCGCTGACGTGTCCACCGATGATTGGCCGTTCTTTTATATGCCCAGGCGGATCTATCCTGCTTCGTACCTACTGATGCTCGCAGTCATTCTGGCTCTCTCCATTTTCATCTTTAGCAGGTTTGTGGAGCTACGTCCACAATCTAAACATGCTCCTTTCTTTTTCCTGGGGGCTGGATTCATGCTGATCGAGACCAAGGCCATAACTGAGCTGGGTTTGTTGTTCGGGAACTCGTGGCAGGTTATCGGTATCGTAATCGTTGCCGTACTGTTTATGGCATTTTTGGCCAACTGGATTGTGCAGCGCTTGGCAATTAGAGGAACTCTTGTAATGTACTCTTTCTTGCTCCTCAGTATCGCCATCGGTTGGTGGATGCCGCGAGGCGGAAACTTTTCTTTCAGTTGGCCCGGTCGCATAGGATTGGTAGCTCTGCTTACCTGCCCCGTATTATTCTCAGGTATCGTGTTCTCCACGTTACTGCGCTCGCGTGGCCAGATTTCCAACATTCTAGGGTTAAATCTCCTCGGAGCTATGTGCGGTGGACTTATGGAATATAACTCGATGTATTTCGGGTTCCGCTTCCTTTACGTTCTTGCTGGGTGCCTGTACTTGCTCGCATATTTATCAGGGCTAATCGGCAGAGGCGGGTCACGAAGAAGTCTGGGGACCCGTGATGCGCAGATAGTATCTAGGGTCGAACGCGATCAATCCTTGATCGTTTAGTCCACAATGTTCATCGCATCGAGATGCGCGGAGAGTCTAGCTTGGCTATCAAAAAGGCCGAAGCCCCTATTTTTATCGGGGCCTTCGAGGTGTTTGCGGATGCTGGCCATGTTACCTGGAACAGCCGTGAACACCAAAGTTGACCGTGCTCCACAGCTTCGCAGGCCTCGCAGGCAGAGACGGCGCAAACCCCCATGCCGGACTTGACCCAAAACCCAAAAACTGACACAGCGGAAAGTAGAGGCAAGCTGGGGCAGAAGTCCGAGAGAGGAGACGAGGACGATGCCCAAGAAGGGCAGCACGGGAGAGCAGATCGTTGCCGCTTTGCGACAGGTGGAAGCCTGGCACGAGTGGCGGTGATTTGTCGCAAGGTCGGGATCAGGCGGGTGGTCCGGCTTACCCTTCGCGGGTGCCCCGTCCAAGCTTCGCTTGGGTGGGGTTCTTGACTCGATCGCGCCACGACCTTTTTCCACAGCTTTCCACAAAAAGAATCCAATTTCCTGTGACGAACAACCTTTACTGAGAATATGGGAACGCACAAACTAGGAATATGGGTCAGGGCAATCCCAATCAACCCGGCAGCACCAGAACATTCCGCGGCTCGAGATCCGCAGCTAACTCCTTATTCCGGAATATTTTGCCTGCAAGTTCTTGCGGCTCAGGATTTTGCGCAGATCAAGGCAGATCCCAGCCTCGCAAGTTAGCGGAAACAAAGATTTTAGCGGAAGGTAAGAAAAAATTGTGAAGGTATATATCCCGCTCAATCACGCCGACTTCTCTGCCTGCTGGGACGTCGCATTCGCCGCCCTCACGGCTTCAACGACACGGTGCCCCATCTCCGTGGTGGAAATCGCGGTGTGGGTTTTCCCCGCCAAATCCGCCGTCCGCGCACCTTTTGCCAGCACGATCGAAACCGCATTCTCGACGCAGGCGGCTTCTTTCTCCAACTGAAACGAATGCCGCAACAACATCGCCACCGACAAAATTGCCCCCAGCGGATTGGCAATCCCTTTCCCCGCAATGTCGGGCGCCGAGCCGTGTACCGGCTCGTACAAACCGACCAGCCCTCCGATGCTGGCCGAAGCCAGCAGCCCAAGCGATCCCACCACGCCGCCCGCTTGATCGGAGAGAATGTCGCCGAACATATTCTCGGTCAGCACCACATCAAACTCCGCCGGCCGCTGCACCAGCAGCATCGCCGCCGAATCCACGTACTGATGGCCCAGCTTCATCTCGGGATAATCCTTCGCGATGCGAGTCACAACTTCGCGCCAGAGCCGCGAGCATTCCAGCACGTTGGCTTTGTCCACGGAAAGCACCTTGCGCCGGCGTTTCATCGCCAACTCAAATGCCACGCGCGCGATGCGCTCGATCTCCTCTTCGCCGTAGCGCATAGTGTTGACCGCGACCCGCGCTCCCTGAGCTCCTTCGATGGATCGCGGCTGGCCGAAGTAAAGTCCGCCGAGCAATTCGCGCACGATCATGATGTCGGTCCCGCGCACTACCTCCGCCCGCAGCGGAGAACAATCCTCGAGCGCGGGAAAGAATACCGCCGGCCGCAGGTTGGCGTAGGCGCCCAGTTCCCGCCGCAAGCGCAACAGCCCGGCTTCAGGCCGAAGATGGCTCGGGTTGTGATCGAACGCCGGACTCCCCACCGCCCCGAGCAGCACCGCCGACGAACTCAGGCACGCCTCGATTGTGTCGGCTGGCAGCGGATCATTGGCCGCAGTAAGAGCCGCCCCGCCAATGGGCTTCCGTTGCAGCTGAACTTTATGGCCGAAACCCTCAGCCACAGCCTGCAAAACGAGAACGGCCTGTTCCGTAACTTCGGGACCAATGCCGTCGCCAGGAAGGATCGTGAGATTCAGGAGCATGGAGGAGATGGGGAATTGTGTAATTTGTAATTGAGTAATTGAGTAATTGAAAAGCCTATGACTGGTTTTCAAATAACACAATTAGAAAATTACCCAATATTCAATTTTCCTAAACTCCCCAAAGGTAGTCTTCCTGCTGCGTCTGCTCGTGATGAGAGTCAGCATGAACGGGCATGGGCGCGCCGAACGGGTTCGTCTGCGTCGTCGCGGGAAAGGGTTTGAGCGGTTCAGGAGGCGGAGCGGTCGTGGACGGTAGCGCCGACACATTCGCCGCACCGGCGGCCTTCGCAGGCGCGATCGGCTCGATCAGCGGCGTCGCCGAACCCGACGGCTTGTGCGTATCGCGAATCAGTTCCAGCAGGTGATGATCTTCCACATGCTTGATCTTGTCCGCCAGCCGGACAAAGCGCCGGTAGATGTCGTCCAGCGCCCGCCGGTCAAACTGGTACCCCAGTTGTTCGCAGCGCAATCCCAAAGCGTGGCGTCCGGAGTGCTTGCCCAGCACCAGCTTCGAATCCGGCACGCCGACCGACTTCGGCGTCATAATCTCGTAAGTGAGTGGATTCTTCAGCATGCCGTCCTGGTGAATGCCCGCTTCGTGCGCGAAGGCATTGCGTCCCGTGATTGCCTTGTTCGGCTGCACGGGCACGCCCGTAACTTCACTCAGCGTCTGGCTGGCGGCGAAAATCTGCTCGCTCACCACGCCAGTTTCATACGGATACCGGTCCGGCCGAACCCGCATTGCCATCACGATCTCTTCGAGTGATGCATTCCCCGCGCGCTCGCCAATCCCATTGATCGTGCACTCCACCTGCCGCGCTCCCGCCGCGACCGCGGCCAGAGCGTTCGCCACCGCCATGCCCAGATCGTTGTGGCAGTGCGCAGAAATCACCACATTCTCAATCCCCTTCACGCGTTGCCGAATGGTCGTAATCAAGTCCCCGAACTCCGACGGAATGGTGTACCCGACCGTGTCCGGAATGTTCAGCGTGGTCGCCCCGGCCTCGACGACTGCATCCAGCACCCGGCAAAGGAAGTCGGGATCGGTGCGGGTGGCGTCTTCCGGAGAGAACTCGACATCTTCGCAGAGCGACTTCGCAAAACGCACCGCGTCCCGCGCCTGTACCAAACATTCATCGCGCGTGATGCGTAGCTTGTACTTCAAATGAATGTCGGAGGTCGCGAGAAATACGTGAATCCGGGGATGAGCCGCATACTTCAATGCTTCCCAAGCTCGTTCAATGTCAGCCTGGCAAGCCCGTGCCAGTCCAGCAATGATGGGCCGGCGCACCACGGATGCAATGGCCCTGACCGATTCAAAATCGCCATCCGACGCGATCGGGAACCCCGCCTCGATCACGTCCACCCCCAGGCGGTCGAGTTGGTGAGCCAGGCGCAGCTTTTCCTGCTGGTTCATGCTGCATCCCGGCGACTGCTCGCCATCGCGAAGCGTGGTGTCGAAAACCGTGATGCGGGCTCGCTCTGCGGTCATGGATCTCCCTCAGAAAGAACTGGATTCTCTATGGTAAGGGCGGCCCTCAAAGAAGCAAAACTTATAATTCTTCAGTAATCATTAGGCACAGTTGTATAATAAGTCTTGCTAATAGATTTTACAGATTCCATTAAGTACGGCCCCATTTAGGAACAACCCATGGACCTTTCCCAGCTTGAAGTGTTCCTCACTGTTGCCCGCGAGCGCCGCTTCTCGCGCGCCGCCGAAAAGCTTTTCCGCACACAGTCGGCGGTGAGCCAGACTATACGCAAGCTCGAGGGCGAACTGGGAGAGGCCCTATTTGACCGCTCTTCCCGAGAGGGTGTCCTCACCGACGCCGGGAAAGTCCTCTACGAGTACGCCGAAAAGCTGATCAACCTGCGCAGCGAGGCGACGGAGTCTCTAGCCGAACTGCGGGAACTCCAAAAGGGCAAGCTGGTCATCGCGGCCAACGAATTCACCGTACTGTACCTGCTCCCGGTATTGGCTGAGTTCCGGCGCCTGCACCCCATGATCAAAATTACGGTCGAGCGCGCGCTGGGCAGCCACATCCCCGACGACGTCCTGCGCTATCGCACCGAGTTCGGCATGCTCTCCTACGAACCGCAGGAACCCAGCCTGCATTCCGTGGTCGTGTATCTGGATGAACTGGTCTTCGTCGTCCCGCCCAATCATCCCCTGGCCAGGGCGCCCCAGATCAGCATTCGCCAGCTCGGCGCCGAGTCCTTCGTCGCGCACATTGTCTCGTCCCCCTACCGCGAGAAGGTGATTCAGCTCTTCAAGACCCACAAGACGCCACTGCACATGGACCTGGAACTGCCGACCCTGCAGGCCATCAAGCAGTTCGTAGCTATGGGCAACGGAGTGGCCTTCGTCCCGGAGATTAGCGTTGAAACCGAGATCGCAAGAGGAGAGCTCGTTCGCATCCCAGTCCGCGAGCTGCAACTAAAACGAAAACTCCGCCTCATTTACAGGAAAGACGCAAATCTGTCACACGCCGCCAGAGCGTTCCTGAAGGTCGCGGAGGCCGTTGCTCAGAAACACAAAGGCCGCTACCGCTTTCACCGCGAGGACTAACCCGCCTTTCCTGCAGTGTCGCTGCTCTAAGGCGCTCGGGACTCAGGGTACATCGGTGCGCAGTTGTGAGTCGCATCTTTTAAGTCGCGTGTTTCCAGTAATTGCGGTACGTGGCCGCGATGGCACTCCCGCGCCACGTCTCCGCTCAGCCGCGGAGCGGCGGCAGAATTTAGCCCAGGGCGTAAGCCCTGGGTGCGCCCAAAAAAATAAAACCAAGTCCCGTAGGGACTACATAAAATGGCGGCTTCGCGGTTTCTCGCGCTTCGGTGGGTCCATGCGTGCAATCGCTGTTCTCGACAGTTACAGGTATGCTGGATCGCTAAGATGCCAGTGCAAGAGGCTCCACGCTTATGACACGACCAACGACGCAGGCGATTTCACCGTTCTTCATCGTCAGCAACGTCGATCAAACCATCGCTTTTTACCGCGACAAGCTTGGCTTTGAGACAAGATTCCAGCAGCCAGACCGGAACCCTTTTTTCGCCATCATCGGCCGCGACGGAGCGCAGATCTTCATCAAGTCTGATAAAGACACGTCGCCGCTGCCGAACCCAGAGCGTTGTCCCTCCATGAGGTGGGATGCCTACGTCTATGTACCAGACCCGGATGCTCTCGCCGTCGAATTTGCCGATCATGGTGCAGCCTTCAGCGCGCCGCTCAAGGATACCCACGATGGCCTGCGCGGGTTCGAGATTAGCGACCCTGATGGCTACGTCTTGTTCTTCGGTCGACCCAGGTAGATGGGCGGCGTAAACAGCCTACTCACGGCTGCGTTAGAATTGATCGAAAACCGTTCCGTATTTTGTCAGTGCCTACGGGGTCATGCCGTGGAGACTTCGCTTCGCGGGACCCATCTGGGGTTGTCCTTTGCGGAACCCGGTAGGGATACCACTCGCGTGGTTGCCTTGATGCCTTCGGCTGGGGAGCCTGTCAGCTTGCCTTTGGACCAGAGTGGGTAGGCGACAAGTATTAGCCAGAGGACTTTGTAGAAGATTTCAAGGAGTACGATCGGTAGCATTTTCAAGGGGCGAACGATTCCCAGGCCTGCCACGGTTGCGAAGGCGGTCCAGACGCACCAGGCGACGGCATTGGTTGGGTCCCATGGTCCCTGGTGGGTGAAGATGTGGGTCCACGTTTCTTTGCCTAACACGAAGAACATCAGGATATATAGCAGGCGCAAGAGGTAGATATTGATCGGGCGGACGCCTTCGTATCAGTCCGCTCGTTGAAAATGGCTTTGGGGCTGAAGGCCATGGAAAGTGTCCTTGAACTGAATGCCCGTCGCGAACGCTTTAGATTATAGGAGGGGTCACAGGTCGTCATCGAGGTCGCACAGTTGACAATACGGCGCCGCCCGCATAAGAAAACGGTCAATTTTGTACAGGTCAGGTCGGATAAGTGTTGAGAAATCTTAGTTTCCTATCGACAAGTGCCCCGGCGGTGAGCTTCCGCGCGGAGCCAAGTGTTTCGCGCCGGGGCACTTGCGATAGGAGGATTTGTACGAAGGCGCTGGCGCGGCGGACGCGGGGGAGCTATGGGTTTTGCATGCGCGATTCGCGATTTGTTCGTCGCAGGGTTGGGTTGAGCGGACTGGTAAAAGGTGTCGGCGAGAGTATGGGTAGGTCCGAGGAGGCGATCCGGTGCGGGTAATTTACGAAAGTAAGTGGTGGATTGAGGTGGATTTCGGTGAGTACAGACACTACGGCTGTCGGAGCAGAAGCTCGCGCTGTGGAGAGCGGTATGGTTGGATGATTAGGAAGAGTCAAGGTACGCGCTCCTGGTCGAGAGTTGCCAAGCAGTAGTGACAGAGAATATTTCGACGATAAGCATGGGAGTGGAACAGTGTGGGCAGCGGAAACAAGTGGGCTGAGTGGGGGATGAAGTGACGGCTGCGGGGGTGTGCGCCGTGGGATAGTCGGCGAGCAGGCGCTGACAGAGCGGCAAGAGTCTGGCACGGCGGCGAGTGGCGAGGAAGCCGAAAGAGCGGATGCGGACAAAGCCGCGGGGTAGGACGTGAAGCAGGAAGCGGCGTAGGAACTCTTGCGAACCGAGCGTCATCATTCTCTTCTTATGTCCGTGGGCATAATCCTTCCAGCGGAAAGTAACCTGGTCATGCTGGAAAGCCACGAGGCGATGGTTGGTGATGGCTACGCGATGGGTATAGCGGGCGAGATAGCCGAGTACATGGTGGGGACCGCCGAAGGGCGGCTTGGCGTAGACGACCCAGTTCTGACGGAACAAGGGGCGCAAGAAGGAGCGGAAGGCCTTTTCGTTTTCCAGCGGCTTGAGAACTCCGGCGAAGGCGAGTTGGTGTTGCTGGAATCGTCGTTTTAAGCCGGCGACGAACTTGCCGCGGAAGATGCGACTGAGGACGTGGACGGGCAGGAAGAAGGGATAGCGGGGATGGATCCAGCGGGTTCGGTCGGGCGAGAGACCTCCGGCAGGAATGACACAGTGGAGGTGAGGATGAGCCAGCAAGTTTTGTCCCCAGGTATGCAAGACCGAAAGGAAGCCAATGTCTGCCCCCAGATGGCGGGGATCTCGGGCGACCTCTTGTAGAGTCTCTGCACTGGCGCGGAACAAGAGGTCATAGAGGACCTTCTTGTTCTGCAGCGCCAGTGCGGAGAGTTGGTGAGGCAGAGTAAAGACAACATGGACATAGGCGACGGGCAGAAGTTCATTCTGCCGAGCCATGATCCACTTGTCGCGAGCGCCACTCTGGCACTTGGGACAATGGCGATTGCGACAACTATTAAATGAGATGGCGCGATAGCCACAGCGCGGGCACTTATCACGATGCCCACCGAGTGACGCCGTACGGCAGCGAGCGATGGCGCGCAGCACTTTCCGGTGGGCCCAGTGGATCCAGCGGAAGTTGTGCTTGACGAAGCGATCACCTTGGGCGCGAACGATATCGGCCACCTCGAGGAGGGGCCGAGTCATTTTTGCTTGAGCCTCCGCGAGCGTTTGACGCCCTCGAGGCCGGAGACTTGCAGAGCATCGAGCGGATTGGGGATGGCGCGCAGATGCTTGGGCGAGAGATGCAGGTAGATGAGGGTGTGCTCCAGCCTGGAATGTCCGAGTAGGACCTGAATGGTACGCAGGTCGGCGCCCGCTTCCAGAAGGTGGGAAGCACAACTATGTCTCAAGCTGTGGGGAGAAAGGCGTTTCGTGATGCCGGCCCTTTGGGCAGCTTGCCGGCACGCTAACCACACTATATTGGGGCTGATGGGGACGTCGGCGCGCACTCCTTTCACGGTGCCCGGAAACAGGAAGTTGGTGGGCCGCATCCAGCGAAAGTAGACGCGCAGAGTCTCCAGCAGCTTGGGGCTCAAAGGAACCTCTCGGTCGCAGCCGCCCTTACCTTGGTTAATGCGAATCATCATGCGCTGACTGTCGATGTCTTGTACCTTCAGCCGGCAGAGCTCGGCCCGGCGTGCGGCGGTGGAATACAAGGTCATGAGGAGCGTGCGGTGATAGAGATTGCAGGCCGCGTCGATCAGTCGGGTCACTTCCTCCGGGCTGAGCACGGTCGGCAGTCGCTTGCGGGACTTCGGAAATGGAATGTACTCAGCCAGAAAATGCCGACGCAGTGTCTTTACGAACAAGAAGCGCAACGCGGACACATACTGACTGACCGTGGCAGGAGCCAACTTCTTGAATTGAAACAGATGAGCCTGATACTGCCGAATTTGCTCGGGCCCGAGCTTGTCCGGTGGCTGGTGAAAATACTCCGCAAAATCGCGGACGATGCGAACGTAGGTTCTTGCGGTACGATGGGAGTAATTACGACGCTGGATTTCTTCCAGCATCTGTTTGCGTAGTTGGGTCACAGGGACCTCCTTTTTCTGTGACCCAACTTACTTCTCACTTCAATCCCTTACCAACTGCCGATCCTCGAACACGCGGTAGCGTCCGCCGCGCCAGCGGCTTCGTACAAATCTCGATTTCACTCATCGACGAGGTCCAGGTGCAACAGCAGTATCAGGAGCGCAGGACAAGGAACAAGTGTCGGATGTACCCGAGTTCGCTCACCAGATTATCCCGCGTCGCGTCTGAAATCTCTTGCTTTTTTCTAGGAGGAGCATCTTGATACGTCACGAGCTCTTCATTCATCAGGCGTCCAAGAGCGGAGAGCGCTTTTTGGATTGCATTCAGTTCAGCTGAGGTTCCGGGATCGCTCCCCCATTCGGCATACCGTCTTTCGAGCGTGATAATTGCGTATTCAATGCGACCGGGCAACTCATCGGGGTCTGATTCACCCAAGGCCGACAAAAAGGCTTCCCGCCAGGAATGACGAAGGCGTCCCAAACTCGGGCTCCTTTGCGACCAATTGACGCGCCAGCCACTCTCAGAGGCGCGATCTGAATGTGTGACGGTGTTTGTCCACATACTACTCTCGTTGCTTTACGTTCAAAACAAGACTTTTGGAGTGTACAGAGTCCGTTTAAGGGATTCAGTCAGCTAGGCCACATCGATACTTGACGCCGATTTCGCTCATCCTATGAAAGAGGATGTCAAGGAAAAAAACTTCTCCCCGCCCCTCTGGGGGATGCGGGTGTGGTGATTTACATCCAGCCCCACCTCATACCTCACCTCATTTTTAGAGGGGTTATTGGTTTGGTCGCTTTGGCTCGCCGCAGATTTCAGCGGCAATGCCAACCCCAGTTGCTTGTCCCAGCTCGACGGTTTCATAAAGTCAGTGGCGCACTACGCCGTTCGGTTCCGAAGCTACGCAAGCTAAACGTTGGCTTAGTTTGCCAACCATGATCCTATGTGAGGCTCGAGGCCTATAGCTTTTTTCGGTTATCCGAGGGTGCATAGGATTGAGCCGGAGACTCGGTGCTGGACTACAGCACACAGAGTGCCTGAATGAGCGAATGGATACTCTCCCTCGAACCGGAGCATCGCAAGAACCGATTGGCTACCACCGAGGCATGAAAACCTTGGGAGATCACCTGGGTTCTATTCGATGCTCAAGCTGCTTGCGTCTTCAGTTGTTCTGCGTCGAAACGTTCCTCCTTCTTCCAAAGTGTCAACGTAATGGCCGCGATCTTGCGCGCCAGCGTCAGACGCGCCATCTCCGGCTTCATCCCCTTGGCCAGCAAAGCCGTGTAGAAATCGTAGAACGGTCCCCTGCCACAGCTGGCCTGGGTGGCCGTGCTCTTGAAGATCTCTTTCATCTCATGGTTGTGGTTCTGATTGAGACCACGGATCTGCTGCGGTTTCTTGGAACGTTGCACTTGTCCGCCAACATATCTGTATTGCGCACTGTCGTGGGTCTCAATGCCCAGCCCACTATAGGTCCAGAGTTGCCGCTTGCTGCGGAACCGGTGCGGGGTTTGCATCAGCCCGATCAAGCGGGCGGCTCGAATCGGACCGATGCAGGGAATCTGGCGCAGCAGTTTCGCAGCTTTATGTTT
This sequence comes from uncultured Acidobacteriaceae bacterium, assembly GCA_963768265.1. Taxonomy (GTDB): domain Bacteria; phylum Acidobacteriota; class Terriglobia; order Terriglobales; family Acidobacteriaceae; genus Sulfotelmatobacter. The sequence continues at coordinate 163,455 of CAVYHM010000064.1, forward strand.
CCGGCTCTCCGCCAAAAACTCGGGTCGCACCTCTCGCCGCAAAGCCTGCAATCCATCTAGTTGTTGATAGAGCAGCTCCGCGCGGCGCCGCACCCCGGCTTGTGAGAGCTTGCTCAACCATTCCTCTCGAGTGCGCGCAGCATAGACCTGGGTGCCGGCACAAGGAATGCCCCAGCCTCGATACAGCGCCTTCAGTCGATTCATCACGCGTGTCAAATCTTTACTGATGGTCTGATAACTGCGCCCCAACTCGCGTAGCGTCCGTAGTCCGTTTTCCCCGTGGTAGACCGGTCGCAGCATCCCGGTGCGTAACAAGTCGGCCAGCTTGCGCGCATCCACCTTGTCGCTCTTGCTGCCCTCCTTTAACAAGGCATTGCGCCGCGGATTGCATACCACAATGTGCTGCACCTGCGGTTGCAGCAGATCATACAGCCAGGCCGCCCAGGTGCCTTCTTCCCAGGTGACATGCAGCTCGCCCCGTAGACCGTGGAGAAACTGCAGAATGCTGCTGGCTTTGGTTTCGATGACCGACTCTATCACCTGTTTCCCGCTCTCATTCAGGACGGCGATCACAATGGCTTCCTTGTGTACGTCCATTCCGATATATTTGACGTCGTGACTCATTTGAGTTGCCTCCTTAGGGGGAAAGATCATTCGTGCCAACGCTTGTCTTTCCCTCTAAGTAAAGTGCCATTCTCCAGCCGATTTGCCTAGAGGCACCGCCCGAGACCACCCTCGACTCTCAAGCGCCGCCGTAGCGGAGCGTAGCCCTGCACAGCGTAGCGTAGCGAAAGGCGGCGCCTCATCCGGCTTCGATGTTCTGAAGCGGGCGTTCTTTCATAATGCATTGATCCGGCGAGCGTTATGTTTCTGGTGTCGCCTCCCACTTCGGCTTCGTTTCTCTGCCCCATTTCTTAGGGTCCTCGTTATGCATCTTTTCCATCGCCTTCGCGGTGTCAGGATGCTTTTCCATCACATGTTTCGTCATGGCTTGGACCATTCGTCCCATGACGCGGCAGACAGCTTCTGTTCACAAGGCCCGCCCAATGATCGGCACGTCATCGTCTTCATTCGTCACCTCCGGCGCACTTCTACGGATGCAGTGTCGGAGTGGAGGGGTTGTTGGCGGAACATCCCCGATCTCACTCAAAATCCCCAAACCAGCTCGTGACGTCGCTGTTTTCGCCAGCTATCAATTCACGTATTATCCGTGGTTGATCGGCTGACACGATGATTGTCATTCAGTCCCCAAGATTGCAGCTCAGCGAGTTCCAGATAATGGATGCACAGGAGGTTTTTGGATGCATCACGCCCGCCATCGCCAAATTCATGCCATGGGAGCCGCCATCGTGGGGCGAGTACGTGACGCGATGCGAGAAGAGAGTGCAGGCTCCAGAACCGAACAAATTTTCTTTCGTCATCCGGCGGCTCGACAACAGGGAATGCCTCGGCATGGCCTCGTTGGAAGACGCGGATTCTGTTTCGCCCGAACTCGGCCTTTGGCTCAAGGAAAGCGCGCACGGGCAGGGTTTTGGCCGGGAAGTCGTGGCCGCACTTGTTGAGTGGGGACACGCAACTCTCGGCAAAGGAAGTTTCATCTATCCGGTGGCCGTACAAAACACCGCCAGCAGGCGTATCGCTGAGAATCTTAACGGCGAGATCATAGGCAACCGCACGAATCCAAAATACGATTCCGTCGTTTACAGGATTCCCTTTTGCGAATCACCACATTCTTCGTAGATTTAGACTTTCTTCTCTCCCATACTTGTCCGAAGCCCCGCATGACTGACCAAGGCAATCAGTTGGCGAGAAATGGTTTCGCCAATTGACTTCCGACCATATGCGCCAGAAATTGGGACACGCTCGGAATTCGTTGAACTACTCAGCTACAGACTCACAACCTAAGTAGGCGGAAATCGGAAAGTGAGCCTGTTATCGCGCCGAATCTAGCCCGTCAGACGCACGCGGTGAAGTAGGTTCTGAAAACGGGGATCGCGACGCAGGTTATCCAACAGCAAGTCAGATTTTAGGGAGAGAATGTCGAACGACTTCTCCGAATAGGCCTTTTCCAGGAACTCGAATGCTTTGTCGTTTTCGCCCAAGCCGGCGTAGATCGTGGCCATCGTGTATGGCGAAGCAGCGGTCTGCTGTAATTTGTGCCTCAAATCGCGAAGAAGCTTCTCCGCCTCAGCCTTCTTCCCTGTGGCCGCGTAGGCGTGAGCCAGCGCCACAACGGGCTCCTGAGGACCGTTTGACCCCTCAATGGCTTTCTCGTACTCAGAGATCGCCTCGGTAAGCTTCCCCAGTCCTTCGTAACCAACGCCGAGATTGTAGTGGTGAGACCAGTCCTTGGGATCTAAAAGCAGCCCCCTCTTGCTTGATTCGATCAGGCCCGGGTAATCCCCCAGTTCATAATAGGCGAATGATTCAGCATGCGACGCACTGAAACCATAGTCTAGCTGGTCGATCTTTGCGATCTCGGCGAGAGCTTCGTCCCTTCGGCCTATAAAGGCCAGAAAGATGGCGCGATCTTCATGCGCGCAACTGTAGCTCGGCGCCAGCGCGATGGCATGGCTGAACGCGCGATCGGCAGCCTCCCAATCCCAGTCAAAATCCGAACTCAGTTCGGTGGAGGTTTCCTTGCGCCACTGAACGGGCCGGGCGAGACCACAGCACCAGAATGTGCCGGTGGTTTTTCGAGCGTCGCGGTGGCCAAGACCCGGATCACTCAGGGCAGCACGATCGAGGTACCAAATCTGTCCAAAGGAGAACATCGGTTCCAGTGCTGCATCCATCCGTGGATGCGTGTGACCGTCAACGTGACAGTAGACAGAGGATTGGGGGGCGGAGGATCGGGCATGTCCGGCAGCTTGGTCGTCCGCCTCGACGGCATTCGGCCTTGCTGCTCGCTTAGAGTTAGCCTCAAATACCGAATCTCGATCTCTGGTTGCCCAAATGAGGAGGATACCGATGAAAAACTCGAGGACGCGAATGTCAAGGCTCGCGGTGCTCATGGTGAGTCTATTGGCGTGCACAGGGACTTATGCGCAGACGCCCAGCGGCGACTCCTACACCAACACCGCCGATCCCACCACCAACTACGGCTCGAAAACCTTGCTCGATGTCGATGGCGCCTCCCAGACTACATTCAGTTCAACCTGGCAGACAAGAATCAGTACATCTTGGTCAACGTGACCTCGGCGGTGCAGGCGTGGCTGAGCGGGAGCGAGACGAATAACGGTTTGGCGCTGGTGGCGAACAGCACGTTCAACGCGACGTTTGAGAGCAAGGAAAACACGACGACGAGCCAAGAAGAAACAGGCGCGGCCAACCCAATCTGCACTGGCCCCAAAGCACCGGCAAATGAGCCGATAGAAAGCAGAGATTCCGACGTTGGAATGATGAAACCAGAAGGATGAGAAAGGATTCTAGAACATGCCCAAATACGTCATCGAACGCGACATTCCCAGCATCGGAAATATCACACGCGATCAAGTCTTCGACATCTCCCAAAAATCATGCAGCGTCCTCAATAGTCTGGGACCGCGCATCCAATGGCTGCACAGCTACGTAACGGCCGACAAGATCTATTGCATCTATCTCGCTCCGAATGAAGAAATGATCCGCGCACATGCGACGCAGGGAGGATTCCCCTCAAACAGGATTTCAGAGGTCAGATTCATGATTGATCCCACCTCGGCCGAGAATTGAGAATTCTAAGCTGGCATTGCTGGGATTCGGTCTCAAGCAGAATCGGAGCTTTGCATCGAATGGTGGTGCCAAAGTCTTTCAATAGCGCACGCTCGAGGTTCTGGTCGATTAGTCAACCTGGGAGGAACGGACCCCGGAGTCCTGAATCGCGAATCCAGCAGGAGCAAGGTCAACCACAATTCTCAACGGATTTAACCCCTGAGGTTTGCTCTGGCTCTCATTTCTTCACGCGCACCTGAACTCGCGTGCCTTCCGGCAAACTCCCGCCTGAGAGCTGCACTGCGCCGTTGCGCACGATGCCTTCGAATTCCTGCTGCGCCTGCGGCCGGGTCCCGGGCTGCGCAGGCAGTGCCCGCGTCCCCCGGCCCATGCCTTTGTCCATGGCTTCGTTCGCCAGACGGTCCGCTTCCTGATTATGCTCGCGGAGAGCGTGCCCGATCGAGAACCACTCGAGTTGGCCAATCAATTCTTTGGCGCGCCCGTGCAAGTCCTGCAGCACCGCGTTCTTCACCTTGTAGATGCCTTTGATCTGCCGCACCAGAAGCTCGGAGTCGCTGATCAGCTTGAGCGCCTTGGGCCCGTGCTTAAGCGCGTATTCGAGGGCGGCGATCAGGCCCTGATATTCGGCGAAGTTGTTGGTCTGGTGCCCGAGGTACTCGCTGAGTGTGGCAACTGTCCGTCCCGATTCGTCCTCGATGACTACGCCATAGCCCGCCGGGCCCGGGTTGCCGCGCGCCCCGCCATCGCTATGTGCAACCAGGTAATGCTGGGGAGGAGTCTCGCGGGACTCAAAAAGGGGCTTGGTCCCGCCGCTGCGGGAAGAGTAAGAGGGCATAACCCGAGTCTACAACGGGGCCGCAATCCGAAATTCACAGCAATATTGCTCGACCATGTGACATCCAACCTTGACCATAGAATTCAAAGAGCGCATCATCGTGAAGGCGGCGGGCGGTGCACGCAAGAACGGCGACGGCGAGCCTAAGCCATTTATTATCAGTATTTTGACCTGTAAGCTCCTTGGCATCAAGATTTTGCAGACCCTTTTTGCGAACCCCGCGCGCCCACCAAGCCATTCCGAGTTGGGGGGAGGGGGGATCCCCCCAAAGCCGCCGACTTTCCGGAAATGGAAAGCATTCAGCAAGCGGTCCGAAAGCGCTCATCGCAACATTATTTGGGGGGAAATTTCACAAGCCAGCCGCTTACCGTCCGGCAGCGAGCCGTGTCGCCAGGCGCGGCGGAAGTTTTGCCGCCAAGATGCGGTCCTGCGCAGACTTTAGGTTGTAGGGCGTGCGGTGGAAATGGACGATCTGCGCATCTGTATCAAACAGCGCGAACGCGGCGCGCCAGTCTCCGTCACGCGGCTGGCCGACCGACCCGGGATTGATCAGGTAACGCGTTGCGGCTTTCAGTTGCAAAGGTGCCGATTCAGCCTGCCCGACCGTCCGGTACTCTGGACGGAATCCGTCGGCGGACGAACCGTTGGCGAAGAATCCGCCTTGCAGGTGCGTGTGTCCGAAAAACGTCAGCGGCACGTTCAGCGCAATCAGCGGAGCCAGCGCGTCGCCGAGCGAGACCACGTATTCGTCCTCGTCGTTCGGAGAACCGTGGACCAGTTGCACCTTGGGGAAATCCGGCAACGAGACCGGGCCGTGCGGCAGAGCGCGCAGCCACTCCAGGTTTTCCGAAGTCAGTTCGTCACGCGTCCATATTGCCGCCGCCGCAGCCATGGCATTGAACTCCTCTGTGTCCATTAGACCAGTGGCAGCTTTGTCGTGGTTGCCGCGGACGAAAACCGTTCCCAGGCTCCGGGAGCGCTCCGTAACCTCGTTGGGACTGCCCCCATAGCCCACAATGTCGCCAAGGTTGACCACCACATCGTGCGCCGGAGCGGCGGCCAGGGAGGCATCGAGAGCTTCAAGGTTGGCGTGAATATCGCTCAGCAGCAGTATGCGCACGAATCACCGGACAAACTGCCGATTATAGACCAAGCCTCGGCGCTAAGATGTAGTGTGCAGTCTTCCCGACCCGAAAGGACCAACGATGACCGGAAGCGGACGGATGGGATGGCGGTTTAAAGACGGAACGCCGTGGTGGTTCAAGATCGTTGTAGGACTCCTTGTGGTCGATTCTGTGCTGCATTTTGGGCTACTGCTGACGGTTTCGTCGTGGGCGCAGTCCTCACCGGACGCTCTCCATTCTTTTCGAGTGCCGTTCAGAGATGGCAGCATCTATTTCGTCCAGTCGTGGCTGGGCCAGTACCTCGACACGCGGTGGATTGGGATTGGATTGCTGGTGATATTGGTGGTGCTGCTCTTCTTGAACCGTGACCGGCTTGAGCGCGCCCTCTAAAGCGCAACACGTTCACAATCACGACGAGGCATTGATCACCGGACATCGCGCCCAGTGGCCCGCCGCAACCTCGACGAGCGGCGGTAAAGAAAGAGCGCATTCCGGAACCCGGAATTCACAGCGCGGCTCGAAGGCGCATCCGCGAGGCATCGCGTGCAGGCCAGGTACCGTGCCTTCAATCGTTTTCAACGGCTGAGCGCGGTCCGTCTTTAGATCGGGCACGGCATGGAGCAGGCCCTGCGTGTAGGGATGCGCGGGCTCTTGAAAAATGTGGTGCTTGGCTCCGAGTTCGACCAGATTGCCGGCATACATCACAGCGACACGGTCGGCGACCTGCGAGACGACCGCGAGATCATGGGAAATGAAGAGCATGGCGAGCCCAAACTTCGCGCGCAGTTCGCCAAGCAAGTCGAGAATCTGCGCTTGAATGGTCACGTCGAGTGCAGTGGTCGGCTCATCAGCGATGAGTAGTTGAGGCCGATTGACGATGGCCATGGCGATCATGACGCGCTGGCGCATGCCGCCGGAAAGCTGATGGGGATAGTCTCGAGCGCGGCGGGCGGCGTCTGGAATGGCAACGTCGGTCATGGCATCGACGGCGCGCTGCCAACCTTCGCGGCTTGAGACCTGCTGATGGGCGAGGACGGCTTCGGCGATCTGGTCTCCGACGCGCATGACCGGGTTGAGCGCGGTCATGGGCTCCTGAAAGATCATGGCGAGGCGGGAGCCGCGCAACTGACGCATGGAATCGTCAGGAAACTCGGCAAGATTGCGCGCCGTTCCATTTTCCGCAAACAGGATTTCGCCGCCGACGCGGGCCTGCGGAGGCAGCAGGCGCATGATGGCGAGCGAAGTGATGGATTTGCCCGAGCCGGATTCGCCGACCAGCCCCAACACCTCGCCCGGAGCGATGGAAAAACTCAGATCGCGCACGGCGGCGAGAGAAGAATGTGCCGAGGTTGTTGCCCGGTCATTCGGGAAGGTGATGCTCAGGTGACGAACGTCGAGCAGATTGGACACGAACCTATGGTAGCAATTCACCGGCTGTGGTCAGTGGAGAAACCAGCCGGCGGCGAGAGCGGCCAGCTCGAGCTTTACCAGCCAGCCGATGGCGTAGGAGACCACAAACACGCGGTGGAGTTTCATGAACGCGGCATTGGTCAGGATCAAGGGCAAAGGCCCGATCACCCAGAGGGCCACGGCCACTGTGCTCGCCCCGAGCGCAGAAAGGCCCAGCTTGGCTGAGAGAACGGCAAAAACGCCGCAGGTCAGGAAGGGCAGCGGGCTGGTCAGGGCGATCGCTTTCGATTCGGCGCCTTGCCTCCAGATTTCTGGATAGGTATACCGGCGATGGATCCAATCACCGGCGAAGAACCAATCCGTCAGGGAAGTTACGACGCCGGCGCCCAAGGTGACCAGGGCAATTCGTATCCAGTTCATAGCCGAACCTCCCCAACCGAGAGTGCGATTGTAAGGCCGGCGTCCGTTTGTTCGAACAGCTACTGTCCCAGGATCAGCGGCAGGCCGTTTTTGTTGTTGCCGATGACTACCACCTTGGAGTTGGGACTCTTCGCAAGATTCTCGGTCGCCTCGATTCCTTTCCATTCCAGTAGCGACGGGGTGATGCCCTGGGCAACAATCTGCTGGAAGTCGCGGACGCCGGCGGCTTCGATGCGCTTCCGCTGCGCTTCCTGCGTTTCCTTCTGCAGGCGGAAGTTCATGGCCAGAGATTCCTGTTCGGCCTGCTGCTTGGCTTCGATCGCGGCCTTCAGCGTGGCGGGCAATTGAATATCGCGCAGGAGAACGTTCTCCACCGAAATTCCGCGCTTATTGAGTTCGGTGGTGATCTGGTCGGTGATTTGTTTGGCTACCATTTCGCGTTCACCGGTGTAAAGGGCGTTGGCGGTGTGCGAGGCCGTGGCTTCGCGAATCGCAGAGCGCAGTGTCGGCTCAACCACGACGTTCTCGTAGTCGGCTCCGATATGCTGGAAAACATCGGCGGCGCGGTCGGGGCTGAGGTGATAAATCAGGGACGTGTCCAAGCTCATCATCAGGCCTTCGCTGGAAGGAACGCTGGCCGATTCCTTGATGGTCTGGGTCTGGATCGACATTTCATTGTTCGTCTTCAGAGGATTGATGACGTGAATGCCTTCGCCCAGTGTCTCGCCCGTAACTTTGCCAAAGAGCGTAAGCACGCCGACGTGGCCGGTGCCTACGCGGGTTATAGAGCTGAAGAAGAGGATCACAAGTAGGAATGCTGCGATTCCAAGGCCGATCAGGCGCAGCAAGCCGCCGCCGTGTCCGCCGCCACCATCGATTACACGCCCGCGAGCAGGATCAAAAATTGTCATGACAGTTCCCCCGGCAAGGATTGTAGTCGATGCCGCGAACAAGAGGCTTGTCCGGCTCGGTGGGAGGGCTAGTGTGAGATGTTGGCTGAGCCCGGTGGTGAGTGTAATGGTGTCAGCGACAGTTAATGTACGTCTATTCTGGAGACATTTTACGCACAATCACTGTCCGGGTTGGGAGGCTGCAAGGCAGCGAGCATTTGTCAGGCACTCCGTCCTGGTGCGGATTAGATATAATCGGGCCGAATTCAGAAGAGAAAGAGTAATGGAAGAAGGGAGAAAACGCTTTATGCGCATCCCATCGTTCTTCATGCTACTTGCATTGTGGTGCTGGGCCGGTCCGATTTGCCAACTCACGCAAGCCGCTGATAATGGACCCCAGCCGCCACAGTTTCGTCTGCCCACGTCGGCGGTCCCGCAGCATTACAGCCTCAATCTGACCGCGGTCCCCGACAAGGATACTTTTTCTGGCGTGGCTGATATCGACCTCAACTTTAAAGAGACGAGCTCGGTACTTTGGTTGAATGCTGAGAAGATCACTGTGACGGACGCGACCTTGGCCCTGAACGGTCAGACATTGACCGCCAAAGTAATCCCGCAGCCGAAGGATCTCGTTGGCTTTTCTTTCGACCATCCGGTGGGCCCTGGAACGGCGAAGTTGCACATCAATTATCAAGGCGAAATCAGTCGCAAGGACAGGGCCGGGATTTTCCAGATCAAGGACGGCGACCATTGGTACATCTATTCCCAATTCGAAAATATCTCGGCACGACAGGCTTTCCCATGTTTTGACGAGCCTGGCTACAAAGTGCCTTGGCAAGTTACGCTGAACGTTCCCAGCGACGATGGCGCTTTTTCGAACACGCCGGTGCTCTCAGAAGGGCCGGGCTCCGGCGGCATGAAGACAGTGAAGTTTGCGGAAACCAAGCCACTGCCCAGCTATTTGGTTGCGATCGCGGTCGGCCCAATGGACATCATTGACGCAGGTCACGCGGGCGCCAACCATACTGCCATTCGTATCGTTGTTCCACGCGGCCACGGCCCGGAAGCCCAATTTGTGGCCACGACCACCGGGGACGTCGTGAACCTGCTCGAGAAGTATTTCGGCATCCCCTACCCTTACGAGAAGCTCGACGAGGTTGCCATTCCGCGGGTTGGCTATGCCATGGAGCATCCCGGGTTAGTGACGTACGGCGCTGGATTTTTCTTGATGAAAACCGATGAAGCGACTCCGAGGAGACAACGTGACGCCACTAGTGTGATGGCCCACGAACTTGCTCATCAGTGGTTCGGAGACCTGGTCACGACCGCCTGGTGGGATGACATCTGGCTGAACGAAGGCTTTGCTAGCTGGATGGCCAACAAGATCGTTAACCAGTACCACCCCGAATGGAAGATGAACATTGGCGAGCTCAACGCCTATCAAGAAGCGATGGGCACGGATGAGTTAGTGAGCTCCCGCAAGGTAAGGCAGGAGATTCTCTCTGACGATGACATAGCCAACGCGTTCGACGGCATTACCTACAACAAGGGTTCAGCTCTCCTGAACATGTTTGAGGCCTACTTGGGCCCGGAAAAATTTCAAGCCGGGATTCGCGCCTACCTGAAGAAATATTCCTGGGGCAATGCGACCTCGTCGGATTTTCTTCAGTCGGTCAGCGGAGGTGACTCAATAGTGGGGCAAGCGTTCTCCACCTTTCTCGACCAGCCGGGAGTGCCACTAGTTACGGCCCATTTGTCGTGCGGCGGCGGAAGCGCACAGCTGCAACTCTCGCAGCAGCGCTTTCTGCCACGGGGCTCCGCTGGTTCGGCGGATCAGCTATGGGATATCCCGGTGTGCGTCCGTTATCCCTCAGGCAATGGCGACGAGCGTCAATGCAGTCTCGTCACCAGCAAGAGCGCGACCCTTGGCCTTGGTAAGGCGACCAGTTGCCCGGCGTGGATCTACGCCAACGCTGGCGAGGCCGGCTACTATCGCGTGCTTTATGACGGGGAGATGCTTGGCTCTGTTTTGAAAGACGAGAAAACGCTCGCTTTGCCGGAACGCGTCGGACTGATCGGGGATATTGCAGCTCTTACCAAGGGGTACATACCGCTGGGAGATGCTATGGGGCTGGTGCCGAAATTCGCGCATGCTCCTCAGCGACAGGTGGTGGACAAGACCATCACGATCGTGGGGAACCTGGACGAACACCTCGTTCCCGAACCGCTCCTACCCAAGTACCGGCGTTACATCTCGGATCTCTACAAAGGGCGCGCCGAACACCTCGGCTGGAAGGACGTGCCAGGGGAGGATGATGACAGCAGCTTGTTGCGTCCGGCAGTAGTCAAGGTGGTCACGAACCAGGGAGAGGATCCAGCCTTCATCGATCAGGCCAAAACGCTCGCCCTGGCCTGGCTGGACGACCACAAGGCAGTAGATCCTGACATGCGGGACGTCGTGCTGGTCGCAGCCGCGCGTCATGGCGACCGGGCGCTATTCGATCGCATGCGCGCCCAGGCAAAGAAGGAAACTGATGAAAATGCGCGAGTGACATTGCTCGTTGCCCTCGGTTCGTTCCGCGACCCGGCAATTGTGAAAACGGCCATGGCTATCGTCCTGACTGATGAATTCGATAACAACGAATCGATTGACATTCTTTTCGCAGCCCGGAGGCTTCCTGAGAACCGCGACTTGGCTTACGACTTTGTCAAAAAGAACTGGGAACCGCTCATCGCAAAACTCCCCACTGACTTTGGCGCCTTTCTTCCCTTCATAGCCTCCCATTACTGCGACAGCCAGCACCAGAGGGACGCGGAGGCGTTCTTTAAAGACCGCGCCGCCAAGTATGCTGGCGGACCTCGCAACCTAGCTCAGGTGCTGGAGAGTGTCAGCCTGTGCGCAGCCAACAAAGATGCAAACGAAGCGAGTGTGGCGGAGTTCTTGAAAAGATACTGATTGGAGCCGACTTCAAAACGGTCTGGGGCGAATGGCCTCAGCATTGCGACCGTTGGCGAGAACATAGCGCTCGTTGACTCTTGGTCGTCCAAATTTGCCAGGCCTGGTCTCCTGAATCTTGCCTGTACCCTGCCGCATCTCTTACAGTAAGTCTATGAGCAAGATTCACATTCCTACGCCATTACGTCAGTATGTGGGCAAACAGGCCTCAGTGGAGGTCGCGGGCGCGACCGTCGGCGAAGCGATGACCGCGCTGGTGGCGCAGCATCCCGATCTGCGCAAGCACCTTTACACGGAAGAGGGGAAGCTGCGGGCTTTTGTGAACCTTTACGTCAACGACGAGGACATCCGCTACCTGCAGAAAGAGGCCACCGCGTTGAAGGATGGTGATAACATTTCTATTGTGCCTTCCATCGCGGGAGGGCACCAGGAATGCCTCCCACTCGTGTCATCCTGAGTTCGTGTCATCCCGAGGGATCTGCCTGACTCCACACTGAAAGGCGGCGCAAACAGAAACCTAGGTCCCTCGCTTCGCTCGGGATGACAAGCGTTCTTGGCGGCTAGCGTACTTGATTTGATTGATGACAAGTGTTCTTGACCGCCAGCGTACTCGATTTGATTGATGACAAGCGTTCTCGACGGCTAGCGTACTCGATTTGATTGATGACAAGCGTTCTTGACGGCTTGCGTACTTGATTTGATTGATGACAAGCCTTTTCGGCGGTCGCGTGCTTGATTTCTTCGGGAAGGCGCGATTCAAGATTCAACTGAGGAGTTTATGGCCACCACTACAGAGATCCCACTTACCCTGAGCAAAGACGAAATCCTGCGCTACTCGCGGCATTTGATCATGCCCGAGGTGGGCATGGAGGGCCAGCAGAAACTGAAGGCGGCGAGGGTGCTGTGTGTCGGCACGGGAGGCCTGGGCTCGCCACTGGCGCTGTACCTGGCGGCGGCGGGCGTAGGCACGCTGGGGCTGGTCGACTTCGACGTGGTGGACTACACCAACTTGCAGCGGCAGATTATTCACTCGACCGCCGATGTGGGCCGCAAGAAACTCGATTCGGCCGCAGACAAGCTGAAAGGGATCAATCCGTTTCTAAATTTGCAAACGTTCGACACCCGGCTGAGCAGTGCGAACGCTCTCGAACTCTTTCGCGAGTTCGACATCATCGCCGACGGTACCGACAACTTCCCCACGCGGTATCTGGTGAACGACGCCTGTGTGCTGACCGGCAAGCCCAACGTGTACGGTTCGATTTTCCGCTTCGAGGGCCAGGCCAGCGTGTTCGCCACCGAGGATGGCCCTTGCTATCGCTGCCTGTATCCCGAGCCGCCACCGCCAGGACTGGTGCCTTCGTGCGCCGAGGGCGGGGTGCTGGGGATTCTGCCCGGGCTGGTGGGCGTCATGCAGGCCACCGAAGTCATCAAGCTGATTCTGGGCATCGGTGATCCGTTGATCGGGCGGTTGCTGTTGATCGACGCGCTGGGCATGAAATTCCGCGAACTCAAACTGCGCAAGAACCCCGACTGCCCGGCTTGCGGCACGCATCCGACGGTCACGAAGCTGATAGACTACAACGAGTTTTGCGGCATTCGAGGAGAGGAGAAACCGGTGGCGAGCGGAGTTCCCGAGATCCAGGTGGAGGAATTAAAGCGGCGGCTGGATGCGAAAGATGATCTCTTCGTTCTCGACGTCCGCGAGCCGCACGAATACCAGATCTGCAACCTCGGCGGTTATCTGATTCCGCTGAACGACCTGCCGAAGCGGGTGAATGAGCTCGACTCGAGCCGCGAAATCGTCGTGCACTGCAAGATGGGCGGGCGCAGCGCCAAGGCCGTCGCGTTTCTGCAGCAGGCGGGATTCACCAAAGTACACAATCTGGCGGGCGGCATTACGGCCTGGTCGGACCGCGTGGATCCGAAAATCCCAAAGTACTAGTTTCTACTATCGAGTTAACGAAGGGGAGCCCTGAGGCTCCCCTTTTTCTATTGGCCCTGGAAGCCCTCGTATTCTTCTCCCGATTTGCGTTGACATTGGCTGTAGCTGGTGGATAATAGCGGCTCCGGTTGTCCCCCCTAATACATGCAGTCGAGTGGAGGCAGTTATGTTGAGAGCCTTATCTCTGGCATTCGTGCTGCTGAGTCTGGCCGTGGGCTCGGCGAGGGCGGAAGACAATTCCAGGCCGCGCGTCTTTATCACTGACAGCCAGTCGTGGGAGATCGGCAGCTACAGCGGCGGAGGGCCCGGCGGCGGGGGATCGATGACCAAAGGCGGTGCCCGCCCGCAGACGGCGGAGATCATCAAGACGTTCGGCGAACGGTGTCCACAGGTCGTGACCAACAACATACAGCAGAAGGCGGACTACATCGTTCTGCTCGATCATGAGGGCGGGAAGAGTTTCGTTCGCCACAAGAACAAGGTCGCCGTCTTTGCGCGGGTGAGCGGAGATTCAGTGGTCAGCAAGTCGACGGTGTCCCTGGGTGGCTCGGTGCAGGAAGCTTGTGAGGCGATCGTTAAGGACTGGGCTATTCATGCTGCAGAGATACGGCAGGCGTCGGCTGACCCTCCAGCGGGGCCCGCCGCGGCTAAAGACCCGCCGCGACAGTCCGCCTCAGCGCCTCCGCCGATCGCCACCGCTCCTTCTCAGTCCGCGGCCGATCCGCCGCCAGCCGCTCCGGCGGCTCCCGGGGGCGGCAAACTTTCGATCACGTCCGTTCCCGATGGCTGCGATATCGAAGTTGACGGCAGCTTCGTGGGTAACGCGCCGTCCGACATTCAATTAGCGGACGGCTACCACACCGTTACGGTTAAGAAGGCAGGATACAAAGACTGGGAGCGAACGCTGAAGGTCACTGGCGGCAGCAACGTCCACCTGAATGCCGAACCGGAGAAGGCGAACCCGTAACCAGGTCTGAAATCGGGTAAAGACGTAGCCCGGCTTGATCTGCCCCATAATCAGGGCACTTGCCTTGCCAAACTGGGAGCTGCTCTGCTGGGCAAATGTTCTGTTTTCCCGTAAATCTTTGCCCCAGAATCACCTAGAGCCCCCAAAAAATCCCTGCACGGCCTATAATTTCTGCTCACGGTTCCGTTGATTCTCCGTCTATTCCTGTGCAAGCCCGGGTACGGCATATACACCGGGCGCGTAGAGGACACGACACGAAAATGCCGGCCGATGCATGGTTAGTACCACTTGCGATTGGCGAACAGGCCCACTCGAGAACGAGTGAGAGTAGAGAGAGAGTCAGCGGTTGCGTAGTCGGAGAGATCCAGGACCCCACGCGGGGCCGCATGGCTGGGCAAGAACGCCGCATAGACGACACGATGCTGATCCGAGAGGCGCAGCGCGGAAACCGCGCCGCCTTCGAGGAACTCGTGCGCCACTATGACCAGGCGGTGTTACGCCTGGCTCTCCATCTCACCGGGACCGAGCAGGACGCCCAGGACGTCTACCAGGACGCATTTCTCAAGGCCTATAAGAACATCGGAAATTTCCGGTTCGAGTGTTCCTTTTACACGTGGATTTACCGGATCGTCACCAACCTGTGCCTCGATCACCTGCGCAAGAAAACCGTGCGCAAAGAGGACGCGCCGGTGGCGAAAGACTCCGACGGCGGCGAGTATGACCTGCTGGACCAGGTGGCCGATGGACGCGCCGGAGCGAATCCGGAGCGGGATTTGATGCGGAGGCAGTTGGGGGCACGCATTGCCGGGGCGCTCGAGAAGCTGACACCGCGCGAGCGCATGGTGTTTGAGCTGAAGCACTACCACGGATTGAAGCTGCGCACCGTGGGCGAGATTTTGCATACGACGGAAGAGACCGCCAAGAATACCCTCTTCCGCGCCACGCAGAAGTTGCGCGGGGCGTTGGCGGATATGAGGTAGAAAGTTGGGATTGAGCGGCCGCGCTTCGCGCTGGCCGGACGGGCGAGGCGCCCGTCCCCACACGAGCAGAGGTAATTATGAAATGTGAATGGGTTCGAGAAAATATCGTGCTTCAGGTTTATGGCGAACTGGCGGATGACGCCCGCCATGAACTGGAGCAGCACGTGGCCCGCTGCGCCGATTGCGCAGCCGAACTGAAGGCGGAGCAGGAGTTTCACGCGCTGCTCTCCGAGGATCGCGCGGCAGATCCCACGCCGAATCTGCTGACGTCTTCGCGGATGCGCCTGCAGGAGGCGCTGGAGACGGCACCGCAAGGCACCTTCTGGAGCCGGCTGCCTTTCGATCCCGCGATCTGGCTGCGGCAGGTCCGGTTCTCGCCCGCGCTAGCATCTGCGATTCTGATCTTCGGTTTTGCCGGCGGCATTTTAACCGCCTACAACGTAATCCCGCACGGGACACCGATTCAGGTACAGGGCCCAAAGACACCGCCGGTAGTCAGCGACGCTACGATTGCCGGCATCAGTTCGATTGTCCAAGACCCCGGCACGAATCAGGTCAGCATCAAGTACAACGCGGTATCGACCCAGGAAGTGCAGGGATCGCTGACCGATCAGAAGATCCAGCAGCTGCTGCTGTACGCGGCTCGCAACAATTACAACTCCGGCGTGCGCGTGGACTCCGTTGATTTGCTGGCGCAGAGGAGCAGCGACATGCAGGTCCGCGAAGCTCTGATCTATGCGCTGCAGAATGATACGAATCCAGGCGTGCGGCTGAAATCGCTAGATGCGCTGGGCAATTACGTGAAAGATGACACGAACGTGCGCGACGCGGTTCTGCGGGCCCTGGTGAACGACTCCAATTCGGGAGTTCGCATCGAGGCCCTGCGGCTGATTGAGCCGGTGAAAGCCGACGGCAGCGTGCGTGGCGTCCTCATGGCGCTGGCTGCGAAAGACCAGAGCACCTACATCAAGTCGCAGGCCCGCACAATGCTGGCCCAGCTGCCGGAAATCGACTAGACGTAGGCGGGAACGGGTTTGGAAGAACGAACAAAATTCGAACAGAGATAGCGAGAAATGAGGTGGGAGATTTGAAACGCGCGCTACAAGTCGTTGGGCTAGGGAGCGTTCTGGCCCTGCTTGCACCGCTGGCCGTGGCGCAAGAATCACACATATCCCGCGAAGGCGGAGCCTGGGGTCAGGAGATCACCGGGTCGCTGGCTGCGGTCAAGAACTTGCGGGTCAAAGTCGACATGGGTTCCGTGGTTGTGCACGGAGGGCAGCAGCAGGGCATCAATTACGTCGTTCATACTCGTTTTGGCACTTCTTCTGAGCAGGACGCCCGCCGCCAGTTCGAGAATTACAAGATTACCGCCTATGTAAAGGGCGATACGGCATGGATCGTAGCGGACTGGCAGGGTGGAAGGCAGCCGCGTCATTGTTCGTCGGAATTTGCCGTGATGGTGCCACGTGAAATGGCGCTAGTGAAGCTTGAGACAGACGGAGGCAATGTGGAGGCCACCGGGCTCACGGGCAAGGTGGAAGCTCAGAGCGGCGGCGGCAGCATGCACCTCGACGATATTGGGGGCGGCGTCTACGCCGAGACCGGGGGCGGTGGCATCGAGGTGGGCACGGTGAGCGGCGAGATCGGGCTGCATACCGGCGGCGGATCGATCGAAGTACACCGGGCCAATGGCAAGGTTGTGGCAGAGACGGGGGGCGGAAGCGTCGAGATCCACTCCGGAGCGCAGGGTGCGACCGTGGAGACCGGCGGTGGCAGCGTCGAAGTGCGCCAGTGTAATGGCAAAGTGAAGGTTTCGACCGGCGGCGGTGGCGTCGACCTGAGCGATATTGGCGGTCCGGCGGAGATCGAAACCGGAGGCGGCAGCATCCGTCTGACTTCGGCCAAGGGACACGTTCATGCCGAGACCGGCGGTGGCGGGATCGAACTTTACGGCGTGCCTTCGGCGAGGGCGGAAACGGGCGCGGGTGGCATTACCGTAAAGCTGGTGAATACCGGCGGCGAGCGCCACGATTCCGATCTGGAAACGGGTGCGGGGGACATCACGGTTTACATCGCTTCCGATGTCGCGATCAACGTCTGGGCCAGCGTCGACCTGGCCAACGGGCACCGCATCACTTCCGAGTTCCCGGACATTCACATCCACAGCGAAGGTGGACAGTGGGAGCCAAAGACTTTCACCGCCGAGGGTAAGCTGAATGGCGGAGGCCCCACGCTGAAAGTTCACACGTCGACGGGCGACATTACCTTCAAGCGCGCCGGTCACTGAAGGCTATCTTGTTGGTTGAGGTCATGACTATGCGCAGATACGTTTTGACCAGCATCGCGTTGTTGCCTTTACTTCTGAGCTATTCGCATGCGGCGCAGAACTGGCCGGTAGAGTCTTCGGCGCAGTCGTTCGCGTTCTCCAGTGACGAGGGCGGCACCAGTTCCTATCTTGGAGTCGATATCGCCGACGTGACCACCGAACGTCTCAGCGCGTTAAAACTGAAAGAGGAAAAGGGCGTCGAGGTGACGATGGTCGACCAGGATGCCCCGGCCGGCAAGGCGGGCATCAAGGAGCACGACGTCATCCTCTCGATGAACGGCTCGACCATCGAAAGTGGGGCACAGTTGCGCCGGATGATCCATGAGACCCCACCCGGGCGCGTCGTGAGCTTCGGGTTGAGTCGCGACGGCCAACCCGTGACGGTGAAGGTGCAACTGGCGGACAAGCACAAAGAGTTTTCCTTTGTCGGTCCCAAGGTAAAAGACTTCCCAATGGTAATGCCGGAGGTACACATCCCGGATATCGACATTCCCTCCATCAACATGGTGGTGGTGACGCAGTCGGCCCGCAGCGGTTTGACCGTAGAAAATATTACGCCGCAACTGGGCGAGTTTTTTGGAGTAAAGAACGGCAATGGAGTGCTAGTGCGCGCGGTGGACAAGGGCAGCCGCGCTGACAAGGCAGGTTTCCATGCTGGCGACGTTATTGTGAAAGTGAACGATCAGCCCATTCACGACACCAGCGACTTCACGCACGCCATACGATCGCGCAACGGCAATTCCGTGAGTGTGGGGTTGATCCGGGAGAAAAAAGAACAGAACCTGAATTTGCCCCTTCCCCATGCCAAAGAGTCCCGGTTGCTGGAAGAAGAAAGCCTCGACGGTCCTACGATCGGTGCCGAGTCAGCGGTTGAACTGGGCCAACTGGAAAACGAGATCGCCAAGCTGCGACCACAAATTGAACTGGCCGCGCAACAGGCACGCAAGTCGGCTGAGGAACTCCGGAAGACTTTCTGCGACGAGCAGAAAAAGATCCGCGAGGAAGCGCGCAGGCAGGCCGAAGAGCAACGCCAGAAGCTCAGAAGCGAGGAGCACAAGCTGCGGATAGAAATGGACCGGATGCGGCGGCAGATGCGGTCGTACCGGATGGATATCTAGTCCACTTTCTTGTATAGCAGGGACTATACCTCAGTGTCATCCCTCGCGAAGCGAGGGATCTAGGTTTTTGCGCGCACAAGCAGTGTTGCCCCTGTTAGCAAACACCTAGGTCCCTCGCTTCGCGAGGGATGACAGAGCAAACTGTAAAAGTGGCCTAGAGGGTCGATCGGGTCGGGCTAGCAGCAGATTGGATCGACTACCGGCTTCGTGAGGCCGAGCGGGCTAGCCCGGTGAGGCAAACGAGGTTGCGGCCCGCCTGCTTGGCGGCATAGAGCGCCTTGTCGGCGGCGTGGACCAGTTCATCGCGGGTGATTCCGTGCTCGGGGAAAGCCGCCACGCCGGTGCTGATGGTCACCATGCGCGGTACTCCCGGGAATGGCCAGCCTTCCACGACCTTGCGCAACTTTTCCGCGACGCCCATTGCGTGCTGCGCGTTGGTGTTGGCGAGCAAAATTGCGAACTCCTCTCCCCCGTAGCGGCACACGACATCAATTTTCCGCAATTGCTGGTGAAACAGGGACGAGACCTGGCGGAGCACCTCATCGCCGAGCAGGTGCCCAAATTCGTCGTTCAACTTCTTGAACTGGTCGATATCGGAGATTAGCAGCGCCATTCCGGTTCCGCCACGGCGGGCGCGTTCAATTTCTTCCTGGATGCGCAACTCGAAGTAGCGGCGGTTGAAAATGCCGGTCAATCCGTCGAGATAGGAGAGTTTCCGGATTCGTTCCACGTAATGGGCATTCTGAATAGAACTTGCGCAAATGTCGGCCACCGCCTCCAGCGGCTGGAATTGATTCTTGCGAAAGGCGTTTCGCT
This sequence comes from uncultured Acidobacteriaceae bacterium, assembly GCA_963768265.1. Taxonomy (GTDB): domain Bacteria; phylum Acidobacteriota; class Terriglobia; order Terriglobales; family Acidobacteriaceae; genus Sulfotelmatobacter. Next base: position 182,950 of record CAVYHM010000064.1, read on the forward strand.
CGGAACTATGCAGCGCGAGCACACCCAGTGTCTGCCCAAATGTGATCAACGGAATGCTCATCTGCGAGGCAGATTCGGCAAACAGCTTGAACGATCGCGGGGCACCGCCCAAGTCGTTCTCGATGAGCGTCTCTCCGGACTCCATGGCTCGCAACCACGACTCGCAGCCGCCGGGCAGACGGCCGCCGGCGGGGAGTAGGGGTGTTAGTGCCCCTTGCTGGGCGCGTAGAACCAAGTCGCCGTCCTCGCGCAACCAGAGAGAAACGTGGGGTACCTGAAACGCGCGCTGAATTTCCGAACACACGCGAGCCAGCAGATCCTCCAGGTCGATGACCGCAGTGCTTTGCTGGGCAATGGCGTTGATCGCCTGCAGTTGCCGTGCCCGCTGGCGCTCCAACGAGTACAGGCGCGCATTCTGCAGCGCGATCGACGCCTGGGTTGAGAACATGGTCAGCAGGTCAATAGTTTCGCGGTCGAAGTGATTTAGGCGTTCGCTTTGGCAGTCCAGCACTCCGACGACCTCATCGCGGACCATCAACGGAATCGCCAGTTCGGAACGCGTCGACTGGGCACAGCAGATGTAGCGCGAGTCTTTGCTGACGTCGGGGGCATAGACGGGCTGCTTTTTGAGAACAGCCGCGCCGGTGATGCCTTCGTGCCATCCGATGCATGACTTGTCCTTCCCGTCGTCCCAGCCGATCTGCGAACGCACACACAACTGCTGGGCCTCCTGGTCGAGTAACAGGATGGCCGCTTTTTGCAAATGAAAAAAATCACGAGCGATGCCGAGGATCCGGCTCAGAACCTCGTCCAAATCAAAGGTAGAGAGCACGGCCTGGCCCGCGTCGTACAGGACTGCGATTTTCTGCATGTAAGGCGATTGTAAGGTCGGGAACGGTAACCACCGAGGTTCCGAAAGTAACCGGATTTCAACGAGTTGCCTGAAGTCTCTTAGCTGTCTATCGCCACTTTCTAGCCGTGCGGATCAACCCGTAAGCCACCAAGCAGAACCAGAAGTCCACCAGCATGCCCAAGTCGGGTCGGAAGGGACGATGACGCGCTACTGGCGGAAAGGAAGGTGCCAGAATGAAATAGGCGACGTTGCCCAACACGATTGCCGCCAGCGCCTGGATGAAGTTGACCAGCACCGATGCTTTAGGCTCCGGTGATTTAGACACCAGCGCACCTCGGACCGGAATTCAGAAGGGAGACCGAAACGGGCTCCACAGAGCGCCAGCGACTCCTGCTACCATTCTTGCTGTTCCCTCGGACCCATCGTTCTCTCGCGCTCTGTTTTGCGCCTTTTGTGATTGACCTGAACTCAGCAGGAACTGTCGACGCATGCTCGAACTCTCGACTCCGGTGATGTATGTAAAGGGCGTGGGTCCGCGCATCGCGGAAGTGCTTGCGGCGAAGGGGATCCACACAGTCGGCGACCTGCTCCATTATCTGCCATTTCGCTATGAAGACCGGCTGAATCCGCGCGGCATAGCAGAGTTGCGTCCGGGTGAGATGGCGACCGTGATCGCTGAAGTACGCAACTCGGGGCTGTTCCGCACGCGCCGCATGCCGATTTTTCAACTCACCGTGGGCCAGGGACGCGCCCGCCTGCGCTGTCTTTGGTTTCATGCTACTTACCTGCAGGACAAATTCAAGCCGGGGCAGATGATCGCGTTGTACGGGAAGGTCGAGGAAGACCCGCGAAGCCGCGAACTGCAGATCATCCAGCCGCAATACGAGATGCTGGGAGAACCCGGCGAGGGCGCCGACAACGGTGCCGAAAAGAAGGCGGCGGAGTCGCTGGGGATCGGCCGCATCGTTCCGATTTACGAGTCGATCGGGCAGGGACGGCTGACTCCGCGCTGGTTTCGGAAGGCGGTTCGCACTGCGCTGGACAACCTGACGCCGGATTTGCCCGAACCGATTCCCGCCGTGGTGCGCAGTCGGATGGGCCTGGTGTCACCGCGGGCGGCGTTGTGGAATGTGCATTGGCCCGAGCCCGGCGAGAGCCTCCAGGACTTGCAGGCATCGCGCACGCCGGCGCATATCCGGCTGATCTTCGATGAATTGTTCTTCGTCGAACTGGGCTTGGAGTTGAAGCGCCGCGATCAGAAGGCGCAGACGGGGATTGCCTTTCAACTCGATGAGCGGGTGCGGGCGGCGATCAAGAAGATACTGCCGTTTCATCCTACTGCGGCGCAGAAGCGGGTACTGAAGGAGATCGCCGCCGACATGGAGAAGCCGTATCCCATGCGGCGTTTGCTGCAAGGGGATGTGGGGTCGGGCAAGACGATCGTCGGCTTCGAGGCGGCGATCATTGCTATTGAGAATGGCTGCCAGGTCGCGCTGATGGCGCCCACGGAGATTCTGGCACAGCAGCATTATTTTTCAGCGCGGAGGATTTTGGAGGATGCCGGGTATCGCATCGTCCTGCTAACCGGCTCGCTCGAAGCGGATCGCAAACGCGAAATTCAGCGGCATATCGCGCAGGGGAATGCGCAACTGGTGATCGGCACGCACGCGCTGCTGGAAGAGAAAGTTGAATTTGCCCGGCTGGGGCTCGTGATTGTGGACGAGCAACATCGGTTCGGAGTGATGCAGCGGCTTAAGCTGATGAAGAAGTCGGGGGAGGGGGACGAAAGCCGAGCTTCGCTCGGCGGGACGGGCGAGAGCGCCCGTCCCCACAAGGGACCTGCCGAGCCTGACGTTCTCGTCATGACTGCCACGCCTATCCCGCGGACCTTGGCTCTTACCCTCTATGGGGATCTTGATCTCAGTGTGCTGGACGAACTTCCGCCCGGGCGTACGCCGATCGTCACGCGTTGCGTTGCTGATGACCAGTCCCTTAAGGTGTGGGAGTTTGTGCGCAAGCAGGTTGTGGCGGGGCATCAGGCGTACGTGGTCTATCCCGTGATTTCCGAAAACGAGGAGAGCGAACTCAAGGCCGCGATCAAGATGTACCGCGAGCTGAGTGGTCGCGTCTTTGCCGATCTCAAAGTTGGCCTGCTGCACGGGCGTCTCGACACTGAATTGAAACACCAGGTCATGCGAATGTTCCAGAAGGGCGAATTGCAGATCCTGGTCGCGACCACTGTCATCGAGGTGGGGGTAGACGTGCCTAATGCCACGGTGATGGTCATCGAACACGCCGAGCGCTTTGGACTGGCCCAGCTGCACCAGCTGCGTGGGCGGATCGGACGAGGCGCCGCCAAGTCGTATTGCGTTCTGATGACCGGAGGCAAGGTCACCGAAGAAGGCCAGCGACGGCTCGATGCCATGGTGCGGACCAACGACGGATTTCAGATTGCTGAACTTGACCTCGAGCTTCGTGGCCCGGGTGAGTTTTTCGGCACGCGGCAGGCAGGGATGCCTAGCTTCCGGGTCGCCAACATTATCCGCGATGCCCAACTGCTCGAAGCCGCCAAGCGCGAAGCTGCGGCTGTGCTCGCCGGGCCGAACGCAGAAATTTCGTCGGAAGAAATCAGCCGCGCTCTCGTACAAATGCGTGCCCGCTGGCAGCATACCTACGGGCTGGTCGAGGTGGGATGAACCCTGTGATGATTGAGTGTTCTTAACGAGGATAGTTCTATGGCTAAGAATTTTGGCCTGGTTCTAGTGCGCAGTCGCCATTCCGTGGAGGAGACGGTGCAGCGGCTGCAAGCGGCATTTGTCGGTAAGGGCATGCAGGTTTTTGCCGTCATCGACCACAGTGGGGAGGCAGAGAAGGTGGGGCTGAAAATGAGGCCGACCAAGGTGTTGATTTTCGGTAGCCCGAAGGGTGGAACTCCGCTGATGATGGCGGCGCCGAGCCTTGCCATTGACTTGCCCATGAAGGCGTTGGTCGCCGAGGATGCAGAGGGCGAAGTTTGGGTCACCTACAACAGCCCCGAGTATTTGCAGGAGCGGCATGGCGTGCCCGCGGATTTGATCAAGAATCTGGCAGGTGCAGGGGCGCTGATCGAAAAGGCTGTGGAATAATGAAACCCCCCACTTCTCGCGCACAGAACGCGCGAGAAATGGGCCACCCGGAGAGTCTGTGACGGAGAGCGCAAATCCCAACCGGGCGCGCGACCATCTCGCGAATGAGCGGACGTTTCTGGCTTGGGTGCGGACGGGCGCGGCGATTGTGGTTTTTGGATTTGCGATTGGCAGGTTCTCTATTGCTCTGCGGCAGTTGACGGCGCTGCAAGGGCATCCGTTGCACCGGAGTGGGCTTTCCGTGTGGATGGGTGCGACTTCGATTGTGTTAGGAGTAGTGCTGGTGATCGCGGGGCTGCTGCGGTATCGGAAGACGCGGGCGCGGCTGGATGAGGGGACCTTTGAGCCCGCTGGATTTGTGCTCGATCTGGTCACGGTTTTGACAGTGCTGTTTGGACTGGTGTTGGCGGCTTATTTGATTTACATCGAGAAGAGTGTGGGGTGAGAGGGTACGGCGCAGAGGCAGCCGAGCTTTGTCCGGCCTGTCCGGGTCAAAGACCCGGACCCACACAAAGAAATATGGCGAACGATCAGGAAAAAGAGGCGGCGGCGCGGGCTAGTTTGCGATTTGTGAAAGACGGGCAGGTGGTGGGCCTGGGCACGGGATCGACGGCGGCGCAATTCATCAAGCTGCTGGGGGCGCAGGTGAAGAATGGCCTGCGCATTCGGGGGATTCCCACTTCGGACCGGTCGCGGGAACTAGCACAGAGTCTGGGGATTCCGCTGACCACGCTCGACGAATGCCAGGAGATCGCGGTTACGGTGGATGGTGCGGATGAGGTCGATCCGCAGCTGCGGCTCATTAAGGGTGGCGGCGGGGCGCTGCTGCGAGAGAAGATTGTGGCGTCGGCTACCAGGCAGTTGGTGATTGTGGCGGATGCGTCGAAGCAGGTGCCGGTGCTGGGGAAGTTTCCCCTGCCAGTGGAAGTGATCAGGTTCGCTCAGGCGCTGGTGGCGAAGCGGATTGCGGCGTTGGGGGCGGACGTACAGCTGAGAACTCGGGCCGACGGCAAGCCCTATTTGACCGACGAGAATAATCACATTCTGGACTGCCGGTTTGGGCAGATTCGGGATGCGGATGGACTGGCGCGGCAGTTGAGCGAAATGCCGGGTGTGGTGGAGCACGGGCTGTTTATCGGGATGGCGAGCGTAGTGTTGTTGGCGCGCGGGAGCGAGATTGTGGAGTTGCGACGGTAGCGTGGGCAGGGGCGAGATCGGCCAACTGCCAGCCGAGCTTTGCTCGGCCTGTCCGGGTCTGAGACCCGGACCCACACGAGCAGAAGCAGATTCCTCGCGTTGCTCGGAATGACAGATTGAAAGTTTCGGAATGACAGGGTGAAGGGTAGGGGATGGCAACGGGAACACAGACATCGGGGTGGGAGGGGCCGTCGCGGAGGCGAGTGGAGCGGTTCGAACTGCACACTCCGCTGGATGTGACGGTGCTGAGATCGGGGGTCCCGGACACGCTGCCGGGGCGGGCCGTTGATGTGTGCGAGTGCGGAATCGCGGCCATGCTCGCTGGGGAGCTGTTGCCGGGTGAGGTGGTCGGGATTGAGGTACAACTGCCCGACACTCCCGATCCGTTGCGAATGCGGGCGACGGTGCGGTATCACGACAAACTGCGGTACGGGTTTGAGTTTGTCGGGTTGTCGGTGGAACAGCAGGCGGCGATTCGAGATTGCGCGCAAGAGACGAAAGCAGAGGTCGGCGCGAGTGTCAAACTCTCAGCGGGCAAGACAGAAAAAAAGAAGAGAGACGCAGGACCGACCGGCGGGCGCGGGGACGCTTCCAGCTCGTCAAAGAAGCGGCGCATGGTGGCATGGGTGGTCGGTATTGTTCTTTTTGTTTTCGCGGCTGCGGGTTCGGCCGTGTTTTGGTGGAAGTGGAACCGAGGATGGGAGGAACTAGAGTCTGGCCTGAAGACCGAACAGGCAGCAGCAACCGAAAGGCCGCAGGCGCAGGTCCCGGCGGAGGTGATGGAGAAGTTGCTGACCCATCGCGTGGAGCCTGTGTATCCCGCGGAGGCGAGGAGGGCGAACCTGCAAGGGATTATCGCCCTCGATATTGTAGTGGGGCGGGACGGGTCGGTAATGAGCATGCATGCGCTCAATGGGCCGGACGCGCTGGTGCGAGCAGCCATGGACGCGCTGCGGTGGTGGAAGTTCGAGCCTTATCGAGTGAATGGTGAGCCAGCGGTCGTGGAGACCACCGTGGCGGTGGAGTTTAAACGGTAGGGCAACGATTTCCGATCGGCTTAGCTCAGAGCCGGCGTGCTCCTTTAGCCGCGCGGCTTGCGGAGCGCATGAAGCACGACGATGCCGCTGATGGCGAAACAGACCACAGCTCCCAGAGCGGCGACTTGCAGAAGGCCGGCGCTGAGGCGGAGTACATCGGCGAAAATAGCTGCGACCGCGAAGATGAGTCCCAGTACGTTGAGCCCTAGAGGCGCGCGGACGGGAGCGCCGATGTCCTTGCGCAAACGGAGCTGCAGCAATAGCGCTGCGAGTCCGATGGCCGCGACGACCACCAGCGCCAACGGACTCAGGAAAGCGTTACGGCTGGTGTAGATGACCACCAGGGCAAGTGCGAGGAGCAGGAAGCCGGCAGCGAAAATGGTCGAGCGACGCGGCTTGGGCGCAGGGGCCGAGTTGGAAGTGGCGTCGGACAAGGAGTTCCGTTCCCAATTTATACAGGGCGGAGCGGACAGTTTCAAATATCGGCCGTAACCCTATTCAGGCGGGCACAAGAGAGGCCCATGAAAAAATGGAAAGTCAGATGCCCGCCTGTTTTCTTGCACTTTCAGGCCTGCGGCAAAATGGGGCTGGTGCCCACTAGCCATTCTGCCTGGCGAGGGTCTCCGTTGTTGACCGCGTAGAGGACTAGCTCGACCCGCGTGGAGATCCCGAGTTTCTCGAAGATCCGGAAAAGATATTTCTTGATGGTGTGCTCGCTCAGATTGAGTTCGCGGGCAACCTGGCGGTTGCCGAGTCCTTCGGCAACGAGGGCGACAACTTGTTCTTCCCGCGGGGTAAGCAGCGACCGGCCACTGGCGTCAAGCACGCGTAGTGAGGGGACCTTACAGATCAGGTCGACCAGGTAATTGAGCTGTTTGGTGTTGGCCCAGATTTGCCCAGCAGCGACTCGCATCAGGCATTTGCATAGCAGGCGGAGGTTGGAATCGGTGATCGTGAATATGCCGCGGGCGCCGGAGCGGAACACGTTCACAACCAATTCGCGGTCGCAGGAATCGGCCAGCATGACCTTGGGCACAGCCGGATGAGACAGATGAAAGCGGTGCAGGGTCATCACCGTCTCGGCAATGCTGGATGTTGGACTCAGGCAGAGAAGCGCGACACGCGGCGGATTGGACGTCATGGCCTGGAGGATCGAGGCGGTGTCCATCAGGCAATGGCTGACGCGGAAATCCGGATGGCGGAGCAGAGCGCTGGTCAGTAATTGTGCCTGCATCCGATTGGAGTCGGCGATGAGGACAGGAATCACTTCAGAAGTGGCGGCGGACGACAGACTCATGAACCGGGCTCCAAAATCATCAGGAGTAATGGATGTAGCGATTGTAGGAAGCCGGTGTGAACGTCCACAAGGATACTGGTCACAAAATATCTGGGCGGCATTCAAAACGGGAATTTAAATTGCCGTGTTGCAGGAATCTGCAGCTCGAGTTTCAGTCTGTGGAAACTTGGGCTCAGCCGCCCGGTTGGCCTAAAGTCGCAGAAGAGCTTTCTTCGTCGGGATCGCAGGTTGAGTGACCCTGTTGTCAATCCGGGAAATCTTCCATCGATCTGCCGATTCCCTTTAGCTGTGACTTCCCAAACATGCAAGTCCACGTTTGTGGGTATGCCATCAGTAGACGTAGAAAACCATGATCGCGATTGCGTCGCGGAACACGGCTTTTCTACAAGCTGTTGATTTTAAAACGATCATCTCGCGACACTCCATTATCCGCGATCGGGAACGGAGTCCACTTCTGTGTACGAACTCTTCATGTCTTGTTGCTTGCGAGAGACTGCGTAAAACTGGTGATGGCGGGGGCCTCCAGCTACTGCGACGACTACAGCCGGGAACTGCGCACGCACGCCAGTGATCGCATCCGGATGCTGGACTGGGTTTCAGGTGAAACTCTGGACGAACTGATCTCCAATGCTATGATTTTCGTGCTGCCATCAGACTTGGAAGGGTTGTCCCTAGCTCTTCTGGACGCAATGGGCGCCGGACTCTGTGTGCTGACCAGTGACGTCCCCGAGAATCGGGAAGTCGTCGACGAAGCAGGATTCACCTTCCAGCGCGGGAATGCGGCAGACCTGGCGGATCGCCTGCGCTTCCTCATCGCCAATCGGGCGGTGCGCGAGGCGGCGGGAAAAGCCGCCAAGAGACGGATTCGCGAACAGTATCAGTGGCAGAAGATCGCCGGCGACATCGAGGAGGCATACTTCGAAATGATCGGAGGGAAGCCAGGGGACGCTGCGCCGAAGAAGCCGAGTGCTCGAGCTGCCGCTGTCGGCGAAAGCAGCGGCGCGGAGCGACGGGCTGGGTAGTTGCTGCAATCCTGGGTGGAAACAGCGGCAGGATCCTGCGCAGCGTTGCCGCTAAAGCGTGCGGTTCATCGTCGTAGCCCGAAAAGACCACGACGCCTTGGACCGATCTCGCCCGAAGAGCGCATCCAGAACAAGTCGGCAATAGGACATTCGCTCAAGGGACGGGTCAACCCCGTCTTTTTTTATTACAATCAAAAGTCGGTCGCTGCACGCGCAGCGCGGACTGGTCGGAACGACATTTGGCATGAAGAACAAGGTTCTCGTAACCGGCGGCGCTGGCTTCATCGGGTCCAACTTCATCCTGCAGCGAATGCGGGAAGAGACCTCATCGATCATCAATCTCGACAAGCTCACCTACGCGGGAAACCTGCGTAACCTTGAGTCCGTCGCAGGCGATGCGCGGTATGAGTTTGCGCAGGGAGACATTGGCGACCGTGGATTCGTGAGGCAACTGCTCGAGAGGCATCAGCCAGCAGCGATCGTCCACTTCGCGGCGGAAAGTCACGTGGACCGTTCGATTCGTGGGCCGGACGACTTCGTTCGTACCAACGTCGATGGGACGTTCGCATTACTGGAGGAAACACGAGCGTACTGGACCGGCATGAACGACGACGCGAAAGCGGATTTTCGTTTTCTGCACGTGTCCACGGACGAAGTATATGGGTCCCTCGGCCCGCACGATCCTCAATTCCGCGAGACCACGCAGTACGCGCCCAATAGCCCGTATGCCGCGTCCAAAGCCGCATCGGATCACCTGGTGCGTGCGTACCACCACACCTATGGGTTGCCCACGTTGACCACGAATTGCTCGAACAACTATGGGCCGTTTCAGTTTCCAGAAAAATTGATTCCGTTGATGATCCTCAATGCCCGGGATGGGAAACCGCTGCCGGTCTATGGCGATGGGCAGAACGTCCGCGACTGGCTCTATGTGGAGGATCATTGCACCGCGATTGCAACGGTGCTGCGGCGCGGGCGTCCCGGTGAGACCTACAACATCGGCGGCTGGAATGAGAAACCGAATATCGAAATCGTGCAGACGATCTGCGACTTGGTCGATAAGATCGCGCCCCGCGCGCAAGGCTCGCGCCGGGACTTAATCACGTTTGTAAAAGATCGTCCGGGCCACGACCGGCGTTATGCGATGGACGCCGGCAAGATCGAACGAGAGCTGGGATGGAAGCCAAAGGAGACGTTTGAGAGTGGCATTCGCAAGACGGTGTGCTGGTATCTTGAAAACGAACAGTGGGTGCGGGACGTGACCAGCGGAAGCTACCGGCAGTGGATTGCGACGCACTACTCGGTCTAGCCGGACCGAGCACGAAACGCACACGATGCGGAAGGCAGGCGGGACTCGAGACAAGTCAGAACGATGAGCGACAGCACACCATATAAGGGCATCATCCTTGCGGGAGGGTCGGGCACCCGTTTGTATCCCACAACGCAGGTGATGGGCAAGAGCCTGCTTCCGGTCTACAACAAGCCCATGGTCTATTACCCGCTGTGTACCTTGATGCTGGCCGGCATCCGGGACATTCTGGTGATTTCAACTCCCGATGATATTCCCAAGTTCCAGGCCTTGTTGCGAGATGGAAGCCAGTACGGGATTGGCCTTCAGTACCGCGTGCAAGCCAAGCCAGAAGGGATTGCGCAGGCATTTCTACTGGGAAAGGAATTTCTGGACGGCGGTCCGTGTGCGCTGGTGCTGGGAGACAACATTTTCTATGGGCACGATCTCGTGAAAGATCTTCGGGCGGCCTCGGAGAAGGTTGTTGGCGCGCGCGTCTTTGCCTATCCCGTGCACGATCCCGAGAGGTACGGAGTGGTGGAGTTCGACGCGGCTGGGCGCGCGTTGAGCATCGAGGAAAAGCCGCCGCAACCAAAATCGCGATACGCCGTAACTGGACTGTATTTTTACGACGGGCGGGTGGTGGAGATTGCGAAATCGCTCAAGCCGAGCGCGAGGGGAGAACTCGAGATCACTGATGTGAACAAGGTCTATTTACGAAACGGGCAACTGGAGGTTGTGGTAATGGGACGCGGGATGGCCTGGCTGGATACGGGCACACATGAGTCGCTCATGGATGCTTCGCTCTACATTCAGGCGATCGAGAGACGGCAGGGGTTGATGGTGGCATGTCCCGAGGAGATCGCGTACAGGTCCGGCTACATCACGGCGGAACAAGTAGAGCAAATCGGAAGTTCGATGAAGAACAGCAGCTACGGCGCGTACCTGCTGCAACTACTGAAGGAAAGGGTATTCTGAAATGAGTGTGCTCCCGGCGACTCGGCCCGCGATGGACGCCTTCAAGAAAATTTCGACCTCACTGCCCGGGGTATTTGTTCTGGAGCCGCGAGTATTTGCAGACGAACGAGGTTTTTTTCTGGAGAGCTACAACGAGCGAGCTTTGGCGGGGATTGGCATCGAGGAGCGCTTCGTTCAAGACAATCATTCGTGCTCGCGCCGAAACGTCCTGCGCGGGCTGCATTATCAGATCCAGCAAACGCAGGGAAAGCTGGTGCGTGCGGTGGAGGGTGAGATTCTCGACGTCGCTGTGGACCTGCGGCGGAGTTCGCCGACATTTGGCGGATGGGAGGCCGTCCACCTGTCGGGAGAGAACAAACGCATGTTGTGGATTCCCGCCGGCTTTGCTCACGGATTCTGCGTTACGTCCGAGAGGGCGCACGTTTTATACAAGGCCACCGACTATTATTCAGTCGAATACGAGCGCACTTTGGCTTGGAATGATCCGGATTTAAAGATCAACTGGGAACTTGAAGGCGAGCCGATTGTGTCCGCGAAAGATCAGCGGGGCGTGGCGCTCCGCGCCGCCGAGACCTTCGAATAGTCGCGGGAAATCACACGCATGAAAGCAATGATTCTGGGCGCTACCGGTCTGTTGGGGCAGGCACTGATGCGCGAGTGGAGCGGAAACGAGGTACGGGGCCTCGGCGTCCGCGATGTCGACATTCGAGACGCTGCGAAAGTGCGGGAAGTTATTGAAAAGAGTCGACCGGAATGGATTGTTCTGGCGGCGGCCTACACCGACGTGGATGGCTGCGAGAGCAATCAAGAGTTGGCCTTTTCCGTAAACCGCGATGGCGCCGTTCAGGTCGCGCGAGCAGCGAAAAACGCCGGTGCGAAGCTGATGTTTCTAAGTTCAGACTACGTATTCGACGGAAAGAAAACTGCGCCCTACGAGATCGGGGATCGGCGAAATCCGCAGAGCGTTTACGGCCGATCCAAGGCCGAGGCTGAGATTCAATTACTCGAAGTTATTCCCACCTGCTGCATCGTGCGCACTGCCTGGCTGTTCGGGAGGGGGGGCAAATGCTTCCCCGACACAATCCTGAAGCTCGCGGCCGCCCGGCCCGCGCTCGATGTAGTCAGCGATCAGCGGGGATGCCCGACGTATTCCGTCGATCTGGCGCGGGCGATCGTCCAGTTGTGCCGCAAGAGCGCGAATGGAATTGTGCACGTGACCAATACGGGCGATTGTTCGTGGTTCGAGTTCGCGCACGAAATCGTCAAGTGCGCAGGGCTTTCCACCGAGGTACGGCCGGTCAGTACACAGCAGATGGTACGGCCGGCGCCCCGTCCAGCGTATTCGGTCATGTCCGCGAAAAGCCTCACGGACCAAGGACTCGTCATGCCCACCTGGCGAGATGCGCTCGGGCGGTATCTTCAGGAGCGAGGCGGCTAGAGACTCTGCAACCCTTGGCGCTGCTGGGAATGTCGATTTCCTACAACCACACTTCCGATTCCCCTGCTTTGGTTACTTCAGTAATACAGGGCCGCCTAGGCACGAACATACAATTCCAGCGTGGGGAGTGCTGCGCTTCAACGAGGGCAGAAATGGACGATCGCGGTTAGCGCGGTCGTGTGCGCCCATGTTCTGTTGTCCCTGCTGGTGCCACGCGGCCTCTCGCTTACAGCTCTCGGCGACATCCTGCAAAATGCCATTCTGTTTTGCGCCACCATCGCCATTCTCGCCAACGTGAGAACCGTTGCTCCGAAGGCGCGGTTGTTCTGGGCGCTGATGGGTCTTGGCATGGGGATGTGGCTGACTTCGCAGGTGATGTGGACCTATGTGGAAGTCTACCTGCGGCATGAGGCGCCGAATCCATTCGTTGGTGACGTCATCCTGTTTCTGCATATCGTTCCGATGATGGCCGCGGTAGCGGTTCAGCCTCACGTGAAACAGGATAATCGGACCCTGCGCGTCGGCACGCTGGATTTTGCCCTGCTCCTCACCTGGTGGCTCTTTCTCTATCTGTTCGTCGTCATCCCGTGGCAATACGTGCACGCCGTGGAATCGGTGTACGGCAGAAGCTTTGACCTCCTCTACGTGTCGGAAGAACTCGTGCTGGCGGCCGGCCTGATTCTGGTCTGGCGCCGCAGCCACGGCATTTGGCGAAGCATCTACTCCCACCTGTTCGGGGCCACGCTGCTGTACTGCGTCTCTTCTCTGGCGGCAAGTGAGGCGATCGATTTGCACCTCTACCATACGGGCAGTCTGTTCGATGTGCCCCTGGTGGGGTCGATGGCGTGGTTTGTTCGGATCGCTTTCCTCGCACGCGAAACGTCGGCTCAGAATCCCGTCGCCGACACCCCTGCCGCAGGGTACGGGATCTGGAAAGCGCGTCTGGCGATGGTCGCTTTCTTCATCACACCACTGATGGTCGCATGGGCGCAATACGGTAACGTTCCGGAACGGGTTCGAACCTACCGAACCCTACTCAGCGTTGCGGCCATGATTGTAATGGGCGCACTCGTATTTCTCAGGCAGCATTTACTGGATCAGGAATTGCTGAGCCTGTTGCGCCTGTCGCGCAACAACCTCGAGGAAATGTCGCGATTAAAGGATGAACTGGAGAATAAGGAGCACTCGCTGCGATGGCACAGTCTGGAACTGCAGCGCAAGAATCTGGAACTCCAGGAGATATCGTTCACCGATGTGTTGACGGGAGTTTGGAACCGCCGCTATTTGGAGGAGATACTCACGGCCGAGGCCGGTCAGGTGCTACGGAACTATCAGCGTGCCCGAGGTGGCGGCATCCGAAAGATGGACCATCGCGACCTCGTGTTCATCATGGTGGACATGGATTTCTTCAAGCAAGTGAATGACATGCATGGTCATCCCGCGGGAGACCGCTTGCTGCAACTGGTGGCGCAAAGGCTGTCGACGGTCATGCGCAAATCCGACGTGCTGGTGCGGTGGGGCGGCGAAGAATTCTTGATTATGAGCCGCTCGACCGATCCGTCAGGAACGCCGGCATTTTGCAGCCGCGTTCTGGAGGTGATGTCGTCGGAACCGTTTGATCTTGGCCACGGAATCACCGTGCGCAAAACTTGCTCAGTGGGATGGGCAGCGTATCCCTGGAGCCGCAGCGCGTTTGAAGCGCTCTGCGCGGAGGAATCGCTTGCTGTGGCGGATGCTGCTCTGTACAAGGCGAAGGCTTTGGGCAGAAATCAAGGAGTTGGGATTGTGCCGGGAGATGGTGCGAATACCAACCCGGGTGCCATTGATCTGCTCTCCGTGCGGGACGGAAATCCCCCACTGGCTCGCACCCTACAAACCGCATGCCCCATCCGGGATGCCGCTTTAGGCGCGGAGTTTGAAGCACCCACGCCCGTCGACAACTCCAGCGTTTAGTATTCATTCGTGAGCGAGGACCACCTTCTGCAAGTGAAAGTTATCAGTCTATACAGCCCTTGACCTCTGCATGCACGTTGACTACATTGAGAAGCTGGCTTTGCGGCTTTCAAGGAATCATTTACCAATGGACGCAAAAACTCGTTCGCGAAAGACAGGCCTTCGTCAGAAGGCGCAACTGATGTCCGCTTCTGAAATTGAACGCACTCTCGTGCGCCTAGCGTACGAAATCGTCGAGAAGAACGGCGGAGTCGATGGCTTGGGACTTGTGGGGATTCGCCGCCGCGGCGTACCCCTTTCGGAACGACTGGGCAAGATTATTGCGCGCATCGAGAATGCCAAGGTCCCGGTGGGAACTCTCGACATCACCTTCTACCGCGACGACTTGTCGACGCTGGGACCCAAGCCTGTGGTGCAAGAGAAAGAGATTGGATTCGAGATTGAGGATAAGAACATCGTGCTGGTTGACGACGTTCTCTTCACTGGGCGCACCACGCGAGCGGCTCTGGATGCCCTGTTCTCACATGGTCGGCCACGGCGCGTACAACTTTGCGTGCTGATTGACCGCGGACACAGGGAGATTCCGGTTGAGGCTACCTTCGTCGGCCGCAATGTACAGACCACGATGGACGAGGTGATCGAAGTCAAACTTACGGAGATCGATGAGGCGGAGAAGGTTCTGTTAATGGAAAAGTAGAGGAAGCCACAAGAAAATTCCTGCAAGAAACAAGGACGGCGGATTTAACGCCGTCCTTATTTCATGATTTCATGCATGTCGCTACCCGATTCTGGTGCACACTGCCTTGGTCTGAGTGTAGAGATTGAGCACGTCGTGTCCCATCTCGCGGCCCCATCCAGACTGCTTGTAGCCTCCGAACGGCAGGCCTGCGTCGAAGATGTTGTAGCAGTTGATCCACACCGTCCCGGCGCGAAGCTGTTCCGCCATGCGATGCGCCTTGCCGATGTCCCGCGTCCAGACAGCGGCGGCGAGTCCGTAGTCGCTGTTGTTGGCGCGGGGCACGATCTCCTCGGGATCTGTGAACGGCATCGCCGCCACGACCGGTCCAAAGATTTCCTCCTGGACGACCTTCATGTTTTCTTGTGTGTTTACCAGCACTGTCGGCTCGACGAAGTATCCGCGGTCGCCGGCCTTGTGTCCGCCGACAAGGGCTTTGGCGCCTTCGGAGAATCCAGCTTCAAGGTATCCGCATACACGATTCAGTTGCTCTTGCGAGACCAAAGGCCCCATCATCGTGTCGGGCTCAAGGCCTGAGCCTACTTTGATTTTCTTCGCGTGGTCGGCAACACCTTCCACGACCTGGTCGTACACTGCCTTCTCCACATAAAGCCGAGATCCTGCGCAGCAGCACTGGCCGTGGTTGAAGAAGATTGCGCTAGCTGCACCGGGGATGGCGGTCTCCAGGTCGGCGTCTTTGAAGACTACGTTCGGAGACTTGCCCCCTAGCTCAAGCGAAACTTTCTTCAGATTGCCGGCGGCGGCGTGCACAATCAGCTTGCCAACCTCGGTCGATCCGGTAAACGCAACTTTGTCGACATCGGGATGAGCAGCCAGCGCCGCCCCTGCCGTTTCGCCATAGCCCGGGACAATATTGACCACGCCTTCTGGGAACCCGGCCTCCATGATCAACTCTCCGAGGCGCAGCGCCGATAGCGGAGTTTGCTCAGCCGGTTTCAGCACGACCGTGCAGCCGGTCGCCAACGCCGGGCCCAATTTCCAGACGGCCATGAGCAGCGGAAAGTTCCACGGGATGATCTGGCCCACCACCCCCACCGGTTCCCGCAGCGTGTAAGCGAGATATTTCGCGCCGGGCGTATATGGAACAGAGAGGGGAATCGTGTTGCCCTCGATCTTAGTAGCCCATCCCGCCATGTAGCGGAATAGGTCGACTGCGAGTGGCACGTCCGCGGCCTTGGCAATGTTGAGAGGCTTACCGTTGTCGAGACTCTCGATGTAGCCGAATTCTTCCGTGTGTTGCTCCAGCAGATCGGAGAGTTTCCAGATCAGTCGTGCGCGCTCCGCTGCTGTCATCCGGCGCCAGGGGCCGTTTTCAAAGGCGGCGCGGGCGGCTTTTACGGCCTGCTCAATGTCTTCGCGATCACCTTCGGCAACCTGAGCGAGGACTTCGCCCGTCGCCGGATTGTACGTTGGGAAAGTCTTACCGGAGGTGGCGTTGACCCACCTGCCGTTGATCAACATTTTTCGTGGTTTGTCGATGAACTCCGCGACTTGCGGATGGATTTGCGGGGAAATTGCGATGCCCATACGTCCTCCTTGGTCCAACTACACTTGAAAGAATTAAAGATGCCGGACGGACGAAAGTGGCCCACGCGTATGAACTTAAAGATCCAACCCCCGGTATGCTAGCGCTGGGCCCTGGCAATTGCAATCGACGAATGCCTGGAGGATCGGAGTGCGTGCCGTCCAATATTCTGGATGCCAGGGCACCAATGGCCGCGAGGTTCTGCCGCATTGCGGGCTATGCCAGGGAAAGAGGTCGATCGAATTTACAAATCTGAAATCTCGTCGCCGACGCACGAGAGTCGATGACGTGGGGCATTACTCCCCGTAAGGAACCCAGATGTTTTTCACTTGCGTCGCATGTTCCAAAAACCATCGACCCTCGGCTTGTTTTGTGTTGAACCAGTCGATGACCCGGCCTTCGTTCGTCCAGACCTGCTTCAGGTTCCCGGTGGACATCGATTTCGCACCTGCGACCGTGGCTTCGTCGCCGTAGCACCAGATGGCGTCGACGTCATCGTGCTCTGCAAGCGTCTTCAGCAGTTGCGAAACGTAGCCAGTCACGATGTTCACCGCGCCGCCGGGCAGATCACTTGTGTCGAAAAGCTGGTATAGATCGGCGGTGATGAGCGGGTATTTCTCGGAAGGGATCGCAATCACCGTGTTCCCCACAGCGAGAAGGGGCATTACGAGCGACAGGAAGCCAAGGAGCGGAACCTCCACCGGACAAATGACTCCAGCCGTTCCGATCGCTTCGTTCATCGCGATTGCGATATTACGGAACGGCGGGTTGTGTACCGCACCTTCGAACTTA
This sequence comes from uncultured Acidobacteriaceae bacterium, assembly GCA_963768265.1. Lineage (GTDB taxonomy): Bacteria > Acidobacteriota > Terriglobia > Terriglobales > Acidobacteriaceae > Sulfotelmatobacter. The sequence continues at coordinate 200,212 of CAVYHM010000064.1, forward strand.
TCGGTCCAGGCGGCATACGAGAAGATGCGCTCGATACCGACGGCGACTTCCGCGGCAGCTTGCTTTTCTCCAACGACCGCGGCGAGACGGCGGCTAATCTCGTCCCCGCGTTGGCTAAGGTTTTCCGCGACGTAGTAGAGAACCTGCGCGCGATTGTGTGCCGTAGCCTTGGACCAAGCCTCGGCTTTCCGCGCGGCCTCTACAGCGTTGCGGATGTCCTTGCGGTTGCCGAGGGGAGCCTCACCCAACAAGTGGCCTTCGGACGAGCGCACCTCCATGCTGTAGCCGGAGTCGGGACGGGCCTGCTTGCCGCCGATGTAAAGCTTGACCGTGCGGTCGATGGCGGGTGTGCTGGTTTCGGTCCGCTCTTCGGATTGCGCAGATCTAGCCGCGTCAGCTGCGGGCAACTTCGGGGCACGCTTGAACCATGAGGGCTCCATGTATTCGAGCAGGCCTTCGCGCCCACCTTCGCGCCCATATCCGCTCTCACGGTAGCCGCCGAAGCCGCAGGCGGCGTCGAACAGATTGGTGCAGTTGACCCACACGACGCCGGCTTTCAGTTGCGCCGCTACATGCAGCGCCACGTTGATGTTCTCACTCCACACGCAAGATGCCAATCCATAGACGGTGTTGTTCGCCAGTTCCACTGCTTCCCGCGGAGTGCGGAAAGTCATCGCGGCAAGCACGGGTCCAAAGATTTCCTGCTGGGCCACGATCGAAGTGGGATGCACATTGCTCAACAAAGTCGGCGGGTAATAAAAGCCGCGCGCGGGCAAAGCAATCTGGGGCTGCCAGCAAGTCGCACCATCGGCAACTCCTTGTGCCACCATTCGCTGGATACGGTCCAGTTGGACCTGAGCGACGATGGCACCGATATCAATCGCTTTGTCGAGCGGCGAGCCAATCCGCAGGGTGGTCATGCGATCGCGAATCTTAGAAATCAGCGTTTCGGCAATGCTCTCCTGCATCAGCAGGCGCGAGCCGGCACAGCAAACCTGTCCTTGGTTGAACCAGATTCCGTCGACCAGGCCCTCGACCGCGCTATCGAGGTCAGCATCGTCGAAAATGATGAAGGGAGATTTGCCTCCCAGTTCGAGCGACAAGCGTTTGTGGCTGCCCGCGGTGGCGCTGCGGATGGCGCGCCCAACTTCGGTCGAACCGGTAAAGGCGATCTTGTCCACATCCGGATGCTTCACCAGTGCCTCGCCAGTCGAGCCATCTCCAGTCACGATGTTGACGACACCAGAGGGCAGCCCCGCCTCCTGGCAGAGCTCAGCAAATGCAAGCGCAGTCAACGGCGTGAACTCCGCAGGTTTCAATACGACCGTATTTCCCGTTGCTAAAGCGGGAGCGATCTTCCACGCCAGCATCAGGAGGGGAAAGTTCCAGGGAATGATTTGGCCAACTACGCCGCAGGGCTCGTAGTCCGGAAACTCCTGCTCGAGCAGTTGCGCCCAGCCGGCGTGATGGTGGAAGTGTCGTGCTACCAGGGGAATATCGATATCGCGGCTCTCGCGGATGGGCTTACCGTTGTCCATGGTTTCAAGGACCGCGAGCAGCCGCGAATGCTTTTGCACCAGCCGTGCAAGAGCATACAGATATCGAGCTCGCGCGTGTGGAGAGATCGCGCGCCATTTTGCAGAAGCCGCGCGCGCCGCGCGAACCGCTGCATCAATGTCGGCAGCGCTGCCTTGCGCGATAGACGCGAGTTGTTCTCCGTTGGAAGGATCGAGGGTCGGGAAATACTCGCCACCTGCCGGAGGCTGCCATGCTCCGTTGATGAAGTGAGCAAAGCGGCAGCCGTGGCGGTCCAACCATCCTCTGACTTCTTTCGGGTCCTCCGGAGCTGGTCCGTACTCCATCGTGACGAATTTTTCGCCGATGCTCATGAGATTCGGCTCGATTCCTCGCTTGCCTCGTTGTGCCCGGTTCCGCTACGCAATTGGGTGACGGTATTCCGCTGAGTAGCGTCCCGTTGCAAAGTGCTCTAACTGGCGCTCGATATCTCCCAACAAACCGCTAGCGCCGAAGCGGAATAAATGCGCGTTCAGCCACGACAGGCTGAGTTCCTCTTTCATCATCGCGAGCCAGTCAATGGACTGCTTCGCGGTGCGAATTCCGCCGGCTGGCTTGAAGCCAACCGCCATTCCGGTTTGTTGCGCGTACTCGCGGATCGCGCGCACCATCACCAGGCTCACCGGCAGTGTGGCATTCGTTGGTTCTTTGCCTGTGGACGTCTTGATGAAGTCGGCGCCCGCCATCATTGCAACGAAACTGGCGCGAGCGACATTTCGCAGGGTCAGCAGGTCTCCAGTGCCCAGGATGACTTTCATATGAGCAGCGCCACAGGCCTGCTTGAAGGCTGCGATTTCGTCGTATAAGGCCTGCCAGCGTCCACCAAAAACATGGGCTCGGGTGATGACAACATCAATCTCATGGGCGCCCGCTTCGACGGATCGGCGAATCTCCGCCACACGCTCCGCAAGCGGCGACAGACCCGCCGGAAATCCCGTGGAAACGGCGGCCACGTGTACGCCGCTTCCCTCCAGAGCCGTCAGCGCGGTCTCGATGAACGTGTGATAAACGCACACTGCCGCAACCTTTATTCCGAGTTGATCGATGCCAAGTTTCTGCACCAGATCCGGCTGGACCGGCTGGCGCGCCTTCGCACACAAACGCCGCACGCGCTCGTCCGTGTCGTCGCCTGAAAGGGTCGTCAAGTCCATGCACGAAATGGCCCGCAGAAGCCACGCTGCTTGCCATTCTTTCTTTACCGTTCGCCGTGCCACCTGCGTCTGCGTCCGGCGCTCTACGGCGCTGGTGTTCACGCGCACTTCCTGAACCCAGTTCAAATCGAGTGGAATCCCGGAGTTCGGCATTAGCGGCCGCTCCCCCAGCGTGGCAATCACGTTCGCGGATTGTGCTTCCCGCGTCACGAGTTCGCTTCCGCTTCGCCTTTCGTGATCAGCAGACATTTCAGCAAACCAGAGGTGTAATTGTACGGCAGCGAATCCCACAACGCGAAATTCAGGTGCACGATAAAGGATCAAAATGTGGGCCAGCACCATTGGTGGTCCGGTAGAGTGAAGTTTTCGACTGGTTGTTGGCCCAACAAAAACCCGGAACCCACGGGCCCAGGGTTTACAATGGCGCACGGTTTGGCCGTCGAACCGGTTTCTCCTATGCGCAACACAAACCTGTCCCTCGCTACAAGAAAGCGACTGAAGCAAGCCGCGACAAAGGTTATGAAGAACGCCCACGCGCCCTACTCGAAGTTCCACGTTGGCGCGGCAATCCTGCTCACGAACGGGAAGATTTTTGCCGGCTGCAACGTCGAGAACGCTTCTTACGGTATGACCAATTGCGCGGAGCGAACCGCGATCTTCTCTGCCGTCGCGCAGTTGGGACCAAAGATTGAGATTCGCGCCGTCGCCGTTGCCAACGACCAGGGCGTCGCGTGCTCACCCTGCGGCGCATGCCGGCAAGTGATCTACGAATTTGGCCCCGACGCCACAATCTTTTTCCAGGGGGCACACGGGCCGAAGGAGGCGCACATTACCGAACTTCTCCCGGAAGGATTTCGCCTCCAGTGATCCAAACCACGATTGCCCCGCAAGTGTTCCGCGCCATTGACGTCATCCGCAAGAAGCGGGACGGAGGTGAACTGTCACGCGCCGAAATCGATGGCCTGGTCAACTCCTACACCAAGGGCGAGACGCCTGACTACCAGGTCTCGGCGTGGCTAATGGCTGTGGTGCTGCGCGGCATGACGCGCCCCGAAACCGCCGCACTCACCGACGCCATGCTGCGGTCAGGTGAGATTCTGGACCTTTCCGCCTTGCCCGCCAGAAAAGTCGACAAGCACTCCACGGGCGGAGTCGGCGACAAGACATCTCTCGTGCTTGCCCCGTTGGCTGCTGCGGCGGGCGTTGCGGTACCTATGATCAGCGGCCGTGGGCTGGGCCACACCGGAGGTACTCTCGATAAACTTGAGGCCATCCCCGGCTTCAACGTAAATCTGCCGGTGGCTGAATTCCGACGCGTGCTCAAGATCTGCGGTTGCGCGATGATCGGCCAGACCGCGGAAATTGCTCCTGCCGATCGAAAGCTCTATGCCTTGCGCGACGTGACTGGCACCGTCGAGAGCCCATACCTGATTTGCGCCTCGATCATGAGCAAGAAGTTGGCGGAAGGAATTGACGCTCTCGTTCTCGACGTGAAGACCGGCTCGGGCGCGTTCATGAAGAGTGAGAAAGACGCGGCCTTCCTTGCCGAGCTTATGGTCGAAACAGGAGAGCGCATGGGAAAGCAAGTGGTCGCGTTGATCACGGATATGGACCAGCCATTAGGTAACCGGATCGGCAACGCGCTGGAAGTGGTTGAAGTCGTGGAGGTATTGCGCGGACGCGGGCCAGAGGATCTGCGCGAACTCTGCCTCGAACTCGCAGGATGGATGTTGTGTCTCGGCGGCGTCGCTAAAACGGTTGCGGAAGGCAAACAGCAGAGTGCGCGCCTGATTTCTTCCGGCAAGGCGCTGGAAAAATTCCGCCAGATGGTCGAAATGCAAGGTGGCGATCCGCGAGTGATTGACGACGTCAAGCGCCTGCCACAAGCGCAAAGCACGGTCCAGGTCGCGAGCCCTAAGCCGGGATATGTCGGCTCCCTGGAGTGCGAGCAGATCGGCACCGCATGCGTGATTCTGGGCGGCGGCCGCGAGCGCAAGGAAGATTCAGTGGATCCCGCTGTAGGAATTGTGCTGCACAAGAAAGTCGGTGACCGAGTTGCTGCCGGCGAGCCCCTCGCAACGATCTACTACAATGCCGAAGCGCGCGCCGCCCGTGCTCGTCAATTGATTGAAGCGAGTTGTCAGATCGAGGACGTACCTCCTACGGCGAAAAGGCCGCTCATCCATAGAATCATCGGAAAGTCTGGAGAGACATACTGAATGGGACGATTCACCGGAATTCTCGGCCTGCTGACGATGGTCGGTCTGGCTTACATTTTCTCCACCAACCGCCGCGCCATTCGCGTGAAGACCGTGGCATGGGGACTGGGGCTGCAGATCGGCTTCGCCATTTTCGTTTTGCGCGTGGACTACGGCCGCCGCATCTTCCAGATCGCGGGCGACGGCGCCAATCGCGTTCTGAGCTATGCCTTTGTCGGTTCCGAATTCGTCTTCGGCCCCCTGGGCAAGCAGGGTTCGAGCATCGGTTTTATTTTCGCCTTCCAGGTTCTGCCAACCGTCATTTTCATTTGTGCTCTCTTCGCAATTCTCTATCACTACGGCATTATGCAGTTCATCATCCGGATCGCAGCCTGGGCGATGACGCGTATCATGGGCGCCAGCGGCGCCGAGTCGCTTAACGTTGCCGCCAGCGTCTTCATGGGCCAGACGGAAGCGCCGGTGACTATTCGCCCATTCCTGCCCGATCTTACGCGCTCTGAGCTCATGACCGTGATGACCAGCGGCATGGCGCACGTCTCCGGCTCGATCATGGCAGCCTACTTCGCCTTCGGCGCTGAACCTCGGCACGTGCTCAGCGCCGTCATCATGACGGCTCCCGGCACCATCCTCGTTTCGAAAATGCTCGTGCCCGAGACAGAAGAACCGAAAACCGCGGGGCGCGTTGTGATGAGCGAAGAAGAAACCGAAAAAGAGAGCCACGAAAATCTGCTCGGCGCCATCGCGCGCGGCACCGGAGATGGCCTGCATATGGCCCTCAACATTGGCGCCATGCTGATCGCATTTCTGGCGCTGGTCGCTCTGCTCGATGGCATTCTCGGCGGCATACACAGGCACATCGCATGGTTCCCCGTGAGCCTGGAGAGCGTTCTTGGTGTGCTGTTCTCGCCCATCGCGTGGGTAATCGGAATTCCGTGGCGCGATTGTCCAGCGATTGGCAATCTGCTGGGCACGCGCATGGTGCTGAACGAACTGGTGGCTTTCTCGATGTTAGGGCCGCAGAAGGCCGCGCTCGATCCCCGTTCATTCACCATTGCGACGTTCGCCTTGTGCGGTTTCGCCAACCTCAGTTCGATTGGAATTCAGATCGGCGGGATCGGCGCGCTAGCTCCGAACAAACGAGGCGAACTGGCCCGGCTTGGCGTTCGCGCCATGCTGGCCGGGACGATGGCCAACTTGATGTCGGCGTCGATAGCAGGCATGCTGCTGTGAGCACCGCATGGACGTCCCCCGCTGCTCCCGAACCATGTGGGGACGGGCGCCTCGCCCGTCCAGCCGCGCAGCGGCGCATCATCTCCACGAACTGATAAACTTTCCTGTCTCCATAAACTGACTCTCCCATGAAACGATTCCTTGCGCTGCTTTCGCTTACAGCTCTCTCTCTTTTCCCCGCCGCCATGGGCCAGTCTCCGCGGCGCGTGATTATCGACACCGATCCCGGCGTGGATGATGCGATGGCCATTCTCCTGGCCCTGAATTCGCCCGAACTGAAAGTCGAGGCCCTCACGGTTGTGCCGGGAAATGTCGATGGACGGCAAGGTCTGGAGAATGCTCTCAGAATCGTCTCGCTAGCCGGGCGTTGCGACGTGGTGGTGGCGAGTGGAGCGAAGCATCCGCTGAATCAGAAGCTGATCACGGCGCAGTTCTGGCACGGTCCGAACGGGCTGGCCGGAGTGGAGTTGCCGGCTTCGAAGTGCAGCGCTGACTCACGCTTTGGCCCGGATCTCATCATCGAAACCGTTCACAAATATCCGCATGAGGTCACACTGATTCCTGTCGGGCCCTTGACGAACATCGCGCTGGCCGTTTCGAAAGATCCGTCAATCGCAGGTTTAGTCAAAGACATCGTCATTATGGGCGGTTCGATTTCCGGCGGGAACGTGGACGGCGCCGCCGAAGCGAATATCTATAACGATCCGGAGGCCGCGTCCATCGTGTTCAATGCCGGCTGGATGGTCACCATGGTTGGTTCCGACGTGGGCGAGCGCACCATTATTACCCGTAAGCATCTTGCCGAACTGCAGGCGCAACACGGCCCCGAGAGCGACTTCATCGCCAAGTTGGCTGATTTCTATATCACGCGCTCGGAGAAGAGCGGGTATTCTGGCGCCGCCATGTACGACCCACTGGCTGTCGCCACCGTAATTGACCCATCGCTGGTCACGCTCAAAGACATGCGCGTCGATGTGGAAACCAAGGGCGAGTTCACTCGTGGTGAGACTGTCGCCAATCGCATGGGATCGAACGAGAACAACGTGCTTCACGGTGATCACTATGAGATCGAGGGCGTGATTGAACTAAAACCGAATGCGCGTGTCTGCCTGGCCTCCGATGCGAATCGTTTCCTGCAGTTGTTCACGGGCCGCATCAAAGGGAAATAAGCGGCGCAGCTGTCTCAGCCATTGGCGCGCGCGACCAGCAGAATCGCCAGTGCATAGAAGATGAACATGAACGTCAGATAAGACTTGGCACGGGAATCGGATCCGGCAAATTCCTTCCACGCCAAAATCCCCCACAACGCCGCCACCATAGGCGCAGACTGTCCGATCGCATAAGAAATCGCCTGGCCCGTCAGCTTACCTGCCGTGAGATTGAACACTGTCCCCAATCCCCACACGAAACCGCCAACAAGTCCGAGCAAATGTCCGGAAGGCGGACCGGTGAAAAATCCGCTGAAGCTTACCGGTTCGCCTACCAGAGGCTTTTTCATGAAATATACGTTCCATAGAAAACAGGAGAGGAGTGCTCCCAGCGTAAGGAAAGTGGCCGCGCTATAAGGCGTGAGCGAGTGCCCGCGGGTCATGGCATAGGTCATGAACGGGCTCCACAGCCCCATCAGAGTTCCAGAGACCACGCACAAAATGATGCTCTTGCGCGAGGCGCCGCTCCCGCCGCGGGTGAGGCTGCCGTAGGCTTTCCCGTCGAGGATCACCGCGATCAGCGCACAAACGACGCCCCCGGCCAAAAGCAGGCCACTACCTTTGGGTTGCAGGATGAAGTTCAGCACGACTCCGACCACGAGCGCAATTCCAATCGAGACAGGAAACGCAACCGCGAGCCCAGCCATGTCAATAGCAGCAACAAGCAAAAGGTTCGCCAGATTGAAAATTGCCCCGCCCACGAGGGTGGAAACAATATTCGAAGTGTCGGCCGACTGGACATTATTCAGAAAACTGGATTCGTTGTGCCCGCTGCTTCCCATCGTGAAAGCGAGGATCAGAGAAATCAGAAAGATGCCGATCGCGTAGTCCCAATAAAAGAGTTCGAAGCGATAATTCTTGACCCCTTTGTATGTGTTGGCCCAGGACCCCCAGCAAATGGCGCTGGTGATCATCATCAAGAGGGCGATGGTCAAACTCGGTGGCGTGAACATTGGTTCTCCCGGAAAGGGTGTAACTCTACTCTTGTTCGCCACAGCCCACAAGGTCTAGATCGAATGCCGCCGAGGGTCTGCTATTCTTACGCGCGTGACTCGCACTTTTCTGATCGACACGGACACAGCTTCGGATGACGCTGTCGCGCTCATCATGGCTCTGCGCGCACCCGATGTTCGTGTGGCTGCCATCACGGTGGTTGCCGGTAACGTGGATGTAAGGCAGGCAACGCGCAACGCGCTATACACGGCAGAGCTATGCAAAGCGAGTGTGCCTGTCTACTCGGGCGCGGAGAGACCACTTCTTCGCACCTATCAGAATGCGACCTGGTTTCACGGACGCGATGGACTGGGCGATCACAACTATCCCGCGCCACGGCAGTCTGCCGAACGAAAGCATGCCGTCGATGGCATCATCGAAACCATCGACGCCAATCCTGGCCTCGTGCTCGTCACCCTTGGGCCGCTGACCAACATTGCGCTGGCGCTATCGAAGGCGCCGACGATCGCACCGAAAGTCAGCCGCTGCGTGGTCATGGGAGGCGCTCCTTGCTGCGAAGGCAACGTGACACCTGCGGCGGAATACAACATCTGGGTGGATCCGGAAGCGGCGAGCATCGTCATGCGCAGCGGCCTTCCGATCGAATTGATCGGCTGGCACCTTTGCCGCGGTGAGGCCGTGCTCGGTCCATCCGACATCGCTCACGTGGAGGGATTCAGCACGGTACTCGCGAATTTCGCCATTGAATCCAACAGCCATGCACGGGTCGCATTGAAGACTCAGACCGGCGAGGATGGAATCTGCTTACCTGATCCGGTTGCGATGTGCGTCGCGCTCGACCCCACAGTGGGAATCGACTGGAGCGAGCACTATGTGGAAGTTGAAACGCAAAGCGAACTTACGCGCGGCATGACCGTGGTGGATCGTCTGAACGTCGCCGCGGATGAGCGGAACCGTGCCGTCTGGGAACCAGTACTAAAGGGACAGAAAGCAAAAGTCTGTTGGAGCATCGACAACCAGCGATGGAAGAAGGCGCTCTACGTCGCACTGAAATAGAACTTGCTTCCGTTGGCGGGTTGCAAAACCGCCTAGCCGTTCACCTGCGCGTAGGTGGCCCGCCGCAGAAATTCTCCCTGCCCGGCGCGGCCCAGGAACTTGTCTCCTTCCACCACGACTCTTCCGCGCGAAAGAACGACGTCGGGCATGCCTGTGACTTGTATGCCTTCAAACATCGAGTAGTCCACACGCATGTGATGCGTGGCGGCGCTGATGATGTGCTTGCGCTTCGGATCGAAAATCACCAGGTCAGCATCGCTGCCGACGGCGATCGTTCCTTTGCGAGGATAAATGCCGAACAATTTCGCCGGAGTCGTCGAAACCAGCTCGACAAAACGGTTCACGCTGAAGCGGCCGCCGGCAACGCCGCCGGAGTAAATCAAGCTCATGCGATGCTCGACGCCTGGACCGCCGTTGGGAATTTTCGTGAAGTCGTCGCGGCCCATCTCTTTTTGCTCCTTGAAGCAGAACGGACAATGATCGGTGGAGACAACTTGCAAGTGGTCGCGCCTAAGGCCGTTCCAGAGTTTTTCCTGATGCCACTTCTCGCGCAGCGGCGGTGTAAAAACGTACTTCGCTCCTTCGAAGCCAGGCGCGTCAAAGTTCTCGAGCGAAAGATATAAGTATTGTGGGCAGGTCTCCGCATACACGGGTAGTCCACGGTCGCGGGCCTCGCGCACTTTTTCCAGCGCATCGTTGCAGCTCAAATGGACGATGTAGATGGGCGCTCCCGCCATTTCTGCCAGCGCGATGGCTCGCGCAGTGGCCTCGGCCTCGGCCGTGGTAGGGCGTGTGAGGGCGTGATACTTCGGCGCCTTCTTCCCCTCCGCCAGCGCCTGCTGCACGATCACATCGATCGCGCTGCCGTTTTCGGCGTGCATGCAGACCAGGCCGCCGTTCTTCGACGTCGTTTGCAGTGCCTTGAAGATGCTGCCGTCGTCGAGCATGAACACGCCCGGATACGCCATAAAAAGCTTGAAGCTGGTCACGCCTTCGCGGACCAGATCATTCATTTCGCCGAGTTGCCCGCCGGACACGTCCGTCACGATACAGTGAAATGCGTAATCGCAGACCGCCTTGCTCGTGGCTTTACCCATCCACGTATCGAACGCCTGGCGCAACGGCTGGCCCTTGTATTGGATCGCGAAGTCGATGAGAGTGGTCGTCCCGCCGAACGCCGCTGCACGCGTACCCGTTTCGAAGTCGTCGGCGCTGGTAGTGCCGCCGAATGGCATATCGAGGTGAGTATGAACGTCAATACCTCCGGGCAACAGGAGTTTGCCCGACGCATCAAGAATCTTCGTTGCGTTCTGGGACGGAAAATCTGTTCCGATCGCCGCTACCTTGCCGTCCAAGATGGCCACGTCGGCGGTGTAAGTGTCGGTTGCCGTTACCACCGAGCCGTTCTTGATGATCGTGTCGAAGCCCATCGCGTTCTCCCTCGTCGAATCAGGCATCACTAGCACGATGCCAAAGGAATTCTATGCTACACTGCCGCTCTTTAATTCTTCACGGGAGTTGTTGGGGAACGGTATTTCTTGGGGTAAAGGGGACCAGTCATGAAATTCGGCATCACATTGAAACCGGATATTTCCATCGAGCGCATCGTGGGCCTCACGCGGCAAGCCGAAGCTGCCGGATTTGAATACGGCTGGATCTTCGATTCGCACGTTTTGTGGATGGAACCTTATCCCCTGCTCACACTGATGGCCACGAATACGCAACGCATGAGGCTCGGAACGTGTGTGACGAATCCCGCGACGCGCGATCTTACGGTCACGGCAAGTCTCTTCGCAACGCTAAATCTAGTCTCGGGTGGCCGCATGGAACTCGGCATTGGACGCGGCGACAGTTCGCGTCGCGTGATGGGCAAAAAGCCCGTGACCTGGTCGCAACTGGAAGCGGCAGTGAAAGAGTTCCGGGATCTCACCAGTGGAAAGGAAACGCAGCATGATGGTCAGCCGACTCGGCTTACTTGGGCGATAGATTCTCCGCGAGTGTGGATTGCTGGATACGGCCCCAAGGTGCTGAACATGGCCGGGCGCGTGGCTGACGGCATCATTCTGCAGTTTGCTGATCCAGCATTGATTGCCTGGTGTATGAGTTTTGTAAAAGACGGCGCGCGCTCAGCGGGACGAGACCCGAGTCAGATCGAAGTCATGGCGGCCGCGCCCGTGTGGGTTTCCGACGATCTGAGCGTTGGCCGCGAACGCGTGCGGTGGTTCCCCGCGCTGGTCTCGAACCACGTAATGGATCTGATTCGCCAGTACAAGCCGGAAGATCTTCCGCCCGCACTCACTTCCTATGTCCAGGATCGCGGACACTACGATTACCAGCACCATTGCGAAGTTGAAAGTGAGAACGCGGACTTTGTTTCCGATGAAGTTGTGGACCGGTTCTGCCTGGTCGGCCCGCTTGCGGCGCATCACAAGAAGTTGCGCGAACTGGCGGCGGCGGGTGTCACGCAATTCAACATTTACCTGATGTGCGGAGATGAAGAACAAACACTGGATGTTTATCAGCGTGACGTCCTGCCGGCATTCCTGAGAGCGAAGTAATCTGCGCGGAAGCTACACGGCTTCCTGGGCAGAAAATGCGGCCTGGCGCTGAAACTTCATCATCGCGTAGTAAGCAGCAAAAGAGACTGCAAATCCGACAAACCACGAATAGTCGTAAAGAACGCGGATCGACGGAATCGCGAGGCCAGCGAGCGCGGTCCCGGCCCCGAACGCTAGGGCGATCACAGCGCGCCAGTTGAATCCGCGTGAATATTCGTAGAGACCATTCCGCAAGTAGAGATCGTCGACCTTCAACACTCGCCGCCGAATGACGAAGTAGTCGCAGATCATGATTCCAGCGACGGGACCCAGAAAGGCCGCATAGCCACCGAGCCAGCCCAGGATAAAAGTCCTGTAGTTGGAAAGCAGCTTCCACGGCATCAGCGCGACCCCCATGAAGCACGTAATCACGCCGCCGGTGCGAAAGCTGATTCCGCGCGGCCACAAGTTAGAAAAATCGTTGGCCGGCGACACCACGTTAGCTCCGATGTTCACATTCAGCGTCGCCAGCAGGATCGCGATCAATGAGATCACAACCGCCACTGGAGAATGAAACCGGCTCAGCAGTTGCACCGGATCCCAGATCGCTGTGCCGTAGATGACCACAGTGGCGGAGGTCACGACGATTCCGACAAAGGCATAGAGCGTCATGGTGGTCGGCAGTGCCAGCGCTTGCCCAATAATCTGCTCGCGCTGGTTGCGGGCAAAACGCGTGAAGTCGGGAATGTTCAAAGAAACGGTCGCCCAGAAGCCCACGGTGCCATTCAGCGCAGGGATCAGAAACTTCAAGAAATCAGGAAAGCTGGTGAACCGCGATGGCACCGACAGCATCGGGCCCACTCCCCCCGCGGCGTGATACGCCCACCCCAACAAAAGCAGCCCAACGCCCAGCAACACCGGCGCGCTGATTCCCTGCAGGATCCGAATGTATTCGATTCCTTTGAGGACGACGGCGAGGTTGATCAGCCAGAACAGAAAAAAGCAGATCGCGGTCCCGTGTTCAACGTTCTTCCACCCGGGGACGAGGGTTGCGAGCAGAGTGCTTATGGCTTCGCCGCCGATCCAGGCTTGAATTCCGAACCATCCACAGGCGACGAGAGCGCGTAGCACCGCAGCCACGTTCGCGCCCAGCACGCCGAACGACGCGCGCGCCAGCACGGGGAAAGGAATTCCGTATTTCGCTCCCGGGTGCGAATTCAGTAGCATCGGAATCAGTACGATTACATTGCCGATGAAGATGGTGGTGACAGCCTGCTTCCAGTTCATTCCTCCCTGAATCAAGCTCGCGGCGAGCATGTAGGTGAGAATGTTCACCGACATCGAAATCCACAGTGCGGCAAAGTTGTACGTTCCCCAATGCCGGCGCGCGGCAGTGGCGGGCGCGAGGTCTTTGTTATAAAGAGGGCTCGACTCTATGGCGGAGGGTGAAGTCATTGAGTGAATTCTTAGTCCGCGGCAGCTGATGCACTGCTGTGCGTCGTCAGCGGCCCGTAGCTCTCAGGACGACGGTCGCGGAAAAACTGCCACACCTGGCGAACTTCGGTAATCATGTCGAGGTCGAGATCGGCAACCACGACTTCATCCTTGTCGCGGCTGGCCTGCGCGATGATCTTGCCGCGGGGATTGCAGAAGTAACTTTTGCCGTAAAACTCGCCGATGCTCCACGGCTTTTCGGTGCCCACGCGATTAATGGCCGCGATAAAGTAGCCGTTCGCCACGGCGTGTGCCGGCTGCTCGAGTTCCCAGAGATATTCTGAGAGTCCCGCCACCGTCGCCGATGGATTGAACACGATCTCCGCGCCGTTCAGTCCCAAAATGCGCGCTCCTTCCGGAAAATGCCGGTCGTAGCAGATGTAAACGCCCACCCGCGCATGCTTGGTTTCAAACACGGGATACCCAAGATCGCCGGGGGTGAAATAAAACTTTTCCCAGAATCCGGGATGGCAGTGGGGGATATGGTGCTTGCGATACTTTCCGAGATAGCGACCGTCCGCATCGATCACGGCCGCGGTATTGAAATAGACGCCCGGCATCTGCTCCTCATACACCGGAACCACCATCGCCATGCCATGTTTCGCAGCCACTTTCTGCATCAGGCGCGTGGTGGGTCCGTCGGGAACTCGCTCGGTCAGTTCGTACCAGCGTGCATTCTGCTCCGCACAAAAATACGGACCATAGAAGAGCTCCTGCAGGCAGAGAATCTGCGCCTTTTTTTTCGCCGCCTGCTCGATCAACTTTATGTGCTTGTCGACCATCGCCTTTCTGATCTGCGCGAGCGGACGGTCGGTACTTAGCGCGTTGCTGGCTTGAATCAGAGCGCAACGGACAATGCGGGGCATGGGGATCCTCCCAGAATTAATCGTTGAGGAACGAAACTATAGCAGAAATCGACGCCCTCTCCGTTGACACGGTCCAGTTGGGTCAATAGACTCGCCCTTCTCCGAGTTTACAGGTTCTATCACCATGCAAAAGCGCCCGCGAATTGCGGTGGTTGGCAGCGCGAACATTGACATGACCACGTTCACCAGCCAGTTTCCGAAGCCCGGAGAGACAATCTTCGCCGAGAAATTCGATCTGGGCTTTGGCGGCAAGGGCGCGAACCAGGCTGTGGCCGCGCGTCTATGCGGCGCAGAAGTGTTCATGGTGGCGCGCGTGGGCAGCGACCTGTTTGGCCCGGCAACGATCGAAAATTTCCGCAAGCAGGGAATCGATCCGACGCACGTGAAACCAGTCGAGGGATTGTCCAGCGGCGTCGCCCCCATTTTTGTCGAGCCCAGCGGCCAGAACCGTATCCTCGTGGTGAAGGGTGCCAATGACGCGTTGAAGGCGGCTGATGTCGACGCGGCGGCTGAGACTCTCAAAACCGCTGATTGCATTGTGCTGCAGTTCGAGATACCGCTGGAAACGGTTTACTACACGATTGCGTTCGCCCGAAAACACGGCATCCGGTGCATTCTCAATCCAGCGCCTGCGCAGCCGGTTGACCTGGATGCGCTCAGGGATCTCGACTATTTTGTCCCCAACGAGCATGAGGCGGAAGCGATTACCGGAACCGCTGTCAAGAATCTCGATGATGCAAAGAGGTGCGCGGCCAAACTTGTTAGCCGCGGCATTCGGCGCGTGATTATCACTCTCGGAGCAAATGGATCCTTTCTCGCAAGTCGCGATGGCAGCGAGCACGTTGCACCGTTCGCGGTGAAGAGTATCGACAGCACCGGTGCCGGCGATGCCTTCATCGGCAGCTTCGCCGTATTCCTCGCCGAGGGGGTGCCCGAACGAGAAGCCGTCCGCCACGCCAACCTTTACGCCGGGCTCTCGACCACGGGTGTCGGCACGCAAAAGTCTTTCTACGACCGCGCGCGTTTCGACGCCGAATGGGCTGCTCGCTCCTGATTGCACAACAATCACAACCCGGATCAGTTTCTTCGATACGACGATCGCAAAAATAAAACTGCCTAACATGTTTCAACTACGAAAACTCTTGACTAACCGGACACAGGCCATTTATAAGCCGTGTCTGCGGTAAGCGAGACCTCCCAACTCACGGGGTAAGGGGAGGGTATTTTTCTTTTTGGGGCAGTTGGAACCTCCGAAAGGGGTTGTCAAGAAAATGTCGAGCACCAAGAGACTCTTCGCGCTGTGTTTCTGTTCGCTGGTTTGTCTGGTTAGCCCATTCCTGTACGGTCAGGCCACCGGGAGCTTTTCGGGTACGGTCTCAGACAATTCCGGAGCCGTGGTTGCCGGCGCCAAAGTCACGGCAACGGCCCAAGCCACGAACGTCTCTCGCGAGAGCGTGACCGATGCCTCAGGACATTACGTTGTGCCCCTGCTCGCTGTTGGACTGTTCACAATACGAATCGAAGCGACCGGCTTCAGAACCGCCGAATCGAAGGACACCCGTTTACAGGTCGACGAGCAGCGCGAACTCGACTTCAAACTCGTCCCGGCCTCGGTCAGCACAAGCGTCGAGGTAAATGCCACGGAAGTGGCGGTTGAGACGACGAGCCCGAGTTTGGGGCAGGTTATCACCTCGGAGCAGGTGGCCGAACTTCCTCTGAACGGCCGCGATTTCGTCCAATTGGCGACTCTGACCCCCGGTACAACGCAAGAAACGAACCCCAACAGCTTTTTCAACGGTGGACCCAGCAGCGAGGTCTCGACGCGCGGAACCTACTCGCTTTCGGTGGGCGGTTCGCGAGCCCAGAGCACCGACTGGCTTCTGGATGGTGTCGACAATAACGAATTGACCGCTGGCGGCATTTCCATTCTGCCGTCGATTGACGCTATCCAGGAATTCAAGGTGCTGACTTACACTTACTCCGCAGAATGGGGCACGCGTGCAGGTCCGACCGTCTTGGTCACGACGAAGTCCGGCTCCAACAAGTTTCACGGGTCGCTGTTTGAGTTTTTCCGCAATACCAAGCTCGATGCCAAGACCTATGATTTCGGCGTCGCGTCTGCGAAACAACAGTTCAACCTCAACCAGTTCGGTGGTGCACTGGGCGGGGCGATCCAGAAAGACAAGACGTTCTTCTTCTTGGACTACCAAGCTAAGAGGCAGCGTCACGGGACCCCGTTCACGGGCCTGATACCTACGCAGGCCATGATCGGTAACACCGCGCTGGGACTGCCGGGGGGCGATTTCAGCCTCGACCCCCTAGGGGTGGCCCGCCCGGGTTGGGATAGCAGCGGCAACTCCCTCCCGAATAACAAAGACGGCATTGGCAATATCTCAAACCTGTTTACGTTCAGTCCATTTCAGTGCGATGGTTCGGGAAATCCGATTCCGGGCAATCCGGATGGAAGCCAGAACGCGGGAGTCAACTGCAACAAGATTCCTGCGAATATGATTAACTCCACCGGTCAGAAGATCCTTCAACTGTATCCACAGAGCAATACGACCAACGGTCTAGGCTTCAACTTCGTCAATTCCCCGGTGCGGAAGATCAACGAAGGCGAGTTCGACGTTCGGTTGGATCACAATTTTTCCGCCAAAGATTCGGCTTTTGCCCGATTCAGCTACGATCAAGCGGTGTCGTTCGTTCCTGGTGGCGGTCCTCCAGGATTTGCAGAACAGGGTGCCTTTGGCAGTACGGAAAACATCCAGAACCACGGTCGGAACATCGCGATTTCAGAAACTCACTCATTCTCCGATCGAACTCTGAATCAAGTGACTGGTGGCTTTAACCGCATTTTCAACCACTTCACCTCAGCCCAAAGTGGCACCTGCTTTGCTGCCAGCATCGGCATTCAGGGGGCCAACCTCGGCAGTGCCTGCGATAGCACGACTGGCTATCCACCGAGCCTGAGCCAATCCACCAAAGACTGCATCAGTTGCGGAATGACGTCTGTCCTGATGGGAAATGGTTACTGGTCTTTGGGCGATCGCGGCTTCGCTCCATTCCAGGGCGGAACGAACGTATTTTCTATCTCCGATTCCTTTGACATGATTCGCGGGAAGCACGACATCCACGTTGGCATTGGAGTTCGCGCACAACAAATGAACGTCGAGTCTAATGCTTTCCAGGATGGTTTCATGATCCCCTTTGGAATCACTGGAGACACCTCCGCGGATATCCTTCTCGGGCAAGTAGGTCTCGGGATCCATGACCAAACGTTCTCCGGTGCCACGACCGGGCGTCGCTGGAAGATGTATCGCCCATACGTCCAGGACGACTGGCGCGTTTCCAATAGTCTGACGGTGAATCTTGGATTCGCTTGGGCGTTTACTACTCCCATCACTGAGGCCCAGAATCGTCAGGCGAACTTCGACTTTGCCACGGGCAAATTGTACGTCGCCGGCAGCAGCCCGCTTACGGCGGCGTGTTCCATCTGTGTCGCCTCCGGCCCGGATGTGGGAGTTCAGTTGGACAAGACCGCCGTCGAACCGCGTATCGGTTTCGCATGGAAAGCATTCGGAAGCCAGAGCACTGTAATCCGTGGCGGGTACGCGATCTTCCACGACTCATCCTGGAACCAGGGCGGGCAGGGACTCTGGGAGAACCCACCGTATTTCGCTGAGTCGGACAACTTCAATGGTGTCCCGAGCTGTCCATTCGGCAACACCACCGTCAACTGCGGTACGCAGCGCGTCTTTCTGCAAAGCCTTGGCGGTGGGGTAATCGGCCCCTATACGGCGCCCCCGCCGATCAGCACCTTCCCCGGCACCGTGTACTCTCAAAACCTGAACTTCAAGCAGGGCAGGATTCAGCAGATGAACCTGAACGTGGAGCGTCAGATCCCGGGAAATATCGTTCTGACGGCAGGTTATGCGGGCTCCCGAAGCTCTCACATCCTGGTTGACGGATTGAACTTGAACGTCACATCTCCAACCGCGTGCGATCCGACAAACAAGAACTTCAATCCCAATTATCACTTAGGCTGTGGTTATGTGGCGACCGCGTCGCCGTTCGGGGTCATCTCCAACCAGAACGACGACGGACAAGCGACATATAACTCTTTCCAAGTCAAAGCGGAGACGAAGAGCGCGCGACACGGACTCTACGCTCTGATTGGTTACACCTACTCTCACACTTATGACTCGGGCATGGCAGACGGATTGGGCACGTTCCCTGGTGCTACCTATTGGCCTTTGCCTGGAACCCATAACGCCGACTGGAGCCTGTCCCAGATCAACCTCGATCACCAGTTCACGGCTAGCGTGACCTACAATCTGCCGTTCGGCAAGGGCAAGGCGTTTGGCAGCAATTGGAACGGTGCGGTTGACGCCGTCGCCGGAGGCTGGGAAGTGGACGTCATTGAGCGCGCGATCTCCGGATTCCCGCTTTTTGTGGTGGACGGCTCCAACAACTCGGGAGTCAACTTCCAGTGGAACGGAAACAGTCTGAACCGTCCGGATGTGACTTGTAATCCCAAGTCGAGTCACCCGACGCTCAGCCAATGGTTTAACACATCGTGTTTTGCACAGCCCGCAAACGGAGAACTGGGAAATGCTCCTCGCGCGCCCGTAAGTGGGCCGCGTTTCATCAATACCGATCTGTCCTTTGTAAAGCATTTCGCGTTGCCTTACGAGAGCATGAGGCTGGATTTCCGGGCGGAGTTCTTTAACATCTGGAATCACCCGCATTTCTACTTGCCAGGTGGCGGCAGTGGTATGCAGGACATTACTGCGTCTAACTTTGGCCAGGTCAACGCTACGCTGAACGATCCGCGTTTCGTCCAATTAGCCCTCAAGATTGTTTTCTAGGTCGAATGGATCGGCGCGATCCTGACTTTTTGGGCAGATTGAGTTTTCCTCAGTCTGCCCTCAAATTTTGCGGTCGGAAAACTCCGGAGGCATGATGGCGCTTACAAGATGGAAGTGCGATCTGGTATTTCTCTTCTTGGTCTCCTTTCTGAATATCGCGTCTGCTCAGAAAATCAAAATCATCGTCGACCAGGACGCCCGCGGGCCCGGCACCAGCGACCAGCAAGCCCTTCTCGTCTTCCTTCAATCAGAGAAATTTGATGTCCTCGGCATCACTACCGTCAGCGGCGACCAGTGGGTAAAGGAAGAGACACAGCACGTGTTGCGCCTGCTCGAGATTGCAAACCGCACCGACGTCCCTGTGTATCAGGGAGCAACGTTTCCGCTGCTCAATTCCAAGGAAGAAACCGAGCGCTGGGAAGCTCTCTACGGCAAGTTCGAATACAAAGGCTGCTGGACCGACTTCGAAGCCAACCGGTCGACCATTTACCGCGAGCCTTATCATGCTCCGGAGGTCGTGCCTCCGATGCGCGAGGGAGAGCCGCACATTCACGCCCAGCCCGGCACGGCCGCGGAATTCATCGTTGAGATGGTGCATAAATATCCGGGACAGGTCGTCCTCTGGGCGGGTGGTCCGCTCACCAATTACGCGCTCGCGCTGAAACTTGATCCCGAAGTCGCAACGTTAGCCAAAGAGTTCGTTCTGATGGGAGGCGGCTTCTACGCAGACAAGGGAGCAATCGACAAGGGTGCAATTGATGCGCGGCGCGAGTTCAACTGGTGGTTCGACCCGGAAGCGACGCGGATTGTGCTGCGCGCACCCTGGAAAAAGATGACCATTACGCCGATTGATATTTCCGTGAAGACGCGCTTCACGAGCGAAATGAAGGCTGCCATCGCAAAGGCCGGCACGCCCGTGACGGACTACCTCGACAAGTATTCGCTGCCCGGCTACATGTGGGACGAGATTGCCGGCGCGGCTCTGATTGACCCTTCCATCATTACCAGCCAGAAGCAGCTTTACATGGATATCGACATCGATCACGGGGCCAGCTACGGCAAGACCCTCTTCTGGGACGCTTCGGCCACGGTTCCTCCCTACTTGCACCTTGCCAACGTACAATTCGACATTGATCCCGAAAAGTTCTACAAGATCTTCGTCGACCTGATGACTCGGCCGGTACGCGGCAAATGAGGTTTGTGAGACAACGGAGACGTGGTTCCCTTATGATCGGAGACGCTTTGTCGAAACGTCGTAGTGTTTTTCTGGCTGCTTCACTGTTGTTTCTGTGCATTTCTCACGCGTCCGCCCAGCAGCGCCGCAAAGTCATCATCAATCAGGATTGTTCCGGCCCTGGGGGCAGCAACCTGCAGACGCTGGCGGTGATGATCCAGTCGCCGCAAGTCGAGGTCCTGGGCATCACGGTTGTTAGCGGAGATCAGTGGCGTGACGAAGAAGTCGCGCACACGCTGCGCCTGCTCGAAATTATGGGACGCACCGACATCCCCGTGGTTCCTGGCGCCACGTTCCCTCTGGTCCACCGTCGCCAGGATGCTCAACTGTGGCAGCAGCACTATGGCAAGGTCGCCTACGCCGGAGCTTGGGACGATCGCTGGTGGCACGAACCGTATGTCGTGCCGCCGCTCCCCGAGGGTCAGCCTACCACCAAGCCCTCGGAGGAAGATGCCGCTCACTTCCTGATTCGGATGGTGCGTAAGTACCCTCACGAGGTCACAATCTACGAAGGCGGGCCAATGACCAACCTCGCGCTCGCGATTTCACTCGATCCGCAGTTCCCGGGACTGGCGCAGCAACTGGTTTTCATGGGCGGCAGCCTGAGCCCGCAGACGGACAATCCTGAGTTTGCGACCAATCCACGGCACGAGTTCAACTTCTGGTTCGATCCCGAGGCGGCGGAAATCGTGCTGCGCGCGCCTTGGAAAAAGATTGTCTGCACGCCGGTCGACATCTCGATCAAGACCCGCAATACACCCGCCATGATGAAGCAGGTCGAGACGGCCGGCACGCCTCTGGCCCGCTATGTCGCTCGCTACGCCATGTTCACCATTGGAGCCGACATCATGTGGGACGAACTTGCCGCCGCCGCGTGGATCGATCCCACAATCATCACTCGAAAAGAAACTCTCTACATGGGAGTGGATCTGGATCGCGGTGCCGGATACGGCAACACGTTGACTTGGCAACCGAACGACACGTTGAAACCCGCCGCGCAGCCGGTGGAAATCCAGGTGGACCTCGACACCGAAAAGTTCTACCGGATGTTCGTGAGCCTGATGACCGCTCCCACCCCGGCCCATTGACCGCGAGCCATTGATCGCGCTGGCACCGAAGTTGCGAACGGCATACAATGGCAAATTACGAGTCTTTCCACTATGTCTCCCATTCCAGACGACCTCACCACCATCAAAGACGACATGATTGCCTTCATCGAAGGCCATGGCATGCGCCGCTTCCACGGCTTTGTCGATTACGAAGAAGTGCAGTGCGTCATGTGGGAGATGGATGGAAATCCCGACGGCTGGAAGGATTTCGTCGAACTGGCAAAGACAGCCGGCGCACCGTTCCTCACCATGCACTCCTGGACCCTGCAACGCGCCGAACTGGATGAGTTGGTCGAGCGGTTGACGAATTCCGAATTCACCGAAGGCGACGACGTGGAAGACGCACGCTGGCTCCGCGCCCATGCCGGCAAGGTCGGATTTCTACAACTGGGCTGGGCCTACCAGGGATCGATGTTCCTGTGCGAAGTCAGCACGGAGTGGTACGAGCGCTACCAGCGCCTGCTCGAAGTTTCCGACGAATTCGGCGGCCTCACCATGGACGAACCGGATCAGGACGAAGAGAACTAGCCCCGTATGCTTGTGTGGGGCCGGGTCGGAGCCTGCCCTGAGCGCAGTCGAAGGGACCCGGATAGGCCGAGCGAAGCTCGGCGGTTTCCCACATCCTCCTGGAGTACACTGACTGCCAAATTGTCATGCAGTGGATTCCTAAGCCTCCCGCCCCGGACTTGGTACAAACTCTGTCGTCCGCCCTGCGTGCAGATTCCGCGTTCCGTGACCAAGCCCAGGTCCTCGCCACGCTACTCGTGCACCGCGGCATCACCGATGCGGACTCTGCCCAGCGTTTCCTCTCTCCTTCCCTGGCCCATCTTCATGCTCCCGAGCAGATGACCGGCTTGCGTGCCGCCGTGGACCGGCTCGACGCCGCTATCGAACGCAAAGAGCCGATCCTCGTCTACGGTGACTACGACGTAGATGGCACGATGGCCGTCATCATCCTGAAGACCGCCATCGAACTTTGCGGTGGTGCCGCCGACTTTCACGTGCCGCACCGCATTCGCGAAGGCTACGACATGCGCGACGACGTGATCGAACGTGCTGCTGCGGCCGGAATTCGCCTTATCATCAGCGTCGACATGGGCATCCGTGCGTTCGCGCCAGCCGAGACGGCGCGACGCCTGGGTGTCGACCTGATCGTGACCGACCATCACCTGCCCGGCCCCGATGGCGTGCCGCCGGCGCTCGCTGTGCTGAATCCGAACCAGAAAGGCTGCGCCTATCCATACAAGCAGCTGTGCGGTGCGGGCGTGGCGTTCAAGCTGGCACAGGGATTGATGCAGCGCCGTCTCGACGCAAAAGATCAGAACAAGCTGCTGCTCTCCTTCATGAAAGTGGCGGCGATTGCGACCATCGCCGACGCCGTACCCCTGACGGGGGAGAACCGGGTCTTCGCATCCTTGGGCCTCGACGCCCTGCGTAGAGCCGTGAACCCCGGGCTGAAGGCGTTGCTCGAAGTGGCGCAGATTTCCGCCAACCGCCCGCCGACCTCGGTCGAAGTTGCCTTCCGCATCGCGCCGCGCATCAACGCCGCCGGGCGCATGGACGTGGCTCGCGACGTGATTGAACTTTTCAGCGTCCGGGATCAGGCCCGCGCCAGGGAGTTGGCGGCCAAACTCGACCGGCTCAATACCGATCGCCAGGAAGAGGAGCGGAGAATTTTGCGCGCCGTCGAGGAGCGCTTCGCCGGCGATCCCACGTTGAGCGACGCCTACTGCATTGTCGTGGACGGGGATGGCTGGCATCGCGGCGTCATCGGCATCACGGCCACGCGGGTCGTGGAGCGCTACAACCGCCCGACGCTGGTAATCTCCCGCGAAGGCGAAGAAGCGTTCGGATCAGGACGCTCGATTCGCGCTTTTCATCTGCTCGAAGCAATCGAGACCTGCAGCAGTCTTTTCTCCCGATATGGCGGTCATGCGCATGCTTGTGGATTCGCCATGCCCGCCGCCAATATCGACGAGCTGCGCACTCGGCTCGATGCCTTCGCCCGCGCGCGCCTCACGCTTGCGGATTTCGACCCTGTTCTCGATCTGGATGCGGAACTGAGCCTAGCGGCAATTACGCCGGCGTTGTTTCAGGCGCTGCATTCAATTGAACCATTCGGCGTCGGGAATCCCGAGCCTGTGTTCGCGGCGCGCGGAGTACAGCTGACCGCACCTCCGCGTATCCTCAAAGACAAGCACGTCAAACTGAAACTCCGCGCTGCCCAAGAACGCTCTGCCAAGACTCCCGAGCCGCCATCCGAAGATCCGGAAGAACTGTCGGCGGCCTCCGTTTTGGTGACCCCCCATTGCCATCCCGATGGAGCAACGATCCGGCGCAGCGAAAAAGCGGCTGCCGTTGCGGAAGGCTTTGCGACCGCGAACGCGGGTCCACTCAGAACTGAGAACTGTGACCTGAGAACTGAACTGAGAACTAAAATCACCTTCGACGCCCTAGGGTGGCACATGGCCGAACGACTCCAGCAGACGCCGCTGTTGGCGGGCGATACCGTCGACATCGCCTTCACCATCGGACACAACGACCACCCCGAATATGGTGGCCTCGAACTCTCCCTGCGCGACTTCCGAATCCCTCGGCTCTGAACGCAAATTAGTCCCGGCTTCAATTTCGTTTTGGTGGAGGGACATAATGTCAACGCGAAAGCGAGCCTGGGTGGTCGCAACACTCGACACGAAGCTTGACGAAGCAGAGTATGTTTGCGGCTTGCTCGAAGCAGCCGGACTGCCTGTTACACTGGCCGACCTGTCAACCAAGAGTTCCGTTGACAGCGGAACTACTCACTTAACTCCTGGCGGCCGCAAGCACATATCGGCGGCTGAGATTGCAGCGCATCATCCGCATGGGGAGGGTGCTGTCTTCTGTGGCGACCGAGGGCGCGCCATTGCTGCAATGACGCAGGCGTTTGAGCGCTTTGTGAAGGCGCAGGATGAACTCGACGCCATGCTGGGTGTAGGCGGCTCGGGGGGCACGGCCATGATCACGCGGGCCATGCGGGGCATGCCGATCGGAGTGCCCAAAGTCATGGTTTCGACGATGGCTTCGGGCAATGTGGCGGGGTACGTCGGTGCTTCCGATATCACGATGGTCTACTCCGTCACCGACGTAGCGGGCCTGAATCGGATTTCGCGTCGTGTGCTGGGCAACGCCGCACATGCGCTCGCCGGCATGATGCTGCACACGCTCCCGCAGCCGGATCGCGAGCGCCCTGCGCTAGGGCTTACTATGTTCGGAGTGACGACACCCTGCGTGCAACAGATGGTCAGTCTGCTTGGTGCTCGCTTCGATTGCCTGGTGTTTCACGCCACCGGTGCCGGTGGACAATCTATGGAAAAACTGGTGGACGACGGCCACATCTGCGGTGTACTCGATATCACCACCACCGAAGTCTGCGATTACCTTTTCGGGGGTGTGCTCGCCTGCACCGAGGACCGCTTTGGCGCGGTGGCCCGCAGCGGCGCTCCGTACCTGGGCTCGTGTGGCGCACTCGACATGGTGAATTTTGGGACGCCCGAGACCGTGCCGCAACACTATCGCGGGCGCAAGTTGTATCCTCATAATCCGCAGATCACATTGATGCGAACCACGGTCGAGGAGAACATCCGTCAAGGCCAGTGGATCGCGGAGAGGCTCAACCAGTGCGAAGGCGAAGTGAGATTTCTGTTGCCGATGGGAGGAGTTTCAGCACTCGATGCGCCGGGCCAGCCATTCTGGGACCCCGCCGCGGATCGAGCACTGTTCGACACGTTGGCAACGGAACTTCGCCAGACCGACCGGAGGAAGCTGTTGCTTTTGCCTTACCACGTCAACGACCCGCAGTTTGCGCAGGCGGGGGTGGAAGAGTTCTTGAAGATTGTCAATCGATGACCGTCGCGGATTGAGGAAAGTCATCCATGGCACGTTTTTCACGCGAGGAATTACTGTCGAACTTCCGCCGGATGGTGCGAGAGCGGCAGCCCATCGTGGGCGGTGGTGCGGGAACAGGACTGTCCGCCAAGTGCGAGGAGGCGGGCGGTATCGACCTGATCGTCATCTACAACTCTGGCCGCTATCGGATGGCAGGGCGAGGTTCGCTGTCGGGGCTGTTAGCCTATGGCAACGCCAATGACGTCGTGATAGAGATGGCGAAGGAAGTTTTGCCCGTCGTTAAGAACACGCCTGTGCTCGCGGGCGTGAATGGGACCGACCCCTTCTGCATCTTTGACATCTTTCTGAACGACCTTGCCGCAGCCGGTTTTTCGGGTGTGCAGAATTTTCCGACGGTGGGGCTGATCGATGGAGTCTTTCGCCAGAACCTGGAAGAAACCGGGATGAGTTACGCCCTGGAAGTCGAGATGATCCGGCTCGCGCACGACAAGGACCTCTTCACCACACCGTACGTCTTCGATCCCCAGCAGGCTGAAACGATGGCGCGAGCAGGCGCTGATATTATCGTGGCGCACATGGGCCTGACCACCGGCGGTGCGATCGGCGCGGAGACGACCCTTACGCTCGACGCCTGCGTCCAACGGATCGACGCCATTGCCCAGGCGGCCCTCGATGTGCGGAGCGACATTATCGTCCTCTGCCACGGCGGTCCGATTGCCGAGCCCTCGGATGCAGTGTGGGTGCTGGGCAAAGCTCGCCACTGTCACGGCTTCTATGGCGCGAGTTCGATGGAACGGCTGCCGACCGAAAAAGGCATCACCCGCCAGGTGCAAGACTTCAAACGAATCAGCTTTTAGAGCCAGAGGACCCATATGCCAAACACCGTGTACATCAGTCATGTGATTGAGGCGCCCGTCGAAAAAGTGTGGGGGATTATGCGCGATTTCAATGACATGCCTTCCTATCATCCTGGCATCAAGAAAAGCATCGTCGAGGACGGCTGTCCGAGCGACCAAGTCGGATGCGTGCGACGGTTGACACTTGGTGAAGGCTTTGTGCGGGAGCGCCTGCTTTGTCTGGACGACGGGAACTACGTGTTCACCTATGCAATTATCGAGGGCACCCTTCCTGTTCGTGACTATGTGGCGGGAGTCAGACTGCACCGGGTCACCGATCGCAACCGGACGTTTGCGGAATGGTGGGCCGATTTCGAAGTGGTGGGCGTCGACCGTGACGCAATGATCGCTCAGATCGGTAACAATGTTTTCGCGGCCGGATTCAACGGGGTGGCGTCAAAGCTCGCCTGAACGGGAAACCTGATGTCTGAATGGCACGATCCAAGAAGTTCGTGGGCGGGGACTGGTTCCCCTGAGCTGAGCAGATGCTTGTGAGACGAGCCTCCACAAATCCATCACCACATATGGTAGTGCCCATCGCGCCGCGCCATCTCCACGCTGACTCCGAACAGAGCCGATAGCCGCTCGACCTGCAGGATTTCTTCTTTCGGGCCGTCGCCGACGACCCGTCCCCGATTCATGAGAACGACGCGCTGAATCTCGGGGACAATGTCGGCCAGTTCGTGGGTCACGAGAATGATCGCGGTCCCTGAATTCGCGAGCTCACGCATGGTCTGCCGCAGACTCTGCTGGGCGGTGAGGTCGAGCGAGTTGCACGGTTCATCGAACAACAGTGCGCGCGGCTTATGCACTAAGGCGCGGGCGATCAGCACGCGGCGAGCCTCTCCTGACGACATCTCACATACCGGCCGCTCGGCCAGGTGCAGGATCTTCAGTTCCGCCAGCGCCGCGTCGGCCAGCTTCTGCTTGGCGGGATCCACGGCGTGATTTGGAAAGATGGCGGTGCTGCTGAAAAAACCCGAAAGCACCACATCCCGTCCGCAGGCTCCGCTGGTGCAGGAAAGCATGAGGTCGTTCGAGACGATTCCCAGCCGGGCGCGCAGGTCAAACACGTTCCAGCTTTCTTCCCCAAGAATGCTCAGCGAGGACTCCGGCCGAGCGACCGGATAACATTCGCGGGTTATGGTTTTGATCAGCGTTGATTTGCCGCAGCCGTTCGGGCCAAGGATGGCGATGTGCTCGTCGGCCTCGATGCGTAGGCTGAAGTCGTCGAGCGCGATCTTCTGCCCCCGCATCACTCGGAGGTTCTGGAAATCGAGCAGGGGCGGCGTGGATTCCGCATTCACTTTCATTGCATCCAAGTGTAGATGAGGTCCGAGCGACCCTGAAACTGGGAACTGAGAACCGAGATCTGGTTTTGGCATTACACTGAACTCAGATGCCGCTTCCCGTCTATCACCTGCGACGCCTGCTGGCGATTACTACCATCGCGCTCATCGTGGTCGTGACTGGGATGTATTTCTCCGCCCGCTTGCAGATCCGCGACGTTCGCAGGGAAGTTCCCCACAAGCTTGGATACGACATCAGCAAGACGGCAACCGGTTTCCAAATTTCCAAGTCCGACGGCAAGCGTACCCTGTTTTCCGTACATGCAACTGACGTCAAGGAGTTCAAGCTCAACGGGCGGGCCGAGTTGCACAACGTCACCATTCTGCTTTATGGGCGTGATTCTTCGCGCTTCGATCAGATTTCCGGCGACGACTTCGCCTACGATCCAAAATCAGGCGAGGTCACCGCCAAAGGCGATGTGCAGATTGATCTTGTCGCCAACCCGGCGGGCCTCGTGAGTCCCGATCAATCAACGCCCAAAGAACTCAAGAATCCAATCCATCTTAAGACGCGCGATCTGGTCTTCAACAAGGACACAGGCAACGCCTCTACGGATGCACGCGTCGAGTTCAGCATGGCCCAGGCCACCGGTTGGGCCGTCGGCGTGAACTACGCGGGCAAGAGCAATACTCTGACTCTATCGTCACAAATTCACCTCGCTCTCAACGGCGAAAATGCCGCGGTCATCGAGGCCGAGCACGGTGTCATCACCAACGATCCGCGTGAGGTTGTGCTGGATCGTCCGCATCTTGATCGCGAAGGGAGTGTGCTCCAGGCCGATCAGGCGATCTTCCATCTTGGGGAGGACAATAACGTCGAGAGCGTCCGGGCCACTGGTAATGTGATTGCCGAGAACCGCGTCGCAACGGGAACCGCCAAGCCTCAGGCGGTCCAGGCGCCGGAGATTCGCACCCATTCGGACGAAGCCGAGCTCCTGCTCACGGGGAAACGAGAATTTCTTCAAACCGCAGTTTTGACCGGTAACGTTCACGTGGAACAGTCCGGAGTGCAGCCGATCCAGGGCGAAGCCGGTCGCGTGGTCCTGGAGTTTCGAGGCCAGAACCAGCTCCGGAAAGTTCACGCGCTCGATGGCACGCGCCTGACGCAAAAGGCTACTGGAGCTAAGCAACCAACAGCCGGTTCTGGGCCCCAGGATTTCGAACTCAGCGCGTCGGCCATCGACTTCGACGTGGCGGAGGGGCACATTCTTGATCGCGCGGAGACGTCCGGCGCGGCTAAGATTACGTTCTCCTCTTCGCAGGAAGCGCCCGCGGGGACATCTCAGGCTTCTCCGCCGCAGCGGACTGTCGTCACCGCGGCCAAGTTTGCAGCAAAATTCATCGCAGACGAGCCGGCGAAAGGCCGGAAAGGCTCCGGCAATCACTTAAGCAGCATTCACGGCGCTCCCGATGTCCGCATCGTCAGCTCAAGCGCCGGACTGCCCGATCGCGTCAGCACGAGCGACTCCGTCGACGCTACCTTCTTCGCGCAAGGCGGGATCGATTCCGTCACGCAGCTAGGAAATGTCGCCTACACGGACGGCCTATCGCCCGACAAACGTACACAAGCCTGGGCGAACCGAGCGCACTACAGTCCGGCTGACCAGCTGCTCGTGTTGAGTGGCAATCCACGCATAGCCAGCATCTCGATGGCCACGACGGCGAACACCGTCCGCATTAA
The DNA here is from genome assembly GCA_963768265.1 of uncultured Acidobacteriaceae bacterium. Lineage (GTDB taxonomy): Bacteria > Acidobacteriota > Terriglobia > Terriglobales > Acidobacteriaceae > Sulfotelmatobacter. Next base: position 229,524 of record CAVYHM010000064.1, read on the forward strand.
CCGTGCCACGGGCGCCGCCTTGGCCGAAGGCGACGTCAAGAGTACTTATAGCGAGCTCAAAGAGCAGCCCGACGGCGCGTTGCTGGCATCGTCGTCCCCAATTCACGTCACCGCACGCACCATGACCGCTGGTAAGACGACAGGCGTGGCCCTCTACACCGGCAACGTCCGCCTCTGGCAGGACGCAAACATCATCGAGGCCCCGTCAATTGAATTCGACCGCGACCGTCGTTTCGTGACAGCCCAAGGCTCGCCTACCACGCAGGTGCTGACCACCCTGATCCAGGCAACGAAGCCAAACTCAAAATCTGAGTCCGTATCCAAGGGGAAAAGTAAGAGCCAAGCCGTGGCCAGCCCGGTCACGATCGCGTCCACGCGCCTCACCTACGCTGATTCGGAACGGCGTGTCCACTATGAGGGTGGCGTTGATGTGAAGTGCGCCGACTTCTCCCTCCATGCCAAAACGGCCGATGCCTACTTACTCTCCCGCAGCCAAACGTCCAGTAATCAGTCGTTTGCAGGACCTGGCCAGCTCGACCGGATGGTTGCCCAAAACAGCGTGAGCATCCAACAGCCTAACCGCCGAGCTGAAGGGCAGGAACTGGTTTATACCGCCGCTGAAGACAAGTTTGTCCTTACCGGCGGACCTCCCAGCATTTTTGATGCCGAACGTGGCAAGATTACGGGGGTTTCGTTGACTTTCTTTAGGGGCGATGATAGGGTGCTCGTAGAAGGCGAAACGAGTACTCCTGTGGTAACGCAAACGCGAGTGGCACGATAAATGCGTACTCTGGCCACTGAAGAAATTGGCAAATCGTACCGTGGCCGCCGCGTTGTAAATGGGGTCAGCCTGCGGGTCGATCAAGGCGAAGTTGTTGGATTACTTGGACCTAACGGCGCAGGCAAGACCACCACGTTTTACGCCATTGTTGGCCTGATCCCTCCTGACACTGGCCGCGTCTTGTACGACGGTCAGGACATCACCGACGTTCCCATGTATTTGCGGGCCCGTCAGTATGGCATCAGTTATCTCCCGCAAGAAGCTTCGGTATTTCGCAAACTGACGGTGGAAGAGAACATCCTGGCGGTGTTGGAGGCGCAGCCGATTTCCTGGCACGAGCGCCGCGAGAAGATGGAAAAGTTTATCGATGAACTGGGACTGGAGCACATTCGCCAAAACCGCGGATATGCCCTCTCCGGTGGGGAACGCCGGCGCGTGGAAATTGCCCGCTGCCTGTGCATCAATCCCACATTTATTTTGCTGGATGAACCGTTTTCCGGGATCGATCCAATAGCCGTGCTCGACTTGCAAAAGATCATCAGCGGCCTGCGAGCCAGCGGCATCGGAGTCTTGATCACCGATCACAACGTGCGCGAAACGCTTTCCGTCACCGACCGGGCGTACATCATCGATGACGGCAGAATTTTCCGTCAGGGGCAGCCCAGCCAGTTGGCGGGAGATCCGGAAGTGCGGCGTGTGTACTTAGGCGAGAGTTTCTCGCTGGTCTAACAAGAGCAGGTTTCAAAGTTTCAAGGTTTCAGAGTTTTCAACGACTGAGCTTTGAAATCTTGGAAACCTTGAAACTTTGAAACATGGTCTTACTTCAGCACAAACTCAGTGTCAAGCTCTCGCAGCGCCAAATCCTCACACCGGGCTTGGTGCAGATGGTTTCTGTCCTCGCACTCAATAAGCTCGAGCTCAAGGACATGATCAACACGGAGATGGTCGAGAACCCTGTTCTCGAAGAGTTGGAAGACGCGGTCCCTCTGCTCGACGAAGTCGGCAAAAAAGAAGAAGACCGCGAGCGTGCCGCTGCTGCCACCAACGAAGAAAACCCCATCACTGCCGTCGAAAAGAAAGATCCCTTCGAAGAAATTGATTTCGGCTCGTTCTTCCAGGACTATCTCGATCCCGGCTACCGCACTCACGGCGAAATGGAGGAGATCGAGCGGCCTTCATTTGAGAACTTTCTCTCCAAGCCGACCAATCTTACCGACCACCTCGCGTGGCAACTGGGCGCCCTGAGCCTGCGCTCCGAAGTGCGCGAGGTGGCCGATCTGATTGTCGGCAATCTGAATGAAGACGGCTACCTGATCGCCAGTGATGATGAGTTGTTGGGCGTTGCTCCGCCAGCATCGCCGGAAGCCGATGCCGAGACTGCGAAGAGTATCGTCAGCGAGGCGCAAGCCCTGGGTCTGGCCGAGATCGGGACTGGTTCCGGCTCCGAAGCGGACGACATTCCACCGAGCGGAGGGATCACCGCTTCGCCCGACGTTGACCTTGCCGCTGGCGAGAGTGGGTTCGACGAAATTGAAAGCCAGGTCGACCTGCCTGGAGTTCAGCCCGCGGAAGCACCTTTCTCCTTGCGCTCCGGAGACTCCGCCGCCGCGGTCGCTCCCGCGCCGGAGCCGGTTCTACAACCCGCCCCGACCTACAAGCCGAGGTTCACGGCCCCGGACCTGCAGGAAGCCTTAGAAGTCGTCCGGCAACTGGATCCTCCCGGCGTTGCGTGCCGCGATCTCCGAGACTGCCTGCTCTACCAGCTTCGTTATCACCAAGCGCAACTCGCGCTTCACAAAAACGGCAACGGCACAGCGCAGGTGTTGCAGGATGCAACGGCGATTGTCGACCAGCATCTGCGCGACCTGCAAAACAAGCGCCACAAAGAGATTGCCAAGGCGATTGGCCGTCCCATGGAAGCCGTGGAGCAAGCGCTGAATTACATTCGTACGCTCGATCCGCGCCCCGGCCTTCGCTACAACAAAGTCCAGGCCCGCCTGATTGAGCCCGATGTCGCTTTTGTGAAGCACGGCGACGAGTGGCTGGTGATCATGAATGACGAAGACCTGCCCCAGCTTCGCCTGAATCCGGCCTATAAGAAGCTCGTCACCCGCGACGGCACCAACGACAAGAACACGCGCGACTACGTGAAAGAGCGTTATAAGAGCGCCATCCAGCTCATCAAGAATATTGAGCAGCGCAAGCAGACCATCACCAAAGTCTGCTACTGCATAGTCGCCCGCCAACAGGATTTCCTCGAAAGAGGAATCGATCAACTGAAACCCATGATGATCAAGGAGGTGGCCGAAGAAATCGGCGTGCATCCTTCCACGGTAAGCCGTGCCGTCGCCAACAAATACGCCCACACACCACAAGGCGTATTCGAGCTGCGCTACTTCTTCAGCGAGAGCGTGCAAGGCCCGGAGGGCGGCAACACGTCGTTGCTCATCCTCAAGCGGCGCGTCAAGAAGCTCATCGATGAAGAAGATCCCAGTCGTCCATTGACCGACGAGCAAATCACCCGCATCCTGCAGTCGCAGGGCATCCAGGTGACCCGACGCACGGTGGCCAAATACCGCGAAGACATGCGCATCCCGAGCACGCACCAGCGCCGGGTAAAAAAATAGGAGTTAATGTCGTTGGTCGTTCGTCCTTGGTCGTTGGTAAAAGCCGACTAAGAGACGAAACGCAGAGTTTGAGCTGACGACCAACGACTAACGGCTAAAGACCAAAATGTAGTGCCCGATTTATCTCAGGCAAGAAATTTCAGGAGGGGCGCTCATGAACGTGGAATACACCGGCAGACACTACGAAGTCACTTCCTCCATCCGCAAAGAAGTAGAAACCGGCCTCGCAAAAATCCGCAAAATCCTAGGCGACAGATTTGAAACCAAGGTCATCCTCGCCGTCGAGAAGCACCGCCATAAAGCCGAAATCACTATTACCCCGCGCAATGGCCCGCTGGTCGGCCTGGCCCAGGCCAAGGACATGACCATCGCCGTCAACGAAGCGCTCGAGCATCTCGAAAAGCAGGCAATCAAATACAAGACCCGCTGGCAGTCCAAGAAACGTTCGGCCCGCAAGAGCGAGGAAGTGAAGAAATGGAACGGCGGCCACACGTCGCCGCAGGAAGAATTGCAGACCGCCGTCGGACTGTCGGAAAAGACCGCGGTGCCGGTCCTTGTGCACAAGTATCCCGCCGTAGCTAAGACGACGGAGGTCCACCTCGTACGCTCCGACGAAGCCGTGGCCATGCGCCCCATGACCCTGGAAGAGGCCATCAAAGAAGCCCACTTCCGCGACCGCGACGTCTTCGTCTTCCGCGATCCCAAAGGCAAAGTCATGGTGCTGCACCGCACTCGTGAAGGCAAGATGGAGTTGATCGAAGCCCCTTAAATTCTCCACTCCGAAAACCTGGGTGCTCCATTTCTCGCGTCTTTGCGAGAAGTGGGGCTTTTGACTTCTCGCGATCAAGCTACCCCATTTCCTCCCCCAAGCGTATGATCCTTCCGCCGTCCCAACGCAAAATTGAGGAGATCACTATGAGAAAGCGCTACGGGCTCGCGATTCTGCTGTTGTGCCTCGCGCCTTCGTTGTTCGCTCAAGAGCACTACACCGAAGGTCCCATCTGGCGCGTTCAACTAATCCGCGTGAAGCCCACGCAGCTGGACGCCTACCTCACCAGCCTTCGCCAATCCACCAAGCCTCTAATCGAAGAAGAGAAGCGCCAGGGTGTAATCGTCGATTACAAAGTCTTTCTGAAAGAGACAAAAAACAACCCTGAGGATTGGGACATCTGCGTAGCCATCGAATACAAGAACCACGCCGCTATGGATGGCTTGGCCGCAAAAGGCGAAGCCGCCCGCGACAAAATCCTGGGCGGGAAACAAGCCGCGCAGCAGCTTGGAGAAAAACGCGCCGAGATTCGGGAAATCATCAGCTCCGAGTTGCTGCAAGAGATTTTCCTGAAGTGATCGCGCGCGATGGACCGCGGCTGCCCTGTCCCCGTCTATGTGTTTTGTGCACAGACGGGACGGGCGCTTCGATGCCGTAGCTACCTCATTAACACTCGTATTGATACGTTTGAATGGCGGGATTCGCGTGCTAGAATTCGCCGCGGAGACGAATTCGCCATGAAAACCAACCCTCGCCGCACTTTTTCGATCCTTACAATTCTGGCATTGTCGAGTGTCTTGCATTCGCAGTCTGCTGGCGTACAGCCCGCCTCGTCTGCGGCCAAACTCTCGGTGCACTGGGAAGAACTCACGGCATCTGACTTTCGCGAAGGTATTCGCCGTTCGCAAGGAATGTGCCTGCTGCCCTTCGGCATTCTGGAAAAACACGGCCCCCATTTACCCCTGGGCACTGATCTGCTGGACGTTCGTTACGCCGCGCTGCACGCGGCAGAAGAGGAATACGCCGTCGTTTTTCCCGAATATTACTTTGGCCAGATCGCTGAGGCCAAGCACGAACCCGGCACCATGGCCTACAGCCGCAACCTGCAACTGGCTTTGCTGCAAGAAACTACCGACGAGATGGCGCGCAACGGTTGCAAGAAAGTCCTGATCGTCAATGGCCACGGCGGCAATGAGCATCTGTTGCCCTATTTCTCACAAAGCCAACTCGACAAGCCTCACGACTATGTCGTTTATGTATTCGACGAGCGCACTCCACAGCACGGTGGACCAGCAAAGAAGACCACCATCGACATGCACGCCGGCGAGAGCGAGACGTCGAAGATGATGATTTCCCGCCCGGACCTCGTTCATCCCGACCGCGCCACGAACGAATCCGGTGCCGACCAGGCCCGCCAGAAGGTTCCCCAAGGTGTCTACACTGGAATCTGGTGGTACACGCGTTTTCCCAATCACTACTCCGGCGACGGCTCAGCCGCCACCAGAGAGCTTGGCGAGTACCAGATGACGTGGTGGATTGATTCGGTTGTAAAAGCGATCCGCGCCGTCAAAGCAGACGATGTCAGCCTCAAGCTGCAAAATGAATTCTACGAAAAGAGCACCCATCCGCTGGATACACAGCCCTAGAGATGCAGCTTTGCGAGTCTTCCGCGGGCACTCATTCACGATACCCCGTATTTCCCGATGAGCATGCCGGTGATGAACACGAGCACGCCGCCGAGGCCTACTTGCAGGGCGGCGGAGACCCAGGGAGTATCCATGTAGCGCTTGCGAACCCAGGTGATGGCTCCTAGTTCTGCCAGCACCACAATTCCCGCTGCCCAAAGTGCCATCTTGAAGTCGCGCAAGAGAAATGGCAGCGTGTGGCCGATTCCACCCACGGCGGTCATCGCGCCGCAAATCAATCCCCGTACCCACGGATGTCCCCGCCCCGTGAGACTCCCGTCATCTGACAAGGCCTCGGCAAAGCCCATGCTGATGCCTGCGCCGGCTGAGGCAGCCAGACCCACCAGAAAAGCGTCCCAGCTTTTCTGGGTGGCGAAGGCGGCTGCGAATACCGGAGCCAGCGTCGAGACCGAACCATCCATTAGTCCCGCCAACCCGGGCTGCACAATCTGCAGAACGAACAAACGGCGCTGGGCCACTTCCTCGTCAGCCTTCACATTGTCCGGGAGTTTCTGCTTGTCGAGTTCCTGGGCACGCTCCTCGTGTTCCCGCTCTTCGGTGGCCAGATCGTCGAGCAGTTGCCGGATGCTCGCGTCCTGCGTGCGCGCGGCGGCTTTTTCGTAGAAACGACGCGTCTCGACCTCCATCGTCGACGCTTCCTTGCGCACGGCCTCGATACGCAGCGGACGCACTAGCCATAACGCCGGGCGATCGACGAAACCTCGCACATCCTGGCGCCGGATCAGGGGGATGTGCTCGCCGAATTTTTTCTGGAACAGCTCCAGCAAACGTCTCCGGTGCCCCGACTCCTCCTCGCGCATGCCCTCAAACATGGACGCAGTTGCGGGATAGTCCTGTCGCAGTCCCTCGGCAAAGTCGGAGTACACACGCTCGTCTTCTTCCTCCAATGCGATAGCCAGCGCGAGCACTTCCCGTTCTGTCAGATCTTCGAACTTTTTCATGACGCCATAGCTTACCTGTCGGCGCGGCCGGGAGACAAATCTGGATTTCCGATTCCAACGCTTGCCCAAGCGGGCCTACGCCGGTACCTCAGTCGCTAATCACCAACGGAAAGCAGCCAGCGGCGCTGGATGCTACTATCCACTTCATGAAGCCCCGGAAGGGTAGCCCGGTCCGAAAACACTCGAAGGGTCATGGGAAGAAGGCTCCCCGCGATGGCAAGCACTCGCCGGAACTGGTCATCATTACGGGCATGAGCGGCTCCGGGAAGGCCTCGGTACTCAAAGCCTTTGAGGATCTAGGCTACTATTGCGTCGACAACCTGCCAGTCCAACTGATCCCCGAATTCGCGGAACTAGCCATGCAGTCGAGTGAAATCCGGCGAACGGCGCTGGTAGTCGACGTGCGCGAAGGCTCCAAGCTCGATAAGTTACCTGGAATCCTCAAGTCCATTCGGCGCATGATTCCGACCAAGGTTGTATTCCTGGAGGCCGACGACGCCGTGCTGCTGCGGCGGTTCAGCGAAACCCGCCGCCCCCATCCCTTGGGCACCGATGCCCCTGTAAAATCGGCCCTCAAAGCGGAGCGCCGTCATCTCGGCGCCATCCGTCGCCTCGCCGATCTCGTGATCGATACCTCCAAGTTCAACGTGCACGAACTGAGGGCCCACATCAATCAGAGCTTTCATCAACAGGAGTCGCCTGAGAAGGGCATCCTCGTGTCCTGCGTCAGCTTCGGCTTCCGGCAAGGTGTTCCGGAGGACGCAGACCTGGTGTTCGACGTTCGATTCCTGCCGAACCCGCATTTTGTACCCGAGTTTCGTGCTCTAACCGGGCGTCACCCCAGCGTGGCAAAATACATTCGCTCGTTCCCGCAGACGCGCGAGTTTGTGCTCCGTATTTCTGATCTTCTCATCTACCTGCTCCCGCACTACATCCATGAGGGAAAGAGTTATCTGACGATCGCCTTCGGCTGTACGGGCGGGCAGCATCGCTCCGTCATGATCGCCGAGGAGGTCTGCAAGAACCTTCGCCGCGCCGGGTACCGGGTGAAAGTTGTCCACCGGGACAGCCCACGGTAGCCGTCAGGCCTCCACGCTCCTAAACCCGAAGCCCGCTCGGGAAACGCAAACGCTATCCTTCCCCGGCAGTATCCTCAAGTAGAATAGGGCCTTGCACCTGATGCTTACTCGATCGGCAGCAAGCGATCGCGGCCTGCCCCGTCTGGGAGCCCCATGCGGCAACTGACCCGCCTGATTCGCTACACGATCCCGTATTGGTGGCAGATCCTGTCTTCCGTTCTGCTCATGGCGGCGGTAGGCGCGCTCGACGCATTCAAGTACTTGCTGGTCCGTCCGGTGTTTGATCGGGTTCTGAACCCTGCCACCGGCTCCCGCGACATTCAACTGTTCAACATTCCCGGCACACACTATTCCCTGTACTTGCAGCAACTGGTCCCGAGGCACTTCACCAACGCCTGGAATATCGTCGCGTTCGCCCTGGTGGCATCCACCATTCTCAAAGGCCTGTGCGATTATGCGGGCACGTACCTGGTGAACCATGCCGGCTTCGGTATGATCACCGATCTCCGTGACGACCTCTATAATACTATCCTGCGACGCTCGGCTGCGTTTTTCTCCAGACACACCACGGGCACCCTGCTCTCGACCATCGTTAACGACATCGAGCGCGTGCAGTATGCCATGTCCACCGTGCTGGCGGAGTCTCTCCAGCAGTTCTTCACATTCGTGTTTGTCGCCGGAGTCGTGATCGTTCTAGGAGGGAGTCTTTCTTGGATACTCCTGCTGTTCGTTCCAGTAATTCTTTACTCCTCGCGCAAGATTGGCTCTCGCGTGCGACACACTACCCGGCACGGGCAGGACAAACTGGCCGAAATTCAGAACATTCTGCACGAAACCATCACCGGCAACCGCATTGTAAAGGCCTTTAATACGGAGAACTGGGAAATCTCGCGCTTCCGCAATGCTGCCCAGCGTCTGTTCCGTGCCAACCTACGATCCGTCGCCGCTGCTGCCGTCAGCTCGCCCCTCATGGATATCTTCGGCATGATCGGTGTCGCCCTCTTACTTCTTTTTGGTCGCGAGCAGATCAAGGACGGCCGCATGACCCCCGGCGTCTTCGTCGCCTTCATCACAGCCGTCTTCAGTCTGTACAACCCGGTGCGCAAGTTCGCCCTGTTCAATAACAATTTTCAGCAGGCTCTGGGCGCGTCTTCTGAGATTTTCAAGTTTATGGATCTGGAAGATGATGTGAAAGAGAAACCGCGTGCTGCAAGCTTGCCCAGATTCTCCTCGAGTGTTCGCTTCGAGCACGTCAGTTTCGCCTACGCCACCGAGAACGTGGGTGACGGGACGCGGGTTGCCCTACACGGGATTGATCTGGAGGTTAATCGCGGTGAGGTTGTGGCCATCGTCGGCTCCAGCGGCGCGGGCAAGAGCACCCTGGTTCATCTGATTCCGCGCTTCTTCGACGTCACCGGCGGGCGGTTGCGTATCGATGGCTATGACGTCCGCGACGTGACTCTGGCCTCGTTGCGGGCGCAGGTCGGAATCGTAACCCAGGAAACGGTGCTCTTCAACGACACGGTGCGGAACAATATCGCTTACGGCCAGCCCCACGTTCCGCAGAAGGAGGTCGAAGCGGCAGCCCGCGCGGCTCTTGCGCACGATTTCATTCTTGCTCTTCCGTCGGGTTACGATACCGTCATCGGAGAGCGGGGCGTACGGCTTTCGGGAGGGGAGCGTCAGCGCCTTGCCATTGCCCGAGCGTTGCTCAAGAATGCGCCGATTCTGATACTTGACGAAGCCACGTCCGCTCTCGACAGTGAATCCGAAGCTCTGGTGCAGTCGGCGCTGCACAACTTGATGACCGGTCGCACGGTGTTCGTGATCGCGCATCGCCTTTCGACAGTGCGACGCGCGGATCGCATTGTGGTGATCGAAAACGGTACGATCGCCGATATCGGCGCGCACGAGGAGTTGATGCGGAAACTCGGCACTTACCGGCGTCTCTACGAATTGCAATTCGCCAGTACGGACGCACCCAAAACAGTTGCGGAAACTTGAGGACGAACACGGCCCCTATGCCCATACGCTCCATGACAGGTTTTGCGCAAGTGAGAGGCGAGGTTCAGCGCCATAATGCGGCTGAGGTCGCAAACTCGTCCGCGAATGGCCGCCTCGCATTCGCGCTTTCCTTGAAGTCGGTCAACCATCGTTTCCTCGACCTACATTTCCGGCTGCCTTCGGGCACCGATTCGCTCGAGATGCAGCTCCGGCGGTTGCTCAAAGAAAAAATGACGCGTGGCCACGTGGAAGTCACATTGAGCCTGGAGCGCAGCGTGAGCGAGACATTTTCTCTGAACCGCGAGATCGTCGGCGGCTATATTGCGGCATTCCGTGCCGCCGCTGCTGAGTTTTCCCTCTCCGCCGATCCCGACTTGAACGCGGTTCTGCGTATTCCCGGCGCGCTCGACTCAGCTAACGAGAGCGCAGACGGAGAGATCGAAACTGCCGTCCTGGCTAAGGTGGGAGACGCTCTCGATCGCCTGAACCAGATGCGCGAAGAAGAAGGTCGCGGCATTACCCGCGAACTGCGAGAACGCATGACCAATCTACTCGAAGCCGGTAGGAGCGTACAACAGCATCGTCGCGCCGTGTTACAAAACTACAGCGAACGGCTGCAGGCGCGTCTGCAGGAACTGCTCGGCGCCACCATCGACAAAGAGCGAGCCCTGCAGGAGGCCGCACTGCTGGTCGATCGCAGTGACATTCAGGAAGAAATCGTGCGCCTCGAGACCCATGTCCAGCACTTCCTAGGCCTTCTCGACCAAGGCGGCGAGGTCGGAAAGAAACTCGATTTCCTGCTACAGGAAATGAATCGTGAGGCCAACACGCTGCTTTCGAAGACCTCCGGCCTGGCCGGAGAAGCGCTCAAGATTACCGAGGCAGGCCTGGCTATGAAGGCTGAAATCGAGAAGTCGCGCGAGCAGGTGCAAAACCTGGAATGAGCCCGTCCCGCAAGCCGATTGTCTATATCATCTCCGCGCCCTCGGGCTCGGGGAAGTCGACGCTCGTCAACCAGTTGCTGAAACTCATTCCCGACCTTGATTTCTCGATCTCTTACACAACGCGCCCACCGCGCGGCGCCGAAAAAAATGGTAAGCAGTACCACTTTGTTCCTCGCGAAGAGTTCGAGCGGATGATCCGAGCCGGCGAGTTCCTGGAGCACGCTAACGTTTTTGGAAATTATTACGGAACGGGGCGCCAGTTCCTGCAAGAAGCGGAGGAGAAAGGTCATGACCTTTTGCTCGATATTGACGTCCAGGGAGCCGCCCAAATCAAGCAAAACCTCCCCCATGGGGTCAGCATCTTCATCCTGGCTCCGGACTTCAAGACCCTGGAGCTGCGCCTTCGCCACCGCAGCGAGGACGCTGAAGAGGTCATCCAGCGCCGTTTGGTCACGGCCCGTCGTGAGATTGAAAACTACAATGCTTACAACTACATTGTGATCAACGATGACCTCAAGGAATCTGTTGAGTGCCTCAAGAGCATCGTTCTGGTCGAGCGTTTGCGGCGCTCGTTGTCCGATGAGGAGCAGAGGGTGGTCGACTTGGCCGACCGATGCCGGCTCACAACTATCAGCAACCGGATTCAACCCATCCTGGACTCGTTTCGGGAGCTGCCTCCCTCGGCACGCTCGTAGATTTCGCGGTATCATTTCATCAGCGCCCAAACGGGTGTGGGACGGCCTACTCAGCGATACGCGGGACAAGCCCGAAAGCTGGTCATGTTCCGTGCAGCGCTTCATTCGACGCTCGGCACTGATTAGTTTTTAAATCGGTTTTCAAGGGGGAGAGTCCCAATGAAGTTGATCGAAGGCTTTGACAGCAACTACCGGTACATTTTGGTGGCGGCCCGGCGTGCACGCCAACTCCAATCCGGCGCGCCACCCGTGGTAGACACCAATTCCCGCAAGCCCTGCCGCATCGCGCAAGATGAAATCCGCGCGGGCAAGGTGAAGTGGGAAATTCCCGACAACCGTACCGCCGCCCAGCAAGCGGGAGAGGCTCTCGACAAGGCCTTAGGCCAGGACTAAGGAAATTGTTGATTTGGTGACGGTTGATTGTTGAAGGTGAAATGCCGATTGGGCTCCTTGAATCAACAATCAAAGATCAACCATCAAAACTCCATGAAGATCGCCCTCGGCGTTACCGGCGGCATCGCAGCTTACAAGGCCGCCGAAATCGTTCGCCTGCTGCAGGATCGCGGCATCCGCGTGCAAGTCGTCATGACTCGCGCCGCACAGGAGTTCGTTCGGCCCCTCACCTTCGCCGCCCTTTCGGGAGAAAAGGTCATCACCGGGATGTTCGCAACTGGTGAAGAGCATGCGCCCAACATTGATTCCGCCATCGAGCACATTGCCGTAGCGCAGTCGATTGACGCTCTTCTGGTCGCTCCGGCTACGGCCGACGTACTCGCTCACTTCGCGCAAGGCATCGCCCCCGACTTTCTGACCACGCTTTATCTGGCGACTACAGCTCCCGTCGTAGTGGCGCCAGCCATGAACGTGAACATGTGGAACCATCCAGCCATGCAGGCCAACCTTGAGATTCTGCGCCAACGCGGCGTCAAGATCGTTGAGCCCGGCTCCGGCTACCTGGCTTGTGGCATGACGGGCGCTGGCCGCCTCGCCGAGAACGAAGCCATCGTTGCTGCCGTACTGGAGACTCTCGGCTCAGCTCAGGATCTGAACGGAGAGACTGTGCTGATCACCGCCGGGCCTACGCGCGAAAAAATCGACCCTGTGCGCTTCCTCACCAACCGTTCCAGCGGGCGGATGGGCTATGCCCTGGCGGAGGCGGCCGTGCGCCGGGGCGCGCGCGTTCTGCTCATCAGCGGGCCAACTTCGCTCACGGCGCCCGGCGCTGCCGAGGTTACTCCTGTGGAGTCGACAGAAGAAATGCGCGATGCTGTGCTCACGCTACTGCCGCAGGCAAGCATTGTGATCAAGACCGCGGCGGTGTCCGATTATCGCCCCAAAGCTGCCGCCGGCCAGAAAATCAAGCGCAAAGGCCCGATGACCCTGGAACTCGAAGCCACTCCCGATATCCTCAAGGAGCTTTCCCTCAGGAAGACTTCGCAGATCGTCATCGGCTTCGCTGCGGAAACGGAAAATGTTCTTGAGAACGGCCGCCAGAAGCTGGTCGGCAAGAACGTCGACGCGATCGTGGTCAATGACGTTTCCCACGAAGGAGTTGGTTTTGACTCCGACCGCAATGCGGTGACGATCATCACTCGTGACGAAGTCGTCGAGGTTCCCGAAACCACCAAGTGGGAAGTGGCTCAGAGGGTTCTCGATCAGGTGGTCCATCTGCGCCAGCACCGGAAGTCACCTGTCAAAACCTGAGAAATCCGTCCTCCAGACTACGTCCTTAGCCAAGCTATAATGACTGTCAACTCATGCCCTCCGTCCTTGATCCACACTTGCGTCGCGTTCTCGCCGAGCGCATGCGCTACTATCACGAACTGGGCATCTACGATTTCTATCGTCGCGAACCGCAATCACACGAAGCCCACCCGGGCTTAGCCATCGCGATTGAAGCCGTCAAATCATCCCCAACCCAGCCAGAACAGCGAGAGGAAATGACGCCAAGAAGGTCGGCCGCAGTTGCGGCTGTTGCTGAAGAGAGCATCTTTGTGGTGTTGACGCCGAAACCGGAGCAAAGTGTCGCAGATCCGGCAGACGCGCTCAAACTGATTCGCGAGGATCTGGGTGACTGCCGCCGCTGCAAGCTGCACAAGCAGGGCCGGAAACAAATCGTCTTTGGGGTAGGCGATCCGAAAGCCGAGTTGATGTTCGTCGGCGAAGGACCCGGCGCCGACGAAGATACGCAGGGCGAGCCCTTCGTGGGCCGAGCCGGGCAGTTGCTTAACAACATGATCAAAGCGATGGGGCTGCAGCGCGAGGAGGTCTACATCGCGAACGTGGTCAAGTGCCGTCCCCCGGGCAACCGTACGCCCGAACGCGACGAGTGTGACACTTGCTCGCCGTTCCTGATGCGCCAGATTGCTGTGATCAAGCCTAAAGTCGTGGTTGCGCTCGGAGCGGTCGCGGCAAAGAATCTGCTCGCCATCAACGCGCCCATGTCAGAACTGCGCGGTCGCTTCTACGATTTCATGCCTGCCGGCGCGCGCAGCAACGATCAATTCTGGCAAGGAGCGCGCCTCGCTGTAACCTACCATCCCGCGTTTCTTCTTCGTGATCCGCGCCAAAAAGGCGAGGCATGGAAAGATCTACAGATGGTGATGAAGTACCTGAGCCTGAAACCTCCGCAGAAGAGCGAGTAAGCAGCGATCCTGTCATGCTGGGCGGACTGATCACCCGCGAAGCGGATGATCAGTGGAGTCGAAGCATCCTTACCTGAAAACGGTATTCAGTCCCCACACGCGACCCGTAGGTTATCCTTCCACCAATGCCCGAATTCTGCGACGTCGCCCTGCCTGTGCCACTGGACATGGCCTTCACCTACCGCATCCCCGCAGACGCCGCGCCAGTGGTGGGTGGCCGTGTGCTGGTGCCATTCCGTCAGAAACGTATGTCGGGCATAGTCGTCGAAGTGCACGATCGCGCGCCCTCCGTTACCACGAAAAACATCATCTCTGTGCTTGACCCGGACTCGGTTCTCGACCAGCAACTGCTGCGTCTCGGCCGCTGGATCGCCGACTACTACCTCGCCCCGATCGGTGAAGTCTTCCGCACTATGCTTCCGCTAAGCGCCGAATTCAAACGCTCCATCGGATATCGCATCACGGAAGACGGGCAGATGGCGCTGCATCTCGCAGGCATGTCTGGCTCGTCCGCCCGCTCCCGCCGCAGCCCCGAGGAACAAGCGGTGGAGTTCCGCGTCCTCGACTATCTCGCGGCGCATGCCTCGGAAACGGAGTCGGCTGCTCTGGCCGTCAAGTCCTCCGCTCTGGTACGCGAAGAAACTCTCCGCTCCGCGACTCGAGTGTCCCGCGCGATTCTCAACGGAATGGTCCGCAAAAAATGGCTAGTCCGCGAAGACTTCTCAGCGCCGCAAGACGCTACGCGAACGATCAAGGTCGGTCTGCTGAAGTCCGTCGAGGGCAAGTTCAACGAGAATCAGCGCCAGCTGGTCGACACACTTGCCGGCTCGGGCGGCAAAGTACCACTCCATATAT
The DNA here is from genome assembly GCA_963768265.1 of uncultured Acidobacteriaceae bacterium. Lineage (GTDB taxonomy): Bacteria > Acidobacteriota > Terriglobia > Terriglobales > Acidobacteriaceae > Sulfotelmatobacter. Next base: position 244,570 of record CAVYHM010000064.1, read on the forward strand.
TGCAGTCGCTTGAAGTTCCGCGCACCACGCTCGGCACTCTGATCCGGCGCGGCCTCGTTGAGGTTGTCGAAGTGCCAGCCGAATTCACTGTCTCCCGCACCAATCCGCGCCGATCCCCCTTCGCATTCGAATTCAACTCAGCGCAGCAGGCCGCACTCGCTCGCATGAGAGACGACATCGAAGCCCGCAAATTCTCTGGCATGCTTCTCCATGGTGTCACGGGCTCGGGAAAAACCGCGGTGTACCTGGCTGGAATGCGGGCGGTCCTCGATGCCGGTCGTTCCGCCATCCTGCTCGTTCCCGAAATCGGTTTGACCCCCGCTGTCGCCGCCGAGCTGCATCAGATCTTCGGCGACGAGGTCGCCGTTCTCCACTCTGCGCTCTCCGACCGCGAGCGTGCCGAGCAGTGGCATCGCATCAAGCGCGGCCGAGCCCGCATGGTCGTCGGCACACGCTCGGCCGTGTTCGCTCCGGTCTCGGACCTGGCGCTCATCATCGTCGATGAGGAGCAGGACTCCTCCTACAAGCAGGAAGAAACGCCGCGCTACCATGCCCGCGACGTTGCCGTGATGCGTGCCAAGATGTCCGACGCCGTGGTGGTCTTGGGCTCGGCAACTCCGTCGCTGGAATCGTACTTCAACGCAAAGAAGAACAAGTATGCCCTGATCGAACTGCCGGATCGTGTGGAGCGGAGGCCGCTGCCCGAGGTTGAAATTGTCGATATGCGCCAGGAGTTCCAGGAAACCGGCCACGAACAAGTCGTCTCGCGCAAACTCGCCGCCGAGATTAAAGAGCGGCTGGAACGCCGGGAGCAGGTGATGGTTCTGCTCAACCGCCGCGGATACTCTCCGGTTGTGCTCTGCCGCACCTGCGGCAAGAAACTGGAATGCGCCAACTGTGCCGTCGCGCTCACCCATCACAAGCGCGAGCACAAAATGATCTGCCACTACTGCGGCTACCTTGCGCCCGTGCCGAAAGCCTGCGTGCACTGCGGTAGCGAATATGTTTACTTCCTGGGAACGGGTTCAGAAAAGCTGGAAGAGCTTCTGCACGGAATGTTTCCGCAGGCGCGAATCGCCCGCCTCGACCGCGACACCGTCCGCGGCCATGAAGACTTCGAACGAACCCTGAACGCGCTCAACGAGGGCGAACTCGACCTGCTCGTCGGGACGCAGATGATCGCTAAGGGCCACGACATCCACGGTGTCACGCTGGTCGGAGTGATTGGAGCCGATGTCGCTCTCGGCCTGCCTGACTTCCGCGCCGCTGAGCGCACATTTCAGTTGCTGACCCAGGTTGCCGGCCGCGCCGGCCGCGGGCAGACGCCGGGCAAAGTCATCCTGCAGACATACTTTCAAGAGCACTACGCTGTGCAGTTCGCCGCACAACATGACTTCATTGGCTTCTACGAAAAGGAACTCCGCTTTCGCAGTTGGATGCACTACCCTCCGTACTCCGCACTGGCCAACGTGCTCGTCCGCAGCGACAAACTCGATGACGCTTTGCAATGGTCGGGACTGCTGGGCAAATGGTTCGATGCCACCCGACATGAGGGCGTACGCGTACTCGGGCCCGCCACAGCGCCGATCATGCGCTTGAAGGGCGACTATCGCTACCATTTTGTCCTGAAATCACCCAGCCGGCAGAAACTCAACGCCACGTTACGCGCCATGCTGGTCTACGCCGCACAGGAGAAGATTCCACGCACCCAGGTTATCGTCGATGTGGATGCACTCTGGCTGATGTGATCCCTTGAGGTCGGTCGGAACGGCGAAATCGTAAATGTCAGGGCCAGCAGCGTCAGGGCCACAGCGCCAACACCCAGCGGTTGGCGGGCAGCATGGGATACTCCGGCGCCTGTTGCTGCCGGTGAGTGAAAATATTCATCGCCAGCAGCAGCGCCGCCCACACGGACCATCCCCGATAGACGCGTCCCAGGCCCAACAGCACGACGACCGTGATCCACGAAATCACTCGATGCGCCCGCGGAGACAGCGCGTAAACGATGTGCCCTCCATCCAACTGACTGCTGGGTAGCAAGTTCAGCGCGGTCGCAAACATCCCAACCCAGGCCGCGATCGCTGTCGGGTGCAAATAGATTTGCCCCAACGGCACGGCAGCAACAGTGTGGTGTGGAGTGAAACTGCGCTGCAGGTCGTGAATGACGTAGAAGATCGCAGGAAACCCAAAGTGAAGATCGGACGTTCCAATACCGGGTGCAAGCGGCCTCGACAGGTTCAGCGCGACCGCCAGTGCGATGACCGCGACCACGAATCCCGCAATCGGCCCGGCGATTCCGATGTCAAACAACGACGCCCGCGTGCGAATTGGGGCCTTGATCCGAATCACCGCTCCCAGAGTTCCGATCAGGGTTGGCGCTGGAATGAAAAAAGGTAGCGTCGCGCGCACTCCGTAATAACGGCATGCCAGGTAGTGTCCCATCTCGTGCGCCAGCAGGATCGTCAGCAGCGTAGCGGAAAATGGAATACCCAGCAGCAGCCTCGAAGGTTGCTCCAGCACCCATTTCAGCTTGAAGAACGGAAGGTATTCATCCCCTACGGCAAACGGAGGCAAATTGTTCAGGAAGTCGAACTCCATGTGTGCCCCAACTACGAGCGTCGTGAAGCAGGTCGCCAGCAGCAGCAGTGCGTGCAGCCAGTACCGCTCCCGCGGTGCCGGGCCAACCGGTTCCGGCAAGTATTCGTACTCAACTATCGAGGTTGGGAGCGGGGAATTCGGGTCCGACATGCGATTCACGCGTCTGGGAACTGGATCGCAGACTATTCTCTGATGCTACTACGAGCGGAGACGACTGAGGGGACCGCGCATCCGGATCTCGGACCAGAGCGTGCGGTCGGCAGAAGGCGGCATCAATCAATCGACTGCAGTTCTTTCCCCGGTTTAAACCGCACGGCCCTTCCTGGAGGAATGGACACCTCGGCGCCGGTGCGCGGATTGCGCCCGATGCCCGTCTTGCGCGGACGTACATTGAACACGCCAAATCCTCGCAGTTCAATGCGATTGCCCCGCGCCAGAGACTGCTTCATGCTCTCAAACACGGTTTCTACGGCGAGTTCGGCTTTGGTCTTTGTGATGCCGGTCTTTGCCACCACTTCGTTGATGATGTCGAGCTTGATCACGAGCGCTCCCGGGTGCAGGGGTCTAGATGATGCTTCAAGTTATTGATGCTAGGGGAGATAACCGAGATTGTCAACGGGAGCACCATTCCCGTAAACTGACAAGCACCCAGCCAAAGACAATTGAGTAATTGTGTAATCGGGTAACTTTGCAATTTGTCGCGCCGCTCGCGAACGTCAGCGCCCGTCTGCGCTTCGATTACCAAATTACAAAATTACCCAATTTTCTAAATATCCCAAGGAGCTGCATGCCGAAGAGTGATCGCTGGATTCGCAAGATGGCCCTGGAACACGACATGATTAACCCCTTCTCGGAGAAGCAGGTGCGAGAAGGTGTGATCTCCTACGGCCTGTCGTCATACGGCTATGACCTGCGCGTCGCCGACGAGTTCAAAATCTTCACCAACGTCAACAACGCACTGGTCGACCCCAAGCATTTCGACGAAAAATCGTTCGTCAACATAACCACCGACATTTGCATCGTTCCGCCGAATTCGTTCGCTCTGGCACGCTCGGTCGAATATTTTAAGATTCCCCGCGACGTTCTGACCATCTGCGTGGGCAAAAGCACCTACGCCCGCTGCGGCATCATCGTCAATGTGACGCCGTTCGAGCCCGAGTGGGAAGGCTTTGTCACGCTTGAGATCTCGAACACGACGCCGCTTCCGGCACGTATCTACGCCAACGAAGGCCTGTGCCAGATTCTCTTCTTTCAGTCCGACGAAGTCTGCGAAACCAGTTATGCTGATCGCAAGGGCAAATACCAGGCACAGAAGGGAATCGTGCTTCCGAAGCTGTAGTGCCGTCGTTCGGTGATAGCCGATAGTCGTTGACGAGGCGTTACCGCACCTGGCTCATCTGAACTGTCGAGACGGAATCGGCCGGCCATTCCATCCGAATGTGCCTTAGCTCTTCAAGAAGGCCAGGGTCGTTTGGACGAATCGCGGCGCGGCGTCGAGGAACACGGGGCCGTGGCCGCCGTTGGGGACGACCCACAACGCAGAACGCGGAATGGCCCGATACATTTCGACAGCCATCTCGACGGGATACAAAAAGTCCCGGTCGCCATAGACGATCAACGTCGCCGCCTTGACTTGGCCCAGTGCGTCTGGCGTGAAGTTCATGTCGTCATAGCTGTCCTTCATTCCGCGCTGCCACTCCCACAGAGCCACGATCTGATCGTCGCCAAGCCTGTGGCGCTTGCGCATAGTCTCCCACTCTTGCGCAGACTGATTTTCTACTCGAACCTGTCGCATGATCGCGCGGGCCTGCTCGGGAAAGTGAATAGTTGCGCTGACGACCACCATCGCTTCAATGAGATCGGGCTGCATCGTAGCCATGTGCAAAAGAATGTTCCCACCCATGCTCAGGCCGATAGCCTTGCAGCGGTCGATGCCGAGATGATCGAGAAGCGCGATAGTGTCCAGCGCGCATTGCCGGTGGGTAATCGACCTCTGTGGATTGGTCGAGCGGCCATGGCCCCGCGCATCGGGGAGGATGAGAGTGTAGTCGCGCAAGAACTCGTCGCGACCCGCGTACACCCAGTCTTCGTGGCAGCCACCTCCGCCGTGCAAAAGCAGCAGCGGCCCCCCAGATCCGTCAATCTCGTAGAACATTTCGATGTCGTTTATGCGCGTCGTTTCGGCTTTCATGCAGTGCATTCTTCCCGAGGAACGACAAAGAAACAAGCTAGTAGATGCGCGTGATATCATCTACATTCCATTCACAGCAAGTAGCGCACTGAGTCTGTGGTCAGCGCTGATTCCACCAAATTCACTGGAGATAGCTTGGACTGCGGCAGCGGTGCGCTTGAACCCTGCGGTTATCCGCCGGCGGAACTCGAGGACCGCTCGGACTTCAGTGCGCGCAGGAACACGCGAACGAGCATGCCGTCAAAGCGTGTGCCGCTCATCTGCGCGAGTTCATCGAGGGCCTGGTCGGGCGTTCTCGCGGCTGAGATGGACTGCTCGGTCACCATGTTGGCGTAGGCATCGGTGAGGGCGATGATGCGAGCCCACAGGGGAATTTCCTCACCCTTCAAGCCATCAGGATAGCCGGAGCCATCGAAGCGTTGGTGGTGATGCTCGATTGCCTCGCGCATCATGGCGCTATGGGGGATGGTGCCCACGATTTCGGCACCCACATGGGCGTGCATTCGCACCAGAAGGAATTCATCGTCGGTCAGCGGGCCGGGCTTGTTGAGAATCCGCTCGGCGACGAAAATCTTGCCCACGTCGTGAACGCGGGCGGCATATACCAGATCGGCGGTCTCTTCCGAGGATAGGCCCAACGCGCGGGCAATCACTTCGGTGTACCGTGCCACCAGGTCGCCGTGGCCGGCGGTGCGTAATTCGCGCGATTCGGCGGCGCGGCTCAGTGATTCGATCGATTCCTTCAAAATCGGTACGTTACAGCCTTCATCGCCGGTGCAGAGCTTCTCCAACGTCGAGGTCAATTCCTCAAGATCTTCCGGCCCGGTGCGCTCGCGCTGGAGGAACCCCTCAATGTAGGCGGAAATCTGCTGGCGTTGGCGGGCGAAAGTCTCACCCTCTGTAAATTCCTGGGCCGTCGAGACCAGGTTTCCGCCCGAACGCTTGGAGACGTACATGCCGGCGTCGGCGACACGAATGATGTCTTCGATGGAGAAGCCGTGCATGGGAAAGCTGGCAACGCCGAAGCTGCCGGTTACGTGGTGTTCCCCCAGCATAGGGTCGGCGGCGATCCACTGGCGCAGGCGCTCGGCGAGCACCTGAGCCTGCTCGGCGCCGGTTTCCGGCATCAGGACGATGAACTCATCTCCGCCGTAGCGGGCGACCACGTTCGACTGCCGCGACTTTTGCTCAAGCAACCGTCCGACGCGGGCCAGGACGAGATCGCCCTCAAAGTGGCCCATGGTGTCGTTGACCTCTTTGAACTTGTCGAGATCGATGAGCACGACGGAGAACGGGCGTCCGGAACGCGAAGCGCGCTTCCACTCGGCCGACAGGGCTTCCCAGAAAAAGCGGCGCGTCTTGATGCCGGTCAGACCGTCGGTGATGGATTGCTGCTGCAGCTTCTGGAAGACGAAGGCGTTGTGCAAAGCTGTGGCCAGCAAATCGGCAAGCGTGTTGAGGATGAGGACGTCCTGCGGCAAGAACGCGTTCTCGTTACGACTCTCCACGTTGAGGACGCCGAGCAGAGATTCGCCGTAGGTGACAGGAATGCAGAGCACGGCGCGCGAATCGGGCAGAACCCCGGTCAGATTTCCGGGCAGCGCATTCTGCACCAGGGCACGCTCACCGCTGCGGGCAACTCGGCCCAGGATGCCTGTGCCCAGCGGAATGCGCTTGCCGGTCGCGTGAGCGGTGCTGCCAGCCTCAGCCTTGATTTCGATCTCTTTGGTGCCGTAGTCGAGCAAGCCGATCCCGATGTGATCGAAGTTGAAGTTCTTTTGAATCTCGCTGGCGATCTGGCCCAGCATGTGAACGGGGTCGTCGCTCGAGATGGCGGTTCGGGAAACGTTGTTGAGGAAGGCAAGCTGGCGGGAACGGCGCTGCTCGTCGGCGAAGAGGCGGGCATTTTCCATGGCAACCGAGACCTGTCCGGCTGCGGTGACCAGGACGTCGAGATCGCGCTGTTCGAAGACGAATTCTCTCTCGGGATTCATCGCGACCATGACACCGGCGGGCTTGTTGTTCAGGAAAATGGGCGTCGCGATCAGACACTTGGCAGGGCGGTCAGGCACGTGGCTGATTCCCAATCGAGCCCGCGTCTTCTCTAAATCCGAGCGAATCAGTAGAGACTCGCCGGAACGGATCACATATTCCGTGAAGGCATTGCGCAGCTCGCGCGTGCGCTTGGGGAATACTCGATTGTCCCGGACCTCGAGCTCGAAGCGAATTTCATCGGGCTCCTGGAACGCGATGTAGAAGTGGCTGGTGTCGAAGATCTGCCCTAGCTCAACCTGGATGGTACGGAGGATTTCGTCCTGGTCGAGGCGCGAACTGATGGCCTTCCCGATCTCAGTCAACAGCTCATATTCCTGTGTGCGGCGATGAGCGTCGTGGCCGACCACGTAATTCTCGAGCGTGAGTCCCAACTGCAGGGCGAGACCGACCATCAGGCGAGGTCCCGACGAACCAAAGGCCCGGCGTTCCGCATGCGGAAAGAGGATCACGCCAAAGTTATGTTCCCGAGTCTGCAGCGCGACTGCGGTCAGGTTGCGAACCTCCGCTTCTAATAGAATCTGCTTGAATTCGGCAAAGGTTCCTGCTGCGGTTACTGGGAACGGCTCGGTCATTTCAGCCAGATCATGCACCGTGAAGATTCCGCCCTGGCGATAGGCGACTTCGGAAATGTAGTCCGCGGACCGACTCCTTTCCAAAGCATCCACGAATCCAGGCGAGAATCCCTGCTGCACCGAAGGTAAAAGGCCACGCCAGCGCTCGGTGATGCAGATAGCTGCGCGGCGCATGGGCAAGGCGCTCATGAGCCGCTCGAGCGCGGATTGCATGTTGGGCACCAGGTCGTCGGCGAAGAGGAGCCGGCGCGGGTCGACGCCGAGTGTCGACAGGGCCAGCGTGTTTTCCTGTACGGCATTGCGCTGGTTCTCAAACAACACCATGACCATAGCGATGCCCAACAGCATCTGCGGCACGGGACCGAACAGCCGACTGGCCGTGCCAAAAACCCACGGATTCTGCAACTGCCCCACGCCCATCAGGACGGCCCACAGGGCCAGCGAAACCGCAAGCACCTGAAAGGCAAGTGATCCGCGCTTGTGGCCGTTCAAGTAAAAGACGGCAGAGCTGTACAACAGAATCACAGCCAGGCCCAGCCCGAGCCGGATCGCGGGTTGCATCTCCGGGCGAAAAGCACCGTCTACGATGTGACCGCGCAACGTCAGCAACGCAAGCGCAATGCCCGCCGATGCGACCGCGGCGTCGTACCATCGGTAACGATAAGTGGAAGCACGCATCAGCCGCGTCGAAACGAAAATGCACAGCGCCATCGCGACCAGGAAGAGCTCGCTGACAAAGAACGCAAGAGGAGACGACGGAAACGCGTCGAGCACGTAGTGAAGCGAGTAGCAAGCCCACGCCCATTTCCATGCCCGGAAGTAGGCTTGGCGGCTCTGCTCGTGGAGGTAGGTGAAGACGAGGAACAGCAGAACCGAGACAAAGCCCGGCACTACGACGGTCGTGATAACAACACTGTTCATAGGGTCCGTCAGGACACCCTGGGCGAGTCCTTCCACTCAGTTTCGGGGGGAAACAGTGTGCTGTTATGGTTTCACAACCAAGTGTCCGAAAACAACCGGATTTAATTACAACAGTCCGCCCCTCATGTGACTTAAGTAACGGGTATTGAATGCCCAAAACGCTCTCCGTCGCGGCTTGACGATGTCTTCCGAGCGCCCGTACCATCGAACCTTGACTGATCGTGACTCCTTAAGCTCGTCTTCGCACGCCACGCCGCGCGTGCGTTTTGCCCCCTCGCCCACGGGATTTCTTCACGTCGGAAGCGCCCGTACCTTTATTTTCAACTGGTTGTATGCCCGGCGGAATCGCGGAACGATGATTTTGCGGCTCGACGATACTGATGTCGAACGCAACACTGACGCCTCCGTCAATTCGATCTTTGATGGCTTGAAGTGGCTGGGGCTTGGCTGGGACGAAGAGTACAAGCAGTCAGACCGCGGCGCGTTGCACCGCCAGATGGCCGAGGCCATTCTTCGGAAAGGGCTGGCTTACCGCGATTTCACTCCTGCCCACACCGGGGAGAGTGAAAAATCGGGTGCGCAGGGGACCTGGTTGTTCAACCCCGGGATGCGCGAAATTTCGCGTGAGGACAGCGATCACCGCGCCGCCGCCGGGGAGCCGTTTGCTTTGCGCTTTCGCGTTCCGCGCGAAGGCGGTCAAGTGGTACGGTTTAGCGACGCAGTCTACGGCGAACAGATGAAGGCCGGCGCCGACATTGAAGACTTCGCCCTGCTGCGTTCTGACCGCATGCCGACCTATCACCTAGCGTCGTGCGCCGACGACGCCGACTTGCGCATCAGCCACATTATTCGCGGGCAGGATCATCTCACGAACACGTTCAAACACGTGCTGATCTTCGAAGCGGCTGGTTGCGCACCGCCGCAGTTTGCGCACCTTCCCCTACTGGTCGCGCCGGATGGCACCAAGCTCTCCAAGCGCCGCCACGGCCCAGTGGTGAGTGTGACTACGTATCGTGACGCTGGATTTCTGCCCGAGGCCTTTATCAATTTCCTGTGCCTGCTGGGCTGGTCCCCGAAAAACGATCGCGAGCAGATGGGCCGCGAGGAACTAGTCGACGCGTTCTCGCTTGAAGGCATTAACCGGGCCAATGCCGTGGTGAATTTCAAGGAACCCGCCACTACACCAGAAGAGACTTTCGATCCCAAAGCCGTCTGGCTCAATGCAGAACATATTCGTGCCTTAGCCATTGAAGACTTGAGCCAGCGATTGCTGCCTATCGTGCGCGAGGCTGGTTTCGACGTCACGCCGGAGAAGATGCTGCGGATTACGCCTCTCATCCGCGAGCGCATCAAACTGCTGCGGGACGTGCTCACCGCGGCCGACTTTTTCTATGTTAAGCAGCTTCCGCCGTACGATGCCGCCGAACTGATCCCGCAGAAAGGCGACGCCGCGATGGCGCGGAAAGTTCTGGAGAAGGCAAATACCGTGCTTGCGGACGTCAAGTTCAAGCACGATCCCCTCGATCAGGCACTGCGCGCAGCGGCTCAGGACTTAGGGGTTAAGGCTGGACAGATGTTTCAGCCGATCCGCGTGGCGGTGTGCGGGCGCAAGAACGCGCCGCCGCTGTTCGAGACGCTGGAAGTGCTCGGGCGGGAGACTGCGCTGGAGAGGATCGAGCAAGCTACACAGAAACTGAATTGAAGCTGGCCCGGAAGGAATTGCCGCAGCCACGCCCTGCATAGCTCTCCGCCACAACCAAAGCCCCGTTCACCGAAGTGCTACATTGAAAAGATGCGCGCTGAAATTGAACAGGCCGTCGCGCTCTTGAGACGAGGTGACAATGAAGCATTAGAGCAGGCATTGGCTTTGCTCCAAAACACGGTCTTCTCCTTCAGCATGAGGGTATGCGGGCAGCGCGAAGACGCTGAGGACACCATGCAGGAAGTGCTGGCGAAATCCGTCCCGTACCTGCCGAAGTTCGATAGTCCGAAGGCGCTCTTGGTGTGGATCTACAAAGTTGCCAAGAATCGATGCTTGATGAACCGCCGCCGCAGCAAGTTCGCTCCCAGCCAGGAGCTTTCGCTGGAACAACTGATGCCGGACCGGAAAGAACTGGAAGGGCTCAGAGCCGATGGCAGCGTCAATCCGGAAATGTTTGCCATTCGAAGCCAAGAGGCCAGGCGTCTGCGCGCCGCCATTCAAAGGCTGCCCCCGCAGTATCGGATCGTCCTGGTGCTACGCGATATGGAGGGTTTGACCGACGAGGAAGTTGCCGAGACTACCGGACTTCGGCCCGGAACGGTTCGGGTGCGCCTGCACCGGGCGCGACTGTTCGTGCGAAAAGAGCTGGTTAGGGTGGGGAAGGCAAGTCCACGAAAAGTGGTCGAAAGAGTTGCGTCGCGGGTTGTGGCGAGTACCCAGCCGCGACCTACGCACTGCAAACAAATGTTGGCTGAGCTCTCGGACTATTTAGATGAGCAACTAGATGACTCACTATGTGATGAACTGGAGCAGCACCTCGGCGGTTGTGAGCCCTGCAAGGTGTTCCTGGCCAGCCTCGAAGCCACTATTGATCAATGCCGAAATTCGTTGGCCGAACATCCCACAGGAAAAGGCGCGCTGAAGCTCCGCAAAGAACTGCTTAAAAACTACCGGCAAGCCGTCGTGGTTGTAAAACCTGGACTCAGGGCCTCCCAAGATCCCGTTCCCCTGCGCGCTAGGCCGTTAAGGAAAATGTAGGAGCCGCTTCAGGCCGCCAGTTCGCCCGCTTCGATCTCGTCGACATAGCACCACATCCAGGTCTCCCCAGGCTCAATTGAACGAATCAGAGGATGTTTGGTTTTGTGGAAGTGCTTAGTCGCATGCTTGTTCTTCGACGAGTCACAACAGCCAACATGCCCGCAAATCAGGCACAAGCGCAGGTGTACCCACGAATCCCCGGTTTTGATGCAGTCTTCGCAGACGTGCGTTTCGGTTTGCTTGATTTTGATTTGGTTGAGGTGTGAGCATTCGTCTCGCATCATTTCCTCCAGTTGGTTTGGCCTTCCCTGTGCAGTCGTTGAGGAGCGCGACGCTGGGCGGCAACCTATCTAATTTTCTCAAGTGACCCCAGTCACATTACGAAAGGCCCAAAACGGTCAAAAATAGCGCTTCATAACTCAGAATAGCTGTGGAGGTCATTTTATCCGTGTTGCGTCTTGATTATTTATCTTGTGTGCTAACGATCGTATCCACAATTTTGGTCGGACGGCGGTGCTGGGAGGGATGGGCGCTGGCGGGCGCCAACTGCGTCGTGATGTGCGTCATTGGTGTTCGAACTGCGCAACTGGGATTCATTCCTGCCAACCTATTCTGCATGGTGATGAGCGCAATCAACCTGCGCGCGTGGCGCAAATCGAGAACTTCTTGAAGCCGGGCCGTCGCTCTCACTGAGCGATCAGCAAGTTCTCGGCAAAGGCCCACTGATCGTCGATCCATTGGGCCGCGCAGGCGAAACCCGCGTTGCGGGCGGTCCTGACAATCTCCTCTGCGGAGTACTTGTGGCAACTCTCAGTCCAGATTGTTTCCCCATCGAGGAACTCTACGACCACCTCTGCCGCTGGGACGCTGACGGTTTGGCGGCACTTGGATTGAAGGTGCATCTCAACGCTGCGGGCGCGGGGATTGATCGTGGCCACATGCTCAAACTGCGACAGGTCAAAATCGGCGTCGAGTTCGCGATTGGCGCGGGCCAACAAGTTCAGGTTGAACGCGGCAGTTACGCCCAGTTCGTCGTCGTAAGCCGCGAGTAATTGCGCGGCAGGCTTTTCTAAGTCTGCGCCCAGAAGTAACGAATCTCCAGCCTGAAGAATCCGGCGCACCTCGCTCAGGAACTCCGCCCCGGCGGGCCGGTCAAAATTTCCGATGGTGCTGCCGAGGAACAACACGAACAGGTGCTGCCCTTGCTCGCGGCATGCGGCTATTTCCAGCAGGCCGTCAAGATATTCTCGCTCAAAACCAACCACGGTGACCGCATCGATGTCGCTGAGTTCTCGCTCGCACATGGCCAACGCCGAACGCGATATTTCAACCGGGTAATAGGACGTCCGCTGCCTCCGGCAGAGCGCTTCAAGCACCCATCGAGTCTTTCTGCCACTGCCACTGCCCAGTTCGGCGACGGCGACCGGACCCGGGACGCGGTCCACGATCTCGTCGGCATGCCGGCGCAACAATCGCTCGTCGGCGCGAGTGAGGCCGTATTCCGGCAAGCGGCTGATCACTTCGAAGAGCGCGGAGCCCACGTCGTCGTAAAGATATTTAGAGGGAAGTTCCTTCTGACCGAGACGGGACAGACCGGCACGAACGTCGGCTGCGAATTCATAAGTCGGGCTCGCGGGGATGGCATGAACAAGCATTTTCCAAACTCCTTTGATTAGTGGCTCACGCAGCGGAAGCCGGCGTAGACATACTGGTAATGTGGCTGGAACCAGTTGCGAAATGTGGGCCGCAGCATGCACGCAGCGGTACGTGCCGATGCGCCTTTCATAACGAAGTGTTTGCCGTCGAAGAAGTCGGCCGAATATCCGCGATAAAACGGAAACGGCTCGAAGCCAGTAAATGGACCGAAGACCGTAGAAGTCCACTCCCACCCATTGCCCAATATCCCGTTCACGCCGAATGCGCTTCTACCACGCGGGTATGCATTCACGGGAACGGGATCCCATCGGTGGAGATCGAAGTTGCCGAAATCTGCGTCGGGAAAATGGGTTCCCCATGGGTATCGTCTTTCAATTCCGTTCGGCATGCCGAAGGCGGCGCGGTGCCATTCTTCCTCGGTCGGCAGCGATTTGCCCGCCCAGCGCGCATATGCAGCCGCTTCAGCGTGGCTGACGTAGACAGGCCAGTCCATCGGCAACGGGATTTCTTCGAACATCGTGCGATAGAGCCACCAACTCCCAACCCTCTTCCAGAACACGGGATGAGAAATCCCGTCTGTTTGTTTCCAGGCCCAGTCCGCGTCGCTCCAGAAACCGCGCGACTCATACCCTCCAGCAGCGATGAAATCGAGATACTGACGGTTCGTCACCTTGTACTCATCGATCGCGAACGCCGGTACCTGAGTCGCGCGCGCTTCGTATTCGTTATCCCAACCGAAATGCTCGTCGTCGCGCGATAGGCCAAGGGTTGCAATGCCTGTGGGGATTTCAACGGCTCTAGGGGCTAGCAGTGGAGCGAGGGTAATGGGGGAATCAACGTGAAGCTTGATCTTGTGGGCCAACGGCAACTGATGCAGCATGTAAGCCAGGGTCTCGACGTGCATGAGTCGATGCTCGATGGCAACGTTGAGCAGTGTGACGAGCGGGAAGCCGTCACGCCTAGGACCGGGCGATTCGTGAAGGGCATCCACCAGCTTGTCGTCCAATGACGCACGGATCCTGGAAACGTATTCGTGAATTGCCTGTATCGAGGGCCAGTCCGAAGGTTGGTCCTGCGGCAATCCGCCATCGACGGGATCAATGCCGAAGGAAAACAACCGATCAAATTCAGGCTGGAAGGATTTCAGGCCAAGAACGGTTTCGTGAAGGAGATTCCAGTCGAACGCCTCGAGGTGACCTACGTAAAAAATGATGCGGTGGCGTTCCGGGATTGGCCGCCCATAGAGTGAGTCAGCGCGCACCACCTGGAACAGAGCATCGCTTCGCCGGCGCGCATCGGACATCCTCAGCATTAACTCGTGTACAGCAACACCGGATTGTGCGGCAAGCATTCGTGCCTCCCAGAGCGATTACAACCAGACGAGGGGCTTGAAGCAAATTCAAGGAGCCGACAAGCTTTCCAATTTCAGGGACCCGCTTTGGAGACCAGGTCCAACCCACGCCCCGGTTAGATGTGCCTCCGGAGGCAAAGTTGCAGTCGAAATAACTATTTTGACGGGCTGCGGGAGGCGCGTATAGCCGGGTCCGGCAGCCACTTGTGGTGTCTTGGGAGGTTTCTAAGGGGTGAGTTTGTTCTGATGCAGGAACTCCCTTACGACGTCCTTCGCATCGTGGTGTTGACCATCGACCGCATAATTCATTCGTCTCATTTCCTGATCGGAAATTTTGTCTGCGAGATCCGCGAGAAGGGGCGCGATTTCGGGATGCTCGCGCAACGTTTGCTCTCGTATCACGGGCACGGCTTCGTAGGGCGGGAAGTAATGCCGGTCATCATCAAGCACAAACAAATCGAGAGCGGGAATAAGGCCGTCGGTAGCGTTGCCGGCCGCCAGGTCGATCTGATGATCGTGCAGGGCCCGCGCCAGCAGGCCCAGATCCATTACGCGAGGCTGTTCGGCGAAGTGCAGTCCGTAGATTGCCGCCAGGCCCCTGTATCCGTCGGGTCGCTCCATGAATTCGTAGCCGAATCCGGCGCGCCAGTGGGGAGCAAATGCGGCGGCCTGCGAAAGCGTCTTGAGGTTCAAGCGGCGGGCATCCTCTCCGCGAATTTCGATCGCGAAGGTGTCGTTGAAGCCGAGGGCGGGGCCTAATGTCAGGCCGAAACGGCGTTCGTATTCACGCTTGACCTGCTGGTAAACGGTCTGCCTCTCAGTGCCGGTTTTCTCCTTGAGAATCGCGGTCAATGCAGTACCTGTGTACTCCGGATAGATGTCGATCCTTCCGGCCAGGACCGCCTGCTGGCAGATGTAGGTGCCCGCCAGGTAGAAACGGCGTTCCACTTTTAAGTTGGTGTGGGCCTCGATCTGCTGCGCCATAAGCTCGCCCAGAATTAATGACTCAGTGAAGTTCTTGGAACCGATGACAATGCGATCAGGGTGAGACTGTGAGCAGGAGAATGATAATAGGGTAATCAGCAACACGATCAACACAGTCGCGCGCGACGATTTTTGTCGAGCAGCTCTCATCGCGGTTGAAGGCGTCTTTCGAGCCAGCCCACGCCAATGTCCGCCAACAGCGCCAGCATCGCGGCGGGGACGGCTCCGGCAAGAATGACCCGATTGTCGACCATCGCGAGGCCCCGGAATATGAATTCGCCCAGTCCTCCGGCGCCGATGGCTGCGGCGATTGTGGCTAGGCCCACCGAGATGACGACCGCAGTTCGAACGCCAGAGAGAATCACGCTCACGGCCAGCGGCAGTTCGACTTGCAGCAATAACTGCGATTCTGTCAGTCCCATGCCGCGGCCCGCTTCCATCACAGCCGGGTCGACTCCACGAATTCCGGTGTAGGTGTTCCGAATGATCGGGAGCAGCGCGTAGAGAGTGAGCGCCAAAATCGCCAGCCTGTCGGCTCGGTCTCCAAGCCAGGGTACTGGCAGAAGAAATCCGAAGAGCGCCAGACTGGGGACGGTTTGGATAATATTTGCACACGCTAGGACTGGCTTGTTGAGACGAGGCCAATGGGCAATCACAATACCTAGCGGAATGCCAATCAGCGTCGCGAATAGAGTGGAAAGACCGACCAGCCAAAGATGCTCTCCCGTGAGCTCCAGCACCTGGCTTCGATTTTGCAGGATGAATCGGAAGAGGTTCATGACGTGCCCTCTGTCGCAATGGACTCTAGCCGGTCTCCGAAGGCCTTGACGTAGGCCGCCGCCCAGGGATCGGTGGACCGCAAGAACTCATCGGGAGAAAGTATCGTGACCAACTTTCCCGCCTCCATCAAAGCAATGCGCGAGCCCAGCCGCATGGCCTCGCGCAGGTCATGCGTGACGAAGACGACGGTCTTGCGGAGCCTCCTCTGGAGCGAAAGAAACTCTCGCTGCAGTTCGTCGCGCGTGAGAGGATCAAGAGCGCCAAAGGGTTCGTCCATCAGCAGGATCTGCGGATCGGCGGCCAACGCTCTGGCAACGCCGACTCGCTGCCGCTGTCCCCCGGAAAGTTGGTGGGGATAGCGCGAAGCCAATTCTGGTGCCAGGCCGGCCATCTGCAGCAATTCCTTGACGCGCGCACGAACTCGCGCCTCGGGCCAACCCTCAATTTTGGGCACCAGACCGATGTTCCTTGCGACGGTAAAGTGAGGAAACAGCCCAACCTCCTGGATCACATAGCCAATGCTTCGCCGCAAGCGCGTGACATCAGCATTCACGTTGGGGGCGCCATTGACCAGAACTTGGCCCGAGGTGGGTGAGACAAGACGATTGACCAGCTTGAGCGTCGTGGTTTTCCCGGAACCGCTGCGTCCCAACAGCGCCAGGATCTCTCCGGACTGAACTTGTAAAGTCAGGTTGCGCAGGACGTGGGTTTCGGCCACCTGATAGGAAACGTTCCGGAACTCGATGACCGGAGCTGCAGGCGCTGGTTGCATGAGCGCCCAGAATATCGGAATTCAGGAATGTCGTGGTACGGAGACGGTGACGCCCTAGCAACGCACTTCTCGTTGGGGCGCACCTGAAATTCGCATGCCTCGCATCGAAATTCTGCATTGTACTTTAACCCCCTTAGGCGCTATTACTTAGGGGCGAACGTCTGTTCCTGAGCAGGGGTGTCCTACGCTCCCGTTGCCCCGCCAGACACGCCCAAGAACAACAGATTCAGAGAGTTAAGACGGTGGACCGAGATGTCCAGCAGTATGCCTATCAACCCGAAAAATGGATTGCCGCCCGCCCAGGGACTCTACAGCCCTGCGCACGAGCATGACGCTTGCGGGATCGGGTTTGTGGCCAGCATTTCCGGCCAGAAGAGTCACGACATCATTAAGAAGGGAATTCAGGTGCTGCTCAACCTGGCGCACCGTGGGGCCTGTGGTTGCGACCCGGAAACGGGAGACGGCGCCGGGGTCACGATCCAGATTCCACACAAGTTCTTCGGGCGCGAATGCGACAAGTTGGGTTTCAAGCTTCCGGAGGCCGGGACTTATGGCGTCGGAATGACGTTCCTGCCGGTCGAAAAGCACCCGCGGTTGCAGTGCGAAGGAATTCTCGAGCGCATCGTGCGCGAAGAGGGACTGGCGGTACTCGGATGGCGTGACACGCCCGTCTATGCGTCCGCCATCGGCCGCGTGGCTCGGGCTTCGCAGCCGTATATTCAGCAGATTTTTGTGGGCTGCCCTTCGGGCATGGACGAGGATACCCTTGAGCGCAAGCTCTACGTCGTCCGCAAGCGCGCGGAAAATGAGGTTCGCGAGGCTGGCATCGAGGATGCCGAGATGTTTTATCTCCCGTCGCTCTCCTGTCGGACGGTCGTTTACAAGGGATTGCTGCTAGCTCCGCAGATCACCAACTTCTATCGCGAACTCTCCGATCCCGATGTAGTGAGCGCGTTGTGCCTGGTGCACCAGCGATTCTCGACGAATACATTTCCCAGCTGGCAGCGGGCGCACCCGTACCGTTACATCGCACACAACGGCGAGATCAACACGTTGCGTGGGAACGTTAACTGGATGTACGCCCGCCAGTCGCTGTTGAAGTCACCGTTATTTGGCGACGACCTGCTGAAACTCTTCCCCATCATTACCCCCGACGGCAGTGACTCAGCGAACTTTGACAACGCGGTCGAACTGCTTTTCCAGTCGGGGCGAAGTATTCCGCACGTCATGGCCATGCTGATCCCAGAGGCATGGTCGGGCAATCCGCACATGAAGCCGGAGAAGCGTGCGTTCTACGAGTATCACGCGTGTCTGATGGAGCCGTGGGACGGACCGGCCGCGATTGCTTTCACTGATGGCCGCGTTATCGGGGCGACGCTGGATCGCAACGGCTTGCGGCCAGGACGATATGTCGTAACTCATGATGACCTGGTGGTCATGGCTTCAGAAGCGGGTGTGCTCGACATTCCGGCCGAACAAGTGAAGAGCAAGGGCCGCTTGCAGCCGGGCAAGATGTTCCTGGTCGATACAGTAGAAGGCCGCATCATCTCTGACCAAGAGATCAAGCACACACTAGCTTCGCGGCAGCCGTACACGGAGTGGCTCAAAGAAAATCAAATCACTATCGATCAACTACCCGAGCCGTCGCGCATGCACTTTCCGGACTCTGAAACTCTGCTGCGCCGGCAGCGGGCTTTTGGCTATAGCGATGAAGACCTGCGGATGATCGTGACTCCGATGGCGGCCAAGGGGGAAGAACCGGTCGGCTCGATGGGAACCGATACGCCGCTGGCTTGTCTCTCGGACAAACCCCAGTCGCTGTTCAATTACTTCAAGCAACTCTTCGCCCAGGTGACGAATCCTCCAATCGATCCCATCCGAGAAGAAATGGTAATGTCGCTCACCAGCTATATCGGCAGCGAGCGGAATATTCTCGACGAAGCTCCCGAAAACTGTCACATGCTGAAGCTGGAACATCCGCTGCTCAGCAATCGGGAACTGGAGAAACTGCGCCGCGTTTCGAACCGAGACCTTCTGGCGACCACTCTTCCCGCTCTGTTCCGCGCGAGCGATGGTGAAGCCGGGCTCAAGCGAGCGCTCGATGAGTTGTGCCAGAGAGCTTCGCGGGCCGTGAAAGCGGGATATTCACTGCTCATTCTTTCCGACCGTGGCGTGGATAAGGATTACGCGCCGATTCCCTGTCTGCTGGCACTGGCAGCGGTCCACAACTTGCTGGTGCGCGAGGAAACGCGAACTCAAGTTGCATTAATTACAGAATCTGGCGAGCCCCGCGAAGTCATGCACTTCGCCTTACTCAGCGGCTATGGTGCGAGCGCTATCAATCCATATTTGGCGCTAGAGAGTGTAGAGGAACTGGCCTGGCGCGGCGAACTTGGCGAAGGTGTAACTCCCGAAGAAGCCGTCAAGCACTTCCTGAAAGCCATCAAGAAGGGCTTGCTGAAGACCTTCTCCAAGATGGGGATCTCGACTCTCCAGAGCTATCAGGGCGCGCAGGTATTTGAAGCCATCGGACTGAACAAGGAGCTGATCGAGGCGTATTTTTCGGGCACAACCTCGCGGCTGGAGGGAATCGGGCTCTCCGTGCTGGCGGCTGAAGCCCAGATGAAGCACGAGTTCGCGTTCCGGCGACTGACCGAATTTGAGACCGAACTTGCGGTGGGAGGCAACTACCACCAGCGCGTCAACGGCGAATATCATCTGCTCAATCCACTGACCATCAGCAAGCTGCAACAGGCTGTGCGGCAGGACAGCTTCAAGACATTTCAGGAGTACACAGAACTCATCGATCGGCAGAGCAGCAACCTCTGCACCCTGCGCGGACTGATGAAGTTTAAGAAGAGCGACAAGCCGGTTTCAATCGAAGAAGTCGAGCCCGCCAAGGAAATTGTGAAGCGCTTCACTACCGGTGCGATGTCTTTCGGATCCATCAGCAAGGAGGCCCACGAGACCCTCGCGATCGCAATGAACCGCATCGGGGGCAAGTCGAACACCGGGGAGGGCGGAGAAGACGAAGAGCGATTCCGTCCGGACCCGAACGGCGATCTGCGGCGAAGCGCGGTGAAGCAGGTGGCTTCCGCCCGTTTTGGGGTGACGGCGAACTACCTGGTGAATGCCGACGAGTTGCAGATCAAAATGGCACAAGGCGCCAAGCCAGGAGAGGGCGGACAGCTCCCCGGGCATAAAGTTGATGAAGTAATCGCGCGTCTGCGCCACTCGATTCCGGGCGTCGGACTCATCTCGCCGCCGCCACATCATGACATCTATTCGATCGAGGATCTGGCGCAGCTGATCTACGACTTGAAGAACGTAAATCCGCAGGCGCGCATTGCGGTGAAGTTGGTGGCGGAAGTTGGAGTTGGGACCGTGGCCGCTGGCGTCGCCAAAGCGCATGCCGATGTGGTCCTGATTAGCGGCGACAGCGGCGGCACCGGCGCTTCCCCCCTGAGTTCGATCAAGCATGCGGGCATTCCGTGGGAGCTAGGCCTGGCCGAGACACAGCAGGTCTTGCTGTTGAACGACTTGCGCAGCCGCATTCGTGTCCAGACCGACGGCAAGCTGCAGACGGGACGCGACGTAGTGATTGCGGCTTTGCTGGGCGCCGAAGAATTCGGGTTCGCGACTACTCCGCTCATCGCGCTGGGCTGCGTGATGATGCGCAAGTGCCACCTCAACACTTGCTCGGTGGGCATCGCGACCCAAGATCCCGAGCTACGCAAACAATTCAAGGGACAGCCCGAACATGTAATTAATTTCTTCTTTTTCATTGCCGAGCAAGTTCGGCAATACATGGCGGAATTGGGCTTCCGCACGGTGGACGAGATGGTCGGGCGCGTGGACTTGCTTGACGTTGAGCCTGCCGTCGATCACTGGAAAGCGCGCGGCCTTGACTTTTCGGCGATTCTCTACAATCCGCCGGTGCCATCAAGGGTGGCAAAGCGCTGCATTCACTCGCAGGATCATGGTCTGGAGCAGGCACTGGATCACAAGATTCTCGGAGCCGCGCGCAGCGCGCTTGAGACTCTTAGTCCGGTTGAGGTCAGGCTGCCGGTGCGCAACGTGCATCGCACGGTCGGCAGCATGCTGAGCGGTGAAATCGCACGCCGTTACGGCTCTGCGGGGCTTCCCGACGACACGATTCGAGTTCATCTTTCGGGTTCGGCGGGGCAGAGTTTGGGAGCGTTTCTGGCCAGGGGCGTCACGCTCACGCTGGAAGGCGATGCCAACGACTACGTTGGAAAGGGATTGTCGGGCGGACGGTTGGTCGTGTATCCGCCGCGCGGTTCCGGATTCGCTGCGGAAGAAAACATCATCATTGGAAATGTCGCACTTTACGGCGCCACGAGCGGCGAAGCGTTCTTCAACGGAGTTGCCGGAGAACGCTTCGCTGTTCGCAATTCCGGGGCGACCGCCGTGGTCGAAGGAGTCGGCGACCACGGGTGCGAGTACATGACGAATGGACTGGTTGTGGTGCTCGGTTCCTGCGGCAGGAATTTTGCCGCAGGCATGAGTGGTGGAGTGGCATACGTCTTTGACGAGCGCGGAGAGTTCACCGAAAAACGCTCCAATCTTCAGTCGGTCGATCTTGAGCCTTTGCTCGATGAGGCGGACGTGCAACTGGTCCGCGATCTCGTGGCGCGACATATGGAGCTGACCGGCAGCCGACGCTCCAAGTGGATCCTCGAGAACTGGCAAGAGACGATGCCACGGTTTATCAAGGTGTTCCCGCATGAGTTCAAACGTGTGCTTGGAGTCGTGCGGAGCCCACAGGCGTACACTCCGGGCCAGCCGGCCGCGGTTCTCGAGCCAGTGGAGCAGGTGCATGGGTAAGACCACGGGCTTCATGGATTACTCGCGAGAACTGGCTCCGCGCCGCCCGGTAGCCGAGCGGGTTAATGATTGGTTCGAGATCTACCAGGACTTCCCCGAGGAAAGCCTGCGCAAACAAGGTGCCCGCTGCATGGATTGCGGCGTGCCCTTCTGCCAGACCGGATGTCCCGTTAGTAATCTCATCCCCGACTGGAATGATCTGGTGTACCGCGGACGCTGGAAGGACGCTGTCCGCCAGCTGCACGCGACCAATAATTTCCCGGAATTCACTGGACGTATTTGCCCCGCCCCGTGCGAGGCGTCGTGCGTGCTTGGCATCACTCAGCCGGCGGTCACGATCAAGCAGAACGAAAAGAACATTGTGGAGCGCGGATTTCTGGAAGGCTGGATTCGTCCAGAACCTCCGAAGGTTCGCACTGGTAAGAAAGTCGCTATTGTAGGTTCGGGCCCGGCCGGACTTGCGGCGGCCCAGCAATTGTGCCGTGCGGGACATTTGGTTACGGTTTACGAAAAAGCGGACCGCATCGGCGGATTGCTGCGCTACGGCATCCCGCAATTCAAACTCGAAAAGCAGATCATCGATCGCCGCATCGATCAGATGTCCTCTGAGGGCGTGAAGTTTGTGCCGAATGCCGAGGTCGGAAAGAACGTCGCGATGGAAGATCTGCGCCGCGACTCTGACGCCATTGTTCTCGCAGGCGGCTCCGAGCACCCACGCGATTTAAAGGTTCCGGGGCGCGAACTGAAGGGAGTCCACTATGCGATGGAATTCCTTCCGCAGCAGAACAAGCGCTGCCTGGGTGACACGATCGATCCCGCGGTGGAGATTCTCGCGACCGGCAAGCGTGTCGTCATCATCGGAGGCGGCGACACCGGTGCCGATTGTTTGGGTACGTGCCACCGGCAAAAGCCGATTTCCGTTCACCAGTTCGAGATCATGCCGAAGCCACCCGAGGAGCGGTCGGAACAGACACCGTGGCCGCTCTGGCCGTTGCAGTTGCGCATCGAGGCCGCCCATGAAGAAGGTGGCGTGCGCGATTGGAGCCTGGCAACCACAAAATTCACTGGCGACGAAAACGGAAACGTCAAGCAGCTTCACGCGGTGCGGGTTGGCCCTCCCCCGAAGTTTGAACCCATTGGCGGAAGCGAGTTCACCATGGACGCCGACCTGGTCCTGATCGCGATGGGCTTTCTTGGCCCGGTGCGCAACGGGATGATCGAGCAGCTTGGAGTCCAACTCGACAACCGTGGCAACGTCGCGACTGACCAGAATTACATGTCGTCAGTGCCGGGCGTATTCGCCGCCGGAGACATGCGCCGGGGCCAATCGCTGGTGGTGTGGGCCATCGCAGAAGGTCGCAAGGCGGCGGAGGGCGTCAATGCCTACCTCGCAACCCTGGCGGCATCGGATCGTCCCGCTCCGAAATCGGAAATCCCACGTTTGCACGAAATCGCCTCCTGACATCCTGCAGACCAACGCTCGTTTTGCGGCTGAATATTCAGACGGCCTCCCCGCTTCGTGGCCGTACCTCACGAGATTCGCCGCTGCGTCACCGCGCCCCGAAGCGAACGCTGGTGCCCATCGCAGCGCGGGTGAAGAGCAACACTCCGACATCCAGGCAATAATCGTAAGTCTAGTTCCATGAAGATTTTGCACTTGTCTTGCGATGGATCCAGAAGTCAGCGTGCGGGGCTAGGGCGTTGCAGCCCCCACGAAGTGGCCTTTATGGCCGCCTTGTCCCTTGGATTTTTGTTCGTGATTCGTAACGCAAACTCGATTGCTGAACATGTTGTGCGTCAGTCGGGCAGAATGCCTTCAACACTGAGGGGGGAGATGAGTGAGTCCGGACGACTGCCCGAACTGCGGCGGTACTGGATACATTGCGAAGCCCGTAGACTTGAACGGTAAGTCAGAGGGTGTTGCCTTTATCCGGGTGAAGTGTCCTGCCTGCGGGGGCACCGGCCGGAAGCGCCCGAGTTCTCCCACCGCCACAGGCTGACCGCACGGCCCGTGGTGCTTGCGAAACGTGCGAAGCCGGGTCGTCACTTCCCGTCCTGCAATCGGCGACCCGGCTCCCCACGGCATGGCCCAGTACGCTTGCTGGTGTTTTGTCTGTCGGCCTCGTCACTCTTCACGCAATCCCGGCAGCTTTCGCGGAATTCCGCCGCGGCGATGCAGCGGTTTCCACGCGGTTCCTGCCGTTCGCCTTGGCACGGTACAGCGCCTTGTCGGCGGCTTCGAGGACCAGCTCGGGATGGGGTTTTTCTGCAGAGGAGTTGGCGATGCCGACGCTCACCGTCACGGACATTGGCGCGCGAGTCTTTTCTCGGGCTTGGCGTCGAATGGAATCTCCTTTTCGTGTTCGTCCTGTAGTTCGAACACTGCGACGGTCCGGACCGCGTGGAGCCTGCCGGCGGTCGTTTCCTCGCGTGCGAAACTCCGCCGCTTCGATCGCGGTGCGCAGCTGCTCCAGATGGTCCACGACCTCTCGGGTGGCTTTGCCGGGAAACAGAATAACGAACTCCTCTCCGCCGCAGCGGTAAGCCTGCCCTCCGCCGGTCACCTGCGCCAGTTTGGCCGCGACCAGTCGCAAAACCTGGTCTCCCGTGTCATGGCCATAAGTGTCGTTGAATCGCTTGAAGTGATCAATATCGACCGCTGCCATCGAATAGGGGTGTTGCAGGCGCAGGAGGGCATCGTTGAAGGCGCGGCGGGACGGCAACGCTGTGAGTTCATCGTGATAGGCGAGGAGGTACGAGGTCTCGATGATCGAGGTGGCGAGGATGCATGCCGCCGTGGCAGAATACGCGGCCGAAATCCGCGCCGTGCCGGTGAAGTGAAGGCTGAGAAAAAACGAAGGTAGCGACCAAAGCAGGGCGCTATCGGCGGGCTTGCGCGTGAGCAGCAACCGGACAAGCAGGAGAATCCCGGCAGCGGCAAAGGCGAGCAGGGCATAGTCCGGCAAAGAGACGGCCAAGGCGGCGTGATGCGCTCGGGCGGGCAGCGATGCGCCCTCTTCGGCGCGGCCAAGTACGGCCACGATCACGACCTGCACAAAGAGGAACAACCCGAGAGGGGCAATGCCCGAAATGGTGAAACCCCGCTCGTGCATCACCGCAATCAAAACGAAGTTCAGCGGCACCAGGACCGCGGCAGCAATAAACACCGTCGACTCTGGCGCAGCGTGCGCGCCGCCGGAGAGAGCGATGGCCTGCTGCCCGAGGAAGAGCACGATCAGCGCGAAAAAGATGCGGGTGGAATGAAAACGCCATGCCAGCAGCATCCCGCCCATGACCGCGCAGTAGTAGAGGAAGCTCAGGGCGGGCAGCGCCAGGATTAACCAGCCGGAGTGCACAAGGACGGCGACGCCCAGCAATAGAATTCCGCCGGGCACCGTTAGAGACTTCACTGTCGCCGCGCTCCACATCCGCAAGAATATTTGCTCCGGCCGGAGAACTCCCCTGGAGATTATCTCCGCTGCACACGTCCTTAGGAATTGGCCCGCGAGGTTCGACGACGAGGCCGGTTTGTCGGCGCCGAAATTCCCTTCTGAAACTCAGCCCCATTCCCGGAACTACAGACCTTGGTGTAGGCACGGTTTTGGCTGCTGTTGAGCGTTTTCTAACTAGACTGGGGCTATTGGATTAAGGACGGTTCACATTATGATGAGGTCGGTTGCTAGCAACTTCAGAAACCTGGCCATGGGGGTCATCCTTACGGGGATGGGATCAGATGGCGCAGAAGGGATGAGGGCTATTTACCGTGAAGGCGGTCTCACCATCGGACAAGACCAAGCAAGTTGCGCCGTTTATGGCATGCCGCGCGCCTGCTTTGAATTGGGGGTTCTCAGCCGAGTGGTGCCACTCTCCCAAGTCCCCGCCCAGATCTTGGACGCTACGCAGTACCGCAGGCGTGCTTAATTCGAGGATGTTCCCCGGCCGCTGCTTGCCATGTGTCGAGCATCTGCTTGATTTTCTGTAACAGAGCTCCCGTAGAGAAGGGCTTCGCCAAACATTCGGCGTGCTCACTTCTGCACAGCCCTAGGTGCTCCGCATATCCGGTGACGAACAAGACCTTGAGTTCTGAATCCTCACGACGGAGTCTTCCGGCGAGGGTCAACCCTGTCTCTCCGGGAAGGATCACATCCGTTAAGAGTAAGTCCACCGCGGCGGATATTCGCGGTAAGTGGGTAAGTGACCAGAGCCCCCTCTGCATTTCTCGCGGTCAGGACTCTATAGCCAGCGGAGCGCAAGACTTCGGTGGTCACGTTTCTCACGAAGGCTTCATCTTCCACGAACAGATCCGACGACTTCTTTCATCACATCCGGGGTCTGCGTGAAGGTGGTCATTTCCCCGGGAATCTCTGGTTGACCGCTCGGACTGTAGTTCATGGCTCACTCCTCGTTGGCACTGTGGCAATTAGCAGCTTGGCTGCCACATCGAGAAGCAACCGTTGTCAAAACAGAAGTCAATGGACGGGCAGCACTTAAGTGCAGAGAACTTCGCCGGGCTTCCTTCGAAGACTCTCATTCAGTTCGTTTTTGGGAATCTTTTTCGGAACCAGCCGCCGATCCGGAACTCTGAGCCGAGCCGCTACTTCGGACGGGTCAAGATCGTCTCATAGGGATCGAGCACAATCTTGTGAGTCCCAGCGGGTGCCGAAACATGGAACGACGATTCTTCGCCGTCGGCAAACACACGCCCCAGCAAAACCATCTGCTTCCCCGGGTTTACCGCATACACGGGGACCGATGTCACCAGCCCTTCCGGTGCGTCCTTCTGCACAATCGTTCCGCTGACGGCCGTTCCCGTCGCTTTTGGCGTAAACTTCACGGACTTCAATTCGAGCGTTGGCAGCGCGGTTCCGTTCACCCAGCCCTCCAGGAACCAGTCCAGCGAATCTTTGCCTTCGTACCGGAGCGAAGCAGGGAGGTCCTCGGCAAACACCTCCATCAGTTGACGTGTACTGATGGGCTGGCCTTCGTAACGTTGACGGAGTCGGCGCAATGCGCGCACGTAGGGCTCATCCGGCCCGCCCTTGCTTCCCTGCGTTGAATCTCTCAACATAGTTCGTAACATGTGAAACAGCCAGGTGGCCCGTCCATAACTGATCGCTTCATATCCTTCCGGAAACTGGGACGATAGCAACCGCAGACCCAGCGTCACCGGTCCCGCATCCATCGGAGCAACGCCATCTTTGTTTTTTTGCACCAGATCTCGCCGGTACTTCTCCATGAGTTGGCGAAAGCCCGCCGGATTCTTATCCTGCAGCATCATCAAGGCGCAGTAATTTGCCAGACCTTCGGAAAACCACTGGTCCCGGTAGGTATTCCAGCTGACAAGATCTCCCCACCACTGGTGGGCTGCTTCGTGTGCGGGGACCGACTCCTGGAGCAAGATCCCAGCCGGGTCGTAGTGCAATTGTTCGCGTTCCTGATGATTCAGAAACGCATAAGACGACAGAAACACCAGCCCCGGCCATCCTTGACTGGTATGGCCTGGCAACTGCGTCAAAGCCAGACGACTATAGGGATACGGCCCAAATCTCTCGGAATAGTATTGGATCGCTCGCGCCGCCGCCTCCCCAACGGCGCCTTCGTTTTGCGCCGGCGAAGGGCGGTGCGGGACGAGCACCTCAAGCGCTTGGGGGGAAATACCCGAATGCCTAGGCTCAGGTTGCTCAGCCAGGGCGTTGGGGAAACTGCTCTCGACCGATTGCGTGGCATAGGTCTCAACCGAAACGTCCCCGACTCGCGTCTTGAATACTTTGTACTTGCCCAAGTTGAAGCCCGCAAACGGAATCGGCCGCTCCGAAATCCAGCGCGATGTCTGTAGTGCTGCGGCATTCTGAGGGACGGCTTCCGCCAAAACCGACGATGGCTTTCCGGTTGCGACCAAAGTCCAGCCGGGCGGGTACTGGAACTGCAAATCGAAATCGGCCATCACCATCCCGCGGTTGGGATACCAGTTCCCTCGTGCTCCCACGTAGAGCAATCCGGCGCCAGCCTCTGCTAAAACTTCGCCGCCATACACGAATTCCAACTCGATCTTCTGTCCAGCCTGTGCTGGTTCCGGCAAAATAACGGCCACGCGGTCGTTGCCACTGCGAGCAAGGTCCGTTCCCTCCACGGCCGGATTGTGAATGAACTCCACCGGCTGACCCGCGAGCACAACGCTCTCCACCTGAAGAAACCGCGACAGTTCAAAGAAAATCACCCGCGAGCCGCCCGCCCTTACTTCAAGCTGCAAACGCGCGCGGGCGTGAATCTGCTTAGGCGGTTGTACCTCGCTGACAATCGAAAAATGCCGGATGCTGACCCAGTCTTCCAGAGATTTGTCCGCACGGTCCTTCGGTGCGGTTTTGGCGCTGGCTTCTGCAATTTCGGCGCCGCCGGGGGAGAACGATGTCCATACGTTGTAGTAAGTCACGCCGTCTTTCGTCGGGCGAGTTTGCCCCACATGAACCTGCTCCCCGGCCAGAGAATCGAAATAAAGATCGAAGACGCCAAGCTTGGTCCCCTGCAACCGCGCGTGAAGGAACCGGTCCCCCGGGTTGGCTTGAGCCTTTACGAGTTCCGAGGGCAGTGCGGCGTCTTTGACGGGAAGCATCAGGCTAAAAGTCTCGAGCAGCCTCATGGCATCGCCCTGGGCCAGGTTCTGCGCGGTATTGCCCCAGCGCTCGACAAACTCCTGTTTTTGTTCCGGGGCCCGCAGGTCTGGTTGCATCTCGGCGGCCGCGTCGTCGTTGAAGCGAAAATACGCGGTTGCGAAATGCTCTTCCAAGATTGCCATTCCCGTGAACAGGCTCATCGATCTCCGTTCAACATCATTCGGAGGCACGAGTAACACTTCGCCATCGCCCTCGAAAAACGCCCCCGTGATCCGGCCCATCACATCCTGGGTGAAGCCGATCGTGCCGTCTTCCAGACTGATGTGAATCGCGGATCGATCCAGAGACGCGCCCCGAACTTGATAAACACGCGCCGGATCCAACTTGACTTGTCCTAGTTGTAAGTACAGCACTTCGGCCGGCTTATCGGGAAGAACACCACCGAAGGCATTGGCCGTATGCAGCGTGCAAATCACAAGGCAGGTCACCACGGTAATCCGCAAGCCGCGCCGCTTAGGTAGTACCTTCGTCACGTGGAAGGGTCGTCCTCTATTGCTAGAATGCGCCTGAATGCGGCTACGTGTCACCATCCTCTTTATGGCTGGGGCTTTCGCCCTGAATGGAGCCGCCGCCGATACGATCCATCTAAAGAACGGCCGCACCATCGTAGCCGACCACGTCAAAGAAAATGGCAATCATTACGAATACGAAATTGGAGACGATTCCTACAAGATCCCTAAGTCTTCGGTCGATCACGTGGATGCCGGAGGCCTACCGATACATAACACTTCGACAGGGGGAAGGGTCGCCGATCTTCCCAGTTTCCAGCCCGCAGACAGTCTTGCCCACGAAAGCGACGTCTTCACCCAGATCATTAAGGAAGGCAAGGTCGACACTGACGTTCTTGCCGTTGTGGAAGGCAAGGGGAACGCCGAGCTAAGCGCGACGGCCGACTTCATCGCTGGAAAATTTGAATTCGAACATGGCAACATCGCCAAAGCCCGGAGTTATTTCGAGAATGCCCTTCGCTTCCAGCCGGACAATTCGACAATCCTGATCTACTACGCCGCGCTCCTTGTCCGTACAGGCAGCGCCGCGCAGGCACTGCCTTATGCGCAGCGCGCGGTTCGTTCGGCTCCGGAATCGCCCGACGCCTACACAGTTCTCGGCTACACCCAGTTCGCCTGCGATCGCACAAAGGACGCCGTTGCCTCGTGGAGGCGTTCGCTCGAGTTGCGGCCGGATCCCGCGGTGCGGCAACTTCTAGCCAAGGCCCACCGTGAAGAGAATGTAGCATCCGAATTTTCTCAGGGTGAAAGCAGCCATTTCGTCCTGCACTATGAGGGCAAGCAGACTTCCGAAGCCTTCCGGTCACAAATCCTTGCCGCGCTCGAATCGGACTACGACGACCTGGCGCGCGATCTGGGCAGCCCACCGCACGACAGTATTTTGGTCACGCTCTACACGGAACAAGCTTTCTTCGATGTCACCCACGCCCCCAGTTGGTCGGGAGCCATCAACGACGGCAAGCTGCACATTCCCGTGAGCGGATTGAGTTCGGTGACGCCCGAACTGGCACGCGTTCTGAAACACGAATTGGCCCATTCGTTTATCACGAAACTCTCTGGAGCCCGCTGTCCGCCCTGGCTGCATGAGGGCATTGCGCAACTCCTCGAACCCAAGAGCCTTGGAGGGGACGGGCATCAACTCTCCATGCTCTTCAAAGCGCAGCAGAACATTCCGCTGAACGCGCTGGAAGGAAGCTTTTCCAATTTCTCCGGTGTGCAGGCCTACGTCGCTTACGCCGAATCTCTCGCCGCCGTCTCATACATCAACGATTCCTACGGCATGGGCGACATTCAGCGTATTCTCCAACTGCTTAGCCAGGGCAGTTCGACAGAAGCAGCTTTGCGAGCCACCCTTCATTCCGACTACGGCCAATTTGAAGCGGACCTGGCCAAATATCTCGCCGACAAATACGGCGAGTAGCGCCGCGGTATCTGCGGCCACCCCGCCTACGTCCCAGAGTGCTCGACGTTCGTTTGCCCGCTGGCTATCGCTGTGCTACTTTCGCGTTGAGATAGCAAGCATGCGTTCCCTGTTCCATTCCCACACCACCGAGCCTCCGATTAGAGCCGAGCCGGTCCCAACGATCTTCCCCAAGATTGAGGGCGCAGACATCGCCGCAGTTTTTGTCGGCAAACGGGTTGCTGGGGATTTCTACGACTCAGTTCGCGTCAGCAGCGAGCGCGTCTTATTCGGCCTGCTGGACGTTGCCGGGCGCCGGGAGGACAACCGTAGCATCCTGACGGCTGCGCAGGAGATTTTTCGAAGCCTGGGCGCTGAACTATTTTCTGGCTCCGACGTCAATGAATCAGACGCCATGACCGCGCTCTGCCTTCATCTCAATCGCGGCCTCATCGACGTTGCCCAGGGAGTGCATTCCTGCCCTGCGTTCATCGGCTGTTATCACGAGGGGTTCGGCACACTCTGTTACACCAACGCCGGACATACGCCGGCGCTGCTTCGCGACAGGAGCGGAGTCGCAGAACTCCGTTCAACCGGCTTGCCGCTCGGACTATTTTCCCACGCGACGTGCGATGCTCCTACCGTAGGCATGGAGAAGGGCGCCGCTCTCCTGCTGGTCTCGCGCGGAGTTATAGAGTGCGGTACAGACCTCGACAAATCAGCGGAAGAATTCGGCCTGGAGCGGGTCAAGCAGCCTCTGGGCGACTCCCATCCCGGCGACGCTCAGGGACTGTGCGCCTTCATCCTGGAAGCTACCGGCAAGTTCGGTGCGGCAGCCCCTATATGTGACGATCGCACCTCACTTGCACTCATTCGAAGCGCGTGACCTCACCACGGACAACATTTCAGCTGTTTGGGCCGTCAAATAATGGCGGGGCACGCAGGTATCGTTCCCGAAGGAGTAAAATGTTGTCCATCGGCCCAAGCCCGCCTTTTGCCCGCAAGCCCAGGAAGCGTGGCGGCCCAATTATCTTATGAAAAAATTTGGCCTGGTTCTTATTGCTTCTGCCTGTCTGCCAGCCCTTGCGTCGGGTCAGGTGGTCGAAGAGAT
The DNA here is from genome assembly GCA_963768265.1 of uncultured Acidobacteriaceae bacterium. Classification (GTDB taxonomy): domain Bacteria; phylum Acidobacteriota; class Terriglobia; order Terriglobales; family Acidobacteriaceae; genus Sulfotelmatobacter. The sequence goes on from CAVYHM010000064.1 coordinate 275,728, forward strand.
CATCGCCCGCGTCAACAATCAAATTGTCACCCGCTCGGAGTTTCAGCGCAGCAAGGATCAGCTCAAAGAAGAGGTTAAACAGCAGGATCCAAACAACGCCGACAAGCTCTATGCCGACCGCGAGAAAGACATTCTTCGCGATCTCATCGACCAGCAACTGTTACTCGACAAGGGCAAGGACCTCAGTATCAGTGGTGATACCGATCTCATCAAGCGTCTGGACCAGATGCGCAAGGACATGAAACTCGAGTCCCTCGAGGATCTGGAGAAGGAAGCCACCAAACAGGGCATCTCCTGGGAAGACTTTAAGCAGAACATGAAGAATCAGATGATCACCCAGAAGGTGATCGGCGAAGAAGTGGGGCAACACCTCAACATCACCAAAGAAGAGGAGCAGAAATTCTACGACGAGCACAAGGACAAGATGGAACAACCGGAATACATTCGCCTGAGCGAAATTCTGGTTGCTCCAAAGGCTGTGGCGCCTACCGCTCCAACTGCTCCGGTCGCAGCGGCTGATCCCAACGCTCCGCCTTCCCCGACTCCGGCCGCCCAGCCTGTGGTTGATGAAGCCGCGCGCAAGGCGGCCGAAGCTGAAGCTCTTAGTACTGCCGAGGCCAAGGCCAACGATCTGCTGAAGCAGATTCGCGACGGTGCCAGCTTCGAGGATATTGCCAAGAAATATTCCGACGGGCCTTCCGCTGCAGCTGGCGGTGATCTTGGCACATTCGAACGCGGCAAACTGGCGAAAGAACTGGAAGACAAAACGTTCGCGATGAAGGCCGGCGAGATCACCGACGTGATCCGCACCAAGCAGGGCTACGTCATCCTGAAAGTCGTCGATCACCAAATGGCTGGCGTTCCTCCCATGAAGGACGTGCTCCCAAAAATTCAGGACGCGCTCTATTACGAGAAACTGCAGCCCGCTCTGCGCGCCTACCTCACCAAGTTGAGGGAAGACGCCTATATCAAGATCATCCCTGGCTATCTCGATACCGGAGCCAGTCCGAATCAGACCCAGCCCGTCGAAACCGCTTCTGCCAAGGAGTCCGACGCCAAAAAGCTCAGCAAGAAGAGAAAGAAGAAACTCGGCATCCTGTGATCGTGGCGCATTTATACTCACACACAGCTCAATGAAGGATTTCTACATCTGCGACTGCGCGCGCCACGAAAACAAGGTCATCACTTCCAGCTTCGTCGTCGTCGCCAAGCAGATCAAGCCTAAAAAGACCGGGGAGCCTTATCTCGCGCTTACTCTGGGGGATCGCAGCGGCCAACTCGAAGCCAAAATGTGGGACAACGTCGAAGAAGTACTCGACGCCTTCGAACAGGATGACTTCCTCAAGGTCAAAGGCCTGATCAACAAATACAAGCAGCGTTTCCAGTTGACCATACACAAGCTACGCAAACTGGGCGGATCGGAAATCGAATTTGCTGACTACCTCCCGAAGACCACGAAGGACATTGATGAGCTTTGGCGAACGCTGACCGACTTCGTTACGACCTTTGAAAACCACCATCTGCGGTCGTTGGTCCAGGCCTTCATGGCTGATCCTGAGATTTCTGCCGCCTATCGCAATGCACCCGCGGCCAAGACGCTGCACCATGCCTACATAGGCGGGCTGCTCGACCATGTCGTCTCTCTGTTCCGCTCCTGCGACCTGATGTGCAAGAACTATCCTCAGATCAATCGCGATCTATTGCTCACCGGTGCGTTTCTGCACGACATCGGGAAAATTTACGAGCTCACGTACAACCGGTCGTTCACCTACACGACTAAAGGCCAGCTACTCGGCCATATGATCATCGAACTCGAAATGCTGCAGGCGAAACTGGCCCTCTTACCAGACTTTCCCGACAATATGAAAACGATGGTTGAACACATGATCATCAGCCATCATGGCGAATACGAATTCGGCTCGACTAAGCTCCCGATGTTTCCCGAGGCCCTCATGCTGCACTATCTGGATGACCTCGACTCCAAGATGGAAGCCATGCGCGCCCAATTCGAGCGTGAAGCCACCCTCGAGGGTCCCTGGACCAGCTACAACGCTTCCCTTGGCCGGCCGCTGCTGAACTCGGGAAAATTTCTTTCCCCGAAAAAAGAGTCTTCGCCGGAGGAACCTGCCGCTCCAGAACCTGAGCCCGCTGGATCTCCCGAAGAAATTCCGCCCTTGCCCGCCCTCGAGCCCAGGCGATAAATTATCATCCACATTTCACGCTTGAGCCGAGGTCACGCACTACGCGTAAAGCAAAGGCGCAGAGAAGAAACTCCGCCGATCCCGATGGATGCCATGCGGGTTTGCCTGATGTTCCTGCGCTGTACAGATTGAAGCCACTGAAACAATACCTACCCTTCAGCCACGCCGAAAAAAGGCAAGCCAGGTCTCGCCACTATTGGATCTGCACCACACGCCCCGACGGTCGACCTCACTCGATTCCAGTTTGGGGCTTCTGGATCGACGGCGCTGTGTACTTCGGCACCGCAAAGGCCACTCAGCAACGGAACTGCTTACGGAACCGGCTGTTACCCGTGGTAGTGCAAATATCCCAGCCCAACGCGCAGGTGATGGTGTAGCGCGTCGGGAACGCACACGGCGAAGCAGAGGCCGAGCAGACCCTGGGCAAGGCCGAGGGCGTAGAGGTTGTGGTAGCGGCGGAACAGCCAGCATGAGACCGCACCCCAAAGGAGTGTTGCCGCTGTCAAAGTGAGATTCGGAAGGTGAGCGGCTGCGAACAGCACGGCCGCCACGGCGATTGCGGCATCGCTCATCAGAACGCGAGTGAGGCGAGGCATGAAGTAGTCCTGCAGTAGAAATTGCTGGTAAATCGTCCACAGGACATAACCACCGACATGCGCCAGATTAGCGTTGTAAAGCGGATGGAAGGTGCCGGCGCTTCGGGCCGCGAGAACGCTGAGGATCGTCAGTGCAACCGCAGCCGGCAAGACCCACCACGAGGCCACGAACCCGCGCCATCCGAGGCCGAGTTCATTCGCAGGGGGCCGATGCATGAGGATTAAGGCTAACGGCATCAGCAGCGCCACAGGGCCAACAATCAGCTGTTCACGCGTCGGGAGCCACAGCACGACCATGATGCTGGTGAAGCCGAGAATCAGTTCTGCCAGCTCTCGGGTGGAACGCCGCGCGTGCGGAACAGCCAGGGTGAAGGAAGTTGCGTTCGTCGTTGCCACAGAATTTGTGCGTCCCAAAGGGACTAAGAGTAGTTGAGAAGCAAATTGGTTGCAAGCTTTACATCGGTGGGTGGAGCGGGGAACGTCAGTGCCGTCCCGATTCGGCCAACTGCGGGGTTGCTTCGAGCAGGCTGCGGGTATAGGCATGGGCGGGGCGCTCGGTGATCTGTTCGGTGTCTCCCACTTCAACGATCTTCCCCCGATACATGACCGCGATGCGCGTAGCCAGATAACGCACGACTGGCATGGAATGGGAGATGAACAGGTAGGTCAGGCCGAAATCATGCTGCAATTGCGCCAGCAAGTTGACGATCTGGGCGCCGACACTGACATCGAGAGCAGAAACCGGCTCGTCACAAACGATGAACTTGGGGTGAAGTGCCAGGGCGCGGGCGATGCCGATGCGCTGGCGCTGGCCGCCGGAGAACTCGTGGGGATACCGGCGGAGGGCAGATTCGTCGAGACCCACGGCGCGGAGGAGCTCGGTGACCCGGGCGCGAAGGTCGAGCTGCGCTCGACCGGACAGCCGGGGGCGGCTGTCCCCACATGAGTCTACTTGTGAATCTCCATGGATGATGAGCGGTTCCGAGACGATGTCTTCCACTCGAAAGCGCGGGTCGAGCGAGGCAAACGGGTCCTGAAAGATGATCTGCAGGTCGCGCCGGAGGCGGCGCATTTCGCCGCGGCTCGCGGCCAGAAGGTCGCGACCTTCGAGGAGAATGGCTCCGGAAGTCGGCTCAATCAAGCGGAGAATTAGGCGTCCCAGCGTGCTCTTGCCTGAGCCGGACTCGCCCACCAGACCCAACGTCTCGCCGGAATGAATGTCGAGAGTGACGTTGTCGACGGCCCGAACTACGCCGCCTGACTTTCTGCCCAGAGCAGATTCGCTATGGGGGAAAACCTTCGTCAGGTTGCGAATTTCCAGCAGGGGCACGATGCGATGCTAGCAGTATTGGGCCACGGATTGGCACGGATTCTCGCGGATAGGACCCTTTTGATCCAGGCCTATCCCGCCGAAATCAGCGGTACGGCAGCTAGCGCGGCTAGAAGACCGATGAATTTCCAGCGGCTGAAATGTTCTTTCAACAGCACGCCGGCTAGCAGCACGGTAACTGCCGGATAGAGCGAAGTAATCACGACTGCCTCGTCCAGGCGTCCGCGCTGGCTGGCGAAGATGAACAGGGCGCTGGCGGTGATATCGAGGCATCCGGCAGCCATCCCAAGAGCGGCACGCGGACGGTCCAGCGAAAATGGAGCGCGGGTGGCGACCACGGCGGCAGCGGTAGCGGCGCATGAGCCGATGCGGGACATTGCGGCGATCCAAGTCGGGGAACCGCTGGCCTGGTGAATGCAGAGATAAAAGCCGGCGAATCCCACCCCCGCCAGCGCCGCCATGGCCACTCCTCGTGGGTGGCCAGAGTCGTCGTTCTCGGCCTGTGGGTCCGGGCGCGTGATCAGCCAGATGGCTAGAATTGCCAGCGCGAATCCGGCGATGGTCCAGCGGCTGGGCGCGCCCTCCATGGCGATGTCGGCAAGGGCCGGGATAGCCGCGCCTAGCAGAGCCCCGATCGGAGCCGTAAGCCCCATCTGCCCGGAGGCAAGAGCGCGATAGAAGATGGCCAGTGAGAATCCCCCCACCGCCCCGGCCGCCATAGCCCACAGAATACTCGTCCGGGAAGGGAACTCGCCGTGCTGCGTCGATGCGATCACGAGCATAAAGGCGAGAGCACAGAAGTGCGAAAACGCGGTGAGGACGAAGGCGTTGGCGCGACGTGATCCGTATCCGCCAGCAAAGTCAGCCCCTCCCCAAAGGAATACCGCAATCACGGAGTAAACTGCGGGCGCGAACTGGGTGAGGGAGGGCACGCCGGACGAGGGTAACATGCTCGCGAACAAAGACGACAAACGCCAACCCCAGCGCGAATCCGATAGATTGGAGAACGCTTCTTGGGATAGGCTACTGAATTCTACGGAGGATCGTTATGCAGCGTCTATTGATTGCCCTGGCGTGCCTTGCCTTCAGCGTTTCGGCCCTCGCACAGACTTTGGACGAGCCCGCCTCGAAAGACGACGTCATTCTCTACCTCCGCACCATGCACGCTCACGACATGCTGCAGAAAACGATGCAGATGCAATCCCAGAGCATGCAACAGCTGTTTCGTGAGCAGATGGTTAAGGACAAAGGCAGCGTCCCGCCGGAACTAGAAACCCGTTTCAAGAAGTTGATGGACGAACTGATCAAGGGCATGCCGGTTGATGAAATCACGCAGGCGATGATTCCTGCGTACCAGAAACACTTCACCAAGGGCGAGATCGAGGCGATGAATACTTTCTACTCGTCGCCCATCGGCCAGAAAGTCCTGCAGGAGTTACCGGCGGTCATGCAAGAAGGTGCGCAGGCTGCAATGCCCATCATGAGCAAGTATCTTGGTGAGTGGAACGACCGCATGCAGCAGGAACTGAAGGAGATGGAAAAGACTTCGCCGAAGGCAGACCCGCAGCCCTCCCGGCAATGAGATCCGGAAGGTGGATCAGTTCCTCATTGACGGCCGTATTGATGGTGTCTGCCGGGCAGGGTCCCGTCGCAGAAAATCCGATTGTGGGAACGAAAGCGGCGGTAACGCAAGAACCTCCTCCTGATTGGGCTTATGTCGTCAATCCGCCCGCCGAACCTTTGGATGCCCCTAAAACGCCTGACACCACTCCGCGACACGTGCCCGACAGTGAAGCCGTGTTCACCACGGCGCAAACGCTAAATCTCTTCAAACCGCCGGACTGGCATCCCGCAGACCATCCGGCGATGCCTGATGTTGTCTCGCGCGGTAGGGAGCCGGATGTGTATGCCTGCGGCTATTGCCATCTGCCGAACGGGCAGGGCCGCCCCGAGAATTCCAGTCTGGCGGGACTGTCTGTGCCATACATCGTTCAACAACTGGCTGACTTCAAGAGCGGCCTGCGCAAGAGTTCCGAGCCCAGACATGGGCCGACCAGCGCGATGATCGCATACGAAACCAAAGCCACTGAAAAAGAAATCCAGGCCGCCGCCGAGTACTTCTCTGCACTCAAGCCGAGACCATGGATCCGCGTGGTGGAAACCGATACCGTTCCCAAGACACACGTTGCCGGCTGGATGCTGGTTGCCTCCGACGGCAGCGAGATGGAGCCGATCAGCTGGCGCATCATCGAGACACCGGAAAACCTGGAACGGACCGAACTACGGGACGATCGTTCTGGATTCATTGCATATGTGCCTGTGGGCAGCGTCAAGAAAGGCGAGGCGCTCGCGAACGGCGGCTCTATCAAAACCCTTCGCTGCGCAACCTGCCACGGGCGCGACCTCAAGGGCAAAGGCAAGGTGCCGGCGCTGGCCGGCCGTTCACCCAGTTATCTCGTGCGGCAACTTTACGATATTCAAAGCGGTGCGCGCGCTGGTGCGGCGGTCCATGTCATGAAGCCGGTGGTCATAAAACTGACCATCGACGACATGGCGGCGCTCGCCGCGTACGCGGCCTCGCTGAAGCCCTAAACCACACCTACCCGAGCAGCCTTTCGCGGGCGGGAGCGCCCGCGTCACGCTCGCCTGCATGTTAGAATTTCCACAAGCAGTTTCCTTGCGAGAGCTCAGATTCTGAGGCCCCAGGTTGATCGAACTGGCACCATCCATTCTTTCGGCTGATTTCGCCCGGCTCGGCGAGCAGGTGCGCGCTGCTGGCGAGGGCGGGGCCAGCGTCATCCACGTCGACATCATGGATGGACACTTCGTTCCCAACCTGACGATCGGGCCACCGGTGGTGAAGTCGCTGCGGAAGGTGACCGAGTTGCCGCTGGATTGCCATTTAATGATCGAGAATCCGGATGACTTCATTCCGGTGTTTGCCGACGCGGGAGCCGACTGGATTTCGGTGCATCAGGAAGCCTGCCGCCATCTGAACCGCACGCTGCATCTGATCAAGAGTCAGGACTGCCGGGCCGGCGTGGTGATCAATCCGGCAACGCCTGTGGAAACATTGTCCGAAGTCCTCGACATCGTGGACTATGTGCTGGTGATGTCGGTCAATCCGGGTTTTGGAGCACAGCAGTTCATTCCGTCTACGTTGCACAAAATGCGGCGGTTAACGGAGATTCGCAGCAAGCGTGGGTTGGCCTACCGTATCGAAGTGGATGGCGGCGTCGCGCCCGAGACTGTAGCCGACGTGGTCCGGGCCGGAGCTGAAATTCTGGTGGCGGGCAACGCCGTGTTCGGTCATGGTGATCCAAGAAGGAATGCGCAGGATCTGCTGAAAGCGGCGACGGAAGCTGCGCTGCAGAAGGTATAGGTTTTGTGGGACCGGATCCCTTCGACTTCGCTCAGGGCAGGCTTTGATCCCGTCAGGCCGCCCCGGAGCGGAATCGAACGGGGCGGCGGGTCGATGCGGCGGGTCAACACCCGGAAGTTGCATCGGCGGAAACCGCAGTCGAGCTTGCGCTCGACATGGCCGGATCGAAGATCCGGCCCCGCACGAGATTTCCTAGAGGTCTTATGTCACGTCGAATTACGTCGATAGCGGTGCTGGGAGTTCTGCTGGCCCTCACCGCCGCCTGCACCAATAAGAAATCAGTCAACCCGTTGGCCGGTGTTGGCTCGAAGCAGCCCGATAAGGTCCTGTTCGACAAGGCCATGGACGCAATGCGGCACAACCGTTTCGACGTCGCACGGCTGACTCTCCAAACCCTGATCAATACCTACCCGGACTCTGAGTACATTGCTCGCGCCAAGCTGGCGGTGGGTGATTCCTGGTACGCGGAGGGGGGAACTGCCGCCTTGGCGCAGGCCGAACAGGAATACAACGATTTTGAGGTCTTCTTCCCCAATATGCCGGAAGCGGCCGAGGCGCAGCTGAAGATCGCCAACATCCATTTCCAGCAGATGGAGAAAGCGGATCGCGACTATACCCACGCCAAGCGCGCCGAAGACGAATACCGCAAAATGATTCTGCAGTATCCGGACAGCAAGCTGGTGCCGGAATGCAAACAGCGCCTGCTGGAAGTGCAGGAGGTGCTGGCCGAGCGTGAGTTTGAAATCGGGCGCTTTTACTACTTGCGGGAGTCCTACCCAGCCTCGATCGCACGCTTGCAGTCGCTGGTGGACAAGTATCCGCTCTACAGCCGGGCTGACGAAGCACTCTATCTGCTGGGGCAAAACTATGAGGGACAGATTACCCGCATGCGCAGTGCGCCCACGTGCGACGTACACGGCCAGCCGCGCGGCTGCGTGCTCGAGGCGGTGAAGGCGCGCTATATCGAACAGTTATCCAAGCACGCTGCAGAGGCATACTCGAAGATTCTGACGCGCTATCCGATGATGGATCGCTCCGACGATGCCAAAAAGCGATTGACGGCCCTGCACCAGCCGGTTCCCCGTCCCACCAAGGCGGCGGTCGCGCAGAACAAGGCGGAAGAGGCCAGCCGCCATGAGTCCACCATGGCTCAGAGGTTGATGGGGGTCATCAAGAAGGGGCCGGACACCACTAAGGCGGCGGGCTACGGCGAGCCCTCTTTGGTCGATCCAGAACCGGTTGCCGCCTCCGACGTTCCCCGTAGAGAAACTTTGGGAATGGCCGAGCCAGGCGGGAAGAATACTGTGGGTGTCGAGATCGTAAAGCCGGATCAGTCCGGCGCCAATCCCAACCCACTGGGAGAGTCTTCCAATGCGACTCCATCCGGAGGTTCGCCCTTTGGGGCTTCTGCCGCGAATCCCCAGCCCCCAGCGGCGGTTGATCCGAATGAACTGAAACCGAATGTGCCCGCCGATCCGAACGAGTTAAAGCCAACCGACAACGGCGGCGATCCGTCGTTGCCGCCGCCCGCGCAAGTCAATGAGATTCAGCAAGGGCAATCGTCGTCGTCGTCGTCTTCATCCTCGGCTACCGCCGACAATTCGACTCCGGCTAGCGATCAGGACCTCTCCAGCAGCAAAAAGAAGAAAAAGAAGGGACTGGCGAAGATCGTGCCCTTCTAAAATCAGTTATCAGCCGTCAGCCATCAGCTACCGACTTCACAGTTGCTATCTCACAAACGATCTGTCATCCCTCGCTTCGCTCGGGATGACAATGTGGTTTCGGCCTGGTTCGCGCTACAGATGAACATGGACTAGGAATCCGCGGCACCAGTCCAGTGATTCCGGTGTCCCGCGCGGTAGGTGCTGGCCACTGGTAACCGGTTACTTCCCTTCCGCATCATTGACTTACGTTGTGGGGCAGGTTACCTTCGCGATATCTCCCCTCATCAGAGGAAGCCTTTGGCCAGGAAGATACTGCTCGCCGACGACAGCGTAACAGCTCAAAATATGGGGCGGAAGATCCTCGCCGATGCAGGCTACGAGGTCATCACCGTCAACAATGGCTCGGCGGCGCTGAAAAAGATCGCCGAGGTTAAGCCTGACCTCATCGTCCTGGACGTTTATATGCCCGGCTACAGCGGGCTCGAAGTGTGCCAGCGCGTGAAGGAGGCGGGGGAGACTTCCCGCATTCCGATCCTGTTGACGGTGGGAAAACTGGAGCCGTTCAAGCCGGAAGAGGCCAAGCGGGTGCGCGCGGAAGGCTTCATTGTTAAGCCTTTTGAAGCCAGCGAACTGCTGAGTGCGTTGACCAAGCTCGAAGACAAAATGGTTCCCCGTTCGGAATCGTCGAAGCCAGGGCGCTTTGCCCGGGCCATCGCAGCGGTCGAGGAAGGCCGGTACGACAAGACGGTTGCGATGGACGAAGATACTGGCTGGAAGAACCGCATCTCTTTTCCTTCCAAGAAAAAGCGCGCACGGGTGGAGGCCGAGGATGGGGACGACCCGGCCATCTATAACGCGGTGAACAAAGATCTGCGCACGGTGGTTGACCGCCATCCGGCGCCCGTCGTAGCCCATTCTACTGCGACCCAGGCTAAGGTCGATCTGGGAGCACTAACGCCTGAGGGTCTGCCAAAGGATGTGACTCCCGAGGAGATTGCCGCTTTGGCGGCAGCCGCAGCACAAATACAGGGCAAGATTGCTGAGGCCAAGCCTGCGGACATTCATCCCGTTGATCCTCCTGCGGCCGAGCACTTGCCAGAACAACCTGCGGTTAGTTCGGACGAGGTAGCGCCAGAACCGGCGAAGCCCGAACCCGCAACAGCGACGCAAGCTCATGAGCAGCCCGGTTCCGAGCCGCACGCAGCAATCGCCGCATCCGTGGCAGCGCACGACCAACAGGCTGCGCAAGAGAAAGAGTCGTTGCAGGAAACACCGGTTTGGACGCCTGGCGAAGCAGCGCAACCGGTTGCCAGCATCGCAGCTCCGAGCCCTGCCGACGTGATGGCCGCGATTTCCAGCCTGGAGACGGCTGGCGCTCCGATCGCACCCACAACGGTTTCAGGAAACGGATTCAGTGCGGAGGGCTCAGCGCCGCGGCGTGAGGCAGAGCCTGTAACCATGGCGGTGGCCGCGGGAGCCGAGCACGCTGCGCCATCGCGCTGGACCGCGGTTTCAATGGCGTTGGCGCCAGAAGAAGCTGCGATCAATCTTGAAGACGAAATACTGAAGGCGCTTGCTCCCGCAGCTGTTGTCGAGGCACCTGGAGTCGAAGCCGTCGCCTCTGTACCGGAGCGCCAGCCCGAGTTCGCAGAACCTGCCGCCACGGCGGAAATTTCGCTGCCGGTTGAGCCCGAGCACCAAGTCGTCGCGCCGGTCACAGAACCTGGAGTGTTGCAGACTAGCGGACCAACGGAGAGTGCACCTACTGATGTGATGCGCGCGGAAGTGAAAGAATTTGGGACCGTGACGGCACCCTCGGCCCCAGATGCAGCTCCGCCGGAATCCGTCCTTACTCTACAAACTATTGATTCAGCAACTCCGCCGTCATGGGAGGCGCCGCAGCCGTCGGAAGCCAAAGCTGAACAGATTCCGGTCGCCCCGGTCGCGGTCCCAACGCAACACGAGGAATCGAGGCACGAGGAGTCAACGTCCGAAGGAGTGAGCGAGGCGACGGGAGCGCAGAAGAGCGAAGAACCGGCGATCCCAGCTCCCATGGCCTGCGCCGAGACCGAGGAATCACCCACAATTGTGGAGAAGCTCGAAACCATTGAGCCCGTCGCCGTGAGCCAGGTTCCTGCGGACAATGCTCCCGCATCGGAGCTTGCCGAATCGGCTGACACAACTCATGGAGGCATTCCCGAGATGGCGAAAAAGGAATCGGACATCGCGGCCACGACTGCGGCGGCATGGGCAAGCTGGCGGAGAATTCGGGAAACCGGAGATCCTAAGGACGCAGCCCAGTCGAAGAATAAAGCCGAAGAAAAAGCCCCTACCGAAGAGGCAGCGATGGCCGTCGCCGCCGGCGCAGAGAAAGCACCCGAGGATTTTCCCGCAGGCTCGGAGAGTCCGGAGATCGCCAGCATCGTCGACAGCGTGCTGGCCGACTTGCGGCCCAAGATTGTCGAAGAGATTACTCGCAAGCTGGGAAAGAAAAAGTAGAGCCCTGAGCGTTCCACTCCCCGTCCGTCGTTTGACCCTTCTTTTCTGACGCCTGTAAGATCAGAAGTTACTCTTCCGCTGGCGGATTTTCCTGTGTCGGATCCCGTCATCGAACACAAAGATGCCGCACGAACTGCCTAAAGCCTACGAGCCGGGCGCGATTGAAATGCGCTGGGCCGATTACTGGATCAAAGAAAAACTCTTTTCCGTGCCCACGCCGTCCCCGGGCGAAACCCGCCCGGTGTTTACGCTGCTGCTGCCCCCGCCCAACGTGACCGGCCGCCTGCACATGGGCCACATGCTCAACCAGACGCAGATGGATATCATCGTGCGCTGGCATCGCATGCGCGGATTCATCACGTTGTGGCTCCCGGGTACGGACCACGCGGGCATTGCCACGCAGATGATGGTCGAGCGTCAGCTGGCCAAAGAAGGCAAGAAGCGGCGTGACTTGGGACGCGAGAAATTTATTGAGCGCGTCTGGGAATGGAAGAAGCTTTACGGTGGCGCGATTCTTGACCAGATGAAGCGACTGGGCGCCTCAGTCGACTGGGAGCGCGAGTACTTCACCATGGACGAAAACCTTTCGCGCGCGGTGCGCGAGGTGTTCGTCCGCCTCTATGAGGAAGGACTGATCTATCGCGGCAACTATATCGTGAACTGGTGCCCGTGGCACGAAACCGCGATCTCCGATCTCGAAGTGAAGCACGAAGACGTGGCCGGAAAGCTGTGGGAGATTCGCTATCCGGTGATCGGGACGTCTGAGTTCATTACGGTTGCGACTACGCGGCCGGAGACGATGCTGGGCGATACCGCGATCGCAGTCAACGCGGCCGACGAGCGCTACACCCACCTGCACGGGAAGCATGTTTTGCTGCCGCTGATGAACCGAGAGATTCCGATCATCACCGACGAACTGGCGCAGCCGGAGTTTGGCACGGGCGCAGTGAAGGTGACACCGGCGCATGATCCCAACGATTTCCAAGCCGGGTTGCGACACAACTTGCCCCAGATCAATGTGATGGACGAGCACGCGCACATGAACCAGAACGCCGGGCCGTACGCAGGCCTCGACCGCTTCGAGGCGCGAAAGCGCGTGCTGGACGATCTGCAGGAACAGGGATTTCTGGTCGGAGAGAAGGACTACACGCTCGCTCTCGGCAAGTGCGAGCGCTGCGGAACAGTGGTTGAGCCGCGTTTGTCGGAACAATGGTTCATCAAGATCAAGCCACTGGCCGAGCGCGCCAAAGAGGCCGTGGAAAGCGGCGAGATCACCATCGTCCCCGACAATCACCGCCAGGTCTATTTGAACTGGATGAACAACATCTACGACTGGTGCATCTCGCGGCAGTTATGGTGGGGGCATCGCATTCCGGCCTGGACATGCGGCGACTGCAAGGAAATCATCGTGGCGCGCGAGGCACCGTCGAAGTGCTCGAAATGCGGAGGCGCGAAGCTGGAGCAGGTTCCGGACGTGCTCGACACCTGGTTTTCTTCTGGTCTGTTGCCGTTTACCACGCTGGGATGGCCCGAGAAGACGCGGGATCAGGCAGTGTTCTATCCGACGACGCTGCTCATCACGGCGTACGAGATTCTGTTCTTCTGGGTCGCACGCATGATCATGTTCGGCTGCCACTTCATGCAGGGGCATGAGCAGGATGCGGCGATCAAGCAGGCGAGCGGATGGGGAGACAAGAATAACGACAGTGTGCCATTCCGGCAAGTGTATATCCACGCACTGGTCCGCGACGCCGAACGCCAGAAGATGTCGAAGACGAAGGGGAACGTGGTCGATCCTCTGGATGTGATTGAGCGCTTCGGCACGGACGCGACGCGGTTCACTCTGGCGGCGATGGCCGCACCCGGCACCGACATTGCCTTCAATGAGAGTCGCACCGACGGGTACCGTGCATTCGCTAACAAGATCTGGAATGCGGCGCGTTTCATGTTTATGAACGTGGACAGAATCGAGCCGGGCCTGCGGCCCGGGACCGCGTCAGAGAACAGGTCCCACACGGGCAATGCCAGCGCCGGCGTCGCAGGCTTCCGCATCGGCACACTCGAAGACCGCTGGATACTCTCGCGCTTCAATCGGGTCGCTGCCGAGGTGAACGACGCACTGGCCACTTATCGGTTCCACGAGGCCGCGAATCGAATCTATGACTTTTTTTGGGGCGAGCTCTGCGACTGGTATCTGGAGTTGATCAAGCCGCGGTTGAATTATGAAGAGGGTGCGGACAACAGTGCGGCGCGGATCGCGTGTGCGAATCTTGTCAACCTGTTCGACGGATCGATCCGGCTGTTGCATCCTGTCATGCCGTTTATCACGGAAGAAATCTGGCAGGCGATGTACGAAGGCAAGCCGCCGCTGAAATCAATCGCGCTGGCCGGATTTCCGCAGGCCGATGAACAGCAGTTCGATCTGGCAGCAGAAACTGAGATGGCGATCCTGCAGGATCTGATCGTCGCAGTGCGGAATCTGCGGGCAGAACTAAAAATCGAGCCTAAGGTGAAGGTCCCGATTGAAATCTTCGCGCATGAGCCCGCAATTCGCAAGATGATCGAGCGGAACCTCGGCGCGATTCTGAATGATCGTGCAGCGAATGTTGAGAGGATCACATTCGTGGATAGCTCACTCGCCAAGCTACCCGGCGCGCGCAGCACGGCTCGGTTCGATGTGCACGTGGTGTTCGAACGCAAGATTGACGTCGCGGTCGAATGCGAACGTCTGAAAAAGGAGTTGGAGAAGATCGAGAAGGGAATTGCCAGCGGCCAAAAACAGCTCGGCAACCCGCAGTACCTGGCCAAAGCTCCACCGAACGTGGTGGAGAATTTACGCAAGCAGCAGCAGGAATTGGCAATGCTGCACGAGAAGACGCTGAGCAAGATGAGAGAGTTGGGCTGCGCCTAAATCGTAGAGACGTAGCTTGCTACGTCTCTGCTGGCAGCATTTCGAACGATGGTGAGAGAGGCGTCGCAAGCAACGTCTCTACGATATGGATTGGAATAGCCGACGGCTAACCGCGATCCTGGAGAACGCGCTGCTGGAAGACCGGGCGACGCGCGACGCCACCAGCTACGCCTGCGTGGATGCGAACCAGCGCGCCTCGGCGACGATCATTGCCAAGCAGGACTGCATCCTGGCCGGGATCGGCTGCGTGGCGCGCATTCTCGACGTTTATGCCGCGCTCGACGGCGCCGTCACCGCACACTACGAAGTCACCACGCATCCCGAGATCTTTGACGGCGTGCGCCTGCGGCCGGGGCAATCGGTCGCGGTGATCCGCCACAATGCCCGGGTCATTCTTTCGTGTGAACGCGTCATTCTGAATTTCTTGCAGCGCATGAGCGGCATCGCCACGCTCACGCGCCATTTTGTTGAATTCGTCGCCGGAACGCACGCGCGAATTCTCGACACTCGAAAGACTGCGCCTGGCCTACGAGCGATCGACAAATATGCGGTCCGTTGCGGGGGCGGGCAGAATCACCGCCTGGATCTGTCCGACGGCGTGCTCATCAAGAACAATCACATCGCCCTGGCCGGTGGGATCGCGTCTGCTCTCGAGCGCGCGCATCGCAATCGCCGCGGCTCGCAGATCATTGAGGTCGAGGTGCGCAGCCTGACGGAACTGGAATTAGCACTGTCCAACGGTGCCGAGGCGATTCTTTTGGATAACATGTCGGCCGCGGATGTTCGTAGCGCCGTTGAGCGCTGTTCCCAGCCGGGTGCGCTGCGGGAAGGCCGCCGCATCCCGCTCGAGTGCTCCGGCGGAATTCGCCTGGACAACGTCCGATCCTTCGCTGAAACCGGCGTGGATTTCATCTCGGTTGGGCTTCTGACCCATTCCCCGCAGGCCGCCGATATGAGCCTGCGCGTAGTCCCGGCATGAGTTCTTCAGTTCTTGGGTGATTGATCGAACAACGCAACTTGACGCACTCATGGCCAGCTCCGGCCGTCGGCCGGCACGCGCACGAACTGGCCCTACACTGAGTTCCCGTCGTACTTCTGTGTTGCGCGGCAGCGCGTGGGACGCGCTACATTGGTCGCAACGGAGGTCCTTCCTCATGATTTCCCTGTTTCGTCCAGCCGCAGTGGTTTGCCTTGTCGCCCTCACCTCGAGCTATACCTTGGGAGCCAGACCCAGTTCCGAGTTGGCAGCCTCGGAAGCTCCTGCCTCCACAGTTTCGGTGGATGTTGCCGTAGATGTGTTCAGCAACCGTCACCCCATCAGCCTATTCGTCTACGGCGGCGCTTATCCCAAGGATGCGGCCACGATCACAGACAGCGGCCTGACCGTTGTGCGTTGGGGTGGCAATGCGACCTCACGCTACAACTGGAAACTCTTCACCTATAACGCCGCCAACGATTGGTACTTCGAAGACTTCAACTATTCAGAAATCGGCGATGCGGATTCGGCGAAATTCATTCAGGACGTGAAAACCGCGGGCAGTCATCCGCTGATGACGATGGTGATGCTGCCCTGGGTCGCGAAGAGCGCAGAGGGCAGCGGGAACGGACATTGGAGCTTTTCGGTTTCCAAATACGGATCGCAATGTGGCGTGGATCCCTACAATACTGACGCCGGCAACGGTCTGAAGACAGACTGCAGCACGGCGCTCACCGCAAACCCCAACGATGCCAACGTGCGCCTACTCGATCAGCCTGGGACGAACGATCCGCCGGGAAGCGTTTATCGCAACCAGTGGACGGCCGCGCTCGCAACGGCGTTCGGGACCGCTCCGCATTTCTACAACATGGATAACGAGATCGACATATGGGGCGGAACGCACCGTGACGTTCATCCCTCTCCGACTGCATACAACGAGATGCGCGATACGTTTCTCGCCGAGTCGCGCGCGCTGAAGGGATGGGACCCGAAGGCGGTCCGACTTGGTCCGGTGAGCTGTTGCTGGTGGTTCTACTGGAATGGCGCGAACAACAACGACAAAGGCGCGCACGCGGGAGTTGACCTTCTGCCCTGGTGGTTAAACGAGATCTACTGGCAAGACAAGATCGCGGGAAAGCGCTCCGTTGATGTTTTCGACGTTCACGCTTACCCCGATAGCCCCGACACCTCGACGTGGACTCAGGCGCAGAAGCAGGCGCTGGCGGTGCGGATCTATCGCGATTACTGGGATGCGACGTACGTCAGTGAGTCTGGTTCGATCAACCAGAACTGGGCGACTTTCATTCAGCCCAACAAAACCATTCCATTCCGTATTCCGCGCATCCGGGCCACGGCCAACATGATTTATCCGGGAACTCCCGTCAGCTTTACCGAGTGGAGTGCGGCGTTCGGAGGAGAGTCAGACTTTTCAACTGCGCTTGGCGATGCAGACGCCTACGGCATCCTCGGGCGCGAGCGCGTATATCTGGCGTCGCGGTGGGTGGCGCCTGATCCGGCGAATCCGAATTACCTGGCCCTGAAGCTTTTTACCAACTACGACGGTCAGCATCACGGATTTGACACCACCTCTGTCTCGGACACGAACAACGGCGATCCTAATCTGTTTAGCAGCTACGCCGCACTCAATTCCACGGGCAAGACTCTGACCATGCTGGTACTGAACAAGGACCCTGCGAACACGGTGCAGGCGCAGTTTGCGCTCACAGGGTTCGCGCCGTCACAGGTGACCTCGTACACGCTGGCATCGTCGAATCCCTCCAAGATTGTCGCCTCGAAAGCGACTGCGTGGTCCCCAATCATGAGCTTTGCACCTTACACTGCCACGCTTTTGGTGGTGACTGGTACGTCGCAGTTGCCGGGCGCGGAGTGGGACTTGAATCCGGACACAACCATGGTCGCGGCGGGGAAGCAGGTCACGTTGCACCCCAGGATCACGACGGGGACGGCAACAGTGACGCTGGGAACGCCGCAGTCCGACGGCGGCATCAAGCTTAGCGTTACGCAACCGACGCTCAGCGCTGGTCATGCCGGTAGCATCACCGTGACCGCTGGCACAACTCCTGGTTTCTATCGCTACACCGTCCCGAGCACAGACACCACGGGTGCTGCGCAATCGCAGAGTGGCTGGATTCTCGTGGGGAACCCGCCGGCCTCGCTAACCAAGACAGGCGACAACCAGAAGGGTACTGTTGGGAGCAAGTTGAATCTGTCGGTCACGCTCAACCCCGCCCAGTCAGGCGGGAGCGCACCCGGAGGGACGATTCTGTTCACGACGAGCGCAGGGACACTCTCAAGCCGCACTGTCACCACCGATTCTTCAGGTAAGGCAGCGGTCGTTTTGACTTTGCCAGCGACGCTAGGGACCGTCCATGTTACAGCGGAGGGACAATATGCTCTGGGGCATCCAGCCGTGACTTTCACCGAAACCGCGGAATAGCCGGGCGGTGTTTGTTGTTTGGCGGGGATTCGCGCATAATCTTCGCATCAGAAAGACAGCGACAAATCGCGCGCGCAGACCCACGCGGAAGGCGGCCCCTGCGACTACCGCTCAGGGTGGATCCGCACCACACGAGCACCAGGCGACCGATGTTCGTCTCGGCCGCATTGTGCGTTTGCTCACGGAACACTCCACAGTGGTCGTGAGCGGCACCAAGATTGCACAGGAAATTTCCGGCAGCCGCTCGGAAGTGTGGCGACTGATGCAGCAGCTTCGTGGCTTGGGAGTAGATGTCGCCGGCCATCTGGCGACGGGCTATCGACTGCGGTCAGTTCCGGATCTGCTTTTGCCCGAGATTCTCCGGCCTCTTCTGCGCGGCACGATCTTCGACGCCCATCTTCGTCACTTCTACAAGATTGGATCGACTAATACTTCAGCCATGGCTGCTGCGGCCGAGGGCGCTCCGGAAGGCACCGTTTTTCTAGCCGAAGAGCAAACCGCTGGGCGCGGCCGTGGATCGAACTCGTGGCAGTCGGCACGATCGACGGGCATTTATTGTTCCGTCATTCTGCGACCGGTGCTGCCGCCGTCCGACGTGCTCGTGCTCTCCCTTGCGGGTGGTCTGGCAGTGCAGGCGGCCATTCAGCATGTTGATTCCAGAGTGAACGTCGACCTGAAGTGGCCCAACGACGTGCTGATCGGCGGTGAAAAAGTCTGCGGCATTCTCACCGAGATGAATGCCGAAGCGACGCGCGTTCGTCACATCGTGGTTGGAATCGGCATTAATGTGAACCAGCCGAGCTTTCCCAAGGAATTAGGAGCGACCTCGCTGCGACTCGTCACCGGAAGTGAGTGGTCGCGGGTCGAGCTGGCAGCGGCTTTGTTAAAATCCCTCGACCGCGAATATCGTCACCTGGTCGAAGATCCTGACGCGTCGGAATCGATCCTGCAGCGGTTCGCGGAGCGATCGTCGTGGACGCGAGGAAAACAGGTGCGCGTGGACGAAAACGGCTTGGCCATCGAGGGAGTGACCGAAGGCCTTGATCCGCGCGGCTTTTTGCAGGTGCGTAGTGGAAAGGGTCTGCGAACGATTCTGAGCGGAACGGTGCGGGAAAGATAGAACAAGCGATCGGCGGTTGGCACCACGCATCCAATGGCCTGCGGCACACAAAGAATCTGAGTCCATGCTCTTCGTTCTCGATGTCGGCAACACGAATACGGTGCTGGGAGTATTTGCCCGGGTCGCAAAAGTGCATCCTGGCGGAGACGCCGACGAGTCTCCGCGTTACGAGCGCCTTTTGGCCAACTGGCGCGTGGCCACCTCGCGCACAAGCACGGTCGACGAATACGGAGTCCTGTTCCGTAATCTTTTTTCGATGGCTGGGCTTGAGGCTAGAGGAATTCATGGCATTGTGGTCTCTTCCGTCGTGCCGCCGCTCGATCCCGTGCTCCGGCAAGTCTGCGAACGCTACTTCAGTTTGCGCCCGCTATTCATCGAACCGGGAGTTAAAACGGGAATGCCAGTGCACTACGACAACCCGGCGGAGGTGGGCGCCGACCGCATCGTCAATGCGGTCGCCGCATTCGAAAAATATGGCGGGCCTTCCGTGATTGTGGATTTCGGCACAGCGACGACCTTCGACTGCGTGTCGACGAAGGGTGAGTATCTGGGCGGGGTGATCTGCCCCGGAATCGGCATCTCGGCCGACGCTCTGTTCGAGCGCACTGCGCGCCTGCCACGTGTCGAGATCCGCAAGCCCGCGCGGGTCATCGGATCCAACACAGTGGGCAGCCTGCAATCAGGCCTGTATTACGGCTATCTCGGGCTGGTGGATGGCATTCTCGAACTTTTGCTTACGGAACTGGGCCCGGAGACGCGTGTCATCGCGACCGGCGGCCTGGGGCCCATGATTGGTACTGGATCGAAGTACATCAAGCAGGTGGATGATTTTCTTACTCTCGAAGGCCTGCGCATCATCTGGGAGCGGAACGCGGCGGTTCGACGGGAATCTAGTGCGGTAAAAACCGCGCCCAAGGCCGACTCGAAGCCGGCGACGAAACCGGCCTCGCAATCAAAAGCCAAAGCTGGCGGCGGGGCGGCCGCAGGTCCGACGCGTCCAGTACGTTGACCCGCCGTGGAAAACTACTTCAACTACTTTACCGAGATTGAGGAGCACTTTTTGCGCCGCCGTGGCGGAGGCCTGTTGCTCTCGACGCTCGACTGGGCGCTGATTGAAACCTGGAAGGATGCAGGCATTCCCCTTGCTGCCGTGCTGCGCGGAATTGAGGCGGCGTTTGACCGCTACGAACAGCGCCCCTCGAAAACGCAAAAAGTGAATAGCCTGGCATATTGCTCGCAGGCAGTCTTGGCAGCCGCGGAAGACATGAAGGAAGCGGCTGTGGGCGCTGCAACTGAGTTGCCCCCCGCCAAATCTCTAGAACGGCAAGGGTTCGAGCCTGATCGGGTGGTGGAATTCCTGCGGCGCAGTGCCGATTTGATCGAGGCCGCGAAGTTGCCGCAGGGAACCGGAATCGACGCAAAGTCCGTGGCTCAAAGCACTGCAAAAACTCTGCGCCAGCTAGCCGAAGAGAAAAGATCTGTGGCGCGCCTGGAAGATCTGGAGCGACGCCTGACGGTGCTGGAGGAAAAGCTCTTCGCCGCGCTTCTGGCGTCGACTCCTGACGAAGAGATCGTCACCGTGCGCGCGGAAGCGGATCGCGATCTCGTTCCTTACCGCCGGAAGATGTCGAGCGCTCAAATTGACCAACTGCAGAAACAATACGTGTATAAACGCCTGCTGGAAAAATACTCGCTGCCGCGACTAAGCCTGTTCTATCTGTGACCTTCCCGTGATCCATTCCTTTGACGCATTGGTTCTGGGCGGCGGCGCGGCGGGACTGATGTGCGCCATCGAAGCCGGCAGGCGCGGACGCCGCGTCGCAGTCCTGGAACACTCCGACCGCTTAGGCAAGAAAATTCTCATTTCAGGCGGCGGTCGGTGCAATTTCACCAACATCCATTGCCAGCCTGAAAACTTCCTTTCCTCCAATCCGCACTTTGCCAAGTCGGCGCTGGCCCGCTACACGCCGGCTGATTTTCTTTCGCTGGTTGAAAAGCATCACATTCC
Source organism: uncultured Acidobacteriaceae bacterium (assembly GCA_963768265.1). Taxonomy (GTDB): domain Bacteria; phylum Acidobacteriota; class Terriglobia; order Terriglobales; family Acidobacteriaceae; genus Sulfotelmatobacter. Next base: position 296,873 of record CAVYHM010000064.1, read on the forward strand.
CTATCACGAAAAAACTCTGGGCCAGCTGTTCTGCGACCGTTCGGCGCGGGACATTCTCGAGATGCTTGAGGAAGAATGTCGCTCGGCGAGGGTCAGCATCTTCGTGAGTACTCAGATTCAGGAGGTCAGCCGGGCCGCGGGCTTCGCCGTGCTCACAGCCAATGCGGAATTTCGGGCGCCCGCGCTCGTGGTGGCTACCGGTGGTCTGTCGATTCCGAAGATCGGGGCAACGTCTTTCGGCTACGACATTGCCCGCCAGTTTGGCATCAAGATTCGCGAGCCGTGGCCCGGGCTGGTACCTCTGGTGCTGTCGGCCGAAGATCGTTCGCACTATTGCGATCTGGCTGGGGTTTCCGCCGAGGTGATCGCCTCGTGCGACGGCCAGCGGTTCCACGAGAAAATGCTGATTACACATAGCGGTTTTAGCGGTCCGGCCATCCTGCAGATTTCTTCGTATTGGAAGAGGTCGCAGCCGATTGCCGTTGATCTTGCGCCCGGAGGTAAGGTGACCGCGATCTTCCGTGATCCGAAGGCACCACGCGACGCTGGCACTCTCCGGGCTGAATTGCGAAAGACGCTACCGAATCGCCTCGCAGACCGATGGGTTGAGCTCCACCCGCCCGCCTCATGGACCAACGCAGCGCTCACTGATTTCGACGAGCGTATCCACGCTTGGACCATAGTCCCCGCCAGCAACGAGGGGTTCGAGAAAGCCGAGGTGACTGCGGGAGGCGTCGACACCGACGAACTGTCGGCGAAAACCATGGAGAGCCGCAAAGTCCCGGGCCTGTTCTTCATCGGCGAGGTCGTGGACGTGACCGGCCATCTCGGCGGATTCAATTTCCAGTGGGCCTGGGCCTCGGGTGCGGCCGCTGGAAGGGCACTGTGATTTGTGATTTAGAATCGGCTCTTGCTGCTTACCGTCGAAAAGCTGATCTACGGTGGCGACGGCCTCGCGCGCCTGCCCGCGGATGACCGCGGACGCGGCAAAGCGGTCTTCGTACCCTTCGTCCTTGGCGGAGAAAAGATCGAAGCCTCAATCACCGAGCAGAAGCCGGGCTTTGCACGCGCGAAGGCAAACGAGATTCTTGCGCCCTCTACTAACCGCGTTGGGGCCGCCTGCCCGTACTTCACCCGCTGCGGGGGATGCCAATACCAGCACGCGAACTACGAGCACCAGCTTGAGATCAAAAAAGAGATCCTGCGCGAGACTCTTCGCCGCACCGCGAGGCTGGAACTGAGCGAGGAGATCGAAGTGCATGCCTCGCCTCCGTGGAATTATCGCAACCGATCCCGCTTGCAGGTTCAGGTCAGCCCCACGTTCACTGCGGGATACTTCAAGCTGGCTTCCCACGATCTGCTCGCGGTCGAGGAGTGCCCCATCAGTTCGCCCCTCATCAACCGCGGCATCGCCATGCTGTGGCGGAGCGGGCGCTCAGGCAAAGTCCCGCAGGGCGTGCGCGAAGTTGAATTTTTCTCCAATGCCGACGATACGCAGCTTCTTTTGGAACTGGAGTGCGCAGCCGAGGCTCGCCGAAGCTCGGTGCGGGCTTGGGCCGAAGACTTGCGCGAAGCCCTGCCTGAAATCGCCGGAGTAACCGCATTCCGCGACAGCAGCCCCAGCACACCCACAGAAAAACTCGTCTCCGTTGGTGTGGATCACCTCACTTACCAGACCCAACGGGCCGCCTATCGGGTCAGCGCTGGTTCGTTCTTTCAGACCAACCGGTACCTGACGGACGAACTGGTGAGGATCATCACCCAAGGGCAATCCGGTGGGCTGGCGCTCGACCTGTACGCTGGAGTCGGGCTGTTTTCCACAGCCCTGGCCTGTGACTTTCATCACGTCGTTTCTGTCGAGTGGTCACAGACTTCCTCAGGTGATCTTTCTTACAATCAACCCTCGAATGGTAAGGCGGTCCAGGCAACGGCGGAGCAGTACCTGGCCCGTGCGGAAAACTCGGGGCGGGTCGGGAAGGGTGCAGTCCTCCCTCATATACCTTATAAACCCGACCTTGCGGTGGTGGACCCGCCCCGAAGTGGCCTGGGAGAACCCGTGGCGCGTCTGTTGACGAATCTAGGAGCGCCGCGGGTTATTTATGTTTCATGCGATCCGGCCACTCTAGCCCGGGATCTGGTGCCCCTGCGGGCAGGAGGCTATCGCGTGGAGCAAGTACACCTGGTGGACTTGTTTCCGCAGACTTACCACCTGGAGAGCGTGGTTCACCTGGCGCGGTGAGGTGCTTTAGCGCTGGCGCCTTGCCTCCCTGCGGCATTCGCCGCGGTCCGACATAGGCTCCTGATCAATGGATGCAACCCCCACTGCGGCCGGGTCCCCGGTTTCTCAGACAAAAGCCCCGCGCCAGCCCATGCTCTGGGCCGCCTTAGCCTATTCCTCGGGCATTGTGGCCGGAGTATACGCGTGGCGCCCCGCGTTATGGTGGGTGGTCGCAGGCGCTTCGTTCGCATGTGCCGCAGGGTATTTCGGACGACGCCGATGCGGTTTGGGCTGGACGCTGGCATCGGAGTGTTCTTTCTCTTCGGAGCGCTAGACATCCAGATACGCGGAGCCGCGACTCACCTTGACACAAGCATCCAACCTTACACCGATGGGCAGGAACTCCAAGTCACCGCCCACGTCATCCGCGACGGGCGCACGCAACCGAGCGGTTTCGGCGAAATCAGGCAGACACTCGATGTCGAGGCCGAACAAATAACCACGGCAACAGGCCTGACGGTGCCTGTTCATTCCGGCGTTCGACTAAGCATTTACTCGCCCCATCCTGACGACGCCCAAGAGAATTCTGCCGCCGACGCATCGGGCACGGCGCATACCTTTCACTACGGCGAGCGTGTTCATTTCTCAGCAAAACTCAAGTTGCCGCGCAATTTTCGCAACCCCGGAGCCTTCGACTACCAGGGCTATCTGGCGGACCGCGGTATCGCTGCGCTGGGATCGTCAAAGGCCGAAAATGTCGAACTCCTTCCCGGCTTCGCAGGCAACCGCATCGACTCATGGCGGAGTCGCATGCACCGTAGCGTCGTCGCACAGGTGCACCAACTCTGGCCCCCGCGCCAGGCCGCCTTGGTCGACGCTATGGTGATTGGCGAGGAGGCCTTTATCGACCGCGACACCCGCGTCGACTTTCAGCGCTCGGGGACCTATCACGTGCTGGTGGTTTCGGGTATGAACGTCAGCATCCTGGCCTTTGTGGTCTTCTGGACACTACGCCGCTTGCGCCTCGGCGACACCCCGGCCACGGTGTTTACCCTCGCATTCTGCGTGTCGTATGCCTTCATCACAGAGGTGGGGGCTCCCGTTTGGCGCGCGTCCCTTATGTGCGGTGTTTATCTGTTGACGCGGCTCCTCTATCGCGATCGCGCCATGGTGAACGCCCTCGGAGCAGCCGCTCTCGGCTTGCTGGTGTTCGATCCGCGCCAACTATTCACGGCCAGCTTCCAGATGACGTTTGTGTGCGTGCTGATCGTCGCCGCGATCGGAGTCCCAATCCTGCAGCGAACCTCGGGAGTTTACAGGCGAGCTTTGGCCGATTGGGATTCAGCCGCTTACGCTCGGACCCTTTCTCCACGCGTGGCACAATTCCGTTTGGACCTGCAGCTCATTGCAGGACGCATCGCTCTTTTTATCGGCAAGAAGTGGTCGCAACGGATGGTTCGGGGCGTATCCGGCTTCGCTCTGTCTGTATGGGAACTGCTCTTCGTCTCCGGCGTCATGCAGATGGGGCTCGCATTGCCCATGGCGTACTACTTCCATCGCGCCACCAACATTGGGTTGCCCGCGAATCTGATCGTGGTTCCTCTGACGCAGCTCATGATGCCTGCTGCGGTGTCCGCGCTTGCCTTAGGATACATTTCGCCCTGGCTGTCGAAGCTGCCTGTGCTTCTCACGGCGGTTGCCCTTCAAGGGATTACCGGCACCGTGCGTGGCATGGGCGCGTGGCGCTTGGCTGATCTGCGCGTTGCCGTACCGTCGATGGTTATGATCACGCTGGCCGCCGCGGCGCTCGTGCTGGCAATGTGTACCGCACGGCGTCGCAAGATCCTTGCTGCGGGCGGACTAGGGGCTATTCTTCTCGCTTCGCTGGCTCTCGCTTTTCTCGCACCAACGCCTCGCCTGCACGCCGGCGTCCTGGAGATGACCTCGATTGATGTCGGCGAAGGCGATTCTATTTTGCTCGTCACGCCGCAATACAACACTTTACTCGTTGACGCTGGAGGCCCCATCGGGCCGGGTGGCTCCCAACTCGATTTCGGCGAGGATGTCGTTTCTCCCTACCTCTGGACGCGAGGCATCTCCAGGCTCGACGCTGTCGCCATCACTCACGGTCACTCCGACCACATCGGAGGCATAGCCACCGTCCTGAAAAATTTCAGGCCGAAAGAACTGTGGGTGGGCGTCGTACCGCCCAGCCAAGCGCTCGAGAGCGTGATTGCTACCGCTCGAGCGCTCGGGGTTAAGGTCGTTCGCCACTGGGAAGGAGATGAGTTCAATTTCGGAGGCACCACCGTTGGCGTGCTGTTCCCGCCGCGCGATTGGCCCGTCGGACAAAGGCCACAAAACAATGATTCGCTGGTGTTACGGGTGAGCTACGGGAACTCGTCGGTCCTGCTGGAGGGAGATGCCGAACAGAAGGTGGAACGCCTCATTGCCCTGCATCATCCCAGCGCGAGCCTGCTCAAGGTAGGGCATCACGGAAGCGCAAATGCAACTACACCGGAACTGATGGCCGCGGCGAAGCCAGCGCTCGCCGTCATTTCCGTAGGATCAGGAAATCCATTCGGCCTGCCGCGTCGCGAGACTCTCGGGCGCTTGGCAGAAGCCGGAACTCGCGTTTACCGCACGGACCTCGACGGAGCTGTCACGTTTTACCTTGACGGCCATTCGGTCACGGCTTCTGTGGGGGCTCGTCAATAGTCTGGATCTCAGCCGTTTCGTCATCGTCGGCCGGCGGCTGCCTGTGCTCCGCGATTAGATTCCTCGCCGCTTCCGCGTCTTCGGCGCGCACCAGAATGATCATGCCCCCGAGGCCAGGAAACATATCCTGCACCATCGACGCCGCGGTCAGGTCGCTGTCGATGCCCGCCGACTCGAGCAAGCCGTTGACCACCATCGCCTCAGTCTCATCCTCGGAATCGAATACCTTCACCAGTTTCTCGTTGGGATCCGGTCGCGGCGGCGTACCGGCGGAGGAACTTACGGGCTTTGCCATGGAATCTCCAGTTCTTGAATTGGCCCCATAACGGCCGATTGCGGCTTACTCGGTGATTTTACGCTTCCTCCGTATCCGAATTGCAGCCCTTCAACGAACTGCCCACTTTTTCCGCCATCAGCGCTGGGAACTGCAAGCAGCGGCACTTTCGGGTAGTTGTTTTCCTGCACAGCTAAGGCACAATGCCGTTAACTGGTGTCGCAACGCCCGGCCGCGTTGCGTCATCCAAAGGTATAGCGCCCAGCCACTTGGGTGAATAACAAGGGGACACCATGAACTTTCCTCAGGAGGTGGGGCGGATAACAGGCTTTCCGTTAGGCGAAGAGGAGGCCCTCCGCGAGCGCGAGGAAGAAGCCCGGAAAATCCGCCGGCTGCAGATGATGATCAGCATGGTCATGTCGGTGATCGGTCAGGACCCCAACCTGACTGTGGAAGAAGCTTCAGAGTTGGCCGCCGGAGCCAAGCGCGCCGCGCTGGCAATGTTCCCTGACAAGGAGCTCGCCTATGATCTGCTTTACCGGCCGCGGCTGCAGAGATTGATCAAGGAACGATTCCGCCTGCAGTAAGGTTGTCTGAATACCGAAAGATTCGGCCTACTCGTCCACAACCGTATTCTTTAGTGTCCCGATCCCTTCCACGCTGACTTCGACCACGTCCCCGGCCACGAGCGGCCCTACGCCCGAGGGCGTGCCGCTTGGAATCAAATCACCCGGAAATAACGTCATCGCTTGCGCGATGTACCGGATTACCACGTCGAGCGCAAAGATGAAGTCGCGTGTATTTCCCTGCTGGCGAACCTCGCCATTGACGCGTGTTCCCACGCCCAAACCGGCCCACGGATCAATCTCGTCAGTTACCAGCGGCCCCACCGGACAAAAGGTGTCGAATCCCTTGGCTCGGCTCCACTGATTGTCTTTGTTTTGAAGATCGCGGGCCGTCACGTCGTTCACGCAGGTATATCCCAAGATGTACTGCCGAATGTCCGCGTCCGGCGCGGGCTGGTAACAAGTTTTGCCAATCACCACCCCCAGCTCGCCCTCATAATCGACACGTTGGGAAATCTTCGGCCGACGCACGGTGCCCCCGGGCGGCAGAAGGGCCGACGTGGCTTTCAAGAAAATAAGGGGCTCGGTCGGCACGTCGTGACCTAACTCCGCCGCATGTTCACGATAATTTCGCCCCACGCAGACAATCTTCGAAGGCCGCACCGGCGGCAGCAGGGCCGCCTCCTCTAGCGGGATGGCTTCGATTCTCCGAGTGCGCAGGCTCTCCATGTCGCCGTCGGCTTCCTCCGGAGGGGTGAGCAGAACCCGCACAATCGCGTCCCGTCCGGCCACTGGCTCGACCAGACCATACTGCGACTGGCCATTGAATTGAAATCGGCAGTATTTCATCGCAATCTATCTAACCATATATCTGTAAGCTGAGGCGCAGGCGGACGAAATATTCTCGGATATCGGGACGCGGAATTGCCCCGCCGGATCGTCACGGCACGGTTTCACTGGCCTCCTCCGACCGCTGACTTTCATTCCCGCGAACATCCACCGCAGAGACGGAATAGAAGTAGTGCTTCCCTGCCGCTACGCTGCCATCCCGGTAAGCAGGTGTTTTTATGGGCTCCGCATTGAGCTTCATCGGTTCGGTCCCCTCTTCGTGGCGGTAAACGTAGTATCCGTTGAGATCGGCATCGGTGTCCGGCGCCCAAACCAGGTCAATAAAAGAATTCTGCCCAGGCCCGGAAAATATTGCCTGGAGCCCTGAAGGCACTGTCGGAGGAAAAACATCGTCCGCAAATACCTTAACCTCGGGCGAATCGTCGCCTTCGACCTGCACCTCAGGCTTGCCTTCCTGAGCGACCAATGTCACTGCCTCGGTATGGTACTCATAAGTCTTTTGCCAGTCGATGTTCGAATCAATGAGCGAAAGATGCCGCTCGATTCCGGCCGGCGCTTCGCTGACAAGCATCTTCTGCGGGTCGCCTTCCTGACGGCGGTAGACGCGATACACGAAGCGCACGGCTGACGGAGACGCCGGCATTGGAGCGCTCGTCCAGTCCAAAACGACTCCCTGAGCCGTGACGCACGCATTTAAGTCTTTCGGGGGCGGAAGGGTGCGGGCCAGTGACACTCGCACTTGATTGGAGAGTCCGGCGCCGCGCCTGTCTGCATTGAGTACCTCGACTGCATAACTAAGAAAGCTCGAAGGATCGTCGACCTGGACGGTGCTGGTCAGCACATCGATGTATGAGGCGGAGACTTTTTGCTCGCCGGATTTCCGCATGGCTTTCCCGGGCGCGGCTTCTCCTACGGGAACACACTGCGTCAACTTGGCCTGCAGTCCGCGACAAATGCGCGTCGCTCCAAAGCTATGCGCCGCCTGCCGATCTGTGGTTAGAGTTGGAACCGTCCACGTGAGCGTGACATTGTCGCCCTTCCGTTGGGCGCGCAGATCCGATGGCGGCTTCGGCAAGTCCAGCGACGGAGGCTCCGGTGGTCCGATGTTCGCGCAAGCGGTGAACATCAGCGGTGTACCCAGCGCCAGCAGCAGCCTTCGCGGGAGAAGCCTCATGCGGGAAACAACAGACTAACAGAACCAGCACGGGGGCCGGGTACACGGCCGAGGCGCGTTCGTGGGCGGCGCGGGGGAACGGTTGTTTATCCCACTAACTCCTTCACCGCGGAGCGGAAGACCCTCGTGTGCAGGTCCACATCCTCTGCCTCGGTCTGCGGTGACATCAGGGCCATATTGTGAAACGGAGTCAGCAAGACTCCCCGGTTCATCGCATGAAGATGCATGAACCGTTCGAGTTCGAAGTCCATCGCGTCATGCGCCTGCGTCCCATTCTGCGGTTCGGGGCCAAAAAGATATTCTGCGCGGCATCCTAGCCGCGTCACGTGCCACGGCAGCCCCGCGTCCGCGATGGCCTTGGCTACACCGGCCGTCCATCGCTCGGCCATCGGAATCATGCGGTCGAAAGCTTCTTTCGTGAGCACTTTCGTCAATGTGGCCCGCATGGCGGCTAGGGAAAGTGCATTCCCCGCGAGCGTGCCCCCGATGCCGCCCACGTCGCAGTTCTCAAGTTCCTGTTTAGCCACAATGCGGTCCGCGACTTCCTTCGAAAAGCCGTAGGCCGCCCCGGGAATCCCTGCGCCAATCGCTTTGCCAAACACGATCGCGTCCGGGTCAAGATTCTCCGCCCGCGTGTATCCGCCTGGCCCGGCGCAGATCGTGTGAGTCTCATCGATAATCAACAGTGTGCCGTGTTTGCGTGTGAGCTCGCGCAACGCCAGGTGGTATCCCGGTTGCGGATGCACGATGCCGACATTGGTCATCGCCGGCTCAGCTAGCACACAGGCCACATCCCCCGGAGCCAACGCCTGCTCCAGCGCCGCAACGTCGTTGAACTCGATGACCCTCGTTGTGACCGCAGGATCGACCGGCGGCCCGATGTTTCCGGGCCGAGGCCCTGCCGTGCCATCTGCTGCAAGCGTAATGAACGTCTCATCCACCGTGCCGTGATAGCACCAGTTGAAGACCAGAATCTTCGGCCGCCCCGTGATCTGCCGCGCCAGGCGAATCGAAAACCGGTTTGCATCCGTCGCCGTGAGTGCGAACTGCCAGTACGGCAGGCTGAATCGTCTCTGCAGCTCCTCCGCGACGGCGATGGCGTCTTCTCCCGGCAGCATCAGCGTGATGCCGCGCCGCAGCTGTTCTTCCGCCGCCTTGACCGTGGCGAACGGCGAATGCCCGGTCATCGCGCCGGTATCGCCGAGGCAGAAGTCAGTGTAACGGAGGCCATCCACGTCGAAAAAGTGAGCACCCTGCGCCTCGCGCACGAACGGAGGAAACGCCCCTGCCCACTTGACCATCCAGTTCATAGGCACGCCCGCCAGCAGCGACTTGCGCGCGCGCTCAAACAGCGCCTTCGACTTGGGGCGCTCGTCGACGAACTTCTTCTGTTCACGTTGCATCAGGGACTGCAGGCGGGTGCGGTCGATGAATTTCATGATTTGGATTCGAGGCAGGATATCAGAACAACCCGTGTGGGCGCGGGCGACTCGCCCGCGCTGGTTTTAAGCCACAGACTCAATCAGCTGTTGGTTCCACCACAGCCATCGATACTCTCCGGGACTAGCCGCCAATCCAGCCCGAACGGGATTCTCCAGAATGTACAGCACCTCCTTCCCGAGACTCTCATCGCCGCGGAGATATGATCGAAAGACTCATCCTGCCAAACGCGCCCCGTTCGCCCTAAGGCGTGGTTGATCCGGTGCGCCGATTCGCTCTTGATCGTCCGGGTGATCTCCGGGATTGAGATCGAGCCGTTTTCGTCTATAAGCGGCATGCAAATCAGGTGGACGTGATCTGGCATAACTACCGCGGTGTAAAGGGAGTATTTCCTGCCGTCGGCTCGTCTGCAAGATTCTAGAGCCAGATCCATCGCAATGTCGGGCAGTCTCCAGCGATGCCATGTGGAGTAGGTGATGAACAGGATTCGATTGTCTTTCTGGTAGTGAGGGAGATTGCGGCGATACTCGTATTTCCTCTGCACCTTGAGAGCAGAGTAGCACCGGGCAGTTGCACGCCCGTGCCCACACGAGCATATCCGGATTCCAAAGTGGGAAGGGCGTTTACAGGATGTACCGGCTCAGATCCTGGTCCTTCACGATGTCGGTCAGCATTTTTCGGACGTAATCCGCGTCGACGGTGACCTGCTGGCCTTTTTTCTCGGGCGCCTCGAAGCTCAACTCGTCCAGGACCCGCTCCATGATCGTATGCAGGCGGCGCGCGCCGATGTTCTCTGTGCTCTCATTCACTCGGAAGGCGAAGTGCGCGATTTCGTCCAGGGCCTCAGGTGTGAACTCCAGCTTGACGCCTTCGGTCTCCAGCAGAGCGGTGTATTGCTTTACCAGAGACGACTTCGGCTCCGTGAGAATTCGCACGAAGTCTTCCATGGTCAGTGATTGCAGTTCCACACGAATCGGGAACCGCCCCTGCAATTCGGGGATCAGGTCGCTCGGTTTCGATACATGGAACGCCCCCGCCGCGATAAACAGGATATGGTCGGTCCGCACCATGCCATAGCGTGTGTTCACGGTGGTGCCTTCGACAATCGGCAAAATGTCGCGTTGCACGCCTTCGCGCGAAACATCCGGCCCGTGGCCGCCTTCGCGCCCCGCGATCTTGTCGATCTCGTCGAGAAAAACGATGCCCGAATTCTCCACGCGGTCAATCGCAATCCGTGTCACCTGGTCCATGTCGATCAGCCGATGTTCCTCTTCCTGAATCAGGTACTCGAAGGCCTCGTTCACCTTCATTTTGCGTTTCTTGGTCCGCTGCCCAAAGATGTTCGGCAACATATCCTTGATGTTGACATCCATCTCCTCGACGCCCTGGTTGGAGATGATTTCAAACGAGGGGAAGTTGCGCTCGCGCACGTCGATTTCTACCGTGCGGTCGTCGAGTTTTCCCTCCCGCAATTGCTGCCGGAGTTTTTCCCGCGTCCGGCTGGAGGACTCCGCCAGGGCCATGGTGCCATCGATCACAACGCCGCCTGAAGTCGAAACCGGCTCCGGGCGCGCCGGAGGCGACGGTGGCAACAGAATATCCAGCAGCCGCTCTTCGGCGTTCAATTCCGCCTTGTCGGCTACGTCCTCCAATTTCTCCTCGCGAACGTTGTCGATTGCGATCTCAACGAGGTCCCGCACCATCGACTCCACGTCGCGCCCGACGTAGCCGACTTCGGTAAATTTCGATGCTTCCACTTTCAAGAATGGGGAATTCGCCAGCTTGGCCAGCCGCCGGGCAATCTCGGTCTTTCCCACGCCGGTCGGCCCGATCATGATGATGTTCTTGGGGATGATCTCTTCCGCAAGGTCCGGCGCCAGCTTCTGCCGCCGCGTGCGATTACGAAGCGCAATGGCCACGGCGCGCTTGGCGTCCTTCTGGCCAATGACGTGTTTGTCGAGTTCAACGACGATCTCACGGGGCGTAAGTTCGTCCAACGCGAGCTGCTCTTCTTCGGCGGTCGAGGGGAGATAGATGGCCATAAATCAGTCGTTGGTCGTTGGTCGTTCGCCGTTGGCGCAGACCCTATCCTCGACGGATAAAGCCCGCGACAAACGACGAACGGCCAACGACTGTTCAGAGTTCTTCAATCGTCACCTTGTCATTCGTGTAGATGCACATTCTGCCAGCAATCTTCATCGCTTCTTCCGCAACCTGACGAGCGGAGAGTTCCGTGTGGTCCGAGAGCGCCTGCGCCGCTGCCTGGGCATAAGGCCCGCCGCTGCCAATTGCCGCGATACCGCTGTCCGGCTCAATGACGTCACCTTGACCACTAAGCAGAAAGGTCTGCTCCTTGTCGCAGACCAGGAGCAGCGCTTCCAGATGGCGCAGGAACTTATCGGTGCGCCAGTCCTTGGCCAGTTCGACGGCGGCACGGCCAAGATTGCCGTGATACTGCTCCAGCTTGGCCTCAAAGCGGCTGAAAAGCGTAAACGCGTCAGCCGTCGACCCAGCGAATCCAGAGAGGATTTTGTCGTTATACAGGCGCCGGATCTTCTTGGCAGTGTGCTTGATCACCGACTCACCCAGTGTGACCTGCCCGTCGCCGGCCAGAACTACGCTGCCGCCACGGCGTACTGACAAAACCGTCGTCGAACGAATCAGTCTCTTCCCAGTCATGAGCGCAATTTTTAATTATAACAGCGGGGTATCTACGCCTGCCGCCACGTCAGAACCCGTTTGGTGGGTGCGTTACCAGCTTCCTTCGGTAACCGAATCGCAGATTACCGCTGTGACCTTACAGACTTGGTATTAACCCCGTAGTTTGTAGCTCATGCGCCAGTCTGCCGCTGTGCTTTGCCGCGACAACTCGTCCGTTCAAACGCTGCGACCCGCCCTGCAAGAGCTCGGAATCGAGCCAGTATTCTGCTGTTCGAACCAGGAAGCTCTGGAACTGGTCCTAGCCGGGCGTTGCTCCACACTGATCGTGGACTTCGACCTGCGTGGCGCAGATGAAGTCGTGCGCATGGCGGCTCTGTTGCCACCAGCCCAAAAACCAGCCCTGCTCGCCGTGGCCAGCCGGGCGTGGCCGGGGACCGGTCAAGCGTTCCAGTCGGGTGTCAGCCGGATCCTCTACCGTCCACTAGATCCGGGGATGGTTAAGGACGCAGTGAGGGCCGGCAGAAAAGACGTCAAAGGCCGGCGGCGAAAATCCGCGCGCTACGAAATGAAGACTCTCGTCTATCTGGACGTCGACGGCACCACGCTGGCCGCGGTTACCATCGACATCAGCGAGCACGGCCTGGCTCTGCAGGCAACCGAGCCCGTGCCCATCAGCTCGCACCTTCCTTTTCGCTGCGTACTGCCAGGCACCGATTTCACTCTGCACGGTCACGCCGATGTGATCTGGGCGAGCGACCAGGGGCGAGCGGGGCTGTTCTTCTCCAAGCTTGCGCCCGCTGCACGCAAACATCTCAAGCACTGGTTGCAAAGGCGCAGCCATGCCCGCCATGAGGGTAGGGGTCACGATGACCAAAAGGACGGAGACTCGGTGCGCTCTCTCCTTCCGCCGGAGGACGCGCACGTCTCATTTCCCGTTATCGAATAAAGAACCCTGAACACTGTGGCGTCTTCAAGAATTACGGGGCAGAGCGATTCGAGTCGAATGTGCCCGGGGCTGGATTGCTAACTCTCCATCACTTTTAATCTTGGACTCACGATCAGTCGCGGCTCGGTCGCCCGCTGTACGTCCTCGGGCGTAAGGCCGGGGGCCACTTCCTCCAGAATCAGCCCTTCTTTTGTCACTCGGATATACGCCATCTCTGTCGCAATCGTATCTACGACGTTCACTCCGGTCAGAGGCAGAGTACATTTCTTCAAAATCTTCGGAGCACCTTCTCGGGTTGTATGCTCCATGGCCACGACCACGCGCCGTGCCCCTGCCACCAGGTCCATCGCGCCGCCCATCCCTTTCACCATCTTTCCTGGGATCATCCAGTTCGCAAGACTGCCCGTTTCATCCACTTCCATCGCGCCCAGCACGCTTAGGTCAATATGGCCACCGCGGATCATGGCAAATGATTCGGCGCTGGAGAAATACGAAGTCCCGGGCATCTCGCTGACCGTCTCTTTGCCGGCATTAATGAGGTCCGCATTCTCCTGCCCCTCGATCGGATACGGTCCAATACCGAGCATCCCGTTCTCCGATTGCAGTGTGACCTCCATCTCTGCGGGCACGTGATTCGCAATCAGTGTGGGCATCCCGATACCCAGATTCACATAGAAACCATCGCGCAATTCGCGCGCGATGCGCTTCACGATGCGCTCACGCTTGTCGACATCCTTGCCAGGCTTGTTCATGTTGTAGTTCGTCGTTGGTTGTTTGCGGTTTATCCTGAAACACCCGTCATCCTGATCGAAGGTTTTGCTTCGCGAGCGCGAAGCAAGACCGCAGTCGAAGGATCCCTGCACGCTCAGATCGCACTCGCTGCCTCAGGGAGCTCTTCCCGTGCTCCTTAGGTACTAGGCACTCGCCTTCCGCACCGTCCTCCGTTCAATCCTCCGCTCGTACAATTCTCCCTGAAAAATGCGCTTCACGTAGATCGAAGGCGTGTGAATCGCGTCCCCGTCCATCTCGCCGACTTCCACCAAATGTTCCACCTCGGCAATCGTGATCTTCGCCGCCGTCGCCATCAGCGGATTGAAATTCCGCGCCGTTTTCCGATAGATCAAATTGCCCTGCCGGTCACCCTTCCACGCCTTCACCAATGCGAAGTCGGCCGTCAACCCGCGCTCCATCACATACAGGCGACCATCGAACTCGCGCGTCTCCTTGCCCTCGGCGACGGTTGTTCCCACTCCGGTCGGCGTGAAGAATGCCGGAATCCCCGCGCCCCCGGCGCGAATGCGCTCCGAGAAGGTTCCCTGCGGAACGAGGTCGAGTCGGATCGTCCCCTTCAACACCATTTCTTCCAGCAGCCTGTTCTCACCCACATACGTTCCAATGTGATGAACGATCTGGCCCGCAGCCAGCAGCAAACCGTTGCCCACTCCGTCGACACCCACGTTGTTGCTGATCGTCCGTAGATTCTTGGTCCCCTTGCGCACCAGCGCCCGAATCAGATTCTCTGGCATTCCGCACAACCCGAAGCCTCCGATCATGATGGTCGCGCCATCGAACACGTCGCGGATGGCCTCATCTGCATTGGCTACAACTTTGTTCATAGCGTCCGCATTTTATCTGAAAATCCGCCACGACAATCGTAGCGGCAAGAATACCGGAAAGAAGAGACCGAGAATGGCGGTGCGATTGTCGCCCGCTCAACGTGTTCAATCAGACAAATACTCGACTACCCAATACAAATTGCCTATCTCTTTTTCGGCGGAGCCTTCCTGAGCTGGTGCGCCTGCTCAAACTCTTCCGCGAGTTGCCGAGTTGCCAGGTTCTCCCGGATGTGCGCCATCCGCTGCTCCACCTTCCACAGCGCGTCTTCCAGATTCTTCTTATTGCTGATCGCGACATCGCGCCACATCGAATAGGGACTCGCAGAAATGCGTGTCATCTCCTGCAAGGCGCGTCCGCCAGCGGGCAGCAGCGGAGCCTCTGCTCCGAACTCCGCCACCAGGGCCGCGGCCAATGCCGTCGAAATCATCTGGGGAACATGGCTGATCCATGCGCACAGGTGGTCATGCTCCTCCGCCGGAAGCATCACAATCCGCGCTCCAATGGCGTCAATCCATCCCGCATATTCAGCGAATAACCCTTCGTTCAGGCTCTGCCCCGGCAGCGGTGTCAGAAACCACACAGCATTCTGAAACAAATCCGCATCCGCATAGTCCACCCCACTCATTTCTTTTCCCGCCATCGGATGCCCCGCGAGAAACCGCTTCCCGGCGTTCTTCCCGAACAGCTTCAGAGCGCGATCGACCACCGCAGCCTTCGTACTCCCCACATCGGTAAGCAACGCCTTCGCCGGAAGCGCCGGGCCCAGACGCTCAATCAGATCGACGATCGCCAGCACCGGAGTCGCGAGCACGATGATCTGACTGCCGCGAACCGCGTCCCCAGGATTCGCTATTCCATCGTCAATGGCCCCCCGAAGTCGCGCCCGCTCAAGGGTAGCCTCGCGGTCGCACCCCACAATCCTCCCGGCGAACTTCTTCTTTCGGAGGGCAAGACCCAGCGATCCGCCAATCAGCCCAGTCCCGATGATCGTGATCTGTCGAATCGCCATAAATCAGATTTCACCACAGAGGCACTGAGACACAGAGGCAAACAGCAAGACATCTTAACCTGAGAACCGAAAGACAACACGAGGCTCAATCGGCCCAATTGCCCTTCTCTGCGCCTGTGTGTCTCTGTGGTGAAAAAGAATTACCCAATCTTTCTTCCTACTGCCGGGGCAATAATTCGCAACTCGTCCATCAGTTTCGCGAACTGGTCGGGAAACAATGACTGCGCCCCATCCGACAGCGCTTTGTCCGGATTGCAATGCACTTCGATCAGGAGCGCGTCCGCGCCCGCGGCCACTGACGCGCGTGCCATGGGCGCCACTTTGTCGCGACGCCCTGTGCCGTGCGACGGATCGGCGGTCATCGGTAAATGCGACAACTTGTGAATGATCGGGATCGCTGAAATATCCATCGTGTTTCGAGTGTAGGTCTCGAAAGTTCGAATCCCGCGCTCGCACAGGATCACCTCGTAATTTCCGCCCGCCATGATATATTCCGCCGACAGCAGCAACTCCTCCAGCGTCGCTGCGATCCCGCGCTTCAGCAGCACTGGCTTGCGCACCTTGCCCAGCTCCCGCAGCAGATTGAAGTTCTGCATGTTACGTGCGCCTACCTGCAAAATGTCGACATAGGGCAGCATCAGCGGAATTTGCGAAATCTCCATCACTTCGCTGATCACGAGCAGGCTGAACTTCTCTCCCGCCTCGCGAAGCAACTTTAGTGCTTCCTCGCCATGCCCCTGAAACGAATACGGCGAGCTGCGAGGCTTGAACGCGCCCCCGCGCAGAACTTTCGCGCCCGCTTTCGCGACCGCTTCCGCGGTGGAAAAAAGCTGCTCGCGCGATTCCACCGAGCACGGCCCGGCCATCACCACGACCTCATTCCCGCCGATGCCCATCCCATTCGCCAACTGGACGACGGTCCCTTCCGGACGAAAACTTCTCCCCGCCAGCTTGTACGGGGAACTTATGCGATGGACTTCCTGCACCCCGGGCAGCAGTTCCAGGATGCGGATATCGAAATCGATCCCCGATCCGACTGCGCCGAGCACGGTCATTCGCGCCCCGGTCGAGCGGTGCACTTCAAATCCCATCTTCACCAGGTGCTCAATCACCTGCTGGATCAGTTGCTCGTCCGCGCCTTCCTGCATTGCCACAATCATAGGAATCTCTCGTTACGTGTCAGATGTCAGCTTTTGGCTCTTAGCTCTTGGCTCTTAGCTCTTGGCCTTTAGCTTTTGGCTCATATAAAGTCTTGTCATTACCAGCGTAGCGAGGAATCTGCTTCTCCCCTCCATCGGCCACGCTCTCAATCATTCACGTCTGAATCCATCTCGGTGCTACCCTTGGCCGCCTCTTCCGCGGGCATAATCTCTTGCTTCTGAATATTCCGCATCACATCGATAATGCGTTCGTAAATCCGCACCAAATCACGTCCCGGCAGTGGCCCACGATTCGCTTCCTGAACGTTCGTGAAAACGATCCGCTCCCGATCCGGCTCGTAGACAGGTAAATTGGTATTGCGCTTGAGACGCCCAATCTCCACGGCAGCCCGCGCCCGTTCGCTCAGCAGCGCGACAAGCTTCCGATCCAAATCGTCAATTTTATTTCGCCAATCCTCGATGTCCATGCGAAACCTTGGAGAAACTCCGCTCGGGTGCCCCATGTCTCGCGTTCTTTGCGAGACGTGGGGATTCTGACCCTCCCTTTCCGACGATAGTCACCGAACCGCGACGGACGGCTGTGGACTGGGTGCCGTCAGCTTCCGAACGAATTCCCCGACCGCCGCCGCCTCTCGCCCCCGATTCCGCTCGATCGTCTCCACAATCGCGCTGCCAACCACTACAGCATCCGCGAACTCGCCCACCTCAGCAAACTGTTGCGCGGTAGAAATGCCAAATCCCAGAGCAACCGGCAACTTGGTTACGCGCCGCAATCGCCGCACCAACTTTTGTGCATCGTCGGCTAACTGCTGCCGCGCCCCGGTCACTCCCGTCCGCGACACCGCATACACGAAGCCCCGCGAAGCCTGCGCAATTCGCTTCAGACGGTCGTCGGGACTCGTCGGCGCCGCCAGGAACACCGGCGCCAGATCATGTTCCCGCATCGCCCTCAAATACTCGCCCGCCTCTTCTACCGGCAAGTCCGTTACCAGCGCCCCATCCACACCCGCCGCCCGCGACACCTTGCAGAACTTCTCCATCCCCATCTGCAATATCGGATTCAAATACGAAAACACGATTAGTCCGGTTGACTGCGCATCTTGCCGCACCTCAGCCGCCAGCGTCAGTACCTGTGCGAGCGACGTCCCGTGCTTCAGTGCCCGTTCACTTGCCCGCTGGATCACAGGCCCATCCGCCACCGGATCGCTGAACGGTACTCCCAGTTCAATCACGTCGGCCCCGGCCTCGATCGCCGCGAGCACAATCTCGCGCGTCGTTGCGAGATCCGGATCCCCGCAGGTCACGTACACCACCAGCGCCGGAGTTTTGTGGAAAATGAGAGGCATAAGACGTTGAATCAATGATTCAATGGCTCAATCCAGCTTCAGGTTCTCCCGCATAATCCCAATATCCTTATCGCCGCGGCCCGACACATTCACAATCACGGCGTCCGACTTCTTCATCTTCGGCGCTCGTTTCACCACCTCTGCTACTGCGTGCGCCGACTCCAGTGCTGGAATAATCCCTTCGGTCCTTGCCAGCAGAGTCGTCGCCTCGAGCGCCTCCGCGTCCGACGCGGGGACATACTCCGCTCGCCCTGCATCCCGCAAGGCCGCATGCTCCGGCCCAATCGACGGATAGTCCAACCCCGCCGACACCGAATGCGTCAGGGCAATCTGTCCTCCCGAATCCTGCAACACGTACGAATACGTGCCCTGCAGCACTCCCGGTGACCCACCACGAAACCGCGCCGCATGCTCGCCCAGGGCCTCACCGCGTCCGCCAGCCTCGACTCCGATCAGCCGGACTTTCTTGTCGCTTAGAAAGTCGTAGAAAATCCCAATCGAATTCGATCCTCCGCCAACGCACGCAATAATTGCAGCAGGCAACCTCCCCTCGGCTTTGAGAATCTGTGCGCGAGCCTCGCGCCCAATTACGCGATGAAAATCCCGCACCATCGTCGGATAGGGATGCGCCCCCAGCACGCTGCCTAACAGATAATGCGTCGTCCGCACATTCGTGACCCAGTCCCGCATCGCTTCGTTGATTGCATCTTTCAACGTGCGCGATCCCGAATCCACGCCGCGCACATCCGCCCCCAGCAGCCGCATCCGGAAGACGTTCAGTTCCTGACGCCGCATATCCTCGGTGCCCATGTAGACGACGCACTCAAAGCCCAGCAGCGCGCACACCGTCGCGGTCGCCACGCCGTGCTGCCCCGCGCCAGTCTCGGCAATCACGCGATGCTTCCCCATGCGCTCCACCAGCAGCCCTTGCCCAAGGCAGTTGTTGATCTTGTGAGCGCCGGTGTGGAGCAGGTCTTCCCGCTTCAAATAAATCTTCGCCCCACCCAGCTTCTGCGTTAGCCGCCGCGCAAAAAACAACGGCGTCGGACGCCCAGCATAGGTGTGGAGCAACCCTTCCAGTCGTACCTGGAATTTCTTGTCACGCTTCGCCTTCTCATACTCGCGCTCCAGTTCCTCGAGCGCCGCCATCAGCGTTTCCGGTACATACCGTCCGCCGTAAACCCCAAACCGCCCGGGCTCGTTTTCCCGGCCGCCGCCCGGTGAGGAAGAAAAACCCCGAGGGTGCCCCATCCTAGGATCGCCGTTCTTTGGCGAGCCTAGGGTGGGGTTTTTGACTTTGGAAGTCCGTGCAACCGTGGCCATGTCTAAATCACCTTGCGATCGGTCTCTCGCACCGCCCGCACAAACGCCCGCACTTTCTCCGGATCCTTCTTTCCCGGCATCGCCTCGACACCGGAAGCCACATCCACACCCCAAGGCTGAAGTATCCCAATAGGCTGACCAACATTCACAGGGGTCAATCCCCCAGCCACGACCAGCTTGAGGCCCCCCCGCCGCATCCCTTCCACAAGCGGCACAGCTTTTATCCAATCAAATGGTCGTCCAGTCCCACCCGGAATGTTCGCCCCTCCGGAATCAAGGAAGAACGTATCTAGAACACCCTCGGGAACAGGTGGGCGCCCGGGCATCTCATCTCCTAGGTATGCAAAGTCCTTAGCTAGTTCATCGATGGGCGCCCCCGCTTCAAGGAACAAGCCAATCGGCAAAGCCATGAAGAACTTTAGAGGCTTCGGAAACACACCGCGTCCCACCGCCTTTGCCTGATGTGACTGGACATCAGGTTCCAGCGGCATATAGTGCTGAACGGCCGTCAACCCTGTCGAGAGCACGATCTGCACCCAGTGAGGCACCGATTCGCCGGCGAACACTCCCACCTTCTCCACGTTCTCCGGCAGCTTCCCCACGATCTCCCGAGCCGTCTCCACACTCACACACCGCGGACTCTTCTCATAAAACACGAACCCCACCGCGTCGGCGCCAGCCTCGACCGCAACGAGCGCGTCTTCCAGATTCGTCATCCCGCAAATCTTCACCCAAGTCATAGAGCCAGTTGTCAGCACCCGGTAAAATCCTATCGTTGACTGGCGACGGGGTGCCGGGTACTGGGCAAAAGCAACTCTCGCAACGCGTCCCCCGGCCGCTCCGCTCGCATCAACGACTCCCCCACCAGAAAGGCGTCGTACCCTACCGTTCGCAAACGCGCCAAATCGTCCGCAGAGTGAATCCCGCTCTCCGCTACTCGCACAACACCCGCAGGGATCTTCTCCACCAAAACAACCGCCGTCTCAAGATCGACGTTGAACGTGCGCAGATCGCGCGTATTTACGCCGACTATGTCACATCCCGCATCTAAGGCTCGATGCAACTCCTCGGAATCGTGCACCTCACACAGGATGTCCAACCCCTTCGCGCGAGCCGCCACCGCGAGTGCATCCAACTCCTGCCCAGATAACGCCGCGACAATCAAAAGAACCGCGTCGGCGGAACTAGCCCGCGCCTCGACCAACTGAAACTCATCCACAATGAAGTCCTTGCGCAAGCAGGGGATCCTCACCGCCGCCGAAGCCTCGCGCAAGTTCCCGAGTGAACCTTGAAAGAAATCTTCATCTGTCAGGACCGAAAGTGCTGCTGCTCCCGCCGCCTCTAGTTCCCTCGCTAACTCTGCCGCGTGAAACTCTGCCCGGATCAGCCCTTTCGATGGCGAAGCCTTCTTCAGTTCCGCAATCACGGCGACGCCCGTGAGAGCCTTCGAATGCAGCGCCCGCCGAAATCCGCGAGGCACGTGTTTTTCCGCTCGCCGCTCCAACTCGCGCAAATCCGCGTCGCGCTTGGCCTCCGCCACTCGCGCCCGCGTAGCCGCAAGAATCCTATCCAGAACGGCAAGCATAGAGAATCCCTTGATTATACGGGAGCCCCCGATTAGGACCACTTGACGGGCATTCCGGCCCTGACGATTACTCCATCCCCAACGAGGCGCCAACCGACTTACGATACTCACGTGCTTTCTCCAACACGTGCGCCTCGTCAATCGTGAGCAATTTCCGCTCCTGCATCACGACGCGCCCGCCAATCACCACCGTCTCGACATCGCTCGCCTTCAGCGAATACGCAATCTGCGCGTAGATGTCATACATCGGTACCGCATTCGGCTCATTCAAGCTGATCAGAATCAAATCCGCCTTTTTCCCCGCCTCTAGCGAGCCAATCTCTTTCTCCATATGCAACGCCCGAGCGCCGGCGATGGTCGCCATCTCTACAACGGCCCTGGCGTTCAGCGCCAGCGGATCCATCCTCGTAATCTTGGCCAGTTTCGCTGCCAAGTCGATCTCCTCCATCAAGTCGAGATCGTTATTGCTTCCCGCCGGACCATCCGTTCCCAGCCCCACCGCAATGCCAGCCGCCCGCATTTCCGGGACCGGAGACACGCCGCTCGCAATCATCATGTTGCTCGACGGATTGTGGACGCACCCCACATGTCGCTCCGCCAACAGTTTTCGATCGTTCTCGTCGACGAAAATGCAGTGCGCGGCTACGATGTCCGGACCTAGCACTCCAATCTTGTCGAGATAAGCGACCGGCGACATGCCGTTCTGTTTCACGCTGTCCTCCCACTCTTTCTTCATCTCCGCAACGTGAATCAGAATCGGCGCTTGGTATTTTCTGGCCAGCGCCGCAGCATCCTCGAGCGTTTTCTTCGAGCATGTATAGATCGAGTGCGGAGCCGGCGCCGCATGAATCAGCGCATCCCCCTGCCACCGCTTGAGAAACTTCTCGGTGTAAGCGAGCATCTCGGCTTCGCTCTTGTTATCCGGCGCCGGGAAATCGATAAACGTCTCACCCAGCACGCCGCGCATCCCTGCCGCCTTCGTTTCTTCCGCAACCGCATCCTCGAAGTAATACATATCGGCGAACGTGGTCACGCCGGACCGGATCTGCTCCGCTGCCGCCAGCCTCGTCCCCCACCGAACAAACTCCTCATTCACGTTCTTCGCTTCGGCCGGAAAGATGTACTTATACAACCAGTCATTCAGGGTCACATCATCGTGCAGTCCGCGAAACAGAGTCATCGGGACGTGCGTGTGTCCATTGATAAACCCCGGCAGAACCAGCCTTCCGCGAGCATCGAGTGTTTGCGCGCTCTGATATCGAGCCTCGATCTCCGCCCGCGGTCCGACAGCGACAATCGCATCTCCCTTGATGACGACGCTCCCGTCCTGAAAAATGGCCCTTGTCCCGTCCATCGAAACGACGATGCCGCCGCTGACGAGGAGATCGACGTCCTGCTTGGTCTGCCCAACCGTGGGCGCATTCAGCAGGAGAGCCGAAATCGTCAACCACATCGCGGTACGAACCAGCCTTAGCTCTGTCATTTTTCCCCGTCTCACTATCTCGCTGCCACCCTCTTCAAATAGAACCTAAAAAAATCCTCCGCATTCGAATCCAGACATACCTGAGCATTCGGAGTCCCTGGCTCCTCGCGCGTGAATCCCTTCTCGTCCACGCGAATATGCATGGGCTGCACCGGACACAACTCAGGTCGCAGTGCAAATGCTACCGCCATGGGGTCGAACAACGTCGGCGTCTCCTGCCGCCACAGGTGATACAGCACCGCGAGCGCATCGGTCAGGGGTGTCCCCTGGCTGAACAGGAATGCACGCTTCACTTCGTCCAGTTTCAGTTGGGTTGAATCCAAAGGCATCACAAACAACGGAACTCCCGCCGCAAACAGCTTCTGCGCAGACGGCACATCATTCACGATATTCCACTCTGCCATCGGAGGGACCGGCGGAGTGTACCCCAGATCGCCATAGCCCCGCCGGATGGACCCGCCCATCAGCACTACCCGCTTCAGCTTGCGGAAGGTCGCGGGATCTCGATCGATGGCCGCTCCGACATTCATCAGCGGACCGATCGCAATCAGAGTAATGTCACCGGGATATTTTCGAATCTGCTGCAGCAGGAACTCCACAGCGTCCCCGTGCGACGCCTTCGCGAAATGGCCGCCCTCGGCATATCGCCGCTGCGACATTGGATTCTTTGTCGCCGTCGGCTTGCCAGCTGACACCGGAATCTCCTGACCGCCCGCCTCGCCCAAGAACCTGTCCGCCAGCTTGGCACGCGTCTCGGTATCGCCGAAGGTGGTTGTCACGCCCAGAATCTCCAGTTCGGGACTCTTCACAGCGAGCGCCAGCGCAAATGCGTCGTCGACGTCATCGCCGATGTCGGTGTCGATGATGACTTTTTCCGCGGGAGGGCCCGGCACCAATTGTGCCAAGTTCGCTTTCGGCCACGCGCACACCGCCAAGCAGACCACCCATCGCAATGCCGCCCGAACCCCGCCAGTCATCACGTCCTCCCGCTTCCGTCAATAAGGAACGCGGCCCTAAGGCCGCGTCCTTGTTTTCCGAATTCCTCGCACAAAGCGGCGGCCGCCTACTGAATCAGCGTGCCACCGTTGCCGTTGGGTTCTTCTTCGGGCGCGATCACGACTGCGGCGGCGACGCGGTCGCCCGGTTCCATATGCAGGAGGCGGACGCCTTGTGCGTTTCGGCCGGATTCGCGGATGGTGGTCGAGTCCATGCGAATGATCTTGCCGTAGTGGCTGATCAGCATGACTTCAGAAGTCTCATCGACCTGCGCGATGCCAACCACTTTGCCGACGCGCTCGGTGGTCTTAACGTTGATCACGCCTTTGCCACCGCGGTTGGTGAGACGGTATTCGTCGGCCGGAGTTCGCTTGCCGTAGCCGTTCTCCGTGACCGAGAGGATGAGCGTGCCTTTGACGGCAACGTCGATGGGCTCAGGCTCGCCTTCCACTTTCTCAGGGGCAGGCGCTCCCGTGGCCGGGGCTGCTGCGCCGGGCTTGGCAGTCGTGGCCATGCCAACTACGTAGTCCTTGTCTTCGAGGTCGATGCCCCAAACCCCATACGCGGCCCGGCCCATGGGGCGGACGTGGCTTTCGTCGAAACGGACAGCCATGCCTTCGTGTGAGGCGAGGAAGATGATCTGGTTGCCGTCGGTAACGCGGGCGGCGACCAGTTCGTCGCCTTGCTCGATGTTGATCGCGTTGATGCCGTTGGAGCGCACGTGCATGAATTCGCGCAGCTCGGACTTTTTCACCAGGCCGTTGCGTGTGGCGAAGAAAACGTACTTATTTTCTTCCTCAAGATTGCGCACCGCGACCATGGTCTTCACGGTCTCGCCGGGTTGCAGACCGACCAGATTGCCGATGTGCTTGCCTTTGCCGGCGGCGCTGACATCCGGAATTTCGTAGACTTTCAGCCAGTAGACGCGGCCCTTGTTCGTGAAGATGAGAATGTAGGCGTGCGTCGATGCAAGGAACAGATGCTCGACGAAATCCTCGTCTCGCGTCTTCATGCCAGTGCGGCCCGTGCCTCCGCGGCGCTGCATGCGGTAGGTGGAGATGGGCGTGCGCTTCATGTAGCCGGAATGGCTGACGGTGACCGCGACCTGCTCGTCGGCAATCAGATCCTCGAGCACGATTTCTGCGGCTTCGTCTTCTATACGCGTGCGGCGCTCGTCACCGTAGAGTTTCCTGACCTCTTCGAGTTCTTTGATGATGACGTTGCGCAGCTTCCTCTCGGACGCAAGGATGGATTCGTATTCGGCGATGTTGTCGCGGACGCTCTTCAACTCGTTGGCGATTTCGTCGATGGAGAGCTTGGTCAGGCGATGCAACTGCAGTTCGAGGATGGCGTCGGCCTGCTTCGCCGTGAAGGGTTTCTCCGGATCGAGCTTGGGAGTGCGGCCGGTAGTGTTGATGTCGATCTTTTTGCCGCCGAAGTAGAGCACAAGGTTTTCGCGGGCGTCGGCGCGGTTGGCGCTACCGCGAATGATGGCGATGACGTTGTCGAGGTGATCGAGAGCGGTAATGTAGCCCTCGAGAATGTGCTCGCGGTCCCGCGCCTTCGAGAGCAGGTACGCGGTGCGGCGGCGGACGACGTCAACGCGATGTTCGATGAAGTACTTGATGGTCTGGATAATGCCCATTTCGCGGGGCTGTCCATTGACCACCGCGAGCAGGATCATCGAAAAGCTCTCCTGCATCTGGGTGTGCTTGAAGAGCTGGTTGAGAACGATCTGGGGTTCGGCGCCGCGCTTCAGTTCGACGACAATGCGCATGCCGTCGCGGTCGCTTTCGTCGCGAACATCGGAAATGTCTTCGATGTCCTTGTCGTTGACCAACTGTGCGATCCGCTTGATCAGTACAGACTTGTTCACCTGGTACGGAATCTCAGTGACGATGATGGACTGGCGATCTTTGGTGAGATTCTCAATCGCGGCGTTGGCGCGCATCATGAAGCGGCCGCGGCCGGTGCGGTAGGCCTCGAAGATTCCGGCCCGGCCGTGAATGATGCCGGCTGTGGGAAAGTCAGGCCCCTGCACGAACTTCAAAATCTCGGCGAGCTGCGCGTTGGGATCGTTGACCAGCGTGATGGTCGCGTCGATGATTTCCGTCAGGTTGTGGGGCGGAATTTTCGTCGCCATGCCCACAGCGATGCCATCCGAGCCGTTGACCAGAAGATTCGGAATGCGCGCGGGAAGAACATCGGGCTCGACCTCACTGCCGTCGTAGTTGGGATGGAAATCTACGGTTTCCTTGTCGAGGTCTTCGAGAAGCGGAGTTGCAACCTGCGCGAGCTTCGCCTCAGTGTAACGGTCTGCGGCAGGTGGATCCCCGTCGACAGAACCGAAGTTCCCCTGACCGAAAATCAGCGGGTAACGCATCGACCAGTCCTGCGCCAGGCGAACCAGGGCGTCGTAGACGGCCAAGTTGCCGTGGGGGTGATACTTGCCCATTACCTCGCCGACGATGCGGGCGCACTTGCGCGTGGCGCGGTTGGGTTGCAGCCCCATCTGCTGCATGGTGTACAGAATGCGGCGATGGACGGGCTTTAATCCGTCGCGCACGTCGGGCAGCGCGCGGCCGATAATCACCGACATCGAATAGTCGAGATACGACCGCTTCATCTCCTCTTCAATGTTGACCGGTTGAATGTTCAGCGCGCCGGGGCCATCGCCACCGGGAGGAGGAGGGAGAGGAAGTTCGGGGTTTTGATCGTCAGCCATTCTTAGCTCTCAGCCGTCAGCCTTCAGCCGTCAGCTCAAACCGGATTGATCCGGCTGGGAAACGCTTGTAACTGCTTGTATTTACAGGATGTTATGTGTCCTGGGAACTGCGTACATTATACCACGCTAGCGGGTTCAGCGCGGAGAGAGCATTGACTGGGCTGAGGCTGGGCCGCGAGCACGAGACGTTGGAAGCAACGTTCTACGGAGGGTTGTGTGCGAATTAAGGGCGGGTTACAACTTCGTTGGGGGCGGCGGGAAGGCGGAAATGCACACCGCGGGAACGGCTGGCCTCGATGGTTTCAGGAAGGTTCAATGAAGAAAGAGCAATCCTCCTGTTCCAGGATCCGTCGGTGTAGTAGTTCCCTTGGGCGTAGAGCATGCCATCGGCGATGGTGTAGGCGGCTACTTCTTCACGGTGGCGGTCGCGGAACACAAGTACCGCGGGAACCAGATCCTGGCTCGGAATCGCTGTCGTCGGCGATTCGCCAGGCTTAAGCGCTAGGTCTAGGTTCTGGTCGAGGATCTCGGCTACAGCGGGCTCTTCGCCATTTACGCGGATATATTGGCCACCCTGCAGTTCAATCAGAAGCGGTTGTGCCGGGGGCGGGAGTGGCTCGGGCTTTTCTTGAGGTGCTTGCATGACGACGACGGCCGGCTGGGATGCAACGAGAGGATGGGATTGCGCTTCGTAGTCGAAGGAATCCGCATAGAAAACGACCGGGTACGGGAACGGGCGCGCATGCGTGCTATGCGGGAATGAGGAAAAGTGCGGAGGCGACATTGGCCTCTGCGCGCTAGCGTACGGCATCAGGGCAGCGAGCAGCACGACCAAGGCCAGCTTGGGCACGACTAGTTCACCTTGGAGGATATGGGCAGCTGAAAGGTGATGCCGCGATCGTCGTTCTGCCGCCGCGTGGCCTCGAGATCGAGATCCGCAAGCGGGACTTTGCGTGCGTGCCCGGGCGTCATATCGAAGAGGGTCTGACCGATGATCGCGTAGTTCCCAACTTCGAGCTTGTGACCGTCCTTGAAAACGAGCATCGTCGGCTCCAAGGCCTCAGGAGCAGTGGGCGCGGCCGCATCATCTCTGCGGTCCGCGGAATGAGGAGCGGGCGTGGTTCGCGCCGGCGGGACATAAGTTTCACGGCCTGATCCGCGGCGATCAAATACGGTGGGGCCACCCTGATAGTTGGAGTCCTGCTCGTCAGCATCGGTCTCAGCGTTGTCCTCCTCCGCTGCTGCGCCGAGGTCAACGGCGTAAGGGACAGGAAACGCGTAAAACACCGGCGGAACGTCAGAACCGTGATGATGATGCCCGCGCTCGCCATCGCCACGGCGATCGTCGCCACGACGACCGTCAAATGGAATTCCGGTGGAGAAGCCTACGCCGGGTCCGGGCGCGTATCCGCGTGGTCCGAGAGACGTGACGCTGGCGCGAGGGCCGTTGATCGCGTTGCCGCCGAATCCAGGTGAGGTCACCGAAGCAGGAGCGCCATTGATCTGGGCATAGCTACTCGATACAAGAAGTAGCGATAGCGCGAACAGGCTGAACAGCGCGACCGAAGCCGGAATTGAACGCCGCACGCACTCATCATACTCCAATTCGGAAGTCATAGAATCACCATAAAAAATGAAGCTCCACCTGACTTTGATCCTCCGCAAAGAGGGTTGGATGCCCGAAAAACCGCCTTGGCGTGTTTTTGAACCGTATATTGTTGAAAATAGGTTGATTAATTCCTAACAGAGGGGAGCCGGATATAATCTTGAATCACGCAGCTCCGGCTGCTCGAAAAGCATGAAATCTGCGATCCGATTAGCGCTGATGGGGCTGATTCTGGTGATTGTCGCCATGGTGTCGGCGCTGACGGCCATGCGCTTTGCGATTCATGGGCAGGAGGTCGCCGTTCCTCCACTCGTCGGCGTTGCCCCGGCAGAAGCAGAGAGGGCGGTCGCCGGACTCGGATTGCAAATCTCCATCGAGCGACAGTATTACAGTCCGCAGATTCCTGAAGGACGAATCATGTCGCAGTTGCCGTTGCCAGGAACGAAAGTGCGGCGCGGGTGGCAGGTTCGCGTGGCGCAAAGTCTGGGGCCAACGCGGGTGGCGATTCCAGATGTTACAGGACAGAGCGAACACGCGGCGGAGTTGAACATTCGCAGGCGCGGGCTGGATGTGGCTTCGATGGCGGTAGTCGAGTCTCCAGGCATTCCAGCGGATCAGGTGCTGGCGCAGAGTCCGTCGGCAAACGCAACCCAGGTGCTCGCGCCGAAAATCAGTCTGCTGGTCACGGTGACCGCCGCCCCGCCGGCCTTCGTAATGCCGAGTTTTGTCGGACAGCCGTTGGGAACGGTGAGCCGCACTCTGGAGGATGAGGGGTTCCGACTTGGAAATGTGAGCGTGGCACCGCCTCCCATTGCACTAGCGGATGACACTCCCCCGGCGACCACGAGTACGGCGACCGCTCCCCCGACCGTCGCGCCGACACCTCCGGCGCAACCTACGCCCGCCAGTATCATTGTCTCGCAAGCGCCGGCGGCAGGTCAGAAAGTGCTCGCCGGGACGGCGGTCAGCTTTGAGGTGCGTTAAGAAAACCGTTAGCCAGGCACTTACGCGGATCAAACTTCGAGAACTCTCTTAGGTTCTTTCCAGGATTGCGGCGAAAAATCCGTCGCAGGGGTGAATGCCTGGGATCGTGCGCAGGTAAGGGCCGCGCGTGAGTGATGCGGAATCAGGCCAGATGAGCTCCCCGGCTTCTATCAAACGATCGAGTTCCGCGCGGCAATTCAGGAGGTGAATCGATTTGTCGTCGGCCAGCACCTGCTCGACGACATCTTCGTTTTCCCCTTTTTCCAGCGAACAAGTGGAATAGATGACGCGACCTCCGGGAGCAACGTGCGCAAGGGCGGAGCGAAGAATCGCGCTCTGGCGTGCCTGCAGCTGAGACAAGTCGTCGGGTTTGAGGCGCCACTTAATCTCGGGATTGCGGGCGAGCGTCCCCGTGCCGGAGCAGGGAACGTCAGCCAGAATACGTTCGAACTTGACCCTTAGCGGCAGGTGCCGGGCATCGGCGATCACAGTTTGGATCCGTGCCGAACACGTCTGCGTTTGCAGACGCCTTTGCATGAGTCGGGCCCGGTGAGGGTGAACGTCAACGGCCGTGATTGTGGCCCGCGAGTTGTGATCACCAGCAGCGAGTGTTTTGCCACCGGGAGCCGCACAGCAATCCAGAATTCTAGTTCCGTTTTCTAGTCCGTAACCGACGAGCGCGGCGACCAGTTGTGAAGCTTCGTCCTGAATGACTATTCGGCCGGCCCGAAATGCGCGAGCTTTCGTGATGTCTCCGGCTGCGACCCGACGCGCAGAGGCCAGCAGGGCGCCGGGAGTGAGCATCACGCCGTCATGAGTAAGTTCCGAGAGTTCCGCTTCGGCGATTGGCACGCGCACGCGGATAGCAGTAGTCGGGATCGATTGATCATGTTCACAGATCCGGCGGACAGCGGCGATCCCGTATTCACGTGCCCAACGTTCGACAAGCCACAACGGGTGCGCCAACGCGCGGGACAGACCGTCCGACGTACTTTCGTTTTCAGATTCCGGGGGATCTTGCTGCGCAGCTGTGAGCTTGCGCAGCACCGCATTCACAAATGGCGCGGCGGAGCGCTTGCGGGCCCGTTTGACCAGTTCGACACTCTCATGAAGGGCCGCGCGCTGCGGAATACGATCGAGCCAGCGGAATTGATAAAGGGCCAGGCGCAGGGCGACGAGGATTTCAGGGTCGAGTCTCGCCAGTGGTTGGGCAGCGGCCGTGGCGATCACGTGATCCAGTCGCGCGCGCCAGCGCAGAACTCCCATAACCAATTCCGTGGCGAGCGCATGGTCGGGCGTCGAGAGGCTCTCGTAATTCGCGGCATGCAGTAACTCGGAGGCGAAGGACGACTCGCGCTCGACGCGGAGCAGGATATCGAAGGCGGCGGCGCGGGCAGGCGAAACAGGCATCGGCCCGATTGTAGGCGTTCGCGCCTTGGTGCCAAAGGGCTAGCCATAGAGGGCACAGCCCTTATCAAGCACCTAGCTTCTCGCCGGGCTTCGGGCGATAGCCGTGGATGAAATCGCGGGCGGAGGTGGGTTTTTTTCCTTCGACCTGAAGCTCCAATAACTCAAGAGAAGTGTCCATGGCGCAGCCTACGAAGAGTCGGTCTACCACGACGCGCGGCTCTGCGGGAGGCAGCGCACCGGCACCAACACAAGCCTTCAGTATTTGAAGATTCTTTCCTCGAAATCTCGTATAAGCTCCGGGCCACGGTTGAAAACCGCGCATACGGTTGAGGATTTCAGTGGCGGATCGAGAGAAATCTACGAGGCCATCTTCCTTTTTGAGGATCGGAGCGAGGCTTGCGTGCGAGTGATCTTGGGGCCGGGGATGAATAGTGCCAGCCTGTAGGCCACGCAAGGTCTCGACCACGAGATCGGAACCGATCGCAGCGAGGAGCGGCGAAAGAGTCTCGGAGGTGTCGTCGGGCGTGATCGCGAGTTCCTTCTGGAGCAGGATGTCGCCCGTGTCGAGTCCGGCGTCGAGACGCATCGTGGTGACTCCAGTGACTGTCTCGCCTTTTGCGATGGCCCACTGAATCGGCGCCGCACCGCGGTATTTCGGCAGGAGTGAAGCGTGAAGATTGATGTTGCCGAACGGAGGAAGATCGAGCATCCACTGCGGGATGAGGCGGCCGTAACCAACCACGATGATAGTGTCGGGCTTGAGAGTGCTGATTTGGGCGCGGAATTCTTCGTTGGTCTTGATGCGCTCGGGCTGGGTGGTGGGGATATTGAGTTTCAGTGCAGACTCTTTGACCGAAGACGCCACGAGTTCAAGGCCGCGTCCTTTAGGGCGGTCTGGCTGGGTCACGACGAGACGAACCCGGAATCCAGCGCCAACTAGTTTTTCGAGCGTCGGTACGGCGAAGCGCGGCGTGCCGCAAAAGACGAGATCCATGGTCTGAGTCATTGGATCATTGAAACAAGCTCTTCAGGTGACTCAATTCCTACCATTCTCCCGCTTTCATTAGCTTGCGAATTCTACGCTTTATCAGATCGCGTTTAAGCGCACTGAGATGACTGATGTAGAGCTTGCCGTTCAGGTGATCGGTTTCGTGCAACAGGGCGCGGGCAAGCAGTTCCTCTCCGGTCTTTTCGAAAAAATCGCCGTGCACGTCCTGCGCCCGCACTGTGACCACATTGGGGCGAGAGACGTTTTCGCGGAAGTCGGGAATGCTAAGGCATCCTTCACTTTGAGTGTGCCGCCCTTCGGTACGGATGATTTCAGGATTAATCAGGACGAGTTTGGCTTTTGGATCCTCTTTAAAAGTCACGTCGATCACGGCAATGCGGCGGCCAATGCCGATCTGCGGCGCCGCCAGACCGACGCCATGCGCTGCGTACATCGACTCAAACATGTCGTCGATGAGCTTCTGCAATTCGCCGTCAAAGACGGTGACGGTTTCACTGCTCTTCTCCAGGACCGGATTGCCAAACTTTACGATGGGGTAGATCATCAGTAGCTTTTCAGTTGCTGGCAGTAGCCTTGGAAATTCCGAAGAGTCTCGGTCAGGGAGTCGCCGCCGAATTTTTCCAGAGCCGCGCGCGCGAGGGTCAGAGCCACCATGGCCTCGGCAGCAACTCCGGCTGCCGGGACCACGCAAACATCCGAACGCTCATACGCGGCCTTAACCGGCTCACGCGTGGAAAAATCGACCGACTGAAGCGGGCGGCGCAGAGTCGAGATTGGCTTCAGGTAGCCACGAACCCGAATTTCTTCTCCGTTGGAGACCCCGCCTTCAATTCCACCAGCATTGTTGTGGGGGCGGGAAAAGGCGGTGAATCCAGAACTGGCGGCGTAACCGATTTCGTCGTGCACCGCAGAGCCGGGAGCAAATGCCGCAGCGACCCCAGTTCCAATCTCCACTGCCTTGACCGCTTGCAGCGACATAACCGCGGCGGCGAGCATGGCATCCAGACGCTCATCCCACTGCGCGTACGTACCGAGGCCGGGAGGAACCTGGTGGGCCACGACCTCGAAAACGCCGCCCAGCGAGTCGCCAGTCCTAAGTACCTTGTCGACCTCTTCTTTCATGCGCTGCTCGACTTCGGAATCGGCGCAGTTGAGCAGGACATCTTCGCGATCGTGAAGAGCGCGAATCTTTTCCCAAGGAACCTGCCCGGGCAGACTGACGCTTCCAGTCGTCACGACGTGGCTCAGGACCTCGATGCTCAGCTCTTTTAGAAAGAGTTTCGCGATCGCGCCGATGGCGACTCGGGCGGCCGACTCGCGAGCCGACGCTCGTTCGAGCACGTAGCGGGCTTCGGGGAAGTTGTATTTGAGTGCTCCGGCGAGATCAGCGTGGCCGGGGCGCGGAGACGCAACCCGCTTATGTTTGGCGGGATCGCCGTCTCCCACGGGCAAGGATTCCTGCCAATTTTTCCAGTCTCTATTTTCGAGCAGCACGGAGATCGGCGAGCCTATGGTTGTGCCGTGGCGGACGCCGGAGAGAATGTGGGCGGAGTCGCGCTCAATCTTCATGCGGCCACCGCGGCCGTATCCCTGCTGGCGCCGCCAGAGCTCGCGGTCGAGGAACACCTGGTCGATCTTCAGCCCGGCGGGTATGCCGGATAGGAAGGCAACCAGAGCCTCGCCGTGGGATTCCCCGGCTGTGAAGTAGCGCAGCATAAATTTTTGATTGTACCTGAAGGCTGAGTGCATCCGGCGTGGCTGGCGCAAGCTCGGTTGCATAAAACTTCACGTGCGTTTGCCGGACAGAGCATTTGCAAGCCTGGCGGCAACAAGAGTTACAATGGCCCAGCACCTCAGAGTCGTCACTTTAGCTTCTGCTCGGGTCGTTTGCCGTAGATTTGTTTGTTACCGCCAAGGAGGAAACTGTGCACCCGCTCGCATCGGTACAGCGAGAAGGAACGTTCGGCGATCAAAAAATTCGCTGCGTCCTGGTGCACGACCATGTCCTGTTGCGGCAGGGTCTGCGGCGCCTGCTTGCAGACGAGCCTGACGTGGAGGTTGTGGCAGAGGCGGGCAATGCTGCCGGAGCACTCCGAAGGGTGTTCGAGCAGCGTCCTGACGTGGTTATAGCCGGTGCGGCCATTTTCGGTGGTGCGTTAGACCAGGTGGAACGAATGGTTCGGCACGAGTCCCCGCAGAGCAAAGTCCTGTTCCTGACCATGCACGAAGACGGCCTTGGACCTCACGAAAATGGCGTGGAGGCGGCGAGTTGCGCGGTACGGGAGACTTCTGCACAAGAACTGGTCGAGGCTATCAAAAAAGTTCATTCTTCCCGAAACGCTGTGCGGGAAATGCCGCGAAAAGGCCGCGGGCCGTGGCCCGCGGAAGAGCATGCATCGCGGAATCGCGTTTTGACATCACGCGAGAGCGAGGTGCTTAAACTATTGGCTGAGGGACGGACGGTGCGCTCAGTTGCCGTTCTTCTTGGACTTAGCGTCAAAACAGTAGATGCCCACAAATTTAACCTGATGCGGAAGCTGGGGATTCATAACAAGGCAGAGTTGGTCATGTGGGCGATCCGAAAGAACGTTGTGCAGTTGCCGGCAAATTTCTAGGGAATTGCAATCGCCTTCAGATTTCGTTCGCTCTAATTCTGAACCGCCACCGCCGCAAGTTCCGCTAAGCTCGAGACTTCGAGATCAGGCTTGGCTTCCGCTACTTTAACAGCTCCCACGCCAGGCCTCGCCGAGGGACGGTTTACCCACACGGTAGCGAGCCCGAGAGCCTGGGCCGGGATTACGTCGTGGTAGAGACTCTGTCCCACATGTAATATCCGATGCGCCGGCGAGTTGATCCGACTTAGCGCCAATTCAAAGATTTTGAGCGAAGGCTTGTATGCCTGGGCCTGCTGCGCGGTAATAACCTCCGCAAAATCCACTCCCAGCTTAGGACGTGTGGTCGCGAAGAGATCGTCGTCCACATTAGAAAGGATGGCGAGGCGATACCGAGTGCCAAGCTGGCGCAGCCCGGCAACGCTATCGGGCCACGGCTCCCAAGTCGGCAAGGAGTCTGAAAGCGAAACGGCTTCGGCGGCAGTTGGGGAGAAGCCAAGCTGAGCGCCAAAGCGTCGAACTACAGACTCCAGGACCTTGCGATAGGGATGGAATTCCCCCTGTTCCGAGAGCTGCTCGAAATCTCCGTAAAGCTTGAGGAGAGCCGCGTCGTCGATCTTCTTGCCGTGGGCGGAAAGAACGCGATGAAGTGCAGACAGAATGCCGGCTTCCCAGTTGATGAGCGTGCCATAACAGTCAAAGGTGAGACTTTCAAAGCGGGAGAAATCGAGCATAGCGCGGGCCGGTCCTGTGCTGATAGAGATGTCGGTTGCGACCCCCCAGAACAGGGACCGGAGGGATCGCAGGATTACGATTGACCGCTACATCCGTTCCAGCTTGACCGGTTGCGTGAGCTCGAAGCTGACGTCGGATTCAGCCGGCAAGACGATATCTTTATTCCCGGTGAAGGCTGCGCCTCCGGTGCCGGCGCCTGCTCCGGCCGCCGCCCCGATGGCTGCGCCTTTTCCCCCGCCAGCCAGGGCCCCGATGATCCCACCGAGTGCGGCGCCGCCGCCAGCCAGGACGGCGGTGCGCTTCCCCTTGCCCTTGGCCGTGAAGCTTTTCGCGGCGGTTTGAACGGGCAGGTCATAGCCGTTGAGCTTGATGGAGTCAAGGCGCACCTGCAGCGACGCGCCTCCAGCGAATCTTCCCAGAGGCTTGGCGTCGGTGACCGTTCCGGATACGGTCGACCCCTTGGGAATCACGACTTCGTTCCCAACCATCACATCCTGGGCCACGGTGCCGTCGAAGGTCTGGCCCGATTGGCTGAGCTTGGAACCGAGCGCCGAACCCAGGCTCACGGTCACCTCGGTTCCCGCAGGCACGACGACGGGCTCCTTCTTTTTCTCCTCCCGGGCTTCCTTGTTCTCTCGATGCTCGCGAGGTTCCTTGCCGCTTTTGGCAGTCGTGTCGCTGGTATTGCCCGTGTTGCCTGTGTCGGTGGCGTTGTCAGTCGGAGGCTTGCTCGTGCATCCAAGCACGGTCAGCGCCAGGTAGAGACTGAGAATGAATAAGATTAAGCGTGATCGCATACAGACCTCCACTTCTTTGGCTGTTGTTTTTGGCTGTAGCCACTGTACTGGAATCCTCCGGGCAGGGGCAACGGGCAACGATGCCCGAGCGGAATCGAAAGTGTATCGGTCGTCGTCGGCGCAGTCTTGTCGTCAGGCTGCGGTGGAATCGAAAACTGTGTATTTGTAGGAGTCCCAGCTGAGATGTCCTCGCTGCTACTAAAACCACCACGACCAGATCCAATCCACAAAGGTGTGCGTGATCGTCGACGCCGGCACCCGTCGCCGCTCGCGCCACGCGCGTCCGTAGAAAATGCCGGCGAGTGTAGCCAGCAAGACGTACCGCCAGTTGAAATGTGTCGACCGCTTATTGAAATGTGAAAGGCCGAATAAGACTGATGCTATCAGTAGTGCCGCCCCGCGCCCCACGCGGCGCTCCAGCAGGTTCTGCACCCAGGCACGAAAGAAAAGTTCCTCGGGCACGGCGACAAAAAAGAAAATTCCCACCCAACGCAGCACAGCGTCGCCCGGCGATGGCAGGTTGGCATGAGGTCGAATGAATCCAAGCGCCAGTCCAAGCCCCAGCACCACCGGCGCGAAGTATGCCAGCTCGCGCAGCCCGGTCTTCCAGTCGCTCCAGTGCATATGGAAGTCGAAGCCGGAGCCGGTCAACCGTCGGATCGCCAGAAACCCATACAAGCCCGCATCCACCAGCAGGAGCTTGCCCAGCGCCTCCTGGCCGCGAGGCCAGGCGGAATCGAACCAGCGCAAATCGACTGCAAGGCCCAGCGTGAGCAGAATCAGCGCATCGCGCCAGTTTCCACGTTGCTCGGGATCGGACTGCGCGGCCTGACTCAGCAGCCAGGCAATGAAGACTGGCAGCGCGGCGTATAGAGCAAACCACTCCCAGCGAAACGACTGCTCCAAAACCGCGAAGAAGGCGTAAGCCAAAACCAGCAGCGCCGGAAGCAGGACGCGTACCGCTAACGGCAGCCGTCCTACTACTCGCGCCACTCGCTCGCCCGCGCATCCAAAGGCCGCCGCTGGAGCCAGTTCGGCCACCAGGACTGCAATCACTACCGGCGTTACGTTGGACATCGCACCATCATATCCGGGCTCGATCACAGCCCGCCTGGGTGCGCCCTGCCGCGTAACGCCGGAGCCCCCCTCAACTTTCCGGAGGCAACTCTATTTGCTGGGACGCACGTCGGCCAGTTCCACCTCAGCCTTGTGGCGCGCCAGTTCGCGCTCCGCCGGCGAACGGTACAACTCACGGCCGGTCGTATTGCCGGTTACCCAAACTGCGGCAAGAAAGTATGTGTCTCCGTAACGGCGAAAAACCAGCTTGCTTCCGTCGCTGGCCGATCGCACGGCTGCGTGAGTAGCAACGAAAACACCGGTTGTCCCCGGGCTAAACACTCTGATCCGAGCTTCGCCAGCGTTTTTGACGATGTAATGCCCGGCAGGCATGGTCTGTCCCGCCACAACGAAGCTGAACGGCACATCGACTATCGTGTCCCCGGGGCCGATCTGGCCCATCGAGGCCGACGCCACCGCGAGCAGGGCGGCGCAGAGGGCAATCCAAAGGGTTTTCATAGAGCTTCCTCCTTGAAACTACAACTGAATTTGGTCTTAGGGCCTAGCGGGGAAGATTTGGAGTGCAGGGTTACCGAGCCGGTGGGGAACAGCTTGAGCGTCGTTGCGTCTGCCATGCTTCTGCAGTTCCAAATAGCAGCTGCCCCGACTTCTCTCATCCATAGTGAGAGCAGCGGTCTTTTTGTTACAGGATTTTGCCGATCGCTTGTATAGACGGCCGGTCCCGGCTAGAATTTCGTCGAATCTTGGTTCGTTCTGCAGGAGGTTTCATGGCCGCCGCTCCGGTCTTGCCCCCATCCCCCATGCCCACGCCAGAACCTGCGCCGCTGTCTGAGGACGCGCGCATCGTCGACACTTTTATCGCTCCCTCAAAAACATTCAGCGACTTGCGCCGCAACGCCAGCTGGTGGGCGCCGTGGCTGCTGATTTCCATCGTCTCCCTGGTTTTCATATGGTCAATGGGAAAGCAGGTTGGTTTCGAGCAGATCAGCAAGAACCAGATCGCGCACTCCAAGCGGGCCGATCAGTTCGACAAACTGCCGGCGGATCAGCAGGCCAGGCAGCTCGCGCTTTCCAGCAAAATCATCGCTGCCTTTGGCTACGGCAGCCCGGCACTGCTTCTGCTCTATTGCTTGATTGCCACTCTCGCCCTGTGGCTCACCTTTAAGTTAGCGGTTGGCGGAGAGACGACCTTCGGGCAGGCCTACGCGATCGTCATGTACGCCTGGCTTCCCGGCATTATTGGAGCAATTCTCGGCACCATCTCGATGTTTGCGGGAATCAATCCCGAGGGCTTCGATATCAACAATCCTGTGGGCACGAACCTCGCCTACTATCTCGATCCCGACACCACAGGCAAGTTCCTGCGCGGCATGGCGTCGTCCCTCGATATCCTCAGCATCTGGACGATCGTGCTCGTTGGCATCGGCTTTGCCTGTACCAGCAAGGTGAAGCGATCGACAGCCATCATCGTCGTCGTCGTCTGGTATCTGGTCTTCAAACTCGCTACTTCCGCTCTGGGATCGCTGTAAACGAGAATTTCCACCGCTATGCTGGCTGTGCTGACCCGCACTTGTGACACAAGTCACAGCCAGCAGCCCGTACGAGCGACGTTAATCGCCCGTTACGGGAGGCACTTATGCATTCCGCATTCTCCTGGGCCCTTCGAATTCTGATCAGCCTGACCCTTAGCTCTCTTGTTCTCACTTCGCAAAATGGAAGCGCACAGACGTCTACGGCGGCGCAGTGCGTGAACTGTGACAGCAAAGTCACGCCCAACATCGTTTCCGACTGGAGGCTCAGCAAGCACAGCGGAGTCGAGGTCACCTGCATGGATTGTCACGGCGACCAGCACACTTCTGCCAGCGACGTTTCCAAGGCAAAAATTCCAACCCCGGAAACCTGCGCTCAGTGCCACGAGACCCAGGTCACGCAATTCAAGAAAGGCAAGCACGCTTTGGCCTGGGCTTCCATGAAAGCCATGCCGACCATCCACTGGCAGCCGATGGCCATGACCGAGGGCGAGAAAGGCTGTGGCGGGTGCCACAAGATCGGCGACAAGACCCTGACCGAGGTACTCGAACTTCGCGAGAATGGTTCCGGCACCGAATTCGGCGCGGCGCAATGTGACGCCTGCCACACCCGCCACACGTTCTCCGTCGAGGAAGCCCGTTCGCTGCAAGCCTGCGAGACTGCCACATGGGCTTCGACCATCCACAGTGGGAGATGTATTCCGCCTCAAAACACGGCGTGAGGAGCGAGTTGAAGCAGAAACATGTGCTTCCCGCCAATGCCGCCGCGCCCACTTGCCAGACCTGCCACATGCAGGATGGAAATCACGAAGTGCGTACCGCCTGGGGATTCCTGGCTGTCCGTATGCCTCTACCGGAAGACAAGACGTGGGCCGCCGATCGCGCCACGATTCTCGAGGCCTTGGGCGTGCTCGATCCGCAGGGACAGCCGACGAAACTGGTCGACGTCATCAAGGCCGCTGACGTCGCCCGCCTTACGCAGGAAGACTGGCAGCGGGAGCGCGACAAGATGATCATGACCTGCAACCAGTGTCACTCGGTGAACTTCGCCAAGCAGCAATTGGAGCAGGGCGACGACATGATCAAGAACGCCGATCACTTGATGGCCGAGGCGATCCACATCGTCGCTGGTCTGTACAAAGACGGCGTGCTGCCCAAGCCGGCGAACTACGCCTATCCGTTCCCCAACCTGCTGACGTTCCACGATGCGCCTACCGTGGTCAAGCAGAAGCTGTTTGTCATGTATGTCGAGCACCGCATGCGAACCTTTCAGGGCACATTCCACGCCAGTCCCGACTATGCCTTGTGGTATGGCTGGAGCGAGATGCAGCGCGACCTCACAGAGATCAAAGAGCTGGCGGCCCAGATGCGCCGTGAAAACCAAGGCGCCACATTGAAGCCGGCGATGAAATAAGGCCGCTTACTCGGCCATCGATTCGATCGCCAGTATCACCTCTGGCGGGAGTTGCACGCTAGCGCTGGCGAGATCCTGCTTCATGTGATCTGGGTCGGAAGTGCCGGTCAGCGGCAAAATTCCGACCGCCCGAGCAAAGCTGAACACCACCTGCGCGGGAGTCGCGTCTAGCCTCTGCGCGAAACTGATCAGCGCGGGATGCTGCAGCACTTCCTGATTGGCGGTGAGCAGCGAAAATCCCTGATAGGTGATATTTCGCTCCTTGCAGAACGATCTCACCTCGCGATCCCAACCGAGGTCTGCGAAACAGCGGTTCTGCACGAAAGCCGGGAGTTCTGCGTGAGCGCCGTCCATCTGCTCCAGGTGCCGCAGGGAAACGTTGCTCACACCGAGCAGGTGCGTGCGCCCGGCATCGCGCTCTTTCCGCATCGCCTCCCACACTTCGGCGTCGGCCTCGGCCCAATCGTAGCCCGACGAAGGCCCGTGCAGCACGAAGCTATCGACGTGATCGGTCCCGAGATGTTCGAGCGAACTGGCTAGGGACTGCGCGACCTGATCGGGAAGACTGGCAGATGCATCGTAGGGCAGGCGGTGGTCTTGGCCGCGCTGGTAAGTGAATTTCGTCTGCAAAAAAAGATCAGCGCGCGTCACAGAGCCATCACGATACGCGGCGGCCAGGCCTTCACCAACCCCGGCTTCAAAATAATGCCGCCGCTGGTTGGCGGTATCGATTCCGCGAAAGCCCGCACGGATGGCGAGTTCAGTGAGCTTGGCTGTCCGTTCTTCTTTCCAGGCGGTCCCATAGACGAAATCAGGAGCGCGCAGGGGTCGCTCGGTGTGCATCGCTTCACATTGTGCCATGGAGCTACAAATTTTGTGCTATTCACCGCGGAGGGCAGGTTCCGTTCGCGTCACCGGCACCGGCTGAGTAGAATGGGGAGCGGAATAAACCCTTCCTGAAAGGCACGAGCGGGAGCACACCATGAAACAAACAATTTGTCTTCTTCTGCTTTTTGTAGCAACTGCAGTTCTCGCCCAAGACAAAAACCCGGTCACGTCAGTGGTGAAAGAGATCATGCCGCGCCAGCAGAGAAATCTGGTGGCGGCGGTTGAGGAAATGCCCGCCGACAAGTTCGGATACAAGCCCACCGAACAGCAGATGACGTTCGGCCACCTCGTCCTGCACATCATTGAATCGAACAACTACCTGTGCTCGAAGATCGGAGACTTGCCCGAGGTCAAAGCGGCCCCACTGAAGGAGTCTGACGGCAAAGAAAAACTGGTTGCCGCGTTGAAGGCCAGCTTCGAGTTTTGTACCACCGCGCTCAACAAGGTCGACGACTCCAAACTCGCCGATGAAGTTGAGCTCTTCGGAGGCCGCAAGGGATCGCGGGCGTTCGCCCTGATCGCCCTCTCCAACGACTGGGCCGACCACTACAGCTCCGCCGCGATTTATTTGCGCTTGAATGGATTACTGCCGCCGACGGCGCAACCGAAAAAGTAAAGGAGCGTCTCAGCCTGGAAAAACGTTAACCACGAAGGGCACGAAGTCACACGAAGGAAACTCCCACGAATGAAACCCTTCGTGATACTTCGTTCCCTCGTGGTTGATGGGCTCTCCCCTCAGAATTCATAGCGCAGCGCGAACTGCATGACCCGCGGCTGCGTCAGCAGGCTGGTGTATGCTCCGAAACTGTTCGGCGACTGGGTGAGCGAAGTGAGCAGAGACGATCCTACTCCCTGGGCGTTAAAGCGCGTGAGGTTTGGCACGTTAAAGACCTCCCACCGGAATTGCAGGCTGTGACTCTCCGCGTAAGGCATCTTCCAGCTCTTGGCCAGGCTCATGTCTAGTCCCGCGAAGCCGTCCCCGCGCAGGACGTTGCGCGATCCGACCTGGCCCGGAAGAGGCAAGGTAAAATCCGCCTGTGCTGCGGCAGGATCTGCGAAGACGTTGACCGAGCCGTTCCCCTTGAAGGTGCCTGTCTTTGGTCGTGAAGTCATCTGCGTGATGGCGGTCAGGAACCAGTCGGTAGGCCAGCGCTGGCCGCCATCCACGCTGAACGGGAATCCACTGGTCCAGCGCGCCAGGCCTGAGAGCTGCCAGCCGCCGATAAAAGCATCCACCACGCCGCTATCATTACTCGCGAAGGCACGCCCTTTGCCAAAAGGCAGCTCGGCAATCCAGTTGAGATTGAGTTGGTGGGTCAGATCAAAATCGGAGACGGCGCGGGCCGAGTTCGGGGAAAAGGCATTTGCCAGCCGGCTTCCGACGAGGCCGATGTTCGTATAGCCATAGACAGAAAACCCGACGCGCGACGCCGCCGAAGTGATATCCATGGACTTCGAGTAGGTATAGTTCAGATCAAACTGAACTCCGTGGCTGAACTGCTTCCTCAGGCTGGCCTGCAGCGCGTGGTAGCTTGAGCTGCCAATGGAACTCCACCCATACATGGAAATGGCCTGATTGTTCAAGAACTGGCCGGAGTTATTTCCCAACAAGCCCTTCGGGCCGTTGAAGAAGTACTGCGGCGTTGTGCCGCCGCATGCTGTCGTGTTGTCACCGAGCCCGCCGTACAAATCGACGTCTGCCAACCCGACGATCTCATCCCCAATCACCGAAAGAGCCGGGTTGTAGTACAAGTCGAAAACAGATTGCACGAGTCCATCGGTGGTATTTGCAGTGGAGGGGATGAGGCACGTAAACAGGTCTTGATACTGCGTCGCACCGGGGCGAAGTTTTGGCAGCATGTCCACCCAGTATTGCGCCGTTGGCCCTACCATCGCGGCGGTGACACTGCCAATCTGGGCGGTCGTAGGGAAGCCCTGGTAATAATTGGTAGGCTGCCCGTTGTTGTTGGCCAATGCAAACTTCCTCGCCAGATTCGACAAGGCCGATGCAGCTTTGTAGTAGTCGATTCCCGTCTTTGGATCCACGATGTCCAAAGGCTGAGTCAAGTCGCGCTGCGTTAGCAGATCGCGGCCGAAACGGCCCACATACGCAAATTGCACCGAGAATCGCTTTGGCAGCTCACGTCCAATGGAAAAATCGGCGGTATAGGCGTGAGGCGACTTCATGGTGTTGTCGGTTCCCCACAAGTTGGCCTGAGCGTTAACCGTTGGAGTCTGCGGCCAGCTCGGCGGCGGCGGCGGCAGCAGGAACGGCACGCCATTCAGATTCTGCGTCGGGATTGTGTTGATGCCGGTGACGCGCGGCAAGTCCTCGGCGCTCGTGACACCGAACGTACAGCAAGTATTCTGGATCGTTGTGGTCAAGCCGGCGGAGCCGATCTGGTCGAAGCTGTTCAGGAGCGCAAAGCCCGCCCGGTCGTAAACTCGGCTGAATCCAGCCCGGATGACCGTCTTGTCGTTGTCGCCGAAGATCTTTTTGAACAGGCCGCCACTGGGCCGTGGCGAGTAGGCAATCGAAATTCGGGGCGACCAATCCGTCTTTTCGAGCGGATAGAACCCGGGACCATGGTTTGCAGGGCCACCCAGATTGAACATGATGGGCGGCTGCGCGCCATACCCGATGCCTTGGTTCATGTTCTTCACGTTCTGATTGAACTGAGTCCCCAATCCGTAGGTCGGAGACGTCTGCAAACCATTGGTCTCCCATGGCGCAGGGAAGAACGACCAGCGCAGTCCGTAGGTCAGGGTGATGTTCGGCTTCATGCGCCAGGTATCCTGCCCATAAAACTCGTACCAATTGAGGCCATAATTTCGCTTGACCGGTGCGCCCTGCGGCTGGGCAACGCCATTGCGATCGAGGTTGTAGTTGGCGACGACGTCGGAGATCATTCCGTACAAGGCCAGCAGTGGACGATCGTACTGCGTTGCCGTCACAGGCTCCGGCGCATTGATAAGCGGGTGCGCAGTGACGTTGGTCGGATCGAGCGTGCTGGTCGTGCCCGCAAAGCCGATGGGAGACGTCCAGTTCGTGGTGCCCAGTCCGAGCGTGTTGGAGTGCAGGTAACTTGTGCGGGGATCGCGGGCGATCCCAATGGCGGCTCCGAACTGGAAGTTGTGAGTTTTCCTGGTCCACGAAATGTCATCCACCAGATTGTGCAGCGGCACCTGGAAATTGTGGCTGTAGGTGATGCCCTGAT
This sequence comes from uncultured Acidobacteriaceae bacterium, assembly GCA_963768265.1. Classification (GTDB taxonomy): domain Bacteria; phylum Acidobacteriota; class Terriglobia; order Terriglobales; family Acidobacteriaceae; genus Sulfotelmatobacter. The sequence continues at coordinate 340,242 of CAVYHM010000064.1, forward strand.
CCAGGCCCAGGAACGTATTCCACTGCTGGTCCGTATTGCCCACGATTCCAAAGCTCTGGCGAGTGAATCCCCAGTGGAAGGAATTGGTGAGGGTGGGACTGATAACCGCTAGGTAACCGAGGACGAAACCTTTGCTGTGATCGAGGGTGGTTTGTTCAGGAGCACTTCCTGGCAAGAAAGGAGTGCCCGGGTTCCGCAAGTCCTGCAGCGCTCCGCGCCAGAACAGAGAATGCCGGCCGTCGCTAGTGAGACGGTAATCGAGGCGCGCAATGAAAACATCGTTGTCAAGACTGGTAGGCGCGCGGAAAACGAACCCTGCATAATTCAAACCATCTCCAGCGGAAGGATCGTTGGTCACCGTCTGACCGGTGCAGAAGGTCTTGTCGAGATACCCCGTGTGGTTGGTCAGATCGAGCATGGCCGGATCAATCCCGAAATGACGGGGATCGAGATTCGCAAGATCCGTAGGATTGAAAGTCGTGGTCCCGCCATTCACGTTCACGTAGCGAAAGATGCCCTGGCAGAGCTGCGGCGTAGGAATCACGCGCTCGGCCCGCTGCTGCTCACGCTCCCGGGTTCCTTCATAGTTGGCGAAGAAGAACAGCCGGTCCTTCTGAACGGGCCCGCCCACCGACACGCCAAAAATATTGCGGTTCAGCTGCAAAGGTTTGTTCGAGGCGCCGATATTCAACTCCGATTGCTTGACCAGGTAGTCATTGGCGCTGGTGATGGTGTTGCGCAGATATTCATAAAGTGAGCCGTGCAAAGCATTTGTGCCGCTTTTTGTTACGAGCGCCACCTGTGCCCCGGAACCCTGCCCCTGGTCCGCCCCGTAATTCGTCGTGGTCACGCGGAATTCCTGAACAGAGTCCTGCGTGACCGGTAGCACCGATGTAAAAGCATAGCCATTCGATTGATCGTTTACGTCGACTCCGTCCAGTGTGACATTGCTCTGATCGCTTCGCGCCCCATTCACTGCCCCATTGCGCGTGTCCTGATCTTTGTCCCCGATGCGATTGCCCGTGTAGGCGACGCCCGCCTGCAGGCTGAGCAGGTCGGGAACGTTGCGGCCCTCCAGCGGAATCTGCCGCACATGAGTCTCGTCGAAGGAGTTGCCGATGGAGGCGTCAACCAGGTTGAGGGCCGGCTGCTCTGAGGTCACGTTCACGGTTTCAGTCGTGCCGCCGACCTTGAGCTGGGCGTTGAGGGTGGCGGGAGTATTCACCAGAAGTTGGACACCGGTGATCTGGTAGCGCCGAAAACCCTTCGCACCCACCGTAAGCGTATAGGTGCCGGGAGAAACGAACAGGAACTGGTACTCGCCTTGGTCGCCGGTGATGGCAGCTCTCTCCGTCTTGGACTCTGGACTTGCGAGCACGACTTGGGCCCCGGCGATGGTGCTGCCGCTGGGATCGGTGATAGTTCCGCGCAACGAAGTGGTCGCCTGTCCCCAGACTGCACAAGGCAGCGCAAGTGCCGCAGCCAAGAGGCTGACTAGAATGAGCTGGCGGAAACGGAGGGGTGGAGCCGGCACATTACACCGGGCAGACTGCGAGTGCCTTCCAGTCATAACGTCACCTATTCGTCTTTACTTGTTGGCCGTTTGAACTAAGAAGCCCCAAAAACATTACTAGAATTTCGGAAGGTTACGACCGGTGGATTGGGCCTGTCAAGAAGGAAATTCTGATGGGCGAGATCACGGGATGGGATTAAGTGGCCGAGTGCGTTCCTGCCCGAACTACCTGATCTGCACAAGTTCGCTGGTCGGCGAACCCGCGGGCATAGCAGGCACCGGACGCTGCGGTGCTCGCCACGAATCGAAGACGGAAACCTGATGGACGCAGGAAACCGTGCAGTGCGGCGCGCACGATTTCTCGGTCACATACTCGCGGCGCAGGTCGTCGCGCGTGTAGGTGGCGAGCGGTACTCCCGGATATCCACGCTGCTGCGAGCAGTAATGCACCAGCCCATCCTCGCAAATGTAGAGATAGCGCGCGCCGGCGCGGCAGCGCCAGTCGTTGGGCAAGCCTTTGGCGATGTTGTCCTGAAACGCGTGGACGCGGGTGAAGCTGCTTTTTTCCAGCCCCTGCATTTCGTGGTAGATACGCCGTTCTTGATCGCCCAGCGGCTGCAACTGCCCGCTGCCATCATGAATAATTCCGATGGTCGAAGTGAATCCGAGTTCAACGGCGCGCTTGCCAATCACCAGAGCGTCTTGAGGATGTGAAATGCCGCCGCCGACAACGGAATTGATGTTCACGTGAAAATCGGCGTGCTCGGCCAGCAGTTGCAGCTTCTTGTCCAGAACTTTCAGGCTCTTCTTCGACACCTCGTCGGGATTAACGTTGTCGATGGAAATCTGCAGCCATTCGAGTCCAGCGTGATTAAGCCTCTGAATCCGCTCCGCGACCAGGAGATATCCGTTGGTGATGAGCCCCGCGATCATTCCATTAATACGAATGCGGCGGATCACGTCGTCGAGTTCGGGATGCATCAGCGGCTCGCCGCCGGAAATCGTCACCACCGACGTACCCAGTGCGCCCAACTTGTCGATGCGCCGGAACATCTCCTCGATCGGCACGGGCTTGGAGAAATCATCGAACTCGTTGCAGTACGTGCAGGCCAGATTGCAGCGCCGCATCGGAATGATGTGCGCCAGCAGCGGATGGTCAGTCGAAGCGAGCGCGCGGACCGCCATATTCGCCCCGCGCAGGTTGCGGTGCAGGGCTTTGGCGCGGCGGCGCAGGGTTGTCAGGACAGATGGCATGGCTGGCGGCTAATTCACCATTACAGCATAGGCTACGGCCTTATGCATGCGCCGCAACAGCGTTTGGTGGATTTCGAGCGTTGAACGGCGAAGAATCTCAGCTGTCGTAAATCGAACATAGGCGGGTTCAAGTAGACTCGTGCTAAGATTCATCCCTCGCCAGAAGCTCATGGCCGACTTGTTGCAGAGTGCTGACCGCGTTTCCCGCGAACTCTTCTTGAATCAGCACGTAATCCGTATCGTAGGTTGAGATGGCGAAGATGGGGATGCCATTGTTCGACAGCGGCTCGATGAACGACAGCAGCACTCCGGTCTGCGAGAACGGAAACGGGCCTTCGAGCTTCAGGCAGGCCCAGCGATGCGGCGAGTGCACATCCGCTGGGAGATTGCCAACCGAGCAGACGATCGAGAGCTCTTCGGCAGTCCGAGTAATGGACGCGAACTCGCCTTTCGTGGCCCAGTCCGGGATAGGCGCGTCGGGCGCGAGTCGCACGATGGCGTACGGGCCAGGCAGCCAGCGAAATTTCAGTTGGTAGCGAGCCATCCTCCCTCAGCCTTCCACGGCCTTGCGCACCGCAGCCCTCGCCAGCAGTCGCGTCGAATCCAGCGTGGGTAGGGGCGATGCTTCCGGGGCGACGAGCAGCGGAATCTCCGTGCACCCGAGCACGACGGCATCGCAACCTTCGTCTTTCAGTGCGCGAATGATCTCGACATGGTAAGCGAGCGAACGCGGCAGGAATTGGCCGTTCACCAATTCGTCAAAGATGATCTGATTAACCCGCTCTCGTTGCTCCGCCCCGGGCACGCGATGCTCGATGCACGCCGCCTTTAGCGCTTCGCGATAAACCGGTCCCTCCATGAGATATCTCGTGCCCAGCACGGCGAGTCGCTTAAACTGGCGCCGTTGCGCCTCCCCGGCAACTTCGCGCGCGATGTGCAGCCAGGGCCGTGGCGAGCGATGCTCCACCAGGTCGAACGCCTGGTGAATCGTATTGTCGGGGCAGATGAGAAAGTCGGCTCCGCCCTTCGCCAGCTTCTCAGCCGACGAGAGCATCAGCTCGGCGACTCCCGCCCAGTCGCCAGTGTCGATGAACTTCATGTACCGCGCCAGTGAGTGGGAATGCAGCGAAACCTCGGGATGATCATGGCGGCCCAGCATCTCGGCTCCTTCCAGCGAGATGGTACGGTAGCAGAGCGCGGCTCCCTCGGTGCTGCACGCGACGATGCCGATGTGTAACATCAGGTGCCTGTCGTCAGTGGCCAGTTGCCAGTTTGCTTCCAGAGCCGATCAGACTTTGATTGTAGCCGGAGCAGCGTATGGGCTGGAATCGCGGTAGCGCTTCTCGAATTCTTCGCGCGTACAGATGGTCTTAAGGTCGACAACTCGGTCGATGGCGAGAATTCCGTCAAGATGGTCGATCTCGTGCTGCAGGAGCTCAGAGAGATTACGGTCACCGCCGGCATCAAATTCGAGAGTCTCCCCGTTCAGGTTCTGATAGCGCACGGTGATCTCGCGATGGCGTTCTACCTGCATAAAGATCGAAAGGAAACTCAGGCAAGCGTCCCAGACGATGATTTTCTCTTCGCTGCGGCGAATGACTTCCGGATTGACGATCGGCCAAGGCTCGGCATCCGGAAGCTTCAGGAAGATGACTCGCCGCAGCACACCAAGTTGAGGCGCCGCGATGCCGCGTCCATAGCCGGTCGTGGAGCGCCAGTGCGCCAGCGTGTCGGCCATGTCGCGCACCAACTCACCGATTTCACGCGCGGTGGGATCCTCGACCGTGAGCGACTTCGCCCGCAGCAGCGGATCGCCAAGCTGGAGGACAGAGCGGACGGGCATGGAGCAAGTTTCACTTCTCAGCGCAAGCGACAACGGTCGCTAACGCCGGGTTCGAACCTCAGTCTCGCGATTTCACCCGATCCTGCCTCTTCAGCTCTGACGTTGGATCGGACCATACCAACTGCAGTACGACACACAGAATCAAAGCAATCAAGAGATCAGCGAAGTAGGGATGCGCAGGCCAGATCCGGTGCGGGAATCGAAGCCACCACGCCAGCATCGACGCCAGAGTCGCTATCAGGCTGATCTTGAGAGTTTTCATGGCGGGACTCAACTCACCGCGCTGCCGCAGCGTCGAACAGGCTCAACAGCTCCAGCTTCTTCTCTGCCGGCAGGAAGGACGCTTCAAACGAATTGCGGGCCAGTTCGCGAAGGTGCTCATCGGTGAAGCCGAACGTGTCCTGCGCCAGCTGGTATTCCCGCGCCAAAGTGGTGCCGAACAACGCGGGATCGTCGGTGTTCAGCGTGATCATCACACCCTGATCAAAGTAACTTCGAGCAGGATGCTCCGCGATCGCCTTGCATGCGCCGGTGCGGACATTGCTGGTCAAGCAGATTTCAATCGGGATCTGGCGATAGGCCAGCTCTTCGATCAAGTCAGGATCTTGCGCGGCCGTGACGCCATGGCCAACGCGCTCGGCGTGCAGGTTGAGCGCTCCCCAAATGGATTCCGGCGACGCGGTTTCGCCGGCGTGAGCGGTCAGCCGTAAGCCGTTGTCCTCGGCATATGCGTAAACGCCGCGGAAAAGTTCCGGCGGCCCCTTCTGTTCGTCGCCGCCAATTCCGATGCCGACAACGTGACGATCCCGGTAACGCGCCGCCAGCTCAAAAACCTGTTGCGCCGACTCCACCCCGAAGTGACGGGTGGCATCGAAGATCCACAACAGTGAGACACCAAACTCGCGCGCCCCGCGGACACGTCCGCGCTCCAGTCCTTCAAAAATTGCGGCAAAATCCTGCTTGCGGTACAGGCATACGCCGACGGCCACGTACACCTCCGCGTGCAGCACGGTTTCTTCTTTCAGCCGCCGCATCAGATCGTAGGTGATGAGTTCGTAGTCTTCGGGCCCGCGCAGATGCGCGCTCACTTCCTTGAATGCCATCAGAAAACTCTGGAAGTCGGTATAGCGGTACAGGGACTCGGTTTCAGCCAGCGTCGCCTGATCGCCGTGCCGCTTGCGCAGCTCGAACAGTGTAGAGGGTTCGACCGCGCCCTCCAGGTGCAGATGGAGCTCAGCCTTAGGAAGCTGACGGATGAAGGCGTTGGGCGGTCGGTCTGCGGAAGCGGCCATGATTCTCAGATTGTAGATGGGAGAGCAAAGATTTGCGAGGGAGGCTCGACACCTGCGCTTGACAACGCGCTTTCGCTGACGCTGAGAGCTTGCAACTGATGTCCAACAGCTACTTCCCCGCGAACTCGCTGCGATGGCGGCTGTAAAAGATATAGATCAGCAAACCCAACCCGAGCCATACGACGAAGCGCACCCAGGTAATAACCGTCAGCCCCGTCATCAGTCCGCCGCAAAGGATGATCGAGATCAGCGGGAACCACGGTACCAGCGGCACTTTGAAAACGCGAGGGCGATCCGGCTGCGTGCGGCGCAAAATGATCACGCCCAGTGACACCAGCACGAACGCAAAAAGAGTTCCAATGTTCGACAGGTCAGCAGCGTCGCTGATGGCGAAGATCCCGGACGGGATGCCGACCACGAATCCAGCGATCCAGGTGGACACATGCGGCGTTTTGAACTTGGGATGAACCATCGAGAACAGCTTCGGGAACAACCGGTCTCGCGACATCGCGTACCAGATGCGTGCCTGTCCATACTGAAACACCAGCAGTGACGAAATCATTCCCGTGAGCGCGCCGATCACGATGATGGAACGCGACCAGCGGCTGGCACCCAAAACTTTCAGCGCGTAGGCCACGGGAGCCTCAGCAGCTTCGCCGGAAACAAATGTCGTGTACTTCATCATGCCCAGCAACACGACGGACACGCCAACGTAAAGCAAAGTGCAGACAATCAAAGAAGCGATGATGCCGATGGGCAAGTCGCGCTGCGGGTTGCGCGCCTCCTCGGCCGCCGTCGACACCGAATCGAATCCGATGTAGGTGAAGAAGACGATGGCGCCTCCGGTGACGATGCCGCCGAACCCGGAGGGCGCGAACGGTTTCCAGTTGCTGGGATGAACCAGCGCTCCACCCACCACCAGGAAAATCAGGATGGCGCCGATCTTGATAGCGACCATGATGTTGTTCGCCTCGGCGGATTCCTTGATTCCCCGCACGAGCAGCACGGTGAGAATTAAAATGATGAGGAATGCGGGAATGTTGAAGTAAGCACCCGTCCAGTGACCGGATTCCCAGACGGGCGTTGACCATCGGTCGGACAAATTGAGGCCGAATGAGGCAAGTTGCGCCTTGGTGTAGGCGCTGAAGCCGATGGCCACGACGACGTTGCTGACAACGTATTCTAGGATGAGATCCCAGCCGATGATCCAGGCAAAAATCTCGCCGAGGGTCGCGTAGGAATACGTGTAAGCGCTCCCCGCGATCGGGATCATCGACGCCAGTTCCGCGTAGCAGAGCCCGGCGAAGCTGCAGGCAATCGCAACCAGAAAGAACGAAATCGCGATGGAGGGACCGGCCGGCGGGCGCCCGTGCATCAGCACGGCTGCCGTGCCTCCGCCGCGCAGAAAGTTCACGATGATGTCGAGCACCTGCGCGTGCAGAATGGACGGCGCCTGAAAGTATTCTCCAGCGGCCGCTGTGCCGGTAAGCACGAAGATGCCCGAGCCGATGATGGCGCCAATGCCCAGCGCCGTCAGCGACCAGGGTCCAAGCGTCTTTTGCAGGCGCTGGCCCGGAGATTCGGCTTCGGAGATCAGCTTGTCAATCGACTTGCAGCAGAAAAGCTGGTTGTCGGAAGTACGGATGACGGCTGCGGGTTCCGTGGTTGGTTGTGACAAGCGGTTGTGGTCTCCTGAAAAACTGCGCCTCTAGCCATTCGCACTCGGCATTTAGCCAGTAAAGTTCTTGCCGTTACAAGCTAAATGCCAAGTGAGTCGAATATGTGGGGGCGGCCGCTCGAATATGTGGGGACGGCCGCCCCCGGCCGTCCGCCGAGCGTAGCTCGGCTCTTGCCTGACTACCGCTTCGCCTGGCCGCGTGCCAGTTTCTTGACCTTGGGCTTCTTCGATCCGCGAGGGTAATCGCGGGGCTTGAGCGGCTTTTCCGCTTTGCGCTTCTTACGGGCCGTGCGTTTAGCTTTTTTGCGTTCTTCCTTGCTGAGAGTCGATGTGTTTGCCATGAATACGGTTGATATCCTCTTCTGTCCTACGGATTGGCCGGGCGGACTGCGCCGCGGTTTTCTTTCGCCCCTTCGGGGCTGAAATCTCTTGTGGCTTGTGTCCCCACGGCTTACGCCGTGGGCTCTATCCTTGCGCCGCTTCGCGGCTTCCCTTATCTTACGGGAACCTACCGGTATGCCAGATGGAGCAAATCGTGCTCAGGCTCTCTCCAGCTGGGCATACTTCTCCACCAGCTTCTTCAAGCCGAAGCGAGGGAATTGTACCGTAATCTTGGCTTCTTCGCCCTCTCCTTCGCGCTGGTATACCGTTCCTTCGCCATATTTTGGGTGGCGGACCTTCTGGCCGGGGCGAAATCCGCGCTTGCCGGTCGGCTCTTCGACCGGTGTTTTCGTGACGCTGAACTTCTTGCCGCGGCTGGCGAAGAACTCCGCGATGTTCTCGATGGAATTGTAGGAGCGGCCGGGCGTTGTGGGCTTCGCAGCGCGCGACGGAGCCCCGGTACTCTGCGGTGCGTGCCAGGCTGCGCTCTGATCTTCGTCTTCGTAAGAGTAGTGGGCTGACACCGTGTCGTCGCTTCGCGACTTGGCGGACAGGAGTGTCCGCCCCACACGAGCCCTACTCGTCCCCAGTTCTTCGATCAGCGAGGCTGGGACTTCTTCCAGGAACCGCGACGGCACGCTCGCTTCTGGAAGGTCGGTGCCATAGCGGCGCCGGTAAACCGCGCGCGTGAGGATGAGCTGGTCCATGGCGCGCGTCATGCCCACGTAGCACAGGCGGCGTTCTTCTTCGATATCGTCGGGGACGAGCATGGTGCGCGAGTGCGGAAAGAGTCCTTCTTCCAGGCCGCTGAGGAAGACCAACGGAAACTCCAGGCCCTTGGCGGCGTGCAGGCTCATCAGCGTGATCTGGGCGCGCTCGTCGTAGTCGTCGGCGTCACTGACGAGGGCAGCGTGGTCGAGGAACTGGTCCAGCGTTTCGGCTCGGTCGCGTGAGTCCATGGCGGCATTGACCAGTTCATGCAGGTTCTCGATGCGGGAGTAGGCCTCAGGCGTGTCCTCGTCTTCGAGCAGCTTGATGTAGCCAGTGCGGTCGATCAGGAATTTGAGGATATCGGCGGTGCTGACCGTAGGGGTCGGGAACGAGTCCGGTTTCGTAGCGCCGGCGTCCCGCCGGCTGTCGTGGAGGCGTCCCGCCTCCACATCGGTGTCGACCTCGGAAGCCGGAAGCTCGAAATCCGCGGCGCCGAAGTCGAACGAAAAATTGCCGAACTCTGCGGGATCGAAAGCCGTGGCGTCGGCAGCGGAGTCAGTGCCGTCCCTGACGGGACTCGCTCCTTCTTCATCACCTGCCCCGGACTTGCGTCCGGGGCTAATGAATTCCGTCCCCTCGGGACTAGGTACTTGGAGGTTGCTGCTGTGTGCTGCTCCGCCTGAACTTCCGGCTCCCGCACTCTGGCCTAGTTGCTCGGCAAAGGTTCCGGCCAGCATGGCCCGGGCGTCTTCGATCAGTTGCTGAAAGTTCTTCAGCGACGCGAGGGCGCGCGGCGGCAACAGCTGTCGCCGGATCGCCTCGCCGATTGCGCCCCACAACGACAATCCGGTTTCGAGCGCCAGGTTTTCCAGCGTGTCGATCGTGCCTTTGCCAATGCCGCGCGTGGGCGTGTTCACCACGCGCAGCAGCGAGATCGAGTCGTCCGGGTTCTGGATGACCTTCAGGTACGAGATCATGTCCTTGATCTCGGCCCGCTCATAGAAGGAGAAGCCGCCGACCACGTGATACTTCAATCCGTAGCGGCGCATGGCTTCTTCGAACAGCCGCGACTGCGAGTTGGTGCGGTAGAGAACAGCAGCGCGCGACGTCTCACCTCGATCATTCGCCTCGCGCAAATACCGAGCGATGTGGTCGGCGGCGAAGAGCGCTTCGTTCTCTCCGTCCGGCGCCTCGTAGTAGCCGATCTTGGTGCCGCCCTGACGCGAGGTCCACAGGTTCTTGCCCTTGCGGCGGAGGTTGTTGGCGACCACGGCCGACGCAGCCTGCAGAATATTCTGCGTGGAACGGTAGTTCTGCTCGAGGCGGATGATTTTCGCCTCCGGGAAATCCTGCTCGAATTCGAGGATGTTGCGGATGTCGGCCCCGCGCCAGGAATAAATCGACTGGTCCTCGTCGCCCACGGCGCAAACGTTGTGCCGCTCTCCTGCCAGCATGCGCATGAGTTCGTACTGGGGGCGGTTCGTATCCTGATATTCGTCGATGAGCAGATACTGAAAGCGTCGGTTGTAATAGTCCCGCACCGGCGCCGCCGACTTCAGCAGCCGCACGGCTTCGAGCAGCAGGTCGTCGAAGTCGAGCGCGTTGGCCTTGCGCAGCTCTTTCCGATACTCCTCGTACAGATGGGCAATGCGCTCGGTCTTGGGATCGGCCGATTGCAGGTAGAGTTCCTGCGGATCGAGCATGTGATTCTTGGCCCACGAGATGCGTGAGAGGACGGTGCGCGGCGTGAGCTGCTTGTCGTCGAGGCCAAGCCGCTTCATGATCGACTTCACCACCGACTGCATGTCGCTTTCGTCATAGATGACGAAGTTTTTCGTGTGTCCGATGGGCGGCTGGCCCGGCGTGGTGGACGGAATCCGTAAGGCTTCAATATCGCGGCGTAGAACCCGCACGCAGAAAGAGTGAAAAGTCGAGATGACCGGCTTGGCGATGCTCAACCCGCCGACGAGCTTTTCGACGCGTTCGCCCATCTCGGCGGCGGCCTTGTTGGTGAAGGTCATCGCCAGAATGGATTCCGGCATCACGCCCTTATGCTCGATCAAGTAAGCGATGCGGTAAGTGATGACCCGCGTCTTCCCGCTCCCCGCGCCGGCAAGAATCAGCACCGGCCCCTCGGTAGTTTCGACGGCCTCCAGCTGCTGCGGGTTCAGTTGATCGAGAAAAGACAATGCGAGAAAGGCTCCGAAGTTGCTCATTCGATTTTACAGGGGAATGGCAGAGCACAGGATTGAGGATTTCAAGTTGGGAAAAGGGATTGCTACGCGACCTAAAGCCGCGAATTGGCGGAATGTGCCTGCGGCACTGGACCCTCGGTCCGGCAAAGGGGTTGCTCAACTTTAGTTTCGTGGACCGTCGGTCCGACGGTCTGTGATGGTTGTCACCGTCGTCTCTTGGGTGTTTCAAATCGGGAACGGGGCACACGCGTTGGCGCTCGCCGCGGTCTATCCCCGAACTCTTGCGGCTTTGCACTCCTCACAAGGGCAGACTTCGCGCAGGAACCTCCAAGAATAAATGCCGAGGTCGTGGCTGTCGTTCCAGACGAACTTGATCGCGTACTTACCCACGCCTTCGGCCGAGAGTGGCTTGGCCGTCGGCTTGAACATGGGGAGCGCTCCGGGCGCTAGTTTCGGAGGATCGCCGGCACGGCGTCCGGACTTGGCGCGCTCTTCTTCGCACATGGCGCAGGGGCAGGCGTCGCGCAGGTAGACGAATCCGAAGTGCGAGACGTGGCCGTCGTTCCACTCGATGTCAACGCCCGTGCCCGTGGTAAGGTTCACCTTCACGGACTTCGGATCGGTAGCCGCAGTGGGTGACTGGAGCGGGGACTGCATACATTCAGTATGGCACAACAGAAGGGATGGGGTTCTTCGACGATCCGCGTCCCAGTTCAGCCAGTCGTCTGAAGGCTTTCCAGGATTAGCGAGCCGTGCTCAAAGAAGAGGAACTAGGCTTGCGGCCGGTCACGATTCCGACAGCCAGGCCGCCGAGCGCTCCGGCGAGGATGCCAATTAACACCAACATGGCTACGCTATCGAAGATTGAACTGCCGCGGCTCATGGATTCTCCTTGCGGTTGACACATCGATTATAACTTGCACCGACTGGCCCGTCGCCACGCCGTCTAACCATCCAGCGTCGACGCCACTGTACGGTTGGCGGAAAGCACATTCGTCCTGTAAAATAAAAGCTTCGCAACGAGCCCCATAAGAAATCTGGAGCAGTCATGGCACAACAATGTGATATCTGCGGCAAGAAGCCGCAAGCGGGAAACCGCATCAGCCACGCCCACAACGTCACTAAGCGGCGCTGGAACATCAACTTGCGCCCGGTGCACGCCAAGGTTAACGGCCAGGGGAAGCGCATTCGCGTTTGCACGTCCTGCCTGCGCAGCGGCAAAGTCGTCAAGGCGTAAGAACCTTTCATCGCCGAGATCGCAGAGCCCGCAGATAATTTCCTTTCACCTCGGCGGTTGATTTACTCCTTTGGGGGCGAGACCGCGAGCAACCGGACGTCGAAGATCAGCGTGGCGTTCTGCGGAATCTGGGGCGGATGACCCGCCTCACCATAGGCCAGTTCGGGCGGGATGCGCAACTGGCGCTTGCCTCCGAGTTTCATTCCAGCAACGCCCTCGTCCCATCCCTTAATGACTTCGCCTTTGCCTAGAGTGAACTCGTAGGGTTGATTGGCATCGACGGAGCTGTCGAATTTCTTGCCCGTGATTAGCCAGCCAGTGTAGTGGACCTTCACGTGGTCTCCGGCTTTGGCGAAGGGGCCGAAGCCGATTTTGATTTCCCAGTATTGCAGGCCGGAGTCGGTTTTCACGCCATCGCCGGTCACCTTCGTGGGAGCGTTCGTGCTGGGGCGGACGACCTGAACCTTGTGGGCGGGCGTCTGGGCGTGCAGGGCGATGGCGAACAGCAGGGTGGCAGTCGCTGTTGCCAAGGGGCGGGGGATATTCATATCACCAAAAATTTTGGGATACCCTTCCGGTAAAATCCTTGGTTTGTTAACGTTACGAAGATTGGATATGAATCTTCCGCGCAAAATCTAGAAAATGCAGGGGTTGCGCATAAAATATTACAAAATACGGAGTTAACGACCACTTCGCGACTGGCCTCGGTCGACTTCTGGCGATTGATCATGCCTACTATTATTTTAACAAGTTCGGAGGGTAATCTGACTGGTGGGGCAGAGGTTTATGGGCTTTATGTTGATAGAGTTAGGAGCACCCGCGTAGTTTGCGCTTGACAGACGTAAGCTGTGGAAAAAATTCCCGTTTTGGGAAGCGCTCTTCGCGGCCGGAATGCGATTATTGAATCACCGGATCTTTCTTTCCTTTCCGTTTCGAGTGTGCGGGAGAAGTCATCTTTCGCCCCCGCTGTGGCTTGATCCCATTTGCACCCTTACCCAGGGCTGGCGCCCCTTCGACTGCCGCTCAGGGCAGGCTCTGGGCTCTACTCTTGCGCCGCTTCGCGGCTTGCGGCCTGCGCTCTGTGCGCTATTCCAGGGCGATCACATCAATCTCTACCAATACATCCTTGGGGAGGCGGGCGACTTCGACTGTCGAACGCGCAGGCGGCGCTGTGCTGAAATACTTGCCGTAGATGCCGTTCATGGCGGCGAAGTCGTTCATGTTCTTGAGAAACACCGTCGAGCGCACGACCTTACCCAGACCGCTACCCGCGGCTTCCAGAATCTCCGACAGGTTGCGCAGGACGCGGTCGGTCTGCGCTGCAACGTCTCCGGCGACGACTTGCTGCGTGGCAGGGTCAATGGCAACCTGGCCGGAGACAAATACAAATCCGTTGGCTTTGATGGCCTGTGAGTAGGGGCCGATGGCTTGCGGGGCGTCTTTGGTGGAAATGATTTCGCGCATTGGGCACCAGTCAGTACTCGGTAGTCAGTACTCGGTACTCAGTTGAAAGACAACCACAGAGGGCACAGAGTAACACAGAGGCCCGATCCGCAGCCATGTACTTCCAGGCGTTTCTTGGTAGCCCGCCGCGCGCCAAGCACATGCGCTCCGCTCTATCGTCGCTATCGTCAGGGCTGATCACTCGTCGCGGTGCGTTCTGTTTCCCTGGCCGGGCCGGCGTCGGCAATGGCTTTCAAATCGGCTTCAAAATAACGCGAGACATCGGGAACGGACCCCAGATGCTCAATTCGCACGAAGCCCTTTTCGTCGATGATGAAGGTATCGGGCACGCCTCCTTTGCAGAATCTGTCCCGGAGTTCTGACGCTGCCTTAGAAATTCGCAGGCTTGTCAGCTCCCTGTTGCGGATTACGGTTTCGAGCTGCTTGGTATCGGTCTCCGCGTCGACGACGGTTGCGATTACGAGTTCAGGATGTTTTTCCTGGAAATCCTGAAGCGCTTTCAACTCCAACAGGCACGGGCCACACCAGACGGACCAGAAGTCTAAGATGACTTTCTTGCCGCGCAACTGAGAACTCGATACGCGTTCCCCGCGGAGGGTGGTCAGGTCGAATTCGGGAGCAGGATGCGCTAAGACGCGGGGCTCATATTTTGCGCTGCTGAAGTTCTGGACTAGCCTGGCCTCGACACTCTGCTGCAATTCCTGCTCGCCGCCGAGTTTTTCACTGGACCAGAGAGCTTCGAGTCGTGCACTCGCCTGTTGCTGGTCCTTCGAAGGGCGTACAACAGATTCCAAGTAAGCATCGACTGCGGCGCGCTTGTCTCCGGTAGCTTCCTCGGCTTTGCCGAGAAGGTAGTAGGGAGAGCCGGAGGTGAATTCGGGCTTGAGAGGCTGCAAGACCGAGATAGTTTCGGCAGGCTTGCCCAGACGGAGCAAAATGTCGGACCGCAAGATCGAGATTTTGAGCTTCACGTCTTTTAAGGTCGATTCGGAGTAGTGAATTTTGGCCTGCTTATTCTGGCTCGCGTCAAACAGCTTGTCGGCTTCGTCAAGCAGAGCGAGTGCCTGGGGTAGTTTCTGGTTACCACGGGCATAGATGCTGGCCATGTTCCAAGGATGAAATGGGTTCTCGGGTTCGTTCTCTCGGAGCTGTTGATAGAGCTTCTCGCACTGGGCAAGATCGGTGACCGCCAACAGCAATTGATTGCGGGCCAAGTTGGCTTCCCGGCTGGTGGGGTAGTTGTCAACCAGTTCCCACATCAAGGCAGTCCGTTTCGCCCTGTCTTTCTCTTTTAAGGCACGAGCCGCAAGGATGAACAGGCGCGGGTTGTCATCGGGATACTTGCTCTCGATTGCCTTGGCCAGGGCCTCCGTGGTCTCCGGAGGGATCCAGTCCTCATAAGCTGCGAAATTAAGCGCATCGACGAGGCCGAATCCGTCGGCGGAGTGATCGCTCACGAATTTCTTGATTTCTGCCAGTAGCGCTGAACGGGCTTCTGGCGTATCGCCATGGAGCTTCAACTCATATTTCCAGAGATGAGAGATGAGGTTCGCTCCCCGAAAGGGCGGTTGAATGAACTCATCAAGAACTTCTATGGCCTTAGCGTAATCGGTGGCACGCTCTACACCATGCGATTCGAGTTGTCCGGTATACGACTCGGCCTCGTAACGCACACTCCATTCGGCGCGCCGGCCTTCGAGATCACAAAATGGGACGTCGAAATAGTTGCCTCCATTGGTGTCGAGTTGCTTGGTTTCGCGGTCTTCTATCCAATAGACGGCGTATTTGGGGAACCTGTCTTTCAGTGGGACCGTGGCGAGCCATATGCTGTCTTCTCGTTTCGTGAAGGGGAGGGTTCGGTCGTTATCAGGTCCAAATCCGTTGTCAAAAACCAAGTGCAGGACGGGCGACTTCGGTTTCTTGATAGTTGCGCCCTGTCCCACAGGAAAATAGAGGACGTGGATCTCGTTTGTGACGGGAGCGGGCGGCGTGAAGCCGGACACCGGGCAGGCGGGATCTGTTAATGCAACGTAGTAGAACGGTTCGGGAGCAGCCCGCGGCGCCTGCTGTGCGGTAAGAGATGACATGTGGGCAAGGAGAAGGAAGATGAAGGTGGAATACGCGTGAACTCGCATCCTGGGCTCCTTCCTGCCACGGCGCTACCAGCCGCAACTATTGGATGGTCCCGACCCAGCGGTCGGTTGTCCCTGCGCAGTTGAGCGAAGGGGTGCTCGCCCCGCTGATGAAAGAAGCACCCAATCTATCACGGGGTGAGGCGGGAGGCGTATGCCTACGATGCAAAACTCCCACTTCTCGCAAAAGCGGCGAGAAGTGGGGCACCCCGCGAGATCCTGCTGCATTTGCCTCGCAACTGGCTACTGACTACTGGCAACTCGAGTCCTAGATCTTCTGCAGTCGCTGCACTTCGTGGACGCCGGGAATCTTGCGCAGGCCGCCGATGATTAGTTCGAGGTGCTTGAGATCGGCGATGTCGAGGACGACCTCCACGCTGGCCTGGCTGTTGGCGGTATGGGCGGCGATGTTGCGGATGTTGCTCTTGGCGTCACCAATCACGCCCGTGATGTTCTTCAGCATGCCGAAGCGGTCGTCACAGAAGACGGTCAGCTTTACGGGATACGCGGTGGGAGTGCTCTCGTCACGGGCCCACTCTACGTCAATGCGGCGCTCCGGTTCGTATAGAAGATTCGTTACGTTGGGGCAGTGCACCGAGTGCACGGCCACGCCCTTGCCGCGGGTGATATAGCCGACGATGCCTTCGCCGCGGATGGGGTTACAGCATCGGGCGCGATAGACCAGCATATCGCCCTGGCCTTTCACCGTGATGGCGTTGTGGTCGCCGAAGACGCGCCGCACGACGCTGGCGATGCCGCCGGGTTGGGAAGTCAAGCCTTCGGATTCAATGTCGCCTGCAATGGAGGGAGTTGCACCGGCGGGGAGTAGTCGGGCCAGCACCTGGCGCGCAGAATATTTTCCGTAACCGATTCCCGACATGAGGTCGTCGGCCTTACCCAGCCCGTAGCCGGACGCGACCTTCTGCAAGTCTTCGTCTTTGATTTCCTTCAGCGCGATGCGGTACTTGCGCGCTTCTTTTTCAATCAGCTTACGGCCGATTTCAATCGCGCGCTCGCGCTGGTGGACGTTGAGCCAGTGCTTGATCTTGTTGCGCGAGCGCGAGGATTTAACCAGGCCGAGCCAATCGCGGCTGGGCTTGTGGCCGGGTTGGGTGAGAATTTCGACGATGTCGCCCGAGTGCAGTTTGTGGCGCAAGGGCACCATGCGTCCGTTGACCTTGGCTCCGACGCAGGTGTGGCCGACCTCAGTGTGGATTGTGTAGGCAAAATCGACCGGCGTGGCATCACGGGGCAGCACCACGACTTTGCCCTTGGGCGTGAACGTGTAAACCTCTTCGGGATAGAGATCGACTTTGAGCGTGGAGAGAAACTCGTTAGGATCGCTGACGTCGCGTTGCCACTCCACCACTTGGCGCAGCCAGGCCAGTCGCTGCTCGTCCTGCGCCGACACCGGGCCGTCTTTGTATTTCCAGTGGGCGGCGATGCCTTCTTCCGCCATCTTGTGCATGTCCTCGGTGCGGATCTGAATTTCAAACGGCGTGCCGTCTTCGGTGATGACCGAGGTGTGCAGCGACTGGTAAAAGTTCGGCCGCGGCATGGCGATGAAATCCTTGATGCGCCCCGGCACCGGCCGCCACAAATTGTGGATGATTCCGAGGACAGCGTAGCAGTCCTGCAGGGACCGCGTGATCACGCGCATGGCGCACAGGTCGTAGACCTGATCCACCGATATCCGCTGCTTCTGGAGCTTCTTGTGGATGCTAAACAGGCGCTTGATGCGGCTTTCGACGCGCGCCTGGATGCCCGCCTCTTTCAGCTTGTCGCTGATGGTCTGCTGCATTTTTTCGAGGAAGGCCTCGCCCTGTTTACGGCGGGCGTTGACTGATTTTTCGACCTGCTCGTAGCCACCGGGATCGAGGAAGCGGAAGCCCAGATCTTCCAGCTCTCCGCGGATCTTGCCCATGCCGAGGCGATGGGCGATGGGCGCATAGATCTCCAGAGTCTCTTCGGCGATCTTTTGCTGGCGGTCGGGAGGAAGATGCTCCAGCGTCCGCATGTTATGCAGGCGGTCCGCGAGCTTGATCAAGACCACGCGGATGTCGTCGACCATGGCCAGCATCATCTTGCGCAGGTTTTCGGCCTGCTGCTCCTCGCGGGTGGCGAAGTCGATCTTGCTGATCTTGGTGACGCCCTCGACGATGTGGGCGACCTGGTCGCCGAATTCCTTGCGGATGTCGACGATGGTGACCGAGGTATCTTCCACGGAATCGTGCAGCAAGCCGGCAGCGATGGCGGCCGGGTCCATTTTCATTTCGGCCAGGACAAGCGCCACTTCCAGAGGATGAACGAGGTAGGGCTCTCCGGACGCACGGGTCTGGCCTTCGTGGTGCTTCAGGGAGTAGTCGTAGGCCTTCTTGACGATGGTCAGATCGTCTTGCGGACGGTTCTCTTGCATCCGCTTCATCAGATCGCGGAACTTGGTCAGAGTGAGAGCGGTGGTAGCGATCTGTTGGCGCAAGCTCGCCATGATGGATTATACCCGCGGGGAAAGGGGCTCCGTAGCGGAGTGCACATTGGGATTCCTCCATTATAGCGTTCACGCGCTGATCGAGGCAGCCGGCTGGCCCGTTTCGATCGGGTTGAACGGCGCGAATTCCCCACCGTTTTGGCGTGCGACGTTACAAGCTGATAGAGTGGCTTCACGTAAAACCATGATTTCTCGAGTTCTGGTCAGCGGTACGTCCGGGCCAATCGGGGCCGCTCTTCTTCCCTCGCTCGACAATCGCGGATACGACGTGGTGCGGTTGGTGCGCAACGGCGCCGCCGGAGGGGAGCAGATCCCGTGGAATCCTGCGCAGCCCATTGCTCCCGAATCGGTGTCCGGATTCGACGCGGTCATTCATCTGGCGGGCGAGAGCATCGTAGGCCGCTGGAGCGAGGCGAAGAAGGCAAAAATTCGTGACAGCCGGATCATCGGTACGCGCAATCTGGCTCAGGCTCTTGCGCAGGCGAAGATTAAGCCGCACGTGTTCGTGTCCAGTTCGGCCATCGGATACTACGGCAACCGGGGCGACGAATGGCTGCGTGAAGACAGCGCAGCCGGCGAGGGTTTCCTGGCGGACGTGTGCCGCGAATGGGAGGCCGCCACAAAACCTGCGGTCGATGCCGGGATCCGCACTGCGCAGATTCGTACTGGCGTTGTGCTCAGCCCCAAGGGCGGCGTGCTCGGCAAGCTGCTGACTCCGTTCAAGCTGGGCCTGGGAGGCCGGCTTGGCGATGGGCGGCAGTGGATGAGTTGGATTGACGTCCAGGATATGATCGGCGCCATTCACCACATTCTGAAGACGGATCTTGTGCAAGGCCCGGTGAACATGGTCGCGCCCAAGCCGGTGACGAACGCTGAATTCACCCGGATGCTGGCCAGCGTGCTGTCGCGCCCGGCAATCTTCCCGGTACCTGCGTTTGCGGTCAAGGCAGCCTTCGGTGAAATGGGAGAGTCGGTCTTGTTGGCCAGCCAGCGGGTGGAACCCGGGCGACTGGTGGCGAGCGGATATCCATTCCGCTACAGTGAGTTGGGAGCGTCTTTGGAAAATGCCCTGAAGGGCTAGCTGCCGACGCACACTCCGATGTGACGCCGATCACAGATAGCCCAGCCCGCCCGTGTCAATCTCAACTCGGTAACTCCAATGTTCAGGAGATTGATCGCCGGGACTGTATTGGTTTTGCTCTGCTGCTGGAGCGTTCCGGTGGCTCGGGCATCGGTGCGGCCCGCTGACGACTTGGCCGCGCAAAAGCCGTATTCTTCCATCCGACATAACCACTCTTGCTGCCCAAGTATGCGCACCCGATTCGAGCCCTCGGTTGTTGTGACATTAGCGCCGTCCAAAATGCCGTGCGGCGATCAGCATCCTTGCTGCGCCAGGCAGGTGCCGGACAGTCCGCCATTGCTTTCTGCGATCAGCAGGATGCCTCGACCGGACTCGGGCGGATTGCTGATGGCGCTTCCCGACCAAGGTTGCCGGGGCGTCCGCACCGCCGCACAGACGCTGGGCAGTGGTCCCTTCCAGTCCTATTCCGTTCGAAGCACGGTCCTTCGCGTCTGAGCTAATGTCTCGCGCCAGAGGCGCAGTCCTCAACCAGCAGGCTGCGGGGCATTGGCTCCGCCTGCATTCCGCGGGCGCGAGCCCGCCATCGAAATTCCGCCGAACTTATATGGAGACCGCATTATGAAGCATAAGATGATCGCCCTGATCCTGGCCCTGACCGTCGTGTCCTGGGCCCAAACCACGACTCAAACCACACCGTCCACGTCACAGCAGAGTTCCGCACCGACCGAGAAGGGGAAATGCTGTGACAAGATGGCGGCCGACACCGAAGATGCACATGCCTCCTGTGCCGATCACATGAAGCACACTGGCGAGGGCAAGGAAATGGCCGGCTGCTGCTGGGGCAAGCACAATCACGCCAAGTCGTGCATAAAGGGGGACAAAGATAAATCCGCATGCTGCGGCAAAGACAAAACTGCGGCCACGTGCTGCGGTAGCAAAGACTGCGAAAAGGGCTGCTGCTCGAAGAAGACCGAGAAAGCGGTCAGCAGTTGCTCGCGCCGTGGGATGCACAGTTAAGTCGGCATCCTGCCACCAGGCGGTGTTACAGCTCGTTCAAAGCCCCAGCCGTCTCGACTGGGGCTTTTCTTATCGCCGCAACAACTTCACTCGTGCACTGACTGCCTTGGTTCCTGTATGCGAACCGACAAGGCGCAGACAGCGCCTTCCGTGAAATTCTCCGCTTCGATGCCGAAGGCATGATCGAAGCGGGCGCGGTAATTCTCCCACGCGATTGCCGACGTGAGTTCGACCAGTTGGTTGTCGCTGAACCTGCCGCGCAGGCGGGCGAAGAGCGCGTCCGAGACTTCAACTGGCGTTTGGGTCATGGCATCGGCGTATTCCAGCACCAGACGCTCGAGCTCGGAGAAATTGAAGTCTGAGCGGTAGTGGCTCAGGTTGGCGATCTGTTCGGCGGAGATGCCATTGTCTCTGCCTACGGCAGAGCCGATATCAATTCAAAACGGGCATCCGACCAGGGTCGCAACCCGCAGTTCCGCCAATCCTTTGAGTTTGGCGTCGACAAGCTTGCTACCCATCTGCGATTGCTCCATTTGCACATATCCCCAGAACAGTTTGGAGTGGTGGGCGGTGACTTGAACCGGCATGATGACGCGGCCGAGCCTGCGCCGGGTCAACGAATAAACGAGTCCCACGAACAGCCGGCGGAGCAGTCCGCCCTGGTTGCTGGGAGCCCCGGAAATACGCGCCATGAGGCCTCCTTCGGTCGAAAACCATCTACTAAATCCGATTCACTGCGGATTGGGACGGTTCATTTCTTGATGCAACTTCTCGAGCAGCTGTGCACGCTGCTCGGTGGTCAGTTCGCGCTGCAGTTCCTCCAGGGCGAGGGCCACGATGTGGTAGTGATGCGCTCCGGAATACTTGGGATCCGCGGTGATGTCGAGCCAGAGCTTGTGCATGAGTTCGACATCCTGCGGGCGCATGCGGGGCGCGTGAGGGCCCAGGGCGTATTCGCGAACGCCGCCGTCCGGCGCGCACACTTCCAGGTTCAGCCGCGGGCGCGGCTCGGGCAGGCGCTCCCAGGCGTCGCCGGTGAGTTTGGCTTGCTCGTCTGCCGTCAGCTTGTTGGATAGGCCGCAGACCACGCGGGCAGAATCAAGCCGCTGCGCCGTCACCATGATGGCTTCGAAGACGTCGGTGGCGGGCACTACCAGAAGATGGATCGGCTTGCCTTCCTTTTCGGCCACAGCCACGGCGGCGGTGAATAGTTCCTGTTCGTAATGATCGAAGACCTGGGTCGCATCGAAGACCGTACTGCCGCTGAAACTGTGCTCCCGATGATAGAGGCGGGCGCTCATGACCACGACGTCCTGCTTGCCCGTATGGGTATGGCTGAGGATGTGCCGTAAATAGTAAAGATTGCGGGGATCGCGCACCGCGACCAGGACATTTCCGGGCCGCACTCCCATCGCGCCGCTGCCCAACTCCTGATTGCCATACACGCGAAACTGGTCCAGTTGCTCCGGTTTGCCGTGGCGCTCCTTGGCGACGTGGCGCTCGGAGAGGGTGAAGATCGTAAAGAACGCGCCACTGAAAATCAGTCCCGCAATTGTGGCTTCATACTTCGTGAACAGATTAACGACCGCCGTGATGAACAATACAGCGGAGATCGCGATCAGCCCAACCGGGACTTCCCTCTTACCGATGTGGAGGTTGCCGGGAACTTTCCATTCGCGATTTCCAGGTTCGGTGAAGCGCAGCACCAGCACTGCCAGCGACTTCGTGGCAAAGCTCCAGATCACGCCGAAGGCATAGAGCGCGGCTAAGACGTATACATTGCCCAAGCTCAGGAAGATGGTGACCAACTGCATGCCGACGATGAGATTGATGATGCGATAACTGGTGCCGTAACGGTGATGTGGTTTCTGGAACCAACTCGTGAGGACTCCGTCTTCGGCCACGCGATTCAGCACGCCGTTCGCGCCCACGATGGAAGTGTTCTGCGCGCCGGCCAGAATCAGCACTCCCACCAGCACCACGAATCCATGGAAGGCCAGCTTCAGGCTGGTCGGGCCCACCAGGTACATGGCGATGCCGCCAATGAGGTTGGCGAAATAGTCAGGCCGCACCTTGTCGGGAATGATCATCACTGCAAAGAATGAGACCAGCGACGTGAACAGCAAGCTGTAAATGAAAATCACCAGCCCGGTCTTTTCCAGGTTCTTCAGCTTGGGATGTTCGATCTCGCGGTTGACCTGGGCCAGCGTCTCTTCCCCGCTCATCGCCAGCACGGAGTGCCCGAAGCCAACGAAGAGGATAATCCACGTCAGGTGGGCGAACCAGGTGCCATTGAGCCAGCCCAGCGCCTCTTTGTTCAGGGGAATCGCACCCGCCGGGCTAAATGGACCGGGCGGCAACTGCACTGGCGTGCGCAGAACCGTGATCGTGCACCACACGATTAGGATCACCACCATCACGGTGGTGATCACCATGATCTGGACTGCTTTCCCGCTGGATTCGTGGATGCCCTGCGTGTTCTTCCACCAGAAGTAAAGCACGACGATGACCGCCAGCCCGGCGGCGAAATGATCGTCGGAGAAGTTTAGTGGGCGGTGCAGGGAGACCCCGATGTCCTTGATAAAGCCAGCCAAGTATTGCCCGGCGGAAACCGCGCTGATGGGACCTGTGAGGACATAGTCGAACAACAGGGCCGAGACCGAGAACTTGGCCAGGGTCCCGCCCATGGCCTCTTTGACTACGCGATAGACGCCGCCACGGACAAACATGCTGCTCGACTCGATATAGAGCGCGCGTACGGCGTAGCTGAACAGCATCACGGCGAGGATGAACCAGGGAGCGCTCTTGCCAATGACCTTCTCGGCGTCGCCACCGGCGTAATAGGCGGAGGAGGCCAGGTCGGACAAAACGATCGCAGAGGCGCGCCAGAACGAGATGAAGGTCAACATCACCGTGGTGGCGACGAAGACCTTTACTGCCGGTTTGGATCCCTCAACCGATGTGGCCATTCTTCAAAACGAATGCGTTCGAGCGTTATGAGATAAGCCTAGAAGATAGCACAGGGTCGAGGTCGACGGCTTGACAGTTCCGCGGCGCGGGAGCCGTTCGCTCCTCTCACATTCGTATCCATCGAAGCGGGTCCGAGTCGAATCGTTATCCTCAGAACGTTCGTTCTCGATAGAATGCGGCGCGAAATCGCTGCTGTCCATTACAATAGCCGGTTTGGCCGATGCAATTGAACGCGGCTGTCGGCCCGACCCCACGCTGCGCATGTTCAAGAAGATCCTCATCGCGAACCGGGGCGAGATTGCCGTGCGCGTGATCCGCGCCTGCCACGAGATGGGAATTGCCGCGGTGGCTGTCTACTCCGAGGTGGATCGCGCGGCCCTGCACGTTCGCAAGGCTGACGAGGCTTATCCGATCGGTGCCCCGACGGCCACCGAGTCTTACCTCAATATCGACAAAATTCTGGATGTCGCGGCGCGCTCCGGCGCGGACGCGATACATCCCGGCTACGGATTTCTGTCCGAGAATGCGAAGTTCGCCAGGGCCTGTGTAGATGCGGGAGTGAAGTTCATCGGTCCGACCGCGGCGGCGATGGACGCCATGGGATCGAAAACGCGAGCGCGGCAGGCCATGGAGCGCGCCGGTGTTCCTTTCGTGCCCGGCACCTCGCGCGGTCTGGAATCGTTCGTCCAAGCCGAGCAGGTCGCAGCGAGCATCGGCTATCCGGTGATGCTCAAGGCCGCGGCTGGCGGCGGTGGAAAGGGTATGCGGCTGGTGCACACGTCGAAGGATCTCAAATCCGCTCTCGACGGCGCGCGCAGTGAGGCAGAACGGTCGTTTGGCGACAGCGAAGTTTACATCGAGAAGGCCATCCTCAATCCCCGGCACATCGAGATACAGATATTTGCAGACGAGCACGGGCACACGGTGTATCTCGGCGAGCGCGAATGTTCTCTGCAGCGCCGGCATCAGAAGGTCGTCGAGGAAGCCCCGTCACCCATTGTCGATCCCGAAATGCGCCGACAGATGGGCGAAGTCGCCGTCCGCGTGGCCCGGGCCGCCGGTTATACCAACGCGGGCACCGTTGAGTTTCTTGTCGATCAGCAGAAGAATTTCTATTTCCTCGAGATGAACACTCGCTTGCAGGTGGAGCATCCGGTCACCGAGGTGGTCACCGGTCTGGATCTGGTACATCTGCAGATTCGCATTGCCGCCGGCGAGCGATTGCCGTTCACGCAGGATGATGTGACGATTCGCGGCCATGCCATCGAGTGCCGCATCTACGCCGAGGACCCCGACAACAATTACTTCCCCAGCCCGGGCAAGATTACTTTGCTGCTGGCGCCTTCGGGGCCCGGAATTCGCCGCGACAGCGGCATGTACGAAGGGTGGACCGTGCCCATGGACTACGATCCGCTGCTGGCCAAGCTGATCGGCTACGGCACGGATCGCGATCAGGCGATCGGACGGCTGACGCGAGCCCTGAACGAATACTTTGTGGGTGGGATCAAAACCAACATTTCGCTGTTCCGCCGAATTCTGCGCCATCCCGATTTTCTTTCGGCCAAGCTCGATACCGGCTTCCTCGATCGCATGTTGAAGCAGAAAGAAGATGTGCAGTTGGATTCAGGAACGGACCCGGCGGCGGTCGAGGTCGCGGTGATCGCGGCTGGTATGTTCGCCGTACTGGGACCGGCCGCGGCCGGGCCAGGCGAGCGCGTTCTAGCGGACGGAACATCGGGCAGGGCTTCAAAAGCGGTTTCTCAGTGGAAGAGCGCCGCTCATCGAGAGGCGATGAGGTAAGTTAAGCAGGCTAGATCATTCAGGTACAGCGTGAACCAAACCAGATTGTCATCCCGAGCGAAGCGAGGGGATCTAGGTCTGTGCCCGCACCACTAGTGTTGCCCCTGCCAGCAAACACCTGGATCCCTCGCGGTGGCTCGGGATGACAGACCGCTCTGGGATCAGCAACCATGAAAACGCCCCAAGAATCCAGACCTCACCGGCCCGACAAATTCAGCAATTTGCCGATGGCCACAGGCAACTGGTTTTCATGACATACGACGTCCACATCGACGGCAAGAATTACAGGCTTGAGCTTGAGCGCGCCGAAGGGCTCTGGCTTTGCCGCCTCGACGGCCGCGAGATCGAAGTGGACGCCGTGCTGGCGCGGCCGGACGTGCTGTCTCTGCGCATCGGCAACAAAGCTTACGAAGTGAAGTGCGAACGCGTTGGGAACGACCAGCATTTCTGGGTCGGAAGCGCGCGTTTTGCGGCAGAGGTTCGCGATCCGCGATCCCTGCGCGGCCGCATTCGGGCGGTAGACGATCAAGGTCCCAGAAAGCTGACGGCGCCCATGCCGGGCAAGATCGTACGCGTGCTGGTGAGTCAAGGAGCCGAGGTCGAGGCTGGAGCAGGGGTGCTCGTAGTCGAAGCGATGAAAATGCAGAACGAGATCAAGTCCCCCAAGAAGGGAACGATCCAGAAGATTCTCGTTGCCGAAGGCGCCGCGGTGAATGCCGGCGATGTACTGGCGATCGTGGAGTGACTGTCTCTCCTAGAGCGGTTTCCGAACTGTTGTGGCCGGCCGACTTGTATTGTCATCCTGAGGTGGGCGCTTTTTGCCCGCCGAAGGACCCATCCAACTGGCAGGTAGTGCATTGGTCCTTCGGCGCCAGAGAGCGGCGCCTCAGGATGACAAGACTCGGTCATGGCAGAAATCTGTGCGTGCACCTTTCAAACGAGATGCACTCATTGCGAAACCGCTCTAACTACTTCTCCATGCCGTTGCTGTCAATCACTTTCTTCGCGTAGTAGTTCTCAACCTTGGCGGAGTCGCGCAGAACCTCATAATATGCGGCCTTGAGCAACTGTTCGCGGCGGTCGTGAAGCTGCGAACGAACGGCCTGCTGCACCCGCGGATCGCCTAACTCGCGCTGTCCCGCGGGTTCTTTCGAAACCAGCTTTACGATGCGGTATCCCACTTTCTTCGTGTTGGGATCGACGACACTGACGACGGGGCTGTACTGTCCGGGCTTGAGTTTCATGACCGCGTCACGCGTGAAGGCATCGGCGCTGCGCAGCGAGGATTCGGGCACGGTTCCCAGATCGCCACCGTTGCCTGAAGTTTCGGGCTCTTCGGAGTACTTCATGGCCAAGGTGGCGAAATCGTCACCGCTGTCGAGGCGGTTGGCGATCATCTGGATCTTCTTGCGGGCGTCGGCATCGTTTTGTGCTTTTTCATTCTGATTCTGGGCGTGCGGATTGGGCACGGGAGTGACGATGATCTGCGCCAGGTGATACTGCGGCTCGATCAGGTTGAACTCGCCTTTGTGAGCATTGTAGTAGTCGGTGATGTCCTGGTCGGTGACGTTGATCTTGGAAGACACTTCCTTGTTCATCACCTTGTCAACGGTGATGGAGCGGCGGATGTCGCGCTTAAAATCGGCCAGGGTAATTTTCTTATCCGCGAGCCGTTTGTCGAATTCTTCCTGGGTAAAGGGAGACTTGATCTCGTTGTACTTGCGGTCCACTTCCTCGTCGGTCGCCAGAAGTCCGAGCTTTTCGGCGCGCCGCATCAGGATTTCATCGTCGATCATCTGGTGGAGAATATTGAGGCGGAGCGCCGTGGCTTGTTCGCCGGTCGGGGACTGCTGGGCGGAGGCCACCTGGTTGTCGTAATACTTGTCGACGTCGGAACGAAAGATCTTCCGGCCGTCCACGGTGGCCATTACGTCGCCACCTACCTTCGAATTGCATGCGATTAGCGCTACCAGCAGGATCGCTGCGGAAAGTGGGGCAGAAACCCGGCCGAAGAACCCGTTTTTTTTCAAGAGCATGTCTCCCGTCTGAACAACTTCGCCACAAGTGACAATCCAAGCCGAGGGAGCGGCCCGGCACAGTGCATCTTTGGGTAAGCCGTTACTTGGAAGCCGGAATCGGTGCCGGGGCTGAGGATGCGTGTGCCGGCACGGGTTGTCCTGCTTCTTTCAGAGCGCTGTCGAGCGCGGCGCGGACCTCGCTGATGGGAACGGCGCCGTCGATCTTCTGGCCGTTGATGTAGAGCGTCGGCGTCGCGCTCACTCCAAGGCCGTCCGCTTCTTTCATTGAGGCCTTAACAGCATCCTCGTTCTGCGCCCTGACGCAGGCTAGCAATTTCACGATGTCAACGTTGTGCCTCTGCCCCTGAATCTGCGCCATCCTGTCGATGGCGTCCAGGCGCGCGCTCGGCGTCTTTTCGTTATCCACCACCCCCTTGTTGGCGTGGATGAGGTCAGCGAAGTCCCAGTAGGCATCAGGGTTCAGCGCAGCCAGGCAGTTTGCATCCACGGCGGCATGGATCGCCCACGGATGAATCTCGGCCAGGGGATAGTCCTTGTAGACAAAACTGACGCGGTCGCCGTATTCCTTGAAAATCTCCGGGAACAACGTTTGGTGCATTCGTGAGCAGAACGGGCATTCGAAGTCATCGAAGTTGACCACGACGACCTTGGCGTCCTTGGGCCCGCGCGAGGGGCGGCCGGTCACATCAATCTTGCTCATGAGTTCGGCGAAGGGGTCCTTGGTCAAGTCAAACTTGGTTAGCCGCAGCATGCTGTTGCGGTCCTTGGAAATCAAGAACTTCAAGTCCTTCGGCCTGCCTTCGCCCCCGTCGATGGTCACAGACACGGCGTCATAGCCAGGTAAATCGCCGCTGGGAGTGATGGCGCCGACCGTGATTTTCACTCCAGCCGGGATGGTATAGAACGAGCGCACCTGACGTTCGATTTTGTGCGACAGTTCGGGAGGCGCAGATTGGGCTACACAGCCCAGGCAAATCAGGAGCAAGATCAGGATGGAACGTCGGATCGTGGTCACCAGAAACCGCCTCAGCATTGCGAATGGACACTCGATTATCTCATAGCTGATGGGTCCCAAAAGCAGCGCTGGAGAGGTGCGCCCTAACCGGCACGGCGAACTTGTGCGACGGGAAGCAGGGAATTCATCGATCCGGAGCGGAAACCCTCAAGATCGAGGGTCACGAACTGGAAGCCGAACGACTTGAAGATCGCGGTGAACTGGGCTGCCATGGCGGGATTCAGGGCGCGATCCATTTCCTCGCGCGCGATTTCGATGCGAACAATCTCGCCATGATGCCGCACGCGGAACTGACGGAAGCCCAGAGCGCGAATCGCATCTTCGCCCCGCTCAATCACTTCGAGGGACTCGCGCGTCACCGGGCGCCCGTACTCTATGCGCGACGACAAACATGCCGACGCTGGCTTGTCCCAGATGCGCAGGCCGGCTTGGCGCGCCAGTTCGCGAATCTCAAGCTTGCTAAGACCCGCTGTCAGCAGTGGAGCAGCGACGTGGTGTTGCCGGGCGGCTTGTTGGCCGGGGCGGAAGTCGCCCTGATCGTCCAGGTTCACTCCGTAAGCAATCGTATCGAAAGCGCGCGCGGAACGGAGTTCCTCCATCACGGCAAAAAGTTCGTCCTTGCAATGAAAGCAGCGTTGGCCGTCATTGCGGGCATATTCGGGACGGTCGAGCTCCGAAGTGGAGATCACTTCCACCGGGATTCCCTGCTCATGGGCGAAGGCGAGAGCGTCGGCAAGATGCGTCCGGGCAAGACTGGGGGAGTCCGCGATCACAGCCAGCATATCGTTGCCGAGCACGCGGTGGGCAGCCCAGGCCAGGTATGCGGAATCGACACCGCCCGAGTAGGCAACGAGGATCCGGCCAAGCTGGGCCAGATTGGCCCGAAGCTGGGAATCCTTCGAAATGGTGGCGTCGTCCATCTGTCGATTCTAATACAGCCGCTCCTGCCGCCTCAGGTTTCCGAACGACCCAATGTTCGCCAGCGTGAAGGTGAAGCGGAAGAGGTTTTCGTTGCGCACGTTGGCGATGGCGTAGCGCCGATATTCCAGGGTCACGCCGCAGCAATCCCAGTTATAGCTGGTTTGTGCCGTGGCGAACTGCAGTTGTTTGATCTCAGAATCGAAACCTAAGCTGGCGGCGGCGCTAAACCCGCGCCGGTTGAGTCCGCCGTAGCCGAGCGCCACACGGAATTGCTGGAACTTGCAAGTCACCTGAGTGGTGGCAGAGGCCGACCCGCAGTGGCCGAAACTGGCAGAGGAGCCCGAAGCCGATGGCGCGTTGGTTTGCGGGATCTGCAGAAAGGCGTCGCCACCACCCACCGTAAAAGGCCCGGCGTTGTAGTTGACCAGCAGAGTGCTGGCATTCACGCGGTCCAGCTGAAAATCGTAATCGAGGTCCCATTCGGTGTTGGTGCGGCTGCTGTTTGCGACCCGCAGACGAGACACCACCGGAGAGAGATGCCGCGGTTGAGTGATAAATGCAATCCCCGTCAAGTCCTCGGTGGTGGTAAAGACGTTGCGCTGCCCCGCCACAAGGGCACCGCCGAAGGTAGGATCGAGGAAATATTTTTGGGCGATCTCCCAGCTGAGGATCTCCTGCACGGCGGGCCCCTGCGGACAGGCCTGCTTTTCGAGGTTGCTGGTACGCTGCCAAGGGACCGTCTGCTCTGGGGCTGCGGCGCCGACCGCGATGCCGGTCATATTGGTCTCGCACTCTTCGATATGCTTCGTCGTTCGTTTGGCGTAGACCCGGGTCGTGAATCCATATTCGACTTCGTGGGTATTGCTCAGGATGTCGCGATCGTCGAAATGTAGAACGTTGGCGAAGTCGTTCACTCCGGTAACCAGGTGATAGGCAGCCCGCGGCTCGATAACGTGCTTCCATTTCCGTCCCAAAAACTCCTTGTCGAAAATCTTCTCCAGCACCGGCGGCCGCAACTCCACGGTTGCTTCCAGAGCTTGGCGGTTGGTTGGATCGGGAATGGCAAGCCCGCCGACGAAGCGTTCCGTGTAATAAGTCTCGTGCAGAGTCAGACCAGGACGTAGCGACCAACCGTGGAATTGCAAGGGCGCGGAAATCTCCGGAGAAATGTTGACCCGCCCCAGCAGGTTGGCAGTGTGAAAACCGGGCTCGCTGCGCGACAGCCCACTCACCGATGCATCGAACGACCAGAAGAATGGCGTGTGGCTGAATGGACGGTCCACGCTGGACACGTTGACGCTGGGCGCGTGCCAGATCTGAATTGAGTCAAAGATCGGAGGGTTGGAGAGCGTGCCATTCGACGCCAGCTGGAAGAAATTCTGGTAGCGCTCGATCGCACCGCTGAGGAAGTATCCGTTTAACGCCTTGGTAAGAAACATCTGTGACTTTACTTCCGAGTTGATGGCTTGGCTGAAATTCTCGTTGAAGGCGAGGCGGAACAGGAACGAGCTCAGATAGTCGGCGTCGGATACCGCGCGAAAGCCATGAAAGTTGCCCTCCGCGGCCAGACGGGCTTCCTGACCACCTTCGCGCAAGACCTGCGCGCCGGTGCTTGTTCCAATCACGATGCCGCGGTCGAGCACCCCGAAATAATTCAGGTCGACATAGGACGCGTCCGTGGGACGCGCGCGAAATTCTCCCCTTTGGGACCATCCCCGCTTGGAGAAATATTCCGCGCCCACCGTGGCATCCATGCTGCGATTGATATTCCAATAGAAAGAATCGCCGACGATGTAGCCCTTGGTTGAAGACTTGCCAGCAGTGGGCACGAGGAATCCCGTCTGGCGCGCCTCGCGGTTCACCGGATGGGTGGCATAGGGAAAGAAGAAAACCGGGAAACCGTGCAGCAAGAATGCACTGTTGGTGATGCTGGCATTGCCGCCGACATCGACGACTACTTTGTGGGCGCGGAACTGCCACTTGGGACTGGGGAGTTCACAGGTGGTGATGAAACCGTCAAGGACGAGGTAATGATCGGGCGCGGTCTTTTCCACGACTTTGCCGTTGAAGGCGAAGGGCGCGGTGGAAGTCAGCACCACGCGATTCCCGTGAAAGCGCATTCCGGTGGTCCCCGTGACCTCGAAGAAGCGCCCGGTCTCGGCGGTCAGGTTGTAAGTTCCGCGAGTGGCCCGAATGTGGTCGTCATTGGGACCTCCGTCGAGCGTGAAGTGACCCGAGGCCGTGGCCTCGCCGCTGTCGGAGTTGTAGGTGACTTCATCGGCGCGCAGAACATAACCGCGGTAATGAATCTCGGCGTCGCCGTGCAGTTGGTACAGATCGCCTTGTTTCTCCTGCCTGACGGCGCAGATGACCGTCCCGTCGTTCAGTTGCGTCGCCGCCCGGTTGGCACACGGTGTATTGGAAACGGGCGCGGTGGTGTCCGCAGGTTGCGCGGGCTCTTGCCCGGAAGTCGTATCCTGATCGGAATTTCCGGCAAGCAACTGGCTGGTTACTAGCGCAGACGCGAGAAGCTGGTGACAAAGCAAGATCGCCGTGATAAGCAATTTAGTGCGAAAGGTCATCGGAAAGAAGACCATCGGAAGAAAATCAGCGGCGGATAAACGCTCATCGGAAGCGGACCTGTCCCTTTCGGTTCGATGGTCGCGGCTTGGTGAAGTTAGCACGCAAAAGGCCGCGCGGGAAAGTGGCGAACAAGGCTAGGATTCCCGTTGCCCCGCTTCCGTTGCCCGTTTCGCCTCGGCTGGCGCGATTTTCGTAAGACTGGCTTTCATGGATTGTGTGCGGTGTGGTCCGGTTTGCCGTTGCCATTCGGAGCCCCTTCCCGCTGCCTCCCCACGGTGGCGGCCTGACGCGAAGAACTTCTCTGCGTCTGCGTTGGCGTATGCCCCGATTCCGGATGCGACATTGGAATCCGGATACGTTGATCCCGAACCGGCGGACCTAGGGGAAATGAATCTTGCAGCCGGCCAGCACTGCGGAGCCGAGGGTATGAGAGAAAATCCGGCCACTCTCGAGGCGGCGGCAACGTCGCCTGGTACCGGGACTTCAATCCACGAGGCGGAGGCGACGCCTCATTCGCTAGATGGAGCCGCGCCAACTGGAAGCGTGGCCGAAGGAGTCGATCCCTCCGCCTGGCGCGACGAACTTTCGGCTCGCCTCACCCGATACCGTGCCCGCCGCAAGATACGCCCGCCGCGCTACCCATCGCTGCGCCTGCGATTTGACCCCGTCGACTACTCGGCTGACCCGGAAACGCAGTCTGAGGCTTCGTCAGCGTCGACCCTCGATCCGGTGGCAGATCATGCATTCGCCGAGGAAGGACTGGATAAGTATGGACGGATGGATCGGTTGACTGCGACTCGTGAAGAAGTCAGCGAGTCTCAGCCCCGGGAGGCATCCGCCGCCCAACTGCAGCAAGTCGCTCCGCCCGCGCCACGCTCTGGCGCAAAGATTATAGAGTTTCCCAGGTTTGGCATCGAAAGGTTTGAGGTCGAAAGGTTCAACTTTGAGCCGCCTCCGCCTCCTCCGGACCAGCTAGCTGAACCTGTGGGAGAGCGCATCCGAATTCTCGAGGTGCCCGAGGTAGAGGCTCCACCTCCGGCCTTGGGCGGAATCACGATTGCGCCCGCCCAGCGTCAAGATGCTGAAAAGCGCCCCGGCATTGACGTGCCGCTGCAAAGTGCCTCGCTAGCCCGACGCATCTTGGCCAGTCTCGTCGACGGGCTCATCATCTCTGCCGCATCCGCTTTATCGGGCTTCATTTTCTGGAAAGTTGCAGCGATTCGTCCGCCACTCGCACAGATGCTGGGCTTCGCCGCTGGCGTTCCCTGCCTGTTCTGGGTTGTCTTTCAGTACCTGCTGATCGTTTACGCGGGCCGCACTCCCGGATTGCGCGCCTTCGGCCTCGAACTCGCCCGCTTTGACGGCAGGCCAGCCAGCCGCTCCCTGCGCCGCTGGCGCGTGCTGGCGTCTTACCTTTCGGCAGCTTCCCTGGGCATGGGCTACGCGTGGGTTTTTCTGGACGAGGACGCCCTCTGCTGGCACGATCGGATCACGCACACCTACCTCGCGCCTGGGAAGCCCCGGCTCAAACCTGACCGGACCGAGTAAACTTGACGTTGTATCCGTAAACGGCTTGTTTTCGCCAGCTATCATCAATCCCCATGGCTGATCTTCCGAAACTGTGGGCGTTAGTAAAAGCGGACCTGCTGCGAGCACGGAGCCTGCTACCCAACTCAGACGATCTGCCGAGCCTTCGGCGATACTCCGAGTTCGTCGAACACAACGAATCAGAGTTGGCTTGTGATGCACTTGAACAGTCAGCAGAGGATCGCGCCGTGAGTAGTGAGTTTTGGCTCGCATTGCGCCATGCTGCATCGAAGATGCGCCTAGACTAGAGGAAAACGCGGATCGATACCGAATCCGTGCGGAGAAGGCGGGAACTTGAGATCCCGGTAGGGATACCACTGTGCGTGGTACCCCCCGGACGGACCCGGACGGGCGCTCATTAGCGTAGGACCCGGCCTGTGGTCGGGGCAAAGCGGGAAGGAACTTGTGTTGGCCAAGGCATTTCTGCATCCTGAGACGGAGCGACAGGCAACGGAAGTAGGCCATTATGGCAGTGGTGTGTGGTTTGAACGCCGATCATTAGCGTGGCCCCAAGTTCCGTGCGCAGAGCAGTGGTTAACAGTTGGGCCCACCCAACTGATTCCGTTTGGAAGAGTATCTTCGATGGCGCAGCTTGGCCGTTGCTTGCAGCTCAGAAAGCGAGCAACCAGTGAAAAAGACACGAGGCGGTAATCTGCAAACGCTGGACGCGAAACCCAAGCGGCGGAGACGAAACAAAGGGATGTGTTTGGAAGACCGGCCGGTGTTGGAGCCGAATGCAGCCGGTATCGACATTGGCGCACGCGAAATGTTTGTCGCCGTACCTCCAGGGCGGGACGAGAATCCCGTGCGGGTGTTCGCAACCTTTACCGAAGATCTAGAACACTTAACCGATTGGCTCGAGCAGTGCGGGATTACCACAGTGGCGCTGGAATGCACTGGAGTGTATTGGATCCCACTCTTCGAAATTCTCGAACAACGAGGCATCCGTCCCTGTTTGGTGAATGCCCGCCACATGAAGAACGTACCCGGACGGCGCACCGACTGGCACGAATGCCAATGGTTACAGTTCCTGCACTCCGTGGGATTACTGCGGGCTGCCTTCCGGCCTGGACAGGACATCTGTGCCGTGCGGACCGTACTGCGGCACCGAAACGAATTGGTCTCGGCAGCTAGCCAACACATGCAGCACATGCACAAGGCGCTGACGCAAATGAACCTGCAAATCCACCATGTCATCAGTGACATCACCGGGTTGACGGGCCGTGCCATTGTGGACGCCATCCTGGCTGGAGAACGGGACGCCACAAAACTCGCCAAGCTGCGGGATCCACACATCAAAGCCGACACCGACACCATCCGAAAATCGCTGGAAGGCAACTGGCGGCCCGAGCATCTGTTTACCCTTGGTCAATCGCGAGATCTGTACCGCATCTATCAGCAACAGATCGTGAACTGCGATCTAGAAATCGAGAAGATGCTGCGGGAGTTCGAGCCCCGCACCGACCCCGCGGAAAGACCGTTACCACCCGACCGGAAGCGATATCGAGGCGGGAGCAAAAGGAGGAAGAAAAACGGCCATCCCCATCCAGAGTTCGATCTGCGTACTGAAACCTATAAACTCTTCGGCGTAGATGTCACTCAAATTCCAGGCTTAGACGAAAACGCGTTGCCATTGTTCAGTGAGATCGGCCGCGACATGTCGAGCTGGCCCACCGCAGCGCACTTCATCTCCTGGCTTGCACTCTGTCCGGACAACGACATCAGTGGCGGGAAACTATTGTGGCGGGGAGCACGAAAGGTCAAAAATCGGGCCGGCCATTTATTCCGCTTGGCCGCCTTCTCCCTCCATCATAGCCTTACACCCTTAGGCAACTACCTGCGCCGAATGAAAGCCAAGCTGGGCCCCGAAGCTGCCACCATGGCAACCGCCCACAAGATTGCTGTGATCTTTTACACCATGGTCAAAAACCAAGTCGAATATGACGAGACCCTGTGGGCCACCAGAGACGCCCAGAGGGAGAAAAGGTTGGAAGCAAAACTCAAACGGCAAGCCAAGCAACTGGGCTACGAACTGGTCCCCATCGAACTCAAGGCTGCATAACCAACTAGTTCAGTGTGACGGAGTTCCTTGGAAGCGCATCCGGTTCTTATCGCGGATGACTGGCGGCGAAGCGATCCGCGGGGTAAGGATGGAGTACTCGCGGTCGAGGAAGCCATCGGTCAGCCAAAGCGAGCATACGTGTCCAGGAAATCCGGCGTTTCTGGCTTCGGCGGCGAAGTGTATGCCACCAATACCCAGTTAACCGATCCCGGAATACGCTGAGACTGTCGATGTTGCCCGGTACCGCATAGTAGTTGAGGTGGCCCTGCATGATCGACTTCAGCCATTGACCGGTTTGACGCACGGGATCATGCATACGCTCCCGGAGCTGCTGCTTAATCTCCCGCAGCTTTGCCCGCATGCGCTTGCGGATCGTCTTGCGTCTCACCGTGAACAGCCCTAACCTATTCTTCCCGCTGATGTGCGTGAACCCTATGCTCGCCGCCCGACTACAGGCAATTGGCGGCACGAGGACTTTCACCTCGCAAGATTCGCAGTATTGTCGACTGCTCCATCAGCGGCCTTTCCTCCCCACTCTCCGCCGACAATTTCCCGTCTTTGTTCGAATGGTTCATAGGTAATACGCCGCTGTGTGACTCCTCGGAGACGTACATGCTGGCCTTGTGGCTCTGCCTTCGCCCGCCGACCTGCAGCCTGGTTGAGCCGCAGGTGTCGCCGAGGTCTCCCGGTTCTCGTGCATGAAGCTTCTAGGCGTGTCTGGGGTCTTCGACTACGCCGGACTGAGCAGGAGCTCGCGTTATCGCACCTGCTCATTTTGCCTTCCGCACATTACAAGGGCGTCGGCGTCCGGATTGACAGTTTACGGAGCTGAATACCCACCCCGCCTATCCTCTGTCTACGCTTCACTGAGTACCTCGCGATACCCCGCGCAAGACTCGAGGCCGAGCGGATCGCTACTCCTTTCTCGTAAGGAACTTTCATCCTCTGCTTCATGCCGGTTTATCCCGGCGCACTGTAATCGCCTGGTTTCGTCAGTTTGTGATGGTCACGACCCGCAACCGCAACTCACTGAGTTGGCGTCTACAGATGGAAATAAAGCTTTCAGCTTCCACTTCCCGACTGGGTTTTCTTCCTCCCACACAGCCAAATAGCTGCCGTGCCAGTCGTTTACGCACTTGCACTTGCTGTTTGGCATGATCCAGTGGAATGTCCCCCTTGTATAGCCAGTTGCGCCTGAGGGCAGTATTTGTGCGCTCATCGGCGTCCAATTCATCTTAAAATCCGGCATCGAAAATAATTCCTGATAAAAGGTGCGGATTTGCTCTTTGCCACTGGCGATCTGACTGTAGCCCTGTGGTCCAAAAATTACAGTATGGTCCGTCATGTACTTCATCCAGCCATCAAAATGGTCCGTTGTGGTTACCCTAGCAAACGCCCGATCCAACGCCAGCAGGGTGGCATTCGTCATCTGGGCGGCTGAAGAAACCGTAAGGACCAGCACAGCGATTGCTATTTTCATCCCGGCCTCCCTAGCATTCTTCATGAACACGCTCTGCAGAACGGATGCTTGCCGTCGATTAGATCGTTGCCTCCGACACCGACTCAGAGCGAAATGAATTGCGCAGCCTGTTGCAAAATCGCCATTGCACTCATCTTCGCCGCAACTGGGTTTGGAGTTGCCTTCCATGAGAAGGTTGGTCTGAGTCAAGTCGATTTCTTGTTTTTGTTGGACCAGGGTACAAGAGGGTAAACCCCACCTTTGCGCAAGCCGGAACACCACCATCGAGCGATGTCGATTTGCTTGCAAACTTGGTACGTTGTGGGCGGGGGTGAGCAAATGACCTACGAGGAAATGATTCAAATAGAAGAAGCGAGGGTAGTCGCTGAGCAGAAAGCATGGGAACGTCTGCACGAAGCCATTTTTAAGGAACTCTTCAACACAACTGATAAGCAAAGTATTGGCTCAGGAATTGGCTGTGGTGCAATGAACACTCAACAGCGTGCTCATAGAGTCAGTTCTCAGAATGACCTCTTAGGTGTTGCATCCTGTACTACGCTCTTGACTGAGTTGTAGTTTCCATTTGATCTGACAGCTCTTGCTGGATGTTGGGCGTAATATCCCCCCATTGCACTCAAAGCCCCCGGCACGGGAACTTGAGTGTAATCGGCTTATCAGTCCAACCCTAGATACGGTCCGATCGCTCACTGAAGGGTGGCTGAATGTCGAGCGGGCAGCCACCGTTGAGATCACCTCAGAGGATAAAGATTTTCCCGTCGAGTCTGCTTTCGCTTCGGTAGAGGCTCAGGGCTGGCGCGCCGCAGAGGCGGTCCCGCAAACTGTTCGGCTCGTGTTAGACCCGCCGCATAGGTTGAAACGCATATCGCTGGTGTTTAAAGAAAACGAAGCAACGCGAACACAAGAGTTCGTATTGCGCTGGTCTTCCGATGGCGGGAACTCGTTTCGGGAAATTGTCCGCCTGCAGTGGAACTTCAGCCCTCGGAGACAACACGCGAGGTCGAGGAATATCAAGTCGAGCTTTCAAGCATCACCGTACTCGAATTGACCATCGTGCCGAATATAACTGGTGGGACCGCTCGGGCATCGCTCAAGAGTTTTGCGCCTGTCTTACTCCTGCAGCGTCCGACGCCGCGCTTCAATGGCACTCTAATCTTCCGATTGCTCGCATTCCAGCCGCGCGATTTTAGGTTCTATCGACCGCAATTTCTCCAGTGCCGCTTCTGCCAAGTTCCTTTGTTGGTCTTTTGCGTAACGGATTTCTTCGCTTTCCAGCGATCAGCCCGCTCAACGCATCTTCGATTGCTTGCCGTTCCACGGCGTGTAAGCCGGGTATGTCGCGTAGCTTTTCAATCCGCGCCATGATTTCGGCACGGGCGTCCGATATCCGGCCTGCCATCAGGGAGTGTTGGAACTCCAGCATCGCGCTGCGATAAAACTCTACCCACTTTTCGTTGTCGAAATCGGCCGTCATTTACAGCGATAACATATAAACAGAATAAGGGCTTATGTCTACTGCCGTAAGTACTCACGACTGTTTGATATCAAACAGTTCTGCCACGTCGCCGAACGAAAAAGTTACGCGGTTCCAATCAACCGACGTGACTCGATTCGCCCACAGAACGCTGAATGTCGAGAACAGGCTTTACATGCATCGAGCTACTACTACTGTGTTATAAAGTGAATACCTCTTTCTAAAAGATCACGCGGGTCTGCATCCTTTAATGTTAAGTTGCTGGTCATGAGCGCCCATTCTGTTGCGCCAGGCGCCCAGCAAAAACGCTTCGCGGCCTATCTTGATCGCCTGGCGCAAGCCGCGGGGCACTTGGATCGCGTGGTTCCTCTGAAGTCCTATTGCACCGGCTTGCTTTTGCCCGGAGAGCGCAAGAGCGTAGAACCGATGGCGGCTCGTCTGTGTCCCGACAACGTGCGCCAGACGCATCAATCCTTGCATCACGTGGTCGCCCACGCGCCCTGGAGTGACGAGGACATTCTGGAAGGCGTGCGTCAGTACGCGCTGCCCGCCATGCAGAAGCAAGGGCCGATCGAAGCCTGGATCGTCGATGACACTGGGTTGGTGAAGAAGGGGACACATTCGGTAGGAGTGACCCGACAGTATTGTGGACAAGTGGGCAAGCAAGAGAACTGCCGGGTGGCCGTGAGTTTGTCGATCAGCACCGCGGAGGTAAGTTTGCCCATCGCCTGGCGTCTCTACTTACCGGCAGTGTGGACCCAGGACAAGAAGCGGCGAACGGCCACGGGAATACCCCCGGAAGTCAAGTTTCAAACCAAGCCGGAAATTGCCTTGCAACAGATTCGTACCGCCTTAGACCGAGAGATCCCGGCGGCTCCCGTTCTAAGCGACGCCGCTTATGGGAACGACACGGAATTTCGCGAGGGCATCACCGAATTGGGGTTGCTGTACGTGATGGGCATCCAGTCGTCGGTGAGCGTGTGGTTACCCGGTCAGGCGCCGCTGCCCAAGCGGAAGTGGAAAGGAATCGGACGTCCCACGAAGCTGTTACGCCGCGGTGGCAAGCATGTTCCGCTGGCGGTGCGCGAGTTGGCGATGAGCTTGCCTGCCTCGGCCTGGAAAACCGTGCATTGGCGGGAAGGAACTCGTAGACCCTTGCGTTCCCGCTTTGCCGCTCTGCGCATCCGTCCCGCCCATCCCGATTACTGGAGCAGCGAGCCTCGCCCCGAGGAGTGGCTGCTGATCGAGTGGCCGAAGCAGGAAGCCGAACCGACCAGGTACTGGTTATCCACTTTGCCCGCCTCGACCAACCTTTCCCATCTCGTCCGCTTAGCCAAGCAACGCTGGATCATCGAACGCGATTACCAAGAACTGAAGCAAGAACTCGGCCTGGGCCACTATGAAGGACGAGGCTGGCGCGGTTTTCACCATCACGCTACCCTCTGCATCGCGGCCTATGGGTTCCTGGTGGCCGAACGGAGCCGTTTTTCCCCCTCTGCTCGCGCCGGTCAAGTGGACTTACCCGTCCCCGAAATGCCGCCCCAGTTCCATCCTCGGGGTTCGCCCCGTGCGCGTGGAGCGGCATAACCCCTGGTCCATTGCTACCCTTCGACAAACCCTGGCACGGGCTCTGCTCCGCCAACTTTCGGGCTGTCCTTTTTGTGGAGCTCCATTCTTATAACACAGTAGTACTA
>CAVYHM010000065.1:0-282500 GCA_963768265.1 uncultured Acidobacteriaceae bacterium
GATGAGTTGGCCTATGTACGTTCATCCGCGAGGCTGGCTGCTTATCGAGAGCAGTTCGGCAGGTCAAGGGACATTATTAAGGGAATCATTGACAAGGGACAGGCCACGGAGAGCGACCTGAATCTGTATGCATGGTATGCGTTGCTTCTCCCCGGCCCGATCGAGCAGAGCGCGATCGATGTGGCGCAGCGTGCCAACGACCTGAGCAAGAACGCCAATTTTGCTATTCTCCATACCCTTGCTTGTGTCGATGCCGAGGCGGGGAAGACCAGTCAGGCGCGCGATCTATTGCTGAAGGCGATGGATTCGCTACACCTAGCCCGCATTATTCGTGAAGACATCGCGAGCGCCCAGTCATTGGTGCGAAGTGGGTTGTAAATCCCGATAGTTGGGGTTGGTCGAGCAAAGGAGCAAAAAAATCGAGAAGTTCCAAGGTCGGGATGCTCGAGTTCCCGGATGGAGAGGCAGGGACGCCGTGACCGTCGTCGGTGTCGAATTCGCTGAGTTGGTAAACCGGAAAAAGATTTAGGCCGGTTGCCGGGCCGAGCGCCAGAGCCACGCGACGGAAGGCGGGTAGAAACGGGAAGGAAGCGGGCAGATGGACAACGACGCGTCGTACCGAGACCAAGACCCGAGCGCCTAACTTCAGCAGTCGTTCGCGCAACGTGTCAACTTGAGCGCGGGCGCAACTGGTACCGGCAGCCCGCAAGCGCAACTCCTGCATCAGGACGTAGGCCGCGGCGGTGAGTAGGACGCGAAACTGGTTGGCCCAGAAGCTGGTGCAGCTCGTGCGGTCGATCTCGAGCTTGTGCAGCTCCTTGATGCGATTCTCAATGTCACCGCGCTGGCAATAGACATGTTCGTAAATCCACTGCGGACTTTGTTTCATGTTGGTGATGACAAATCGGGGATTGTCTTTGGGGTCCTTATGGGCAGCACGAACGACTTCGGCTTTGATGATGACGCGGCGCATACCAGGCCACTTCCCGGCCTTGTAGCGGACTTCACCGTAAATATGTTCGGTCTTTCCGCTGCGTCGCGAGAGCTGGCGCGCTCGCCTCATCCCGCTTTCGACGACGCGCTTTAACACTGCATTCTTGGCCATCGCGACCACATATTCCAGTTTCGGCTGGGCGTCCAAAAACTCCAGCACGGCAGGATGTGCGAATCCGCCATCCAGGCGTACCCGAATCTGTACTCCAGGAAGATGGTGACGAATCATCCTCACCAAACGCCGCAGGATGCCGACTGCTCCCGCCGCTGCGCTCACGTTGCCGGGCCGTAACACCGCGGCACAAAGATACTGTTCGGCTTCGTTGTTGAAGCTGACAAAACCCATCACCGGCAGGTAACACCAGCTGTCGTAATGTCCGTTGAAAAACGACAACTGCTGCGCGCCGTGCGTGGGATCGTCGGTCGGGTCCAGATCGATGGTGACGCGATAAGTGCGATGACGCAGCCGCTTGGCGTGACGCCAATCACACTCTCGGCC
This sequence comes from uncultured Acidobacteriaceae bacterium, assembly GCA_963768265.1. GTDB lineage: Bacteria > Acidobacteriota > Terriglobia > Terriglobales > Acidobacteriaceae > Sulfotelmatobacter. Next base: position 1,493 of record CAVYHM010000065.1, read on the forward strand.
AGGAACTCGCCCGCTCGATAGAGTTCCTTGATCCCAACTCCGTTCTCGAACCGCGACAACGTCGGCTGCGAAGCCAGATCGCGACCCTCGATCGGATCGCGCTCCAGAAGTAGTTTGTGAATCGGATCCTCGGACAGCCGGGCTGAATCGTTGGCGTCCGGGTAACCACAGGCGATCGAAAACACTCGCTGCGCCACCAACTCGCGCAAGGAATGATCGACCTTGCCCGCTTGCCGATCATCTCGAAGGCAGGAACTCAGTCCAGCCACCAAGTCATAGTGCCGATCAGCGGCCTTCAGCAGCACAGCCCCGCCGTCGGAACTACCCTCGCGCTGATCGAACTGGGCAACGACAGCTTCGCGAAAAATTCCTCGGAACAATAAACACTGTGTTTGCTATCGTCTGACATTAAGGAAGCCTCTTTTGTTGCGCAAACATTGTCTCGACAACATGTTTGTAACAGGGGAGGCTTCTTTTGTCTTCAGATCTCTTCACCTTCACAAATAATGCGGGTTAGAGGAGTCAAACTCGGAGGTGTGGTTCGGGTTTGCCCTGATCGCGGAGCAATACGGCGTTCTCGATGCGGCAGAGCAAATGTACTCCCGCGTGGAGAAGCCCAAGGTGGACTATCCAAGTATCCCTACGTCATAGCGCAACAACATCTGACAATGTTGCGGGGCAGTGCGAACAACTCGGCGAAGGCCGTTGGCCAGTAGCGGCGGACTGCCGATTTCCGACCATGCACCGGTGGTCAAGAATTCTGGTGCCAGCGGAGAGATTCGAACTCTCAAACACCTGTTTCTAAGACAGGCTGCTATTCCAATTCGCACACGCTGGCACTCTGGTGCACAGGGGAGGATTTGAACCTCCGCGTCCCACTCGGGGAGACCGGGTTACAGCCGGTCCGTTTCGGCCGGGCTCACGCACCTGTGCAAACTTGGCGGAAGGTAGACGAATCGAACGCCCATCGCTCATCACGATGCCCTGGTTTTCAGGACCAGTTGCCGGCCATTCAGCAGTACCTTCCGCATGGCGGAGAGTACGGGAGTTGAACCCGTTAGCCTCTTGCGAGAGCCCTTGTTTAGCAGACAAGTGCCTTACCGTCCGGCCCACTCTCCGTTGAATTGTCAAAGAACAAAGGAATTCTGGTAGGCCCGGTGGGAGTTGAACCCACAAAAGGGCTGCTCTTGAGGCAGCTGCGTATGCCAGTTCCGCCACGGGCCTGAAGCTAGAAATTGTGCAGGAGTTAATAACTCAGTCGGGATGGACTGAGTCGTAATGACGATCGAAATTGAAGCAGGCGCTTCACAAAGTCAATTTAGCATGAAACCGTTGGTAGTGCACGCGTTTTTCGGCGGCCAGCCTTGGAACGGCAGGCTATCCACGACTGATGCAGATTTGGCGCAGTAGGGGCCGTTCGAGAAGAAACCAGTTCGTTTTCCAAAGAGACACCATCCCTAAGCCTTCGGCTTAGGTCGGTGCAGGCCGTCCGGGACTAGCGAACGCTGCTCGCACGAAGTCGAACAGCATTCGAGTCCGTTCGAATTGCGTCCGATTCTGATTCGAACGGATATGAGTAATCTGAACTGCCACTTTAGATTACTCAACGCTCGCCGCAGACAACCCTGTTCGTTTAGCGGTTGACACGCTTACGCAATATGCGTAATAATATACGCAATATGCGTAACTCTTCCGTGCTGACTGCGTTGTTCCCACAGGTACGGCAAGGTGTGCTCGCGGCTACGCTCGGCCAGCCAGATAAGTGGTGGTATCTTTCGGAACTCGCCGGCCGTTTGGGCACGAGCCCGTCGAGCCTTCAGCGGGAGTTATCATCTCTGGTGGCAAGCGGAATATTGGTGCATCGTCGGGAAGGCACAAGGGCTTATTTCAAGGCGGAGACCCAGTCCCCAGTGTTCCGAGACCTGCAGCAGCTCTTCGAAAAAACTGCAGGGCTGGCTCCGATCTTGGAGCAGATACTAAAACCGTTTGGGAACAAGATTCAGAGTGCTTTTATCTATGGTTCCGTGGCACGAAGCCGGGAACATGCGATGAGTGACGTGGATGTGATGGTCATTGGCAGAGCAGGTCTTGCTGACCTGTCTCCAGCGCTCCGCAAGGCGGAGGCGCGGCTGGGAAGAGAGGTCAACGTCACGGCCTATTCCCCAGAGGAGTTTCGGGAGAAAATCAAATCGGGCGACCATTTCCTTGCCGCCGTTTTACGAGGGCGGAAACAGTTTGTGAAAGGAGGCCAGAGTGACTTGGACGAGCTTGCTGGCAAATAAGGAAGCCCAGAAACACAAAACCTCCAAGAAGGAATTAGACAATATGCGGGCGCTGATCGCCCGCGACCTCGCAGACGCGAGTCTTGCTGGCCTTTCAGCAGATCGGAGATTCGCCACTGCCTACAACGCTGCGCTCCAGGCGGCGAATATGGCCATAGCCTGTGCGGGGTATCGGATCGTGAGCAAAGTCGGACACCACCGGGTGTCCTTGGAGAGCACGAAACTGGTGTTGGGTAAAGCCGCGCACAAGTACGCCGACTATTTTGAGACGTGCCGACGAAAGCGAAATACTATCGACTATACTTTCTCCAATGTTGCGACCGACACAGAAGCAAAAGAGATCCTCGTCCAAGCAAGACAGTTTTACGTTGAAGTCGAAGACTGGATTACGAAAAACCACCCCGCGCTGAAAATGTGAGACTCGAGGCCAGCCTAAATCGACGCCGCGGCCAGTCACCAGTTGTTGGACAAGCTCATAGGACACCTACCAAAAGCCCGTTTCTGGCGAATCAGTAGCGCGTTCATAGTTCGGTGGCCACAACCGCGTTTATGAATACCTAATTTCGACCATATTCTAGAATATTGATTGATTCTTCCCAATCCCACGCCCTTATTGTCCGTCGTTGCCCGAAGGGAAACAACTCATATAGGCAGTTAGTCCGTCCCGGACGGATTCAAGAACCCGCTGCGAGCTGGAGAAGACCTGTCGATACGAATGCGCAGCCATGCGCAGATTGTAGAGGTGGACGAAGGTCTCTGAGACAGAAGAACTGCCTGGAAGTAAATCACTGAAAGGCTCAAGGAGGAGCATGGCTTTTGTCGGTGAGAGGGGATAGTACAGCTCAAACTTTGCGGGAGGAGTTGTCTCTTTCGGGCCAGAGGCAATATTGATCACGGGTTGATCCGCCGTGATGAAGGGAACGCCGGTCACATTGTCCAGAAGGATGACCGTATGCCGCTTACGGTCGGTGTAGAGGCTGAGGCCGACGTTAGTTGCCAGGATATGAACAAGCGGATTCGCGATCCGCAGATATAGCGCCAATCGCTCAGGTTCCATAATGCTTCGGGTCTTCTTGATGTGGTTGGTTCGCGCGTACTGAACCGCTAGTCCTTTGTAAAACACTGCGGCTTCTCTCGCATCTTCCAAAAAACTCAAGTCGCCGGAGATCATCGCCGCGAGATGCGGTTGAAAGTTCTCCTCGATGTTCGTGTGCAACTTTTCATTGAGCTCGATGATCATCCGATCGATCTCGGCCATTGTTTCCGATGTCGCGAGACCTAAAGCCTCAAGTCTTTGCTTTGCGAGGTACGGAACGGTAAATGCATGGACAAGCTGCTCATGGGAGGCCTTCAGTCCTTCCGGTGAGTCCTTGATGATGGCTTCCCGAAGGAAGTCCACGTCATCAGGGCTTAACTCTCGCAGCCTGTAGAAGTAATTTTCGGCGCCTACGCCCCTGATGTTGGGATTTCGAATTTCATTGTCTTGCAGGCAATAAATCTTTTCTTTATCAGCCCACGCTCGAAGGTAGAATCGCGGCACGTAATGTTGCAGCTTTCCCATAGTCGCGTCTTGACTAATACCGAGAAGCCGGCCAGCGCTAACTTTTGGGTGACTCCCGAGTGCCGACAGATGCTGTCTCTCCGAGCGATTCAAGCAGACACAAACTGACGCTCCTGGGCACACGTGTCAGTGCGTCATATCCGATTTCGGGGCTGCTGAGCGACTGTTGTCGCCTGAGTTCTTGTCGGCACCAATCCGCCCTCTCCAATGTCATTTCGGCAGTCATCGCCAGCAGTTTCGGAAAGGACGCCTTAACGCTGGAACTAGTGGAAGTCGTCAGATACGCGAACATTTGCGCAGCAGCCTCAGGGTCAAACCGCAATCGTGCAAGAAGTGGCTTCGTCATCATCGTCACTTGAAATTGGTTGTACCGAGCCCAGGCAAGATCGGCTTCAATGATTGGCGGTATCTGCGCCGCCGAAGCGACAGCGTACTTTGTATAGAGTTCACTTGCTCTCACATCGCGAGGGTCGAAATCGACCTCGATTTGTTTGAGCAGTTCGTTCTCTTGCCACCCCAAGGACAACGGCATAATCACGCTGGTCGGAACTCGGTTCTCAGAAGCGAGAGCAACAATCCGCTTTTCGATCTCTGGGTCTCCGCGGAACTGATCGGCAAGAATATCCGATGCTGCTTCCACAGAGTCGTACCAGCGATACCAGTCCGTCTTGTCGGCCAAGGTGCTTAGGCAAGCGCTGACGAGTCTTTCAGACTTAGGCTCGGTGCGGGAGAGTAGCGTTAGGACATTAGCGGATCGCCTTAGCGGCCAATCGGAATCCGCCTTTTCAAGAATGTCTTTGGCCAACTCCGGATGTTCGACGGCCACAGCTGCCAACCGCTCCCACAAATTGTCCGAGGCTGGCCTGTCCTTCAAGATTTCCCATTGTTCACCGATAACGCTTTTGACATAACGCCAATTCTTCCCGAGAAGATCAAGAAACACCCGATTCTGGCGGAAGCCATCAGACACTGCAATGTTGATTTGCTTGCCCGTGAAACCAATCGTCTCGGTCTTCCCAACGATGACTCCCAGTTGTTTTAGAACGATCAGTCCAGCACCCGCAGCCTGCCTTCGCCCTTCGTGATCCGGGCCGTAGCTTGGCAGTACAGATTCAAGATCGTTCGTGGCCTCGCCAATGTCGCCGCCCGACTGCTCGATGAGCGTGTGGTATTGAACTGAGGCTTGCGTCTTTACCTCGACATTGTGCTCCGCGTCCCAATCCCGCAACAGTTCTAAAGCGAATGTCTTGTCTGCAAACACTGGAAGGTCTGACACAATCTGATAACGCAGGTCGGCGGGCAAGGGCGTTAGCAGTTCGGCAACGTCGCCACGAAGCTGCTCGTCGGTTGCTGCCGCTTCAACGATTGCACCGAGAAACGGCGACTGAGAGTGCAGGTTTTCCCTCGCGAGCGCATTCACTCGTGGATCATTCGGAAACACAACTATCAACGAACCGGCGTAATTGTTCTTTACTCGTGGGTCGGAGAAGCGGTCGAGCGCCGCCTGCACAATGTCCTCCACATCACCTTGGTCTGTCACCTTAGAAAAGCCCTGCATCAAGAAATCGATTCGATGGGATGTCGGATCGCGCAATAGTGTAAGGAGTCTCTCTCTTGCTGTCTGGGGATCGCTGAGGATCGCCGGCAAGTGCTGAGCGAACTCTGCTGCATCAGCTCGGGCTGCCCTTTCTTTCAACTTCTCCGCCACCTCTACATCTCCCATACCCCAGCCGGTCAGAAGTGAATCTATGGCCCAAAACGGATTCCATTCTTCAATGGCTTGGAAGAGTCGCCTTTTCATCGTCGGCGTCCTGCCAACCAAAGAACCAAAATGCAGAGCTATCACATCGCGATACTTATCTGCCGATGCCGCCCATTGATCCAGAGCTGCAACTACCTTCAGGTGATCTCGAAATGATGAAGGTAGCAAGGGCCACACTTCGTGTCGTGAGGTGTTGAAAGCGTGCTCCCGCTTGAGTTCTTTGACGATGAAATCCGCAACTTCATCGTCCTGCGGGAATGCCTTAATCAACACGAATCTTGCCATGTCCCCATCCATCAGGTCCTGGTTATTGAAGTCGCGATGAACGTTCTTAAGACACTCCTTCTTTAACTGCGAGTCTCCTGCCCAACCAGCTGTAAGAGTATTCGCAATCTCACCTTGCCACGCATATTGAAGCGCAGAGTGGATGCGGTAGCGCGCCAGGCCTATGAGTTGATTGAAATCTTCGTTGGCATGTTTGCCAGATGGACCTTGCCAAGAACGGCTGCGATCTGAACCTCTTCCGAGTTACATTTGCTCCCGTTTTCAAGAACAGCATTCAATAACTCATGTTCCGGCCACCCTTTCGCGAGAGCTTCTATGCCTGCAGCGCGCTGATATGGGCTTTCGGACCGCAAAGCCATGCGGGCTATAACGTCGCCGCATTCTTTATCGGAGCCGAATAGCCTAGCAATGACAGCGGCCGCCTCACGGATGACCGCCGCATCCTCATCGTAGAGTTCACGAAAGAGGGTGTCGCGAGTGTGATCTGCCGCCGGCCATACTCTGAGACCCTCAATGCGCCCAGGTCCCCACAATCCTCTTGAAAAAACCCATCGTCTGAGGCGGTCCTGGATGACGCTCCTGTTTTTCCGCAAATGCAAGCCCGACATCGCATGCGCCAGCACCCGGCTTCTCTGCGACGCGATGAAAGATGTCTCTATGATTCCGAAGGCCCGTAGAACGAGCGTTTTCACGCGGGCCTGAGCCAGATTGCTATTTTTGAATGCAACCTCTGCAAGAATATCCTCTTTAGAGAGCGACCCCAAGGTGTCCGTTTCCAAGAGGTCGATGCTGTCCACCAGAGCGGAGGCATCTTCGCCGCGTGGACAGAGAAAGACCAAACCGACAATCACTTCTCTCCAGCGGGCGTCGGCGAGGTTTGCCTGAATCGTTGTGCTCTGATTTGACAAAGGCGTGCGAGCGAGATGCACAGCGGCCAAGTATTCCTGCAGTGAGCGGTGGAAAAAGCTGATTTGAGACTGCCCTTGGCTCACCAAAAGGCCGAGACTGCCTTCCTCCACGTTGGTGAAGGAGTGCAGCACCTCAAGAGCTTCTTGACGACTGAGGCCGAGCCCGTATTCGGTGTCGTCGCGAAGAAAACTCTCAAGGCTGTCTCGTATGTCGGCAGCTGTTAGCACACCCGCGGGAAACTTCGTTTGAACGACATAGGCTATGTATGCGAGAGCATGGCGGATTTCTTCATGATCGAGCGCACTAGCATCACTCGTTGATGCGGCAGAAGTCTTTCTTGCGAGGGGGTGTTCTTGAATGAAGTGTTTGACCACGTGCTCATAAGCGTCAAACCTGCTAGTCGGCAACGGTACGTTCTGGAGGTGAAGATAGAGAAGGAGCAGCAAGGTGAGTGGTACCTCCGCGAGCTGAACCAGGTCGCTCGACCTTTCTAGCTTTCGAATAAAATCTTCCGTCTCCTTTCCGTGAACTTTGTTTTCTGACGGTGGCCCGCCTACCTGCTCCGGCGATTTGTCGGCGCGGGTTCGATGTATGGCCAGCCACTTCGTTACAAGTTCTCGTTGCTGGCCGCCGGAAAGCGTCGCTAGGTGTCCCACCTGCCAGTCCTCACCCTGTACGGACACTCGTTCAAACCCATAGGTCCTACTAACGAGTACAGCCGGAATATTGCGAAGCTGGATGAAGGTTTGTAGCTGCGTGCTCGTGGTGCGAGCCGCGATTTCATCTGTCCACTCATCAAGGCCGTCCACGAGTAAAAGTAACCGCTCATCGTCGATCGCTGATTGGACGAGTGGCCAAACTTCGCTTTGATCGAACTGCTTGAACCAAACGGACAGGCATTCAGACAAGGAAATCGGCGAGTCACGCCTGGCATTCAAACTCGTCCAAAAGGAAAACGAAATCCACACAGGAAGCATCGTCCCCCATCGCAAAGCTGCCTGTTGAAAGATCGGTTCCTCCGAGAGCAGTTCAATTGCCAACGTCCGCAGCAGCGCACTTTTTCCGCTCCCTGGACCACCAAGTATGACTGAACGCTGGGATTGGCCTAACCACCTATCGACGTCGAAACGACTTCTCAATCCTGCAACGACAATAGCCGGCGAAACCTTATGCGATCTGCCGTCCACATCTACCGAAGGTGTCGGTTCGGTTCCTGGCTTTCGCTCGCGGCTATCATTAGCCAAGCTGGCGAAGATTTCAGGAAGGACAAATCGTTCCTTCAACGGAAGTTCTTTCTCGCCGATCACTGCCGCGACTGGAATCCCTGGGTCGTACCGATTGAAGAGAACTTCGTAAAACCGTTTCAGTTGGATACGATAGCGAGCCACGGCCTCAGCATTGAGCCGTCTTTCGAGCACGGGAAGGATTCCTGGGCCGCAGAACGCTTCCACCCAACCCCGACTGAAGAAGTCGTCTACTATACGTGGTTGGTCTTTGAGCCAAGTGGAAATCTGCTCCTTCCCGAGAACTTCAAACTCGATGTCATGCTTGCTCAACTGCGTTTGTGCGGCGATGATCGCATCTGCGATCTTGGTATCTTCGATAGGATGCGCGGTCATGATCTTGAAAGCCTTGGCTTTGTCCCGCCACTTTCCCTCCAGGAACTTGGTGACGGCTTTTTCAATATCGCTCGCGTCAAACGTCGCTATGCGCTTGCATTGATAAACCTCGTAGCGAGAGGGCTCGGTGAGCCTCACGTAGAGATCAATACCGTGCTGCTTCTGTCCGCGAACGCCATACAGTTGTGTCATAACCACGGAAGCACGGCTACGCACGTAACGCAGACAAAGACGTTCAAAATGCTCCCATGAGAGCTCGTTTAGCGGGAGTACCTGTGGCCGCGATTGAACCGGCGGAGAAGTAGAAGGAACTTCTGTGACCGGCATTTCCAGCCAAGTTGGTACGCCGTCGATTTCAAGCAGAGGCTCGTCAACCATCGAAAAGGCTCCAAGATTTCTACTTTTGCTCGTCACACCATCATATGCATTGTCAAGGAATCTTCGCATCAACGTTTAGTCCGAGATTCGCACCTCCCAGTGCTCTTTGTCAGAAAAGGCAGGATAACCTCGTAGTCGAGCAGACAGGTCCTGGGAAGTCGGCTAGTGTTTACCGATGGAGAGGTGGCGATTGCGATTGCTACTTCTGCCTGAGTCACTGCGGAGCGGGTGCGACACTTGACCGCGCACTTTGAGGCTGTCCAGAAGTCCTCTTCGGGGAAAAGTGTTACTGCCGATTGCGAACGTCTTGCTGAGGACCGCGAGCCAGAATGACCCAAAGCGGCGAATTGTGGGTTCCTAAGTTTGGGAGTGCCTATAGCTCGCACGAACCCTGAACTAGTGGATATTCAATGGATCAGTACGGCGTAGCTCGCTCAGCCGCTTTGCCTTCTCAGTCATCAGCAACTTGATTTCGTCGAAATGCCACGGCTGGAAATCGTGAGTGTCAACGCCGACATCCATGGAAAGGGAAGTAGGTGTGTCAGGGAGGTTCCCATGAGAATGTCCGTACAGGTGCCACGCTCCATGATGGGAGCGATTCCAGACCCGCATGGCGTAGTGACAGATCACGACGGGCTGGCCATGTATGGAGATTTCCGCTAGGTTGCTGAGCCAAGAGAACTCCTCGGTCAGCTTGCGAATTTGTTTGTCGTGATTACCCGGCACCGCAAAGATCTTCTTGCAGCGAATCTGCTTGCGGTGCTCCAGAGCCTTCGCCTTGCTCCCGATGCAGAAATCCCCAAGGAAATAGAGGATGTCATTGGCCTTAACGGAGGCGTTGAGACGGTCGAGGATCGTTTGATCCATTTCCTCGACGCTTCGAAACGGTCGATTGCAGTAACGGATTATGTTGCTATGCCCGAAATGAAAATCCGCCGTGAACCATATGTTCGGCATGTCTCTTGTGAACTCCCTGGCGACCTAGCCCCGTCTCAATGATGTTTTGCGTTCCGCTGCGGAACGACTTGCTGCGCAGGAGCTTCCGGCATTGGCATCTGTTGCGACTGAGCGGCACTTGACGCTTCGGGCGTTCCTTGTCGCACGTTGGCAAACCATGTACCCAACGCGAATCCCAGTGCTAGAGCAGCACTGGCAACGACAGGCAGCCAAATAGCCCAGACCTGCTTTTCCAGCCTAACAAGGAAATCGTCCATCTGCTGCGCCCTAGTGGTCATGCTCCGCAGGAGCGAGTCATTGGCGCTTCTGACCTTTTCGATCACTCCGATATCAGGGTGAGCTACTTCTCGTAGCACGTTCACAAGTTGCTCTTGAACGGAGTTCATTTCAGAACAGGACTGGTCAAGCGCTTTGGCCGTATCCGGCAGACCGGACTGCTGGAAGCACTGTCGCAGGCTCTCGCCCAGAAGCTTCGCTATGCGTGGCGGGTCCAAACCTGTTTCCAATTCCTTCGGCAATTGCGCAATGCGTGACTCAAGCCGTGACGTGTATGCTGCCATTCGCTTCTCGACTTCATCAGCCTTAGATAGAGCATTTTCTAGAATCTTCTGCAAAGACTTCCGTTCTACCGCGATCGCCGCGGGCGTTTCTCTCGTGAGAAGCGCCAGGATACCCATCGCTTCCAATACGCGGAGCACCTCGTCGTTTGGGCTGAGGGTGCGAGTGTGCGCGATGACCCTGTAGTATTCCGTCTGCCGTTCAGCGGGCACCAGTCCTGCCAGTTCATCGAACAGGGTTTTGCTCTCGGACTCTGCGCCCGCCAGATTTAGGAGTTCCTGATCGGCGCTCATGGGAGGAACATCTCCTTTGCCCGGTCGAACTCGGAGAAGAGCCGCCGCCGGTAACTTTCGGCACGCATCACGATCGAAGCACGCTTCAGTTCGTTGATTGCATTTTGCCTTGTGGCAACCTGGCCAAGGCGGATACCGTGTTGCCGGGCGGGGTTCTCAAGTTCCGCCAAGCGAAATTCCATCCGAATCACGATCGGCGACAGTGCTTCGCGGAAACGAATGGCTTGCTCAGCCGAGTCCCAATAGCTGAAGTCTGCCTGGGGACTTGTCGCATTCTGGACAATCAGATACTGCGCCCGCTCCTGCAGTCGGTTCGCCCATGCGAGGACACTCTCAACGCTTGCCGGGTCTGGCGTGACAACGCCCACAGCAGTGAAACGCGCGCCGGTGGCCGCGACATCCTCATACATCGCGTCGAACCAGTCACTCGCTACTTGCCCCGAACCGGCTCCCATGTCGGCGAGGATGATCGCCGCGCCGGATTCGAGATGATCTACGAACGCGTCGAGACCGGCTGGCGTGTGAATATTCACCTTGGCTACTGACCCGTTGAAGAAGTGCTTGAGCGAGCCCCGTGCCTTGTTTTCCGTATCGAGGTCGAGCAGCGTGAACGGAATCTCATTGGCTTCGAACCACTCAGCCAGGGCGACCATCAGGCCGGTTTTGCCAACTCCGCCTTTGCCACCCATGGTGAAAACGACTCGTTTGTTCTTTGTTTGGGCGTTCATCGCGATCCTCCTTGGCTGACGAGTTTCAACGGCTCGCTTTCTTCGAAGTGAAAGTGCTTGGGTTTTGCTTTCTGCTCGACTGGTTTTGCTTTGAGCGCCGCAATTCGGGATGCAACGTCGTCGGGATTCATACGGGTGTTCACGGACGATTCCGGTTCGAGCGGTGGCAGTTCGTACTGCACCTGCTTTCGGTGTTTGGCGCGAACTTTGATGAAGGAGTGAATCGTGCTGACTGCCACGTCGAGTCCGACGCGCTCGTGAAGGATGCGAACGATGTCGCGATAGGTGCAACCCTTGCGCCGCAAGCTGGCGAATCAGTTCGCGGTGAGTTTCGAGTTTGGAGCGAGGTGATTTTTGCGGGATCGAATCCAGCAGGGAAAGAAGCGTCGGGTCCATGATTTTCAGGCTCCTTAGCACCTGGCCATCACAGTCCGTTAACAGTCCGATAACCCGTCTCCACAGTCCGATAAGTGCCCTAGAGCGCTATCCGTACCGTTTAGTTTCAATCGGTTACGAACTCTAGGACGACTTTCACGGCGGTAACACGGGTTCAAATCCCGTCGGGGACGCCAACCGTAAATTCTTAGGGTTTCACCTGCTCCAACATCCTGAAAAGGGTAGTGTTGCCGGGGATCAAACTCTTCGTTTGCGGAGAATAGGCCAAAGCGGTTTTGAAGAGAATAGTTTGAGCTCTCCGACGTTGATCGTCGTTTGCCCGTGCCATAGGCCAGCGGGATCGGCAAGCTGTAGTTCGGCAAAGCGGGTGAGAGCATCCGCGCTTGCCGTGATCGATGAAACGTCTCGGAGTTGCCGTTCGAGTTCGGGAATCTGCCGGGTGTAATCCGAGCTGGCGGGCTGGTAGTCATCCTGCGGGATTCGGGCTTCGAGATAGCCTTCCAGCAGTTTCGACTTCAAGCCTTTGACCTTTGCGATCTGGGCCGTGATCTTCTTAGCTCTCTGCTCGGCATCTCCGATCTGGGAAGCCCACACGCGGGCAGCGATCTTCGGAAACTCAGAAACAGTATCGGGGTTCGGACTCAGACGGCAGAGCAAGCCTAAGAACTGGGATTCGAGTGCTTCTCTCGATAGTTCACTGCCCTGCATCCCGGCTTGCGACACCAGTAGAGCGGATAGCGTTGCCCCATCTTTCCACGCGCAAACCCTGCCGTCAGCGGAGGACCGCAGACTTCGCAGCGCACAAACGGCTTCAGGGGAATAGCGCTGTTGTGCTTGTGCTTCGCAACGGCTTTAATCTTCTTGCCGTCGAGTACGTCCTGCACGCGCTCGAAACGTTCCTGAGACACGATGGGCTTGTGACGCCCGCGCACAGGTACCTCGACACCCTGCGTCTGAACGAATCCAGCGTAGACGTGCTTTCGCAGAGTCTCATAGAACGTCTGTGCCGGTCTTGAATAGGCTCTTAACCCTCGGAGGTGTAGGCCTGGCAGCGCGAACTCAGCGAAAAGCGCGTCCAGCGTGTGCTTCCTCTGACGCTTACGGTTGAACGGTGTGGAGTCCCTCCTCGGGAGGATTTACACAGGCACGGCTGATTTCGAAGGCTCAACCTGTTACCTTATGAGTGATGAAGAGGATGTTCCATGGTTCCATGAAGGCACGTTAGGCACCGAATGCCGCCGGTTGGCACCGTTACCTCCGCATTGGAGTACATTACGAACACGCGGTACCTCTGAAAAGGGCCTTGCTAAAGGCATAAAGACGGCCGATTTCACCCGGGAAGGCCAATGCGGCGCAGAAGATTTTGGAAGCGCGGATCAGAGCGGAGGGGATCGAAGCCGGGCCGCAGCAGGACGCTCGGGTTGAATCGCTCTTCGTAGGCTTTTTCGAGCCAATCCATGGCTTGATCTCTATCCCCCAGAGCTACGTAGATCACTGCAATCTCCGAGGAATACGAAAGACTAGGATTCGAGCGGTTCTTCAGATCGCTCAGTAGTTTTTCCGCTTCGCTCCGCTTCCCATGTGCGACATAGGCGCGAGCAAGATTGGCCAGGCATGTCGGGCTATCCCCAGATAGCTTTACCGCCTTTTGCAGTTCCCCGACCGCTTCAGCGTACATGTGTTTTTGAAGGTACGCTTCGGCGAGTTGATTATGTGCGAGAGCAAAACTAGGATCCATTTCGATCGTCTTGCGGCTCTGTCGTGTGGATTCGTCATAGGAGTGCGCAATGACAAGAATCTCTGCCAAATCGGCCTTAATAATCAGAGATAGCGGATCCAGGTTTTCCGCTTTTCTCATTTCCTCAATAGCTTCGTCAAACCGACCTAACAGACTCAAGTGCCAAGCGTACCAATGGTGAGCGGTAGCATAGCCCGGGTTTATTTCGATGGCTTGCCGGAACTCCTTCCCGGCGGAGTCGAAATCCCAGTCGAAGGCATCCAAGACGAAAGCAAGCGAGTTGTGCGCCTCGCCGAGCGTGCTGTCCAATTCCAGAGCTTTGATCGCTGCTGCCTTCGCTTTGGGAAACGCCTCCTTAGGAGTCATCACTGCGTACTGCCAGTCTCCCAGTAGAGCGTAGGTATCGGCTAAGCCGGAATAAGCTTTGGCGTATTTCGGGTCCTCTTCAATTGCCTGCTTGAAGTAAGCCATGGCGGCTTTCAAACCGTCTGCCGTTCGCTTATTCCAAAAGTAGCGCCCTTTGAGATAGGACTCGTAGGCCTCTGGATTGACAACCTTTACGTTTTTCAGCGCAGCTTGTTCCCGCGGTGTCAGATTGATCCGAATCTGATCGGCAATCGCGCTAGCCACCCTGCTCTGGAGCGCCAAGGTATCACGCAGCTCACCCTCATAGCTCTGGGACCATAAGTGCTTGTCCGTAGAGGCCTCGATCAACTGCGCCGTGATACGCACCTGGTCGCCGGAGCGGAGCACTGTGCCTTCTACCACGGCGTCCACGTTCAGCTCACGTGCGATCTGGGGTAGAGGCCTGCGCGCTCCTTTGTACACCATTACGGAGGTGCGGGAGATTACCCGTAAAGCGCTGATCTGCGCCAAGTCCGTGATCAACTCATCTGTCATGCCGTCAGCGAAGTAATTCTGGGAAGCGTCACCAGAAAGGTTTTCCAGTGGAAGCACTGCTAAAGATCGGATTCCCGCGGGCGCAGGGGAACGCGAACGAAAGAGCCAAACGGAGAGAATCGACAAACTCAGGACGAACGCCAAGGCGACGATGACTTGACCCGTTAGCCACAGCCGGCGTTTGGGTGCAACAGCCAAGCCGGCGCCTTGGAGAATATGCCCAGGCTCTGGAGCCGGACGATCTCCAGACACAGATTCCGGCCTCTTTGGGCGGGCGTCTGCATCGAGAACCGACACGTCCGCGATAAAGCGATAGCCACGTTTGGGAAGAGTCTCGATGAATCGTGGATTCTCAGCCGAGTCCCCCAAGGCACTCCGCAGCTTTCCAATAGCGATATTGAGAGCCTGGTCGAAATCACCAAAACTTTCGTTCGGCCAGACTCGGCTGCGCAATTCCTCACGGGTGACGACTTCCCCCGGATGTTCCAGCAGCATCTCCAGCAGCTTCATCGGCTGCTGCTGCACTCTGATCCGCAACCCCGCCTTGCGCACTTCACCCGACTGGAGAGAAACCTCGTAAGTTCCGAACCGCACGACGGAGTTGGGCGGAGGGGATTCCATACCGCACTTGGGCCTTAGCACGGAAGTCTAGCATTTAGCGCGCAAAGAGTTCCCAAGTTTAGGATACCTGCAGAGCTAAGTCATTAGTCACCCATCATTTAGCAGGCAACGAGCTGGATATATCGAGAATGTGCTCAGTTGATTGACGCCAAACGACTAGCACGTCAGATTGGGCTGCAGCCGGGGTTCTAGCTGATTCAGGAGAAGGACAATGAGGCGTATTGGACTTGGCTCTCAAGGGACGGTCCGATTTGGGATGTCGTCCTCCCAGGTCAGTCTACCGTTGGCAGGGTTCGAAGAATTAGCCATGCCCCTGTTCGATTCCCTTTACAACTTCGCGAGTTGGCTTGTTCACAATAAGAGCTCTGCCGAGGATCTCGTACAAGAGGCCTACCTGAAGGCTTTGCGCGGTTTCGCCTCGTTTCAACCTGGCACCAATTTCCGGGCGTGGATGTTTCGAATCCTCAGGAACACTTTTCTAAGTTCACGATCAGCACTCGATCGACGCATGACTGTTGAGATCGACTCGGAGGACGACGCCCCGGTGCTGCCCGCAACCTCCACTACTCCTGAATCCCTGTTGATCGAACGTTCCCAACAAAATGCCGTTCGGAACGCAATCGAGCAACTGCCGGTCGCCTTTAGGGAAGTCCTTTTACTGTGCGATGTCGAAGATGCGTCTTACCGGGAGATCTCGGAAATATTGTCGATCCCGATAGGAACTGTTATGTCGCGCCTGGCCAGGGCGCGAAAGGCGGTTCGCGAGTCAGCGCATAGCGTTTCGCAGGCACCACTATCGAAAGAGTGGTCTCATTACGCCGCGACGCGCGAGAAGGCTACCGGACCAGCCCTAGATGTAAAGAATTGAGGTTCACATGCTTACTGGAGTGAAATCCGCGATTTCCGTGTTAGCCCTCGCAGGAGCGGGCTTGGCGCAGGACGGTTTGACGATTGATAACAAGCACAAGGAGAGATTGTCTACTCCAGAAGCAGTGAAGATTTACTCATCGGCGTGTTCCGTCGTCGAACGGGAATTCGATATCAAGCACCCGCTTCATCCCCAGGTGAGACTTGTACTGGGGGCTGACAAGAACGAGGTATGGCTTGCGGGACGAGAAATCAGGTTGACTAAATGGAACGGTTACGCCTTCGCGCAGGGAGTTGTGTGGCTGGCCTTTGAGGACCTTATGCCATCGCAGCAGAGGCTGACGATTGCAAAGCGGGCCGTGACCTGGGCCGATTCGACTGTGGAAATTGAACGACTTGCAAAATAGCTGGCTAGCCCGCCACCTGTTGTTATCGGATTGTTGAGATAGGCGCAGCAACTACGTAGGTAGGGTTTTGCCGGAGAGAAGGGATCTTCGATAACGCGCTGTGATACCCGAGGCATAAAGCAGTCGGGAATCGCGCAGAAAGAGGAAAGGCTTATGGCAACTGCTACCTTATCAGCCACCTCGAACAACCCAATATCAGGACTGCGACTCGCCCCAATGGGGCCGATTTTGGTCATCGAGGACGATAGTGCTTTGCGGAAGGTTCTGCGGCGCCTTTTCTCGTCGGTAGGGTATGAGGTCGATGTCGCCTGCGATGCTGTTTGTGGTTTGGAGAGACTTCGCCAAGGAACGCCAGCCGCAGTGGTCCTCGATCTACCTCGTCCGGGATCCTCAGGGTGTGATCTTTGCAGGAAAATTGCGAACTTGATCCCTGGCCTGCCCCTCGTAATTCTTAGCGCGAGCTCGGATGTCGCCGACAAGGTCCTTCTGCTGGAAATGGGTGCCGACGATTACGTGACCGTACCGTTCAGTCCGAGGGAACTGGTTGCGCGTCTACGTGCGCTAATCAGACGTGCATCCCGCGTTAATCCGGAAGATCCGGAAGATGTATATGTCTTTGCGGACGTGATCGTGGATTTTTCCAGGACCGAAATCACTCGTGCGGGCGAAAAGATTATAGTTACTCCAAAGGAATTCAAGACACTGGAGTTCTTGACTAAGAACGCCCAACGCGTGATCTCAAGGGATGAACTTCTCGATAAAGTTTGGGGGTACGAGAGCTACCCCTACACACGGACGGTGGACACCCACATGCTGAGACTCCGACAGAAGCTGGAGAGCGACCCTTCGCATCCATCACACTTTCTCACAGTACACGGCCTGGGCTATAAGTTTGTGCCCTAAGTTATTCTGTCGCATTTCATGAAAAAACCGTGGACCTTGCCGAGAATCAGTTATTTTGTTCGCCACAATCTTGGCCTGGCCAGCCAACTCTTCGACGGATTTTTCGGCGTTGAGGGCGGAGTTCCGCAGGATCCATCCCACCCGGGAGCGTTCGCCGGCCGATCGGTTTCAGGCAACGATCTGAGGAATGTGCTCTCGGTGCGCTCTATGCGATACCGCTCGGCATACGAAAGGGGCATTCAACTGGCAACTGTCGATGGGGACACTGCCAATACAGGCAATACGTCCTTCTCTGGGTATGAGACTGCAAACGTCATCGGCGACCCCAACGCAATCTCGAAGCGGACGGCAGCGGAGTACTTCAACACGGCGGCATATGCTGCGCCGCCACAGTTCACCTTTGGCACTTCGGGAACGAATTCGCTGCGCACCCAGGGTTATTGGGACTTGGACACTTCATTCTTTCGCCAGTTCCTGTTCGACGAGAGGTACAAACTGGAGTTTCGAGGAGAGGGGTTCAACCTCTTGAACCACCCGTCCTCGGGCATCCAAATGCTGACTTCAGTAATCAGCAGAACTTCGGTATGGTGACAAGTACGGCGAGCACTCAACGACAACTTCGATTAGCTGTGAAATTTATCTTTTGATTGCATAGGAACGAGGCGCGCGCTCTTCGCGGCGTGCGACTGGCGCGCACCTTCTCTAGCAAGAGTAATGATCGTATTCTTGGAATGAATCAGCGCAGCCCGAGATCTTCTTTCGGCAGTTGCCGCCTGGAGTCGTTCGTGCGGTTGCGCGGCGTACGCGCGCAGGCTGCGCTATCCTGCGGGTACATGCTTTGCCGAAACGATCTTTGCTTGCCCGCATGCGGCTCCAGATGCAATCGTCCGGCCACATGGGGTGCGACCTTAGGCCTCGGCCGTGTGGGGCCGGCTCCGCTTCTCTACGGCTGCCTCACCCTTGTTTCTCTTGGGATGATCTTTATTCCCGATTGCGCTCTTGCGCGATCTCAGAAATCTGTCGCCGAGGAGATCGAATGGACATGGGAGGCGCGTCCACAACATGCCGACTCGCGACTTCCCAATGTCCTGCTGGTGGGTGATTCCATCACTCGCAATTATTTTCCTCGAGTGACCAGCGACCTCGCCGGCATCGCGAACGTCTACCTCATGGCTTCATCCGCCAGCGTTGGAGACCCAAGGCTTCCCCGCCAGATTGCAGAATTCGCAACTACGCAGCAGGTGTCCTTCGCCGTTGTACACTTCAACAACGGATTGCATGGGTGGGGCTACACGGAATTGCAGTTTGAAACAGGGTTCCCTGTCTTGCTTCGCGCTCTGTCCATACTGCCTGGCCATGCAAAACTGATATGGGCCACGATCACACCCGTCAAACCGGAGGCAACCACCGGTGCAACCACTCGACGGATAGATGCAAGGAATGCTATTGCAAGGTATTTCGTTGAGCGAAAGGGGATTCCGGTCGACGATCAGCATGGTCTGATGATGCGCCATCTCGATCTCTATGAGGACTCGATCCACTTCAACAAAACTGGAGCCGACATCATGGGCGATCAAGCGGCCGCAACCATCAAGCAAGCTTTGCAATCGCCAGGCCGTTAAAATCTGCATCAATCCGCTGGCGCTCATTCGATCGGCGATACAGGCACTGGCAGCCGCGGATTGAGAGCGATGCAGCGAGTAACTTTCTGGGAGTTTTAGATATGGTCACAACACCATCCGCTGAACAAAGCAGTCCCACGCTTCAGGCAACGATTGCAAGCGCACAAGCGCCTCGTCCGAAGAATGTTCGACCGGTCATGATCATTGGTGCTGGCGGCATCGTTCGCGACGCGCACCTGCCTGCTTACCGGAAAGCCGGCTTCCCGGTGATCGGCCTTCTCGACAAATCGTGGGAGAAGGCCAAAGAACTCGCGTTGCAACAAGATATCAAACGAACGTTTCACTCGATTGCCGATGCCGTTGCCTACACGCCTGCTGACGCCGTATTTGACATCGCCGTTCCAGCATCACAACTGATTTCCATCTTGCCGCAACTTCCCAGGGGAGCCACGGTTTTGATGCAGAAGCCGATGGGAGAAACCATCGACGAGGCGCGTGCCATCCGTGATCTCTGCCGCAGCAAGAACTTCATCGCTGCCGTCAATTTTTCGCTGCGCTATGCGCCGAACAATCTTGCTGCTGCTGCTCTTGCCGCGAACGGCTTCCTGGGCGATATCCACGATATCGAGATCCAGACGCGCACCTACACGCCATGGCATCTATGGGACTTCCTCGCGACCGCACCGCGCCTCGAGATTCTTTACCACAGCATCCACTATTTCGATCTCATCCGCTCCTGGGTTGGCAATCCCCGCAGTGTGTACGCCCGCACCGTAAAGCATCCGCTCACTCCCAATCTCGCAGCCACACGAACGACTGCCATCCTCGATTACGGAGACTCCAAACGGGTCCTCGTCACTACGAATCACGGCCACAACTTTGGCCCGGCTCATCAACATAGCTTTGTCCAGTGGGAAGGACTTGCAGGGGCCGCGCGCATCACCATGGGGGTCAACCTCGATTATCCAGCTGGCCGCCCTGACACACTGGAGTATGCGAAGCTCGGTCAAACAAAATCGGAATGGACACAGCTTCCCGTCAGCGGCAACAACTTTCCTGAGGGCTTTATTGGAACCATGGGTGCATTGCAGGCATTCACGGAGGGCTCAGCACCTTCACTTCCGTCTCACTTCGAGGACGCTTTCCAGACTATGGAGCTTGTAGAGGCTCTCTATCGTTCCAGTGAACAGCGCGGCGAGCCTGTCTCGTGCACCGAATGATCCACTTCGACGCACCGACATGGACGTAGACCGGGTGGTAAGAATTGAGTGGTAAGAATTGAACGGACGAATCTTCCGATCTCAACCGTTCTGCCGTGAACAGGGCGCCACGCGCTTGGATGATCGACCCAGCACAACACATGATAATTCAGGGAAACAAGATTCGACTCTGTTCCGCCATACTCTTGGCCATGTTTGCATTCCCCGCGGACACGCAGTCCACCGTTCCTGTCCAGGCGCAACATCCTCCGGACAGCCATCAGCCAGCCCCGATGGGCGGCGTCAAGACGGGTACGCCGCGGTCTCCGGTGCTGGATTCAGAGCACCGGCCGATTACAGCAGGTGGATTCGTGAAGACGGGACAGGTCATCTTCGAGGACATTTCGGAGGGTTCAGGTCTCGCAAAATGGTGCCACACCATGGGGAACGCCGGAGAAAAAGTACATTTTGGAAACCGTTGGCTCGGGCGTGGGCCTGATCGATTATGACAATGACGGCTGGCCCGATATCTACGTGTCGAACTTCGGCAAGAACCGGCTCTACCACAACAATCACGACGGGACGTTTACAGATGCCGCAGAGGATGCAGGCGCGTCGATGGCAACTGGTCGACCGGAGCGAACCGTCGATTCGGCGATCCCCATCGCGTAGCTCACATCGGTAAAGCTCGCATCGCCATCGTTGTGATATAGCGGGCTATGCCCACCCTCGATCGGAATGGCGATGGGAGCATCCCAGAATTGCCGTTGCAAAAGCGGGTCAACAAAACGACATATTAGTGGCATATAGGCTACATTCGGTTTTCGAGAATCGTGGCATCCGGGCTATGGGCGAGTCGCTTCATCCCAAACAGGCGGGAGGTTAGCGCGCGACGACTCAACTCTCACATAACGAACCACGCAAAACGAGAATTCTATCTGTGCCATCAAGTACAATTCGCGGGGCAGTTCAAGGTCGGCGCGCTACGACTACCGATCTCCAATCCAAGACCGTGCTGTCTGTGAAGCGACTACCACAGTTTCTGCGCTTTCAGGCAAACTGACCGGGGTAACCGTAAAATTTGTGTGCAGAGGAGCAGATCAAAATGGAATTGACGCGCAGACAATTCGCCCTGTCTATCGCAGCTGCCGCTAGCCTGCGGTCTTCCTTGTTCGACCCACATTCCCCATTAGGAGTTCCTCGCGGCGTTGTTCCCGGCCGAGTCACTTGGGCGCACGATCCGGCGGCTGTGACCTGGGATGGCAAAGGTTCTTGGTGGACCGATGCCAACAACGACCAGTCCGTGATTAGCCGTTTGGTTTCCCGGTCCATTTGCGGTCTTACAAATCAAAAAAACGATGCTCAGGCATGGAGCTCCATTTTTCACTATTACAATCGCACTCACGGTCGCGGCAAAGCCGGATACAGACCCGGCGAGAAGATCGCGATCAAGGCGAACCTGAACAATACAACGGATCATGGCACGATCGATCGCCTGAACTCGTCCCCTCATTTGATACTTTCGCTGGTTCGACAGTTGACCGGTCCAGCACGAGTGCCGGAATCATCGATCACCGTCTTCGATTCCAGCCGGTTCATTCCGGGCAATCTCTACGACAAGATTCACCACGAATTTCTCGGCGTCGTGTTTGTGGACCATATCGGAGGCGATGGCCGACTAAAAGCCGAGTTCAAACCGAACGCGATCCCTTTCTCAGCTGATAGCAACAATGCCAAGGGACTCGATACCACGGTCGTTGAAGCTACCTACTTAATTAATGCTGCAGTATTGAGAGCGCACGTGAGTTCAGGCGTGACTCTTTGCGCCAAGAATCTGTTTGGTGCCACGAGTATCAATCCCGACTGGCGCAAGAACGCGCATGATGGTTTCCATCACAACAAAGATGGTTCCGCAAGTTACTCCGCATTCGCCGATTTTCTGGGTCATAAGGATCTCGGCGAGAAAACCATGCTTTTTATTATTGATGGGCTCTATGGGAACGACAATGTGGATGGTCCGCCTCACCGTAAGTGGAAGATGGCGCCCTTCAACGATGCTTGGCCGAACAGTATTCTTATGTCATTTGACGGTGTGGCGATCGATTCAGTCGGCTTCGATTTTCTCACTTCGGAATGGCCTGATCTTCCGGATATCGCGAATGCCGACAACTACTTGCGCGAAGCTGCCTTGGCTAACGACCCACCTTCGAAGACGTTCTATGATCCTGAACGCGACGGCATCCGATGCCGCAGCCTCGGTGTACATGAGCATTGGAACAATGGGACGGACAAGAAGTACTCGCGCAATCTCGGAAAAGCGCACGGGATAGAACTTCTGCAGGTCAGCTGAGGGAAAGGACGCACTTTGAGCCGCCTGCATGCGGAGTTGCGCAAGTATCGGTCGCTACGGGATCACCCGAGCGGCCAGATTGCTCAATGGGATGCGAGCCCAGTCAATCGGGGCATTCGATTCTTGGGCATAGCATGATCGGTGTTGAGGAGAGATGGAGAACGAGCCGCAAAGGGTTTTCCTTATGCCTCATAGCAGCATCGACATTTACGACAACTGCTTTTTCCCAATCATTTTTGAGCCAATATAAGGGCTTGCCCTATCACGACAGCCGCTACCAAGGCGGTGTACAAAAAGTACCGGGACGGGTATTGTGTGCCTACTACGACCTGGGCGGCGAAGGAGTCGCGTATCACGATACCGATCCGCAAAATCACGGCAGTGGAGAGTTGAATCCGGCTGATGGGACCTATCTCAATGAATTTCGTATCCATGAGGGGGTGGATACTTCATACACGAAGTTTCACCGGAAACCTGATCCAGTTGACGACAATCCCTTCGACAAGATCGTTCCTCCCGAAGACTTGCCTTATGTTGGCTGGACCGAACCCGGAGAGTGGTTCAACATTACGGTGAATTTGACACATGCAGGAACATACGCAGCCGATTTCCTTTACACATCGAATCGTGGCGGAACCATTTCAGTCGATGTGAATGGAAAGGACGCAACCGGACCTCTCGAGATCAAGTCTACAAACGATCCTGCAGACCCGCTGGCCTGGCGTCAATGGCACCACTGGAATCTGGCCTCGCAACTTTTCGAGGTTCGTCTCAGGAGAGGGAAGAATGTTCTCACCGTTCACATATTGACGCTCGGTAATATGAATCTGGCCTATTTCGACTTCAATGCGGTCCATAGATGAACGGAAAGTGCCAGCGACCAGATCGGTGTCACGCGTAAACGGGTTTCAAGTTAATACGCAGTAGCTTGTCCCACTCTTCCTCATCCGTTTCGTGGAGCGATTTGGACGGGCTTGCGAAACCCGCGTTGTTGTGTACAGCGTCAATGCGCCCGACACTCTTAAGCCCCGAGCTGATTGCGGACTCCACCGAGGGGCCGCTGGAAACATCGGTGCGCAATGCGATGCCCAAACCACCGAGTTCTTTCGCGGTACGCCGGGCTGCGATGAGGTTCAAATCCAGTATCGCAACCGTCGCCTTGGCGCGAGCATAAGCTAGTGCACACTCGCGTCCGATGCCATCACCACCTCCGGTGAGCACCACGACCTTGCCTTCGAGAGCGCCTGCCATCGTGTTGTTCTCCGTCAGCTTCCGGGCGCAAAACAAGAAGTGTTCGCCCGTAATAGGCTGTCATCGAACCTGAGGTATCCGGATGAGCGAGGAGTGATACTATAGCTCCCGCTTTGGCGCAGTCAATCGACCTTCGATCGCATGCAAGGTTGGACCGAGAAGTTTACCGCTCGTTTCCATCGTTTTCGAAGAGCAAATGCCGAGGGGACTCATGGAATCATGTCCAAAACCGCTAGACCTTTTCTTATCGAAACCCGCTGTCAGCTGTCGTCGGCGCGAGTTTCTGAAACTTGGCGCCGCAGCCGCTACAGTGTCTCTGCTTGGGCCTTTTGCGTGGTCATCTATCTTTTCTGACGAGCATACGGACTGGTATCGCGATGCCAAATTTGGAATGTTCATCCACTGGGGACCCTACTCGCTGGCGAGTGTGGAAGCCTCATGGCCGATCATGGTTCCGAAACCTGGGGGCATCACACAAGCTGAGTATGTGGAACTTCCGAAGCGTTTCAATCCGGCGAAATTCGATGCGCGTACACTGGTGGACCTCGCACGCTCGGCCGGCCAGCGATACATGGTGTTTACGACCAAACATCACGACGGATTTTGCATGTTCGACAGCGCCTACACGGACTACAAAATCACCAAAACGCCGTACGGAAGAGATATCGTAGGCCAGTTTGCCGCTGCCGCCCAGGAGGCCGGCATGCCTCTGGGCTTCTACTATTCGCCGCCTGACATGCACCATCCTTCGTATCGCGACACTTCCAAACTGGCCTCTGCGAACTGGGGTGGAGAGCCGATGCGCCCTGAATGGCCGTTGTATCTCGACTACATGCAGTTGCAGTTGACCGAATTGCTGACCAGATATGGCCCGGTCGCGCTGGTCTGGTTCGACGGTCTGTCCAATCAAGAAAAATACGACGGACGCAGGTTCGTCGACCTCATTCACCGGCTGCAACCGCGCACGCTCTTCAACGATCGCCTCGGTGTTGCCGGGGACTACCAGACCCCCGAACAATTCGTCCCCAACGGAATTCCGACTAAGGGAATTCGTTTCAACGCGGTGGACACCAGCGTCCAGCAGAAGCTGAGGTCCGAAGTCCCCAAAGAAGAGGATTTCCAGTTGTGGGAGACGTGCATGACCATCAACGACACCTGGGCCTATAACGCGAATGATCACGAATTCAAATCTGCGCAGTTCTTGATTCGTTCTCTGGTGGAAGTGGCAAGCCGCGGCGGAAACTTTCTGCTCAATGTGGGTCCTCAGCCCGACGGGCAAATCCAGCCAGAATTTCAGGAGCGCTTGCGAGCGGTTGGGGAATGGCTCTCCGTGAACGGCGACTCAATCTACGGGACAACGTATGGTCCTGTCCAAGGCTTGCCCGCGATGCGTACCACCGCCAAGTCAAACCGGATCTTCATCCATGTTTTCGACTGGCCGGGCTCGGCGCTGGAGGTTGGCGACGTGAAAGTGAAAGTTCTTTCGGCGCGGCTGCTCGCTACCGGACAACGGCTGAACGTGACTCAGACCGATGACAAACTGAAGATCGACTTGCTGAAAAACGCGCCTGATCCAAACGTGAGTACGATCGCTCTTGTCACCTTGTGACGGAATGACTTTCCGTTCAGTTCAGTCGAGGTGAAAAACCTCCTCCATGCTGGCCCACCACTCGCCTTTGGCCCGAGACCCGAGTGGCTGCTGCATGGGCCCAACCAATTTCCACCACTCCTGAGTCTTTGGATCAGCAGCCATTCTGGCCATGTCAGCCTCGAAATCGGAGCCATGATATTCGAAGTACCCAAACAGCAAATCGTCTCTCAGATAGATGGAATAATTCCTGATATTGCAGCGCCGGATCATGTCCAGAACTTCAGGCCAGACGTTCGCATGTTGCTTCTTGTACTCCTCAACTGCCTCAGGCCTCACTCCGATTACCGAGCCGTAGCGTTTCATCGAGACTGTCTCCTGGTTCGTAGTTATTGCAGCAAGGGAAACAGCTGAACTAAACTCTAGCCTCGCCGCCTCGTTAGTGCGAATTCAAGGAACTGGTTCTATTTCGAACCGGACAACGCGACTCATTCATGACCTCTGAACGCATCGTTTCGCTCGAAACTCGCGACACCAGGTTTCCCCTCGAAAGTGGCGCGGGCACCGACGCGGTCCATTCCGGTTCTGAGTATGCCTTTGCGACAACGCTCCTTGCAACGGCGAGTGGAACGTTCGGTACCGGAATCGCACTTACTCTCGGCCGAGGCAACCAGTTGGTTTGCGAGGCAGCCGAAATGCTCGGGGCCAGCCTTGTCGGGCGCGAAATCGAAGATCTGATGGCAAACTTCGGTGAAGTTTCCCGTCAACTCGCCCAGGACCCGCAACTCCGCTGGCTCGGACCCCACAAAGGTGTTGTGCACCTGGCGTTGGCTTCTCTCACCAATGCATGCTTCGACCTTTGGGCCAAAGCACGGGGGCTTCCTTTGTGGCGTCTCCTCCTTGATCTCACTCCACGGCAGGTTGTCGACTTGCTCGACCTCAGTTATTTGGAGCACGTCCTCCCACTGGAAGAAGCACTCAAGATCCTCGTGCAACACTCGGGGGGTCGATTCGCACGAGAGGCAGTTTTGCAGCAAGGCTATCCCGGATACGACACCTCAGTGGGATGGTTCAATTACGAAGATGCGCGGGTAAATGACCTCGCGCGTCGCGCGCTGGAACGGGGATTTCGAGCTTTCAAACTGAAGGTAGGTTCATCGGAGTCGGCGCGTGATGTGCGCAGGGCGACTATGCTGCGCGAGGTTGTCGGGCCCGATCCTCTCATCATGCTTGATGCCAATCAGCAATGGACTTTGCCGACTGCCCTCAAGATATGCCGTGAGCTCAACTCGATTTCCCCGTACTTCATCGAAGAGCCGACTCACCCGGACGACATTGCCGCCCACAAACAACTCGCGGAAGCGATTACCCCGACCCGCATTGCACTGGGAGAGCACGTCGCCAATCGCATCCTATTCCACAATTTCATGCAAGCGGGCGCAGTCCATGTCGTTCAACCCGATTGCACGCGCCTTGCCGGAGTTTCGGAATTTATCACCGTCAGCCTGCTCGCCCGCAAATTCGGCCTCCCGGTAGTACCCCACGTCGGCGACATGGGTCAGATCCATCAGCACCTGGTTTTGTTCAACCACATTGCGCTTGGCCACGAGGCTCTGTTTCTTGAATACATTCCTCACCTGCGGCAGCATTTTGTGATCCCGGCAAGAGTGGAACGCGGAGTATATGTGACTCCCCAGGCTGCGGGCTCGTCATCTGATCTTCACGGTGTGACTCCCAAGGCATCTCACACAATTCGCATGCCGTGAAGAACGGGGAGTCGTCGGGACCGCCCAGCAAGCGATCGGAAACTGCTCACCGCTTCTTCGCTGGGTTGAAATCCCATGACAGTTTTACGGCGATCGGCCGGCGCACTAGTCCAGTGGCCACGTTCGAGACCTTTCCTTCTCTAGCTGCAAATCGGAGAATGCATGTAGATGCGCAACATCTTTCTGCGGTGGTGAATAAGGCTGTTTGCGCACAATGCCCTTGCCCTCTTCAATGGTCACGATCTCACCTGCTGCTACCGGACCGATGTTTTCAACTTTCCCGTCCAGCCATCGGATTGAGACTTCCGCCGAAACGGCGCGGCCCAACCCGAAGTGCAGGCGAAAATCGTTTTGTGAGATGTAGGACCCACCGCTGCGTACTTCGTCCATTTGTTTGTGTCCGGCGGCAGTAACCGTAACACGTGCCCCGACGGCATCCCGCCCAGCGGTGATGGCGCGTAATGTTAGCGACTTACCGCCATCTGCGAAATTCTTCAGCAATGAGGGAGGCTCGCTCATATTGACGATCACAATCTCCTCCCTACCATCATTATCCAGATCCCCTACAGCCAGACCGCGCGAAGAATGAGTGTCTGATATCCCCGGCCCGCCTTGAGACGACAGATCAAAGTACTGGCCGTCACCTCGGTTCCAGTAGAGGAGTCGCGGCTGTTTGTATGTTTCGGTCGTGTGTCCCGTGTCAACTTCGGGATAGACGTGCCCGTTTGCGACAATCAGGTCCTTCCATCCATCATTATCGAAGTCGAGGAATGCGGTTCCCCACCCCAGGAATTTTGTATTCACCGCCAGGCCGGAGCCGATGGTGTCGTCATCGAAGTTATTTCGACCCAGGTTCTTGTACATCGTATGGGTGTCGTCGGCGAAGTTCGTCTTGAAAATATCGAGCAAACCATCGCCGTCGAAGTCAGCCGCAGCGGTCCCCATTCCGGCTTGCTCACGCCCATCTTCGTTGTAAGCAACGCCGGCCCCGACCCCGATCTCCTCGAATGTTTTTCCGCCCACATTGTGGTAATACAAATTCGCCGTGGAATCGCATGTCACGAAGATGTCGGGCCACCCGTCATTGTCGAAATCACCGGTCAGGGCAGTGAAGCCGTAGTAATTCCTGGGGCCCGAAATATGGACTTGACTCGAAACGTCGGTGAAATGTCCGTGGCCGTCATTTTGATAGAACGAGAGTGTCTCCGGAGGCAAGCCACGTGGGCCGCACATGACCGGTTTGCCCTTCCACTGACATTGGCTGGTTTCGCCAGGATGAGGTGTGTGGGCCGGGTCGAAGTCGATGTAGTGGACTACGACAAGATCCAGGAAACCATCGCGATTGAAATCGATGAACGCGCAACCTGTGCTCCAGCGTGGCTTGGGTGAAACGAGGCCCCGTTCCTTGGTTTCATCTTTGAAGGTGCCATTTCCCAGATTTCGATAGAGAACATTTTGTCCCCATTGCGTGATGAACAGGTCGGGGTAGCCATGGTTGTCGACGTCTCCAACGCACACCCCCTGTCCCCATCCGGTTTGCGTGATTCCTGCCTTGTCGGTGACGTCTTCGAACTTAAGTCCTCCGAGATTGTGGTAAAGAAAATGTTTTGGCTGAACAGCGCCTTTCTCCAGCCGTCCTGCGTTGACCAGAAAAATGTCCGGGAGACCGTCGTTGTCGTAGTCGAAGATGGCGACGCCATTGCCCGTTGTCTCCACGATGTACTGTTTTGAAGTTTCCGATCCAGAGACGTTCACACCAACGAGGCCTGCCTGGGTGGCAATGTCTCGATAGTCAACAACTGGTGGTTTCATGCCAGGAGGAAGAGGCCGCGCTAGAACCGCTGTTCCTCCCGTGGCAACGCCCTGGCCGTGCGCGAGGTAAACGCTAGCAAGAAGAATCCAGGCAACCCCAAAAACTCTGCCTGAAATTGCTTGAGCTATCCGCAGTGTCCCCACAAACATATTTTTGCGATGATAACACCAGGGTCGAAGGCGCCTGCCTTGGTTTGGTACGTCTGTCTGGTACGATGGAGCGCGAAATCCGGGAATGGGGAATCTTTTTAAGATGGGTGGCTGGGCTCAGGTCGGTCTCTGCTCTTGGCTGATCGTCCTTTTGAACATTGCTGTGCTCGCGCAAGTCCCTGCGGATTGCAAAGGGCCAGCGGAACTGGAGCGAGTACTTGCAACTCATCCTTCGGCTGGAGCCTATGACGCCTTAGGCGCCTACTTCGGCCAGCGCCAGGAGCTAAAGTGTGCTATCGCAGCATTTGAAGCTGCGGTTCACCAGGACACGAACTCGTGGGAGGCACGCTTTAACCTCGCCTTGGCGCTTCTCCAAAAACACGAGCCAGCGAGAGCTACGCGCGAGTTGAGAGTCGCGGTGCGACTGAAACCCGACAATGCGGTGGGACATATAGCACTCGGGGAAGCGCTCGGCGAATTGGAGCAAAACGAAGCCGCAATTGAAGAATTCAAGCTGGCGCTCAAGGCGGAGCCCAAGTCAGTTCCCGCGCTCGATGGTTTGGCGAAAGCGCTGATTGCGCAGAAACGTTACTCGGCGGCGATCGCATACTTGAAGGATGTGCCCACTGATCCGATGCTCCAAGATGACCTCGCGGTGGCCTACTGCAGCAGCGGTGATGTCGCCGAGGCGGTGAAACTGCTCGAAGGATTGGTGCAACAGGATCCGACATCAGCCGACCGGCGAGCTAGGCTCGGCATCGCATACACGCAGGAGTCTCAGTTCCGGCAGGCGGCGGATGAGTTCCGCGAGGCGTTGCGGCTGGATCCATCTAACGACGTTACGAGGTTTTCTTACATAAAGGCGTTGATCATCCTGGCGGAGTTCCAGACAGCCTTGCCCGAAATCCAGAGCTACTATCGCCGCAAGCCGCACGACTTCGAAGGCTTGTATCTAATGGGAGTGGTTGACCGCGGCCTTGGAAACTACGCTGATGCGGAACCTTTGCTGCGACAGGCAGTAGCTCTTAACCCGAATCATTACGAGTCGCGTTACAACCTGGGTTTCGTTCTTGCCAAGCTAGGTAAGCCTCAGGAAGCACGAGTCCATCTGGAGAAGGCGCTGCAGTTGAAACCCGAGTCCAGTGAAGCCCGGTTCCAGTTGGCTGCGGTGCTGCGAAGTTTGGGCCAGGACGAGAGGGCCCAGGAGGAACTGGCAAAGTTTCAGGAAAAGAAGCGGAAGAGCGTGAAGGAAAATGTCGCGGGCACGAAGGTCAACCAGGCCAATGAATTTTTCGAACAGGGCGACTATCAGCGTGCAGTTGATTATTACCGAGAAGCTGTGGCACAGGACCCGGGGAATGCCCGTACCTACTACGATCTTGCCCTGGCCCTCGATCGCTTGGGACAAATCGCGGAGGAGCGCGAGGCCTTAAAGAAAGCCATCGAACTCGATTCAAAACTTGCGCGTGCGCACAATCAGCTCGGGTTTCTCAGCATGCAAGCGGGGCAGGAACTGGAAGCGGAGAAAGAACTCAGGGCGGCGGTTACTTTGGATCCGGATTATGCGGAGGCGGAAAACAACCTGGGCGTTCTATGTGGACAGCAAGGAAAGAATAAAGAAGCGGAGGGCCTTTTTCGCCAGGCCAGAGAGAATAATCCACAGTACACACAGGCCTTCGTCAATCTTGGGCTGATACTCGCAGGCGAATCGCGTTTCAGCGAGGCAGAGCCGGTCATTCGCGATGCGCTGAAAATCAGTCCAGATAATTCTCAAGCACTGACTGCCCTTGCCATGGTACTTGCGCGCACGCAGAAGACCGAAGAGGCCATCAGCTACTTCAAGAAGGTCATTGAACTCGACCCGAAGTCTTCTGGTGCGCATCTGAATCTTGGCATTACCTATGCGGACGATTTCAACCTTGAAGGCGCGCTGGCGGAGTTTTCGGAGGCGCTGCAACTCGATCCTCAGTCTGCACCCGCGCACTACAACAAGGGACGCGTGTTACTCGATTTGCGGCGATACCCCGAAGCGAAGCCGGAGCTTGAGAGCGCAGTGCATCTAGATCAGCAGAATGCAGAGGCGTGGTATCTATTGGGATTGATTGAAAAGGCGTCGGGAAATGCGAAAGCGGCCGTTCAGGTTCTGCAGAAGTCGGCAGAACTTGATCCTAAGAATCCCGACACGCTCTTCGTGCTTGGGCAAGAGCTTCTTCACGCCGGAGATCGCGATGGCGCTCTCGCCGAATGGAGAAAGGTTGTACAACTGAACCCTGAGCATGGCGAAGCACTTTACAACCTTTCCCGCCAACTGGTGCAATCGGATCCGGAAGAAGCCAAACACATGCAGGCACGCTTCGAGGCTCTGCAAGCGCAGAAACAAATTATGGACCGCGCTCAAACTCTGGGGAATTTCGCGCTGGCATCCGCCGCCGCGCACGACTGGCCACAGGCGATTTCACAATTAAAAGAGGGGATTGAGGTATGCGGCAGTTGCACCGCCCTTGGCCAGTTGCACAAGGACCTGGGGCTTATTTACCTTCACTCGGGAGACGTAGACGACGGACTTCAGGAACTGCAGGAAGCGAAAAAACTTACGCCCACCGACCCAGACATTGATAAAGCCATCCGAGTCGCGCAGTCGGTTCATAAGTAAGTTGGTGTAAAGTATTAGCCCATGTTCCGGCGGCTGGGCAGAATTGCATTGGTTCTGTGGTCGATTACCAGCCTGGCAGCGCAAGACCTCGATTCAGTACCTTCTCTTCAGAATCGCGGTCCCGTAAACTTGGCCGACCAGATTGCAGATTCTTCGGAGCGCTCTGCCTTTCTGCGATTATTTGAGCGTGCTTCTTCCCAGGACATGCGGGCACGAGCCGAGGCTTTTGTGGTGCAGTTTCCGCAGTCCGCTTTTCTCGCCCAGGCATACGAGGTTGCAGCCCGCAGTTCCTTCGATCTCGGGGACTATGACAAGGGCCTCGCGTTCAGCCGACAGTCGCTGGCGTTACTTCAGGAAAATCCGTTGCTGCTGGTTTCGGTCGCGGATGTCGAGGCCAGACAGCGCTTGAACTCCGCAGCGATTGCACATGCCGATGATGCACTCGAAGATCTTGACCGGTTTGCCAGGCCCTCCGCGGTTCGCGGAGAGGATTGGCCAGACCTAAGGCGGAAGCTCAAGTCGACTGCCAGTTTTGCCAAAGGTCGCGCGCTGCTGCAACAGGCGCTTGCGGAATCAGTAGCCGAAAAGCGGCGCTCAATGCTGAAAAGCTCGGAGTCGTCACTGGTCGACGCGCTGCGTTTCAACGTTCACGATCTGGAGATTGCGTATGCGTTGGGCCTTGCGCAACTCGCCAACGGGCAGGCGCTTGCCGCTAGTGGCAACTTCGCAGCTGTGTATCACGAAGGCGGGGAACGCGGCCCCCAGGCTCTGGACAATCTTCGTGCGATCGATCGCTTGCTCAATCCGAATTCGACGATTCCGTTCGAGACGTTCCTGCAACAATCGGTGGATCGCTGGACGGCCTCGGTCCAGAATTGGAACGAAGAAGGGAACAAGGAAGACAACAAAGCTGTGTCCGCAAGCTATTTCGGTTCCGCGTCGTGTCGCTCCTGCCATGCCGAGATTTACAAAGACTGGTCGGGAAGCGGCATGTCGAAGATGTTGCGGCCATACGCTCCGCGAAACGTTCTGGGAGATTTCAGAGAGCAAAATCAATTCTACCTTGAAGATGATGCCGACTATCGCAACGGAAAGTTTGAACTGAAGCCGGTTCGGGAGCGGAAACCGTTCGCCAGGATGATTACGCGCGAAGGCCGCCACTACTTCGATATTCTGCAGTCGGACGGGAAGTGGCATAGCTATCCTGTCGACTACACCATTGGTTCGAAGTTCGAGCAGGCATATGCGACGAAACTTCCGAATGGCGAAATCCACGTATTCCCAATTCAATACAACTTGCGGTACAAGCAGTGGGTCAACTTCTGGAAAGTTATTGATGGACCAGGAAGTGAGCGCGCGGACCCGCGCAACTGGGAAAGACTGGATGCCTCAACTAGCTACCAGGCCAACTGCGCTGTGTGCCACACCAGTCAACTGCGAAATACCAAAGGCGAGGGATTCGCTGTTAACAACGTAGAGTTCAATGAGCCGGGGATTAACTGCGAAATGTGCCACGGCCCGTCCGCAGAGCACGTCGTGGAAATGAACGAGCAGGGTTACAATCCGAAAGATCCCCTCGTCCCACCAGTGAATCTTCAGAAGGTCGACAGCAGGACGTCCGTTTCTATTTGCGCGCAATGCCACATGCAATCGGCGACTCGCACTCCGGGGCCCAATGGGGAATTGAACTATGCTCCTTCTCGAGAGTTCTTTGGCAGCCCTTTGCGCCAACCATATGGGGAGTTCTCACGAAAAGGCTTCTACAAAGACGGACGGTTTCGGCAAACGACGTTTATGGTCGAAGCTCTGGAGCGTTCGCAATGTTTCAAAAAAGGGGGCGTGAGTTGTGTGACCTGCCACGATCCACACAGCCACGATGCCGCTTCCAACCCGACGTCTGTGAAGTTCCGCGATCAGCCCGACCTCATCTGTACGGGATGCCACCAACAGTTTCAAGATGCAGCCGGTCGTGCGCGCCATTCTCATCACGCGGCGGACTCTGAGGGCAGCCACTGCGTTTCCTGCCACATGCCTCGGATCATGGATGCTCTGCTGTTTCGTGCCCGCTATCATCAGATTGACGACATTCCGAATGCCGAGATGACAAAGCATTTCGGCCAAGAAGAAAGCCCCAATGCTTGCCTGCTGTGCCACACGAAGAAAGATGCCGATTGGGTGCAGTCGCAGTTATCGTCGTGGAAGATGTTGCAAGCGCACGCGCGTTAGCGAAATCCGCTATTTCGAACTAGAGCCCTCTCCCGCGTAAATTGACGATCCGTCATTACCGGGATGGCTCATTCACCGTCAGTATCTGATCGCCGGCAACGGATTCGAGGCGCTGAACGGTTCCGCTCGGCCACGTGATCTCCACGACGTGCGCCTTCTTCGAGGGCCCGAGCCCGAAGTGCGCGCGCTTGTCGCTGGCTGAAATGTAGCTTCCGGCGGTGCTCACGAAAGTGGTCTGCTGCTTGCCATCGTTGGTCACTAGGCGGATCTTCGATCCGATGCCGTCGCGGTTGCTACGTGCTCCGATGAGGTTCAGCGTGAGCCAGTGGTTTTGACCGTTACCCACGTTACGCAGAATGAGTGCGGCGCCGTCGTTGCAATTGATCGCGACATCAATAAAACCGTCGTTATCAAGGTCGCCGAATGCAGCGCCGCGAGCCGCCATGGGTACGCTGAAAACCTCGCCGGCATGCGCCGAAACATTTCGAAATCCTGTCGTCTCATTCTTGAGCAAAAGAGGAGGCTCACGGTAGCGCAGTCTGGGTTCGGTTAGTTCGATATTGTCCATGACGTGCCCTTGCGCCACGAAGAGATCGAGGCGGCCGTCATTATCAAAATCGATCCACTTCGCTCCCCAGCCGGAATGCGAAATAGTCGACGCTCCCAGGCCGAGCGAATCGGTCACATCGTCGAACTTGCCCTCCACATTCCGAAATAACTTGTATTTCTGGTTCGCGAGGGCATTTACGAAGACCGAAGGCCATCCGCTATTGTCGTAATCTCCAAAATCCGCTCCCATGCCGGCAAAGACATGTCCATACTGGTCGTAGGCGAGGCCCAAGGTGAGCGCGACTTCCTCGAATGTCCCATCGTGCTTGTTGCGGAAGAGTTGCTCCGCGACCGAATCATTGGCGACAAAAATGTCCGGCCAGCCGTCGCCGTCGAAATCATTGATCGCGATACCAAGCCCTTTTCCCGGCGAGCCCGCCATTCCGCACTTCTTGGAAACGTCCGTAAATGTGCCATCGCCATTGTTGTGGAAGACCAGGTGCGTGATCGGCTCGAACTGATCGGGGTGGCAATAAGCGCGGTACCCGGGTTTGTGTCCGCCGCAAAAAACGTTTGCGCTGAAGTCCCACTCGACGTACCGGCTGACGATGAGATCAAGGCGGCCATCGCGGTCGTAATCAATAAAACATGCCCCAGTGCACCATCCGCTGCCGCCCACGCTGGCTTTGGCGGTGACGTCGGTGAAGGTGCCATCGCCATTGTTGTGGTAGAGAATGTTGCCGCCAAGGTTGGTAACCAGGAGATCCATATTGCCGTCATTGTCATAGTCACCCGTGGCCACACCCATTCCGTACAGGCGGCCCTGAAGGCCCGCCTTCTCCGTTACGTCAGTGAAGGTCCCATCGCGATTGTTCCTGTAAAGGCGGTTCCAGAAGCGAGGGTCGGATTTGTCCGGCGCAGCACCATGGGGCATGGGATCGAGAAGCTTCGCTCCATTTACAAAAAACAAGTCGAGCCAGCCATCGTTGTCGTAGTCGAACATGGCGACTCCGCCCACCATCGATTCGGGCAGGTACTTCTGACTGGTGCGGCTGGATTCCTGTTTGAACTGTATGCCGGACTTTGCAGTCGCATCCTCGAAAATGTGCGCGGAGTCATAGTGCGCGAGGGTTGAGCGGAATAGTTTGGCCGCGGGAATCATGGCCAACGTGCTCAACAGAAAAGATCGGCGGTCGAGATTCGAAGGCAAGCTATCGGGACTCCCCACGCACCGGAGGCGGAGTCTCTCGAGTCAGGTCTGTGTATTTCTTCGATAACGCTTTGTCGCCCAGGCGTGTGTAGACCTGGCTTAAGAGGCTGTATATCTGCAGATCAATAATGCCGCCCTGTTCTGTGCAAGCGACCGCTTTTTCACCGTCCGCTCGTGCCTGCTCATAATTGTGCATCCGCATGTCGAGCCTCGCACGCTCGTACCACACGGCGCGAATCTGAGGAATTAGTTCCACGGCGTGATCGAGATGCTGTTTACTCGCAGCCAAGTCATTTCGTTTTGCCAAGAAGCGCCCGTAGTTGTAGTCCAGAAAGGAATCATGATATTTCCCCAGCTGGTTCACGTCGAGTCCTTTGCGATAGGCATGGTCGGCACCGTCCAAGTCTCCCAAAGGTTCAAGATTCAAGGCCAGGTAATCCCACGCTCTAGCATCGCGAGGATTCAGTTTCACCACCGCACGAAAGCGCTCGACCGCCTTCGGAGAGGACTTGGCCTTGTCGTAGATTGCGCCAAGCTGAAATTGCGCTTCGGGATCGTCAGCGTCTAGCTGGACGGCTTTCTCCAGAAGACTCTGTCCTTCGGACGCCTGACCCTTCATGACGAGAATCTGGCCGCGCAGCGCCAGAGCTGCAGGATCGTTGGCGTTCTTCTGCACCGCAGTCGCGGAGAGCGCATCGGCGCGCATGTAGTCACGTTGCTCGAGAAAGAAGCGACCGAAATAAGCGAGTGCTTTCGAATCGTTCGGATCACTGTCCGTGTACTGGTAATAGAGATCGGCCGCGGCATCGGCATTTCCTTCTGCCTCGGCAAACCGTGCGTGTTGCAGCAAGATTTCCGGACAATCCGGGTACGCGCGACTCAGTGACTCCAATGCAGGCTTCACCCCATCCAGAGAATTGAGGGTGAGTTGTTTGGAGATTTGCGCCAGTTGTGCTTCTGCGCCGGAGCAGGGTCCCGCAAGCGCGGGCGACGCAGGCCAGGTCGCGAATAAAAACCATAGCAGCGCCACCCGCATCAGCTACTCCTCCGTAACCGTGAGAATCTGATCAGCCTTCACGTTATGCAGAAGCTGGACGGTCCCGCTGGGCCATCGCAGTTCGATCTCCCTGATGACCTTATCAGCGCCAAGTCCGAAGTGCACGCGCGGATCATTCGAGCTTGCGTAACTTCCGGCGGTGGTCACATGGTTGTACTGCACGAATCCAGATGCGCCAATGATTTTGATGCGCGTCCCGATGCCATCTCGATTGCTCTTTACTCCCACGGCGCGGATGAGAATCCAGTGATTATCGCCGGTGGAGGTGTTGGAGAGTAGTTCTGCCGAACTCCCGATCGCCGAAACTACGACGTCAATTTTGCCGTCGTTATTCAGGTCGCCAAAGGCGCAGCCACGGTGCGCGGCCCGAATTTGCAGAGCGGGTCCGGCCTCGTTGCTTACGTCGCGAAATGTACCGTCATGCATGTTGCGGAAAACGGCGTTGGGCTGGCGGTAGTGTTGCTGCCCGTCGATATCGGCATTCTCGCTGACATGGGAATTTGCCGTGAACAAATCCTTGTAGCCGTCGTTGTCAAAATCCTGAATGCCGGCGCCCCAACCACTCATCTGGAAACTCCGGAAACCGATGCCCGCCTTATAGCTGTCGTCGTTGAACCAGCCATTCCCTTCGTTGTGAAATAGGGGGAAGGTTTCGCCTCCCAGGGCGGTCACAAGAATGCCGGGTCGGCCGGTGTTGTCCCAATCGCGGAAGTCCACTCCCATGCTCGAGACCGGCACTCCGTTATCGGTGTAGGCCACAGATGCCTCAACGCCTACTTCGTCGAATGTCTTTCCGCCGCGATTTCTGAATAGGAAATTTCTTTCGTTGTCGTTAGCGACAAAGATATCCATCCAGCCATCGTCGTTGTAGTCCGCGATGGCGACACCCATGCCCTTGCCGATATGTTGAGCGATGCCCATGGACTGGGAAACGTCGGTGAAAGTTCCATCGCCATTGTTATGGTAGAGGATATTGGGCTCGCCTTGGTAAAGCGTGGGCGAGCAGGAGAGGCGCTTGCCTGGCTGCCCACACACCCGCGAAGTGGCGAAGGACCAATCCAGATAGTTGGTGACGAACAGGTCCAGTTTGCCGTCATTGTCATAATCCACCCACGCGGCCGCAATTCCCCAGAGCTTCTTGCCGGAGGACGAGATGCCGGTCACACCGGCCTTTTCCGTCACGTCGGTAAATGTTCCATCGCCGTTATTGTGATAGAGAAAATTGCGGTTGTAGCCGGTCACGTAAAGGTCCACGTGCCCGTCATTGTCAAAGTCTGCCGCGGCTGCGCCAACGCTGTAGCCGTCACCGCGCAGCCCGGCGCGATCCGTCACGTCGGTAAAGGTGCCATCGTGATTGTTGCGGTAGAGGTGATTGGAGAACCTGGCGTCGTCCTTAACCAGCTCGGGAAGGTGCGCACCGTTAGAAAAGAAAATATCCAGATAGCCGTCACCGTCGTAGTCGAACAGCGCAACGCCTCCGGGGATGCCATCAATCATGGGCTTGTCGGGAAGGGTGCCGTTGTCGAGCACAAAAGTGACGCCCGAACCGGGTTGCCGGTTTTCGAATTGGATCCGCGGTTCTTCCCGTCCTACCGACGTCGCCGTCAAGAGTGCGACCAGTGACGACGCCAGGAGTTTGCTCATGTGTTTCGAGGGACCGGTCATTTGACCTTTCCAATCGCCCCTGCGCGGCGCTGCATCTCGCGCATGAATGAGTCTGCCGGGAAACGCTCAACGTAATCTTCCATTTGTTGCCGTGCGTTCGTGTAGTCCTTAGCCTGAATCAGTTGTACGATCAACTGCTTGCGCAACGCTGCATTGAAGGGGTCAAGTTCAGTTGCTTGTTGCAGAACCGTAAGCGCCTCACTTGCTCGGTTCATTTTTAGAAGCGCTTCAGAAAGATCGGTGTACACGATGGTCTTCGCTACTCCGCCGTTCAAGGCACGCTGTAGGTGCGCAACGGCCTCGGAAAAGTGACCCGCATGGAGCTCGCGGTTTCCCAGGGCAGCCTGAACCAGCGGATTGCTTTCGTCGGAGCGCTCCAGTTCCTGCAATACGGCAAAATAGCGGCCCGCGTACTCCGGATGCTTTTCGAATAGCTCACCGTAGGCCTGCAGTAGCGTCAACGCGGGCACGGGCGTGTCTTTCTTTCCAGTCGCGGGATTTAGATGAATCAGGTCCGGCAGCGCCCGCATCGTCTGCTGAAAAGCGATATCAGGGAATGGCTCATCACGGCGAGCGAGGATGCGATGGTTGGTAATGCTCGAATGCGAGATCTCACGAACATCGCGCTTCTTCATGTGGCATCCTGCGCAATCATCAGCGGGCTGCTGTTGTTCGCGGACATGCAATGGCGCTGTGCAGTTTTTTTCGTTATGACATTTCAGGCATTTCTCGCGGAAATAAGCCGGCGCGTCTTGGCTCGACGGTTCCACGTGCGGATCGTGGCACGAAATACAGGTCAGGCGTTCGCCGCTGGCTCGATAGCACTTGCTCAGGGTCATAGAGTAGTAGTGTTCGAGCAGGTCCTGCTGGGGAGGCGCCTCGCGTTTTGGGGGCACCAACAGGATCGACATCGTGTCGTCCAAGGCCGTACCCGGCCGAAAGCTGTGATGCTCCTTACCAGATTTTAGAACTCGCACATCTCCGATTTGGTGACAAGACATGCAAATGTCATTGGCCAGGGCGGGCGTGAGCGAGGCTGGATTCACGATGGAAGCATCATGGCCCGGGTAGGTATCCGAGGCCGTATGCGCAGATACCACATGCGCTAGGCCTGGACCATGACAGTTCTCGCATCCGATTGCCAGTTCTGAAAAAGGCGTACTCGCAAAATGGCCATTACCTTCGGACATAGTATTGGGTCGTCCACTGTGACAAGAGATGCACCCGGGCAGGATCGGGCGATTAAAGCTGCTGTTGCCAAGCTCATAGCCCGGAGAAAGCTCCCAGCGTTGCGCTTTGGAATAGAATGACAGCGGCGCCTCGAAAAGATAGTCGCTGTTTCGCACCAGGCCACCGAAGCCGTTTTCGCCCGCCCCGATAATCCACGCGATCTCGCGTGTCTCACGAAGGATCTCCTGCCCATCAGGTCCGAGTTCGTACTCCGACTGGAAGAGCTTGCCGTCTGCCGCATGGACCTCAAATTTCAGATGATTGCTTTCGTCGTTGACGGAGCCGGATGCCTGATGCTTTTTGACCCACTCCGGGGTGACGGCGGACATGGAGCGCCCCATACCTGTTCGCAGGTAGGAGTCGCATATCTCCTTATGACATCGGGCGCATTCCGCCGACCCAACATACTCTGAGGAAGCGGAAGCAGGTTGGTTTTTCG
Organism: uncultured Acidobacteriaceae bacterium; assembly: GCA_963768265.1. Classification (GTDB taxonomy): domain Bacteria; phylum Acidobacteriota; class Terriglobia; order Terriglobales; family Acidobacteriaceae; genus Sulfotelmatobacter. The sequence continues at coordinate 41,424 of CAVYHM010000065.1, forward strand.
GCTGCGAGATGCGTGACGATTGGGCTTTGAGTAGCCCCGTCGTGAGCATCAGCGAAAGCAGCAAGCCCACGAAAACTCGAAGCCGACTGGCTGTCCGGACACTCAATCCGTCGAAACGGCTCCTGCCCATTTTGGGTGCTTCGTTTCGCTGTCTGTAGTTGCTGATGACGGGGCCGCTACCGGCTCGATTGAAGATTGAATCCACTTATGCCGGAGAATTGTGGCATGCCGTTGCAGAATCGTTCAAGTTATCGCTGAGAACAGCCGAGGTCGCGAAAAAGAGTCAAAAATAGCTCTTGACAAAGTCTAATATGTTGATACTAGAATGTTGCACTTCGCTAAAGTAATCGGTTACTGGGGATCGACACAACATCAGACGAACTCACAGGTTGGAGGAATCCATGACTGATTCGCGCGGACCTGTACCGTCCTTCCACACCTTGCTGGTGATCGGCCTTCTAGCCCTCGCGGGCACGATGGCGCAAGCGCAGCTCTCCACCGCATCGCTCAATGGGGTGGTGCGTGACCCGCAGGGTGCTGTGGTTACGAAGGCATCGGTAGTCCTGCGCAATGCGGATACGGGGGTTGAGCGCGGCACCAGCACGAATGATTCTGGCGCTTACGTCTTTTTGAACGTCAATCCCGGCCGATACACGTTGAAGGCAAGTGCCCCGAGCTTTGCGACCAACGAAGTCGCAGCATTTGTTCTTGCCGTCAACCAGACGGCTACGATCGATGTCGCACTGACGCTCGGCGCTGAGTCGCAGGTGATTAGCGTCGAGGCGACAACCGAGCAACTACAGGCATCTTCAGCGGAACTGGGAACGGTAATTGCCACCAAGGAGGTCAATGATCTTCCGCTCAACGGTCGCAACTTTACCCAACTGCTGTCGTTGACCCCTGGCGTTGTGCCCATTAGCGTTGGACAAAATGCAATGGGTGGCCGGACCGGCGGATTCGCTGCTCCGATTGCGGAAGGAGCCGACTTTTCATTCCCGTCAATCAACGGCGCCACAAACCGCAGCAACTACTTCCTCACCGATGGTATGAACAACTTCGCGGCGTTCCTCAGCACTTACGCCGTTCCCCCCATCATTGATGCGATTCAGGAGTTCAAGGTGGTGTCGCACACCGACTCCTCGGAGTTTGGATCGGTGCTCGGCGGCGTGGTGAACGTCGTCACCAAGTCGGGAACCAACCGGTTCCACGGTTCGGCCTGGGAGTACATGCGCAACAGTGCATTCGACTCGCGCCCAGAGTTCTTGCCGGCGACCCAAAAGAAGGCGTTGTTCCATCAGAACCAGTTCGGCGTCGCTCTCGGCGGCCCCATTCCTTTGCCTAAGCTCAAGCAGAACACCTTCTTCTACTTTGCCTACCAGGGTTTCCGCTATTCTCAGCCGATCGGCGCAAACATCCTTGTGCCCACGGCGGCGCAGTTGGGCGGCGATTTCAGTGGCCTTTGTCAAAGCGGTTTCAGTAACGGTCTTTGTAACGACCGCGATAAGAATGGCAACGTCATCGATCAGCTTTACAACCCGTTCACTACCACTCCGTCTGGAACAACGTTCACACGGCAGCCCTTCGCGGGCAATATCATCCCGTCCAATCTCATTATTCCGGGTTTGGTCGGATTTGTTCAGTCGGTCTATCCGACGGCGGGCCCATACAACGCTGCAACCAACAGCAACGCCTTCGATGCCGATCCCAATACCCAGCATCAGAATGAGTACAGCGGACGGCTTGACCATACTTTCAGCGATAAGGACATGGTCTGGTTCCGCTGGAGTCAAATCGACAGCATAACCATGACGCCTAATGGCAACTTGCCTGGGTTTCTGAAGAATGACAAACTTCCGGGCGTCAACTGGGGCGCAAACTGGGTTCATGTTTTCAGCCCAACCCTGCAATTGCAGGCACTCTTCTCGCGCACCAAAGTGTCGGATAACGCCCTCACAAAATTGAACAGGGTGAATGCCGACTCTGTGATCTCCGCCGCAGGATTAGTGCCCAGTTTTGCGTGTAATTTCTCAGGAACCAAGGGGTGCTTACTCCCTTCCCTGGGTCTTGCTGATGGTTTTACCACTGCCGGCGAAATTCTACAGAATACGCCTCAAGCTACCGACAACTGGCAGGGCTCGGTTACGATCAATAAGCTCAAGGGGACGCACACGTTCTCGTTTGGCGCAAACTACATCACCAGCGTGTTCTCCAGTCCGATCGCGTACGATAGTCTCGGATTCGCGGACACGGAGACCGGCGACCCTTCGACTGGCAAAGGCGGAAATAGCCTTGCGTCCTACCTGCTTGGCGTCGTTAATAACGCGAATCGCCGGGATGTGAATGAGAAGACTCGCCGTGGCGGTCTGGTTAGCGCCTTCTTCCAGGATTCCTGGAAGACCACCAATAAACTCACGGTTAACTACGGCCTACGCTACGATCTGACTTTCATTCCGCCCTACGGGACCAGAGACACAATCGGTCAGCAGGGTGGCATCGAGACTGGTGACTTCGATTTCTCGAACGGCACCTACGTGTTACAGTTCCCACCACCGCCATGCACGGTGCGAGGGGCTGCTCCTTGCATTCCCAGCATCATGCTGGACGCGCAAGGGAATGCGGTTTCGTGCGATCCGACAACCCAGACGTGCCTACCTCCGGGAACCCTTCCACCCCACGTGGTGATCGATCCGCGTGGCCGCATCTCGCATAACACATACACGAATTTCGGTCCAAGGCTTGGATTTGCCTATCGTGCGACTCCCGACACCGTGGTACGAGGCGGCGCCGGAATTGTGTATGACAACTGGGCTGCGGTTAGCCAGATGTCGCAGAACATTGAAGGTGACTGGCCCGGCATCGGACAGTTGATTGCCAACAACCTGAACCAGCCGGGAGGCTCCACTACCAACTCTCAAGGTCAGCCGTTAGCCTCGGCGCTGAATCCCTTTGCGGGCAGCGGCGCTGCGGGTTTGCCAGCCCCTACGCCGTTTTTCTCGGGCGGTGTGAACTGGCACTATGATCCACACATCAAGAACGCGTATGCCTACCAGTTCAACTTCGGCGTTCAGCACCAGCTCAATAGTACAACTAGCATCACCGGCAGCTATGTTGGTTCGCTGACGCACCGCGCCAACGTTGGTGGCATGTACAACACGGCGCTGCAGCCGAGCCCACTGCCCAACCCGCAGTCACGCTCCATGTATCCGTACATGATTTCGACGTTCTACGACCGCAGCGTGGGTTTTGCGGATTACCACGCCTTCCAGTTGTCCGTGAACAAGCGCTACTCGAACGGGCTAGGTTACCAGGTCGCTTATACCTACTCGAAGACGCTTGACGAGAACGATGGGTGGTTTGGCGCAGAGGGTAAGAATGTGGCGGATCCTTATAACCCGAGAGCCAGTTTGAGTCCTGCAGGGTTCGATATTCCGCACCTCCTTACGGTGAATGCCAACTACGAACTTCCCATCGGTCGAGGGAAGCGATTCTCAGCCGGTAATCATGCGGTTGATTACATCGTGGGTAACTGGCAGGTCAACGGGATCCTTACGGTTCGTTCCGGCCAGCGTTACAGCGTGACCGATAACAACGGAGATCCGGCCAACACAGGAAACGTCGGCTGGGCCGGATACGAACAGGCAAATCTTGTCGGCGATCCCAATTCGGGCAGTTGTCCGGGTGGGGCACAGGTACACACTCAGACCTGCTGGATCAATACCAGTGCGTTCCAGACACCAGCCAATGGCACCTTCGGCAACCTGCGCCCTGACCCGTTCATGGCACAGCGATACTGGAACTTCGATTTCTCCATATTCCGTGGCTTCCCGATCGCTGGAGAGGGACGAAAACTCGAATTCCGTGCCGAGGCATTTAATCTCTTCAATACGGTGATTTTTGCCTCTCCGGGTAGTGACGTGAGCAACGCCGCGGCCTTCGGCAAGGTCACAAGCGCGGCCGATGCCCAACGCATAATGCAGTTCGGTTTGCGGTTCATGTTCTGAGCTCCTGCGAGCGAGAGGCTCGGACGCTGCCCGCTTCTGGACGGAATGGAAGCGGGCAACTTTTCCCTACAGTGCATCCGTCGACAGCGGTAAGCAAGAATTCGATGCGGACTCGCCTGGCGGATAGCTAGCATCGCATGCATTACGGGGCCGGTTACGATTACTGCGTTGAAACTACGCAATGCGTTCTGTTTCTTGCTGCCGCTCGCGCTGCTACCAAGTTCATTGCAGTCAACACAGTCGTCGTTGCCCGCTACTGCTCCGAGCTCCGTCGCTTCACCCGCGGATAACTCGAACTCATCGGCATTTGTCGGAGACCAACTGTGTCGCTCGTGTCATCAACCGGAGACAAGTACATACTTCGAGACGGCTCATCATTTGACCTCACGAATGCCCGACCGGAATTCGATCCTAGGAAAGTTCAGCGACGGAGCCAATATTCTCAAAACATCGACCCCCTCGGTCTATTACCAAATGACCGCGACCAACGAGGGATATTTCGAAAGTGCGGTACAAGAACTCTCGCCTTTTCGAAAGGTTTCTCACACCGAGCGGATCGATATTGTGTTTGGTTCTGGCCGCAGAGGGCAGACCTATCTGTTCTGGAAGGGCGACCAGTTGTTAGAACTGCCAGTCAGCTATTGGACCGAGTTGGACGGCTGGATCAACAGTCCAGGATTTCCGGATGGCTCTCCACGCTTCGACAAACCTGCGTTACCGCGGTGTCTGGAATGCCACAGCGGAGGATTCGAACAGCTGCTGCAGTCCGAGAATTCTTACGACCCAAGCAGCTTAGTCTTAGGCATCACTTGCGAAAGGTGTCACGGTGCCGGCCGCGAACACGTGGTTTTTCGCGGTTCAAAGACTGCCGCAAGCTCTGGAATGCGAGATCCGATCGTGAATCCTGCGTTACTTCCCCGCGACCGGCAAATCGATATTTGTGCTTTCTGTCATGCGGGTCCCGGCAAGCCTCTCACTCCTGCCCTATCCTTTACACCGGGAGAGGTGTTGGAGGATTACGTGCACATTCCGTACATCCCAGACGCTCCTGTTGATGTTCATGGCAACCAGACCCAACTGCTGGCTAGGAGCCGTTGTTTTGAGGGCAGCACCATGACGTGCACGACCTGCCATGATGTTCACAGGCGCCAGCGCGATGCGGCGGCATTCTCACCCCATTGCCTCACCTGCCACAAAGCCAGAGACTGCGCGAAATTTCGCAAGCTGGGTCGAGCTATTGCCCGCGATTGCGTCGATTGCCACATGCCACTGCAGGAATCGGAGGTGCTCATTTCTCACACGAGCGGCCGAAAACTGAAACCCTGGGTGCGTAATCACCGGATTGGGATCTATCCCGAAGCGCAAGCTCAATGAATCGCGCGGGTTCTACGATGCCTTAGTTCAAATGAAGCTTAAAGATGTTTAATCGAAGGCCAATGTTGCTAATACGATTGCTGGAGTACGCATGTTCAATCAAGATAGATCCGTCGTCGTGCTGATCCTCGTCGGTTGTGTTGCTTGTATTGCTGTACCGCTCTGGGCTCAGGGAACGCAGGCCCCTGCGCATTACGAACCCACGCTCGAGTCCCTGAATCGTCACCCGCTGCCAGAATGGTATGCGGACGCAAAGCTGGGGATTTTTATTCACTGGGGGCTATACTCGGTCCCAGGCTGGGCGCCACTGGTTCATCCCGAGCACGACTTCACGTCACCGGACTACATTCACCATAATCCTTATGCTGAGTGGTACCTCAACAGCATGCGTCTTGATGGGTCGCCGACGCAGCAGTATCACAAGGAGCATTACGGAGCAAACTACGACTACTACAACTTCGCGGCCGAGTTCGATAAGGACATTCAGAAATGGAATCCTGACACGTGGGCTAAAGTCTTCAGCGATGCCGGCGCGAAATACGTGGTACTAACGACCAAACATCACGATGGATTTACGCTGTGGCCGAGCGCCACTCCCAATCCGAGCCTTCCAGCAGACCGGCAGCATGCTACGCGTGACATTGTTGGGGAGTTGACGAGCGCCGTGCGCAAACAGGGCCTGCATATGGGCCTTTATTATTCGGGCGGCTACGATTGGACGTTTGTTCCGGGCCCCATCGCTAAAGCTGCCGATTATCAGGCGGTGAAGCCGCAGAGCGAGGCCTACGGCAAGTATGCGGACGCGCAGTATCGTGAACTGATCAGCCGGTACCGTCCTGCAGTGCTCTGGAACGATATCGATTACCCGAAATCCGGACATCCGCTGGAGATCATGGCCGAGTATTACGACTCTGTTCCAGACGGCGTGATCGATGACCGTTTCGGTGTAAAGCATTCGGATTTCAAATCACCCGAATACCAGACGCTCGACAAAATCAGTCCAACCAAGTGGGAGGAATGCCGCGGACTGGGCCGCTCCTTTGGCTACAATCGCGCCGAGGGTGAGGCGGAAACGATCGCGCCAGATAAGCTGATTTACTTGCTGGTCGACATTGTCAGCAAGAATGGAAACCTGCTGCTCGATGTCGGTCCCGAGGCGGACGGAACCATTCCTCCTGTTCAGATGAGCCGTCTGGAGGCGCTGGGTGCCTGGCTAAAGCAGAATGGTGAAGCGATTTACGGGACTCGTCCATGGACTCGGGCTGACGGCGATACAGCCGAAGGTATTCCTATACGTTTCACGCACGCTAACTCTTCCGTCTACATAACTCTTCTGGGCGAACCGAAGGCGGGCAGCGTAACGGTGAAGAAGTTTGAGCTCAAGGCGGGCTCACCGATTTACTTGTTGGGGGAGAACAAGCCGCTTCAATGGGTGCAGAGAGGCGAGGATGTGCAAGTCACGCTGCCTTCCAGCCTCACAGGACACTATGCTTACGTGCTGAAGACAAAAGATCCCGTCCAATAAAAGACATCGCGCCATAACCCGGCTCGCAAATGGTGTCGCTGGATCCTCGAGCAATCACCCCGAATTACGTGCCGTAGATGCGCGCACGACAAGTTCTGGATGTAGGACGACGGTTTCGGGTTTGGGCGGCACTTTCGAGTTCAGAATCGCTAGCGCAATTCGTCCCGCTTCCTCCCCAATTCGCTTACTGTGCTGACTTATGCTGGAGAGTGGGACACGCAGCGAATCGTCGTAGTGCAGGTTGCCGCAGCCAATAATGGCCACGTCTTCGGGAATTCTCAGCCCTTCGTCCAGCACTCGGTGCATTGCTCCTATGGCGAGCGGATCGTTAAAGCAGAACACCCCATCAGGCCTCGGGTTAAGACTCAAGAGCTGACCCATCGCATCTCCGCCGCACTGTCGAGTTTCCACATCACCCTTTTGTTCTGTGATGATGTAGTCGCCGATCACCTTGAGGCCAGCCTCCCTCAGAGCCCGCTTGTACCCCTCCAGGCGACTCCTGCCAGGGCTTATTTCCGGGCCACGGATATGAGCAATTCTCTTGCATCCGATATCGATCAGATGCTTGGTAGCAAGGACTCCCGCCGCTTCATCGTCCACGCCGACGAAGTTCGCCGCCAGTCCCGGTAGACTGCGATCGACCAACACATACGGCGTTTTCTGCCTTTCAATCCGAAAGAAGAGTTCGACGGTCGAACGACAGGAAGCAATGATCAATGTATCGAGCCGACGCGCCAGGAGTTGATCGATTTCCTGCTCCTCGAGGTCCGGATCTTCGTCCGAGGAGGAAACGATAAGAGAGTATCCTTTCTCTTTCAAGGCATCGGAAAGAGACTTCGCGATTTCAGCAAAGAAAGGATGCAGAAGGGTTGGCACAACCAGACCCACCAGGTAGGTCCGCCCCGTGACCAGACTGCGCGCAGCGAGGTTGGGTCGATAATCCAGCTCTTTAACCCGGGCCAGTACGCGCTCGCGCGTCTCCTCTCCCACATCTGGGTGATTCCGCAAGACCTTCGAGATGGTTACGGTCGACACGCCAAGATCTCTGGCGATGTCCTTCATTCTAACGCTCATAGGCACCCAGATTCAGTATACATAGGTTTACTGCAATCATTAGGGCGGTGGTTAACTTTAGCGCGATCGCACGAGCTTAAATCCACAGGGCTGAGGTTCTTTAGTTATGTCGTGTAAAGAGTAATTAGAACATCAACCTGCACGAAGTTGTAAATCATATTGACTCCGTTTACTTTATCGATTACTTTACACAGGGTTGAATGGGGTCTAGGGCCCTTCCTGGCGACACCCGACGAGATTGCAGACGCCGGTCGCCTAGCGATGTGGCTCAGAGTCAATGGCGAAACTCGTCAAAGTAGTTCCACGGCCCAAATGATCTTTGGGGTCGCAATGCTGATTTCGTACGTCAGCCAGTTCATGACGCTCCTTCCAGGAGATGTCATCAGCACCGGAACACCAGCGGGTGTGGGCCTCGGCATGAATCCTAGGCGATACCTGAAGGCTGGCGACATTGTCGAACTCGGGGTTGAAGGCCTGGGAGAATCGCGCCAGCAAGTAGTCAACCCTGGCCAATTGGCGACAGCCTTCGGTGACGTCGGCTCTCATCTGATCTTTGAAAGCGTTAGGCGAGTTGGTAGCAAGAATTGTTGGCTGGGTGTGCTCCTCGATCACGGCTTTTTCAATCTACGAGGCTAACGCATGGATCTTCAGCTGCAGGACAAAGTCGTAGTCGTTACTGGAGGTGCGAAGGGGATCGGAGAAGCGATCGTGCGCGCTTGTGCCAGCGAAGGCGCCATCCCGGTAATTGTGGGCCGCGACGCCGAGGCCGGCAAGCGGGTGCAGTGTGAATTGCGGCGCTCCGGCGCAACTTGTGGGTTGATCACGATTGATCTGGCAACACCAGAAAGCTGTCAGCAATCCGTCGCACAAACGCTGGAGACGTTTGGCCGGCTTGATGGTCTTGTGAACAATGCCGGGCGAAATGACAAGGTGGGGCTCGAATCCGGCAACCCCGGCGAGTATGTGGCGTCGCTCAACCGCAATCTTGTGCACTACTACTCAATGGCCCACTACTCGCTCCCTCACCTCAAGCGCTCTCGCGGGTCAATCGTCAATGTTGGCTCGAAGACAGCGGTAACGGGCCAGGGCAGCACGTCGGGCTATGCGTCGGCAAAAGGCGCGATCATGGCGTTGACGCGCGAGTGGGCGGTGGAGTTGTTATCTTACGGAATCCGCGTCAACACCGTTATTCCCGCCGAAGTCATGACGCCTCTTTACCGCAGTTGGCTCAACACGTTTCCCAATCCCGAGGAAAAGCTCAGGAACATCCTCTCGAGGATTCCTCTGGAGAAACGCATGACGACTGGCGAAGAAATTGCCGCGGCGGTCGTGTTTCTTCTTTCGGCCAAGTCCAGCCATACCACCGGCCAGCATCTGTTCGTGGATGGGGGTTACGTTCATTTGGACCGCGCACTGACGTAGTAATCACGCCCAAGCTCTGGGGCGTCTCCGTGGTACCCACGTCTGTCGAGAAAGCAAGATGGGGCATCGGCCTTACCAGAGCGACTGCGAGCGCCTTATTGACCCTCGCAGTTTATTCGATTATGCCAGTCTGCGAACGCATCCTGAGGATTCTCGCCCCTGCCCAGTCGTGCGGTTCGAGGAGATCGGCCACGTGAGAACCGTTCGGCCGCGCCATCAGTTGCGCTTGCTGCGGGAAAAGACGGAGCAATATTACGAGATTCTGCAAGCTTTATTTGGCCAATTGTCGAGTTGGATTTTGTCTGTGTCGTCTCCCGGAAAAGAAAATTCGAAAGGGCTATTACTCTGAAAGAGTACCTAGCTGCGGAACATGTTGCCGTGGACATTATTGGCGGCGTTCAGACCCATCCAGACAAGCCCTTGGCGGCAATCGGCGAGAAACGGCGCTGTCCGCTGGTCGTGGCTCAACACACCGTCGCCATGCGTGTCGCGGCTGTGACGGACATGATTGCGACTGTGCCACGCCGAATGGTGCTGCTCGAAGCACCCAAGAAACTGACGAAGATTCTCGGAGGACCGGTGGCGCTCGGCTCATTCAAATACGTCATGATCTGGCATCAAAGGATGCAAACCGACGCGGCGCACATCTGGTTGCGATCCATCATTCGTGAAGCCGCAAAAGCAATCTCAACGAAGTGAAGATCGGGAATTTACTGGCCACGAAGTCGTTGCAATGGTGGTGAGGCATACACAGGGGTGACTTCTGTTCACTTCGATTTGGAATCCTGACCATTCATCACCTACAACTCAAAAGCGATATGTTATCCACGGCGATATGTAGCTCATGCTCGTTGTTGCGTGGATGGACTGTTCTTCAAATGAAGGATTGAAAACGTAGATGTAATTGACGTGAGTCGAGAGATGACGAGTCATCTGCCAATCCAGCTGCGCGATGGGACGGCTGCCTTCGTATCGCGATTTCACGCCATTGCTGGGCGCGATGAGGTTGCCTGGGATTCCATACAGTCCGTCGTTCGAACTTTCACGCCAAAAGAATTCCCAGCCCGCCGACAGTTACCCGAAGCTACAGAACAAGTACGTCTATTTCATATTTCGCTCCCACAGGAAGCCATTGACGATCTTCGAGCACGCTTGCGAGCTACGCGATTTCCTAACGAACAGCCACTCAAGGACTGGTCTCAGGGAGTTCCTCTCGCTCGTGCAAAATCGCTGGTCGAGTATTGGGAATCTCGTTATGACTGGCGACGCTTCGAGACAGAGCTGAACTCGTTTCCAAACTTTCGCACATTGATCGATGGATTAGGTATTCATTTCATTCACGTACGCTCACCACATCCCGATGCTTTGCCAATCGTTCTGACTCACGGTTGGCCTGGATCGATTGTGGAGTTCATGAAGATCATTCGGCCTCTCACGAACCCGACTGAGCATGGTGGCCGCGCACAGGACGCGTTCCATATAGTGGTCCCGTCTCTTCCGGGATTTGGATTTTATGACAAGCCAACCGAAACCGGATGGAACTTCCCCCGCATCGCCTCCGCATGGAGTCAACTGATGCAGCGGCTCGGCTACAGGCGATGGGTCGCCCAGGGGGGAGACTGGGGCGCGGGAGTTACGACCGCGCTCGGGCATCTTGTCCCCCCTGGACTTGCTGGAATACATCTCAATTGGCAATTCGTGTTTCCTACGGAAATGCCAGAGCATCTCAGTTTCGAAGAGCAGAGGGCGGTCGATGGTGCCCAACGCTTCCTTGGCGACGGCAACGGATACTTCCGCCAACAAGCGACTCGGCCGCAGACGATCGGATATGCGTTGTCGGATTCGCCGGCAGGCCAGGCGATGTGGATCTACGAAAAGTTCTACAGTTGGACTGACAACAACGGCTCTCCCGAAGACGAACTGTCACGGGATCAGATGCTCGACGACATTTCACTCTACTGGTTCACAAACACCGCGGCATCGTCAGCACGGATCTACTGGGAGAATAAGGGCAGCTCATTCTCAGGAGGCAAGCTCACCTTGCCTGTGGCCGCAACCGTCTTCCCGCGAGAGATATACCGCGCTCCAAAGAGCTGGGCCGAGCAGACCTATTCCAATCTCATTTACTGGAACGAGGCTGAGCACGGCGGCCATTTCGCGGCGTTCGAACAGCCGGACATTTTTGTCGAGGAAATGCGTTCCGCGTTTCGAAAATTAAGGGATCAGTAACAGGATGTCATTAATTCACGAGGAAAAAGAACACGAAGATCACGGCGTTCTTGAAGGTCGTTGATGACCGAGTTCGAAACAGGAAGCGTGGTGAAGGCCCGGCAGGTCGGTTGGCTTGATCGTCCGGGGGCAACGGCACGGGCGTGGCACGCGTGGCCGCAGGCGAATCAGAAGTTCGACTGGTTTCGTACACGGGTCAACCCCAGGGAGACTCCATCGTTTCCTATGGTCCTTTTATTGGGGACTCGAAGCAGGACATTGCCAGACTGTTTGCTGAGTATCAAGCCGGGCGATTTCCTCGGCTTAGCGCATTGAAGAAGCAACAGCCCTAACGGCCTACGCGGCGGAGATGTCCGCGCGCACAAATCATGGTTTGTCAGAGTGAGAAATAAAAGTGGCCTGAACGCTAGAATCTTTTGCTGCGCGGGTCGAGTCCCTCGGGGACGCCAATCAATTCAATAACTTCCCTGAGGTGAAAGAATTGGGTAGTGGCGCCGAAAGAAGAGTAGGCGCGCTGGCCAGGTTTCTCGTCGTTGCCATTCAGAGCATGAGAACAATGGCCCGGCTAAAATCTTATGGGAAAGCCCTCAAGCAAGTTACCCAGATCGGGCCAGGGTGTTCAATTTGATTAGTGGAGGGACTATCCTTCCGTGGTAGAAAGATTGAAAGTTCTCATCGCGCTGCCCTATGGCTGATTCCTCTCCTCGATCGACGCAAAGCCTCTGGCGGCCGATGCGCACGCCTACGTTTCGTAACCTTCTGATCGCCGATGTTGTCTCCGATGTTGGCACGTTCATGCAAAGCGTAGGCGCCGCCTGGCTGATGATCTCCCTCACCACTGGGCCGGTCTACGTCGCCCTGATACAGACAGCGTCTGCCTTGCCATTTTTCATCTTCGCGCTTCCGGCTGGAACGATTGGCGACATCGTTGATCGTCGCAAACTAATCCTTTATACCGAGACCTGGATGTTTGCCGTCGCTGTCGCGATTGCAACGCTCACGATCACGGGCCGAATGTCGCCGCTGTTGCTTCTCATCTTGACCTTCGCCCTGTCAGCAGGCGATGCATTTGAGACCCCAACATGGCGGGCCGTCTTGCCGGAAGTCGTGGCGAAAGAAGATCTTCAGGCTGCCTCGGCACTGAACGGAATCGAATTTAATTTTGCTCGTGCCGTCGGTCCGGGACTTGCCGGTTTCATCGTCGCCGCGGCCAGCGCCGGTGCGGCCTTCATCCTGAATGCCGCCTCTTTCCTCGGCGTCATCGTAGTAATCGCCCGCTGGAAGCGAGTTATTCACAAAAGGACATCACCGCCGGAGAAGCTATGGGGCGGCACGATCACAGGTGTGCGCTACCTTCGATACTCGCCGGCTATTCGGAATCTCTTTATTCGAACGGGATGCGTCATATTCTTCGCCACCGCGCTCACCGCCTTACTGCCTCTTGTTGCCCGCGACGTGAAGAACAGCCCAGTCACTTTCGGGCTTCTACTCGGCTCCTTTGGCTTTGGCGCGGTTGTCGGTGCGGTCCTGATGCAGCATGCGCGAACACGTTGGTCTACGGAGACCCTTGTATCGACAGGCCTCGCAACCTACGGCTTCGCAACCCTGGCGGCCGGTACGATTCGAGCACTGCCAGCGTTGTGCGCCGCAACCTTCGTCGGCGGAGCGGCCTGGATCATGTTCATTTCTCTGGTCAATGTACTGATCCTAAATCATGCTCCCGACTGGGTCCGCGCCCGGGTGCTGTCGGTTTCAACGCTCGTGGTACAAGGCGCTGTGGCTGCCGGAAGCGCGGCTTGGGGCACCGTAGCGGCGCATTTGGGCTTGCGTGCGGCACTTCTATATGCCGGTGCAGGAACCATGGCGACACTTGCGTTAGCGTTCTTTTTCCGCCTTCCCGATGCAACTGTGGACCTGACAGCTTGGAACCATTGGCCTTTGCCCGAGATTAGTGACGGTATTCTTTCCGGTGGCTATGAGACAGGTCCGGTGTTGGTAACAGTGGAATATGAGGTGGAGCCAGAGAACGTCAAAGAATTTCTGAAGGCAGTTCGTCGCTACGGGCGTATCCGCCGCCGGGATGGAGCGTCTCGATGGAGTATCTTCCACGACCTGGAAAAACCCGACCAATTTATCGAGACCTTTATCGTAAGTTCATGGGGCGAGCACTTGAGACAACATGAGCGGATGACGCAGGCTGATCGCGAAGTGGAGGAACGGCTGCAACGATATATCCGCCATGACCCCAGAGTCCGCCACCTGGTCTCAGCCACCACGAGTGTATAGGACCCCAGCTGCCGACCGACGCGAGCCTAGCCGTGTTGTACGCCTGCGAGCACTGCGGCCTAGAGGAGACCGTGAAGTAGGCCGCGCGAGCGTTGCGTCCCTAAACGCCGTACGACGCGGAGTTCGAGACGACGTATATTCGGCGTGATCGCCGTCATGCAAGTGATGCTGCCACTGCTTTGTGAAGCACGGGCGGCACTCATCTGAAGCGTCCTATTAGTTCGGCGAGGCTGCGTATCGCCACATGGTGACTTACGTCTCGAGGAGCGTGTCGAGTACCTCGGGCCAGCGAGTTTCGAAGTCGCTGTCTCGTTGGAGTCCGCGTTCTAACACATTCTGGATCCGCTGCTGCGCTTCAGGCCACGTCAACGCGGTCTGAAAAGAGGTGATGGCGTCCAAGAGCCGGTCGGTAGACGGCAAAGAGACCTGGTTGATGAGATTCTTTGCGGCGGCGATAGCACGCCGATCGAAGGAGGCGATCCGGCGAGCGAGTGCGTCCACAAAGCTGTCCAGTTCCGTATCCGGAAGCGCCCGGTTGATGTATCCGTATCGCTCCGCGGTATCGCCGTCGAAGTCGTTCGCGCCGAGAACGATTTCGAGCGCACGGCCGCGGCCAACGAGATGTGGAAGACGCTCTGCGCCGCCGCCGCCGGGATGCAGTCCCACCCCGACTTCCGGTTGTCCCAGTCGTGTGTTATCGCGCGATGCGAAGCGCATATCGCAGGCTAGGACGAACTCGCTGCTCACCCCGCGGACGCAGCCCCGGATCTGCGCGATACTGACCACCGGCGACGTCGTGAGACGCACGAACGTATCCATCAGGATCGGGAGGCCCGAAGCCCCGACCGCAGTCATGATGTTCCCTATCTTGCCGGTCAAATCAAAGTGGGCAAGGTAAAACTCGGGGTTTGCGCTTTCGAATACGACGACCCGCAAGCTCGGGCTGGCGTCCATTCGCGCGAGCACATCCTGTAGGGCTTCGAATATGCTGGCGTCCACGATGTTGAAAGGCGGGTAATCGAACACAACCCTCCAGTACGCAGGCGTTTCGTCAATCACTCGCACGTGCGACGCAGAATTAGCATTGGCCATAAGGTTCTCCCTTCTTAGACCTCGAAACCGCGGGACGGCGAGGTGATCTTCTTCCCTTCATAGGAACGCATGCGCGCGAGTGCTGACTCGCTGACGCATAATTTTAAGAAGAGATTTCGTTCGAGCGCAAGGCCTTGCGCCAGCGGCGTCTCCGTGGCGTTGCGGACGAGGCGCTTAATGTAGGCAAGCGATTCCGGCGTATGCGACGACAGGCGCCGCGCAATCTCCATTGCACGATCGAGGGCCTTGCCGCTGACCGTTTCGTGCACCAGCCCTTTTCTTTCGGCTCCACGCGGACTAAGTGCCTTACCCATGAGAATATGCATGAGAGCAGCTGGCATTCCGATGGTGCGCGGCAGCCTTTGCGTGCCGCCGGCGCCGGGAAGCAGACCAAGCTCTGCCTCTGGCAGTCCGATCAGGTATTCACCATCCTCGGCGATACGAAGATCGCAAGCGAGCGCGAACTCGAAAGCGCCGGCTAGGGCTGTGCCGGAGATGGCCGCAATTACCGGCTTTTGCATGCTCTCGCACAGCGCCATGGCTTTATCAAAGAATCCCCCGTTGTAGGTGGCGTTCTCGCGCCACTGCCGACCGGAAGCGCGCAGAGATTCCGCAATTTGGATAAGCGCAGGGATATTAAAATGACGATTGAAATAACCGGGTGCGCCGCCAGTCACGATGACAACGCGAAAGTTGGGTTCGCCCGCGAATCCGTCCAACGCTTCGGTGAGCGCGTCTCCCATCTCCGCGTCGAAGTAGATGCGTTTTGCGCTACCAAGCGTAATCACCGCAATTCCATCGGCTGCTCTCGTCGTCAGAACATCGGCGTTCATCGGGTCCTCCTGAGTTGCACAGGTTTGTTCAATTGCTCGTCGTTCAACGAATTGACGGTGCCGCCATCGTGATGATTTCCGCAACTTCTTTAGGGTGAGAGACCATGGCTGCATGACTCGCGGCTACTTTGCGGACCGTGGCGCCCATTTTATTTGCCATAATCTCCTCGGCTTGCGGCGGAATCATCTGGTCTTCTGTCGCAACCATGTACCACGACGGCAGATGTTTCCAAGCTGGTGGTCCGGATTTTGCGATGAACGAGTTGATGCTCAGAGGCTTTTGCACCGCAGCCATAACGCGGGCGTCGACCGGATCTGCGTCGGCGGCAAATGCTTTTGCGAAACCATCTTGATCGATCCAAAGAAAGCCATTCTCGTCGGGCGGACGTACTGCGGCGGCGCCCGCTGGGGCTGGTCCTTGTTTGCTTAGAGCATCAAGGCTCTCGCCTTCGTCCAATCCGAAGGCTGCGATGTACACAAGTGCTTTAACGTTCGGGGCATCATTGGCCGCCCCGGAAATCACAACTCCGGCATACGAATGGCCAGCCAGAACAGTGGGCCCTTTCTGAGCAGCCAGGAGATTTCGGGTCACTACAATGTCGTCTGCCAAAGAAGTCAAAGGTATCTGTGCGGCAATTACGTTGAATCCTTTCTGCTGAAGAAGGGGAATCGCTTTGCCCCAGGACGAACCGTCAGCCCACGCTCCGTGTACCAAGACTATGTTTGTTTTCGATTGCATCTTTTCTCCGTATCTTCTTAGAATGTCACTTCTAACTGGACATGTGCCGCAAAAAAAACTACTTGTGACTCCTCGCTTTTTCGACCATCTCAGAAAGCATTCGCTGGCTCAACCGAGTCTCAAACGCTCGCTGGGTATCCTCCAGCAGCTCTGCCATTGCCTCTTTATGAGTGCAGCTCGTTCGGCACGTCTTTTCTTTTTGATACTTGTGAATCGAAAAAACAGGAGGTGCCTCTACTGCTTTGTAAATTTCCAACAGACTGATCTTGTTTGCTGGCCGCGACAACGATGAAAAACCATTGCGGCCCCGAGATGCCGCTACTAAACCCGCTTTCACGAGTTTGGACAGCACACTGCGGACTTGAGATTCATGGGCCCGCACACTTGCGGTCAAATGTGCGGACGTCACCTGTTCACCGTGATGGTCGCCAAGCGCTGTCATGATGTGAACCCCAACTGAGAATTGGTTGTTAATTCTCGACATATTGTTACAATAAATATAACAGTTTGGTCAGGAAACAATTCAAGGAAGGCTACGCTCTCTACGATTGGTTACGGCGATATCGTGCCGCTTACCGGGGAAGCGCGCATACTGGCAGCACTCGAAGGGGTTACCGGAGTTCTCTACATAGCGATTACAGTGGCCCTGTTGGTGGGCAGGTTCAGGAGCGAATTGTCGGACTAGCCTGTGCCGATCGAGAACGCGAGGTGTCATGACAACAAATAACCAGATATCTTCCGCGACATCGCTGACCGTTCCAATAGCCGGCCAAAACCGCCTGGTCATTGTGGGCGCGACTGGAATGGTCGGCGGATACGCGCTTCGCTACGCTCTCGACAGCTCAGAGGTGAAAAGCGTTACGTCAATTGGGCGCAAGAAACTTGGCATCTCGCATCCGAAGCTGGAAGAGGTTCTGCATCAGAACTTCGCAGACTGTTCCCCGCTCGCAAACGTACTCTCGAACCAGGACGCGGTGGTCTATTGCCTAGGGACGTACACCGGGTCGGTATCGGACGAGCAACTCCGTGTCATAACCGTCGACTACACGATCGAGTTCGCGCGAGTGTTTCGTGATAGCAGTCCTGACACCGCATTTTCGTTCTTGAGCGGGAGTGGCGCGGACCCGACGGGTCAAAGTCGGCTTGCCTTCGCTCGCTCCAAGGGCCAGGCGGAGAAGGCATTGCTCGCGGCTGGTTTTCCGCGCGTTTATCTTTTCAGGCCCGCGTATATCTACCCCGTGGAGCCGCGGAAGGAACCGAATTTAAACTACCGTCTGTTACGTGCGATCTACCCGTTAT
This sequence comes from uncultured Acidobacteriaceae bacterium, assembly GCA_963768265.1. GTDB lineage: Bacteria > Acidobacteriota > Terriglobia > Terriglobales > Acidobacteriaceae > Sulfotelmatobacter. The sequence goes on from CAVYHM010000065.1 coordinate 59,298, forward strand.
TTCAGGTGCTGTTTCCTAACCAGGTAATTCGCGCTGATGACCTGGGTCGGGCTATGGTGGATGTCACCATCACCGAAGGAGCGCAGTCTCGACGCCTCGTTTTCGAGAACAGCGACATTCGAGCAATGGTCAAGTCACATAGTGTCCCTACGGGGTATACGGATGCATCAGCTTGAAAACGGATCTAGCGTAGCAAAGGCAAGTCTGTACAGGACGTGCTGCGCGCCCATCATCGTGGCGAGGTTTGTCGGCGCACTAGGACGAACGGCATAATCTCTGCGTCCACCAGCACTAGGCCGCACAAACCGTCGACCCGACCGAACGCGTCCACCACGCCGGATCCGCTACTTGCCGTACGCCTGGGCGATCTGGCCCACAAGCTTTGCCCAAGGCATATCCATGGCTCCATAGATGGCGCCCGCGTCCGGCCGCGAGTTGTCCTTCAGGATTTCGACCATCAAGCTCGCGTAGTCGGTGACGATCACGCCCGCCTGCAGCATGCGCAGGAGGCCGGCCTCGCGTTTGGTCTGGCTGAACGTTCCGCAGGCATCGACCGCCACATAGGCGTCCAGGCCCTTTCCGACCGCGGTAATCGCCGATAGGGTGTTGTTATCTGTTGCTGACGCGCAGGCAGACCGATTGGGGCGAACCCGAAAGTATGGGGACGACGGGTGCCTTACAAACGCACAAAATAGTCGGGCGAACAAAGCATTCGAACCGGTTCGGGCGCGTCCGGCAGCGCAGATTGCACCCGCGGAATCAGCCACGCACGTATTTGTTGAACCAGTCGATGGTGCGTTGCCAGGCCAGATCGGCCGCGGCTTTGTTATACCTTTCCGGCGTTGCGTCGCAATTGAAGCCATGTACAGCGCCCGGGTAAATATAGCCTTCATGCGGAACGTGCGCCGCGTTCAGGGCCTGGTCGTAGGCCGGCCACGTCGCTGCCAGTCGCGTGTCGAGCTCACCGTGATGCACTAGGATCGCGGCCTTAATTTTCGGGATGTCATCTGGGGCGGGAGGACCGCCATAGAACGGCGCCGCTGCCGCCAGGTCGGCTCCGAGGCGCGCCGCGAGCATATTGGCGGTCGAACCCCCGTAGCAGAAGCCGGTAGCGCCGATCTTTCCCGTGCAGTCTGGGCGCGACTTCAACCACAAGGCCGCAGCCACCATATCCTCAGACATCTTGTTCTTGTCGATTTTGTTGAACATCTGGCCGCCCTTATAGTCGTCGCCAGGATAGCCGCCCAGAGATGTGAGTCCATCCGGCGCAAATGCCATGAAGTTGGCCAGGGCAAACCGCCGCGCAATGTCCTGGATATGCGGGTTCAGACCCCGATTCTCGTGGATCACAATTACGCCGGGCAACTTCGTTACCGTCTCGGAGCGGGTGTCGGCGCTGACAGGCCGCACGAGATATCCTTTGATGCTTCCGTTGCCCTTCGGGGAGGGAACGGTCTCGTAAGTAGCCTTGATCCGGTCATCGGTGCGGGAAACCTGCTGGCCCAGCGCATAATTCGGCATCAATGCATTGATAACCGTGGCTGCCGCCACACCGCCCGCTAGTCGCTGCACGCCCTCCATAAAGGCGCGGCGACTAATCTCACCGTGAATGAAATCGTTGTACAGCTCTATGGCTTCGCTCGGCAGTTTGGGTTTTGTCGGATCCACTGGTTGACTCCCGCCGCGATAATACCATCTGTTTCTTGTCATTTGGGAAGGCGCATCTTTTCTATCCGGAAGTGACTGTCCCGTGGTGCACTGCTGTACCTCTGCTCGATGTTGATCCAGTCGGTCTTGTGCCGATTGCGTCGAGATCGGCAATCACTTCAGAAGGTATCTGCAGTCTCGAAGCCTGAAGATTCTCGCGAAGATGCGCGATGGAAGATGTTCCAGGGATCAGCAGGATATTGGGCGAGCGCTGCAGAAGCCACGCAAGCGCAACCTGCATGGGTGTGGCCTTGAGCGATGCTGCGGCTGCGTCAAGCGCCGACGACTGTAATGGGATGAAACCTCCCAGCGGGAAAAACGGAACATACGCTATCCCTTGCGCAGCCAGGTCGTCGATGAAAGCGTCGTCATTCCGCTGGGCCACATTGTAGAAATTTTGTACGCAAACGATCTCTGTCACGGCTTGCGCTTCGGCTAACTGTTGAGGAGAAATGTTACTCAGGCCGATGTGACGGATCAGTCCCTCACGCTTGAGTTTGACGAGCACGGTCAGAGGCTCCTCGATCGATTCCTCCCCCGGCTCCGAGATTCCGCCGACCCGAAGATTGACGACATCGAGATGGCCGAGGCCCAGATTTCTCAGGTTGTCATGGACAGCATCTACCAACTCCTGGCGGGAAAGAGCGTGGAGCCAGGATTTGTCAGGACCTCGGCGTGCGCCCACTTTGGTGACGATCACGAGATCCTTGGCATAGGGATAGAGCGCCTGCTTGATGAGCTGATTAGTCACATGAGGTCCGTAGAAGTCGCTGGTATCGATGTGGTTCACACCCGAATCTACCGCCTCTCGTAAAACAGCAACGGCGGTATTCACATCCCGAGGTGGTCCCCACACGCCTGGGCCAGCCAGTTGCATGGTGCCGTAGCCCATGCGATTTAATGTCATCGATTTGCCGGGCAGAGTGAAGCTGCCCGCGAGGTCTTTTTGTTCAATCATCCTCATTCCTCCTGGTGCGGTGTTGCTCAGTCGTAATCGTAATGAAGAAAGCTAAAACGACTCTCCAACCATTTCTTGGCTTTTCTTCCACATTGCCTCGGCGTTGTTTGGATCGAGCGCATATCTGCGCACGCTTTCGTTCACGCCCACGGGCAGATCGTCTGGCACGACATGGCCCACCTGGCAGTCTTCGCAGTATTGGCCGCCGATCTCGTCAGCGGAAGCAACGACAGCCGCCCACACCGAAGTTGCGGCTCCCTGGGGAATCGTCTTCCACTGGAAGGGACCCTTGCGCTGAGCCGCAGGCTGCTCATTTATCCGGTCGATCATTTTTTCTATACGGCCTGGATCTTGGTAACGACCCAGTTCGGTCTGAATACCACCTGGGTGCACAGCAGCCGCGCGTACGCCACGGTCCCGGTGCCGTTTGTCGAACGCAACGGCGAAGAGGACGTTCGCAGTTTTGGACCTGCCGTAAGCAACGAGCGGTTCATAAGGCGTGCGTTCAAAGTTGGGATCGTCGAGGTCCACATTCGCGTAGCGATGACCCGCAGAAGACAAGTTGATGAGCCGCCCACCGGCGCGAATGAGACGCGCAATACGATTGACCAGGACAAAGTGGCCTAAATGATTCGTGCCAAACTGAGTCTCAAAGCCATCGGCCGTACGGCCAAATGGTGTGGCCATCACTCCGGCATTGGCGATGACGATGTCGAACGGTTCCCCTTTCGCCAGCAGTTGATCAGCGCAAGCCCGCACACTCGTAAGGTTGGCAAGATCGAGCCTGATTACCTCGAATGTGCCACCATGGTCTGCAGCGTCCTTTCGCACCTGCGCAGTCGCGTTTTCCGCTTTGGAAAGATCCCTCGCCGCGCCCACAACGTATGCGCCATGTGCCGCCAGCGAAGGCGCTGTTTCCACGCCGAGCCCGGCCGAAACACCGGTTACGAGGACCCGTTTGCCCTCCAGATTCGCGCCTGACAATACGTCCTCTATCGTCGAAGCCGCGCCAAATGAAGTGGCCTCAAGTATTTTCGTCATTCTCTTCCTCCTTCTACTGACACGCTCGATGTGATGGTTATGGTCCGGTTAACGCGCTAGCCGTGCAAAGGGACGGCGTCCGCAGCGTGTTCGAAATAGTGCTCCCCGTTTAGATCGGCAATGATTCCCGGCTGAACTGGTCGCCATCCCAGTCGTTCCTGGGTCAGCGCGCTGGAAGCCGGGCTGTCCATACCAAAGAAGCGAGCGATCCAGCCAAAATGATCGGCTGCTGCCTCGTGCGACTTGCTGACGACCGGTACGTTCAGGCCCCGGCCGATTGCCTCCGCGATCTCTCGAGTCGGTACCCCCTCGTCGGCGACGCCGTGATAGGTGGCACCCGCACTACCATTTTCAAGCACGAGCCGGTAGAGACGGGCAGCATCGAGCCGATGCACCGCGGGCCAGCGGTTGAGCCCGTCCCCTATAAATGCGGAAACTCCCTTTTCACGTGCAATGCTGATCAGGCGTGGCACAAAGCCGTGATCGCCGTTTCCGTGGACCGAAGGGGAAAGCCGCAGTACGGATGCGCGGACTCCGCGTGCCGCCAGCGCAAGTGCCGCGTCCTCCGACTTGCGGGGGAAGTTGGGATCGTGCGCATCCTCTTCTGTTGCGAGTGGGCCTTGGCGTTGAGCGAGCAATGTTCCGGAGGTGACGATTAACGAACGATCAGAGCGCGCGAGCGCGTTACCGAGAGTCTCGATGGCGCGCCTATCCGCCTCGGCGGCAGGCCCATAGTTTGCGAAATCGTGGATGAACGCGGTGTGGATCACTCCGTCGGCGGCAGCTACGCCGCCGCGAAGGCTTTCGAGATCTTCGAGCGAACCGCGCAGCACGCCGGCTCCCGCTGCAATAAGCGACTTGGCGCCCGCATCCGAGCGGGCGAGGCCGAGCACCTCATGACCGGCGTCAATGAGTTCGCGGACAATGGCAGAACCGATGAAACCCGTAGCTCCAGTGACAAAAACACGCATATCTTTTCCCTCCTAAGCAATTTGTGGTTCTGGCGATAGGGACGAAGCGCGCACTCGACTTGCCAGGCGAGCCGAAACCTTCGCAGTGATCAATCGCCATTCGCGGGATGAAGCGGGCAGCCCGTCGATCTTGATCAACTCCTGCAACCAGTCTTCTGCTGAGAGCCGGGCCTGTTCTGACCCGAACAATTCGGTGACGGAGCTGAAGAATGCCGACAACTCTCGTTCCGCCATCTTCATCAGGTCGGTGCAACCAGGTTTGAAATTTGTTGACGGTTTGTAACGAGCGACTGGATTCATATTGCTCACCTCTCGAAGCCGGAAACCGCTATTGACAATCCACCCGGTTGTGACTAAAACGGAGAGTGTCTCCGAATCAGTAGATAAGATAACCGGAGATTGTCTCCGGTTGCAACTTTTTTATGCTGACCAAGAATCAGAAAATTGCCACACGAAAGCCGCGCACCGACGCGCAGCGGAACCGCGAGCGCATTCTGGAGGTCGCGAAGGAGGCGTTTACCCGGTCCGGCGCGAACGCCAGCCTCGATGACATCGCCAAAGAGGCAGGTGTCGGAGCGGGAACTCTGTATCGCCACTTTCCTACGCGAGACGCGCTCATCGAAGCGGTCTACCGGACAGAGGTGGAAAAGGTGGCCGCAGCCGAGAAGAAGTTCTCTGAAAGCCTTCCTCCCATCGAGGCCTTGCGAGCATGGATGTTACTGTTCGTCGACTACATCGCTACCAAGCAGATCATCGGCCCGGCTCTAAATTCGCTCGTCGGAGGGCCTTCGAAGCTGTATGAAGGTTCGCGCGCTCAGATTCAGGGAGCGATTGATTCTTTGGTGAAGCGCGCAATCAAGAGCGGCGACATTCGTAGAGATCTTGAGCCATTCGATCTGCTCCGCGCGCTGATTGGCGTCTCCCACGTGGCATCCGGTCCCGATTGGCAGCAAAGCGCCAGGAGACTCGTGGACATCCTTATCAAGGGTTCGCGGCCCTTCAATGCGGTCCATAGATGAACGGACAGTACCAGCGACTCAGATCAGTGTCAGGCGTAATCCCGTTGCTCGGGTAACAGTGACGGAGCACTTACCCTGCTTGAGCGAGTCGGTCTTCCTTGCCGCTGTGATGTGCGCTTCGCGGCTATCTAGTGCTGGTGCGTGTAATGTCTCGGTTTGCAACACTCCACTCGCGTCGCGACCAAAGTCGAGTTCCACCTCAAGGTCTGCCGCCGCATCCTTATTCAGAATAATCACCGATGTTTGGCCACCGGTTAGTCTCGCGGCATAGGCCGTTGCATTGATTCCCACAGCCTGCAGCTTTGCCGAGAAGTCGGCCTTCAACAGTGTTCCGCCGCTGAACGACTTTGCAAACTTGAGTCCGTACCCGACCGGCTCCAACTGATACTCCGAGCCAAATGTCGCAATAGGTGTATAGAAAGGATGCGGATGTGCGGCAATTTGTTCGGGAGTTTCGCCATTCGCTTGCAGAAGCGCGTCTCCGGGTAGAGATCCGCCAACGGAATTGGCCACAGATTTGCCCGTACCACCGTGCAGATTGATGCCGGAGTAGTCGTTGCTCGCCAGCAGCAGCGAATAGTCGGCTGACCAAAGCGCAGCGGCAAAGACGTCGGAGACACCCGGCTTGCCCCCGCGATAACACGTGTTGCCTTCGGTCATGCGCACGCGCGCCCCGACCTTGCTGGCTGCGGCCGTTGCGACATTCGCCGTGTTCTGCACCTTTTGCATCGTTGCCGGTTTCAGCAGGTTGGGAATGTTGACCTCGGGGTTCGTCGCCGGCCCACCGAAGTAATAGTGATGAGTCAAGGTCGTTACGTGGGGCGGCAACTGGATGGAAGGCCATTGATCAGCAATCTCGGTCAGCCATGACACGTTGCTCGCAACATCGGGCATGCCGAACCTTGCCGCGGGCACCCGATCTGTGATGGCGCGTGCCAGCGTGAGCCATTCTTTTAAGTACACCTTGGCCGACCACGTTTCCGGATCCCGCAGGTGCCGGTCAAATAGGTCAGCCTCGTTTCCGATCTGAAAGTACTGCAGGCGGTCGCCGAGCGTGTCGCCTACAAAGAGCGCTTCCTCGGCGGCGCGTGCCGGTGTATTCGTGCCCATCCCGATGCCGTACACACAGGTCCAACCAGTGGCAAGGAGGAACTCCGCCAGATTCCTGACTGCCTCGGCCGTCACCGCGTAGTACCGAGCCTTCGGCTCGCCCGTGACCTCGCGGACTTGAGGATGCTCTGGTTCGGCAGAATCAGGCTTAGGTTTCCAGTAAGCGAACTCGCTGGTGTTGCCCCCAAGGCGCAGCACACCGGTTGGCGTGAGTGCTTTGAACTCGCGAATCAAGCCGCTGTTCTGCGCCGAAAAGAAAGTCGGGTCCGAGAGTTGCTGTACCTCGTAGGACAGGCCGAAAAAGTCGATCGGCATACGAGGACCACTTGTGGCCGTGGGGATGCTGAGGACTACCCGGAGCTTACTTTGGCCGCGCATGTGAAGACGTGTTGCAGCGACAGTACAGGCTGTGGCGGCAAGGAATTGTCGTCGTGTGAGCATCGGATCTCTCGATTCATTGCTGCTGCGCGTAGAGCGCCGCCGTTTTCGGCAACGAATGATTGTAGCAAGACGCAAGAGGAGAATCAGGAGGAACGAAATGCTTCAACAGACTACTCTCGCGGGCAGCTTCACTCTGCCCGGCACAGCCATGACTGTAAACCGAATGGGGTACAGTGCAATGCAACTTGCTGGCCCCGGGGTGTGGGGATCGCCCCGCGATATTGAATCTGCAATCGCTGCCCTGCGTGAGGCGGTGGAGTCTGGCGTCAATCATATCGACACTAGCGACTTCTACGGCCCCCATGTGACCAATCAGATTATTAAGCAGGCACTACATCCCTACCCGGATGATCTTGTGATCGTCACTAAGCTTGGAGCTCGTCGAGGGGCGGACAAATTCTGGATTCACGCTCTTTCGCGCCAGGAGCTCATCGATGGGGTTCGTGACAATCTGAGAAATCTCAGTCTCGACGCTCTGGGCTGATCGAAGCTCACGGGAGAAACATCTCTTTTGCCCTTTCAAACTCGGAGCAGAGCCGCCGCCGGTAGCTTTCGGCACGCATTAAGATCGAAGCCCGCTTCAGAAATCCCGGAGACCAACTCTCGATTTGACATAGGAAAATGGGTCCGAACAGGCGTTACGGGGGTGTTCTTCAGACCTGGAGCACATCACCGTCACGGGCAACCATCTCGTACAACACGGGATTGACGAAGAATCCGATGAACAGGCGGGAGATGAGACCAGCCACGATGACTATGGCGAACGGCCTCTGAGTATCCGATCCGATGCCGGTGGAAAGAGCGGCTGGCAGCAATCCAAGGCAGGCCACGAGAGCCGTCATCATAATAGGGCGGAGTCGCAAGAGCGAAGCCTCCCGTGTGGCCGCGTGAATATCCATTCCCTCCTGCCGCAACTTGTTGATGTAGGAGACGAGAATGACGGCCGTTTCCACTGAAACCCCGAGCAAAGCGAGGAGCCCCAAGACCGATGACACGCTGAAGGGTGTGTGAGTGATCTTTAGCGCAACCAGCGCACCCACCGGTTCAGTCATGATTACACCCAAGGCAATGGTGATGGGGAACTTAAAGTTCCCGTAGAGTGCAAATAAGATCATGAAAATTATCACCACGGCCAGTGGACCAATAAAATACATCTGTGACTTGGCCTCGAGAAACTGGCTGTATTCGCCGCCCCATTCCATGCGGTATCCCTGCGGCAGTGTCACTGCCTTCTTGACTGCTGCTTGCGCGTCTCGGACTGCCCGCTCCAAATCACGCCCTTCGATGCTGTACTGGACGCCGATGTAGCGGGAGTTGTTTTCACGATAAATAAAGGACGCCCCGTTCCCCTGAGTAATGTTGGCGAGCTGGCTGAGCGGGATCTGCTGCCCATCCGGTGTGCCGACCAACAGATTCCCGATCTCGTGTGCGCTGCTGCGGAATTGAGATTGCATGCGAACAACCAGATCGAACAGCTTCTCCCCTTGAATGACTTGAGTGACCGCCTGCCCGCCGACCGCGGCCGAAATCACAGCTTCCACATCCGTAACGTTGATTCCGTATCGGGCAATCTTGTCGCGATCGACGTCGACCAGGAGGCTGGGCTGGCCAAGTTCGCGCACAACCGTGAGTTCGGTGAACCCGGGTACCCTGGCAAGTGTGTTCTTGATCTGTATAGCTCTGTCCTGCAGTACGTTCAGATCGTCACCATATACCTTTACCGCCAATGAGCTCTTCAGGCCGGTCAGTGCTTCATCCACAGCATCCTCGGCGGGCTGGGTATAGTTGAAGATAATCCCGGGGAAAGCGGTAAGTTTCTGATTGATCGATTCAATGAGTTCCTTCTTCTCGCGGATCTGGCCTGTCCAAGCTTTATCCTTATACGGCTTCAAGCCGACGTAGAACTCGCAGTTAAAAAAGCCGGTGGGATCGGTGCCATCGTCAGGGCGTCCTAATTCCGATCCCACGACGGTCACCTGAGGATAAGACATCAGAATGTCACGTACCTGGGGAGCGATCTTGCTGGCCTCCTCGAAGGAGATCGTGTAGGGCATGGTAGCCCGCACCCAGAGTGCGCCTTCATCCAAGTGGGGCATGAACTCGCCGCCGATGAACGGCACCAGCAAAAGGGTCGCGGCGAAAATCAGGGTGGCGATCACCATGGTGGTCTTGGGCCGATCGAGCGCCCAGTCCAGCTGAACTGCGTATTTCTGCTTCATCCATTCAAATGCGCGATTCGGTTTTTCGTGCACTCCTTTCTTGAACCAGTAGGAGGCAAGCACGGGGATGAGCGTAAGCGTGAGGATGAGTGCGCCGACCAGCGCGAAGGACATGGTCTCAGCCATGGGGTGGAATAGTTTGCCCGAGGCTCCTCTCAGTGCATAAATCGGCAGATACCCGGCGAGGATGACTGCGACCGAATAGAAGATTGGGCGATCCACATCTTTCGCAGCGGCAAGAATGACTTGGTTCAGGTTGTACTCCTGTCCCTCCCGCACTGCCAGCTCACGGTAAATGTTTTCAATCATCACCACGGTGCCATCGATGATAATTCCGAAATCAATCGCTCCAATTGAAAGCAAATTCGCAGCAACGTCATGCGCATGCAGCACGATGAAGGCAAACAAGAGTGAGAGCGGAATGGTGAGTGCAACGATGACGGCAGCGCGGAAGCTCACCAGGAAGAAAATCAGCACGATCAGAACCAGCACCATGCCGCGAAGCAGGTTCGCTTCTACTGTGTCCGTAGTCAGGTCTACCAATTCACTGCGGTCATAATAAGGATGAATTTTGACGTCAGGCGGCAGGATCTGGTGGTTCAGTTCCTCGGTTTTGGCTTCAACTCCTTTAAGGACGTTCTGCGTCTGTTCCCCGCGCAGCATGAGAATGACGCCCTCAACTACGTCGTCATTCTTCTGGAAGCCGAATTCGCCCAGGCGTGGCGCGTGCCCGATTGTGACATCGCCAACATCACGCACTCGAATGGGCACGCCCTTATTGGCGCCGACCACGATGTTTCCGATATCATCCGTATTGCGCACCAGACCTATGCCGCGAACGTAGTAGAACTGTCCACCCTGAGAATAAAAGCCGCCGCCCGCATTCGAATTGTTGGCAGCCAGAGCAGCAGTGACTTGTGGGATGGTCAGGTGGTACCCGTAGATGCGCGCGGGGTCGAGCAGCACCTGGTATTGCATGACCATCCCACCGAAGCCTGAGTCATCAGCTACGCCATGGACGGATCGATAGGCCCGCTCCACCACCCAGTCTTCTATCGTTTTTAGCTCCTGCGGCGAGCGGTCTGGGCTCTCCAGCACATAGCGATACACCAGGCCGCTGGGGCTGAACAAGGGCGACAGAGTCGGAGTTACTCCCGAGGGTAGTGTGGCTTGAGCGAGTCTTTCGAATACTATCTGCCGCGCAAAATAGCTGTCCGTGCTTTCTTCGAAGGTGAGAATCACATCGGACAAACCATAAAGCGAAATGGAACGCATCACTACCATGTGCGGGACGCCGTTCATCTCTAGTTCAAGAGGGAGCGTCACCAACCGTTCGACCTCTTCAGCGGCATGGCCTGGCCACTGAGTGATGATTTCGACCTGCGGAGGCGAGAGGTCAGGATAAGCGTCCACGGGCATCCGCTGGAATGAGAGGATTCCTCCGACTGTGATGAACGCAGTCAGCATCAGTACGAGGAACTTTTGCCGGAGTGCGGCTTGGACAATTTGGTGGATCATTCAGTTGCGGTGGAGACTATCCTTGCTAAAGTCTTGGGAGCGCCTCTCAAATCGCGATCCACTAGCGCTGCAATGAATTCGCAAACTGCAGGAACAGGCTGCCATTTCCGATAACCCGGTCACCAGCCTGCAGCCCGCTGGTGATCTCCGTCTGCCCATTCACGCCTTCTCCCAGAGTCACCGAGCGTCTGCCAAACTGGTTCGCGGATGCCGCCACATAGACAAATGGCTGGTTCTCCGTATCGCGAAGGACAGCAGCGTCCGGGAGAGCAATGGCATTGGTCATCACGCCCGCTTTCACGGTCGCAACCACGTACATATCCTTCTTCAGTTTATCGCCGGGATTGTTAGTCTCGATCCGCGCCTGGAGCGTGCGTGTGCTTGGATCCAGAGAGGCGGCTACGTAAGAAATGCGTCCGTGGAAGACTTCCGGATAAGTATCCGTCTGAATGGTGGCCAGATCCCCGACGCGTACGTAGGGCAAATCTTTCTGATAGATATTTACCAACACCCAGACGGTGCTGACATCGGAAATCATGAAACATTGAGTGACGGCGTTTTGAAGGAGTTGTCCGGCAGCAACATCCTGTTCAACCACCAAGCCGGCAATGGGCGCTTTGACCGGCACTTCAAAAGAAGGAGGGGCTTTCACGAGCGCGTCGGGATCAGAAATTCCCAGGACCTTTAATGCGGCTTGGGCAGCGGTCAGGTCGCCGCTTGCCTGCACCTCGGCCGATTGTGCCTGCTCCAGAGTCTGTTCGGCAATCGCATGATGCTGGTATAAGTCAAGGGCTCGGGCATCGGCCTTTTGTGCCAATGCGTAAGCATCCCTGGCTTTCAAATAGTTTGTGCGTAGCTGCGAATAGTCCGGGCTCGACACGTATAACATGGGCTCGCCCTGATTTACTTTCTGCCCTGGAACTACCACCACCCTGCTGACCGGTCCACTCACCTGCGTGATGACCGGTGTCGTCCGAAAACTGTTGTAAGCCACGGCCCCCGTCAACCGCAGCGACCGAGTCAGCGTTGTGGGCTGAACGGTCAGCACCTGGACATGCGACATCTGGTCCTGCGGAATGGTAAACAGCTCGGGGTTATTTGAATTTTTCGGGCTGCCCGAGTTAGCAGCGGCATTCGATGCGGACCCCTGGCAAGCAACGAGCTCCAACGTGATCGCAGATACGGCCGCGAATGCAGCCAACCCCTGCCAAAGATGCGCACGCGCGTTCATGGCAGGCTCCTCGTCCCCACCGCTTCCTTCAGTTGTTCCAACGCCGTCATGTAGGAGGCCAATGCCTGGCGATAGGCCAGCTGAACGGACCGGTAGCTGCGCTCGGCATCGAGAAAATCCAGCAGGCTGGCGGCACCGCGCTTATACGCATACTCACTAATATCGCGTGAATCCTGAGCCTGCTGGAGATACCCGGAAGTATAGAGTTGCACCACTTCGTCGTTGCTCTTAACCGCCTCATACGCATTGGCAACATCGGAGAGAACCGTATCGCTGGCTGCTTGTTGCTGCTCTTGTGCCTGAGTGAGCGCGTAACCGGTACGTGCGATCTCTCCTTGATTACGGTTGAAGATCGGCAACTCAAAATTCGCAAAGATCGAAGCAGTGTTCTCCCCGGAAACGTGCGTAAAGTCGTACGTGCCGTTGATGTCCACCTTGGCGTTCGCTTTGGCCAGCAGGATCTGGCTCTGTGCAGCCGTTATCCCCAATTCCGCAGCGCGAAAGTCGGGCCGCTCGCGCAGCGCCCTTGTCTGCAAATCCTCCAGATTCACCTTGAGTGGCGCATAGGCCAAATCGCCAATCACGTCATAATCGGCCGGCACCGCGTTGTAGCCCAGGAAATCACGCAAGCCGACTAGCGCCTGTTTTTTCGCCAGGCGGGCGGAGGATACGTCGGTCTGAAACTGCAGAAGCTGCAACTTTATCTTAAGATAATCACCTTCACCGATGTAGCCTGCCTTGAGTTGTGCCTCGCTAATGTCGACGGTCTGCTGGAAGCTCTTTAGGTCTTGAAGTGCAAACTGAAGAGTGGATTCCGCCAGTAAGACACTGACGAATTGCTGGCCTACGTTAAAGGCCAAGGTCCGCTCGGCGTCGCCGACTTGGGCACGTGTGACCGCCGTCTGATCACGCGCAGCCTGCAATCGCCGCTGCCGCTTGTGGCCGCGTTCGAATAGGTACCCGATCCCAATATCGAATTGCTGAGTCTGATTCAGATTCTCTCCGGAAAAATCTTGCGGGCTGAAAAATGGGACGAACTGGCTATCGGCCGCAAGAGTCGGATTGGGGCGCAGGTTGGCGGTAATCTCCTGGGCCTGATTCTGAAGAATCAGCGTTCGCGTGGCTTTGATGGAATGATTGTGCGCCAGCGCCAGATCGATAGCCTGATCAAGACTGATCAGCGTCGTATTTTGCCCACTGCCTTCCCTCACTAGCAGCAAGAAGAACATCGCAGGTGGAGCGAGCACCCGAAAGTACGTGGAGCGCATAGGGTTGAGATTAAAGCACACTGTTTGTGGTGCAACAGATCTCGAACTAAGGCTCGACCCGGCCTTTCGCCAAGCTCTGTCGTCCTGGGTATCATCCTCCTAGGTAAGACTGCGACTCCGGGCTCAATGGATGTATTCTAGCTCACCGCATTCACGATACGTGCCAGAGGGTGGCAAAATCATCTTCAGGCTAACACCCCCGGTCGCTTGAGTTTATGACAAAACCTAGAACCCCACGACGTCATCCTGTCAGCCGAGAAGAGCTCGGAGGAAGCAGTTTGGTGCAAACAACCCTCACGATTGAGGCGAACTTGGTGGGTTTCCGGTGCCTGGACTTGGAGCACCCTGTCGCCCGCAATGTTTGGATCATTGACTTTAGGTGGAACCTGGCTTACGGTGCCGGGGTCGGCGTAGGGCTCGGTGGCCGGAGATGTGACGGCGAGCTGGCCTTGGCCTTGATCTGCTGAGGGCAGAGTTGCCGTCGTAGACGCCGCACGGGCCTGAATCGGACACTTGCCTGCGCTAACCCGCAGATTGTTAACCTGGAGGTCCGGGAGTTCGCCCGACTTGCCCTGCGGCGCCAATTCGTTCGCGGTGATCTCAACTAACTTTCCTTGGATGGGAGCAAAGCGGTTCGTTCCGGTCAGGGCGAATATCGCTCGCGTGCTGGCTTGCATGAACGTATAGCGTCCAGCCTCGTTCCTTGCCAATCTTCGTGAAGGTGTGAGCATACCCTGGGTAGAATACGTCCGCAGCTTCTTGCGTTGTATTGCCCAGGAATCCAATCGCGTGTAGTCCCACAATCAGCTTCTCGTCCGAATGTCCGGCGCGCCGACCAGCAGCTCTCCGCCTCCCGATCCGCCGGTCACGAACAGATTGTCGGAATCGATATAGCCCTTGGCAATCACCGCATCAACGCCAGAGTTCAAATCATAGAAATCGTCCCCGGGATACGCATGGTGAATCAGGCTTCCAAATTTTTCGCCGAAGCTGGTGTGGGCGTGCGGATTGATGTCCCATTCGTCACTTCAATGGTTAGTAGCGTCGGGATCGTCCAGCAGATGCTGCAGCTGGTCGGTTAAGCTGATTTTCTTCATTTCGATTTCGTACCATCGCTTGATGGTGTTTGGGTCGCGGCCGCGAATAGTTCTGTTGCTGAAGGCGAAGTAGCTCCAGTGGACGCCGTGCCCCCCGCTGGGTGCGGTGTTCAGAAAAATAGCGTTGTCTGGGGCGTACTGCGAGATCAACTTTACGTACTGCGCGGCGACGCTCGTGCCAGTTTCCGAGGCATTCGGGACATCGGAGGTGTCGATGATGCCCAAAGTTAGTGCCCTGGACTTCAAGTTTTCGCAGAACGAGCGTACCTCATTTTCGTGGCGCAGATCGAGTTGCCGGGCCCACATCCGCGCGCCCTTTGCTAACTGACTCAGCTGACTGTAAAGACGATCATCAAACAGGTAGTTCGAGGCGAAGAACGGATCGCTGGGCCTTTTTGGCTCGGTATGGAAGTGTCCGAAAGCGTTATCCCATGCTGTTTGGTTCTTTCGAACTCTCTTGTCCCAGAAGGTCCACGAGTCCGGGTTGGAAAGCGTTTCCTTGTCTCCAGCGGCCAGGCGCTGGGATCGTTGCTGCCAAAGTTCCGGCGATGCACTCAGGCGCAGGTTCAAGTAATCGGCGCGATCGGTACTGGCAGCAAGGAGGGCTCGGTTGATGTTCGCGAACCGGATGGTCTGCGAATCGTAGTCGATTACAAACAACGCGTTGGCTCTGGAGAGAGCGGCTCCTATGAAAGAACGCTCGGTGCCAACCGACACATACACTCCGTGATTGCTCTTGCGGTAAATAGGCAACGCCACGGCAGGATGCTGTTCGTTGGGTGGAAGGTAGATGCCGGGGGTCGGTTGAGGTTCCGTGGCAGCATCATTTGTCTGAGAATATGCAGATGTCGCGAGCGCGGCAGAAACTACTATAGCGAGACTTACGAATCGAATTCTCCACTCGCACCACATTTCGATTGCTTTGCCGTCGAGACGAGAATGATAGGCGACGAGAATGATAGGCATTGAGCTTAGACCCTTTAACCGGGATTGTCACCGGCCTGGAAACTCTGGTTGAGGGACTCCGTCAAATTTCGTGGATTGAATCCGAATGGCCCCGACCCGTTGCGGACCTGATAGCCTAGTTTGGCAACAGGCCATAAACGTCCAGTTCGGACTGCGTGCCAAGATACACTTTTCCATTCGCGACTGTAGGAACGGTGAATTTAACTCCCGTTCCAGCCTGGTCGCGCTTGTTCGCTGCTTGTGAGCTGTTCCAAAACTCGGTGTTGAGGTTTAACGGGTCATAGGCGTGCAATGCACCGGGACTTGCTGGATCGATGACCCAGAGGATTGCGTTCTTGGTTCCGGCGGCAGAAAGAACAGGTGTGGCTCCAGGATAGACGTATGACTGGCTGGTTGCTGAGAATGGCGAAGTCTCAAATTGATCGGTCTCGGTCGAGAATCGGAATGCCTTTACGGGGCCTGAGTCCGCCGCCACGTACAGAGCGTTTTGCCAGAAAAGGGGAGTCGAAAAGATCTCGTTCTTATCCATGATAAAGCTCTGCACGATCTGTGAGTTGCTCGACGAATTGTAATGGCCGAAATGGTCGCGGTTGAGTACGTAGAGCGTTCCAGACTTAGCGCATCCGAGAACGAGGTGAGGAAAAGGGCCTCGCACCTGATCGGGAAGAATCACTGCCCCGCCGCCGCCCAAATCCAGGTCCTGCTCAGCAAGTTTCATCTGATCGAATGGGGTGAACCAGTCAGAAACGGAAAGCCCGCCGGAAGTACTGAGTTTCAAGAACGTATCACCGTAATTGCGTCCGCCCGCGTTGTTTGCATTGAAATCGCCGTTGCCTGACAGCAGATAGATATTGCCTTGTGAATCGGCTGCAGGGCTGGCCCCGGACATCCAAATGCCGCCGCGACCGCCGTCGATGGTGTCATTAAAGGCGCTGACCTGGGTCAGAGTGGAAGCATTGTAGCCGATCACCCAGCCGTGATAGAAGTCGGTATCGTAGTAACTGCCCCAGCAAATATAAACAACCCCGTTCAGGAGAAACAGCGCGGCGCGCTGCTTCTGCATCTTTGCAGCAAAGCTAATGATGCCGTTCTTGTTGTCGTAGCCCGTCCCTTTTACGGTCGCCTCGATCACCACGGGAGAACTGGGACGCTCTCGTCCCGTGGTGATGTCGATCGAGTGCAGTCTTTGGATAATCGTTCCTGTGGTTCTGCTCTCCGTCACGGCAACGAGGTAGATGGTTTGCGAGGACGGATCGATCACCGGTGTCCCGGTAATGCCGGCAACCGGCCCCAAAGCGAAGCTGTCGTTCTCGAGATCAGCCGCAGGCGCAATTTTCTCATCGCTCGGTATTAGATTCACCCTTTGACTGGACCAAACAGCCTTGCACCCTGGATCGTCCGCATCAAACGCGTAAAGGCTGTCGTTCTCCGTGGCAATGAACACGACGTTGTGCCTCTTGCCGCTAGTCTGTACGTTGGCCATCCAAAGAGGCTGGGCAAAGACCCAACCGTCCACCGGGCACGAAAAGAGCTTCCCAAACTTGCTGCTGACCACATTCTGGCCGGTCAGAGCGTATTCCTGCGAATTCACGCCGGAGTGTGCGCGGTCACTCCGCCAGGTCGCGACGCCAATCAGATCGGTCACGCCGACACTCGCCCCTGCGCTCCTGGTTGCATCGGCTGTGCTCGTGGCGGTAATCGTGTAGCCCCCCGCAGCCGTCGCCGTAAATGTGGCAGAGCTAGCCGTTTGGTTGCTCAGAATCCCGCCGGAGGAACTCCAAGTAACGCCAGAACTTGAGGAATCGTTCAGGACGCTAGCAGTGAGGTCCAATGGCTGCGTTACAGTCACGCCTCCGCCCACCGGTGATAACGACACGATAATGGTTGAGGTAGACTTCTTGACGTTTGGGGCGTTGCTGGTTTGTGATGCAACGGGGACGCTCACATTGCTTGCACTCGCGCCACTCCGTACCGGTGCCTTCGTGGCAACCCAGCCGGCGATGCCTATCACGAAGCCGCACAAGAACCTTACTGAGAGTGGAACCCGCATTCGACAGAGCTCATCTTTCCATTGATACGTGACCGTTTCTTCGCTGGCGCCGCTTCACTGCTTTCCCCGTAAAATGCGAAGTAACTCCAATACGTGTCCGACGGACGTCTATCGATTTCGGTGCTTAGTAAAGTTCATCCGGTCCGCGCCACACGGCTACCTATTTGGGCGTGAACTGCGCCAGGTCGTAGATGCCGAGACTTTTTTCGAACGCCGTAATTTGGTCGAGGTAGATGTAGAATCCGTCACCGCCGAATCTCTTATGCTCAATCTCGTCAAACTTTTCGCCCAAGGCCTCGTATTCCTGCCGGCTGATGATTACGTGAAGTGCCGGAAACAGGACCGTGTCCTCGCGTGCCTCGTGGGGGGTGTACATGCGGATGTAGGCTCGCATATCATGGGCAAGCTTCCGGCGATCGTCTGGAGTCTTTAACGACTGGAGAGTCGAGAGGATCCGATCGGTGAGGCGTCGTCCCGCCTGGTGCTGTTCGTACAGGACACCCACTAAATCCACGAGCTTCTGTGCATACAATCTGAGCACATCCTGCCTGGTGGAATATTTCCGAAAGAGCGGGAAGAGATGCTCTTCTTCTAATTTTTCGTGGTAGTCCTCGATAAACTTGCGGATGATCTGGGCGGAGTCGATCACGGTTTGCGGCGGGAAGTCCTCCTTGGCGTCGATGCGCCGAATCACCTCGTCGTAAATCAGGAGCACGCGTTTCAGGATCCCGTGCTCCCGCATCAGGCCTTCATTGGTCGAGACGTCATCGTCTTGTTCGTGCTGTTCCTGCCCGGTCGGCTTTTGGGCCAGCAACGTTGCCGGAAGTACTGCCGCTGCAGCCGCGAACTTACCCGTGGCATGGAGAAAGGAACGCCTGTGCAGGGGATAGTGAGAGGGGATGATCTGCATGCTGCCTTCGTTCTTGTCGGACGCTCAAAAGGTGGCCATATTTACTGCCAGCCGGAATTTCGTTTTCTGACTTCAAAAACGGAACCAACGATTGTAGCCGTTTTCCCGCTTGCCTAGTGGGACGAGATTTTCATCTGAAGTGCACCGATTTGATCTGCGATCCGACTCAGAAGGGCGCAAATTGCCCCCCGCTCTGACCCGCTTTGACAACACCTCCGCTTACCCCAACTCTACCCGCTGTGGCTGCCGTCCTTTCCTTGATCGGGACCAGATGATTTGGGGCGATTCGCAGTTCCTGCAGATGACTGCAGGGAACGAAGAAGGCAGTGACTATGTTCAGACTCCTCCCGCGAAATCGATTTCGAGGATCGCAGTACCCGATCGCGCTCCTTATCGCCCCCTCAAGTAGTCGGGCCGACATTAAGCAAACATCAGCGCTGATCACAGAATGGTCACAATAAATCGGCCACCTGAGGAATGAAGTTATCGAGTGAAAAGGGGCTAGGCCCAGAGAATCCCCGAAAAGGCGGGCGTCGGCAGTTCAGCTTCGTCCGTGGCCATAATGTTCGCAATAGTTTAGGAGAAATTCTTAAACTTACTTCGCAAGTGCGAAGAATCTTCTATCCTGGGTACAACGGCGAACGCGCCGACCTTTCATCCATTTTGCGCTCCCGACTCGTTACCGGCATAAATACGGAGTTACGCGAAAAGTTAAGGGCTGGAGGAGGTCTGAAGATTCATCGGAGGCCAGGTATTGCACGCCGGTACTCTTCGCGAACGCCCCTTCGTTCCCGTCAACGCGGCCGTTTATCCAGTCGCGCTTCCATAGTATCCGTACGCGCAAGAAATGGTAGCGTTTAGAATTCAACAAAAGTTTTGAATCATGTCGAATCAGTCGACTTTCCCGCGTCATACATTCAGGAGTAGTTCTAAACCGCCGTTTCTTAAGGAGGATGTGATGCAATTCGCATTATTGATCTACGAATCACCGGAGGCTTTCGCGGCACGGAAAAGCGATGGGACCGACTCCTACACGGGCGCTTGGCGCGCCTACCACAAGGCTCTCGTCGAGGCAGGGATCTTTGTCGGAGGCGATCCGCTGGAAGTGCCGGAAACGGGAACCACGATAAGAATTCAGGATGGAAAGCGGGGTGTACAGGACGGTCCATATGCTGACACCAAAGAACAGCTGGGAGGACTCACCATCCTGGAGCTGCCATCGCTTGACGCGGCCCTGGAGTGGGCGGCGCGTTGCCCGGCTGCCTCGTCCGGAGCGGTTGAGGTGCGTCTGATCGCTCCGCAAACCAAGCGCAGGATCACGGGATGAGCGGAAGTGATGAAGAGAAGGTTCATCGGACAATCGAGCGAGTGGCACGCGAGTCCTACGGTCGCCTGATAGCCTATCTTTCTGTGAACACGCACGACCTTGCCGCAGCCGAAGATGCGCTGAGCGAGGCTTTGCTGAAGTCTCTGACTGCCTGGCCGCGAGATGGCGTTCCTCAAAATCCTGAGGCTTGGTTACTCACGGCGGCGCGCCATTCTGTCATCGATGCGGTGCGTCATCAGCGTGTGGTTTCGGCGAACGAGCCGACACTTCAACTTCTGCAGGAAAACACCATGGAGACCGGCTTCTCGACCGAGTTTCCGGATGAACGTCTCAAATTGCTCTTCGTGTGTGCACACCCAGCAATAGATCCGGCCATGCACACGCCTCTCATGTTGCAGACTGTTTTGGGTTTGGACGCGGCGCGTATTGCCGGGGTGTTTCTAATTTCACCCAAGACGATGGGGCAACGCCTGGTGCGTGCCAAGACAAAGATCCGCGATGGCGGTATCCAGTTCGAGATTCCCGAGCCGCGCTATTTGCCGCGACGGCTCGATGCGGTGCTTGACGCGATCTACGCGGCCTTTGGCATCGGCTGGGACGACTTGGCAGGAGTCGAGGGACGGAGCCGGGAACTGGCCGAGGAAGCCATCTGGCTCGCGCGGGTGCTCCTACAGCTAATGCCCAACGAGGCAGAGGTTAGCGGCCTTCTGGCTCTCATGCTGCATTGCGAAGCTCGACGGGCCGCGCGAAGGGGACGAGATGGCCGATACGTTCCCCTTTCCGAGCAGGATCCGAAACTGTGGTCAATTTCTTTAATAGAAGATGCGGAACGTCATCTCGCAGACGCGTCCAAATTTGGCCGTCCAGGGCGTTTTCAACTGGAGGCGGCGATTCAATCGGTACATGCCGAACGGGGACGCAGCGGCCACATTGAGTGGGCAGCGATCGTGGGGTTCTACGAGCAGCTGAACCGCATATCGCCCACGCTCGGCAGGCGAACTGGATACGCCGCCGCGCTCGCGGAGGCGAATCGAGCTGAACAGGGGCTGGCAGTTCTGGATGCAATCGACAAGGACGCAGTCTCTGCTTATGAGCCCTACTGGGCGGTTCGCGCTCATCTTCTGCAGCGTCTTGGAAAAGGTCCCGAAGCCCAGCACGCTTACGACCGAGCGATCGGACTGGCTGAAGATCCAGCCGTGAGAGAGTTCCTCATCCAAAAGCGCGGTTAATTTTTTTCAATCCGCTCTGTAGAAATCCCTCTATGTTACCCGTCACCAGTATAGAAGCGGCGAAGTGATCAGACTTTGCCGCCCGAGAGGTGACAGATGTGCCCATTCTGTTTCGCAACCCTGGGGCTGGTCGTGGCCGGCACGGTCTCTACCGGCGGACTGGCGGCGCTCGCCGTCAAAGTGTCTCGCAAGAAGAACCATGCAACAGAAACCCTTCCTGACGCCAACGAAAGGAGCAACAAAAATGTCAACACGGACAGTCGATAATCCGAAAGTAGTGTCGCAAGATGAATGGCTTGCGGCCCGCAAGAAACTACTAGCCAAAGAGAAGCAGCTCACGGGTGAGCGTGACGCGATTGCCGCCGAACGTCGCCAGCTTCCCTGGGTCAAAGTCGAAAAGAACTATGTGTTCGATTCGCCCAGCGGCAAGAAAAATCTCGCCGACCTCTTCGACGGCAGAAGCCAGCTTATCGTGTATCACTTCATGTTCGGCCCGGAGTGGAAAGAAGGCTGCCCCAGTTGCTCCTTCAACATGGATCACACCGACGGAACACTGGTGCATCTGGCGCAGCGCGACGTGTCCTTTGTAGCAGTTTCCCGAGCGCCGTTGTCCAAGATTGGGCCGTTCAAGAAACGAATGGGTTGGAAGTTCAGCTGGGTGTCGTCCTATGGGACGGATTTCAACTACGACTACCAAGCCTCGTTCGCGCCGGAGCAAATTGCCAAAGGCAAGGTCGAATACAACTTCGATCTCGTGGAGTTTCCTAGCGCGGAAGCGCCAGGAATCAGCGTCTTCCACAAGGACAAAGATGGCAACATCTTCCACACGTATTCCGCGTACGCTCGCGGGAGTGAAAACACCATCAACACATACAACTATCTCGACTTTGTTCCCAAAGGCCGCGATGAAGATGGGTTGCCCTTCACGATGTCATGGCTCCGTCATCATGATCGCTATGAGGACGGACGCTTAGAAGATGCGGACCGGCCGTACTGGCCCGCTGAAGCCGCCCAACCTTGATGCTTCGAAAATCTTAATCCGGCTGTGGCCTGTCGTCTCCAATCTAACGAAAGGCCAGCCGCCGAAGCCTAGTACGAACATTTCCGCGGCCGAGGACTCGCGCGCCACTTCCGTCAGGCCTTGTGCTTAGAGGCCCAAAACCAACATAGAATCAGAAAACAAAGGAGAAATAAGATGGCAACAAGCAAACAGAAAGACGAGGAACACGGGAAAGGGCATCTCACGATGACCACACCTCCCATCGTGTCGCAGCAAGAGTGGGAGGCTGCGCGGCAGCAGCTCCTCGTGAAGGAGAAGGCCTTGACCCGCTCTCGGGATGCTCTGGCTGCCGAGCGTCGAAGGATGCCGTGGATGGCGCTGGAGAAGAAGTACGAGTTCGAGGGACCCAAGGGCAAGGTAACCTTGCTCGACCTGTTCGAGGGCCGCCCTCAGTTGATCGTCTATCGCGCCTTCTTCGAGCCAGGGGTGTTCGGCTGGCCCGAGCACGCCTGCCGCGGCTGCTCCTTCGGCGCCGATCAGGTTTCCCATTTGGCCCATCTGAACGCTCGTGACACCACCCTCGCCTACGCCTCACGTGCGCCTCAGGCTGACATTGCACGCCTGAAGGCGCGGATGGGCTGGGAGATGCCCTGGTACACAATCACCGATGGCTTCGACAAAGACTTCGGCGTCGATGAATGGCACGGCCACAACGTGTTCCTCCGCGACGGCGAGCGGGTGTTCCGCACATACTTCATCAACGGCCGCGGCGACGAGGCGATGGGGAGCACATGGAGCTATCTCGACATCACGCCGCTCGGCCGTCAGGAGATTTGGGAGGACTCGCCAGAGGGTTACCCTCAGACCGCGCCGTACAAGTGGTGGAACTGGCACGACAACTACGACGCCGAGGCCTCGCCTGACCCGAAGTGGGTCGAGGTGTCTGACGCTGGCGAAGCCGCCTTCCGAAAGCCCGCCGAAGAAGCGAAAGCGAGCTAAAGAAGCGCGAGTACTTCACCGTCTTCGAGCGGCCGGCACTTTTCACACAGGAGCTGTGCGAGTGCGTCCGCAGGGTGCGCAGAGCATAGCCAGGGAAATGCATTGAAGACGTTTCACGGGAAACGGACGTCGTTTGCGCTTGAGGTAACCATTCCCGCACCCGCCACCCGTTCGTAAAGGCGTTCTCAGCAGAGAAATCCGCCGTCGCGCGTAGGGAGAGATCAATCACGCATTACGCGGGCCGGATCGGTCCGGGCTGCGCGCCAGGCAGGCAACAGACAAGCCGAAATCGCAGTCATCGACATGACTGCGACCGCCGATCCGAATACCCAGGGATCGTGCGGACTCACGTTATAGAGGAGTTTTCCGAGTAGTTTGGTCAGAGCGAGGGCTGCAACGGCACCGAAGAGGACACCTCCTGATGTCAGCTTCAGGCCGCGCGAAATGACCAGACGAAGCACGTTTGCGGCGCTGGCGCCTAGAGCCATACGCAACCCCAGTTCGCGGGTGCTTTGCGCTACGGCGTAAGACATTAGCCCGTACAGGCCAATGCCGGCGAGGAGAAGGGCCAAGCCTCCCAAAATCGAAACCAAGGTCACGGCTACAAGTTGAGGCGAAGTCGAGCGGTTTACTTGTTCTTGCAGTGTGATCATCTCGTAAAGCGCAAGGTTTGCGTCCAGAGCATGCACCTCGCGAACCAGCGCGGCCAGCACGCTCGGCAGCGGCTGATTGGTGCGGATATGCAAGGCCGGTCCTCGCACGAAATCCTGGCGCAGGGGCACGTAGAAAAATGGTCTTGCCGTCTCCCGCATGCTCTCGTACTTCGAGTCAGCGGCCACACCCACGACTCGTGCCCATCGTCCGTTTACTTGGAGTCGACGGCCGATAGGATCCTGACCGCCCCAGTAGCGCGTCATCATAGTTCGATTTACGATGGCGACCAGCGGCGCGTTTTCATCGTCAGTGCGGGCGAATTCACGACCGGAGAGAAGAGGTATCTCTAAAGTGGCGAAATAACCGGGACTTACCTGGTTGTACTCAATCGCAGGTTGTTCCTCAGGTGGAGGTTGGTAGCCGTCCACGGCAATCGGCGTGGAAGAGTACGTACCGTAGCCCAATGGCGTCACCCGGGCAAGAGCAGCAGACTTCACGCCCGGAAGCGCACTCAGCCGGTCAATCAGCTCGTCTTGAAAGATTTTGGCTCGCGGTACGTCGTATCCCGCAGCTACTAGCGACACACTCGTCGTCACCACGCTCGTCGTGCTAAAGCCCGGGCTTGTGGTTCGAATCTTTTCCAGACTCTCCAGCAACAAGGCCGCTCCAACCAGCAAAACGAAGCTCAAACAAACCTGGAACACCACGAGGCCCGAGCGCATCCACGCTCTTCCTCGGGCGCCGACCACACCTGAGGATTCGGCTTTCAAGGGCCCGGCCAGATCAAGGTGGCGCGTTTGCAACGCCGGAATTAATCCGACGATCAGCGTCACCATCAAGCAAATACCAGCGCTCCACGACATCACGCGCTCGTCGATTTCCCCGGGCAGGTACATTGCTACTCCCGAGCGCGCTGGTAACAAGAGCACCAGCGCGTGTCGGCACCAGTACGCCGCGAGGAGTCCGCCGGCTGTGCCCAGCGCTGAAAGAATGAGACCTTCAGTGAAAAGTTGCTTCAACAAACGCACGCGGCTGGCTCCAATGGCGAGACGAACGCTCATTTCGTGACGACGGGTGAATGAGCGGACCAGGAGAAGATTACCCACGTTGGCGCAGGCGATGAGTAGAACAAAAGCGACGACAGCCACCATCACCTCAAGCGTCGGCAGCAGAGTGCCGGCATTGTTGAACGGCGTCTGCCACAACGGCCACAGGCCAATACCGCACCCACGGTTCGAAGCTGGGTAGTTCGTCTCCAAGCGCGCCGCAATTGCCGAAATTTCTTGCTGTGCTTGTCTGCGACTGACCCCCGGCTTTAGTCGAACATAGGCTTCAATCCATCGCGCGCCACGATCCTCGAGTTTGTAGCCGCCGCTCTCGAACGTTTCCTCCATCGACGCCGGAACCCAGAACTGCATCGCCCAGCCCACGAACGTCCCGTAGAATCCCTCGGGCGCGACCCCGACGACGGTGTGCGGCACATTGTTAAAGCGCTGCATCTTGCCAATGATTTCCGGGTCACCCTTGAAACGATCGCGCCACAGTTGATAGCTGATGACTACGATTGGATGGGAGTCGCTGCCTGCATCGTCGCCCGGTTCGAAGCCGCGCCCGAGAATAGGATGTACGCCGATTGCGTCGAAATAGTTGGCGGAGACGATGCTTCCGCGCGCGGTCTCTGCGCGCTCTCCAACGCTCAGCGTGCTGCCAGTGATTTTGCTGACGAAGGACTCCTCACACAATGTGCAACTACGCCTCAAATCAAGGAAGTCCTGCCAGGAAAGCTCCGTCGCTCCAGTTACGCCCCGTGCTGTTCCAGCGAGTGCAAAAAGCCGTTCTTGGTGAGCGACTGCAGGATAAGGGCGGAATAAGAGCCCTTCGACCCAACTGAAGACTGCGGCATTCGCACCGATGCCCAGGGTCAAGCACAGAATTGCCAGTGCAGAAAAGCCCGGGTTGCGAGACAGTTGGCGGAATCCGTAACGCAAATCCTGAACAAAGCCTCCCAAGATGCTTGCTCCTCGAGCGTCTCGGCACTGCTGTTCGGTCTGCGCGGTTCCGCCCAAAGTGCGCATGGCAGAGTAGCGCGCCTCTTCCGGCGACATGCCGCTCGCGACGTTCTCTTTGATCTGTTCCCCGAGATGCTCGCGAAGCTCCTCTTTCAGTTCCTCGTCCACCTGATTGGGATGGAAAAAGGAGCGCAAACGCAAGGGCAGGGAATAGAACCATCGTTCGATATCCATGTTCAAGCCTCTTTGAGCTTTACTATCCCCGAGATCGCAGCTGAGACGCGGTTCCAGTTGGTAGTTTCTTTTTCGAGTTGTTTCTGCCCTAGCCTCGTCAGGGAATAGAACTTGGCTCGACGGTTATTTTCACTCGATTTCCACCGAGCCCGAATCCAACCGTGATGTTCCAACTTGTGCAGCGCTGGGTAGAGGGAACCGTCGCTGACGCCAAGCACATCGCTGGAAATCTGTTTCAGACGCTGGCTGATCGCCCATCCATTCAAGGGTTGCAACGCCAGTATTTTGAGGATCAGCATGTCCAGCGTCCCTTGGACCAGGTCAGAAGGCTTGCTCACGAGATCTCCTCTCGGTTACCGAGTTAGACTAGAGCCTGCTCCCCTCGGTTAGCAAGAGGTCACCAAAATAAAATCGCGTCCCCCTGCATCAACGATTGTCACCCGTCGAAACAAAGAGCGATCCCGAACGCGCGGTTTGCTGACGCAACCGTCCGTCGCCTAGAAGACTCTAGATTTCCTCCGGCCTGCTGCCTCAGGACGGTGCAGGCCACTGTCCGGCAATGGACAGTAAAATCCTTTGCTGGACACTTTCTCCCCCGCCTCATCGCAGGCTTGTTGCCGCATCACGCTCCTCTTCAATCACTTGGGCGCCAAACAAGATTGGCCGGGTGGTTGCCGATGCTCCTGGTGATGGATATCGCCCGGCCCGAGTTTAAAGAACGTAAGCGGCGCCGCCAGATCGTGGTAGCGGGCCTTGCGGTTTTGGTCGTAACAGTGTTGACCGTGATTGTGTATCGCTTGCGGCCGGCGGCTCCGACAGTGGAGCGCAGCACGGTATGGACCGATTCCGTAAAGCGAGGCTCAATGCTCCGCCAGGTGCACGGAATCGGGTTGTTGTTGCCCTCGCAGGAATCTGTGTTGCAGATTCCCGCCGAGACAGAAGCGACGGTTCTGCGCATCCGCATGTTACCGGGATCGATCGTCAAGCGCGACACCATACTGATGGAAATGAGCAATCCGCAGGTTGAGCAGGTTGCTGTGGACGCCCACCTGCAATGGAAGGCGGCAGAGGCTGAATACCAGAGCCAGCGTATGAAGCTCGAAAGCGACTTCATGAGCCAGAAAGCCGCCGCAGCCACCGTCAAAGCCGACTACGCCCAGGCGAAACTGCAAGGGGAAACAGATAAATCACTGTATGACCTGGGTGTGATTTCCGGACTGGCCTACAAAGCTTCCAAGGGCAAGGCAGACGAACTGACCACACGGAACAGCCTCGCCGAGCAGAGTTTGGTGAGCAGTCAGAACTCGATTGATTCGCAGCTGGCCGAACTGCAGACCAAGGTCGACCAGATGCGAGTCTTAGCGGAGCTGAAACAGAAACAGCTGGACGCGCTCAAGGTTCGTGCGGGAATTGATGGAGTCCTGGTGGAGTTGCCGCTCCACGTGGGGGAGCACGTTTCCCCCGGAGCGATGCTTGCGAAAGTGGTGCAGCCGAATCATCTGATGGCAGAGTTGAAGGTTGCGGAGACCCAGGCTCGGGACGTACAGAATAACGAGCCAGTGTCGATCGACACCCACAACGGAGTGATTGGGGGAACCGTCGAGAGGGTTGATCCTGCAGTGCAAAACGGAACGGTCACCGTCGACGTCAAACTGATCGGAGAGTTGCCTAAGGGGGCGCAGCCCAAC
Source organism: uncultured Acidobacteriaceae bacterium (assembly GCA_963768265.1). Lineage (GTDB taxonomy): Bacteria > Acidobacteriota > Terriglobia > Terriglobales > Acidobacteriaceae > Sulfotelmatobacter. The sequence continues at coordinate 86,944 of CAVYHM010000065.1, forward strand.
CTGAGCGTGGATGGCACGATCGACCTGGAGCGGCTGGATAATGTCCTCTATGTGGGCCGTCCGGCATTCGGGCAGGAAAACAGCACCATCAGTCTCTTCAAACTCGAACGGCCCGATGGACCAACGGATGCGGTCCGCGTTCCGGTCAAGGTTGGCAAAGCTTCGGTCAGCGCGATTCAGGTTGTTGATGGATTGCACGAAGGCGATACGGTCGTGCTTTCCGACATGTCGCGCTGGGACAACATCGACCGAATTCGGCTCCAGGAATAGGAAACAACGAACCGGCAAGAATTAGAGCATCCAAGACTAAAGAATAGAGGCGCTGCTCATGAGCGATGGTAGCCAACCACTGATCCAGATCACGGACATGACAAAGGTTTTCTTCACCGATGAGATCGAAACGCATGCGCTATCTGGGGTCCACTTGTCGGTTAACAGAGGAGAATACGTTGCGATGTCGGGTCCCTCGGGCTGCGGCAAGTCAACGCTGCTTTCCATTATCGGCTTGCTTGACACCCCCACTGGGGGGCGCTACTTGCTCAACGGCAAGCCGGTTGAGACCCTGGACTTCGCCGAGAGAGCCCGCCTCCGCAATCAGCAAATCGGCTTCATCTTTCAGAGCTTCAATCTAATCGGCGATCTCACGGTTTACGAAAACGTCGAGTTGCCACTGACCTACCGTCAACGCATGCCCTCGGCCGAACGAAAGACCCGCGTGATGGAGGCACTGGAGCGTGTTGGGATGGCGCATCGCGTGCGGCACTATCCGTCGCAACTCTCCGGCGGTCAACAACAACGCGTAGCCGTCGCGCGCGCTCTCGGTGGCAAGCCTTCGATCCTTCTGGCCGACGAGCCCACGGGAAACCTCGATTCGCGCAATGGCGAGGCGGTGATGGAGCTTCTTGCCGGCCTTCATCGCGAGGGTGCGACGATCTGCATGGTGACGCACGATCCGCGCTTCGCCAAGCACGCAGAGCGGGAGGTGCATCTGTTCGATGGCAAAGTGGTAGCGGAAGAAGAGCTGAAGAAATTGATGGCGGATGTGCAGGCATGAGCGATGTACTCCAAGATCGTCATTACGCTCTACGGCAGTTGCACAAATCGTGGGAATGGCCAGCGGCGTCACTCAAAAGCTACCGCGATTCCTCACGGGCGAGCCATGCGAGTCACACACTCCGAGGGCAATGTCAGCTAGCGAACGCGCTCTATTCAACTGCTGACGGTGGTCGGTACACCTCAAATCCGTCCGTCACTAAGCCTATGGAGGTCAGCGCATCGTGATCCCGGTCCCTACAAGAGTCCGAAAAGGTCTGTTGCTCTTCCTCGGCGCACAGCTTCTCGCGACTAGACTGGTTGCTCAGAAGGCCGCAGTTTCGGATGCCCCACAAACGCAACCGGCTGCGCCTCAACCTGCACGGCTGCAGTTCGATATGCCGAAGTCGCGCCATCCGCTGCATGCCTATGCGCCTGATACGGTTCCTGAGCCCGTGCTGACGAACTCTCATCGCCTGGATCAACTTATCCGCGACGGCAAACTCTACATTTCTTTAAGAGACGCGATTGATCTGGCGCTGCAGGACAATCTCGATCTGGCGATCGCTCGCTACAATCTTCCCATCGCGAATACTGACATTGTGCGCACCGAGGCTGGCGGATTTTTCCGCGGAGTCAATACCGGCATCGTGCAAGGAACTCCCGGTGGTGGCGTTGGCGGTCTCGGCACGGGCGCGCCCGGCGGAGGCGCCGGCGGCACGACCAGCGGCGCGGGTGGTGCAGGCGCAGGCGCTTCCGGTCTTGTGCAATCGACGCTCGGGACCGGAACCGCGGTTCCTTCCTATGATCCGTCAGTCGAAGCCAACGTCAGCGATGAGCATCAGACGCTCCCGCTCTCAAACCGGACACTCTACGGCGTGCCGACGTTGCAGACTAATACCGGACAGTTCAACATCGACTATGCTCAGGCGTTTCCCACAGGCACCTCCATTTCGGTCGGCTTTAATAACTCTCGCCAAACCACTAACAGCATTTTCACCAACCTCTCGCCCACTCTGAATTCGCAGTACCGACTCGAAATTAAGCAACAACTGCTCGCCGGATTCGGTTTCGGTCCGAACCTGCGCTACCTGCGCATTGCCCGCAACAACAAGAAGATTTCCGACATCGCTTTCAAAGACCAGGTCACGGCTACCATTACCCAGATTCAGAACATCTATTGGGACCTGGTAAGCGCCTACGAACAGACGCAGGTCAACGAGCAGTCCGACACTTTTGCGCGGCAGACTTTGGAAAGCACCAAAAAGCAGCTGCAACTGCAAGCCGTCCCGGAGATGGACGTCGTGCGCGCCGAAGCCGAAGTTTCCAAGCGAGATCAGGAGTTGACGGTCGCCCGCACGAGTCTCCAGTTGCAGGAGGCGCTCATGAAGAACGCGATCACCAGGAGTTTGGATGATCCGGCGCTGGAGGCCATGCCGGTTGTGCCTACAGATCGCATGGAATCTGTTCAAACGGCGGCGGTCCCAATCCAGGATCTCATCGCGACTGCTCTGAGAGATCGTCCTGAACTGGCGGAGTCTGACGTCGATCTCGTCAACCGCCGCATCAGTCGAAGTGCAGCGCGCAATGCTCTGTTGCCATCATTGTCAGTAGTCGGCTTTTATGGCGGATCCGGGATCGCGGGCCTGTTGAATCCGGCATTCTCCGGAACCAACAGTTCGGCAGTGCCCACCGATTTCGGCGGCGCACTGCTGAACGCATTTAGTGGCACGGCTGCTGATTATTACGTCGGGCTGAACCTCAACATCCCGATACGAAACAGAGTGGCCAAGGCCGACCAATACCGCTCGGAGCTCGAGTATCGTCAGGCTGAACTGCGCCTGGAACAGTTGAAGAAGCAAGTCCGCATCGAAGTGCGCAACGCCCAGTTCGCTCTTGACCAGACCGGAGCTCGGGTCGAAGCGGCGCGCAAGGCGCGCGACCTCGCCCAGCGCACCTTCGACATCACGAAAAAAGAGCAGGAGCTCGGAGCAGGGTCCAGCTATCAGACACTTTCCGCCCAACGCGATCTAGCCCTGGCCGAACTGGATCTAGTGAGCGCCATGACGATTTACGAAAAGGCGAAAGTGGAGTTAGATCGCGCAACCAGCACGACCCTGGAACATAATGGCATACTGATTCAGGACGTAATCAGTGGAGTGGTCAGTCAACACTGACCGCAAACAAAACGTGCCGACCTCGACCAAAGCCGCAGAAGTAGAGTCGAAATACCGGGAGTCTTCTGCGCAGGCTGTCATTCTAGCTGCAGACGATCAAGAGCATATTCTCGAGGCGCTCGACTTGCTGTTACGGCCTCAAGGATATCGTATCGACAAAGTGCGCTCTCCTGCTTCCGTCCGCGAATCGGTTGCGTCCAATTCCTACGACGCCATCCTCATCGACCTGAACTACACTCGCGATACCACTTCAGGGCAGGAAGGCCTTGACCTGCTTTCTCAAATCGTGGCGGGCGATGCCACCCTTCCAGTCATTGTGATGACGGCATGGGCAAACGTGGAACTCGCGGTCGAGGCCATGCGTCGCGGAGCCCGCGACTTCGTGCAGAAGCCATGGGAAAACGAAAGGCTTGTCTCCATCTTGCACACGCAGGTCGAACTGCATCGCGCGTTGCAGCATGCCGCCCGCCTCGAGGCGGAGAATCGGTTACTTCGAGTGGAAGGTAGGCCCACTTTCCTGGCCACCGCGCCTGCGATGCAACCGGTACTCGAAACCATCGCGCGCGTCGGCCCATCGGACGCGAATGTGCTCATCACCGGTGAACATGGAACGGGAAAAGAAGTCGTGGCACAGACGCTCCACGCACTCAGTGCGCGCGCTTCGAGTTCGCTCGTAGAAGTGAATACTGGGGCCATTCCAGACGGTATTTTTGAAAGCGAATTGTTTGGGCACGTGAAGGGCGCCTTTACCGACGCGCGTACCGATCGCATTGGCCGCTTTGAACTTGCCGACGGCGGCACAATTTTTCTCGACGAGATCGGCAACGTCCCCCTTCGCCAGCAAGCCAAGCTTCTGCGTGTGCTGGAGTCCGGAGAGATTGAGCGCGTTGGATCGTCGCGTTCGCGCAAAGTGAATGTACGCGTACTATCGGCCAGCAATACTGATCTACCGGCTGCCTGTACCGCCGGACAGTTCCGCGAAGACCTTCTCTTCCGGTTGAATACCGTCGAGATTCACCTTCCAGCGCTCCGTGAGCGCCGCGAAGACATCCCGGTTCTGGCGGCTCACTTCCTCGCGCGCTACGCCGGCCGTTACCGGCGTCCGGTGCAGGCTTTTGATGCCTCCGCGATCCAGGCATTGAAGCAATACTCCTGGCCCGGCAACGTGCGTGAACTGGAACACACGATCGAACGTGCCGTCCTGATGTGCGGGACGGAAGAGATTCAGCCGGCTGACCTCTCGTTGAGCTCGCAACGACCTCAAACCCAGAATCTCGAGGATCTGAGTCTCGAAGCGGTCGAGGCCGTACTCGTCCGCAAGGCTTTGCAGCGCTTTCAGGGTAATGTGAGCCAGGCGGCCGAGGCTTTGGGATTAAGCCGAGGCGCGCTCTACCGTCGGATGGAGAAATATGGGGTCTAGCTTCAATGCCCCGACGCCACATCGTCCGCGAAAACGAACCCAGCTCCTGTACGAACGTCGAATCAGCCTCTACTTCTTTCTAGTCTCGCTGCCCGCTCTGCTGGTCAGCGGCGTCGTGGTGTGGATGGAGCGATGGAGCACCGAATCGCGCGTCGGCTTGATCCTCGTCGACCTGTTCGCCTGGTGGCTTCTCGCCCTCGCTCTTCAGGAACACATTGTTCGACCTTTGCAGACTCTCGCCAATGTGATCGGGGCGCTTCGTGTGGAAGATTTTTCCTTCCGGGCAGGCAACGCCATCGCAGGAGATGCTTTGGGCGAACTCTCGCTAGAAGTCAATGCCCTCGCTGACATGCTTTCCGATCAAAAGGTGCACGCGATCGAGGCAACCGCTCTGTTGCAGCGCGTGGTCGATGAAATTGACGTCCCTATATTTGCGTTCGACACTAGCGGCTCACTGTGCCTGGTAAACCCGGCCGGAGAGCATTTGCTCCGCCAGAAGCAAGGCCGGATGCTTGGGCGCGGGGCCGCCGAACTCGGATTGCAGCGGTGTCTGACGGCCGACAACGAAAGCGTGGTGGAAATCGGTCCGAGTGACTCGCAGGCTCGATGGCTGTTGCGACGAAGTTCGTTTCGTCAGCATGGAGTGCCGCACACGCTCGTTGTTCTGTCGGATGTCAGCCGTGCACTGCGCGAGGAGGAGCGGCGCGCGTGGCGTCGACTGATCCGGGTCCTGGGCCACGAACTCAATAATTCTCTGGCTCCCATCAAGTCGATTGCGGGAAGCCTTAGTTCACGAGTCTCAACCACGGCAATGGATGCGGATCTCCGTTGCGATCTTCAACGCGGTTTGGAAATTATCGAATTGAGATCCGCGTCGCTCCACCGCTTTTTGGAAGCTTATCGCCGTCTGGCACAAATGCCGCCTCCGGTTTTGCGGGAAGTCCAATTAGCGCCGCTCGTCGCGCGCGTCGCTGGTCTAGAGACGAGAATCAAGGTGTGCGTTCAACCCGGGCCTGAGGTGGCTTTTCAGGCCGATCCGGATCAGTTGGAGCAGATGCTCATCAACCTGGTTCGCAACGCGGCTGATGCAGTTCTCGAAACCAGTGGTGCCGCGACTTCACAACATCCTCCCGCCACGTCCCCTGATGGGGTTGTAGTACGCTGGCAAGCTGAAGTTGACGAGGTCACTTTGGCTATCGAGGACGAAGGAGTTGGTCTTCTAAATCCAGCGAACCTATTCATCCCGTTCTATACGACCAAGCCCAGCGGAAGCGGAGTAGGCCTGGTTCTCTCCCGTCTAATCGCGGAGGCCCATGGCGGAACGATCGAGATCAAGAATCGCCTCAATACTCGGGGGTGCCTGGTAAAGGTTACTCTGCCGCGATCCCCGTAAAGTTTTGCATCCCAAACCCAACTCTAACCCGCTCATTCGCAGCGCCGATGATGTGCATTGTGATATATAAGAACCGAAATGCAATCGGGAGTCGCCGTAGTTGCGCGAAGTCAGAAAGCTGTTGGAGCCTTACCAATACCGAGATCCTAAAAGGTTGAGGGAGCGCAAAACATTGGTGGGCCATGCTGCGTCGTGAATTCATAAAATCCGCCCTGGGCAGCGCTTTGTTATGGCAGGCGCCACCTCTGCTCGCGCTGCAAGATTCTCCGATACCGCCCAAACCGCTCGCCTTTGATGCTGAAGTGAAGCGCGTCCTGGTGATGTTAAAGTGTCATTTCGACGCAGGCTTCGTTGACACCCAGACCGCCGTAGTTCACCGCTACTTCACGGAGTATTTTCCACGCGCCATCGACCTCGCCGGCCAACTGCGCCAGTCGGGCAGCCATCGCTATGTCTGGACTACGGGATCATGGCTGCTTTACGAGTATCTGGAGCAGGCAACGCCCGCGGAACGCGCGCGGATGGAGAAAGCGATCTCCGAAGGCGACATCGCATGGCATGCTCTCCCATTCACGTGGCAGACCGAATTGATGGATGGGTCGATGATTTCAGGGAGCATTGGCCTGTCGCAGACTCTGGACCGGCGTTTTGGCCGGACCACGACCGGCGCCAAAATGACCGACGTGCCCGGCCACACTCGCGGCCTGATCGCTCCACTGTCCGATCAAGGCGTGAAGTTTCTGGATATCGGGGTGAACGACGCGAGCACACCGGCAGAAGTTCCCCAGTTATTTCTCTGGAAAGACCCCCATGGATCGGCACTCGTGGTTATGTATCACCACGGCTACGGCGGTGTGGCGCGTGTGCCGGGATCCGACTTAGCCATCGCCATGGTCGTGCGCGACGACAACAGCGGGCCGCACACCCTAGAAGAAGTTAACGAAACTTACTCCACTCTGAGGGACCGGTACCCCAACGCTCACATTGTCCCGACTAGTCTAAGCGAGATTGCAAATGCGGTCGACTCTCATCGCGTTTCACTGCCAGTCATCGAGGGCGAAATCGGAGACACATGGATCCACGGCGTTGCCAGCGATCCTCTGAAACTCGCCAGGTATCGCGAGGTTGCACGGTTGCGTCAAGGCTGGCTGGCTCAAGGAAAGTTTGCCGTCGGTGATGCAACTGACATCGCTTTGCTCCGTCATCTACTTTTGGAGGTTGAGCATACTTGGGGCACCGACACCAAGACCTGGCTCGATTTCGATCATTACGTCCCGAACGATCTCGCCGCAATGCTCGACACCAAGAACTACAAGGTGGTCCAATTCAGCTGGCAGGAGAAGCGCCAAGACCTGTTCGCCGCAATCGCTTCGCTTCCCAGCCCACTGCGCGAGCAAGCGCAGACAGCAGTTAGTGATCTTGAGCCTGTTCCGCCGCGCTTGGCGCATCCGAGCCCTTTCTCGGCCGCAAGTGAGATCGAGACACCACACTTCATCATGGGAATCGATCCGAAGACCGGAGCTATTCACCGGCTGCGTAACAAGAAGTCGAAGCGGGAGTGGGCGTCCAGCGAACATCCGCTGGCCCTGTTTTCCTATCAAACATTGTCGCAGCAAGATTATTCGCGTTTCTTTAATAGTTACGTTATTAGCGGCGCGGATTGGGCGAAGAAAGATTTCGGTAAGCCCAACATCGAGCGCTTTGGAGCGGAGAGCAGAGAGTGGCTGCCCTCTCTCGCCGACGTCCAGATGGAGGAAGATCAGCAAGGCTATCGCTTACTCGCACGTCTTGAGATCAGCGATCCGGAGGCTCTGCGCAGTGGGCGAGCATCGTTCCCACAGAAAATGTATTTGGAAATCTTCTTACCCAATGCAGAGTCGGTGATCCAGTTGAGTTTTTCCTGGTTCCAAAAGCCGGCAACACGCCTTCCGGAATCTCTGTGGTTGAGTTTTCATCCGATTGCTTCCGATCCAAAGGGATGGACGTTGGAGAAATCAGGTGAGCCGATATCTCCCTTGGATGTGGTCCGCTCAGGCAATCGTCAAATGCACGCGGTCTCGAAGGGGTTCGGCTACAAGGATGACGGCGGAACCTTTCTTGTTGAAACTTTGGATGCGCCGATCGTCACGCTGGGAATAAAGTCGCCCTTATGTTTTTCAAAGCTCCAAACTGATCTTTCCGGCGGCGTTCATTGCAACCTGTTCAACAATGCTTGGGGAACGAACTACATCATGTGGTTTGGTGAGGATATGAATTTCCGCTTCGTACTTCGCGCCTAAGAGGGGACGGTTGCGGAAAAGTTGCCATTGTTCAGTGTGTCGTCGAGTCCGACTGCGGTGGCACGTCGCGGATTATTGTGCCAGCAGCAGCAGAATCATATTTCCAAAGCCCCGGAAATGCCCGAGCGGGGATTGACAACAGCAGGTCCTAAGCAGCTTTGTTGTTGACCTTCCAGTAGACCGCGTAACGTTCACGAATCACTCTGTAGAGTGGAAGCAAGGTCATGAGTTGTGACTGTCCGACGGTGTGAAAGACGAGAGGCTGCTTGGCATCCGGCTCGATCCATGTGGTGGGCTTGGCATTGTCGGCAACGATCTCGGGCACCTTGTAGACGTTTGTGGGCTTGGGCTCCAAGTCGCCAGAGGTCATTTCTTTCGAGACTGGATCGAAGCGCCCCGCGAGCACCAGCGGTCCATACATTGCTGCCTGAATGGTTCCGTTATCGGGCATGCTGTCGATGTGCAAACCCATCGGCAAGCTCAGCTCGATCTTGTCGCCACTCTTCCACACTCGATTGAGACTGAGATAGCTGCTGGGACTGGCAAAGGCCGGCACGGTGGCCCCGTTGATTTTCACACTGCCACCTTCGACCCAATAGGGGATACGAAGATTGACCGCTAGTTGGGTGGGGGAGTTGGCGGCTATCACTAACGTTGTTCCTTGTTCCTCAGGGAAGCGAGTCTCCTGCTTCACTCGCAAACCTTTCTCCGGCCATTCCAGTTGGGAATCGATATAGAGGTTTACGTAGAGCGAGTCGTCGTCGTGAAAGTAAATGGTATCGGTCAGCTTTCCGTACTCTTCGGAGCCGGTACCAGTGCAGCACCACAACGAAGCGAAGGGCTTGCCGAAAGTCTTCCAGTATCCAGACGCCAGGGGGAGATAGTACATCATGGTACCGTCTTCGGGATTAATTGTGCCGAGTCGGTGATTGAACATTGTGCGCTCGTAGTAGTCCATGAGGCGGGCATCGGGAGACCAACCAAAAAGGTGCCGCGTAAGCTTCATCATGTTGTAGGCGCAGCAGCATTCGGTGGTGTTGGTGCTGAGTTCGGTCGAGAGTTTCCCGGGGTCGGTATTCCACGACTCGCCATTGCTGGTGCCGCCGGTGCAATACGAACGCTCACTTACGACTTCATCCCAGAAATACTCGGCAATGTCGCGATAGCGGCGGTCTCCTGTAAGTTCGTAGTAGCGCGCGGCGGCGATCACTTGAGGAATATGAGTGTTGACATGCAGCCCCTTCAGTTCGTCCCGGTGCGCGGCGAGCGGATCGAAGAAGAGTTTTTTGTCGAAACGCTGCGCGACCTCAAGATAATGTTCTTTGCCGGTTACGGCGTACAAGTTGGAGAGCACTTCTCCCATGCCGCCAAACTCAGTACCGAGGATCCGCTGCATGTGGTCATAACTGAGGGGGCCGCTGTAACCGGCAACCCATCCAGCCATTTTCTGGACCACGCCGAGGGCTTGCTCGTTGCCGCAGTAAACGTACATGTCCAAATTGCCGGCCATGATTTTATGGATGGTGTAAAACGGAGCCCATACTCTCTCGCGATTGCGGAGGCGATCGAAGAATTCAATGGGGAAGGCGCTTAAATAACCACCTTTCAATGCGTCCTGGCACTTGGCGAGTTCGGCCACAATCGTGTTTGCGTTCTTCTTGAGATCCTCGTCGCCCGTGCTGGCATAGATCAGCGCGCATGCGGAAAGGTAGTGGCCTCCGGCGTAGTGTCCACGCAGCTCGCAGTCGGGGGCTTCCCATCCTCCGAGTGGCTGCGCCGAGGAGGGGATGCCAGCATTAATGCGGAAGGTATGCAGGAGACGATCGGGGGGAAGCGAATGCAGATATTGGCGATCGGCCTCCATCGCAATCTTGCAAGGGCCTTCACCCAGCCGCACCTGCTTCATGGGGAAGGGAAGCACTTTCCACGGAACCTTCTCCCCGCTCAGGGCTTTGCCATCTTTCTGAATAGTGTTGACGACGGGATCCTGCGGAGCCGCTGCCAGGAGGGAGCGGGGTAGTACAAGCGAGGAGCCGGTAGCCACAGCAACCGTGGTCATGAAATTCCTGCGAGAAAGATGCCCGAGTCGCGTCATTTATTAATTCCCCTCTCGATCGACTAAATCCCTACGCTACCAGAATGGATATTGTATACACTAGTCCGAGCTGGGTTGTTTATCAAGCCAAACTGCGGCGATCAGTTTTTGAGAATCCCCAACGCATGTGCTTTCGACGCGGGCGATATACTGCGCAGGTCCAGAAAATCGCGGTCCAGGGTTCGCATGACTAGAGTCCTCACGGCTTCTGTGCTGGTGTTGTCTGTGATGAGTTCTGTGCACGGTTCAGTCGTGGCGCAGGTCGCTTCAAAAACTCCAACCGATGTTGCCTCCTCCGTTCAACAGGGCATCGGCCTCGCGGCGCGCGGGCGATGCCGAGAAGCAATGCCAGTCCTGAGAAAAGCCTCATCCCACCTTGTAGACAAGCAGCTCAAGTATCAGACAACGATGGCGATAGCGCGATGCGCCATGAGTCTCGAGCAGACGGAAATGGCGGTCCAGGCGTTGCTGGTGTTAAACCGCGAGTTTCCACACGATCCAGAAGTGCTCTACACGACTACGCATTTCTATTCCGAGATGGCAACTCGGGCGTCGCAAGAACTTGGTGCGACCGCGCCCTCCTCGCCTCAGGCCCAGCAGCTTGAGGCCGAAGCATTCGAGTCGCAGGGCAGTTGGGATAGGGCAGAGGCGGAGTACAGGAGAATCCTCGAGCAGAATCCTCGCTTACCTGGGATTCACTACCGGCTGGGCCGGATATTTCTGGCGAAGTCTCCGGCGGATGTGGAGGCTGCGAAGAACGAATTCAACGAGGAGATCAAGATTGATGCCAACAACGCCTCAGCCGAATTCATGCTCGGAGAAATCGCACGCCAAGCCGGACAATGGGATGAGGCAGTGGGACATTTTTCACGCGCTTCGAAGCTCGATGAGGGCTTTGCAGAGGCCTATCTCGCTCTTGGGATGTCACTGAATTCTTCAGGAAAGTTTTCTGAAGCCATTGCTCCGCTCCAGAGCTACGTGAAGATGCAACCCGGGGATCCGGCGGGCCACTACCAGCTTGGTACCGCCTATGCACGAACCGGCCGTAAGACTGACGCCGAGCGGGAGATGGCTTTGCAGCGGGAGGCGGCAGCGAAGAGCCCTCGGAACTGGGCACAACAGCAGTAATCGATGCATAGATGATCCCTCTGAAACAGAGTGCTTGGTGGAATCTGGTTTCTCGGCGCAGATTCCTTCGGACATTGGGTTGGACGGGAACGGGCGCTGCGCTGGGCGGTGCTAACCTTCGCTCTTGGGCTTTCGAGTCTCCCGAGATCCCATCTCCAGCCTTTGAAGAAATCCCCGCTTCTGCCAGTGGCATTTCCTGGACTCACCTCAATGGCCGGTCTCCCATGGCTCATTTACCTGAGACGGTTGGTGCGGGGTGCGCGTTTCTTGATTATGACAATGACGGCTGGATGGACATCTATCTGGTGAACAGCGGGCGCTGCGATTTCTATGAGCCGTCACAACCTCTAAGCAACGCGCTATACCGCAACAATCGCAACGGCACTTTCACGGATGTGACATCGAAAGCCGGCGTCACAGGGAATGCATACGGAATGGGCGCGGCAGTTGGGGACTACGATGGCGACGGCTTCCCCGATCTTTATGTGACGCAGTATCCGCACAGCGTTCTTTACCGCAACAACGGGGACGGCACCTTCACCGATGTGACCGCGAAGGCCGGGGTCGCAGCCCCGGGATGGGCTACGAGCGCGGTCTGGTTCGACTACGACAACGACGGTCGGTTGGACCTGTTTGTATGCCGGTTTGTCGACTACAGTAAGGAAAAGCTAAAATTCTGCGGCGACCTTCTTACTGGCGCGCGGCATTATTGCATTCCGAGCATCTATGATCCGATGCCGTGCTGGATCTTTCACAATAACGGTGATGGGACCTTTTCAGATGTCAGCAAGCAGTCAGGCATTGGGCAATCACTCGCGAAAGCGTGGGGAGTGGTTGCTGCCGACCTCAACAATGACGGCCTCATTGATCTCTACGTGACGAATGACACGGTTCCCAATTTCCTGTTCGCCAATCGGGGTAAAGGGAAGTTTGAAGAAATCGGGATGCTTGCAGGCGTCGGAGTGAATGCCTTCGGCAAACCACGTTCCGGCATGGGAGTGGATGCCTCAGACTACGATCAGGATGGTTGGATCGATCTATTTGAAGCCAATGTCGATCACGAAATGTACTCTCTCTATCACAACGACAAGGATGAAGCGTTCAGCGATGTCGCGCTTCCGACTGGAATTGGCGAAGCTACACGGTTGATGAGCGGCTGGGGATTAAAGTTCTTCGACTACGACAACGATGGGAACGTAGACTTGCTTCTGTGCAACGGCCATCCTGATGACACGGTGGATAAGCGCATCGAGGGCGTAACATTTCTTGAGCCCATGCTGCTATTTCGTAATACCGGCAAGGGCTTCGAGAATGTGAGCCAGCAGAGTGGTCCGATTCTCTCCAAGCGCCTTGCGGGCAGGGGGCTGGCGCTGGGCGACTTCGACAACGATGGCTCGGTGGACGTGCTGGTTACTCAGAACAACGCGGCGCCTCTGCTATTGCGGAATAATGCAGGGCGACAGAATCACTGGCTTGGCGTCAGACTGATAGGGACCAAAGCCAACGTTGATGCAATCGGTGCTGAGATTACGTACCAAGCCGGCGACATGAAGCGACATCGTTGCAAAGTCGGTGGAGGAAGCTACCTTTCGTCTCACGATCCGCGGATGGTTCTGGGAATCGGAAAGCGAACCAAGACTGACTGGCTGGAGATACACTGGCCGCAGCCCAGTGGCAAAGTGGAGAGGTTTGCCGATCTTCCCATCGATCGCTACATCACGATCGTCGAAGGTCAAGGGAAGTGGAAGTAGCAGGAGGAAGTTGGATCACTCCTTGGGGAACAATGTCAGTCAACTTGCAGAGCAGCATTTCGAAGCACGGTCTGCTGATCGCAGCAGCGATGCTGTTTGTGCTGTGCGTGAGCGAACAGAATAAGGCTCAGGTCGGTGGAAGGCAGCAAGCGCCAGCCCAGCAGCCCCAGGCGAGTGACAACACCGGCCATGAATTGGTTTCGCCTCATGCGGAAGAGGAGCTTCGGAGTGGTACGGAACTCACGCGCCGCGGACTCTTCAGGGAAGCGATCCCACACTTGCTGGCGGCCCACGGGCAAGTCTCTAACGAATATGCAGCAGAGTTCAACCTGGCTCTTTGCTATGTCGGGATTAGCCAATTCAAGCAAGCGATCGATCTCTTGAAGACGTTGAGCAACGGATCGCACGCCGCCGATGGAGAGAATCTGCTGGCTCAAGCCTACATCGGAAACGGCCAGCCGCTGGAGGCCCTGGCCGCGTTCCAGAGAGCGGCGGCGCTTACGCCGCAGAACGAGAAGTTGTATCTGCTTGTGGCAGACGCCTGTACGGACCATCGCGACTACGCCCTCGGGATCAAAGTTGTAGAGCTTGGACTTCACAACCTGCCGCAGTCCGCGCGACTGCTCTATGAACGCGCTATGTTTCTCGCGCAGATCGATGACCTTGACAATGCGAAATCGGACTTTGCTCTGGCCAGCAAACTCGCATCAGGCAGCGACATTGGCTATCTCGTCGCCGCCCAGGAGGCGTTGCTGGAAGGAAACATCGCTGAAGCCGTGCAGGTAGCTCGTGAGGGCGTGGGAAAAAGCTCTGAAAATCACACACTCCTGACGATTCTCGGCGAGGCTCTGGTCCGTTCCGGCGCCAGTCCGGGACAGCCTGAGTTCGCCGAGGCGGAGGTTGCCCTGGAAAGGGCGGTCGTGATAAAGCCCGGCGCTGCGAGTTCCCATCTCTCGCTGGGCGAACTTTACCTGTTGGCCGGTCGACTCGCGGATGCGATCGTTCAACTGGAACAAGCTCAGCAGATCGATCCCAGTAAACCGGCGATTTATGCGAACCTAGCAAAGGCCTATCAGCGGCGCGGGGACGTGCAAAGTGCCCAGGATGCTCTCGCGGTTCTTGCCAAGCTCAATCAAGCGCAGGCCGACCGCATCAGTTCCGCCCCAGGTGATCGCAAGGTAAGTTACGGGGGACGAGTGACGGACGACGAGCCTTCACACTAGCGTGACTTCAACGGCATCGGACCCTCACCACCGATGCACGGAATCTCTATTTTGCTGTGACTCGTGGAAACGGGCGTTCCACGACACCCACACTTTCTTTTACAGCAATGATCTGATTGCTCTTCAGATTAGTCAGCTTTGTAACGGCCCTGCTGGGCCAAAGAATCTCAACGGAATCGGCGTTTGAGCGGTGCCCCAGTCCGAAATGAAGGCGCGGATCCTGAGCCGACTGATAGCTCATGCCGCCCTTTCTTTGATCGTAAAGGATGAGGTCTCCTGCAATGACCTTGAGCCTTGCTCCTACGCCATCGCGATTTGATTTTGTCCCGATCAACAAAATTTCCAGCCAGTGACTCGCATTGCCCCCATCGTTGCGCAGAAGTTGTGGCGGTTGGCCACAGTTGTTCACGAGAATGTCGAGATCGCCGTCATTGTCAAAGTCTCCGACGGCTGCGCCACGGCTTACTCGGGGTAGTTGAAAGTCCGGACCAAGCGAGTCGCTCACGTTTTCAAATATTCCATGTCCCGTGTTGCGAAACATCAGCTTGGGTTCAGCGTACTGGGTTTCCGCGTGGTAGCGCTGGATGTTGTCGAGCACGTGACCGTTCGCCATGAAGATGTCGCGTGCCCCGTCGTTGTCGTAGTCCATGAAGCGAGTACCGAAGCCGCTCCGGTGATAGGTCGCGTAGGAAAGCTTGGATCGAAAAGTGGCATCGTCAAAAGTCTGGTCTCCCAAATTTTGATAGAGGCGCGAGAGTTGCATGTCCAGGTGGGTGACGATGAGATCCATACGGCCGTTGCCGGCAATATCAGCCGCATCGCAACCCATCCCTGCCTCGAACTGGCCATCGGCGCTTACGGCGACGCCCGCCAGATATCCGACTTCGCGGAAGGTGCCGTCGCGATTGTTGTGAAACAAGAAATTTGGCATGTGGTCGTTCGCGATGAAAATATCCTGCCAGCCATCGTTGTCGTAATCGAACGTGACGACGCCAAGGCCGTTACCGCCCTTCAGGCCAACGCCGGAGGATTTACTCACATCCGTGAACGTGCCATCGCCGTTGTTGTGGTAAAGAGTCGGCGGCTGAGCGTGGAAGTCGTCTGGATGGCAATAGCTGCGCATGCCGGGACCTAGATCGCCGCAGTAGAAATTGCGCTCCGGAGACCAGTCGACGTAGTTGGCGATTGCCAGATCCAGTCGGCCATCGTTGTCGTAATCGAACCAGGCGGCGCTCGATGCCCACTTCCCTGAATTTTCCATACCGGCGCGGGCGGTGACGTCGGTGAAGGTGCCATCGCCGTTGTTGCGATAAAGGATGCACCGGCCGTAGCCAAGGACGAGAAGATCTGGAAACCCGTCGTTGTCGAAATCGCCGACTGCGGCGCCCATACCAAACAAACCTTCGGCTCCGACGCCTGCTTTGGCAGTGACATCGGTGAAGGTTCCGTCTCCGTTGTTGCGGTAGAGCGCGCTCCTCAGGGACTGCTTCGGGCTGTACACACGGGTTGCCGAGCCGTTCACGAGATAAAGATCGAGCAGGCCGTTCTGGTCGTAGTCAATCCAGGCGCAGCCCGAGCCCATCGTCTCAATCAGGTATTTGTCAAGGGATGCGGCGTTGTCGTGCTGGAAGGTGATGCCTGCGGTGCGCGCGATATCGACATAAGTGACCAGACTCGGAGTTCCTGACAGGGACTGAGTGTATGGCGCCACGGCAAGCGCCAAGCCAGTCCATCCTATGTTCTTGAGCCAGTCGCGTCTGGAGTATGTCAAAGGATCTTTTACCAAACACCGTGTTGTACCACGCCCAGCCCCAGATCCCTGAACAGAACGAATTGAATCGACTAAACCGAGGACGAAGCTTAAGCACGTTTAGGTGAAAGGGAAAATTTGGTTGACAACAGCGTCGCATAAAGTATACAAAATCCTACCAATAGGTAAACGTTTGCTGTGCTGCTCTCGCTGCCCTGTCAGAGGGAAGGAGTCAGGATGCACGCGAACCCCCTCCGCAGTGGGTGCGTGCCCCAAGGAAACGACTGACCGGTGATGAATCCTGTTCGTTAGAAGGAGGATGTCTATGTCTCGCAGATCATCTTTGAGTGTGCTCGGCTCTGTTGCATCTATCCTTCTCGTTCTTTCTTCACTTCACGCTCCCGTTGCCTGGGCGCAACACGGGTCCGAGGGCACCGTGACCGTCAAGGTTTTGGATCCCAGCGGCAGCGTCGTGCAAGGCGCACAGCTCGCGCTCCAGGATACGGCCACGAACGAAGTGCGAAAAGGTGAGACTCAGGGACTAGGAACACACACCTTCGTGAACCTTCCCCTTGGAACGTACAAGCTCAGAGTGTCAAAGACCGGTTTCCAGAGTCAGGTATTCACGGATGTGGTAGTACAGGCGGCTCAGACGACTGACATTTCGGCCACGTTGAAGGTTGGTGCGGTTAACGAAACTGTCGAAGTCACCGGGGATCAAGCTCCACTTGTCGAGACTACTTCCAGTTCCATCGGAAGCACGATCGATATGAAAGCGATTGAAGATCTCCCACTGGAAGGACGCGACCTGTCGGTCCTCAGCACATTGACCCCGGGATACACAGGGAACTTCTACAACGGTGGAGGAACATGGAACGGGCTTCCAACCGTTGCACAGGGGAGTAACATCGATGGCGTAATTGGTAGTCCAAGTCGCATGAAGTTTGGCGGCAATGGTCCAGGTGCTGCGCCGGTCGTGGAGGCCCGAGTCGAAGACATGGCCGAAATGACGATTCAGACAGACCAGCTCGACTTGAACCAGGGATACGGCACCTCAAATATGCAGGTCAATTTCGTGACTCGCCGCGGCACCAGCAAGTTTCATGGGCGTGTCTACGAGGATTTCCGCAACGCCGCCCTGAATGCGAACAGTTGGTCGAACGACGCGCTGACCGCCATTAATCCCGCATCGCCGCAGCGCAAGAATCCCTTGATCCTGAACGATTTTGGCGGCAGTCTTGGAGGGCCTATCCTCAAGGACAAACTATTCTTTTTCGGTAGTTTTTCCATGTCGAAGCAGCCCGGTAGCTTCAGTTCTTCACAGTGGGTTTTCACTCCAGCGGCTCAGCAAGGCAACTTCACATATACGGACTCAAACGGGCAGACGCAAATCGTTAACGTGCTTCAGGTCGGAGCAAACGCTGGATTGCCCTCAACCGTCAATGCCCAGACCGCGGCAACCTTGCAGGCCGTCAATGGCGTTCTAAGTTCCGGTACTCTTTCTGCGGTGAGTGACCCCAATGTCCGGCAGCTCACTTGGCAGGTACATTCCCCCATCACAAACTATTTCCCGACGATTCGCGTGGATTATATTGCTTCCCCGAAAATGCGATATTACGTCGCGTGGAACGAAACCAAGACGATCCAATCCAACTTCAACGCCCCCAACTTGCCTGGTTCCGCATTCGCCGGCACAGGTGCCAGCAACAAATTTCTCAACTATACCGGCGCGTTCAACTTCGACTACACGATTTCCCCAACCTCGGTAAATTCGTTTCGAGGTGGCTTCCTCTACAACTTCAGCGGCTTCGGCTTCGATGGAAAAGTTCCTGCGTCGAGCCAAGCGCAAATCGCGTGGAATTTACCAAACCTACCCGCCTTCCCTGGTGCCGGTCATCCGTCTACAGAGGGAATGAACGGTAGCAATTTCCAGATCCCGACCGGTTCGTACTATCCGCTGTTCAACGCCTCGGATACCATGACTTGGCAGCACGCGGCACATACGCTTAACTTCGGAGCTTCATGGTGGCGCGAACAGAATCATTATTACAATGGGGTGCTGGGCTACCCGGGAATTCAATTGGGCAACGCCACGGGCACCGGACCGGGCTTTGCGACCGGCGACAACACGGCGATCAACGCCTTTAACAACTTGCCCAATGCGGGTTCCATCGCGGTTCAAGAAGCTGGATCGCTCTATTCGATCCTGACTGGCCGGATCAATAGTGTTTCTGGGCAATTTCCCTACAACGCGAGCACGAACCAGTATATTCATTCGCTCGGCGCATACAACCTGGACGAATTAACCAAAGCATGGGGCGTATTTCTCCAGGATTCGTACCGGATGCGCCCGACGTTGACCCTCAACTATGGTCTGCGCTGGGATTTCACATGGGCTGACAAGGACCTCACCAACCTTTATCATTCGGCGACTCCCGGGAACATCTTCGGGCCGTCCGGCGTATGGAACGAATTCAATCCTGGTTCCTTCAAGGGCACGAATTCGCCCGTCCTGACGCAGATTAGCCAACCGTACAATAATTGGTTTGTCGCGCCACAGCCCGCATTCGGCATCGCCTGGAATCCCCATGGTGGTAGCGGACTTCTCGGGAGATTGCTTGGCGGAGACAACTCGGTGATCCGCGCAGGTTACTCGCTCAGGACCTTCACGGAACCACAGCAGTATGTTTGGAACCAGGCTTCAGACTACGGCTCTTTCTACTATCAGGGATTTTTCCTCAACGCCGTCCCAGGGCTAACGCAGCCGCCGCCGGGAGAGTTCCAACCAGGAACACTATTCCTGGGTGGCCAGTTACCACCGTATGGATTCAAGCCTACGAGCTATCAAAAGACCGAAGCTGAATCCGACTTCACTTTTTTCGGGGGTGGCGTACCGGGAGTCAATGGCATTGACCCTAACCTTAAGCAGCCATACACCCAGTCCTGGAATTTTGGAATTCAGCGGCAACTCGGCGAAAGCCGTGCTCTCGAACTACGCTACGTGGGCAATCGGACTCTCCGTCAATGGGTCGCGCTTGACACCAATGAAATAAACATTTTCGAAAACGGTTTCCTCACTCAGTTCAAGGCTGCGCAACAGAATTTGGCGGCCAATAACGCAAGCGGAAATCCTAACTATCAAGGCTCGTTTGCGAATCATGGCCTGGCCGGACAACAGGCACTGCCGATTTTTGAAGCTGCTTTTGCGGGTGAAGCGGCAGGAACCGACGGAAGTGCCGCCGATTTCACCAACGGTGGGTATGCTGGCTATCTAAGCACCGGCCAGGCTGGCCTTATGGCCAATACGCTTGCCGGCGCACCCTATATCTGCAGCCTGGTCGGTTCTGCGGCCCTAAGTCCCTGCTTGACGAACCTCGGAATCAACACGCCCGGCGCCGGATACCCTATCAACTTGTTCCAGGCCAATCCCTACGCACAGGGTGCAGGCTTCGCTACCAGCGAGCTAGTTGCCAAGGGATACTCGAACTACAACGGCTTGCAAGTGGACTTCCGCCAACGCCAGTGGCACGGCTTGCAGTTCGACGCGAACTACACATGGAGTCATACCCTCGGAATCTCGAGTCCAAACAACTGGCAAGGCCAGTCCAATGTCTTCACCCTGCGCAATATGCGTTTGTCGTATGGGCCGACGCTGTTTGACGTACGCCATTCGCTCAACGTCAACGGAAGTTATGACCTGCCTTTCGGTCAAGGAAAGCAGTTCCTGAATCAGAACAGGGTGTTGGATAAGGTAGTTGGGGGATGGACGATCGGCACCATCCTTGGCTATCAAACCGGACCACCGTTCCTGCTGCAGGGCGGCAACAATACCTTCAATGCGAATCCTAACAACGACGGCTACGGTGACAGCGGCGTGATACTGAATGGGGTAACTCGTTCTCAACTGCAAAGCGCCGTGGGCGTATACCGCATTGCTGGACAGGCAAGCGTGAGCTTCCTCAACCCCAAATACCTTGCTTCTCCTACGGGCGGGGGGGTGAACCCGCAGTTCATCACCCCGAACACAACTCCCGGAACGATCGGCCAACTCGTCTACCTGTATGGGCCTCACTACTTCAACGACGATCTGGCAATCACTAAGCTATTTCGGATCACGGAAGGGATTAAATTCACCTTCCAAGCGGAGATGTTGAACGCTTTCAATCATCCTAACTTCGCACCGGGTGTAGCGAACGGCTGTACTTACTTCTGCTATTCCGGCGGCTTCAGCCCGAACATTCAACAGCAGGGATTTGCAATTGGAGGAATCTCACCGAACTACAGTTCGTTCTCCCCCAACCAGGGGGCGCGTGTTATTGAACTGCGGGCGAATATTGAGTTCTAAGGCTCGAGTGGGCGTTTGATCGAGATCGGCATGCATTCGCTGGGTGCTTGAGTATCGCACCTGGTGAATGCATTTCTTTTGTTCATCCTTCGATGGCTGGAGGCTTTGCGGCGTGATGGGGCTCAAGCATCGTCGGTGGACGATCTCTGTTCTGATTGTCTTACTCGCACTGCCCCGGGCCCTTGCCCAGGGCGTCTGGAGGACTATCAGCGAGCCGAGCGCTTTCTGCCTGGCAACCTAAGGCACCTTGTCGTTCCTGCCGATGTCACGCCGCATTGGATCGAAAAAACGAGCCGCTTCTGGTATCGGCGGGAAAGCCCGACGGGGGCGGAATTCATTCTGGTCGACGCCGAACACAACACGAGTAATCCCGCTTTCGATCATGCACGACTGGCTGTAGCACTCTCGAAGGGGACAAAGCAGCAGTACGTTGCTTCAACCTTGCCCTTTTCGGACTTCGAATTCACCGATGTCGGGAAAGCAATACGCTTCGCGATAGACAACGCGCAATGGACGTGCCAACTCGCCTCTTACGACTGCGAGAAAGATCCACCCGGGCCGGAAAAGCCGAATGAGACTTTGTCACCGAATAAGCGCTGGGCAGCCTGCGTCAACGACCATAATCTCTATCCTCGTGATGTTTCCACAGGGACAATTCTGCAACTTACCCACGACGGTGTCCCCGGTTGGGATTATGCGACTCCACTTCCGTCCCTGCGGTTGATGGTCGAGCAGCAGACAGAGGACGTAAAGCAACCAGCCCCGGTTTTCTGGTCCCCGGATTCCTCGAAACTCATCACCTACCGGATCGACTCAAGAAACTCGGGCCGTTTCACGAGCCTGCAATTCGTCCGGCCCAACCAGTTGCGACCGCGTGCTTTCACCTATGTGTACCCGCTGCCTGGAGAAGTCCTGGCGAAGGCGGAGCCGATCATTTTCGACATTCAGTCGGGCGGGCGTATTGACTTGAAGACTGCCCAAATTGAGTTGCCTTTTCAGGATGGTCCTGATTTTGAGTGGTTTCCGGACAGCAAGACCTTCTATTACGACTACGACGAACGCGGCTATAAGGCCAAGGAACTTCGTATCGTAAATGCGTCGACCGGGGAACAGCGCGTCGTAATCCGTGAACAGGCCGAGCCGTACTTAGATCCGGGTGAAACTTTTTTTCGCTTCGTCGAGACCACGGGAGACGTTCTCTGGTCTTCCGAGCGCGATGGCTGGAACCATTTATATCTCTACAGCCAAAAATCCGGACAACTCGAGAACCAGGTCACTCAGGGAGCCTGGGTAGTAAAACAGATGGAGCACATCGACGAGAAGAGTCGGCGGGTCTACTTCTTGGCCAACGGGCGGGAAAAGGAAGAAGACCCCTACCAGTGTCATCTGTACAGCGTAGGTTTCGACGGAAAGGGCCTGCAACTGCTCACTCCCGAGAATGCGAATCACTCCGTGAGCATCTCGCCGGACGGAACGTTTTTCGTCGACAACTACTCACGGCCTGACTTGCCCGGCCAAGCAGTGCTGCGGCGTACGAACGATGGCTCGGAAGTGCGCGTCCTTGAAAAGGCGGATGCAAGGGCATTGCTGAACACCGGATGGAAGTTTCCGGAGCCATTTCAAGGGAAGGCCGCTGACGGGGCGACCGCACTTTATGGCCTGATCTGGCGCCCTTCGAACTTCGATCCTTCAAAGAAATACCCCGTCATCGAGCAGGTGTACACGGGGCCACAGGGGTTCTTTGTTCCCAAGACATTTTCTGGGACCTTTCGTTTGCAGGCGATGGCGGAATTGGGCTTCATTGTCGTCATGGTAGACGGACGGGGAACCACTGGCCGTTCTCGATCATTTCACCAGTTCTCGTATCGCAATCTGGGCGGAGCCTTCGAAGACCATGTCACCATGATCAGGCAAATGGCCGAGCGCTATCCCTACATGGACGCGACACGAGTGGGGATTTACGGTACTTCCGCGGGTGCGTATGGTGCGGCGCATGCCATGCTGGCGTTCCCGGAGTTTTACAAAGTTGGAGTTGCAATCTCGGGCGACCATGACGCCCGCTTGGACAAGGCATGGTGGAACGAGGCCTACCAGGGATACCCCGTGCAAGATGATTACGCCGCTCAATCCAACGTGACCATGGCGGCGCGGCTGTCCGGACACCTGCTGCTGGAACACGGAGATATCGACGACAATGTTCACCCCGTCGAGACGATGCGCTTCGCTGACGCCCTAATGAAGGCCAACAAGAGCTTCGACATGTTGTTTGTTCCTAATATGCTCCACGGAGAAAGCGGCGAGCACGATCTGTACCTGGTGCGGCGGCGGTGGGATTACTTTGTTCAATATCTCTTGGGCGTGACGCCTCCATTCAACTTCGAGATCAAGGAAGACCGGGGCCTTGCAGGCAACCCAGGCGGCGCAGGCGGTAAGAACTCAAGGTGGACCGGCTCTTGACCTTATGCACCGACGCGACTTTCTTCACGGAATAGCAGCCACAGCCGCGGGCTTGAGGTCCTGTCGCACGGGGTTAGCGGAATTGCGCAAGACACTCCACACGGGGCGCGAAGGCGAGTCCGGAAAGCTGACCCAACGTCTCGTGCATCGCTCGATGGATACTCCATCGTCGCGGGGTTTGATACCGAAGACGCCTCGTGGAAGGTCTACGAAGACCTGCGCACGCGCGACGGATCGCTGGTCCTCGTGTCTTCAGCCGGGGACACGCGAGTCCTCTCCAAAAGCGCCGAGGCCTCGATGGCAGAAGGGAAGCCGTATCTGGGGCTCAGCCTGAAAGACATCGGACTATCTTCGGCGGATCTGCTAGCCGACCAGTTACTCAAAGGCGGCGATCCCGACCCGGACACGGTGAAATCAGCGGCGCCCCCAATCGCTTCGCAGGAGAAGAATCCGCGCGTCTGGACGACCTTCGTCGGGACCAGAGAGGCCTTCGACGTTACTCCCGTGTACCGCAGCGGCAGCACGAGGACCTACCATCCTGTCCAGTATTTCCCGGAATTGCGGGATGCTCTGGCCAAAGGGCAGCTGTACGACGGCTTGTTAGGCGGATGGATGCCGGCTGTCCGTAAAGTGATTCCGATCTCGGATCGAGCATATTTCGAGGTGGTCGTCTTCGGGGATGTCGGAGCAAACCGGAACAAATATATTGTCCACACTTGGCACCGCACCGTGCGCGTCGAGGACGGCAAGATCGTGAAGGCTGTCTATGGCCAAAGCTATCCCGCTTATCCGCCCGCCCGGAAGGATCCAGAGCCCTCAGACTTTTACAGAGCTTTGCTGGCCTTTGCTGAGTATTGGGATGAGCAACTGCACGACTTCGCGGCGGCCTCACTTCCAGAAAATGTGTGGGTCGACATGGCGAAACATTCATTTTCGAAGGAGTTGATGACTCGGCCGGGGGGAGTGTATCCCAAGTATGGCGCTGTCGACCGTGATTATGCCGGCTCGGAGTACGACGGTTTCCAGGATGTCTTCACCAGCGCTATTTACACGAACATGGAGTGGGGACGTTTCGAGATCGCACGTCTTTTCATCGACAACTACTTCAGTGAGTACGTGAATGCGAGGGGCATGGTCGACATGCGCGGCCCAGAAACTGCGCAGTTTGGCATGACTCTTTCACTTCTGGCGCGATACTTCAACTACACACGCGATAGCAGCCTGATACTCAAATACCGAGGAAAGATCGAGGCCACGGCCAATTTGCTGGCCGATATGCACGACGAAAGCCTACGTCTGCCGAAGGAGCATCCGAGTTGGGGGCTGATCCGTGGATGGAGCGAATCAGACTCATGTCTGAGCGAGAATCCTTCTCTGTACTGGCAGCCCTACTACGCTAACAGCGCCTTTGCAGCCGGGGATTCAGGGACATAGCTCATGCCTGGATGGATTTGGCCCACGTCAAGCCGGCACCCAGCATGGAAACGTTGGCAAAAGATTGGCTCCTGCGCAGCGAAACTCTTTCCGACCGAACGATCCAGAGCATTGAGAAGAACATCCAGAATGACAAAACGCCACCTTATATCGGATTGTTCCCCGGGACGCCGCTTACATTTCGCGAGTCACTGGAGAAGGAGAAGCCAAGCCCGCAGCAATGGCCTCACCGCCCCTATGCGGAACTGCTGCAAGCCGACATCCTGCCGCCGCGCCTGGCTAATCTAGTGGTCGACTGTATGCGCGCCTACGGCGCAACCACGCTGGGTGTCGTCGCCAACGTCTGGCGGTTTCAGGAGGACGGTCGTGAGATCTTGGGCTTCATTTCTTACGGGTATGCCCAGGCTCTCCTGCGACTCGACCGCATTGAGGAGTTTCTGCTGTTCCTCTATGCTCACCGCTATCATGCGCACACTCGGGGAAGTTGGACTGCGGGCGAGGTTACTGGGATTACCGGCGACTCTGCGCTTTATTGCGTCCCGGCACAGCAAACCATTCCACTTCTTGTGCGTTGGATGCTAGTGCTCGAAGATTCCGATGAAGACCGACTGTACCTGGCGAAAGGCGTACCGCGAGAGTGGATCGCATCGGGTAAGGAAATTGGCATTGAACAGGCTCCGACTCGTTGGGGCAGAGTCTCGTTTCGCCTTGCAGCGAAGTCTGAATCAAAGGCCGTTGTAGGGCACGTGGAATTCATTGGCGCCAGCACACCGAAACAATTGCACTTCAAGATGCGGGTTCCGGCTGGAAGTACTTTGCAGAGCGTCAGCGTAAATGGCATGCCTGCAACCGTGGGAGGTATTCACCGCGATACCGTCATTATTGCGACTGGGACGCACAAGATGTTCGAAGTGGTGGGTCAATTCAATTGATGTGGTCG
The DNA here is from genome assembly GCA_963768265.1 of uncultured Acidobacteriaceae bacterium. Classification (GTDB taxonomy): domain Bacteria; phylum Acidobacteriota; class Terriglobia; order Terriglobales; family Acidobacteriaceae; genus Sulfotelmatobacter. The sequence continues at coordinate 112,368 of CAVYHM010000065.1, forward strand.
CATGGAATTCGGGTCGACGGATCCGATCTCAAGTTGGAGTTGCCGCGCCTGTCGGTGGTAACTGCGACCGTACCAATTCACTAGGAAGACCGATTGCCATCCTCGGAGTCGGTTTGAGTTGTCCGGCTCTGCTGCAGAACTTCCTTCAACGACTGCCCGGCGTGGAGAATATGGTCACGCAGGAGTGTGCAAGCCGCAGGTACGTCGCGGTTGCGGCACAATTCCAGAATCTTATGATGTTCCTCGTTGGCGCGCTTGATTCCGTGCGTCAAATACAATTGCAGGCGAGTATACCGTTCGCCGCTGTTATTGACGTTTCGGATAACTGCCATAAACCGCGGCAGGACCGCGCGCGAGTACAGAGTGGAGTGGAATTGCCAGTTCAGGCGTCCCCACGCGGAGACATGATCCTCTCGCCGCAACTCGCTGACGTACTTCCGCAAGATAGCGGCTGCTTCAGTGAAGTCTTGCTCGGTCAGATGCGGAATTGAAAGCTTGAGGACTTCAGGCTCAAGCAAGGCGCGAATGGAAAATAGTTCTTCGACATCATCAGGGGACAGTGCCGGCACGATGGCGCCGCGATTGGGAACGATGGCAATCAGTCCTTCGGCGTCGAGTTGACGGAGAGCTTCGCGAACCGGAATTCGGCTGACCTGATACTGGGTTGCGATCGCATCCTGGCGGAGTTGAGCGCCTTCCGGGATTTCTCCACGGATAATTTGATCGCGAAGCTTGTCAGCCACAGCCGACGTCAGAGATTGGCGCGGGATTGCCGAGTCCGTTGCGTTTTGCAGATCCATCTTAAGTGTTCTCGTTTAGATCTGGTTTAAGCAAAATCAAGTCTTATAAGTGGTTCCACTATACAGCATGTTTTATCCAGCTAATTCCTCTATGTTCGCAGTTCTACAGTAAAAAGTGTTGCCTTTGCGCATGCAAAACCAACCCCCCATCAATCTGCCGTCTGAAAACCGGGTTTTCCAGGTTCCTGCACGCCCCGGTTGCGGCCCCGTCTGTGAATCGTCAAGTAAATGGGAATTCCCAAAAGCACAATAAGCAAGCCCGGCCATGTTGTTGCCGGCCGGTAGGCAAACAGCACGAGAAGGATCGCACTCGCGGCAGCAATATAAAGCGCCGGAACGACGGGGTATCCAAGCGTGCGATAGGGGCGTGGGGCATCCGGGCGCTTGACCCGAAGGCGGAATACGCCCGCAATTGTCAACACATAGAAAATAAGCGCGGCAGAGATCACATATTCCAGCAGATTGCTGTAGAGGTTTCCCCAGGATTGCGATGTGGGATCGTAGACGCGGGGTAGCACAAGCACAGCCGCCCACAATCCCTGCAGCCTCAGGGAAGAGGCAGGAACCCTCGCCCGATTGAGTCTCCCAGCGAAGGAAAAGAACAGCCCCTGTCGCGCCATGGCATAGTAGACGCGGGCTCCAGTGAGTGTGAGCGCATTGATGGTCCCGAAGGTTGAGACCATGATTGCGACCGCCATCACAGCGTTCCCGGTGCTTGGGAAGATCGCCCGCAACGTGGCAGTTCCGACGCGGTCCGCGGGTGCATGCTGGATCGTTTCCAGGGGAAGCGTTACGAGGTACGCAATGTTTGCCAGCACGTACAATGTGATGACTACTACCGTCCCAATGACCATCGCTCGGGTGACATTCTGCTCCGGTCTGCGCACCTCGCCGGCAGCAAACGCGATATTGTGCCAGGAGTCAGCAGAGAACAGCGACCCCGTTTGACTCAGGCAGATGGCAACGAACAGGCCCATCGCGGTTGTCCAGCTCCATGCCGCTCCGTGAGTGGCGAGTCCTTGCGGTTGCCAAGCATGGGCGAAGTTAGCGTGCAAGGCCGCTGGGTTGCACCCCAGCGAAATACCCAGAATAATCAGGCCCAGCAGTGCCCCAGTCTTCGAGAGCGTAAACACATTCTGAACCAGTTTCCCGTAACGCAGGCCGAGAGTATTGCTGAAGGTCAGCAGCGCGATTACACCGATGGCGAGCAGTTGGGCCGTAGAAAGCGATAGCGCGTATCGCGACGAAATATGAATCGGCGAGATTAGGTAGCGATCTTCCCCAATCAGGCGCCAGACTACGCCGGAGAATCTGGCGAAGGCCACAGCGACGGCGGCGATGGTGCCGGTCTCGATCACGGAAAAAAGAGTCCAGCCGTAGAGGAAACCAAACAGGGGCGAGTATGCCTCCCGCAGGTACACGTACATCCCGCCGGCGTGGGGCATCATGGCGGATAACTCGCCGTAACACAGCGCGCCCGCGATGGTTAGCGTACCTGCCACACCCCAGGCCACCAGAAGCCATCCTGCACTACCGATATTCCGCGACATCTCGGCCGGTACAATAAAGATGCCGGACCCGATCATGGCCCCGACTACCAGCATCGTTGAATCGAAAAGACCCAATCCCCGCGAGAATTCGCGATGTTCGCGATCTACAGGTGACAAGTCGCGGGTTTCGCTCAAATGGCCGCCCTCCGGGGTGTAATTACATTGACGATTGCATATTGTATCCATAAAATACCGCCAATGCTCATCGTCACAAAAATAAGCCAATTACCCGGCCCGGCCCGGCTAGGAAGCCGGTGACGCAACTGCGTAAGATCCGGGTCATTGACTCCCACACGGGCGGTGAGCCCACGCGCCTGGTTGTGAGTGGCGGTCCAGATTTGGGGACTGGCTCGCTTGCCGAGCGGCTGGAGCGTTTTCGTGAGGAGCACGATGATTTCCGCTCCGCAGTAGTCAACGAGCCCCGCGGTTCGGATGTCATGGTGGGTGCGCTACTGTGCGAACCAACGGATGGTTCGTCAGTAGCGGGAGTTATCTTCTTTAATAACGTGGGCTATCTCGGAATGTGTGGTCATGGCACCATCGGGCTTGTCGCCACCCTGCAGTACATGGGCCGAATCCGACCCGGGGAGCATAGGATCGACACACCAGTAGGAGCAGTAGCCGCCATGCTGCACGAGAACGGCGAAGTGAGCGTCAACAATGTTGCGAGCTATCGCAGGGCGCAGAACGTCACTTTGGACGTGCCCGGCCACGGTGTTGTCACGGGCGATGTTGCATGGGGTGGGAACTGGTTCTTCCTGGTGAGTGATCACAACCGGCAACTAACGCTGGCGCACGTGGAGGAGTTGACGAATTTTACCTGGGCGATCCGCTTAGCGCTGCGTGCCAACGGCATCACCGGTGACGATGGCAAAGAAATCGACCATGTGGAGTTGTTTGCCGCATCACAATTAACAGGTGTTGACAGCAAGAATTTCGTGCTATGTCCTGGTAAGGCTTACGATCGGTCTCCTTGTGGCACCGGAACCAGCGCCAAACTCGCCTGCTTGTACGCCGACGGCAAGATCCGCGAAGGTCAAATCTGGCGGCAGGAGAGCATGGTCGGAACAGTCTTTGAAGGTAGCATCAAAGTGCGGGATGGGAAGGTCTATCCCAGCGTTCGAGGATCCGCTTTCGTGAACGCCGACGCCGAGTTGGTGCTGAATCCTCGGGACCCGTTCTGCATGGGCATTCGCGGATGAGCAAAGCAGCCTATGACGTGCTAGTTGTAGGCGCCGGGATTGTGGGCGCCGCGTGTGCCGATGAACTCGCCCGCCGCGGCCTACGCGTTGTGGTCGTGGACCGGGACTTGGTCGGGGGCGGAGCGACAGCGGCCGGTATGGGGCACATCGTAGTTATGGACGACTCCGAAGCCCAGTTCGCTCTGACTCGATACTCTCAAAAGTTGTGGCAGGAATTGCGTTCCGAGTTGCCGGACGATGTCGAGTACGAGCAATGCGGAACGATCTGGGTTGCCGCCGACGAAGAGGAGATGAAGGAAGTCTGGCGGAAACTGGGTTACTACGGCAAGCGGGAAGTTCCGACCGAAGTACTAGACGCATCGGCTCTGCAGGTCCTGGAACCTAACTTACGCAAAGGAGTGGCCGGGGGCTTGCTGGTTCCCGAGGATGGCGTGCTGTATCCCCCGTGCGCAGCGCGTTTTCTCATCGAACGAGCGCAAGGAAGCGGCGCGGAACTCCACGTAGGATCTTACGTTGTCCGGGTCGGGGAGGGATCGGTTCAATTCACGGACGGTATGAAGATGTCTGCCGAATTCATTGTGAACGCGACTGGGGCCGGAGCCGTCGATCTCACGCCCGGACTCGAAATCAGGAAACGAAAAGGCCATCTAGTGATCACCGACCGCTATCCAGGATTTCTGCGACATCAGTTGGTGGAGCTTGGTTACTTAAAGAGCGCCCACTCCGTGAGCAGCGATTCTGTCGCTTTCAACGTTCAACCACGGCGGACCGGCCAGATCCTCATTGGTTCTTCTCGCCAGTACGGTGCAGAACACAAAGGAGTGGACAACGCCGCGATGGCGCGCATGCTGCAGCGCGCCCAGGAATATATGCCCGGATTGGCGCGACTATCTACGGTGCGGGCATGGACAGGCTTCCGCGCCGCCACTCCTGACAAGCTTCCGTACATCGGTCCATGGCAGGGAGACAAGTCCATCTTCTTGGCGACGGGTCATGAAGGGCTCGGAATCACGACTTCTCTCGGAACCGCGAGACTCCTCGCCGATCAAATTACAGGTACGAACCCGGAGATTCCCATCGAACCGTATTTGCCGTCTCGCGCTCAAAAGGAACAGGTCCATGCTTAGCAACGTTACAGTGACAGTAAATGGAGCTCCGGTTGCAGTGCCGCAGGGAGCGACCGTTGCGGTGGCCATGGCGATAGCCGGGGCGCCATGCCGAACCTCTGTGAGCGGAGAGCCACGTGGACCGCTATGCGGAATTGGCATTTGCTTTGAGTGCCGGGTGACGATCAACGGAATAGCGCACTACCGGAGTTGCCAGACCGAGTGCGTACCCGAGATGAAGATCTCGACGGATCATTAAAGACGTTTGACAGGAATACGATGGCAGTGACACAGCGCTTCGACATTCTCGTAATCGGCGGCGGACCTGCGGGCATAGCGGCCGCGGTCCGCGCAGCCGAGTGCGGAGCCCGTGTCGGCATCGTTGACGACAACCCGAAGCTCGGAGGGCAGATCTGGCGAGGGGAGTCGGCACAGCAGGGGAAGAGCGAGTCGGCGCACTGGGCTGATCGCCTCCATCGGTCCGGAGCTACCAAGCTCTGTGGGATCCGCGTCTTTCACCAACCTCAAGCGGGAATCCTGTTGGCGGAGGGAAGCGACGATCTCATAGAACTCTGCTACGAGAGACTAATCCTGGCAACCGGAGCGCGCGAGCGGTTCTTGCCGTTTCCGGGCTGGACGTTGCCCAACGTTATGGGTGCGGGCGGTTTGCAGGCAATGGTGAAGAGCGGTCTTCCCATTCGCGGCAAGCGCGTCGTAATTGCAGGGACCGGTCCTTTGTTGCTCGCAGTTGCGGCATACCTTCGCAAACATGGCGCCGAAATTCCGATGATTTGCGAACAGGCATCCTGGGGAAGTCTCGCGGCTTTCGCGATGTCCCTCGCAGGCCAGCCTCGCAAGATTTTGCAGGCTCTTCAGCTGAAACGGGAACTAGCCGGGGTTCCATTCATCCCAAAAAGTTGGCCGGTAGCCGCTTATGGTCAGCGGACGCTAGAGAAGGTGACGATTGCGCTCCCTGGCAGAACTGAAGACGATTTCCTGCGACTACTTCGCGTGCGGCTTCCATTTGGTTCCCAATATCGAACTACCGATGTTGCTCGGTTGTCACGTTCGAAACGGATATGTGATGGTCGATGAACTTCAACAAACGAACCTTCCGGACATTTTTTGCGCCGGCGAACCCACAGGCATCGGAGGCCTGGAGTTAGCCCTTGTCGAAGGACAGATTGCCGGCCTTGCTGCCGCAAACCAAGCCTCAATGGCACAGCGATTGTTTCGTCAGCAAAAGAGCGCGCGGCGCTTCGCGAAGGTTCTGGATCAGACCTTCCAACTGCGTCCCGAACTTCGAACTTTGCCGCAACCCGAAACCATCGTATGCCGATGCGAAGACGTTCCGTATTCCCGCCTGCGCCAGCATAGCTCATGGCGTGCGGCCAAGCTACAGAGCCGTTGTGGCATGGGCCCCTGCCAGGGCCGGATCTGCGGACCTGCAACTCAATTTCTTCTGAAATGGAACCCTGATTCCGTTCGGCCGCCAGTCTTTCCCGCTCGGGTTGAGAGCCTGGCAACGATTACGGACGATTCGGAACTGGTGGGTAGCGAAGTAACCGGAGGGCAATGATGAACTGGAAGGGCGTGATGCCGGCTATAACAACGTGCTTCAATGAAGATCTCCACGTCGATCATGCTTTCGTTGGGGCGCACTGCCGCTGGTTGCTCGATAACGGCTGCACCGGGATCGTTGCCCTAGGTTCCCTGGGAGAAGGCGCGACCTTATCATTCGACGAGAAGCTCGACGTACTTCGTACTTGCGTCGGGGCGGTCAGCGGGCGTGGGCCGGTTGTGGCTTCCATCTCTGCTCTGACCACTTCGGAGGCGGTGGCGCTGGCCAAGGCGGCCGCCGATATCGGCTGCGACGGCCTAATGGTGTTGCCTCCCTATGTCTATCAGGGCGACTGGCGCGAAATGAAGACCCACGTTGCCGCCGTGTTCCCCGCCACGCCCCTTTCCTGCATGCTCTACAACAATCCCATCGCTTACGGAACCGATTTCGTTCCTGAGCAGATTCGCGAACTGGCGGAGGAATACGCGAACTTCGAGGCAGTGAAGGAATCCAGCACCGATGCCCGGCGAGTCTCGGCGATTCGTGCGCTCGTGGACCGCAGACTGGAGATTTCGGTCGGCGTAGATGATGCCGTACTCGAGGCCATCGGCGTTGGCGCAACCGGATGGATTGCAGGCCTGGCCAATGCTCTGCCGCGCGAGTCCGTAGATTGTTCAATTGCGGTATGAACGGAGACAGCGAAAAGGCGTTCGAACTGTATCGCTGGTTCTTGCCACTATTGCGCATGGACACCGTGCCGAATTTCGTGCAACTGATCAAGCTGGTTCAGGCAGAAGTAGGGATGGGAAATCCGCGCGTGCGCCCGCCGCGCCTCGAGTTGGTCGGAGACGAACTGGAGCGGACTAAGAAGATAATTCGTGATGCGCTGCGTTCCCGGCCGCAGCCTGTTACCAGTTACGCACTGCATAAGCGAAAGTGAGTCTTTATGGCAAACCTCTCTGGTAGGTCGATCATCGGTTTTCGGGAAGGCGAGGGACGGCAGAACCGCTTTACGCCACGGATCCTCGCAATGGACAACGCCTGCAGCCTGGATTTATCCCTGCAACTTCGGAAGAGGTCGAACTTGCGGTCCGCCTTGCGTCTGAGGCATTTCCCGTCTACAGCCGCATTTCCGGACGCGAACGCGGCGAGTTCTTGCGCAGGATTGCGGCAAAGATTGAGTCCATCGCGCCTGAGATCGTCGAACGCGCCGGGCAGGAGACTGCTTTGCCGCCGGCGCGGCTGCAGGGTGAAACCGCCCGCACTTGCGGTCAGCTGCGGTTGTTTGCGCGAGGTAGCGGAAGAAGGATCGTGGGTGTCCGCGCGCATTGATCACGCCGATCCGGACCGAAGCCTCTTCCCAAGCCGGATATTCGTTCCATGCTGCGTCCTCTGGGCCCGGTCGTCGTCTTCGGAGCGAGCAACTTTCCGCTGGCATTCTCGGTCGCCGGAGGCGATACCGCCTCGGCACTCGCGGGAGGAAATCCGGTCATCGTCAAAGCGCATGCGGCTCATCCCGGTACCAGCGAACTCGTAGGACGGGCGATTCAGGACAGCGTTCGCGAGTGCGGCCTGCCCGAAGGCGTCTTCTCCTTGTTATTTGGTCACGGCGCCCAGATCGGCACAGCATTGATGAAACATCCTTTGGTGAAGGCTGGAGGCTTTACCGGGTCGCGCACTGCGGGAAGAATATTGATGGACATCGCCGCGTCGCGCCCGGAGCCGATCCCGTTCTATGCGGAAATGAGCAGCACCAATCCCGTCTTCATCCTGCCGGGCGCGTTGCGAGAGCGAGGAGAGACGATTGCGGCAGGATTGCACACTTCGTTCACCATGGGTGCGGGACAGTTTTGCACCAAGCCAGGAATGGTCTTTCTGCCACAAGGCACCGAAGCGGCACCGTTCAGGGAAAAGTTGCGACAATTGGTTGCGGATCGGCGCCGTTCCATCTGCTTACCTAGACGATTCATTCTTCGTATGATTCGGCGATTGCCGAGCGCAAGACAGACGGTCAGGTAAACGTTGTGGCCGAAGCTCCGCAAGGGGCCGGTGGTGAGGATTTTCCGTAGGCCGGCGCTATTTGAAACGGACGCAGCATCGTTCCTCGGTTCGGACCTCGATGAGGAGATCTTCGGTCCGACGACGCTCCTGGTGCAGCACTCGACGCGCGAAGAGTCCTGAAGATTGCCCGGGGTCTCGAAGGCCACCTCACCGCGACGATTCATGGTACGGAGCAGGATCTCCGCGAATTTGCCGATCTGATCGCGATTCTTGAGAGCAGAGTTGGGCGGCTCGTCTTTAACGGATTTCCTACGGGCGTCGAAGTATCCCACGCAATGGTCCATGGCGGCCCCTATCCCTCGACCTCGGATGGACGATCCACATCGGTGGGCACCCGTGCCATCTTCCGTTTTACGCGGCCAGTCTGCTACCAGGGATTTCCCAACCAAGCGCTGCCAGAGGAACTCAAAGATGAGAACCCGCTGGGGATTTGGCGCATGGTCGATGGGGAGATGACGAGAGGAGGCGGCGGTGCCTTCATTGTCCACTCGTGGCTCTCGCAAATAGATTCTCGCTCACCGTGCGGTTATTTTCTCGACCACTTTGAGTTAGCCGGCAGTGTGCCTGATTACGCTCTTGAGAGGAAGCGTCTGGTTCCGCCATGAATATTCGAGACTGGCAAAAACAGAGGCAACTTATCTCAAATCGCAAATGCGATCCGCGCCTGTTGCTTTGCGATGACCTTGATCGTGACCGTTCATGCCTGGGCTGCCCAGCAAGGAAACGAAAAGAAACAGCCTCCAACTCCCGGACCGATGCTCAGTCAAGGGACGATCGACCTTGATACGCCGGAGTTTACTCTGAGTCTGGTCAAGAGCTCACAAACAGTCGCTGCTCTTAAGCCGAAAACAGCTGGCGATTTCGATTTCACGCCCGGAGATCTCCTGGTTGCGCGCTCCAAAGACGGTTATTTTCATCTTGGAGACATCACGTTGCGCTTGAGAGCAGGGAACTCAGGCGATTGGAAGAACTACTCCACCGCTGCCGCTCGCAATCCAGTAAGAGCGTTGACGACCTCCAAGAATGAGTTGGCCGCCGCCGACCTAGCTCCGACTCTATCTTCAGACATTCCGCTGCAGATCACGCGCACGTGGGCACTGGAAAGTGGGCAAGCTAGTGTTGCGTTTCACGCTGAAGAACAAAACAACGAGCACGATCCAGATCGGGGCACTGGGCATCCCCATGATATTCAACAACGTGCTCAACGAGCGATCACTGGAGGAAGCACATGCGAAGTGCTCTTTTTACGATCCATACATCGGTGAAGATGCCGGATATCTGCAGGTGACTCGGCTGAGCGGTCACGGTCCTGCGCTGCTGGTTGTCCCTGACGGCCGGACTCCGTTCGAGGCCTATAACCCAATCCTAGATCGGGCAGACCGCTGGGGCACGAATCCGGTATTCACCGACCCAACCCCGCGCGGCATCACCTTTGAAGGCTTTTACGAGTGGATGGTCCACAGCCAGGCATACAGCGAGAACGAATGGAAGAACGCCCAACCGTGGAATCCGCCTACCAGCCTGATGCTCGCGCCCGGCGAGTCCAAGACCTACGGCCTGAAGTTTCTGCTCTCGGATTCGATTCGCAACATCGAGAAAACTCTGGCAGACGCCGGACGCCCCGTAGCCGTCGGTATTCCCGGTTACGTTCTGCCGACCGACCTCGACGGACGGCTGTTCTTGAAGTACCCGAAGAGCGTGAAGTCGATTGCGGTCGAACCCCATGGCGCAATCGCGATCAGCCGTGACGCCTCGCCTCGCCGCAGGCTGGCAGTCCTACACGCTGAAAGGCAAGACCTGGGGACGCGCTCGCGTGTCTGTGACCTACGCAGACGGCGTCGTGCAGGCGATCAGCTATTTCGTAATCAAGCCGGCGGCGGAAGCCGTATCTGACATGGGCCACTTTCTAACAACCAAGCAGTGGTTCACCGACCCCAACGATCCTTTCCATCGCGACCCTTCGGTGATGTCCTATGACCGTGAGCTCAACCAGATCGTGCTTCAAGACAGCCGCGTCTGGATCGCCGGACTCAGCGACGAAGGCGGAGCGGGCTCCTGGCTCGCGGCGGCGATGAAGGAACTCGGCCAACCAAAGAAAGAGGAGGTCGACAAGCTCGAGCAATTCGTCGATGGCGTGGTTTGGGGCGGCCTGCAGTTCAAGGAAGGTCCAAATCAGTACGGGGTTCGCAAGAGTCTTTTCTACTATCAGCCCGACCAATTGCCGCCAAATTACTATCGCAGCGATTTGAATTGGAAGACCTGGACCAGTTGGAGCAAGCAGGCGTCGGAAGCGGTCGACCGCTCGTTCAACTATCCGCACGTTGCAGCCGCATATTGGGTCCTCTATCACCTCGCGCGCAACAACCAGGGACTGGTCACGAGTCACCCTTGGGATTGGTATCTCTCGCATGCGTACGAGACAGCAATGGCAATGACGAAGTTCGCTTCGGGCTATGCCGAGTTCGGTCAGATGGAGGGAGACATCTTCGTTCAGATCCTGGCTGACCTGAAGCGCGAAGGCATGAATACCGAGGCCAATGCACTCGAATCAAAAATGCGTGAGCGCGCTGATCATTGGAAAGCCCAGGCTTACCCCTTCGGCAGCGAGATGCCATGGGACTCGACCGGCCAGGAAGAAGTCTATGCGTGGACGAAGCACTTCGGCTACAACGACAAGGCTGAAGTAACACTCGACGCGATCCTGGGATACGACCCCGCGATCCCGCACTGGGGATACAACGGAAGTGCCCGCCGGTATTGGGATTTCATCTTCGCCGCAAAATACAGCCGGATCGAGAGACAGTTGCACCACTACGGCTCCGGAATCAATGCGATTCCACTCTTGTCGGAATATCGCGAGCATCCTGATGACTTCTACCTGTTACGCGTAGGCTACGGTGGCACGATGGGTGCGCTGATAGACATTGATCAGGAAGGTTTTCTCTCCCCGGCGTTCCACTCTTTTCCCGACATGCTCAAGCCTGATCCGCTCTCCGGCGACAACGGGCCCAATTTCTTCGGCCACGCATGGAATACGGCGACCTACATCGTGCGGCATCCCGAGTTCGGATGGCTGGCCTTCGGCGGGAATATCTCTACTGATGGAGGCAAGATATCTGTTGTCCCGCTCGACTCGTTCCGGACCCGCCTTTATGTGGCTCCCCTGGGATTGTGGCTTACCCTGGATGCTGGCCAGTTCCAGCGCGTGGAGTTGGACGCGAAAACTGGATCGGTTCGTCTTGGTTTTGCGCCGGCTACGCAGTTTGCGTCTAGCGCCCGCTTACGCGTGGAGCAGCCAGCGGCTGGAGAGGGTGGGCTGGAGTATCGCCTTGCGGGGCAGTTCAAGTCAGAGCTCGGAGCATTCGTTGTCCCTCTTGGTGTCGAGACTATGTGGGTCGAGTTGACTACCGCGCCAAAGGGTCGTTAGTCCACAGAATTCAAGGCGTCACAGAAAGTTTGACGACTGGTCTTGTCAAAGGTGAAGTGTGCCGGTTGCACGATTGTCTCGTTCGGGAATTCGGAAGCGTGGCTGCGAGTTTTTAATCTAAGGGTGTGTGCGCAGCAGTCCTAGCAACCATCTCGCGAAACATTCGGATGTCGAGATCGAATCGACGAGAGAATTGCTTGTGACGATTTTGACCCGTCTCTGCATCAACCAGCTGCATAAGAGGTTCCCAAACTTATCCCAACTGCGGGTCCACTCTTGCGTGGTCGTCGCGGCAGACGCCGCGACGACCACCAGGAGTATCGCGTTTGCTAACAAAATGTCCGTTTCCCTTTCCGGAGATCGGTAATCGAAGATAACCAGTGACCTGCCCTCGGGCTTTATGTGCTTACCTCGAGCCCGGGGACAGGCTTCTGCGTATCCGTCAACTACCTCCCGACTGGGTTGGCGTATGTTGCGACGTCGGATTTGACCGAGACACCGGGAACAGCTCGCCGTCTAGGCATCGTGAACCTCGTTCCGGGAGAAGCGTTCGGCATAGGCGCAGTTGCTTTCTTCAGGCGCTCTGTCATGTCCTCCATGCGTATGCCTTCAAAGCCGCGCCGGATCGCCACGATGCGGTAATCGAATGCCACAGTGGACCGTCCCTCGCCCAGTTCACGCACCTCGAAACCCGTAGGTGTCTTCTTGCTCACATACAGTCCACGGCAGTCCCCCTCGGGGGTTAGGAAGACGTGATACTCCGAAGACGCGTTTACGGTCTGCGCGAAGGTTCCCTCGAGGGTCACCGAGGCTGTTCCCCCCGCAAGCTGTCCGCTTCCGAAATCTTCGAACCAGTTTTGTGGCGATTGGACAGAGTAAAGGGCCACTTGGCGCTTACCGGAGTTCACCGACGCCGTTGTCGAGAAATTACCCGGACAGTTCTCGTGTCCGTTGGTGTCGATGGTGCAAGCGGCGGTTAGTCCACCCGCAACAAGAGCGAGTTGGCCGCTGGCGTCCTGCCGCATAAAGGCCGTAGGAACGCCGCTGGGACTGTTGTTCTCGAGATAGATGGCTCGACCGTCGTCGGCCGTGCCAACCAGACCCGCGGCTCCACCCGCGTTGGAGGCAGTGTCGCCCCACACCCCCACCGGGCAGCAGCCAATGCCTTTGCCTGTGTTACTGGTCCCAAGAGCGAGCCCCCACACGCCGGTGCCATTGGGGCTCGCAGTGGTCCCGACTGTGCCGAGGGTCTTGCCGCTCGTGGCAAACGAATCGCCTTCCACGCCGGCGGCAAAGAAGTCGGTGCTGTTGTTGGTGCCATTCACGCCGTAGGTCACACCGATGCTCGCAAGGGACGCACCGATTACGCCGGAATTAAAGTCGATGGTGCCAGTGGTGGTACCTTCCACGCCGCTCCCATCGTTGGTCTTGTTTTGGCCCAGCACGGCACTATTTGCGTTGTTCGACACGGCGGTCAGGGACGCTCCTCCAGGGTTAGTGGTCCCGATGCCGACGGTGTCATCCAAGCTGGAGATTGTGAAGATATCTTTCCCGCTGGTCACGTCGCGGATGTTGAGCTTTCCAGCTCCTTGTGCGGCGGCACTGCCCGTTGCCAGGATCTCCCATTGTCTGCCGCCCGATCCGGTCGTGAAGAAGTCGAGGCCAGTACCGACGTTGCCTGAGAACGGTGCGTGCAGGAATAAGCCAAGCTGATTCGTCGAGTCGATTTCCAGGCTCGCCCCAGGCGTCTTAGTGTTCAATCCGATCTTCTTGCTCGTTTCAAACAACACTGAACTGCCCAGCGTATGCGTCGGACTCGTGCCAGTCCACAAAGGCAAAAATCCAGCCGGTTGGCCTGGAGGCGGAGTAATGACATTCAACGTGGCCGGCGGCGCGTTCTTCGAACCCGCTGTTGCGACCGAAGCAGCCTGAGACTCAGTGCTGCCAGCTAAGGCTGTCGCAGGATTCGCGCGCACGAATGCTGAGGGGGGCAGTCCGCCGATGGTCTCAGCATCAGCAGCCTTCAGTGCGTACGGCACGCTCACGAACACAACACGCGGCTGCTCGGCTTGACCTTCCAACTGAACGCCAAGCCAGCGCGCTTCATTGGACGAGAACAAATCAGCAGGTAACCCTTCAGGCTTGGTCGATCCCAGCAGGGCGGTGTAATTTCCTTTACTGTCGACGCGCACGTTCTGAGTCTCCAACCAAAGAGGCGCGCCGCCATACTGGTCTTTGTAGAGCGCAAAAGTCACGCCCTTAATGCCGGTTTCTGTAGGACCTCCATCATCCTTCACTGATCCGTTGAACTTAACCAGCCGTGGCACGACGTCGTTAGTAGTGACGCTGCTGGAGGACTGAGCGGTACCTAGCGTCGCCGCCAGCAGCAAGACAGACACTGTTGCGATCCATTTGTCACGCAGTTGCATAGCATCTCCTTCTAAAGGTTCATTTTGTGTAATCCGGTTCGAGTTCTGTTCTTGACTTCAAAGCGTTCCTGAATTGCGTCCTGCGGCTAACGAGAGATCCCCTGACAGCGTTCACTGGCCAGACCGTCTTCTTGACGCTCGGGCACGCTGATCGACGGATGTTTCGCGCCGTGTTTTCCGAGTGACTGGCTTAGAGGCCGCGGCACCGACCTTCCGGTCGCTCTGCTTGCTCGCCGCGCGTGTCCTCGAGGACTGCCCAACGTCTTTCGTAGCCGCAGGCCAGGGGTCATACCACGTTGGACTAACCTCCTGTTGGCCATTTGCGGGAGGGACAACCAGCACCCAAACTCCGGTTGCCAACAACAAACTCAACATCCTCGCTAGGCGGTTGAATATTGATCGTTTCATTGCACACCTGTTCCTTACTGACCTGATCCCCACGGCCAGGTGGCGTACAGAACCTACTGGTTGATGTTGCAGACGTAGGTGCTGCCCTGCTTGATCGGCTTCGTGCACAAAGGCCCGAGCCCCGTCGTCGAGTTCGGTACGCTGATGAGAGCGTTTGGACCGGCTTTGTGCTGACCGTTAAACGGTGTCGGGTTGTTCACGTTGAAACCGCAGGCCGCAGCAGCATTGGGATCGTCGAACCAAATGCCCACGTTGAGGGCTTGGGTTGGGGCCAGCTTGACATCTGGATCGAACCCAAAGATCTGATCTAAAAGAATGGTCTTGATGGTCCCGTTGAAATTGCCGTATGCGTCGGTCTGAAGGTCCGTTTGATACCAGGCTTGGCCAAAGTTGGTGAAGTTTGGATCGACTTGGCCGTTCGACAACAACTCACTGCGCTGGATTGTGAACAGGTCGAAGGCTAGATTTGGTTGGAAGTTCTTGCCCGAGATGTACAAGGTGTCGGCCAGGCTCCCCCGCGTAACCGTAACCGACGCCGTCGGGGTGGGGCCACCCTGTACGCCTGCGCAAGCAATGAACTTGGGGTTGGGATAGAGCTTAAAGGTCTTCTTTTGGACCTGTGCCGCCACAGGCTGTGCGGCGGCTGTTGCGATCGCGATGGCAAGTGCAGCCAAAATCAGGCACTTGCCACCATGAATTGTTTTTCTTATCTGTGTCATGTCGGTCGAACTCCCCTCGTGAGAATTGGCCGCGAACCGATTCTGATCATCGCGAACCAGTCGCGGGCCGTCGTCGCTTAATGACGCCGACGAATGCATCCTTGCCCGGAACAGGCGAAATCGTCCTCAGAAGGGCCTAAAAGACATCTAAAAGAACTCCAAAAAAACTAGGAACGCCGTATCTGGCAGGAGCGAAGGGAGTTGCGGATGGGTTTGCGAGGTGAAGGGGCGGAGCGTGTGGAAGGCACGGCGCATTTGATCGGCGATTTTCACATTCCGCATCGCCCTTTCTTGTCGTAGAATGACCACCGCGAGTCCACAGCGGCGTTTTCGTTCCCTGGCGAGCGCCGAGGTGCAACTTGCCGCGCCACGCCCTGGCCTGTATTTCCCCACGGGAAACGTCGATAAGGCTCAGATCACTATCCGGCAGAGAGTTGCCACCATTCATGTGCGAACGACTCCCGCGCCACAATTGATCGATGAGTACCGCGAATCAGTTCCGTCCAACATTGCAGGGAGCCAGCTGTCCCATGTCTTACGAGTTCGGTCCTTTTGTCTTGGACACAATTCAGCACGCATTGCTAAAAGAAGGAAACCCGGTACCGCTAACCCCGAAAACCTATGACACGCTACTGGTGCTGGTTCAGAACAGCGGGCGAATGCTCTCGAAAGAAGAGCTGATGAAGGCCCTCTGGCCTGACAGCTTCGTGGAAGAGTCGAACCTGACCCAGCAAGTGTCGATGATCCGAAGAGCACTCGGCGAGTCTCCTGGCGAACCGCGATACGTCGTCACCGTCCCCAGTCGTGGTTATCGCTTCGTCGCAGGGGTTCGGAACCGGACAGGCGAGACCCCCAGATCGGTTTTGTCCGGCTCTCCCGTGGGCTCCTCGATCGGGGAAATCGATCGGCACAATGGGATTACCAGCGACGCGGGAAACTGGGGGAACGTCGCACCGTTTCCGCGGCCGCTCACGGCGTCTCGTGAAGGGAAAGGAAAGGCGACAGAGCGCACGATTGGCCGGATCGTACTCTTCATGCTGTTGGCCTGCGCACTCTGGTCGATCGCAAGATGGTTGTATCAGTGGCGATCCCAGAGCGTGCAGTTTCAGGTGAGGCCTAGGACCTTGGCGATTCTGCCCCTGCAAAACCTTCGACAAAATCCCAATGATGATTTTCTGGGGTTTTCTCTCGCCGATGCCATTATCACGAAGCTGGGTTATGTCAGTGCCCTCGTGGTGCGCCCTTCCTCTACCATTCAGAAATACAGAGACCAAGTGATCGACCCCCAAAAGGTGGCGACGGAGCTAAGCGTGGACGCGCTGCTCACCGGCACTTTCATCCGTGAAGGTGAAGATCTGCGAATCACCTATCAATTGATCGATGGCAAAACTGACCAGATCTTGGGTAGAGGGACGATCGATCTAAAGTACGACAAGCTCCTGAGAGTTCAGGACAACGTAGCCCAGCGGATTATCAAAGACTTGGAACTGAACTTATCCCCATCCGAGGCGGAGAGGATCAACGCCGCTGCGCCTGTCAATCCACTAGCCTATGAATATTACCTGCGTGGAATCGACCTCCACGGCCAGCACAAATTTCCCATGGCGATCAAGATGCTGGAGAGATCAACCGAAATCGACCCAAACTATGCTTCCGCGTGGGCGTATCTAGGAGCTTCGTACACCTCTGATGCGGCTTTCGAGTTTGGCGGCCGAGAGCAGTATCGTCGCGCGCAAGCGGCTTATGAACGCGCGCTTGCGATACAGCCGTCGCAACCGGACGCACAAACCTTCGTGGCTAACTTGCTCGTTGACACCGGGAAAGTTGAGCAAGCGGTGCCATTGCTGCGTGATGCTCTCAAGACCAACCCTAACCATGCCGCCGCCCACTGGGAGCTGGGGTACGCCTACCGCTTTGCCGGCATGTTGAACGCATCGGTCGCGGAGTGCGAGCGCGCGCGTCAGCTCGATCCTCTGGTCAAGTCAAATGGTTCCGTTTTGAACGCCTATTTGTACTTAGGAGAGTACGACAAGTTCATTGCCAGCCTGCCGGAGGCCAACGACTCAGCCTTCTTCTTGTTCTATCGTGGATTCGGAGAATATCACGAGAAGAATTGGGACCGTGCTGCCCAGGACTTGGATCGTGCTTTCGATATTAACCCTTACCTATACACGCAAATCGGCAAGGCTCTCAGCGATTCCATTTCGCATCGAAACTCGGATGGAGTCGAAATCCTACGCGGCGTCGAAAAGAAGATTGGAGAACGTGGAGTCGGTGATCCCGAGGCGACCTACAAAATTGCACAAGCATACTCGATGCTGGGCGACAAAACTGCCGCTCTAGGCGCCCTGCGTCGTAGTGTTGAAGGCGGATTTTTCTCGTATCCCTATCTCGTAATAGATCCCTTGCTGGGACCGCTGCGCAAAGAGCCCGAATTTGCGGAGATCCTGAACCTGTCCCAGCGGCGCCATCAAGCCTTTAGAAACAAATTCTTCTGAAATGAATCTCAATACGGCGCGATAACCAGATTGACTTTTTTGACTAGCGTCTTCTGTCTGCTCATACGGCAAAGGCGCGCGGGAGGCTCTGTTTCTTCTGCATTCCGACTCGCACAGCCCCAATGCACCAGGCCGTTGCTCCGCCCCAGCTTACGCCAGAGCGGAGTCAGAGACGCGAACCTACCCCTCTGTGGGATGTAACACGCGGAACGTATTGCCCCCGTTTGACCAAACCAGCACCAGCGCATCCTGCCCCTTGGGGAGGTTGGATAGTGCCTGCGCCACGTCGGTTGCAGACTGTTGGGAATGCCGGTTTACTTCGACAATCACATCTCCGCGCTGCAAGCCGGCGTTGTCGGCCGGACTTCCAGGCTGCACATCCTCTACCAAGGCACCGTGAACGTCGCTCGGGAGCCGCAGTTGATCACGCGTGGCAGGGTTTAGATCACCAAGGCTCAGCCCCCAGCGGCCTTTCCCGTGCTCAGCGCCGGCAGTCGCGCGGCTGCTGTTCTCACCCATCGCTTCCAGAGTGACTGGAATGCTCAGGGTCTTGCCATCGCGCATGACCTCCAGATGGATCGTGTCACCGGGATGTTTTTGCCCAACTTGCATCTGCAGTTCTCCGGCATCCGTCGCGGACTGTCCGTCCAGTTTGGTGATGACATCGCCTGTCCGCAAGCCAGCCTTCGCTCCGGCGGAGTTTGCTTCAACCTGAGTCACGATGGCTCCGCTGGCAGTGCTCATCTGGAAGAACTTGGCGTTCTCCGGAGTTACGTCCGAGATGCCAATTCCGATGACGCCGTGACTGACTTTGCCGTCGCGGATCAAGGCATCTACCGTAGGCTGAACGATCTGGGTCGGAATCGCGAAGCCCATTCCTGAGAACGATCCGTTCGACGAAATCAGGAAGGTGTTGATTCCGATAAGTTCTCCGCGCGCGTCGACCAGCGCGCCTCCAGAGTTCCCTGGATTAATGGCGGCATCGGTCTGAATGAACTCACCGGGCTTGTGGCGATCGCTCGCATCCGGATTCGGGCGATTGAGCGCGCTGATAATGCCGCGCGTCACCGTGAACCGGAATCCATAGGGGTTGCCGAACGCCAGCACGGTTTGCCCCGGATGGAGCTTGGCCGAGTCACCCCAGGGCACGCTGGGCAAGTTCGTCCCATTCACCTTGATTACTGCCAGGTCGGTCAGGGGGTCGGTGCCAATCAGCTTCGCCGAGAGCACCTCGCGATTGCTCATAGTGACGCGGATATCGGTGGCCCCTTCCACCACGTGATTGTTGGTAACGATGTACCCATCCGGCGAGATAATCACGCCGCTGCCCAGGCCGTGTTCCACTCGCTGCCGGGGGTTCGTCGGCATGTTGAACTGGTGGCCGAACGGTGTACCACCGAACGGGTTGCCACCGAACGGACCAAAGAACTGTTGCATGTCTTCAGAAGATTCGTCGCCAGCTTGCTGTGCGCTCGGCTTCGACGTCACAGTCACGTTTACAACCGCGGGAGTAACCCGGGCCGCTAGCGTTTCCATGGCGCGGTCAAGCGTGAGCAACGCGGCGACACTGTTGTCGTCCAGCGGTGCATCGGCGGGTGCCGCTACGGCTGTTCTCGCGGGCTTAGCGAACTCGTAAGTCGTAAGCGACGCGACGGTTACTACGGCGACCACGGCCGCCAGTAAGCACCGGGTCAGTTTTGTCTTCCAGTTTTGCATCTCACTCCTCCTTTGCAACTAATTGTTTAGTTGTTGCTGCGCAAAATTTTTTAATCCTACGTCTTTTTGGCGACCGGTACTCTCCCCGCTCCATCCGGAGGCGCCTTAAGCCTAGTCACCTTCCATACTCCGACACTCCAAACCCAGGAGTTTGGCCCTACGCGTTCCGCCGTTTGGATTATCAGGAGCGTCTCCGATGCCGGCCGAAGACTCTGGCTGGTTTCCATGTTCATCGAGTTAATCGGGTGCTCGGTGTCCGCGCTCCAACGTGCCGCGATCATCTCGGGGCCAGCGCGCTGATTTTCGAGAGGGTGTCTCACAACGTGCGCGGCACGTCGAGAAACTTTCTTGAAGGATGGCGATGAGCCCATGCGCATAGCTGCAGGAATGACTGCAGCCGCTGGGACATGAGACTGATCGATCAAAGCCAAATGTGCTTCATTGGTCTGAATTGAACGCGTCTTCTGCTCGAATGCGACGAACTCGGGACCGCGCGCCACGACCATAAGACAAAGCACAGAAAAAGCACCCACCAGAGCCATGGCTGGTTTCCGGATGTTTCTGGTATTCGGCCGGCCGACGTCAAGGATCTGCGCCAGGCGCAAAGAGGCCTCACGTGCGCGGTGCACAACCGCGTGCGCCATCGCCCATCCACGGCGTGCAACACTTTTCTCAAGGAGCGCGATCAGGCACGTCGCGTAACCGCGCGGATTAGCGGTTTCGGCCAGGACATGGTCGTCGCAAGCCATCTCTCGCTCCAGCGAGAGCTGCCTATCGATCCACCACACCGCGGGATGGAAAGGGAACACAGCCCGCACGATCTTCTGCAGCAGATTCGTCCAGGCATCCCAGCGACGCACATGTGCAAACTCGTGAAGCAGGATGGTGTTCAGTTCGTCGGGCGACAGTTCTCGAAGGACCCAGCCGGGAATCACAATGATCGATTTAAAAAAGCCGACAACCGCAGGCACGCTAACGCGCTCTGACATGGCCAGCGTCACCGATCTCGACGAGCTAAAGTCGGCGACCACTTTTGCTGTCCCGGGGTTGAGGTCGGCCGTGCAGATCGCGACGCAACCCGTGCGAAGTTCGCGCAGACGCCAAATCCCCGTTGTTAAGCGCAGGAGCGCAAAACACACCGCCATCATCCATACCAGAAACAGAATCAGTCCCCAGGGACCGGGTAAGGTGATCAGGGGCCGCGCCGTAGCTATCGGGAGAAGAGAGTGCTCTCCAGTGACGCCGACAAGGGGAAGTCCAGCGATAGCCAACAGGGCCACGAACCACACCGCGAATCGTGTTCCCGAATTCTGCCGTGGCAAAATGCGCAACGTCGCGCCTGCAAACAGCGCGATGAGCAATCCCTCAGGAAGCGAATTCAGAATACGGCCGATCGCTATCTGGGCAACCGTCTCCAAGTGAGGCCACATCATTTTGCGCCGCTCCGTTCCAACATCTCTCGCAGGCGAGTAAGTTCTTCGGCGTCTATTCCTTTGTCCTCAAGGATGTTCAAGACCAGCTGTTCGTGGGAGTTTTTAAAGAAACGGCCGACCAAGTGTCGAATCTCGGAGCGCGTTGCCTCTTTGCGCCCCACCAAAGCAGCGTAGACGTGCGCGCGGCCATCCTTGGAATGCTTTACGTAGCCCTTGCGCTCCAGCACGCGGATGGTGGTCAAAACTGAGTTGTAGGCCAAAGCAGGCTTCTGCGCCAGTGAATCCAAGATCTCCTGAACCGTCCCAAACCCCTTCAGCCACAATACGTTCATAATTCGCAGTTCGGCTTCAGTCAGAGTCTCGGACTGTTTTCGCGGCACCCTCAATTCCTCCCTACCTGTCGTTTGACGAACCAAACCGAGAAAAGTAACTAATTCTTTAGTTGCAGTCGAAAGTCTCTGGGTTGTCCTTGTCCGTCGGCAATTCTGGGAGGTTTGGGGATCGGATCACTTTTGCGTGAGGACACCAGCCTTGAGCGGTCCGATGCTACAGGGTCGCTGATTCTGCACATAAACTCCGCGATTCTTACGACCCGTAAATCGTCTTAGATAAAAGGCTTACGGTTTCAATTGGACGGCAAGTGGAGAACTAGTCGGTCGTTGTCAGGGATTCTGCGACACCATTCCCGGAAGTGTGAGTGGCCCTACAATGCGCGTCGAATTGCTGTTGGAGGGACGTCTGGTACGCCTCGCGGCTAGGCCGATGGCCTACACCCTTCGCCTTGAACTCAACTCCCGGACACGCGCTGCAATGAGCCTCTACGGGAATGTCCCCGAGCCATTTCGTCACGCGTATCACCGGCTTTTTCATCCGTGTGCCCTTCAGCAAAACAACTGGCTTGGCGGTGCGCGAAAACCGAGATCGGCCGCACACCTCGGGTATTATGGCAGAACGTGCCTGATGGACGCGGGTCAATGGAGCTAATCGTTGTTTCAAAGTCAGGCTGCGTTTCTTCGCTCGCGTCGGTATAGAGCATCTGAAATCGAGTTGGGTCAGAAAGACCGCGCCACATGGTGGCTGACAATATTCGCACGTGAACAGATAGAAGAATTTCGGCGAGGCGCGCTGCGAAGCACGCGTGTCTGTCGCTGGCAATACTCGCGGGGACGGAAACCTTTCCTGCGTGACCGTCCATGCAAACGCAGGCGACCGGAATTGCAAGCATCAGCAATCGTACCGCCGAATCACAAGGGATGTCGTAAGAGGTTTCATTGGTTTTGGCAGCGTCTGAGACAGCGAGAAGAACTGAGTTCTAGTGCCAACAAGTCGAGATCAGATGCAAACCTGCGATTGGAGGATGCTGCAGCCGACGAAAGCGGTCCCGCACGGTTTGCTAACTCTCCCTACAGTGATCGTCGGATTGTTTATCTCCCACATCAATCCCATACTCCGTCTCGATGTCTTCCATAGTGCAGTGAAGGTTCAGGAGGTCGGATTTGGCAGACTATGGGATTTTAGGAGACGCGCGGGTGATCGACGCCGCCGAGGATATCCGCGGCTCACAGCTCTACGGAACGAACAACGAAAAGTTAGGAGAGATCGACGATGTCATCTTTGATCATTCCACGGGTTTGATTCGCTATATCGTTGTCAATACCGGGGGCTGGCTCACGACCAAGGAATTCATCGTGCCGGCTGACAGCCTGCGCCCATCCGCCAAAGCAGGTGACGGTTTTGAGACACGGCTGAGCAAGCAGCAGATTGAGACTTTCCCACCTTATCAGGAATCTGACCTGGATTCGACACCAGATGGGCGAGCTACGAGCAACGATACCGCTCGAAGTGGGAAAGTAGTCCGGTCATGCATCGCGTAGGAACTGACCGCAATGTCACTCCCACACCCCAGCAAATTCCGGGAAACTCCCCTTCCGCTGCTGCTGCGGCCGAAGCGCACGGGTGGACGGCAGATACAGAAACACGCCCGATTGACGCGCCATCCAGGACAGCCGAGATTGAAGCCGCATCTTCGCCGACGGAACGGGCTGTGCCTGCGGGCGCCGACGCAGTGGTAATCAGCAATAGCGCGGCTGGAATCGGTAGCCGGTGGAACACTTTCCAGAGTCGCCTGCGTGAGCGCCGCAAAGAAGCCGTCGCGGGTGCAAGGCCTGCACCGGCGGTTCGGCGGAGAAGCGCGGATCCGAGAGTGCCAGCACCCTCCGGAAAGCGGTTTAGAGAGTTCGCTAGGAGAACATGATCGTTGGCAATCCCAAGGCGGGTCGAACGCTCTTAACCATCTCCATTGCTCTCCTGGGGCTGCTATTGACGATTGCTGCGTTCGTCGGTCTGCGGAAGAGAACGGCGCCGCAAAAGGAGCCGCCACTCCATCCTGCCGGACTCGTCACAACCCTACTGCCCGGATTTTCCCTTCAGGGCGCACGCGAGCGGAATCCTAAGCGACGTTCGTGGAAAACTGAGGGAAGGACGCGTCGGCGCCCTTCCACTCTCAACTTAGGCGGCCCGCTTGGACGTACTCTTGCTCTCGCGCTGCCGGCCAGTCGTTTCTGTTTCACCTTCTTCTACCTGCGAATTGAGCTGTTCCGCCAACTGGGTCAGCTTTTCATCCGCCTGTTTTTCTTCTTCCAGCGTCTGCTCGATCAAGGGCACGTGATTGCTTTCACCCAACAACTCAGCAAACGCCCGTACCGTCCCGTAGCCAGCGATCTCGTAGTGCTCCACTCTCTGGGCGGCTCCGATGATGGCAGCATCCATCACGGTATCCCCATATTTTTCTTGCATTGTCTCCGCGCCCTCTTTAACCAGACCTTCCATTCCCACGCATTTCTTGCCACCGGGTTTTTCTCCAAGGGTCTCGAAAATCTGTTCCAACCTGGAAACATGTTCCGAGGTTTGCCGCAAGTGTTCCTCGAACGCCTGACGCAACTCGGCGTTCGATGATGTTTTTGCCAGTTTGGGCAGGGCCTTCACCAACTGGGTCTCAGCGCTGTAGAGATCTTTTAATTCGTCGACGTATAGCTGCCGCAATGAGTCTTTCCGCATCCTGTTCCTCCTTGGTGAGTTCCAGCGACGAAGCGGAGTGTCATCGACTGGGGTTCTATTTTCGAAAAATATTGTGACGATAACAGGGGAACAATACCCCAGATGCTGTATGGGCTTTCGAAAGCCTGCGACGCTGGACTCGAGGAGGAACGGGATCGCTAGCGCACTGCGGTGGATTCTTCGTGGTCGACACGCGAGCTTTGGTTCTTATGTCCGAAGTCCAGGCCGAAGCGCGGTTCCTCGTGCGTGCCGGTGATTTTGAAAGGAACTTCCGTTCCTGCTCCGTGCTTGCGAAAGAACGGGTCAACCGGCTTCAACAGGATTGATTTCCAGCCGGTCGTCATCTGAGAGAGTTTTGCGTCCAGCCTAACCGTTCCATGAAAGTCGAAAATGTTGCCGTCGAGGCTGTACTGTCCCGCCATGTCCGCGTGCGTGCCGGGAATCTGGAAGTGCAGAAAGGGAAAACTGAGCACCCCCTGACGAAGCGCGAACGTTCCTTGCAAGTCAGACTCTACATTCTCTTCGCCATGCGCTTGCGCGAGCTTTGGCTTACCCTGGCTGCGCAGGCTCAAGGAATCGATTCGATTCTGAACCTTTTCGTTGTCGAAGTGGCCTTCCGACACGTGAAAGGTGCCGTCAAGTCTAAGCCGGTCGGCGACGTCGGCTGGTCCGGGCATGAGACGAAGCTTGGTTTTCATCGCCACTGCGCCCGTCATGATAGGAGGATCAGTTTTGACGCCAAGCTTCAGCAGATCTTCGATATTGGCGTGGCCCAGTACTACGTTGAGTTCAATGTCGTGCCCGGGCGCACCCTTCATGCGCACAACCTTGCCGTTGGCGGTAAATGAAGATGGAGCACCCTTGCCTTGACCGGATCGAGATGAGTTTCGCCGTCGGTGCCATCAACGATAGCGTGAAAGTCGGTATGGAGCGGGACGCGATGGCCGCTGGCCACGTGAAAATCGGGCGTATCGGTCTGGCCGTTCACTTCAATGCGGCCCAGGGTCCCTGCATAGGCTCCGATAGAAGAAAGGATTCCTCCTATGCCCTTGAGCGTTCCGAGATCAGCATTGGTAAAGGAATAGTTTCCCGAAACGGCGGAGTCGCGAGGGCTTTCTTCGTTCAACGGTCCGAATTGCCCCGTCGACTGGATGTCCCCGACCGGCTTGGGATTACCAGCGTGGCGTCGAAGCGCAAGGACAAACCCGGGCCGACGTCTTTCATTCGCAGATCGCTGATGTCGAATTCCATCGGCGCCTTGGCAGGATGCGCGTTGTTGATGATGAGCTTCGTGTTGGTGCACACGAAGCGGTCGACCATGATGCTCATTTTTCCCGAACGTCGGCGCAGGTTATTCATCTGCTGGCGATCGCTTTTGGGCGGGATATTCATGGAGAGGCCGGCCAAAAAGACGGTATCCACGTGCATGGGTTCGCGGAACAGGTTGCGCAAGGCAGTCTGAAAATGGAATTCTTCGATCTCCAATAAGGGTTGGACGCCAGGCTCCCACGGATTCGGGTCGGTAGCGCCGAAAATCTTCAAACCCTTGCCGTTCACGTGGACCCCGTTCGCGATCCAGACGTGAAGTTCGGCGAGGTCGACTCGGCTCTTGGACGAGTAGAGAGAGTCTCGATGACTCGGCTCCGCAGAATCGGCTGAGCCCGAACTATAACGATGCGCACGCTGATGGCCACGACGATGAGAAGTAACACCAGGATTCCAATCGCCCAACGCAACCTGCGGAAGCGGCGGCGTGGCATGGCCAGAATTCGAGCGCGCGGGCGCGGAGGCGGCGATGGGGAAGCGGTAGCCAAACTTAGGTCTTAGCCCGGCCAGTGCCGGTAGGGAATAGGGTCTTTCCTGCAAATACAGCATTCAGACTCTCCAGGCCACGCCCGAACTGAGGGACTTGTGCTGTATCCTTGATGCGCCGCTCTCGATCCAGGCGGTCTCTCGGCAGGTTCATCATTCCGTGGCACAGCTAGAAAACTTTCGCCTGAAGGTGTTTCGTGCAGTAGCTGAGCACCTGAACTTTCGCAAGGCCGCGGAGCAACTTTTCCTTACCCAGCCTGCAGTAACTCTTCAAATCAAAGCGCTCGAAAGCGACCTTGGCGCGCGTCTCTTCGACCGTGCGGCGGGCCGCATCTCGCTGACTCGGCAAGGCTCAGTTTTGCTCGGCTATGCCAACAAAGTCGCGTCGTTGATTTCTGAGGCAAAACGAGAGCTTGGCAGCGACGATGGCAAAGTATCCGGAGACCTGTCGCTGGGAGTCTCCACCACCTCGTCCAGTATGTTCTCCCTCGACTCCTCGGGGCCTTCCTCGACGAGCATCCGCTCGTCCAGTTCTCGCTGCATAGTGGCAATACCAGCGAAATTGTTCGTTGCCTGCTCGAAAGCAAGGTTTCCATCGGACTGATCGAAGGGCCAGCACGCGACCGGGGTGTTCGTACGGAACCATTCATGGAGGACGAGTTGGTCTTGATCACACCGCGCGATTTCGAATTCGATCGCTTGTCCCACGGCCAATTCGCAGCATTCAGTCTTCTGATGCGTGAACAGGGATCAGGCTCGCGCCGTGTCGTCGAGACGGCCCTTGAAAAGGCGGGCTTCAAACTCAAGTCCTTCAAGAAAGTGATGGAACTGGATTCAACGGAATCCATCAAGTCTGCAGTGGAAGCCGGTCTCGGTCTCGGCTTCGTCTCGCGATGGGCGATTTCCAAAGAACTGGAGTTGGGCGCGCTCAAGGTCGCCACGGTCAGTGGTTTCCGGGCCAAGCGTCACTTTACGCTCATTTCTCCGACCGGGCCGGAACCGCAAGGCCCGGCGGGTGCGCTCCGCACATTCGCTCTCGAGCGAGCCCGCCTTCTTTCGAACACGCCACAAAAAGCCCGCTCCGGGCAGGCAGTTCCAGCCGATAAGCCAAACTAATCGCCAATGACAATTACTGCTTGGACGGACGTCCTGTCTCTGCGTCAGACTGACGCAATGGGCAAGTACCTCTTCATCGCGGGCCTGATTATGGCGGCTAGCGGATTGGTTTCGCCCCCCATCGCGCTTCTGGGAGGACTGATTTACGGATTCGGCCTGCACCATCCGTTTCACGTCGAGAGCAAGCGCCTGGCAAAATTCCTGCTGCAAGCCTCCGTCGTCGCCCTCGGATTTGGAATGAACCTCCACG
Source organism: uncultured Acidobacteriaceae bacterium (assembly GCA_963768265.1). Classification (GTDB taxonomy): domain Bacteria; phylum Acidobacteriota; class Terriglobia; order Terriglobales; family Acidobacteriaceae; genus Sulfotelmatobacter. The sequence continues at coordinate 139,513 of CAVYHM010000065.1, forward strand.
AAGTTGTTCACGCGGGTCGCTCGGGTTTTCTGTACACGGCCGCCAGCATCACGATCGCGATGCTCCTCGGACTCGGGCTCGGCTATGTTATTCAAGTCGGGAAAAAATCCGCGTTCCTCATCAGCGCCGGTACGGCCATTTGCGGAGGCAGCGCCATTGCAGCCATGAAGCCGATTGCGGAGGCAAACGAGGAAGAAATGGCCGTGGCGCTGGGGACCGTGTTCATCCTCAATTCCATTGCGCTATTCTTGTTTCCTGCTGTTGGTTACATGTTTCACATGACGCAGGAACAGTTTGGGCTTTGGTCGGCGCTGGCTATTCATGACACCAGTTCGGTCGTCGGCGCAACCGCCAAGTATGGTTCCGTGGCGTTGTCGGTCGGTACCACAATTAAGCTGGCTCGTGCCCTTTGGATCGTCCCTCTATCCGTCGTAACGGCGGTGACGTTGAAGTCCAGAGCTCGTATTCAATGGCCTTGGTTCATTCTGTTCTTCTGCATTGCCGCTCTTTTGAATACGGTGTTGCCGGCGTTCAACCCGACCTTTGGTGTTCTTAACCACCTGGGCAAGATGGGGCTTACGGCAACGCTGTTTCTGATCGGCACCGGGCTAAACAAGCAGACGCTCGAGCGAGTCGGTCATCGTCCTCTTCTGCAAGGGCTAGCTCTTTGGATGATCGTGGGGACGGGCGCGCTCGTACTCATCCTTCTGAATTGGATTCACGTCTGAAGGCGAACAAGTTGCAACCGACGACTTCAAGCTCTATTCGCTCGTGTAGTTGATTTCCATACGCCGTACTTGCACACTCGCAACATAGAGCGCCACCCCTGCCACGATTAAAAGACCCAGCACCGCAACCGGCGCAGACACGGGTTCCGGGTTCGAAACCAGCAGAGCGAGCAAAGGAGGCGTGCCGGGTGGCTGGAATATCCACCGGACACAGAGATTTCAGGTAGTAGATCACGCTGATTGTCTGAGAAAGTCCGGCAGAAAGGGATTGATCGCTTCCCAGATCAAGATCGCAGCGGCGGGAAAGAGGGGATTGCGAAACAACATTCCCGCTACGAGAAAGAAAGCTCCATATCCGATACAGGCCAGCAAGTCACTCCGAGATAAACCGCCGCCTGCTCCAAACCATGTCCCTGGTAAAGGTAGTGATTCCGAACACTGGGATCCAAGTGCCATACGAAGGCCAGGATCTGCAGTGCCGCGCTGGTCATGAAAATAACGAGGTGGCCAGCACCCCGGCTAGAAATTTACCCGCCATCAGCGCTTCTCGCCTGATCGGCGCAAGAAAATAGAAATGGAGGCTCTGGTCGAGCAATTCACCGCGGAAAAGGTTCATAAAAATTCCCAGGCATCCGAAAAAGATCGCCAGGCGAAGAAAAAAGAATTGGAAGACTCCGGCGAAAACCATCGAGTCGTCGCCTAAGTTGTCGCGCCTTATCACGGAGAAACTGTTACCTCTCCTTCTACCATTTCCACATACATATCGCTCTCCCATCGGAGTAGCGGTAATGCTCGTGGAGTATTTTCAGGGTTGGCAGTGGCCCCGTCGGCCCATTTCAAACCAATGAAACCGAAAGACGGTTTGCCAAGGTTGCAACCACTTCTCCTTGTCATCCCCGCCTTCACCGCCAGAGATCCTGATACGTCAGTTCTTCTCGGTCCGCCGGGCGCAATCGGCGCTTCGATTCTTCTTGCTCGAAGTAGCGATTGCGTAAGCGACGAAGAGGAGAACCGGCAGAGCGCAAGCAGATAGATCCATAAGCCTCGCTTCGCGAGAAAAGTCTTCTTCAATTCCAGACGAATGACCGCTCTGATCTGCGCCCACCAAGGTCTCATCACGGACCACCTCTTCGTTGCCGATCAAGTATTCGTAGACCGAGAGCACATCGTCGTCGGCCGGGACGACCGATTCGATCTCGATGCCGTTCACAGCAATCTGGTTCAGCGTGAGATAGAACTGGTCGGCATTGCGCGTTTTCAGAAGCAGTCCGCGCCCGTCATTGTGGATCGCAACTTCAATCGTGTACTCATCCTCCAACATCTTGGCGCCAAGCTCACGCGGCCGGTTGCATCGGATCAGGATCTGCGTGGGATGCTCCTGGATCTCGTTGCGCACGCTCCGGATCTGGCCTTCGGCCACAACGTAGCCGTTGCTCAGCAGGATGACCTGATCGGAAATGACATCGACTTCGTGCAGGATGTGGCTGGAGATAATCACATAGCAGCCCTGCGCCGCCGCCTCACGGAACAGCGCGATCATCTCGGATCGGGCGAGTGGATCGAGACCGTTCAGAGGTTCGTCGAGCACGAGAACTTTTGGATCATGCGACAAAGCCTGGGCCAGCCGGATCCGCTGGCGCATTCCCTTGCTGTAGCCTGCGATATTTCGTGTGGCGGCGTCGGTGAGGTTCACCCGCTCAATGGCGTGCCAGGCAAGTTGCTCCGCACTTTGGGCATCTCTCCCGGCCAGTCGCAGATAGGAATAAATAAACTGAAATCCCGTCAGCCCCTTGGGAAACGCGTCAAACTGCGTGGAATACCCGACAATCGTGAACAGATGTTCGGGATCGTTGGTCCTGTAACCAAGCACCTGAACCTGCCCGCGCGTGGGCCGGACCAAGCCCGTCATTAGATTCATCAGCGTGGTCTTGCCCGAACCGTTCGGGCCGACAAGGCTGGTGATCCCCGGGGGAATCGCCAGATTGACGCGATTGACGCCCAGAATTTCGCCGTAGAACTTCGATACCTCTTCGAAGGTGATGCGATCGTTCACCGCACCACCTCGTAGGCCCGCACCTTGCGCATGAGCAAGCCGAGGCAGATGGCACTATACGCGAGCAGGGCGATGCACGCATCGGCGACGGAAATTGCGCGCACGGCGTCCATTCTGAAGAGAGCATTATCCACTGTTGTCGTTAAGTACCCGAGACTGAAGAAATAGCCTGAGTCGGTTTGCAGGACGGTGTTTACCGTTTGCGCAAAGCCTGCTCCGAAGAACATCACCGCCAGCAGAAGGGCACCGGCGACGATTCTCCATTTCACCCAGGCTGAGAGCGCCATTGCGAACAGCGACAAGATTGTGATCCAGATCAGGGAAGAAACGATCAAGCTGCCCGCGATCCAGAGGTGGTCCCATGTCCATCGAGGTCCGGCAAAACTCCCCTGCACGGCGAAGAGAATCAATCCCGGTATCCATGTGATCTGCGACAGCAGAATCGCCAGGACCGAAGACTTGCCCAGGACGTACTCGGCGCGCGAGAACGGACGGCAGAAATACAAGGGGAGCGCGCCATTGGCAAGATCCGGCGAAATCAGTCCGGGCCCGGCAAATGCAGTCAAAAGAAAGGCAAGCGCTCCCTGCACGTTCACAAAATAGAAAAAAAACTTATTGTCGATGGAGATGAGCCGGCTGGGGATGCCCACTTGTGCCAGAAAGCTAGGCTATGAACGAGGTAGATCGTGAACAGGCTCAATACTGGGAAGAAAAAGCAGGCCACAAAAAACCCAGTCTGAAACTTGGACTGAAAAAGGTTCCGTCTGGTATAGCGAAAGAGCACCAGGCACCGGGACCAGGCGGGAGTCAACGGCCCGGAATACGGCCTGTAGCTATTCCTGTAAACAGCCATCCCCACTCCTCGGCACGGGCCTCAACCTTGGCATTCAGGACTCCATGGCCTTCAAGAAGATATCCTCGAGCGTGTCGCGCCGGAAATTCAGCCGCCGGATGCGCACCTGGCGTTCCGCGGCAATGCGGAAGATGTCGCGAGTTTCAATCCCATCGGCGAGAACCAGCTTCATACGGTTTGCCGTCACAGCGCACTCACACCCGAGTTTCTCGATCGCCCCGGTAAAATCCCCATTCGCATTCGCACCATAGATCTCCAGTTCGAGAAATCGTTTGTTCGCCTGACGCTCCTGGTCCAGATTGGAGTAATGAGCGATCTGTCCCTGCTTGAGGATCAGAACCTCATCGCAGGTCTCCTCGACATCGCGCAGCAGATGCGAGCAGAGCACAATCCTCATTTCCTTGCCGTCTCGAATTTCGCGGATCATGCGGATCATGCGCTGGCGTGCAGAAGGATCGAGGCCGTTGGTCGGTTCATCGAGGATCAAGAGCTTCGGACCGTGAACGATGGCCTGGGCTAACTTCGCCAGTTGTTTCATGCCCAGCGAATAAGTTCCCAACTGGCGGTAACGGGCTTCCGCCAAGCCAACATAGAAGAGCGCCTCGTGCGCCCGTTCGAGCGCCACATCGGACGGCAAACCCGACAACTCTCCCATCATCTGGACAAACGATACCGCGCTCATCTTCGAGATGAAGGCGTCGTTCTCCGGCATGTAGCCCACCAACCCGCGAATGTTTCTGACTTCTGTTCCGATCTCGTATCCAAATACCCGCGCAGAACCCGCAGAGGATTTGTAGAAACCGAGGAGGGTATTGATCAGTGTGGATTTGCCTGCGCCGTTTGGGCCCAGCAAGCCAATCGCTCGCCCGCGCAACGAGGCAGTAAGACTGCGCAGGATCTCCCGGTTCCCGAACTTAACCGAAAGACCCTGCAGTTCAATCAGCGGAGGCAATGGGGCAGTAGGCGGCATCTGCTCGCTTTCGCCTTCTGCTGCTCCGAGGTGTGTCGTCGTACTCACTGAGTTTGAGGTGCAGGATGACTCAAGGTGTTGCCCAGGAACATCTGGGGCAGGAACGGCCCATTATGCCCCATCGTCAACAGAGTGCCCAGATCAAAACCCATGAAGCCGGTATTACTCGCCACGACGATCCGGTCAGATTCGCCGTAGGCATAGATCAAGCCCGGAGCGGAGTTGGCCGTGAGCGCATCGACCGACTGCCGCTGCTGCGAGGTTAGAGCCCCGCTGGCTTTCAGCTGTTCGGCTAGTGGGCCCACGACCGGGCCGATATTGTGATAGAAGATCGCCGAAAAGTTGGTGTACCCGTCGCTCGGTAATAGAGCTTGAAAGCCGGCCGAATGAGCCAGCGTGTATCCCGTCTCGCGGGTTTGAATCGCCCGCGAGATGGTGGCCATATCAGGCGCGGCGATCAGATAACTGTCGACAAAGGTGTAGTCAACCTCGGAATTCGGCGCGTTCGGGTTGCTCGGGTTCGAACTAGTAATGACGAAGTAGGTCCGGGAACCAACCTGCCTCTGCGTCAACTGCAGTGGGTGCCCCTTCTGATCGGCCTCGCGATTGTAACTATCAACGAGTTTTGTGATCGTCGCTTGCAGGGTTGCCGGATCATATACCTCGAAGATCAGCTTCCACCGCGGGGTTGGCAGCATCGGGCCGTCGAACGCCATGGTAACCTCGCCGCCAAGCGGCGCCGTGAGGTCATTGAGCACGTTCACGCCAGTTTTGGTCTCGAACTCGGCGATATGCCGCGTGAAGGCGTCATCCCCGCTCCCGATCATCTTGAACATCTCTTCCATAATGCTTCTCGGGTTCTTGATCACCGCCGATGTCACCATGCTGGCGTCGGGCGTAACGAATTCCAACGACCCCATTGAGGCAGGCGCCGCCAGCCACGCAGCCACGCCTTGCCGCTCAGACGCGAATGTCAGAGTGGCATGACTCTCCGTCTTGCCACTCACCTCGCGATGTTCCATCGTCAGGTATCGCACGTCTCCCATTCCTGGTGGCAGAGGGTGACTGTTGCTATCAACTTGTACGTGTTGCGCGACAATTTGTTCCATGTCCACGCAGAAAAGCCATTCTGCGCCCTGCTGGTAGTTGCGGACAATCTGTTGGTAAAACGGTGTTTCGGCAGACAGATTGCCGCCGCCCTGCTGGACCCGCCTGACCGCATGCTGCAGTTCCGCCACGTCCGCAGTGGCGATCAAGAGGTCGTTGCTCACATAAACCAATAGAGGCCGACCGGCTGCTGGTGTCACGGCCCACGGGTCGTGCGCGGTTTGCAGCGCTACTTGCGAGGGATTTGAACTGAGATGCCGGCCTTCCTTTTGCAGAAAGGCTTCCAGTCCCGGCCGCTGTATCTTCGCAAACACGACCGGCGCGGTGTAAGTTGTTCCGTCCTTCGCCACGGCGAACACGATCTCCTCGCCCAGATAACTGCTGAACGTCTTTACGCCATTCAGCACGTCTTCCAGCTTCGGCCCATTTCCTTTTTGCTGTTGCCGCCACCAGTTGCGCAAATCCGGACTCTGCTGCAGCCGCTCTTCGAAAAGCCGGCTCGCCTCTCCCAAGGTGTTCGTGAGATTCGGGATCGCCGCGTAGACAACGGTGTGGTCAGGAACATATGGCAGAAGATCGGAGTTGTAGCGCAATCCTGGCCCTGGAATCGCCGCAACGTTTGCAGACGCGAAGTCGCCCAACAGGGCAAGGTATTTGGCCGCATTTCTGCTCCATGCGATCTCGTTTTGGATCGGAACCTTCGACACGCCGCCCGAAGTCGCTTCATCCCCGACGCGCAGGTCGGCAGTGTTTTCTCCAAATTCCACGCGGACCACGCCTTCGATCACGGCCACGCGGGAGCCTTTCGTCCCATGATTCACGGAGAAGATGGTGCCTTTCACTGAGACCAAGCCGTCGTGGTGGCGAGATACAGGCGGCCTGAACGTTGCTTGGCGGCCTGCACGATGACCTGGCCGCCATCCAGATGAACCGTCGTGCCCTTCCACGCCCGCGAGATCGAGAGATCCGAGCGTTCCCCCATCTCGACCAGGGAGCCGTCGAGCAGCCGCACTACCGCCGTCGAGCCTTTCGCGGTGCGGATCTCGTCTCCATTCCGGATCTTGTAGCCTGCCGGAACCACCCGCATCTCTGCGCCGGACACGGCATACAGCGAGCCGTCCACAGTTTGAACCGCCGCGCGAACGGAATGCTGGCCAGGAAGAAGCCCATTCGTGAACGCCAGGGCCGCAAATGTCACCCCAGCGACAGCGGCCGCGCCCATCGCCCACCACGCCCGGTGAACCGGAGGGCTTTGTTTCCAGCCGCCAAACCTTTTGCGGCGCTCCTTCCCGAGCGGTCTCGAGGGCGTGGCGGCATGCGACACAGACATGCACGTGATCGTCAAATAGGAGGGTACGCGCAGGCGGCAGTTGCTTTCCCAGATACGCGGGGATCAGCGCTTGAAAATCTGCACAGCTTCGAAGCGTGCGCGTGCTGAGGTCCGCGGTCGCAGATCCCCCGGCAATCGAATTCCGGACCCGCTCGCCAGCCTGGGCGACGACCTTGTCATCCACATGCTCATTTCGAATTGTCGACAGCAAACGCGTCGAACTTCTCGTTCTTCATGACCTGCCTCCTAGATACGCGCCAAGCGCCTTGCGGAGCTGTCGCCGAGTGCGGTGCACGATTACCGCCACCAACACCTGTGAAGTTCCGAGCATCTGCGCGATCTGCGGATTGCTGAAACCTTCGAGGAAGCGCAGCGCAAAGATCTCCGCCGGGCGTGGTTTTAATTGAGCCATAGCTCGCCCCAGCGCCTCGCGAAGGTCACGAGAGTCGTCATGGGCGCCCACCGCCGGTAGTTCCGTAAGCTCTACGGTGCGATCCGTCTGTCGCGATCGCATCACGTCCAACGCGGCGTTGATTGCCGCCCGGCGCAGGTAACTCTCCTCATTCTCCATCGCGTCGGCGTCGCCCGCCCGGCGGAGCAGGCGCAGGAACACCGTCTGCAGCACGTCCTCGGCATCGGCCGCGTTGCCGGTGATCCGGTACGCTGTGCGGAAGACCAAACCGTGGTGGGCCCGAAAGGCCCGATCGAGTTCGTCCGGAATCGCGATCGCCGGTTCCTCTGCCAATAAGCTTCGCAGGTTACGCCTCCAGTTGCTCACTTACACCACTAAAGACGACCTGGAGGCCGAATTATTACAGGAATGATTACAGGGCAGCCCTTTTTCGTAACCACAGGGTGGAAGCCTGTCCCAGACGGTGCACCTCGCGAGCGCAGGAAGTGGCTCCCCGCCTCTTGCGGAGACTCTGGCCTGCGGTCCACACACGCATATTGATGTTAAGCGCCATCACAACTTGTAAGGCTCTGTTTCACACAAGATCTGTCAACCAACGCGAATGTGACAACTCATAGACTCACATGCCACAGTCTCCATTTTGTTGGAAGGTCAGGGACGAGCGCACCGCAGCGTCGCGCGAGAAGCATCGGCGAGTCCATGGGTAATTTCAGGGCGAAATGGCTGTGGCGCAAAACGTGCACTTTATTCGAGGCATGACCAGGTGAAGGTCGCCCGCCATTTCACATCGCATGAGGAGATGCTAAGCGCTATGAAGCAAGTTATAAGCTGTCAAGATTGTTGTCTTTGACACTGTTTTGTTGTGCGTCCACCTTCCTTGCAGGACAGGCCACTTCGGGAATCACCGGAGTGGTCACCGACTCCAGCGGTGCGGTTGTGGTTGACGCTCAAGTCGAGCTTAGCAACCCGGCGACTGCATTTTCCGCCACGGCTAAAACCAACAGTGTAGGCGCGTATCAGTTTGCTAGCGTCCCACCGGGTCCTGGATACACGCTGACATTCACCAAGCAGTCATTCCGCAATGTGGTCGTCACCAATGTGTCTTTAGAGGTGGGTGTCACCGAGACGCGCGACGCACACCTGGCGGTCGGTCAAGCGGCAGAGACCGTTGAAGTCAGCGCGGAAAATTCCGCAACGGTGAATACGATAGACGCCAGCATCGGCAACGTGATTACGGGGAGGCAGTTTTCCGACCTGCCGAGTCTATTTCGTGACGACGCCTCGAACCTGTTGCAACTGCAGCCCGGCGTTCAGGCTCCGCAATTCGGGTCCGATGCGCAGAACGGATCCGTCACCGGTTCCCGTGCCGACGCGGGCAACATCACCGTTGACGGCCTCGATGTAAATGACGAAACCATCGGACAGTCGTTCACGACGGTGGGCCGGGCCCCGATCGATTCCATCGCGGAGGCCCGCACTATCGTGGGAAATTCCGATGCAACTTTCGGACGCAGCGGCGGCGCGCAAGTCGATCTGGTCACGAAGAGTGGAACAAACCAGTGGCACGGCTCGCTTTCCGAGTTCAATCGTGTGTCGCTCCTTGCCGCCAACGACTACTTCAACAATTTGGATGGGGTCAAGAAAGGACAACTCACGCGTAATCAATACGGCGGAAGTGTGGGTGGCCCGATACTGAAGAACAAACTATTCTTCTTTTTCAGCTACCTGGGACGCCGGGACGCCGAAGGACTGCCTCAGAACATCACGGTTCCTCTGTCTGCCTTTAGAAATGGCCAGATATCCTATGTCAACGAGCAACCCCGGTTGCACTGCATCAGCGACCCTGCAATCTCAGCCGAACTGCATCACGACATTAACGCAGGCTCAGTCCGCAGCCATCGACCCGCAGGGAAAAGGTCCGGATACCGCCTTGGTCGATTTCATACAAAACCGCTACCCGGCTCCCAACAATACCAGTGTTGGTGATGGTGTGAACACAGGCGGCTTTGCTTTTACCGCTCCTTTTCGTCGGAACGAGAATACCTTCGTAGGCCGGCTGGATTACAACCTCAGTTCCAAGCATCAGTTGTTCGCACGTGGTACCTGGGACCGCGATCACGACACCCAGAATCAACAACTCTTCCCGCAAGATCCGCCGACGCTCATCGGGAGAATTGTGCACGACCGCACCTGGGTTGTAGGCGAGACTTGGGCCATTAACAACAGGATGACCAATCAGGCCTTCGTGGGACTCAGCCGTCAAGTCGACGACTTTCCGTCTGAATTCGCGCCAACGGCTCCGAATGAGTTCGGCTTCACGAATGGACTGACCGGCCCTTACGGGGACTTTCGTGCGCAAAGCCGCAACGTGGGGGTTCCTGAGGTTCGGGATAACTTCATCTGGAGTCTGGGCAAACATTCATTGCAATTCGGCGGCGACATCAAACCAATTCGCGTGCACTTTTCCAACGTCAACGACATAAACTTTCCGACCATCGGACTGCAATCGCAGATCACCAGCTTGGATTCATCGCTTAGACCAGGGGATATCTTTCCGGATCCGAGCGTAGCGGCCAATTGGGACAACAACTTTACGGTCTTGCTGGGTAGGTATTCCAGTAATACTGGGCAGTACAACTTCGATCGCGCCGGCAATCCATTTCCGCAGAATACTGCTGCGGTCCGTGACTATCACTACAACGAATATGAATTCTTCCTGCTTGTTTATTGGAAGCTTCGTTCGGATCTGTCAATCACATACGGTTTGCGCTGGAACTACCACAGCGTCCCTTTGAGGCCAATGGTTTCGAATCTGTGCCCAACGGTTTCGAGCAGCAGATGTTTGGGACGCGCCAGCAGGCCGCTGCCAGCGGAACCAACGGGATCGCGGCGGCTCCGCTCGTCAGCTATATGCTCGGTGGTCCCGTGAATCATGGACCGAATTTTTACCACCCGGACTGGAAGGATTTTTCTCCGCGGATCGGAATCGCCTACTCGCCGTCCTTTACCAGCGGAATTCTCGGCAAAGTTCTCGGCGACCGCAAAACCAGCATCCGAGCGGGGGGGTGGGAGTCGCTATCAGCCCGTCCCTCCAGCACATTGAGCTTTGAAACCGACGAGCCAGGTCAGCCAGTTGTTCGCTACCTCCCGGTCGACCCAATATGGCGTTGCCAGCGATCCATCCGGATCGCTCCAAAACGATCCTCGCTTCAGGGTCGTTCAATTCACCCGTAGCTCCACCTGCGCCTGGAACGCTGCCGAGACCGTCACTCAGCCCGTTTACAACTGTCAGCGACAGAAGTCGCGTTGGACCGTCAGCAGATTTCGGGTTGCCAACGGCTTGTAACTTCAGTTCCCGCGGGTCAGCCGTGCTCAACGGGTCTGTTTACTAACAACGATCTGTTCCATTTCAACAACACCCTTAAAGATGCCCTATAAGCATTACGGCGTCGTTCGGATTTCAAAGACAGATTCCAGAACATGCTGTTGGATGTCAATTACTTTGGCCGGTTCGGACGCCGCCTGATTGCGGTCGGCGATCCGCGCTTCAGCAGCTCAATTTCGCCGATTGCCAATCCGGTCATTTCCTGAATACTGCTTTCGGCAACATACAGGCTGCCATACCGGCGGGCACCGTTTCCGCAGGACCAGCCATGGTTTAGAGAAAATCAATGAATAAAGCGATCGTCAGTGTGCTCGGTCCCGGTGCCGATCTTGCGCAGGGGGTGTTCGAGCGAGCTGCACGAGTGTGGCCGCAGGATTCCTCCCTTCTGACAAATTTCAGATCGGCGATCTATCAACCGTAGACGTCATTCTGGCCAATGCCGGACTACTGCTGCCCAATACCGGCCTGCCCTACCAGACCGGCTGGATCACCAACGTGGGGAACTTTGGTGCTTCGAGCTATGCTTTTCTGATCGTCAGTTTGCGCAAGCGCTTCTCCAACCAGCCTGAAGTTTGACTTCAACTACACGTACGCCCATTCGATCAACAACGTCTCCGACATCACCAACGATGTCATTTTTTCGACCCTTAACGGACAAGGGCTGGTCTTGATGTAAACTGCAAGTCTGCCGGGCAAGCTCGAATTTCGATGCGCTCCACACCGTTAGCGCCAACTACAACGACTCAACTCCCGATTGGTCGTGGGCGATCTCTGCTGGGTGACGCTCCGAAGTAGCTTGACGCTGTTGTTGGAGGCTGGGCAACTCAGGGTATCGTTACGTTCCACAGCTGCTGGGTATCCGTGGAACACCACAACCAACGCATTTCCCATTGCCTTTACCCAGACCGGCTCAGCTGTAATCTTGGGGCCGAAATCTGCCGTCAGGCAAAGCGTTCACGTTGATCCCGCCACCCACTCAGTAATTTCTTTGCCGTTCCGACCGCCGCCTTAAACGCTTTTGGATTCCCATTTGGCGGAGCCACTGGAGACCGGAACGCCCTGCGCGGACCCCGCTACGTGAACACCGACATGGCGGTGCTCAAAACCTTCAAGATGCCCTGGTCCGATAAGCAGACTCTGCGCTTCCGGACTGAAGCCTTCAATGTCTTCAACCACGCCAGCTTCAACGATCCTTCCACGGATCCGAATGCAGTCGGGTCTCTTAGAACAGCGAACAACAACATTAACAATCCGAGCCAGTACGGAATCCTCACCAACCTGGCTCACGAGCCGCGGCAGATGCAGTTCAGCCTGCAATATACGTTCTAGGTCGGATACGATCGTGATGTGGGCTGGTCCAAGCCAGCCCTCTTCTGCTTTCGAAGTAGCTCCGGTCGTTGCTACCGATTTTCTTGTCGCCTGTGGTAGTCCCCACAATTCTGATCACTTAGGAAGAGCGGCCCGCATGATTCTTGCCGTGGTGAGTTTCGCCGACGCTTTACGCTCACCATTGTCGTCGAGCGTGTCCCAACCTGAGTTTGCAATGTAGTAGAAATCCGACCCGACGATCACTCCGTGGGTGGGATCGCCAATCGTGCTTGTGGCGGACTCGATGACATCCTGCGACTTGACTCTGCCGTGGGAGGGGTCAAGCCGGAATGAGATTACGCGCTCGGGGGAAGAACCGTTCTGCACGGCGAGAACACTATCGCCGTACAAGTAGAGTCCGTCGATACCGTTGAGAATGAACTTGTTGTCCATGGAAAGCCAACGTACTTGCCGCGTCGATAGATCGAGTATTCCAATGCCGCGCAGATAATCGGGAACGAAGAGGGAACCGCCGTCGGCACTCACCGACGGAGTCTGCGGAGAAATAAAATCTCCACGATCGATTCGTTCCGGTGTCTTGCCGTCGTTGACCCGGTAGACTCCTCCGCCCTCACCGTCCGAAACAATGGCGACACCGTCCCGCATCAGCGCCATATCTCCCAGAGCACCCCCTTCCGGACCTTCGATTCTGAACATCAGCTTCCCGTCGTCGAGGTTATAGCAGAGAACAGCGGAACGCCCCCAGTCAGACTTCTGTACAATGCTGAATCCTTTCAGTGCGACTTCGGTGGCCCACACGCGGTGGCGCTGTGCATCAAGCTTAAGTGCAAGCATGGGCCAGCGATCAGGAGCAGTGGCAAAGTCTCGGACCTTTCCTTCTGGGCCGACCGTAACAATTTTCTTTTCCAGCACGCTGGTGAGAAAAAATCGTTTTGTAGATGCGTCGTAGTCAATGTCTTCGGGCAACAAGCCGACGTCTTGCAGTTCCCACGCAACTGTTGCTTTGGTAACGGGCTTTCGATTGGCAGCCACGGCGGCGTCGACGCGCAGCGCGTCAAACGGCGCAGCCAATAGAACATCTGCGGCGTGTCCCATCTCGAGGATTTGCTGAACCTCGGCCTTGGCCTCTGCAGTGCGCCCGCGCATCAAGTCTGCCCGAGCCATCTCCAGCAATGATCGTGGCGAGCCGTTCAGGAACTCTTCGAGTCGTGCAGCATAGGTCCCGTAGGCTTCCCAATCCTTCTTGTCCCGCGCACTACGAAGGGATTGGCGCAGATCATTCAGTTGCTGGACCGCTGATGTAACGCGGGTCTGGGCGAAAGATATGGCCAGCGTTAGGAGGAGTAATGTCGCGAGGCAGAGAGACAGTCGTGAGCTTCTCATAAGAAGTAGACGTAACGTCTGGAAGGAGGTTAGGTGATTACTCGATGCAAAACTCCGAAGAAAAATACTACCAAGGCTTAGAACAGATCAGAGGCTGCAGAACCCCTGTCGTAAAAGTTCACACGCGGATATGGCCACCTGAACGCATAACTTCCGCTGATCTCGTACGACCTAAGACCGCATCAGAATCCTTACTCCATATGGCTCGATGTTGATCGAACCCGTAATTGCCGAGCGGTCGAGTACATCCTGATAGCGGCCGCCGACTTGGACAGGTTGGGGCTTCGCCGTGTGGTTGAGCAAGTACGTCCACGTCTGTCGATCGTTGCGCCGGGAGGTGACCTCGACGCCGGGAGGCGCCTGAATCGAGCGCGTAACTCCGCTCGACGCAATCAAAGTAAGAAGCACCCGGGCGAGGTCAGCGCCGTCGAGGTGAGGGCCTACATAGATCGCTCGTCCTTTGCCATAGCGGTGTGAGGTGATCGCCGCCTTGCCGGCGTACTGGCCGCCCGTATAGGAGGCGAGAATCTCCACATCTTTGTCTTTGGGATCAAGAATGTCGGCCCAAATGTGGCACTCGGCGTCAGCCCCAGCAAGCGGGCCGGCGAACTTCACGCCCTGCTTTTCTGAGTAAATTGGTTCGTAGTCGACGAGTTCCACTCCCATAACATCCCGCAACAAGCCTGGCAAGGGTGTATCCACGATTCGGCTGTGCTCGTCTTTGACGCCCAGACGAAAACCGGCGATGAATGTTCCGCCTCCTTCGACGAACCGGCGAATACGGTCGGCCTGCTTCTGGGAGACCACATACATCGCAGGTGAGCACAGCACTTTGTATCGGGCGAGGTCCTGGGTGGCGTCAACTACGTCGACGCCCGCGTGTGACGCGGCGATGCACCCGTACCAGGAGAGTATCTCGGTAAGGTACTTGAGTTTGGGCTGGCCCGGTTGGATGGCAAGCGCCCAGTCGGAGCTGGAATCGAAGCAGAGAGCGAGGTTGGCGTCGTATCGGGCGTTGAGAGCTTCGTGGCCAAGGGATTTGAGCTCGCGAATGGTTTGCTGCATCTCGTCAAAACCGGGACTGTGCGACCGATCGTGCCGGAGCATCCCATGCCAATATTCCTCGGCGCCGAAATTGGTAGTGTCCCAGCGAAAATAGTTGATGCCCATGGCTCCATGAGCCACAGCCTGGTATGTCCATAAGCGGAGTTGCCCAGGTTCGGGCTGAGGAGAGAAGAATGGTTGCCCCGCCTTACCACTCTGCTCCTCCATGATGAGAAAGGGCTGGCCATCCTTCACACTGCGCATGAAGTCGTGGGTGAAGGCAACCATCGGTACAACGACTTCTTGCGGAGCGCTGACTCCTGAGTTCGGACCGCTTGCATGAATCGCGAAAAACCCGGGATAGTTATCGGAGGACACGAAATCGAGGTTGCGATACAGCTCGCGCATGTCAATGAAATCGGCGGCGCCGACGTTATTGGTGGTGATGAAGTGCGCGGGACACACTTTGCGCAGCACGGTCAACTGTTCCTCAAGGAAAGAGGTATTGGCAGCACTCTGGTAGCGGTAATAATCCAACGCCAGCCCGGGGTTCGGTGGAGCACCAGAGGGAAGCGGGACCGGGATCTGCGAGAAATCGCTGTAAGTGTTGCTCCAAAATACGGTGCCCCATGACTGATTGAGGGCATCGAGCGATGGATACTTGCCGCGCAGCCACTGCTGGAATCCTTCCCGGCAGAAACGGCAATAGCACCGGGGACTTTCGCCGAGGGTGAATTCGTTGTCGATTTGCCAACCGATGACGCCAGGAGTTGAGGAGAAGGCGCGAGCCATTGCGGTTGCGACCGCGAGTGACAGGCGGCGGTAAGTCGCATTTGTCGGACACGTAAAGCGACGTGTGCCGGGACTCAGCGTGACGCCGTGCTCATTGACCATCAACACCTCGGGATATTTCTGCGTGAGCCACGGAGGTGGTGCCGCAGATGGTGTGCCAAGAATGACCGCTATCTGATGAGCGTGGAGAATGCCGACCGCGCGCTCGAGCCATTTGAAGTCGAAGCTGCCTTCCTGCGGCTCCATCATCGCCCAGGCGAACTCAGCGATGCGCACATTCGTGATGCCCGCTGCGGCCATGGCCACGGCATCCTGTTCCCAAAGGTTCTCGGGAGTTTGGTCAGGGTAATAGTCGGTGCCGAACAGGAGTGGCAGATTACTGCGAGGATCCTTCGAGGAAACGTTTTCTTGTTGACCGTGCAACAAAGGTACGCAGTTCTGCAAGGCCAGCAACGTGGCTAGTGTGGCGCTTCCACTCATGATAAAGTCCCGTCGATTCATACAGGTGCGCTCCTCGGGAAAAGTAATAAACTTTATACACGACGAGAAGCCTTTGCCACTCGAGAAACGCTGAAGGGGAGATAGGTTGCGCATTGAGCATTGTGAGGGATGATGCGCGTTTCTCTTCGCGGGTTCGTTTCTTGGCTTTGGTGAGTTGCGGTTTTCCGTCTGGTCGCGTAGCTCGCACGGGCACGCTTGCCGGAGCTCGAGCTCTGCGGTTGTCCTTAGCGCGGTTAGCGGGGCGTGTGGTGCGTGTCGAGCGCTCGCTGCGTGCGTTGGATGGCGGTGGGGTGCGTTGGGTGGGCGGGCCGGCGTCGGGGAGTTGTGGATTTGGCGCTCGGCCGGCGGCGGCGTGGTGAGCGAGTGGCCCGCGCTCGGGCAGGGCGACGGATGGGAGGCGCTCGCGTTGCCGGGCGCCGGTGCGGGCGCCGTGCGCGGTCGCTGCGCGTGCGGGGGACCTGGCGCGGCGCTCGTACGGGAGCGAGGTCGCCTGGTCCGGTGTGCCCGGAGGGAGACCGAAGGGTACGGGGCGACGGCTGCGCGCCGCGGGAGGGCGCGCGCGCGAGCAGCTGGCCGGATAGGGCGGGCGGCGCGGTGGTCGGTGGCGCGGGCGCAGGCGCGGGCGGGAGGCGGTGAAGGCGGGGCGGCGACCGCCGCCCCTGAGGCGAGAGCGACCCCACGGCGCGGCCGCGCCGCGAGCAGCGCGCGCGAGCGACGCCGGGCGCGCCAGATGCGGGCGCCGCGAGTGGCGGCCCAGGCGCCGGCGAGACCACCGCCCAGCCGCCCCGAGCGGCGCAAGCTCGCGAGACGGTGGGCGCCAGCACGCGGGCGGGCGACCCGGGGCCGCAGCGGGGCGAAGCTGCGGGCTGGCGCGGGGGCGCTGGTGGGCGCGGCGGCGGATCCGCGGTGGAGCCGTGGCCGCGCGGTCGCGCGGCGCGAGCGTGGGGTTTTGTTGCGCCTGTTCGTCGGCGAGGTGCGTCGGCGCGCCGTTATCTCAGCGTTTTTCGTTCCTGAACGTGGGCCAGAACCCTAGGAGAATGGGAGTCCGCAAACGTCCAACAGCCAGGGATCGAAGTCCGCAAACGTCCAACCTTCCTCCGTAACCCGATCTATGTTGACGAAGCGAAGGCGCGACCAGTCCCCCGAGCGATGGCGGGAAGCTTTCCGCCGTCGCTGACCGCCAAATTCGCGATACCCGGATCGACGCGCCGTGCCTACCCGAATTCGCCATTGCGTCCAGTGTCCGAAGTGCTTCACCCGATATCTGCTCTCCCGCAGTCCTTACCACAACGGCTCGTACCTCGTTCCGACTGTTCTTTATTCTTTGGATGAATATGCTTTGTATTGCTGCTGCAGAAGACCGGCCGTGCCTAGCCGATGGCAATGGAGCGAGGTAGAGAGGTGCGAGGTTTCGCCCGCCGCTCATCGTCGTGGCTACGGTACACCGGATGAAATCGTTCTCTTACGCAGCCGTCCTCGTCCTGAGCGCGGAGTCGACGCCACAACCTACCTCAGTGTGAAACCACCGGAGAAAGAAAGCAACTCACGATGAATCGTATCCTTCCAATATTAAAAGTCATCAGATTTAAGATCGCCGGATTGACGATTAAGAGAGTAGAACCTGCTCTAGTTTTGGCGGTCGTGTTCCTGGCGGCACTGCCGTTCTCACGAGCTCATCGGTCTGCTTCAGTCGACTCGGCGCGAGCCGCCTCCTGCGCCGGCCCCGAATATCACAGCTTCGACTTCTGGATCGGTGACTGGAAAGCTTTTGACGCAGACAATCCAGCAACTGCGGTCGCGCACACCCGTGTTGACCGAATCCTCGACGGCTGCGTTTTGCTGGAAGACTACGAGGGCACCGACGGTTCGCGCGGCGAGAGTTTCACCATCTACGACGCGTCGCGGCAGGTATGGCATCAAAGTTGGGTCACGAATCACGGAGTGCTGCTGGTCGTCGAAGGCAAGCTGCAGGCGGGAAAGATGATTCTAAGCGGTGTCTCTCACCCCAGCGGTGGCAAAGAGAAGTTCGTCCGCGGTGTCTGGAAGCCTGTAAATGGCGGCGTTCGCGAGACCGCGGTGACCTCGACGGACGGCGGCAAGACCTGGAACCCCTGGTTCGACCTGATGTTTCGGCCCAAAGCATCTGAAGCGAGCACGAACGCCTCTGCTCATGACAGGTCAGTCATCGCCGGTCTTGATACCCAATACCAGGCCGCGGTGAAGAAAAATGATGCGACCACGATCGACCACATTCTGGCCGACGATTTTGTTCTGGTAACCGGTTCCGGCAGACTTATGGCAAAACCGATCTGCTCAACGAAGGCGGAGTGGGCGAATTGTCTACGAGCATCAGGAGGACAGTGAGCAGACTGTTCGAGTCTGGGGCGATTCGGCGGTGGTAACCGCCAGGTTATGGGAAAAAGGTACGGAGAACGGCAAGCCCTTTGACTACACGGTCTGGTTCAGTGACCTCTACGTGCGCACTCCGACGGGATGGCGATATGAGTTCGGCCAATCGTCCCTTCCGCTATCGAAGATTTCGGAATGACGAGAAGTCAGGCGCGTCTAGGCTCTCGACAATTCCCACCAGCGTCATACCAATCTGCGGCACGCTCTGTGCAGGTCCCTATGCAACGAAGTCTTCCAAACAGGCATAATGTTATTTGCCGTCAAGAAGAATGTGTTTAGTATCCGTCCTATGTCCCCCTTTGTAACTGATCAACCGGAATGCTGGCCCGCACTCTCGCTGGATGAGTGGAAAGAAACCTATGCGACACTTCACATGTGGACCCAGATCGTAGGTAAAGTTCGGCTCCGTCTCACGCCGGTCGTAAACCACTGGTGGAATGTTCCGTTATACGTGACGGCTCGTGGTTTGAGCACGTCGCGAATTCCGTATGGTGAACGATCGTTTGAGATCTGGTTTGACTTCCTGCGGCATCAGCTTTCGGTGGAGACAAGTGACGGAATACTGAAAGCTCTTCCGCTCGCTCCACGCTCGGTGGCAGATTTCTACCAGGAATTCATGAAGATGCTGCGGTCCGCGGAGATCGAAGTCAAAATCTGGCGGATGCCGGTCGAGATTCCCAACCCGGTAGCCTTCGACCAGGATCGGGTGCACGCATCCTATGACGCCGCATCCGTGGAGAAATTCTGGCGCATCTTGATGTCAGTGGATGCGGTTTTCAACCAATTTCGAGCGGAGTTCCTGGGCAAATCCAGCCCAGTCCATTTTTTTTGGGGAAGCTTCGACCTCGCGGTCAGCCGCTTCTCGGGCCGCAGAGCTCCAGAACGCCCCGGCGCCGATTCAATGACGCGAGAAGCCTATTCCCACGAAGTAAGCAGTGTCGGCTTTTGGCCGGGCGGAGGTGACATTAAAGACGCGGCTTTTTATTCGTACATGTCGCCCGAGCCGCAGGGATTTAAAGAGGCTCGCGTCCGGCCTGATGCCGCCTTCTACCAGAGGCAACTCGGCGAATTTCTTCTGATGTACGAGGACGTCCGGCGAGCCCAATCGCCCAGCGCAACATTGCTGGACTTCTGTCACAGCACCTATCAGGCGGGCGCGAGCCTTGGCAATTGGGATCGCAATAGTCTGGAGAGAACCGCGACGCGTCCGTGACGGCCAACCATGGATTATTGAAACCGGTATCCCGGTTTGAGGTCACAATGGCACACTCGGGTCTGCTCGAGATTCATGCTGGCGTTGCAATTGGCCCAACTCAGAAGAAGGGAAGGACCCAGTGGAAAAAAGACCTTTTGATCGTCAACGTCCGCTTCAATGGTTACGCCCTCGGCGGCCGTCGGTAGAGTGAAGCTGAGCCCTCTCCCAAAAATGACCGGATAGAATTCGTGAACGATTTGGCTGGCCATGGGGTGAAATACTTCAGCTTCCAACAAAAACGTCGTTGTGTCGGACCAGTCGCGAGCGGTGACGGTGATCATCTGCCCACCTCGCGACAGACGATTCGATTCAACTCTGGCAAATGGACACGGTCCGGCGATACACGAGGCCGTCGCTTCCCGAAACTCGTTACCGTTTCCCGCATCGAGCGATGCGGATCCAAGCGCCGCCTTCCACTTTCCATCCGGTGAGCAGGGGTGCTGGTTCTTGCAGGGGACATCGCCTCGATTCTCGATCTGAAACGTCTTCACCACGCTGCCGATATTCACTGCGCTCATGGTTTTGAGCGAATATCGCACTCGCACGTTCCCAATCTTGACGCCAGGCCGGTCGCTTACACTCGGAGCCTCGACCATGTTGGGGACCATGCGGACAACGTATATCCTGTCGCTGACGAATTCGTGCAGTTCGAGAGGGTGGTAGTCGGGATGCCGGAATTGAAGCGTTACGGCATGGCCTTGCCGTATTCCCCTGCGCCATTTGATGACGAAGAACCCGGAGGCGTCAGACTTCACCGGCGCAACGGCTAACCCGTCGATCTCGGAAATCTCGACCCCGGCGATGGGCCGCTCTTTTCGAGCGTCGGCATCCTGCACCATGATCGCGCCCTGCAGCGAGGTGGACTGGCGCGCCCGCGATCGGAGAAAAAATGCGAGACCGATCGCTAAGGCGACAACGATAATTAAAGGAACCCCTATTGCCAAGCTCCGTCGGACCGTCACGTTTTCAGCACGACCCCAGTCTTAAGTTAGGCATTCGAAGAGCGAAAGACTCATGATAATCTTCCAACAGAATACACAACGGCATCCAGCAGGTCAGCAGTTGCATCCCCTTTTTGTTTATGATTATTTGCCTCCCGGCAATGAGATTTTTGTCGGACATTGATGGCACGACGCACGACGAGGATGAGGGAAGCACCCGACAATAAATTGTCACGGCGGCAAGTTGCGCGGCAGCTTCTGGCTGCGGGAATCGGCCTGCCCTTCGCCCAGATCTTCATGGGTCTGGATCAAGCCGCCTCGGAGATGCCTCAGGCCCAGGATCAAGCTCCCCCACAATTCTCCCTTACTCCCGAGGACGATCAGTTTTTGCACGAGGTGGAGAGCGCCAGCTTCCTCTATTTCTGGGAACAAGGCAATGCAAAAACCGGGCTGGTGCAGGATCGCGCCAGCGTGCGCAGCGATGGTCAGGGAGTCGTCGCTAGCATTGCGGCGACCGGTTTCGGGCTGACCGCGATTTGCATTGGGGAAAAACGCGGATTCATCACCACCAAAGCAGCTGAGGAACGACTCTTTCCAGCTTTGAACTTCCTCTGGAAGAAACTTCCAAATCACCGTGGCTTTTTCTATCACTGGGCGAACGTCAATACAGGGGAGCGAGTCTGGGACTCCGAGATCTCCTCGGTGGACACCGCGATTCTGCTTTGCGGAATCCTGTCCTGCCGGCAACATTTCAGGCATCCTGCCATACAGCAACTGGCCAATCTCATTCTTAATCGTGTGGATTGGACCTGGCTGTCCGAAGACACATCGTTGCTGTCTCACGGTTGGACTCCAGAAATTGGTTTCCTTCCATCCCGCTGGGACTACTACAGCGAGTTGATGATGATGTACCTGCTGGGCCTGGGATCTGAGTCCCACCCGCTCAGGGAAGAAGCCTGGACCGCCTGGAAGCGGCTTCCCTTTGAATACGATGGCGTCCGCTACATTGGGTCGTTTGCGCCACTGTTTGTGCATCAGTATTCCCAGGCATGGTTCGATTTCCGGGGAAAGCGCGACAAATACGCCGACTATTTTCAAAACTCGGTGGCAGCTACCGACGCCCATCGCCGTTTTTGTCTTGAGTTGGGCCGACAGTTTCCGGACTATAGCGACGATCTATGGGGCATTACGGCCTCTGATTCGCCGACTGGTTATGTTGTCTGGGGAGGGCCCCCCGCCGTCGGACCGATTGATGGAACCATAGTGCCTAGCGCAACCGGTGGTTCCTTACCTTTTATGCCGCAACAGACGTTGCGGGTCCTGAAGACCATACGCAACAAATATGGCTCGGCATGGAGCAAGTACGGCTTCGTGAATGCCTTTAATCCTCTGACCAACTGGTACGACCCGGACGTGATCGGCATCGACGCCGGAATCACCCTGCTGATGGCCGAAAACCTTAGGACCGGGTTCGTTTGGGACTTGTTTATGAAGACTCCCGAGGCCCAGCGCGGCATGCAGCGCGCCGGCTTCAGGAAGTACTGATCCCCTGCGTCACGGCTTTTACCCCCGCAGCCGCAGTCGGAGGCCAGTTTCCAGCCCGGAAACTCTTGTCATCCAACCTGTAACAGTGATTTTGTCATCGAAGCTGGGTCTCGCAGGAGTAGTGGGCTTTCCGGCGTGTTTCCGATAGACTAGACATAACTTGGGCGTCGGGCCATCCCCTGGCAAGACAGGGTCTATAGCAATGGCTACTAGGCACAACTTCTGGAGCGATTGGCAGGACCGTCTCTCCGCCCTCCGCAATGTTCCAGTCGTCCTTCGGATTGTCTGGGAATCCGGGGGGTCGGTCGTAGCTCTCAATCTGATATTCCGCATTTTTTCGTCTCTGTTGCCCATGGCTCTGCTGTGGGTCACAAAGCTCATCATCGACAGCATCGTCCACGTCATCTCTACCCATCAAGCCGTCCCGGAACGACTTTGGTATTTGGTGGGAATCGAATTCGGTCTGGCGGTTCTGGCCAGCGTTCTGAGTCGTACCATCGATTATCTCGACGCCCTGCTCGCCGACAATTACACACGGCACGTGAGCATTCAAGTCATGAAGCACGCGGCCGACCTTGACTTGATTGCCTACGAAGACCCGATCTTTTATGACCGTTTAGAGAGGGCACGGGTTCAGGCGACGGACCGGTTGGGCATGATCCAGTCGATGGGACGGCTGGTGCAGCAGGTCGTGATCACAGTTTCTCTTTCTGTTTCCATCGTGGTTTTTTCACCCTGGCTACTGCTGCTTCTGATCGCCGGCGTAGTCCCGGCATTTCTGGGAGAGAGTCACTTCGCGTTTCTCAGCTACGCCAAGAATTTCCGCCAGACTCCGATTCGTCGCCAGCTCGATTACCTGCGCGTCCTGGGAGGCAGCAAAGAGGCGGCCAAGGAACTGAAGCTGTTTGGACTGAAAGATTTCCTCGTTGGACGGTTCACCCGGCTCTCGAATCAAATCTATTCAGAAGACGTGGCCCTGGCCCGCCGCAGGCTTGTGGCGGGGGCGCTTCTTTCTGTCGTCGGCGCGGCCGGTTACTACGGCGCCTACGTTCTGGTGATCTGGCGGACGGTTACGGGAATGCTCTCCATCGGAACGCTCACGTTTCTGGCGGGAGCGATTCTGCAGGCGAGCTCGAATATCCAGCAAATATTCTCAACCTTGTCCAGCATCGCAGATCAGGCGTTGTTCCTGACAGATCTGATCGCTTTTCTGCAAATGGAGCCCACCATTCGTTCGAAACCCAACGCCCTTCCGGCGCCGCGACCGATCCGGCGTGGATTCGAATTTCGCAATGTCTCTTTTGCCTACCCCGGTGGGGGCCACTTAATTCTTAACCATTTCAATTTCCAGCTCCGGCCTGGCGAGCGGGTGGCACTGATCGGAGAAAATGGTCAGGGCAAGACCACTATCGTCAAGCTGCTGACGCGCCTTTACGACCCTCTCGAAGGGCAGGTACTGCTCGATGGCATCGACCTTCGCGAATACAGTCTGGAAAGCCTCTACCGGGAAATTGGCGTTATCTTCCAGGATTTCATGCGCTACGAAATGACGGCCAAAGAGAACATTGGGGTTGGACGCATTGACGAGGTAAACAATCTTCCACTGCTTCAGGTGTCCGCGGAAAAGAGTCTGGCCGACGAGGTGATTGGCAGACTCCCTCACGGTTACAGCCAGATGTTGGGGCGCCGTTTTGAGGGCGGCGTCGATCTTTCGGGTGGAGAGTGGCAAAAAGTCGCGCTCGCCCGCGCCTACCTACGAGATGCGGAAGTGCTCATCCTGGACGAGCCCACTGCGGCGCTCGACGCCCGCAGCGAATACGAGGTGTTTCAGCGTTTTGCCGAACTCACCAGGGGCAAGATGGCGCTCTTTATTTCTCACCGATTCTCCACCGTGCGGATGGCCGATCGCATCGTGGTGATCGAAGACGGTCGGGTTGCCGAAGACGGAAAGCACGACGACTTGACTCATTTGGGAGGCCGCTACGCTGAGATGTTTGAAATGCAGGCTGCCAGTTATCGCTAGGTGCAATTGATGCTGCTGAATACCCACGTCCGATCTAGTATCGCGGAACCGTCCAACTCTCCAACTGCGGTCGGAGATCAGGCCGACTTCCAGGAGTTGCGTGCTCAAGGCGCGCAGTTGGCCTCGCAACTCCCGTGGGTGCCGCGCATCAAGTCTTCCGACGTGTTTTCCGACCGTTGCCGTCGGCTTAAGAAGAAGCTGATGCCTATGATGGCGGCCGCCAGTGCTTCCGCCGCGCGCGCGCCTCTCACCGAGGATACCCGCTGGCTTCGTGACAACGAATCGTTGATTTATTCCGACATCGCAGCCATCGCCTCGGACCTCAAGCTGCATCGGCGTTTGCCTCATGTTCATGTCTTTGAGGGCGAGAACATTCCTCGAATACTAGCTGTCGTTATGGGTTTCCTGAAGGCGACGGGTTACCACTTCAGCGAACAGGCATTCAGTTCCTTTTGCCTCGGATTCCAGGAGGTCTCCTCTCTCGAACTGCGTGAATTCAAAGCCGTGGTTTCAACTCTGAAGCTGGCTTTGCTCAAGGAAATATCGGAACGCGGCCGCCGGGTTCTGAATGGGCCAGCAAGCGACTCATGTGGGATCGGTGTTTGCGTTCAGAGCCTGCGTGAAGTCGGACAGATCTCGTGGAAAGAGATCCTTGAGCCCTTGATCCTGTTCGACCAGGCTCTGCGCAAGGATCCAGTGGGTTGTTACGCTGAAATGGACTTTGAGAGCCGGGATCTCTATCGCCGCAAACTCGCAGCCATCGCGGCACAGTCGGATATGACCGAGACGCAAGTGGCGGATGAAGCGCTTGCTCTTGCGCGCGAGGCCCAAGACCGAAGATATAGGGATCCGCGGATTGCCCAAAGAGAATCGCACATTGGCTACTACCTCATCGGGGAAGGAAGGGAAGTCCTTTCGGCACGAGCCGGGTGCAAGCCGAACTTGCTCCAAAGACTGCGCAGTTGGCTCCGCCGTTATCCCGATGAGTTTTTCTTGCCCGGGATTGCCCTCCTCACTTGCTCTTTCATTACCGCGTATCTATTGTTCGTGACTCCGCGCGATAGTTCCCTGGGCCTGATCCTGGTTTCGATGCTGCTTTTGCTTTTGCCGAGTTCTCAGGGCGCAGTTCAAGTCATCGACTACATCATTACCGCTTTGTTACCTCCCGACATTCTTCCCAAACTCGATTTTTCCAAAGGCGTTCCCGCCGACTGTATGACGCTGGTGGCAATTCCGACTCTGCTGATGAATGAAAAGCAGGTGCGTGCGTTGGTCGAGGATCTGGAAGTGAGATTCCTGGGCAACCACGATCCCAATATTCATTTCGCAATCCTGTCGGACTTGCCCGACGCGTACCACCGCGATCACGAAGACAGCCCGTTGATTGATCTGTGCACGTCGCTCGTCAGCGAGCTGAATGAGAAGTATGCAGGCCAAGACAGGGGTTCGTTCCTAATGTTCCATCGCCACCGCGTTTACAACCCGCGGGAAAGAGGCTGGATGGGTTGGGAACGAAAAAGAGGCAAGTTGCTTGACTTGAATAAGCTGCTACGCGGGGAATACGACAGCTTCCCGGTCAAAGTCGGCGACCTTTCTATTCTTCCCAAGGTTCGCTTCGTCATCACGTTGGATACCGACACCGAACTCCCGCGCGGATCGGCGCAGCGCATGATTGGCGCTATGGCTCACCCCCTAAATCAGGCCATCATCGATCCGGACAGGAACATCGTCGTTGCCGGCTACGGCATTCTGCAGCCGCGCGTCGGAGTAAGCGTACAAAGCACAGCCCGCTCCCGGTTGGCTGCAGTTTATGCCGGTGAGACGGGCTTCGACATCTATACAAGAGCTGTCTCTGATGCCTATCAGGATCTGTACGGCGAGGGCAGTTTCACGGGAAAAGGAATTTACGAGGTCGATGCGATACACCGCGTGCTCGACCGCCGTTTCCCACGCAACGCACTGCTCAGCCACGATTTGATCGAGGGAGCATACGCGCGCGCCGGTCTAGCCAGCGACATCGAACTGATCGAGGATTACCCGTCGCACTACAGCGCCTACAACCGGCGCAAACACCGCTGGTTGCGCGGCGACTGGCAAATCGCGGGATGGCTCCTCTCCACGGTGCCCGACGAGTCTGGGGCGCGAGTTCCGAACCCCATCTCGCTGATTTCTCGCTGGAAGATTCTCGACAACCTCCGCCGTAGCCTGGTCGAACCCGCCACCTTCGTTCTGCTTCTGTTCGGTTGGTTGGTGCCCGGCGGCCAGCATCTCGCATGGACTTTGGGGGCGGTATTCCTATTGGCGCTGCCGATCTGTTTTCAGCTTGCCTTCGGTCTGGGCCAAGCCTTGTATGAGAACAAGTCCGAGATGGCTCGGCAAGCGGCCAGCGCGTTTCTGGCAGCCAGCGTCACGACTCTGCTGACCCTGGCCTTTCTTGTGCACCAGACATTACTCTCGCTTGATGCCGTGGTCCGCGCAATATTTCGGCGCTTTGTGTCACGCGAGCGTCTGCTGGAATGGGAGACTGCGGCCGAAGCCGAATCGGCCTCTCGTGTTACTCCCGTCGACCGTTACCTGAATTGGACACCGATCTTCGCAATTGGCATCGGCCTGCTGGTGTGGCTCGCGCAGCCTTCCGCTTTGCCTTCAGCCTTGCCCATTGTGTTGTTGTGGGCGTCCAGCAAGCTGGTTTCCGGGTGGTTAAATCGGTCCCCTCAACCAGCCAAGGGCCAACTGGCGCCAAAAGATTTGCGCTTCCTGCGCCGCTCTGCGCTACACACTTGGCGCTATTTTGCTGAGTTCTGTACTGAGGAACATCATTGGCTGATACCAGACAATGTTCAGGAGACTCCACCCGCGATTGCAGCCCGCGTTTCTCCTACGAATTTAGGGCTCCTATTGAACGCGCAGCAGGTGGCTTGTGAACTTGGCTATCTCTCCGTCCCGGAAATGGCTACGCAAACCGAGCGCACACTCAGTACTCTGTCTCGTATACCCAAAGAGCGCGGTCATCTCCTGAATTGGTACGACACGCGCACGCTCGAACCACTGGCGCCGCACTTCGTTTCCTCCGTCGACAGCGGCAACCTTGTGGCTTCTCTTTGGACTTTGGAGCAAGGATGTCGAGCGCGGCTGCAAGAGCCGCTGCTGCAGCGTTGTTTGGCCGACGGACTTTTCGACATTCTGTGCACGCTGGCCGACATGCGGGCGTTTCCTCGTAAGCAGCTCTCCCGCTACGAAAGAGAATTCAAAAGCGGCAACTGGCTGCCGTCTGTCTTTGCGTTGTCCGAGACTGCTGCTGATGAAATACACACGGTTTCCAAGTCGAGCCCTGCCGAGGAAATTCAATGGTTCCGAAGCCAGGCGCTCGCCCGATTCGAGGCTGTACAGAGTCTGGTGCGATCGTATGTGCCGTGGGAGCTTCCCGAATTCGCGCCCCTGCGGGAAGGCGCGGCCCTCCGGGTGAAGCCCACGGCCGACCGCCCTCTCGATCTATTGCCACACATCATTGACGACTTGCATCATCAGTTGGATCTGGCTCTGCCCGCGTCTCAAGAAGAAAGGAATCTCTGCGAGAGTCTGCGCAGTTTGCTTCCCCAGGCCCGAACGAATGCGCTCCAACTCGCCCAGACTCTTCGACGCATAGCCGCAGAAGCCGCGAAACTCGCCAATGCTATGGATTTCAGCTTTCTGCTGAACCCCCGGCGCAAACTGATGTCGGTTGGATTCAACGCTCAAACGCAGGAGTTGGAGCCGGCCTGTTATGACTTACTGGCGACGGAGTCCCGCACCGCGGTGTTTGCTGCGATCGCCAAAGATGACGCTCCCCAGGAATGCTGGTTCCGGATGGGCCGAGGGCACACCATGGAGCAGGGACGCCCGGTCCTGCTTTCATGGACGGGGACGATGTTCGAATACCTGATGCCGACGTTGTGGATGCGTTCCTATTCCAATACTCTGCTTGACCGCAGCAGGGTTGCGGTAGTGGACTGCCAGCGCGAGTATGGCGCCCGCAAAGGTGTGCCATGGGGAATTTCAGAATCGGCCTACTTTAAGCTCGATGAAGCCGGCAATTATCAATACCGCGCTTTCGGGCTTCCCCAGCTCGCCCTTATGAAACAGGAATCGAATCCTGTCATTATTTCTCCGTACTCCACCTTCCTTGCGCTGACTGTGGACTCTTCGGAGGCACTGCGCAATCTGCATCGCATGGATAATCTGGGATGGTTCGGTCCGTACGGATTCTATGAATCCGCGGATTTCTCCGCACTCACTCGCTTCCGCCGGTTGCGCTGTCGGCTGGTGAAATGCTGGATGGCACATCATCAAGGAATGAGCCTGCTGGCGATGGCCAACCTTCTTTGTGACAATGTGGTGCAGCGTTGGTTCCACAGCAGCCGGCGCGTTCAGGCGACGGAGCTATTGCTGCATGAAAAACCGGTCTCCCATGTGTCGGCATCACGTCTTCCGCGCGGGAACGCAGCCTAACTTCGTACTGATTGAATCCGACCACTTGATGTATTCTTTGCTGTCTTCGTGAATTCAGGTTCTCATCGAGGGTAAAGTTGGATGCCCAGCCTTATTAGAAACCAGCAACTTCTCATTGCTGCCGTATTGATAGCATCGGTTGTTCCCGTCGCGAAAGCACAAACTCAAGGATCTTCAGATACGGTCGTCATCGATGCCGCCGCCCCTGCTCACCCGTTTCCACACTTCTGGGAGCAAATGTTTGGCTCCGGTCGAGCCATTCTCAGTCTGCGTGACAGTTACCGTCAGGATTTGCGCGCGGTGCACCAGATAACCGACTTCGAGTACGTGCGATTTCATGCCATCTTTCACGACGAGGTTGGTGTCTACGATGAGAACAGTCAAGGGCAGCCGGTTTACAACTTTTCTTACGTGGATCAGATCTACGACGGCTTATTGGCCAATGGTGTGAAGCCATTCGTTGAGCTAAGCTTCATGCCGAATAAACTCGCCGCCGCGCCAAAGTTGCATGCTTTTTGGTACAAGCCCAACGTCAATCCGCCCAAGGACTGGTCGAAGTGGGACGCGCTCATCACTGCGTTTGGCGAACATCTGGTAAAACGCTACGGGGTCGATGAAGTCGCGACCTGGTATTTCGAGGTCTGGAACGAACCGAATCTCGACTTCTGGGCGGGCGAACCGAAGCAGTCCACGTATTGGGAGCTTTACGACCACACGGCCACCGCCATCAAGAAAGTGAGTGCGAAGCTTAGAGTGGGGGGCCCCGCAACGGCGCAAGCCGCCTGGGTTGACGCCTTCATACAGCACTGCACCCAGAACAGCATCCCGGTGGATTTCGTTTCGTCCCACGTCTATGGCAACGACAGCTCGACCGACGTCTTTAACACGAATGAAGATATACCTCGAGACAAGATGGTTTGCCGCGCGGTGAAAAAGGTTCACGACCAGATTCGAGCTTCATCCAAACCCGGCCTCCGGTTGATCTGGAGCGAATTCAACGCCAGCTATAAGAATGAGCCAGAAGTTACCGACTCCACTTACATGGGCCCATGGCTGGCAGAGACGATTCAACAATGCGACGGTTTGGTGGACATCTTGTCGTACTGGTCGTTTTCTGACGTGTTCGAAGAGCAAGGTGTGGTGAAGACGCCTTTCTATGGCGGATACGGTCTGATGGCGGAGGATTCAATCCCGAAGCCGGCCTTCGACATTTTCAAACTTCTCCACAAGCTCGGCGACCAGCGCCTCACCCTCGATTCTGATTCCGCCCTGGTGACGAGAGACAAGAATGGTTCGCTCGTGGTCGCCCTTTGGAATTACGATCTGCCAGACCATGCTGGACAGGCCAAGACCATTAATCTGCGCTTGAAGAACTCAAAAGCGCGACATGCTTCCATCTGGCGGGTCGATGCCGACCACGGCGACGTCCACGGGGTGTATAAGAAATTGCGCGAACCGAATTATCCGACACAAGATGAAATTCGGGAGCTCCGTGCCGCGGCG
Organism: uncultured Acidobacteriaceae bacterium; assembly: GCA_963768265.1. Classification (GTDB taxonomy): domain Bacteria; phylum Acidobacteriota; class Terriglobia; order Terriglobales; family Acidobacteriaceae; genus Sulfotelmatobacter. The sequence goes on from CAVYHM010000065.1 coordinate 169,564, forward strand.
GAAATCAAACCGGAAACCCATGACCTTACAAATGGCCAACTTGCACTGCCACTCCCCGCACACGGTCTGGCGGTAATCGAACTGAAGTAAGAGCCTTTCCGGAAATCGGGGTTAGCCTGTCGCCAACTCGCATCTGCACTCAGGCTTTCTTACCCTCAAGCTTTCTTACCCTCAAGCTTTCTTACCCTCGAGGTCCGCCCAGCGTGCGTAAAACGCGTCGACTTGTTTCTGCGCTGCCTCCATTTCTGAGTGAGCGCTGAGCAGGCGGGGACCGTCGCTGGCGATTGCAGGATCCTCGAGTTGAGCCCGCTTCGTCCGGAGCAATTCCTCAGCCTCGGCGATGCGCTGCTCAATACCGTCGTATTCACGAGCTTCCAGGTAGGAGAGTTTCTTTCTCGCAGGCGCCGTCGTTTCGGTCGAGGCAGCGTCGCGGGTAACAACACGAGCGCGGGGCTGAGCCGCCCCATGCTTGCGTTCCGCCTGCCACGTCTCCCATTGCGAGTAATCGGCAAAACTCTCGACGCCGCCCCGCCCATCCAGGCCAAGCACGACGGTCGATACCCGATCGAGCATGTAACGGTCGTGGGTAATCAGCACGAGCGACCCTCGAAACTCGAACAGGCTCTCCTCCAGAATTTCTAGCGTCGGAATGTCCAGGTCATTGGTGGGCTCATCCAGCAGCAACAGATCCGCAGGCTGGAGCATCAGCTGAGCGATCAGAACTCGGGCTCGCTCGCCTCCGGAAAGCCGCTCAACGGGCTGGTTCAGCTGCTCACCGGTAAACAAGAACCGCGCCGCCCAGGAAGCCACATGGATGACACGATCTTGATAAATCACCGAATCTCCTTCCGGAGCCAGCGCTCGGCGCAGGGTTACATTCGCATCCAGTTGGCCGCTCTGGTCGAAGTACACGATCCGCAACCAGTCGGCCCGCCGAATCTCTCCCCTGGCTGCGGTCAGATCTCCGCGCAACAGCCGCAACAGCGTCGTCTTGCCGCTGCCATTCGGTCCCACCAGGCCGACCCGCATCCCCGCCGTAATAATGAAATCAAGGTCTTCAAACAGAGACCGATCTCCGGCTTCATAACCGACGCCCTGCAGTTCGACCAGACGCTTGGTCTTGCGATCGCTGGCCGAGAAATCGATTTGCGCAGTTGCGCTCCGGCTTCTGGTGTTGAGGTCCGCGAGTTCTTCCATGAGTGCGCCCGCCTTATCGATTCGGGCTTTCGATTTTCTGGTGCGGGCTTTCGCCCCGCGGCGCAGCCACTCGATTTCGGAATGAACCAGGTTTTCCAGGGCTTCCTGACGCTTCGCTTGCGCATGAAGAAACTCCTCCTTCTTTTCCAGAAAGGTGCTGTAGTTTCCGCGCACACGAAGCAACCCGTCCGGATAAACCCGGTTGAGTTCGGCTGTCTCCATGGCAACATTCTCCAGAAAGTAACGGTCGTGACTAATCACGACGCAGGCGAACGCCGCTCGCTCCAATACGACTTCCAGCCACTCGATTCCCGCCAGATCGAGATGATTCGTAGGTTCGTCCAGCAGTAAAATATCCGGCGCCTGAACCAGTGCCTCGACAATCGCTAGCCGCTTCTGCCAACCCCCGGAGAGTGCTGTGGCCTGCGTTTCGACGTCTTCGAATCCGGCCCGTCCCAGAGTCTCTGCGAAGCGAGTCCCCCGCTCCGATTCAGGCACAGCAGACCTGTGCAACGCCCTATCGACCACCGACCGCACCGTGCTGTCAGGCTCAAATTTGGAGTCCTGCTCTACATAAGTGAGCCGGAGCCGTTTCCGTGCAGCAACTTCTCCGCCGTCCGGAGTGACCTCGCCCGCCAGAATTCTCAGAAGCGTAGATTTCCCCGACCCGTTCGGACCGATGAGCCCGATGCAATCTCCCTCCGAGACTGTGAACGAGATGTTCTGAAAAAGCGGATTGGCCCCGAAGGCCTTCGAAATTCCCTGTGCGTTGATCAGCGGCGGCAAACGACTTCAATCCCCCAGTCCTTAGGTTGAGATTATCAGGAAGTGTGGCACTCGTTGAGTCTCAAGCCTTACCTCTCATCTCACAACTTGCCGCGACAAGACCATAGCCCCATTCCCGGATCGGCAACGTAAAAAACTTCCTCACCCTCAATTCGGTTGTAGCCGTGCTTCAGTTGTTCCGGAGGATAGCGCTTGAGCATGCTTGTCAGATCTCCGTAGGAGTAGCCGGCTCCCTCGATCTCTTCTTGGCTGAGATGTCCGGGGCACCACCGGATGGTGAAACGTCCTTCCGACGATCCGTGGATAAGGTGGGCCGCCGCGCTGAGATCCCCGGCTAAATCCGCATTTGCACTCACAGCGGCGAGTGTTTCGGGAGTGCCATGATATCCGTACTTGCGAATCAATTTGTCGATGGCGGGGTCTTCACCGAAATGCTTTACTCCCGGCCCGAGAACGATCAGTTCAGCGCCGTCGGCAAGCGCCATGCGTGTGCGGTAGACCGCTTTGTTTCCGAGCCATGTGCTCTGAAATTCGCCGCCGTCGAGATAAACGACTGCCTTCTTGATCGGGGCCTCGAGTATCTCAAAGTTGACCTTGAGACTGAGCGCTGCCGCGGAGTGAAAGCATTGAATGTCATCCCCAATATAAAGTCCGCGCACCACAAGCCGCCCAGACTCCGATCGCCCCACAACGCTGAGCACGTAGACAATTGGTAGATCCTTCAAGAAATGGTCCGCCGCATAGTTGAGAACGTTGCGCACTGGATTCTCAGCGCGGCCCATGATGCGCTCCATCCCGTAAACCGCGCCCAGATAATGGCTGCGGTTGATCCCATCCGGTCCCCCCGTTCCCACGAGGATGTTCTTGTTGTAGTTGGCCATGCCGATGACTTCATGGGGAACCACCTGGCCGACAGAAAGGATCAGATCGAATTCGCCGCTAACAATCATCCGGTTCACTTGTACCGGCCACGCATAATTGAGCTTGCGCTCCGATTGCTCGTGGACAAACTCTGCCGGGACCTCGCCGAGAGTCTCAGTGTCCGTCCGCCAATTGTGAACCCGAAACAGTCCGGGCGGAATGGCACCGAACATGCGCTCGATCTGCGCGGAATTCATAGCGTTATGAGTACCCACCGCCGGGAGAACTGCCTGGAGCCTTTCGCCATAGAATTCCCATGCGTAACGGGTGAGTTCGCCGGCGCGCGAGTGCAAACGACTCATGTCGGGCGGTACGACGATCACGCGCTTACGCAGTCCCAGTTTCGTCAGACTTTGCGCGAGCAGGTCCTTCAGTTGTTCGGGAGAAAGCTCAGTTTCAGGACTACCCACGGCACAGTAAACACTCATGCGGCGAACTCCACTTTCTTCAACGCAGGAGCAAGCAGATACAGAATAAGCACGGCGACAAGGTAGGCGCAGGCGGCGATGGCGAACAGGATGCGATAGCTATGAGTCAATTGCAGCACGTGCCCAGCGAAAAACGCAAAGACTGCGCCGCCGAGTGCCCCAGCCATGCCGCCGATTCCGACCACTGTGCCGACCGCGCTGCGGGGGAACATGTCCGATGCCGTGGTAAACAGATTCGCAGAAAACCCCTGGTGAGCGCCTGCCGCAAGGCTGAGGAGCGCAATTGCCGTCCACTCCGTTTTGAGGTCTGCCGCGGTGTAGATCGGCACGACGACCGCTCCGCAACAGAGCATCGCCGCCAACCGGGCATAACTTGACGAGAGTCCCATGCGCCGAAACGGCGTGGGTAACCACCCTCCGCCGATACTGCCGACCGCCGACACATTGTAGATAATGATAAGCGGCAGCCCGAGATGCGAAAGGCTTAAATTGAATTTAGAGCTGAAGTAGGATGGCAGCCAATAAAGATAGAACCACCAAATCGGATCGGTAAGAAATTTCGCGAGCGAAAATCCCCAAGTCTGGCGGAAACTCAAGAGTCGTCGCCATGAAATCGTGGGCGCTGAATCGGTCGTTGAGGGGGCTTGCCGCAGCATGCCCTCGCCAAGCTGCGAAGGAGCTTGCGGCGTATGGTAGCGGAGGAACCACCACACAATCCAGGGCAGGCCCAACAGACCCGTGAGCAGAAACGCCGCGTGCCATCCGTAGCGCAGCGTCACCCATGGAACGATGGCGGGAGCCAGAATCGCTCCAATGTTCGCCCCGGAATTGAAGATTCCCGTTGCGAGTGAACGCTCCTGAGGCGGAAACCACTCAGCCACGGTTTTGATCGCGGCGGGGAAGTTGCCGGATTCCCCCCACCCAAGACAGAAGCGAGCCACACCGAACTCCATCGCGCTTGTGGCCAGTGCATGGCCCATTGCTGAAAGACTCCACACAGCCATCACCAGCATGTATCCAATGCGAGTGCCTAGTCTGTCAATCAGACGCCCGGCTCCCAACAAGCCCGCCGCGTATGCGATCTGAAACGCATCCACAATGTATCCGTAGTTGAGTTCGGTGAGCCCGATGCTCTGCTGGAGCGTAGGCTTGAGCAGCGCGATCACCTGCCGGTCCATGTAGTTGATCGAGGTCGCGACAAACAGCATCGCGCAGATGGTCCAGCGCATCGACGTTGGGGGCGCCCCCTCAAGTTCGACACTGTCTCCCTGCTCTCTAAAAGCCGTGTCAGGCTCCATCGTGTGTCTCTTCCAGCCGATAGGCGCGTTTCACCAGTCGATAGGCCAGGTCGTACGCTACTTCCAAAGCCTCATCTTCTTCCAGCCGATGTTCGGCCACGAGCCTTGCCAGAAATGCGCAATCGGTGCGCCGCGCGACATCGTGACGTGCGGGGATGGACAGAAAAGCCCGGGTATCGTCGTTGAAGCCGACGGTATTGTAGAAACCAGCCGTCTCCGTCACATGCTCGCGAAAGCGCATCATCCCCTCTGCGCTGTCGTAGAACCACCACGGCGGCCCCAGGCGAAGGCAAGGATAGTGCCCGGCCAACGGCGCCAGTTCGCGGCTGTAGGTCGATTCATCCAGGGTGAAAAGGATGATCGTCAGGTTGCGTTCATTGCCGAATCGATCAAGCAACGGCCGCAACGCGTCCACATAGTTCGTCGCGGTCGGAATGTCCGCACCGATGTCGCGGCCATAACGTTTATAGAGTTGGCGGTTGTGATTGCGTGCGCTTCCCGGATGGACCTGCATTACGAGGCCGTCGTCCAGGCTCATCCGCGCCATTTCGGTCAGCATCTGAGCCCGGAAAAGTTCCTGATCGCCGGTGTCAGAAGCTCCGGCAATAACTCGCGTGAAGAGCCCGGCGCACTCCTTCGGAGAAAGATTCGCGGTGCGCGCCGTCGGATGTCCGTGGTCGGTGGCGGTGCAACCAAGCGAACGAAACCGTTCCCGCGCCAACCGGAGTGCCTTCAAATATCCTGCCCAGCTTGATGTATCTTCCCCCGTTTGCTCTCCCAGCTTGGCAATGTTTTGCGAGAATCCCGTGAACTCCGGATCTACAACCGCGTCGGGCCGAAAGGTCGGCAGGATCCTTGCTTTCCATCCCGAATTCCGAATCGCCTTGTGATCCGCGAGCGGGTCCAGGGGAGAGTCGGTGGTCGCCAGCACTTCTAATCGAAAACGTTCGTATAGCTCGCGTGGCAGGAAGTCAGGGGTTTGCAGTTTCTCCGAAATCGTATCGAAGTACAGGTCGGCAGTCCGCTCATTTAGCCGCTGGTTAAGCCCGAAGAGTTCTTGAAAAGAAAAGTCCAGCCACAGCCGGGTTGGTGTTCCCCGGAACAGGTGATAGTGGCGCGCAAAGATTCGCCAGACCCCTCGTGCGTCCTTCAGTTCGGGCTCGCCGATCTCGAGATCGTCCAGCGATACTCCCTGGCTGTAGAGCATGCGATAAATGTAATGATCGGGCTGAACGAACAGCTTTGCCGGGTCAGGAAACGGCTCATTCTTCGCGAACCACGCCGCCTGGGTGTGTCCATGAGGGCTCACGAGGGGAAGTGCCTGCACATGTTCGTAGAGTGTTCTGGCGATCTTTCGCGTGGCGGTTTCTGCTGGGAAAAGGCGGTCCGGGTTGATCAGCATGATCTCTCACTGTAGCTCCTCGCAGTGGTGGAAGAGCCTAGTAATCATGCTTGGAAGTCGTGCAGGGGTCAATGGGACCTGATTCGGCCATCAGGCCCCGCTGGGGTGTACGGTAACAAAATCACTTGTTCGAGATAACAAAGTCCACTGTGCTCACATTGTTGCCGCCAACGGTCACCGATTTTTCCCAGGCTTTGGGTTCCGAAAACACGGGTCGTTGGATGCTGCGTTCGGTCAGCACGTCATAGGCTTGTTCCTTGCCGAGCAGGCTCCAACCTTCATGCCAGGCCACGATTTGATAGGTTCCCGCAGGGACGTCGGTGAACTCGAAGTGTCCGCTCTCGTCGGTTACGGCGTAGTAAGGGTGCGGCACTACCATCATCTCGGCATTCATCCAGACGTGGCCGCCGTTGCAGCGCAGATGGACCAGGCCCGGGTTGGACATGGTGCGCGAAGTTACGCGGTCGGTAAAAGGAAAAGGCAAGTTGAAGGTCGCCGCCCCGTCCATATGAACCGTATGCAAGGTGGCGTCGGAACTCATCATGTTGAGAGTACCGTTTTCCGGGACGAGGAGAATGTGCGGGATGTAGCGACAGTGTTTCTGATCCAGGTGCCGCCGCTGTTCGGGCAGATCCATAGCCTTCCCGCTGCTGATGTTCTTCAGGTAAACGACGGTGTTGGCTACGCCTCCCCCAGATCCAACGATCAACCGCTCCAGGTCGGTACTCTTCTTGGAGTCGGGATCGCAGATCTGAGGATCTTTGGTTATCGGGAAGGCAGCGGCGTGCGGAACTGGCCCCGACCATTTGACGGAGCCTGAAATCGTGCCGCCGTTACTGACAGTAACGGCTTTGTAGTCGCTTTGGGCAAACGTCAAGCCGGTGACGAAGAGGAACATCAAACCTAGACAACGCGAATTCCAACGCATATTGATCCCCCCAATTGTCCCGGTGTCCGGCGGTGGGGGCCGATTCTCTGGCGTCCGGGGCGATGAATTCTGTCTGTCTGACTTGCTCCCGCATCCTCCGACGTGCATCCCTTTACGAGATAATGCTGCGCTGGAACAACGATCGATTCCGGGCAACCCCTTCGGTTACGGGTCTTGCCGTACAGTTTCAAACCACGACCGTGCAGGAGACAACGGTTCAGTGACTGAAATCACATCTTGCCTCCACTCAGGTACCAAGTCGAGATTACTGCAGTAACTACACGGGGGTGGGGGTAATATCCGAACGCGAAGACATCTCTACGCTTAAGGCCGCGCGGAGTTGCTCATCATCAGGGCAAAAAGGAGAGGGAGGTAGATCACAGTGGCCTGAAGGAGATGCCGCGCGCGCATCTTCGACGGAGCGCTGGCCAGCGGCAGGTTGAGAAAAGCCAGGCGCGCCCCAAAGTACAGGAGCGCAAATCCGAGAACCACCGCTCCAGCAAAATAGACCCGGCCCGCCATTCCCATCAAGCTGGGCAACACGCTGATGGGGATCAGAAACACGGAGTAGATCAGAATACGGCGCGCGGTGGAACGGCCGTCTTCTTCGACAACGGGAAGCATTTTAACTCCGCCTTTGGCGTAATCTTCGCGATAAAGCCATGCGATCGAGAAGAAGTGCGGGAACTGCCAGACAAACAGAATGGCGAACAGAACGAGTGTGCTCCACTCCAAACGGCCGCGAGCAGCGGTCCAGCCCAGAACTCCCGGCATAGCTCCAGGAAAAGCTCCCACAAACGTGCAAACGGGAGAAAGACGCTTGAGCGGAGTATAGGCGGCCAGGTACACGACAGAAGTCAGGAAGGTCAGGAATCCGGTTAGCGGATTGGTGTACAAGCCGAGGTAAACCGAGCCTCCCACCGTTGCCAGCAGGCCAATCACGGAGGCGTGTAGCAGACTCATCCGGCCGGTCGGAAGTGGCCGGAGGGCCGTCCGCCGCATATTGGCGTCTACCTTATGTTCCATGACTTCGTTCAGCGCCGCCGTTCCACTGGAGACCAGCCCGATTCCAAGCAGAGAGTGAAATAGCCCCCAGCTAAGCCAGGAGTTGCCGGCTTTGTGTGCGCCAAAAAAATACCCGCACCACGCGGTCATCACGATCAGGGTGGTCACGCGGAGCTTGGTGAGTTCGGCGTAATCGCGAAAAAGGGAAGTAGCCCGTGTGCGCAAATCCGAGAGAGGCAGGGTAATCGTGCTCATGAATTAGGCCGTGTCGAACCGTTCCAGAATATACCGATCTGATGTGCTACGAAGAAAATGCGCGTAAGGCCCCACGCCATAACGCGCTCAAGGAATGAATGGGTACTCCCATCGCGTTCCAATGTCAAGCGAAAACGCAAATCGTATTCGTTGATTCCGCATCACTCGTTCCCCGAAGGGCCCGTCGAATCAAAGGTTTCAGGCGGGTCGAAAAAGCATTTGTGCCACAAAGCGGAATCCGACAGCGTACCGGCTTTCCACTGCGCTAGAGCCGACGACGTGGCCGCGATCATGCCGCCGTCGGAGGAATCGAAAATCACCACAATGCCAGCCAGTTCCTGCGGCTTCTGAGTCATCTCCGCGAAGTTCTTGTCGAGCAAAAACTTCGCATATTCCAGCCGCTCTTTCGGGCCGCCGTCTTTGGCGTTGTCGTCAATCTTCTGCACTGAAATAATTTTAACGCTTTTGCCGCGGAGCGGTTCCCAATCTCCTGGGAAAGGCGCGGTCTCCTCTCGGATTACATGGAACAGGTCAGCCGCCGGCGCCAAGGCAGGGATCACGGGTGCGTCGGTGTCCGGGATGCCGACAGGCATCTCGACGCTGTTGCGCCAGATCCAGCCACGCGATAACCCGGATATGCGGACGTGTACCCAGTCCCGGTCGAAGTTCAGCAACTCGAATTCGTCGTGCACACTGGCGAGGAAAAGCGGCTTCGCAATTAGGCTGGGAGTCGCGACCACGGGAGTGCCCGATTTCTTCACCGCGACCAGGTTCTTGGGATGAGCCTGGTTCTTGAGAATTTCCGCCAGGCTGTCGGCTTCCGCCTGCAACGCATTGGTTGTCTTTGCGGCGTTGGGCTCCGGAATTGTGCCACTCACTTGCTCGGGCGCAGCCAAGCCTTGCCTCAGTGACGAAGAAAAAGTGCCACCTGTCTCGGGGAACCTTGGAGCCGGTGCCGCAATCGTGGGCTCCAAGGAGGACGGCGGCTCGGACGGTTGTGTCGGTGGCGCAGCCGGAGCGACCCTCTGGCCGCTCTCGGTGCGCGCCAGTTCCTCCGTTAGTTGATCCAGCAGGTCGGCTTCAAGACGGCCGTTCGACACCAACAACTGATATCCAGAGCGCCCCGCCGGATCGTTGTACCAAGCCGTCACTTTTGTGCTGACTCGCACCAGCGATCCGCCACTCGCGCTTGGGCTGACCTGTACTGCTGTCTGGTAATATCCGCGCTGGTAGCGGTCAAGCGGATGCTCCCCGGGTTGAGCGAATCCCTCCAGAGCGGGAAGGTGGCCCGCCAGGCTCGAGCGCAGTCCGCTTAGCGCTTTCTCAACCGTGGTTTTCGACTCCTGGAAGCTGCGTTGGGTCGGATCATTCTGGGCGCGAACAGAGGCAATCGCCAGACAGATCGATAGACCCCGAAGAAACGCACGCGCCGCAATTCGGCTCGTGATGTTTCCCTGGGCTCTCACGGTAACTGCTCCAACTCGTCGCGCAATATCCATCCGTGCTGGCCATCGTGGGTTTCCACTCCAAACCAGTACGTCGTCGAAATCACGATGAGAACCTCGGTTCCGGTGGGCAACGACTGCAGTGTACTCGCTGTGTGGAAGGGAGCGGACTTCAGCGGCGCGCCCGGCGCCTTCACCAGTCGCTGAACCTGGTGTCGGAGCTCTTTGACACGTTCTTCCAGCGTTTGCGGCGCGGCTTGCGCAAGCGTTGCCTGCGGCGCCGAGCCAGAATTGCCGGCACTCTCCGCCGCAGGTATGGGGGTCTGAGGTGGAGTCGCTGTGCGGGTCGTTTCGGCTGGCGCGAGCTGCTGCGTCAGTTTCTCCTCGCGTTGGTGCGAGGCTTCGGCGGTTTCAGTTTTCATTACGGTGATCGCGTCAAGACGGTCATGAATGTCTTTGTACTCCGCGCTCTCCACCGAACCGTTCGACCGATGTGAGGTGTGGCGGAAATCCTCGACGAAGACTGCATCGATACGCAAAACGCTGTTTTTGTCGCCCTGCGCCTGCACCACGTAGCGCACAGCCAGCGTGCCCACGTCGCCGCTGTCCTTGAAATTGCGGGGATCGAGTGCGTGGGCTCTCACTTTGTAGAACGCCTTCCCATCCCCGGTCCATGCCGGAAAAGCGCGCGTCGAAGACTCCGCGGTCGCGTTCGCGACGTATTCGTCTTTGTTGTACTCCTTGGTTCCCCGAATGATTCCGTTCTGCACTACATCCTGCACGACTTGGACAACTTCGTCTTCGGGAAACGGAATATTGACGATAAGGCCAGCTCCGTACTGCAGGGCATCTTTTTCCCGCGCGTTTAGTCCGGGCGTGGCTGCGAGGAAAATACCAATCCAGAGCAGGATCAAACGGGCTTTCCGCGGCCCAACCCCGCCAACACCCGAAAACTCGAACCCACCGCCCCTACAAACCGCAGACCGTTTCACCTGAAACCCTCTCGGACACATTCTCAACTCCGGAGGCGGCGTGTCAACTCTGGTTTGCCTTTTAGTCGTAATGCCAAACCACAACCCTCTTTGCTTTAGCAGTGTAAAAAAAATGTAAAAAACTACTTGCAAGTCGGGTTGAGGCGGTAGTAGGATTCCGCCCCGGTACGATGGTTCGACCGCTGAAGGAAGTTGTAAAAAGATTTTTACTTGCTCCGTCGCAAGCATGTGAAAGGGGTTTCACATGCTAAAGTCTGCGCATCTTGCCAATTTTGCGTCTGTGGGGACGCAAGCATCATGCAAGTAAGTGTGGCCGAAAGGCCTGGAGGAGTGAACCGAATGCGCATGGGGACGCAGTCTCATGTTCGCCGAAAGCTGTCGTGTGTGCAGCCTTTTGCAACCGTAGCTCTCGTAGTGATCTTTCTAATCCTAGGCTGTAGTCAAAACGCGAATGCTCTTCCGGCATTTGCTCGCAAGTACGGCTTGCGCTGTTCTGCTTGCCACGAATCCTGGCCAATGCTCAATTACTTTGGTCAGAAGTTCAAAGACAACGGCTACCAGTTGATGAACGATCGCGACTCGCCGATCTGGCAAAACCCTGGGTACTGGCCGGTAACATTCCGCATCACGCCGATTTGGCACCGGGTAAGCACGGGCAAAGTGCAGGTGGACACGTACTCGGGCGGCGCTGTGACGGGGTCGGCGATTCAGCGGGTTACCACCTCCGGCTTCGATCTGAGCGGCCTGGATTTCCATACCGGCGGCACGCTGGAAAAGAATTTCTCGTTCTACGTTCTTCCGTCCTCCGACAACACTGCTTCCTTCCACTTTGAAACCGTGATGGCGCGCTTGGACAACTTGTTCGGCAGCCCTTGGCTCAACATCAAGCTGGGCAAGTTCGAACTCGACAACCTGCTCTCGGAAAAGCGAATTCTGACGCTCACCGGAAATGGTGGCATTTACCAGCTCTATCACTTCACTCCGGTTGGCGACGGCAACATTTTCGGCCAAATGGGAGACAACCAGCTGGGCGCGGAAATCATGGGCCATTCCTACAACGACCGGACTCGCTACTCAGCCGCTCTGCTTAGTACTACTGACGGCAACGTGGGCTTGCCGTATGGCAACGCATACACCGGTTTCTTTGCCGCCAGTCAGGCCTTCGACGTCGGCAAACTCGGAGTCGATCGCATCGGCGCCTACGCTATGATCGGCGAAGCGCCGACTTACTATTTGACTCAGACCACGACTACAGGCACGACTACAAGCACGTCACCTCTCGCTGGCTCCGGTCTCTCCAACAAGTCTTTCCACCGCGAAGGCTTCGTTGGTCAGTTCTACTTCGGCCAGCACATCGACCTGCAGGTGGTCACGCAGCATGGCTGGGACAATGCGTGGTTCGGGCAGGGCTACGGCGATCTTATCGGCGGGACGGTCACGGGCAACAACACACCGGGCACCACACTACCGGCAGGTTCGCAAGCGCCAACTTGGAACGGCGTTTTATTCGAACCGCACTACGTTTACAGCCCGCAGCTTATTTTCATCGGAAGGTACGAGAACATTCAAATGTCGCGCCAAGCCAATGGGCGAACCTCGGCCAACCCGTCAGCGTCCAACTTCGGCAACATCTCGACCTACACCGTTGGCTTTCGCTACAACCCCTTCATGACCAGCCGCGCAGGCTTTGCCTGGCACAACGAATACAACTGGCTGCACCAGGATGGCACCGGACCCGTGCTCGGGCTGAACACAGCTAACATCAACACCAGCGAAGTATTGACGGGGTTTGATTTCGACTTCTAACAGAACGAACAGGCGGCAGACGTTTTGCCGGCGTGAAAATTCAAATCTGAGGATTCTTCTGAATGAACACTTTGAAGCCTGTGCATTTTCTCACTGCGATAGTGAGTTTCGTTCTGGCCGTCGGAATCTCGTCCCGGGCGCAGGATGCACCTGATGTGGGCCCTCATCCGCCGACTCCGGAGGTGCCGATGGAAAGCCATATCGGCAAATTAACCGGCCACTCCAAAGACGCCAAATCGGACTTCCGCCGCTACTGCGCCGGTTGTCACGGCGAATTAGGCGATGGCAACGGCGAGAACGCCGTGTGGCTTGATCCCAAGCCTCGCAACTTTACCTTGGCCACGTTCAAGTGCCGCTCCACTCTGACCGGCACCCTCCCTACCGACCAGGATCTTTTCAACTCCATCGGCCGCGGGTTCGCCAATTCCAACATGCCCATCTGGAACACATTCTCCGGCCAGCAGAAGGCTGATCTGGTGGCCTACATCAAGACGTTCTCCGCTCGCTGGCAAAAAGAGAAGGCGGGCGATCCCATCCAGATTCCCGCCGAGCCTCCGGTGACGATCGAAAGCATCTCGCACGGCAAAGCCCTGTTTACCAAGCTGGAGTGCTGGAAATGCCATGGCCCGCAAGGCAAGGGCGACGGTCCTTCGGCCGCGACGCTAACGGACAGCCAGGATCAGCCCATCCGGCCGTATAACTTTGCTTCTGGAAAAGACGATTCGCGCTTCAAGTGCGGCTCCACTAACCAGGATATCTACAAAATCTTCATGACCGGCGTCGATGGAACGCCGATGCCATCGTTTAACGACACCATCCAACCCAACGACGCGTGGGATCTGGTTCACTTCCTGCGCACGCTGCAGGTCAATCGCCACAGCAAGGAAAACGAAGTGTTGAAGGCGGCGGGAGGCAAGATTCCTCCCTACGTGGAGAAGCAATCGGAAGCGCCCACCAGCCAGTCCGAAAATCGGCCTGCGGGAGGCGGTAACTAGCAACTGATCTATCCAAGGAGGCAAGGAAATGCGCGCGAGCACCCCCTGCATTGCAGCGCTATCGGTTGTATTGTGTCCGGCCCTGATGTTTGGAGGCACCGTCAGCGGCAAGGTGACCTACACGGGAACCCCGGCGAAACAGAAACCTATCGACATGTCGAAGGAGCCGAGCTGCGCCAAGCAGCACGCGACTCCCGTCACCACCGAGACGGTCGTAACCGGCTCCAACAACACGCTGCAAAACGTCATCGTCTACATCTCCGCCGGCGCTGATGACGCCAACGCACCCTCACAGGCGGTCACTTTTACCCAGAAAGGCTGCCAGTACCTTCCGCACGTCATAGCCTTGCACACCGGCCAGGAATTGCAGGTCATCAATGGGGACCAGACTTCGCACAACATTCACCCCCTGGCAAAGGTGAACCGTGAGTGGAACAAGTCGCAACCCCCGGGGGCTCCACCCATTCAGGAAAAGTTCGATTCTCCGGAATTCATTTCCGTGAAGTGCAACATCCATCCCTGGATGCACGGCTGGTTTGCAGTCCTCAAGACGAACCATTACTCGATCACCGGAGACAGTGGGGGCTTCTCTCTGCCCAACCTGCCCGCGGGAAAGTACACCGTCACCGCCTGGCATGAAGACTACGGAACCCAAACCCAGGACGTGACCATCACGGGCAACGAGACGAAGTCCATCGACTTCAGTTTCAAGGCCAAAGCCTACTAGGAATTGCTTCTCGTTGGTGCCGGCGCCTTTCGCGCCGGCGCCAATCGACTTCATTGGCCCGGATGATCCCGGGCGGATGCGAGGGAACATGGGCGGCAAGATATTTGCGGTGCTGGTGATCGTGATTGCAATAGCCTCGGCAGTTCCCATCATGAGCCACACGTTCCTGGGCGCGAGCGTGACTCCGCCGGAGGACATCTCCACGCACGGTGCCGAAATCGACAAGCAACTCGACGAAACCATGGTCGAGGCCGGTTTGTCATTCCTGGCGGCTCAGTTCGTGCTGGGTTTCTTTGTGTGGCAGTTTGGCGGACGCAAAGCCGGTCCGCTGAAGAACTTTCCCGGTGGCGCCAAGTATCTGGTCCTTGCGGCGGTGCTGCTCGTGGGTGCTGAGGCGATCGCGCTCGGAGCCCTGGGAACCAAGGCATGGGCAAGAGTCTATTTCCAGCCCGCCTCGGCCGACGCGCTGCCCATCCAGGTGCAGGCCGGACAATTTGCGTTCTACTTCCGCTACGCCGGCCCTGACGGCAAGTTCGGCGTCATCCACCCGGAGAAAATCGATGAGGGCAACTCCAATTTCTTTGGATTGGATCCGGAGAATGATATCCCCGCTCGCGACGACATCACCTCGGGCGAGCTGGTCATCCCGGCAAACAAGGAAATCCACCTGATGATGCACGCCAAAGACGTGGGACATTCCTTCTACGTTCGGGAGCTGCGCATCCAGCAGGATTTCGTCCCTGGACTCGATCTTTCCCTTCATTTCACCGCGACCAAGGTCGGCAAGTACGAAATCGTCTGTACCCAGCTTTGCGGTCTTGGCCACTACAACATGAAGGCCTATCTGAACGTGATGTCGCAGGATGATTTTGACAAGTGGTTGAAGGCGCAGTCCCAGTAGTGTGCAGTACGTGTGGAGCGGGCACTCCTGCCCGCTGGCCTTATCGATGCTGCGGCAAGCGGGCAGGAGTGCCCGCTCCACACACTGCAGAACGTATGAACGGCCAGAGCCAACTCCAGTAAAGAGGTGAAGGGCAATGTCTGAGGCATCCGTACACGCAGCACACCACGCGGCCCCGACGGGCTTTATTCGCAAATACGTATTCAGCCTCGACCACAAAATTATCGGCCTGCAGTACTACGCGCTGGCCCTGGTCGCTGTCGTCACGGGGATGATGCTCTCTTGGCTGATGCGAATTCACCTGATCGCACCCAATTGGCCAATTCCCGGTCTGCAATTCCTCTCCAAGGTCGGAGCGCCGGGGGGAGTGATGACGCCGGAGTACTACCTCTCACTAATGACCATGCACGGCACCCTGATGGTCTTCTTCGTCCTGACCAACGCGCCGTTCGCCGCGTTCGGCAACTATTTCTTGCCTATCCAGATTGGCGCGGAAGATATGGCCTTCCCCCGCTTCAACATGATGTCGTTCTGGACGACGTTCATCGCCTTCTGCATTCTGATCTCCGCCTTCTTCGTCGGAGATGGACCGCCGCTCGCGGGTTGGACCGCCTACGCCCCGCTGAGCGCCGTTGGCAAGGACTCCGGCCCCGGCGAGGGACTCGGGCAAACTCTGTGGGCCCTTTCGATCTTTGTCTTTTGCATCGCGTCGCTGCTGGGAGCGCTGAACTTCATCGCCACGACCCTTGATCTGCGAACCAAAGGCATGACGCTGGCACGCATGCCCATTGTTACCTGGGCATGGTTCATCACCTCCTGCATCGCGCTGCTTGCTTTCGCAGTTTTGATGCCGGCCTGTCTGCTCCTGATCCTGGACCGCGTCGGTGGAACCAGCTTCTTCATTCCTTCTGGACTAAATATCAGCGACCACTTGCAGCCGCACCAGGGCGGGTCGCCGCTTCTATGGCAGCATCTGTTCTGGTTCTTCGGGCATCCTGAGGTCTACATCGCCATCCTGCCCGCGATCGGCATCGTCAGCCACATTCTGATCAACAGCATGCGTAAGCCCATGTTGAGCAACAAGGTCATCATCTATTGCATGATGGGCATCGGCTTCCTCAGCTACATGGTCTGGGGGCACCACATGTTCCTGAGCGGCATGAATCCGTTCTCCGCGCTGGTGTTCTCCTTCCCCACGCTGATGATTACGATTCCCGCCACCATCATGACGCTGATCTGGCTGGGTAGCCTCTATGGCTCCAACTTGAGAATTAACGCGGCATCCTTGTTCTGCCTGGGTTTCATCTCAATGTTCGTCAGCGGCGGCGTCAGCGGTTTCTTCCTCGCGCAGCCCTCGATCGACATCTATCTGCATGCGACGTACTTTGTCGTGGGTCACTTTCACATGGTGATGGGTGTGGCGGCCATCTTCGGTATTTTCGCCGGAACCTACTTCTGGTTCCCCAAGATGACCGGCCACATGATGAATGAAACCTTGGGCCGGCTGCACTTCTGGCTCACCTTCATCGGCACCTATTGCATCTTCATGCCGTTCCATTACCTCGGCTTGGCGGGCAACGTACGCCGCTACTCCGCCTTCACCGACGATTTCTTGGTGCCGCTGCTGCCGGTGCACAAATTCATCACTTACTCCGCGTTGTTCACCGGCGCCGTGCAGTTGATCTTCCTGGGCAACCTGATTTACAGCCGGTTCAAGGGGCCGCAAGCGACTGCCAACCCATGGGAGGCGACCTCGCTGGAGTGGTCTACGCCGTCGTCTCCGCCGCCGTTCGATAATTTCAGTGGCCAGCACCCGGTGGTGTATCACGATCCTTATCAATATGGAGTTGAGAGTTCTACGGCCGACTACCTGATGCAAACATCGCCGGAGCGCGCTGGAGAAACGCCATAGGCAAACCGATGTATGTCATAAATCGGACGGGAAGGGCACGGCTTCAGCCGTGCCGCCCAGACCCAATAAAGATGCGGGCTTTAGCCCCTGAGGGATGCCGAGAAATGGAGTATTCATGGCAACGACACTGCAACCGCCGCCAGTACAAATAGACGATAAAACGCATCCGCATCCGCACCACGGAAACGGCGGCGGGGGCTTTCGTGGATTGGCGCCGGAAACAAGTGACCTGCGATCCGTCGCCGATCCCAGGGGCGAGCCTACGCGCACCGGAATCTGGGTGGCGCTCGCTGCCATCGCCATGTCGTTCGCCGCCCTCACCTCAGCCTTGTATGTTCGCGAAGGCGCGGCCACCGATTGGCACCATATCGTCCTGCCTCCAATTCTTTGGTTCAACACGCTGGCCTTGATCGCCAGCAGTATCACGCTGGAATTAGCAAGGCACCGGGTCGCGGCATTCATGCGCAGCCAGATCCCAAACCGGTCGACCTCCATGCAGTGGTTGAACGCCACCTTGGCGCTCGGCCTTTTGTTCGTGGCCGGGCAATACCTGGCGTGGATGAAGTTAAGGTCGCAGGGTCTCTACCTTCCCACGAACCCGAACAGTTCCTTCTTCTATCTGTTGACCGGAGTGCACGCGGTTCACGTGCTGGGCGGGTTGGGTGGACTGACGCGAGTGATCGTGAAGTTTCGCAGTTCCACGCGGCCCCTGCGCCGCAGCACCATGGACGCCACCTCCTACTACTGGCATTTCATGGGCTTGTTGTGGATCTACCTGCTGTTCATTCTGTGGATGAAGCTGTAGGGCAATTTCTGAGGGAGGCACTGTGAGCGAAGCCAATCTGACCCTGGAGCAGAGCGCGGGAGTGGCGGCAGTAATGGAAGAGAGCCCGTTTGCCATTCCTTCCAGCAAACTCGTGATGTGGCTGTTCATCATTTCGGATGCGTGCACGTTCGGTGCCGTCCTGATCGCGTACGGCTATATTCGAAACTCAGCGGCCGACTGGCCTCTGGTCTTCGAATCGGCCAGCATCTGGAATGCTCTTCTGATGACGTTCATTCTGGTCAGCACCAGCCTTACAGTATTGTTCGCCGTCAAGGCGTCGCAGGCTGACGACCGGCAGGCTGCATTTCGCTGGACCATGATCACTGCGGCCGGAGGCATTCTTTTTGCCGTGCTGCACATCCGCGAATGGATGTCCCTGATCGGCCAGGGTGTCCGGCTCTTCCAGAATCCATGGGGTTCGCCCATGTTCGGCGCCACCTTCTTCTCGGTCACAGGTCTGCACATGGCGCACGTGCTCGGTGGCGTCGTGGCTCTTGTCGTTGTCGGTTCCGGCTACAAGGCCGGACGCTACGCTTCGAAGCACATCGAGATTTGGGCGTTGTACTGGCACTTCGTAGACCTGGTGTGGATGTTCGTCGTCCCGCTAATCTACCTGTTGAACATGAAGCGATAACTGAGTCATCAGAGAAGGAGCACATCGATGAGCGCGAACAATTCCAACAGCATGGGCACCACATACATCGTCTACGGCGTGATCCTTGCCATCGCGGTGATCCAGGTCGTGGTTGCCATCACCATGGGGCCTTCCCTGGGACGCATGCTGATTCTTGCCGCGATTCAGGCTTACCTCGCCGTGATGTTCTTCATGCACCTGCGGGCCGAGAAGGCCAACCTCCGTCTGGCTCTGATCCCAGCGACGTTGTTCGTGCTCGTGATGATGAACATGGTGTGGGCCGATAGTTTTCGGCTAATCTCCATGAAACCGTTTGCGAAATAAAGGAGGGCGCATGTCGTATTTTCCAGGATTGCGGCTTGCCCGCCGGATCAAGGCGGCGCTAACCTGCTCCGTAGTTTTAGCGCTGAACGCGGCCTGCTATGCACAAAGCTGTGCCCTCTGCTATACGCAAGCTGCGGGCGCGGGGCATCGGTTCATTCAGGGGCTGCGCACCGGCATCCTGGTGCTGATTGTCCCTCCGATGTTTATGTCGGTAGGAATCACCGTTCTCGCCTACAGGAAGCGCAACCGGACCACCGATGCGCGTGCTCTGGACGCATCCGGCGACGGTTGGTAAAAACGCTTTATTCAACGACTCTGAGCTCGAAACTCAAACCTAGCGAAAGGAACCATGTCTGAATTGAAAGAAGATAATTCCGCCAGCCGCGCCGCCACCTACTTTGTGTTCATCTTCCTGATCGCGGCGATTATCGAAACCCTGATCGCAGGCCTCGGCAGATAGAGTGTGCGTGACAACTAAGCTCCGGAGGAACGGTGGAGTCGAAGCTTACAAGATCCAGCCGCGCCGCGGCGGCATAATTTAGCCCCAGCCTGCCATGAGCGAAGTCGAAGGGTAAGTCTGGGTAAAGCCGGGAAGAGGGAAAGAGTCCCGTAGGGACGGCACTGTTCTCACGCAGTCTCATATAGCCGCTGCCGCCAGCGTGAGCGCTTGCGCGGTTGCTTAGATTTCACACCCTCAGGATCATCACTTCGGTAGCCTTGATCAACGCGGCGGCTGACTGCCCGGCTTTCAGCTGCATTTCCCGCGCCGACCGGGAAGTTATGATAGCGATTATTCCCTGGTCGCCAATCGATAAGGTAACTTCGGCCATCAGTCCGCTGATGCGGACACTCTCGATCCGTCCCACCAACTGATTGCGCCCGCTGACGCGGCGGATTACCTCCCTGCGTTCCACCTCTGTTTTGCCCCGCGTCCTGAAAAGCAAACGGTCCACCTCACTCCGCGGCACGCGATGATGCCCACCCGCGGTTAACACGCTGCGTATCTTCTTCTTGTAGATCCATTGCTTGATGGTGGGAAAGCTGATCGCGAGCTGCAAAGCGGCGTCCCGCAGCCTCAACATCTCTTCCGGTTCACTTCCGGGTTGACGTTTACGTCGCACGAGAAAGAAATCGTACAGCCAACAGATGGCACGGTCAACCGACAAACCAACGCTGCGGCCCTTGCCAGCTCCTCTCGAATGATATTGAATCGTACATAAGTAGACATATAAACCGTACTTCGTATACACTGCGCAATCTGCACTCTGGGGGACGAATGCGCATTGTGAAACGCTCTGACCGCTGGCAGATCCTCTTCCGGTACGGGACGCAAGGGGCACCTTTGACGCGCACCTCCTACGCTCCAACGGCTGGCGTGCTGCTGCTGGCCCAACGCTTCGTGCTGCTTTTGTGGCTTGCGATGGGGGTGTTCCCAGCGTCGGCTCAAACGGCTCCGACAGCTAAACCCACTCCCGATCCCTGCACGAGCGGCCACGAGTTCGCCACCACCGATTGCACGCTGACCTGGCACGGCATCACGCTGTACGGTGCGTATGACATTGGCGTCGGCTGGGTCAGTCACGGCTTACCGGAAAACGGCTATAACTATGAAGGCGCATCGCTGGTGAACCGAAACGGCTTTCAACATCGATTCCTCGTCGCGCCGAACAACCTGCAGCAGACGGGTCTGGGCATTAGGGGCAAGGAAGAGTTTCGGCCTGGCTGGTCGGTTGTGTTCAACGCTTCCACTGGCATCAATCCGCAGTCCGGCCTGCTCGCCAACGCATCAGCCACCGACACCATCAACAACGGCCTTCCCCGGAGGAGCTATTCGTACGCCATCGACGGCGCGCGCGCGGGCCAACCCTTCAATGACGAAATCTATGCCGGTATATCGTCCGCGCATTTCGGCACGCTGACCTTCGGCCGTCAGCGCTCTCTCGGCACCGATGCGATGCTCCTTTACGATCCGGCCGGCGGCGCCTATGCCTTTTCCTACATCGGGTATAACGGCACGATGGCCGGCGGCGGCGACACGGAGAACAGCCGTTGGGACGACGCGCTGAAGTATCGCCTCACCTATGGCCCGGTCCATTTCGGCGCGATGTATAAATTCGCCGATGGTTCTGCCGGCTGCTACTCGGCCTCCGCAACCTGGAATGCGACCACCTGTACGCCGGAACAGGCGCATAACAACGCCTATGGATTCGATCTCGGCGGAGCCTACGGCAAGTTCTCCGCCGACGTCGTATTTCAACAGTACAACCAGGCGATCAGCGTATTGAACCCCTTGCTGGGGCCTCAGAGTCCGACGCAGTCATTTCAGTCGACCACCGACAGCATCAATACAAACCCCATCACCGGCGGGGTCAATCTGATCGACCCGAACAACACCGTATATGGCATCGTGACCGACAACCGCGCCGTTACGGTCGCTGCCAGGTATACGTGGGACCCGGTCAAGTTTTTTGCCGGCTACGAATACATCTGGCAGAATAACCCGTCGAACCCGTTGGGCGTTGGCGCCTCGGACCAGGGCGGTTATTTCATGAGCGGGGTCGAAGACAACAATCTCGATTCTGAAAAGTTGGTGAACATCTGGTGGACGGGCGCCAAGTACACCTACCGCAGCAAAACCGACTTCACTTTCTCCTGGTATCAACAGCGGCAGAACGACTTCCGTGTTCCACCGACCTGCTCGCCCTCAGCCGGTTTCCGCAGTTCCTGCGCGGGCACTCTCAACGAGGGTTCGCTCTTTGTGGATCATCACTTCACCAAGCGTTTCGACGGCTTTGCCGGAATTGCGTATTCCTGGGTGAGCGGCGGTCTGGCCATCGCCATCCCTCATAAGCCCGGCGTCCCCTACAACTACAACAACAACTTGGCTCCGACAGTCGGTGGTCGTTTCACCTTCTGATCGCTTCCGCGGCGGGCTCAGTCGAGAGCCCAACTCCCGGCCTAGTATTAGGAACGTTCCATCCTTGGGGCAGACGCGTGGGCTTTACGATCAGCGGCGGCTTCCAGATCGCCGAGACTCACTTCCACACCAGCAATCACAACGGAATTCTGTCGATACGATTTCCGTTCTGAGCGGTTTGGAGAGTCAGCACGAGAGCTGATTCCATGGACAGGGCGGCCCAAGAGCTCACAGAATCCAGCCGCGGAGCGGCGGGATGCGAAAGCCCGGCACGGAAGTGCCGGGTAAGAGCGGGAATGGTGCGCGAGTCCCGAAGGGAGGGCACGGGTTTCTCAGCCAGTCTCACAGAACCCGGTACCGCGGACTAGCGCCTCACATCGCAGTTCATTTTCCATTCCCTCTGATCTTCCCTCGCAAGACGATGATCGATGCCTTAGAGAGGACGAACGTCGTCTGCGAGTCAGACTCGATCACGGTGCCGGCCGGCGGTCCATCGGGATCGGCATGACTGTTCGTCCCATCGTTCTTCCAGACGTACTGCTCGCTGCCAAAAGTCATCAAGTTAACTGGGCCCGAGAAAGATCCGCGCCATTCTGTCGCGGTGTTCTCAAACGCAACTCGGACCGAGTACGGATTCGTCTCATCACGATTAACAAACATGATCGACCACTCTCCATCTGGGCGTTTGACGGCATACGATGTAACCAGTACGTTTCCCTTAACGTCCTGAATTCCGGTCGACGAGGGAAACATCTCATGCATGCCAGAGCGATGCTGTACCCACTCAAGATTAATCATGTGCGCTGCGTAATAGAGCGAAGTGTAACCAGTGATGTCGTAATCGTGAGGAGCAACAAAATTCGACCACGAAGCCCAACCCAGGCAACTGTTCTCCAGACCCTGCGGCTGAATGGGCGAGTGATAAAAAGCCGCGCCTCCGCCCTCGAAAAACGAACCGATATTATCGGCCAGCCAAAGCCCAGCGAAGAGCGTGCTCATCGGCCCCGTCAGGCTCGCCGCCAGGTGACTCTCGGTGACCATCAGCGGCACATCTTTGGGAACTCCATCGTCGCGCCAAACCTGGAGAATGTGTTTCATCAAATCAGGCTCGCGGTAGAGCGACTTCCACGTAACGTCGCACGGCTCGAACGGATAATGTTCGAAGGAGACAAACGCCAGATCCTTCAGATGGCTATGTGTCTTTAGGTAGTCGACAAAACGCCCCATCCATGAGGTTCGTCCCCTGGCGTCCGGCCACACGCGGATGTCCTCGTTCACCCCTTCGAAGATCGGCCCGCCCAGCTTAAGTTTGGGGTCGATCTTATGAATTGCCTCCGCCCACTGAATATAGAGCGCGCCGTAGTCCTCGGGCATGGCGTGTTTGCCATCGGGTTCCTCTCCCATCTCGATATAAGCAATCGGGTAACCGCGCTTCTCGATGTAGGCAATCTGCGCGGCGGCATCGTCGGGCGTGCCGTAGAGCATGGTGACCGGAATCATTGCCGGAAGATTGTTCGTAATTCCGCTGGTGAAGAACAGATCGAAACCCGTGTGCTGGTAGTTGCCCGTCGCATTCCCATCGTCCGCGGAGTGCCAGGGATCAATTGAGGACGAGCAATACGTCGGCTCGCTGTTACTGGTAGCGTCCTTGGCCACATCTGTGAACACGCCACCCGAGTCGACGCTCCCCGCATGAATCTCTTGGATGGCGAATCCAACGCAATTTCGGATATCCCCGTCGCCGTGTAAATCGCAAGTGTTAGAGGATTCCGTCATGAGCACCCGCACGAATTGTGTGGTCACGGGCGTGTCGGAAAGTTTCAAAGTCACGGCGCCTCCCCTGGCGTTCTTCACCGCACCCGCGGGAAAGGTCTTCCACGTCCCCTCGGGCCCGTGGTCGAAATCGAGCGCATGTTTCCCGTCAAAATATTCCACCTGATAGCTGACCGCAAACGGATCGGTCCATGCAATCTGCACTGCGCTGACAGGCTTGGGCGCCCGAAGGTCGACGACGACCCACTGCGGATGTAGTGAATCGCTTTCTCCCGTGAACTTGCGGGTCAGATACGGATTGCTCTTCCAGTAAGTCAGGTTCGGTCCCTGAATTGGCCGGTCGCCGCTGGTCGAGAAGCCGCGATGCGGCAAACCGTAGGCCAGAATATAGCGAGTCGGTTCTTTGAGGTCTGTACTGCCCGTGAAGTATCCGCTCTTGTGCGCGGCGTCGCTCCAGGTGCCGTTCTCCGTCCAGTGCCAGGCAGCCATCCGCAATTCGGTATTGTTGCGGTAGGTGATCGGCCCCCATCCCGCCGATAGCGATTCCTGAATAATATGTGGTGTATAGACTTTGTCGATTCCGCTGCGGGACAGCACGTCGACCGAGCTACCAAGGGAACGGTCTGGGTCGAACGAATTCAGAATGTGCTTGGGATTCACATCAATGCGAACCACCGCGACCTGCGGCGGCCGGCTCGCGTCCTGAGCTTGTGCATAACCCGAGGGCATGATCGAAGTCGCCAGCCAAAAGCTGAAGACAGCCGTGAACGCACGACCAAAAGACCTGGCGCAGTTGATTTCAGGATGCATAGGGCCTCGCAGAAGTTGTTTGAACACAGGACAGCCTTGGTTGTGTGGGGCCGGGTCTCAGACCCGGCCAGGCCGAGCAAAGCTCGGCTGCTCTTCCACGGAAGCCGAGTCTCAGGCCTTCTTCGCCTGTAAACGCGGGGCCCTACTCCCGTCTCGCCCACGCCAGCCCATCCGCGCCTGGACCAGCGTCGATCAATTTGTCTACCGTCCAGTTCGAAGTACGAATCACCGCAACCTTGTGGCTGGCATCGCAAGACACGTAAGCGACCAGGCCATCGGGGCGCATCAGAACTTCCTGCGGAGCCGCGGGCACATCGATTACGTGCGCAACTTTCATGGCGCTGAGGTCCACCACCGCAACCTTGTTGGCCGTCCGCGCTGCTACAACCAACCAACGCCCGTCGGGTGTCGGCGCTGTTCCATAACCGGCAGCCGGCAACGGAATCCAGTTCTTGACCTTGCTGCTGGCTGTGTCGATGACCGCAAGCTGGGGCTTCGTCTGATCGGAAGTAAATGCCATCTTTCCGTCTGGCGATATTGCGATGCGCTGTACTTCTCCCGCAACCGGGATCACCGTGATCGTCTTCCGGTTCTCCATGTCGAGAACCGAAACCGTTCCCGGACCCACATTCGCCGTGTAGCCGCGCTTGCCGTCGGCCGTAATAGCGAGCATGTGCGACTCCGCCTGCCCCGTAGGAATCGCCCCCACGATCTTCAGCGTCCGTGGATCGATGACGCTGATTGTCTTCTCAAGCTCGGTCGTTACGTACAGCATCCCATCCTTGGGACCGATCACCGCACAGTGTGGCCGCACGCCGTGTCCAAAATCGACGTTGCCCACCACTTTGCGTGACGCAATGTCGACCACAATCATGTTGCGCCCGTCCGTGCCCGGCTTGCCCACGCCTGAATTACCGTAGATCGGAACGTAGGCGATTCTGCCGTCGGGCGAGGCCGCGATCTCGTGTCCGGTCGTCCCACCCTCGGCCACAGTCGCAATTTGTTGCTCCGCCCGAGGGTCGACGATGCCCAGTGTCTGATCCCCTTTGTTGGCGACCAGCAGCACTCCTTGCGCGCCGGCGTCAGGAGACGCGGTTCCGTTCGAGAGTGACATAGCTGATAACCCCGCCATCATTACAAGAATCGCCACCCATTTCATTGCGGTCTCCAAGAAGAGCAATTCACGACTGGGAGATTCTACATGCCCCCGGACGGAAGCAGGAAATTTCGACTCCAGCTTCCTCATTCGACGTACACTGATTCCGCCAAGGAGAAACTGAGTGCCAACTGAACCGACCAGAAGAGCTTTTCTGAAGCTGTCTGCGATAGGCCTGACCGCCGCGGCCACCCCCAACATTGCGTCTACATTGGATGCGGCGGGTCCCTCCTCGGGCGACGTGCAAGTGCGCGTTACCAGCGGCAAGCTCCGCTATGCCTCGGCGCCCTCCTTAACTTGGCGCGCTGCGGGCGCAACCGACACGAACGCCATCACCGTCGATCCCAGCCAAAAATTCCAGGAGATGCTGGGATTCGGTGCCGCCTTCACCGACGCTGCCTGCTACACCTTCAACCAACTCCCGTCGCCGGCTCGCGAACAGTTGTTCCACGAACTCTTTCACCCCTCCGAAATGGGACTGAGTGTCTGCCGCACCTGCATCGGATCCAGCGACTATTCCACCGAACTATTCAGTTACGACGAAGGCGACCCCGATCCTGAGATGAAGCGCTTCTCCGTCGCCCACGACCAGTCCTATGTTCTTCCGATGATGCGGCTGGCGCGCAAAGAGAATCCAGCTCTGTTTTTGTTTTCCTCGCCCTGGAGTCCGCCCGGATGGATGAAGGCCGGCGGTTCCATGCTCGGCGGCTCGATGCGCCCACGCTATTTCGCCGCTTATGCCCAGTATTTCCTGAAGTTCCTGCAGGCATATGCCGCCGCCGGAGTACCCATCCAGGCCGTCACCGTGCAGAACGAAGTCGATACCGATCAGGACGGAAGAATGCCCGCCTGCTTGTGGCCGCAGGAATACGAGATCCGATTCGTCAAAGAACACCTCGGCCCGCTGCTTCGTAAAAATAACCTCGCCACGAAGATCTGGATCCTCGACCACAATTACAACCTCTGGGGCCGTGCCGTCGCCGAACTCGACGACCCTGGCCTCCGACAATACTGCAACGATGTCGCCTTTCACGGATACGTCGGCACGCCCGCCATGATGAGCAAAGTCCACGAGGCGCATCCCGACGCCCAGCTCAATTGGACCGAAGGCGGTCCCGACTACACCTCGCCCGACTATCTCACCGACTGGGCGAAGTGGGGACAGACCTTCACCGCCGCCATCCGCAACTGGTGCCGCTCGATCACTGGATGGAATCTCGCGCTCGATGAAAAAGGACGCCCCAACATCGGCCCCTTCCCGTGCGGCGGCATGGTCACGATTCATTCGCAGACCAAGGAAATCACGCGTAGTGGACAGTACTGGTCCTTCGCGCACTTCTCCCGCTCAGTCCGTCGTGGGGCCACAAGAATTGATTCAGTAAGCAAACTTGCGGGCGTGGACCACGTCGGCTTCGTAAATCCAGAGGGAAACAAGGTATTGATAGTGACGAACACCGGGCCCAATCAATCCGTAACCCTGAAACAAGCCAACCGATCCGCCGCTCTCACCCTGGAGCCGGACTCGGTCACCACACTATTATGGAGCTGAGAGAGCCGATGTCCCCGAGCGTTTCCGCCAAGCCCAAGCTCGCATCCCGGATCGGCCTGTAACCCCGGTAACCATCTCGATGATTACCGGCCGATAACCCCGCCCTTGGTTCACCTTACCGCGATTCCCCTTCGTAATTCGCTGCCGCTGAGACCCGCAACTAGACTCTGTCGCGGGGGTTTACTCTCGCATGACCAACAAAATCAAGCAGTCGCTCTTAGTCCTGGCAGTGGGTGGTCTGATGGTTGCCGGATCCGCCGCTGCGCAAGCCCAAACCAGCAACACTTCCGGAGCCGGCGCGGGACAAGTCGATCCCAGCCATCCGCGCGTCAACCAGGTGAACGGGCGTGAAACAAATCAGCAAAACCGCATCGCCAACGGCGTGAAAAACGGGCAACTGACGCCCGGACAGACCGCCCGTCTGGAACGCGGTGAGCAGCGCTTGCAGAACAACGAGAAGAAGGACATGGCTGCCAACAACGGCCATCTCACCAAGCAGGATCAGCGCCAGCTCAACCGGGAAGCCAACCACATGAGCAAGAGAATCTACAAGGACAAGCACTCCGGCAACTAATCCGTAGAGACGTTGCTTGCAACGTCTCTCTCGCCACTCTACGGAATGCTGCCCTCAGAGACGTAGCAAGCTACGTCTCTACGAAACGCGTTGTGAGTAAAGCCGCTGCCTTTGCGGCTTTTTCTTTTTCTGGAACAACTGCGGACTCGATGTTCACAGCCCCTTCAGAAGTGGTAGTCTACGAAATCGTCTCATCGGCTGACGGCGATGGGTTTCATCCCCCTTCGCAATCAGGAGAACTGGCTCGCTGTTTCCATGGCGGTCGACTGTAGCAACACGAAACCCGGGATAGAGATCGCGAGCCTCACCGACGTGGGCCGCCAGCGCGCCAATAACGAGGACTCCTATCTTTACTGGGAGCCCGGTTCCGACGAAGAATTCCGCTACAAGGGCCGCCTCGCCGTCATTGCCGATGGCATGGGCGGATACGAAGGTGGACAGGAAGCCAGTCGCTTAGCGGTTGAGACAGTGCGTCAGGTCTATGATCTGGCCTCCACCAACGATCCTCAGCAGGCCCTCATCGCGGCCTTCTATGCCGCTCATGCCAGCATTCAGCGCTACGCGATGGAGCACACCCAGTTGCAGGGCATGGGAACCACATGCACCGCGCTCTCCATCGTGGGCCGCCAGCTTTTTTTTGCGCATGTAGGTGACAGTCGTCTCTATCTGGTCCGCGCCGACTCGGTGTCCCGCCTCACGCGCGATCATTCCTATGTCGGCAGGCTCGTCGAGAGCGGCATTGTGCGCCTGGAAGATGCCGAAACCCATCCTCAGCGGCACATTCTCACCGCCGCGCTCGGTTCAGGAAGGGAAGTGTTGCCCGATACGCCCGAGCATCCCCTCGCTCTGCAGGAAGGTGATGCACTGGTTCTGTGCACCGATGGATTATGGAGTCTGGTTGGAGAACAAGAAGTGGCGCGCTCGGTACGATCCGGAACACCGGCCGAAGCTTGCGTCGCCCTCGTCAACGCTGCGCTGGAGCGGGGCGGCCCCGACAACATCACTGTGCTGATTCTTCGCCTCTCCGCCTAATCCCCCCCAACCTCAAGCTAAAAAATGCCGCCGGGAGGCAAGAAATTGCACAAGGTGTGGGAGATTCTTCCACAGCTGACTGCAAATTGCTGCACACCTCCAACTCCCTTAGCTTGAAGGGCGCTTTGCTAAGTTATTTCAGATCAAAGGTTTAGTCGGCAGGGGAGTGATTCGCAGGTGGAACCTTGCTTGCTTTGTCCCTCATGTTAATAAAGTCTATTACAACGATCTAGTTTATGGAATAATGCGCCTATGAAAGTCTCCCAGAAAGGACTGTACGCCCTGCAAGCGATGATGATGCTGGCCCGCAATCATCGCCAGGGTGCGATCAAGATTCGCGACATCGCGTACGAGGAGGGCCTCCCCGAGAAATTCCTGGAACTGATCCTGCTCGAACTCAAGAACGCCCGCATGGTCGAAAGCGTGCGTGGAGCCAAGGGCGGTTATCAGTTGCGCCGCGAACCCGCGGAGATCGCTCTCAGCGACATCATTCGCCTCATTGACGGCCCACTCGCGCCCTTCGGCGACGCCGAACAGTTGCGTGACTTGATCGATCGCGACCTGCCGCACCGCGCCCTGTACCAGGCATTTCTCGACGTGCGCGACGCCGCGGCACGCATCCTCGACAACACGACCCTGGCCGACTTGATCGTCGATCAGAACCTGCCAGCGGGCAGGCATGCAAAACCCGGTAAGAGCCGGAAAAAAGAATCCGCCAACGTCCTCCCCATGGTGATGGGAGGTAAGGGTGAGTAGACGATCACTGGCCGGACTCGTGTGGCTCGCAACTGCCGCTTCAGCGTGGGCGCAAGGGAGCGCGAACACCATCCGCGTCGGTGCATTCCCCAACATCACTCATGCGCAGGCCATGGTTGGCAAAGCCAATGGGTGGTTCGATAAGGCGATGGGCCCGCAGGTCAGGGTGCAATGGACCAGTTTCAACGCCGGCCCAGCCGCGATCGAAGCGCTGTTTGCCGGTGCGATCGACATGACCTACGTTGGCCCCAATCCGGCGATCAACGGCTATGTCCGCTCTAACGGCCAGGCTCTTCGCGTAGTCGCCGGTGCTGCCAGCGGCGGCGCGTCACTCGTCGTGCGCAACGATTCCGGCATCAACCGCCCTGAGGATTTCCACGGCAAGCGGGTCGCCTCTCCACAATTCGGCAACACCCAGGACGTCGCTCTGCGCAACTGGCTCACAAGCCACGGCATGAAAACCAACGACAAAGGTGGCGACGTACAAATCGTCCCGATGGCGAATCCGGACCAGTTAACGCTCTTCCTGAAAAAAGATCTGGACGCAGCCTGGGCGCCCGAGCCCTGGGCCACGCGCCTCATTCACGAAGGCAACGGGCGTCTTTTTGTCGATGAGCGCACTCTTTGGCCCGCCGGCCAATTCGTGATTGGATTGCTGGTCGTGAACACGAAGTTCCTGAAAGCACATCCCGATCTGGTGAAAAACTGGATCCGCGCCAACGTCGAGTTGACCGACTGGATCAACGCCCATCAGACCGAGGCGAAGAAGTTCTTGAATCAGCAAATTCAAGCCGAAACCAGCAAGGCCCTTCCTCCCGCCATTCTTGATGAGGCCTTCTCGCGCATACAGGTCACCGACGATCCGCTGCGCAGCGCCCTCACAATCGCAGCGAAGCAGGCCTTCGATGACGGTTTTCTCGGGCGGCAAATGCCGGATCTCTCAGGCCTCTACGATCTCGCGCTTCTCAACCAGGTCCTGACAGAAAAAGGAAAGAAGGCGATTCAATGAGCGCCAACGCCCAAAACGTACTTGCACGGTTTCCGACACCGGTCGAGCCTCTCAGCCCGGTCCGCTCCGGTAGTCCCCGCCAAAGGCTGGCCCCGGTATCAGTCGGACACCCCGCGCGTGCCCTTTCGCCCGAGATTGCCAAGGTCGGCCTCAGCGAGATCTGCCTGAGCTATGGCACGCAAAGCGGCGAGCGCCTACTGGCTCTCGACCACATCAATCTTCAGGTGCGTGCCGGAGAGTTCGTGTGCGTCGTCGGCCCGTCTGGTTGCGGTAAGTCCACGTTGCTGCATTTGATTGCTGGCCTGCAGCCCCAAACCTCCGGCCAGATTCTGATCGATGGCGAGCCAGTCGAAGGTCCGGGCACGGATCGCATCCTCATCTTCCAGGAGCACGGCCTTTTCCCCTGGCTCACGGTGGGCCAGAACGTCGAATTCGGCATGAAGATGAAAGGAATCAGCAAGGCCGAAAGGGAAGAGAAGACGCGCTACTATCTTCGGCTAGTGCACTTGGCGAAATTCGAAAACAGCTACATCCATCAACTTTCCGGCGGCATGCGCCAGCGGGTGGCCATTGCCCGCGCTCTTGCCACCGAACCCGACGTCCTGCTGATGGACGAACCTTTCGCCGCGCTCGATGCCCAAACCCGCGACCTGCTCCACGACGAACTGGAGCGCATCTGGAGCGAGACGGGACGCACCATTATCTTCGTCACCCACAACGTCCGCGAGGCGATACGCCTCGGCGATCGCGTTGTTCTTTTGACCTTCCGGCCTGGCCGCGTAAAAAGCGAATTCCCTGTCGAGTTGCCCCGCCCACGCCATCTCGAAGACCCGACGGTAGCACGCGCTGCCCGCGAAATTCTCGATGAACTGCGCGACGAGATTAACCGCTCCCTCGAAGCCGAATACAACGTTGGCGTGAAGCCGCGGATCGAACCTGGAGTGGAAGCATGAAACGGGCCCTTCACTACGTCATATTCTACGGCGCGCTCCTCGGCCTGTGGACGCTCCTTGCCGAACTCAAGATTTGGCCACCGTATCTGTTTCCCACTCCGTGGGGCGTTGCCGAGTCGCTGTACGCCGGATTCCAGGATCACACTTACTGGATCGCAATCCGCGTCAGCATGCAGCGCGTTCTTATCGGCTACGGCATTTCCGTCGTACTTGGCATGATCCTTGGCCTCGGCGTAGCCAGCAACAAATTCCTTGAAGAAACCATGGGTGGCCTCCTGGTCAGCTTGCAAAGCCTGCCCAGCATCTGCTGGTGGCCTCTGGCCCTTCTCTGGTTCGGCCTCAACCAGAACGCCATTCTTTTCGTGGTGATCATGGGTTCGCTGTTGTCCGTTACCCTTGCCATGGAAGATGGCCGCAAGCAGATGCCCAGAATTTTCGGCATGGCTGGCCGCAACCTCGGCGCCAAGGGATTCAAGCTGTTCTGGTATGTGCTGTTGCCCGCGAGCCTTCCGTTCATTGTTTCCGGCCTCAAACAGGGCTGGGCCTTTGCGTGGCGCTCGCTCATCACTGCCGAGATGCTCTACCTGAGTCTGGGCCTCGGCCAGGTCCTGATGATGGGCCGGGACTTGAACGACATGAGTGCCGTCATCGCTGTCATGATCCTGATCATTGCCATCGGCTATTTAGTAGATGGCATCGTCTTCAAAGGAATGGAACGTCATTTACAGAACAAGTGGGGGCTGACGACCGCAACCTAGATCTGCGGAGTGGAATCCACTCTAAGTGTCCCGAACGAACAGCCTTTAAGAAGCGCGATGAAAAAGCATACAGGATCTTTACAACTATCTCGATTATGTTTATAGTAATAGTTCTAAGACCGGATCTGGGCAAACGATTGAATGGATGTGCCCTCCCGGAATAAGGAGAGTCTTGATCGCGACGTAGCAGCTGACGGCTCCCTGTTGTTTCCCCCCGAAGTAGCAGTGCAAGTAACAAACACAAAAGGAGAGGACTGTACTTCCATGAGATCCAACAAGAACGTGTTTCTCACGGCCGTTACGCTGGCGGCACTGATCGCAAGCGCATGGGCTCAAACCGAGACGGCATCGAACGCTGCTCCGCCCAGCGGACCCACGGTCCCAGTTGCGACCCCGGCCCCGCCGCCTGTAACCGCAGCCGATATTCAGGAATTGAAGGCCGCGCTGGCCGCACAGCAGCAGCAGATTCAAGCATTGCAGGCGCAATTGCAGAGCAAAGACCAGGCTGTGCAGCAGGTTCAATCTGGCGCTCCTACTGCCACACAACCTCCTGTAGGGACGGCATCGGACGCGCCCGCAACTATTGCGACAAACCTCCAGGACACACCAGGACAGCGGACTAACCAGAACGCTGGCAGTTCCGACGAACGGATTCGGAACCTAGAACGACAAATCAAAGGCATCGGCCCGATCTCTTTCAGTGGCGACGTGCGGCTTCGTGCAGAACCCTTCTTCGGTGGACCCACTGACCAATCGATGGATCGCGCGCGGGCCCGTGTACGCGCCCGCTTTAATGCCCTCGCGACGCTCGGCGACCAGTTCCGTGCCGGCCTCACCCTCGCGAGTGGAGACATCAACGATCCCACAACGACCAATCAGACTCTCACCGGTTTCTATACTCGCAAGGCCGTTGCTTTAGACCAGGCATTCGTGGAATTCACGCCAAAGGAGTTCAAGGCTCTTACCCTCACCGGCGGCAAGTTCCGCTATCCGTGGTACAACACCGAACTCACTTGGGATAAGGACTTGAATCCTGAAGGTGCGGCTGAGACTCTGGCCTTCAACCTGAATACGCCCGTCCTGAAGCGCTTTGCGCTGGTCGGGTTTCAATTGCCCTTCGCAGAGATCGCGGGCACAGCAACTACCGACAAGAGAATTACACAGTCGATTACCTACGGTGGACAACTGCAAACGACGTGGCAGCTTGCCCCGCACGTGAGCCTCAGCGCCTACACAGGCTACTATGACTACCGTGGCTCCGACGCCATCGCCCTGGCCCTCGCGCGTGCCAACACCAAGAATCCGCAGACCCCACTTACGGGCCTGCTCCCCTTGGGCGTTGGGAACCCCGTTCAGGACTCGACCTACACGACCACTGCGACCTCCGTCGTCACGGTAGCCGGCACCGCCTATCCGACGGGGGTAACATCGATTACGAATGCGCAGTTTGCCTCGAAGTTCGGATTGTTCGACAGCATTGCTCGCCTCGACATTGACACCGGACACGCTCGTCTCCCGGTGAGTTTCATTGGGGACTACGTTCAGAATACCGAGGCGTGCGGCAACGTCGCTAACATCGCTGCTGCTCCGGCGAACACCAGCACGTTGGCCTATAAACAGACGCTTAACTCTCCGTGCAACTCGCATTACCGGCGCGGATATTGGGCTGAAGGAACGGTCGGCCGCCTCGAGAAAAAAGGTGACTTCCAGTTCGGATATGCCCGCATCGTCATCGAGCGCGAGGCGGTGTTGGGCAATTTCAACTACAGCGATATTCGCCAGGGGACCAACGTCTCGCAGCATCGGTTCACCTCCTTCTACCAGTTGGATCCCAGCGTGCAATTAGGTTTCACAGCCTTGGTCGGTCGTCCGCTCGGCAGCAGTGAGCCCTGGCTCACACGCTTGCAGTTCGACACGATTTACATCTTCTAACTCAGTCGAACGGCCTCTCTAACTTTTCGAGGGGGCTTCCCTTCGGAAAATACCGTCGGCCCGGTTTTGGCTACTCTCCTTTTCCGGGCCGGCGGTGTTAAATTAAATGACGCTAAGCCCAACGAACGGGTGGCACAGTCCACTCACACAAACGCTTATGGATTCAAGACGCGATTTCCTGAAGCAGATGTCCTGCGCCGCGCTCACAGCCGGTGCTGCTCGATCTTTCTTGTCCTGGGCGTCTGCTGCTCAGAACGGATCGATCGACCTTCCCGGCGAAGATGGCATGATCGTTCGCTCCTTCCGCTTCGTCGATTTGGAAACGCCGGTCGAGTATTTCAATACTTGGCTCACACCGGTCCCGCATTTCTTCGTGCGCAACCACATGCACGAGCCGAGCGAACTCAGCGCCGGCGACTGGCGACTTACGATCGGAGGAGAGGTTGAGAAGCCCTTTACTCTGACGCTCTCTGAACTGTCCAAACTGGAGACGCACTCTGTGGTGAATACGCTCGAATGCGCCGGCAACGGGCGCAGCCTGCACCGCCCGCAAGTGCCCGGCGTTCAGTGGGGCAAGGGCGCGGTCGGCACCGCACGCTTTTCCGGCCCGCGTCTGCGTGATGTTCTGCAACGCGCCGCCGTGAAGTCCACCGGAAAGCACGTCATGTTTCGTGGACTTGATGAAGTTCCCGGGAAAGTTCCTCCCTTCATTCGCAGTATCCCGATAGAAAAAGCTGTCGACTCCGACACCCTGATCGCCACCCACATGAACGGCGCGCCGCTGACCAAGCACCACGGCTTCCCCGCGCGGGCGCTCGTCCCAGGTTGGGTCGGCGCCGCATCCTGCAAATGGGTGACCGAGATCAAAGTTCTAGAATCAGAGTTCGTGGGCAATTTCATGAACCCCGGATACCGCTTTCCAAATCAGCCGGGCAAGCCTGGCGACGCCGTCAAGCCTGAAGATACCCATCCACTAACCGCATTGAACGTGAAGTCAGTGATCTCGTCGCCTCTCGATGGCGCCAGCCTGAAAGCGGGCAAAGCCGCGGTCCACGGCGCGGCATGGGCGGGCGAGGCCGACATCGCGAAGGTCGAGGTCTCGATCGATGGCGGCACGAATTGGAATCCCGCCAGCCTCGGCCACGACCAAGCACACTATGCCTGGCGTCTTTGGACCTACGACTGGAAGGCGAAGACCGGCGATTACACCATCCTGTCGCGCGCGACCGACTCGCAGGGACGAACCCAGCCTTCCACTCCGGTATGGAATCCCAGCGGCTACCTCTACAACGCCGTTGATCAGGTGAACATTCATGTCGCATGAGAGGAATTCAGAGGCACGAATGTGGGAACAGACTCCCCTTCGACAGACTCACGGCAGACTCTCGGCTATCCTGTCGGGCGCAGCGCGGCTGTATGCCATGCTGTTCACGGTCGCAGTAATCGTGGCCGCAATCTTTCCTTTCACCGCTTTTGGCCAGAAGCCTGCGAACGTGAAGCCCAGCGAGGACCTGCCCTCTGGCTCTATGCAGGCCAAGGCAACCACTTCCTGTTTGGAGTGCCACGAGGCGCGCATCATCCTGCAGCAGCGCCTTGGCAAGGCTGCGTGGGCCAAAGAAGTCGACAAGATGATCAAGTGGGGAGCGGTCGTCGATCCGAACGATCACGACGCTCTGATCGACTATCTCAGCATGAACTTCAGTCCGGACCAGCCCGCATATGACCCGCCGCGGACGTCCACCGAGAAACCTCTCGCGAAAAACGGCGAGGCGAAACGCGCGAAGTAAAACCGGCTCCAAATGCAAAGCGCTACCGACCCAGTGTCCCGTTTAGAACACTACGGTAGCGCCGCTACTTTCTAAAACCCCCGAATCTCACAGGAGTATAAAACCTGTATCCGCTCCTCCCAGTGCATTGTTAGATACTGGCCAGTTAATAACCGAAAGGAGAATGGCCGACTAGGTCTTTTCCTCGGTCCCTGCGGCGTCCTGTGTGGTTAGGTTCTTCTCTGGCCGGAGCAGGGGAAACAAAATCACATCGCGAATGGTGTGCGAGTCGGTCAAGAGCATGCACACGCGATCGAGACCTACGCCCACACCGCCGGCTGGAGGCATCCCGTAAGAGAGGGCCCGAATATAGTCTTCATCCATCTGGTGGGCTTCATCGTCGCCGCGCTCGCGCTCCTTCAACTGCGCCTCGAACCTTCGCCGTTGGTCTTCCGGATCGTTGAGCTCGCTGAAGCCGTTGGCAATCTCCATCTTGCCGGCGAACATTTCCCAGCGCTCGGTCCAATCCGGCTCATCCGGTTTCTGCTTCGAAAGCGGCGACACCGCCGTGGGAAATTCATAGATGATCGTGGGCTGTGTGAGATGCTCTTCGGCTGTCGCCTCGAACAAGGCCGCAATCGTCTTGCCCGCCGGAGCGTTCGGCTCGTAGGCCATATGCGCGTGCGCCGCGTTGAACCGTTCCACCAGTTTCTTCACGCCATCGCTACTCGAGAACTCGCGCATCTCGGGCTTCGGCCCGGCCGCCTCGGGCCAGTAGTGAATGATGGCCTCACGCATGGTCATCCGCTGCCAGTTGGCCCAATCGATTTCCTGCTCCCCCCACTTCGACTTCGTGCCGCCATTGACGGCCTTGGCGGCTTCGGTGATGAGTTCCTGCGTCACGTTCATAATGCCTTGGTAATCGGTGTACGCCTGATACGCCTCCAGCATGGTGAACTCGGGATTCCACCGCCATCCCAGTCCTTCATTACGAAAGTTGCGGTTGATCTCATACACGCGGTCGAGTCCGCCCACCAACAGGCGCTTCAGATAGAGTTCGGGCGCGATGCGAAGATAAAGATCCATGTCGAGCGTATTGTGATGGGTCACAAACGGGCGAGCGACCGCGCCGCCGGCGATGGGCTGCATCATGGGCGTCTCGACCTCGATGAAGCCATGAGCTTCCATCGTGCGCCGCATCGACTGGATCATCCTGGTGCGCTTCAGGAAAACTTCGCGGACCTCAGGATTCATCACCAGATCGACGTAGCGCTGGCGGTAGCGCAGTTCGACGTCGGTCAGGCCGTGCCATTTTTCGGGCAATGGCAGGAGATCTTTGCTGAGGAAGGTGATCTCTTCGACATGCACCGTGAGTTCGCCGGTGCGAGTGCGGAACAGGTATCCGCTGACGCCGATGTGGTCGCCAAGGTCGAGCAGCTTGTACAACTCGAAGCCCTTGTCGCCGACCGCATCTTTCTTGACATAAATCTGTAATCTCCTGCCGTCCTGTTGCAGGTGGGCAAAGCCAGCTTTGCCCATCAGGCGGATCGCCATGATGCGCCCCGCCACTCGGACGTTGACGCGGGTCTGCTCCAGTTCCTCGGCGGTCTTGGCCGTGTACGTCGCTAACACCTGCTCCACGGTGTGCGTGAATTCGTATTTGGTGCGGTATGTCGGCTGGCCCAGCGCTTCAATCCGCTTCAATTTGTCGCGGCGGAGTTCGTAGATATCGTCGTCGAGTCCCAATGTCGTCCTTTTAGGTCTTAGGGATGGAAGGGAGATTATAAACAATACCTTCGGGCGATCCTTGGGAGCCGACCTCCATGACGACCGCGTTTGTGACAGGGGATGCCTGTTTATATTTTTTTCGTGGCTCGCGGCAAAACCTTGAGGGCGCGGGAGTTAATGCGAGGGGAATCTCCCGGTGCGTCTGCAAAATATTGAATCGCAAGAGCTTGCGGGTAAAATATTGCGGAACAAAGAGTTATCGACGCAGATTGTCCCGTTCACTTTCGCGTCGGATTGATTCGGACTTGGGCGCACCATTCGATTGTGCGCCTTTCACATCCTCAGTCAAGGTTGTACGTCACATGCGGCGCGAAATTTCTTGTGCAGAGCTGTGGAAACCTGAATGGCTTTTTTGGGGTTTGCGAGCGGACGTTTCAGTTTTGTGATTGCTCGGCTGTCCTTCTTCAGTTAGCGAGGTTAATGAGTGTTATGGGGATTTGTACGAAGCCGCTGGCGCGGCGGACGCTACCGCGTGTTCGAGGATCGGCAGTTGGTAAGGGATTGAAGTGAGAAGTAAGTTGGGTCACAGAAAAAGGAGGTCCCTGTGACCCAACTACGCAAACAGATGCTGGAAGAAATCCAGCGTCGTAATTACTCCCATCGTACCGCAAGAACCTACGTTCGCATCGTCCGCGATTTTGCGGAGTATTTTCACCAGCCACCGGACAAGCTCGGGCCCGAGCAAATTCGGCAGTATCAGGCTCATCTGTTTCAATTCAAGAAGTTGGCTCCTGCCACGGTCAGTCAGTATGTGTCCGCGTTGCGCTTCTTGTTCGTAAAGACACTGCGTCGGCATTTTCTGGCTGAGTACATTCCATTTCCGAAGTCCCGCAAGCGACTGCCGACCGTGCTCAGCCCGGAGGAAGTGACCCGACTGATCGACGCGGCCTGCAATCTCTATCACCGCACGCTCCTCATGACCTTGTATTCCACCGCCGCACGCCGGGCCGAGCTCTGCCGGCTGAAGGTACAAGACATCGACAGTCAGCGCATGATGATTCGCATTAACCAAGGTAAGGGCGGCTGCGACCGAGAGGTTCCTTTGAGCCCCAAGCTGCTGGAGACTCTGCGCGTCTACTTTCGCTGGATGCGGCCCACCAACTTCCTGTTTCCGGGCACCGTGAAAGGAGTGCGCGCCGACGTCCCCATCAGCCCCAATATAGTGTGGTTAGCGTGCCGGCAAGCTGCCCAAAGGGCCGGCATCACGAAACGCCTTTCTCCCCACAGCTTGAGACATAGTTGTGCTTCCCACCTTCTGGAAGCGGGCGCCGACCTGCGTACCATTCAGGTCCTACTCGGACATTCCAGGCTGGAGCACACCCTCATCTACCTGCATCTCTCGCCCAAGCATCTGCGCGCCATCCCCAATCCGCTCGATGCTCTGCAAGTCTCCGGCCTCGAGGGCGTCAAACGCTCGCGGAGGCTCAAGCAAAAATGACTCGGCCCCTCCTCGAGGTGGCCGATATCGTTCGCGCCCAAGGTGATCGCTTCGTCAAGCACAACTTCCGCTGGATCCACTGGGCCCACCGGAAAGTGCTGCGCGCCATCGCTCGCTGCCGTACGGCGTCACTCGGTGGGCATCGTGATAAGTGCCCGCGCTGTGGCTATCGCGCCATCTCATTTAATAGTTGTCGCAATCGCCATTGTCCCAAGTGCCAGAGTGGCGCTCGCGACAAGTGGATCATGGCTCGGCAGAATGAACTTCTGCCCGTCGCCTATGTCCATGTTGTCTTTACTCTGCCTCACCAACTCTCCGCACTGGCGCTGCAGAACAAGAAGGTCCTCTATGACCTCTTGTTCCGCGCCAGTGCAGAGACTCTACAAGAGGTCGCCCGAGATCCCCGCCATCTGGGGGCAGACATTGGCTTCCTTTCGGTCTTGCATACCTGGGGACAAAACTTGCTGGCTCATCCTCACCTCCACTGTGTCATTCCTGCCGGAGGTCTCTCGCCCGACGGAACCCGCTGGATCCATCCCCGCTATCCCTTCTTCCTGCCCGTCCACGTCCTCAGTCGCATCTTCCGCGGCAAGTTCGTCGCCGGCTTAAAACGACGATTCCAGCAACACCAACTCGCCTTCGCCGGAGTTCTCAAGCCGCTGGAAAACGAAAAGGCCTTCCGCTCCTTCTTGCGCCCCTTGTTCCGTCAGAACTGGGTCGTCTACGCCAAGCCGCCCTTCGGCGGTCCCCACCATGTACTCGGCTATCTCGCCCGCTATACCCATCGCGTAGCCATCACCAACCATCGCCTCGTGGCTTTCCAGCATGACCAGGTTACTTTCCGCTGGAAGGATTATGCCCACGGACATAAGAAGAGAATGATGACGCTCGGTTCGCAAGAGTTCCTACGCCGCTTCCTGCTTCACGTCCTACCCCGCGGCTTTGTCCGCATCCGCTCTTTCGGTTTCCTCGCCACTCGCCGCCGTGCCAGACTCTTGCCGCTCTGTCAGCGCCTGCTCGCCGACTATCCCACGGCGCACACCCCCGCAGCCGTCACTTCATCCCCCACTCAGCCCACTTGTTTCCGCTGCCCACACTGTTCCACTCCCATGCTTATCGTCGAAATATTCTCTGTCACTACTGCTTGGCAACTCTCGACCAGGAGCGCGTACCTTGACTCTTCCTAATCATCCAACCATGCCGCTCTCCACAGCGCGAGCTTCTGCTCCGACAGCCGTAGTGTCTGTACTCACCGAAATCCACCTCAATCCACCACTTACTTTCGTAAATTACCCGCACCGGATCGCCTCCTCGGACCTACCCATACTCTCGCCGACACCTTTTACCAGTCCGCTCAACCCAACCCTGCGACGAACAAATCGCGAATCGCGCATGCAAAACCCATAGCTCCCCCGCGTCCGCCGCGCCAGCGCCTTCGTACAAATCCTCCTATCGCAAGTGCCCCGGCGCGAAACACTTGGCTCCGCGCGGAAGCTCACCGCCGGGGCACTTGTCGATAGGAAACTAAGATTTTGCAACAGCAGCGGCGAAATGCGGCAATAGGGCTGCCCGGTCCCGCTTCGAGCGACAAGAAAGCCGCCCAGCAGGGGCGGCTCATCTTTGGAAAAGCTTCGCGATCAGGTCAAGGTGTGACAGTGAAACTGGCCGTACTCTCCGCATGACCGCCCGCCGTCGTGACACCGATCTTTCCGCTCGGCGCTCCTGTGGGCACGATGGCCGTGATTTGCGTGTCCGAATCCACAGTGAAGCTCATCGCCCACTTGCAGGCGAGCGATACCGCAGTTGCTTTTCTGAAGCTCTCTCCAGTAATCACCACATGGGTGCCAACAGTCCCACTCTTCGGCGAGAAACTTAGCACCCGCGGCGTAACGCGGAACGGCACGTTGCTCGCCAGTGTTCCGGTCGGCGTCGTTACCGTGATGTTGCCGGTAGTGGCGCATCTGGGGACGGTGGCAATGATCTCGGTGTCGGAG
Organism: uncultured Acidobacteriaceae bacterium; assembly: GCA_963768265.1. Lineage (GTDB taxonomy): Bacteria > Acidobacteriota > Terriglobia > Terriglobales > Acidobacteriaceae > Sulfotelmatobacter. The sequence goes on from CAVYHM010000065.1 coordinate 210,551, forward strand.
ACGACGGTGAACACTGATGCGGCTCCGTTGAACTTGACTGCCGTTGTGCCGGTCAGGTTGTTGCCAAGGATCACTACCTTCGATCCCACAATCCCGGAGTTGAGCTGCGCCTTGACAAAGGGCTTTAGTCCGACGTCCAGGCTGTAAACTGTGCCGAAATTATTGGTCCCACCCGTGTCGGTGACTCCATAGAACTTTCCGTCGGTGCCCTGAATCAGTCCGTTAAACGAGGTTCCGCCGTCGGTGCAGTTGGTTTGCATGCAGAACAGGTGAAGCGTGGTGAGCTTCCCATTGCCAGTGATCTTGAAAATTGTGCCATGGCCACTTCCAGACCCGCCGGCGTAAGTGGTCCCATAGAAGTTCCCGTCGGTGCCTTGGACAAGGGAGGAAGGGACTTGGCCGTCCGCGCAGTTCGACGATTGGCAAAAGGCGTAGAGAGTCGTCGCGTTCCCGTTCGGGGTGAGCCTGAAGACCGTGCCACAGCAGCCGGGGAGGGGATATTCATTGGGGTCGCCAGTGCTTGTTCCATACAAGTTTCCATCCCTGCCAAGCGCCAAGCCGCCGTTTGGACTGAAGTTTGGCCAGCCAACACCGGTATATGTGACCGTGCCGCCCGGTGTAACCATGAAGACGTCTCCACCGAGATGACTTTGGGTGGCGCCGTAGAACTTCCCGTTGAGTCCTTCGGTCAACGCGCCCGTTGCCAGGGAAGCAGCATCTAAGGGAAAGGCGTTATATATAGTGCTAAACGCCCCGCTCCGACTAATTCTGTATACCGTGCCCCCTCCATTGATTCCTCCATCGTACGTCGTTCCGTAAAGGCTGCCCGCGTATGTGCTCAACACCATAGCGCCCGACGGACTGCATCCATTGCTGCCCTGAAGGTTGTCGAGAATGGTTAACACTCCCTCCTGGGTTATTTTGAAAAGCGTGCCACAGCCGGGGGCGGAGCCGCCCCCGTAGAACTTGCCGTCTGCGCCTTGGACGAGTCCGGCGACCGGGATAGCTCCGTCGGAGCAATTGGATTGTCCACAAAAGCTGTAAACCAGGGTGAGTGCTCCGGTTGGAGTTATCCGAAAGACTGTGCCGCATCCACTTCCACAAACAGTGCTATTGCTATTGGCTCCTCCGCCAATCGTGGTCCCGTAGAAGTTGCCGTCGGTCCCTTGAACCAGCGCACTCGGTGCGTTTCCGTTGGCTCCGTTGAAACTCGCCAGCGTAGTGAATTCTTGTGCCTGGGCCGTAATCGCTGCCGCGCCGCAGAAGAAAAAAACGCGGCAGGTCGTTTTCCAGTTCTTGGGTTGATTCGTGAATTGGGCCTTTGCCGTTGGCTGAGCATGAAGCATGGCGCATCTCCTTTGAGCAGGACGGCTCGTGTCCCCAGGCTGGAAGTAACCCGGAATCGCCCTTTTTGACCGCAGGAACGGCAGCCATTGTACCTCTGTTCCGCCTGTAAGCAATGATTGCTCACCGTTACTCTCACTACTGCCCAGCTTGCCTCGGTCACGTTCACGCCGAATTCAGTCGTGAGCGGAAACAACTCAACTGGCACGTTTATTTCAGCAACTGCAGCGCCGACCGGCACAGTGATGATTTCGGTCTCCAGCAACAATCCGTCTATTGCAGCCCTGCCTTCTTCGGTGACGATCTCTGCTGGCAGCACCAGTGCAACGTTCGGTCGTCTCGGGCAGTGTGGCTAGTGTGTCGGGAGTAACGATCATGGCTATATCTGCAAACACCGACGCTGGGCCTCGGCCACCTCGACCCGGATCGCCGCAGCTATTGAAAATGACAATAGGGATGATCTCTAGGAGAGAAATCTGAAGCCATATGCAAACTTGCCACCGGCAAGTACGGCGCTGCCGATCAATAGAGCAACCACGATCCGCCGCCAGCTAACGTCTCGATTCATGCCCGCAATTATGCGCTCGGGGGGCTAGCTGTTGTAGACAAGACTTAAGCACAATTTGGGCCGTCTGTTCGCCTCGGAGCCAGGTCAATGAGCGTTATGATCAACATGCGCCACACGAGTGCGCAGTGACTCCAGTCCGGCATTGGGCCTGAGGACCTTGGTCCGGCTCGTTTATTGCGGCTCGATGCGTCCGTTAATGTAGGGTTTGAGGAGAACTTCGATTCCGCCGTTGTTTGTTGACGCGCCCAGGAGGATTAGTCCTTTTGAGCCGACGCTGTAAACCCCCACAGAAGTCGTCGTGCCATTGAACGGACTGATAACTCCTTTTCCATCGCCCGAGACTGCTGTCTTCGTAGAAGGAGCGAATGTCCCGCTGACGACCTCAGTCGACAACGTTCCATTGTTGTTGACATAGGCGATGCCGGTCACATTTGAACCGCTGAAGACAACTTGGCCCAATTCCATCAGATTCGTGTCTCCAATGCTGGTCGCACTGAAGGTATAAGGACCGGCTGCCGGCACTTCTGTGGGTACCGCATCGATGAAGTCAGCAACACCGATGCCGGGTGAAGCATCGGCAAAATCGGCGTTCATCACGTAAAGGCGTGAAGAGCCAAGGGCGGTTGTGGTCCCAGGGTTGGCACTCACTACGTAGGCAATCCCGAAGCGATACCCCTGAGTTGCGCTATTAGAAACCGGATAGCCGAACAGGCCACGGCCGTTTACATCGAAATCGCGACCACCGTCGCCGATAGTCCACTCCTCGCCGTCAGCAGAGTCATCTTCCAGGTGGCCAGTGATTCCACCTATGATGCCACCGTTATCGCAAGGACAGAAGTCAAGCTGGCCTGCTTTTTCGAACGTACCATTCTGTGCGCTCGCCGTATGGTTCAGCAGGAATGCGTAATTGCAATAGGGCTCCAGCGCCGTTGCACTGTCTCCACAGTCGGAAGGCGAGTTCTCCGGTGCGAGCGGGACAGTTGCAGTCTGCAGCTCAGCGATTCCAGCCAAGGCAGTTGTGTGAGCTCCAGAGTCGGTCTCGATGAAGTAAGCCTTGCTGGCACTGACTGTGTAGAAGGCGTAGGTTGCCTTGCCAAGGGTGGCGGTCCCACGATTGCCCGTGCTGACAGGATTTATGATGACGGGGCTCAGGGTCAGAGGTGTCACTGCACCACCAGAACTTTCCGTCCCATCAATCGTGCCGTTGTCATCGACGTCGTAGATCCCCATACTTGAGCTTCCCAGACTTGCGCCGCTGTTGAACAGTCCGATCTCCGCCTCGGCCTGGTTGTTGGAGTCGAGGCCATTGAACTCGAATACGTAATTATTGTTGGTGCTCGTGTTCAGGTTCGCTCCGGGTGTTTGCAGCTCAAAATTTCCGAAAGCATTGCTGCTGTCGAACGAGATCATCTTGCCCCTGGTGGCAAATCCGGAGACGAAGTCCGTGAGGACGAAAGCAACGTGGAAGATCCGGGAGTTGAATTTTAGATCCGCCTCGCCACGCCCGTCCGGCCACAGCGTGTACATGCTGGCCGTCATGTTTACTGGTCCGGTGCTGCTCACCCCGCTCGCCATGTTGTAGTCGGCGATGCCGGACGTGATATGGCCAGCGCCGTCGACCGTGAAGCTGCCTGCCACGACAGCTTGGCCTCGAGAGTCGATCGTCGTCAGAAAGAAAGCATAAGAGCCAGCCAAGGAGCCTGGCCCCGCGTTTAGACGTGTCACATTGACAGGGGTGGAGCTGCTTACTTTTCCGGAGGTCGCGGTGATCATCGCTACTCCCACAGCCGCGCCGGTGACCCTGCCCGCGCTCACTGTTGCGATGGTGCTCTGATCCACCGACCAGGATGCGCTAGAAGTTAAATCCTGAGTGCTCTGATCGCTAAAGGTCCCAGTGGCGTTTAGCTGATAGGAACCACCGATCGTCACCGCAGGCCCGACGGGAGTGATACTGATGGACACTAGGGTCGCAGTTGGGGTGGGAGTCGGAGTCGGAGTCGGAGTGGGAGTCGGAGTCGGAGTCGGGCTCGAGTTCCCGCTACTGCCGCGAAAAATGGCGCCCTGGCCACAGCCGACCAACCCAATCATCCCCAGCAACACCATGATCAGTATTAATGCCCTAATTCGCATTTGATGTGCGCTCCCCTTTTTGTTCAATTCACAATCTGGCGTCGGGCCTTCGTTGCGGGCCAAGAACCTTGTCAATTTTGGTAGCCCGCATTCAATATGGGCAACTTGATTGCCATCCAGAACGGCAAGTTGGGCTTTCTTTTGTGGAGCTTGCCGACACCATCAATCGGTTATGCAAAGGCTTGCACAAGCTCGTGGAAAATGCGTCCCGCCGGCGGCACAGATTCAAGACTATTCTGAAAGATATGTTGATTTGTGAGCCTCAGCTTTTGTTCGACTTAGCGGTGATCCGGTGGTCCGCTTCGCTGAGTATTCTTGGTGCTACCGAAGGCCACATGGACGCGAACAGTGATGTGGGAAAGTATTTTCCCATGTGAACACGCTTTCAGTGTTGCTCTTAGTTTCTGATTACCAGACGTGCTCCAAAGATTTCGATTGAAGGTTACTCTCGTGCTAGAGAGACGTTGGACAGCGCAGCTTCTCTGCCGCCTTATCCAAGAGCTAAATGCTTTCCCTCGTGCAAATTCCGGCGCGCCAGTGCCCGAGCGAGTCGAACCCTCCCAGCCGATGCATTCCCATTTTGGCAGTGGCATCGCGATTGCACCATCAGCGCTGGGGTATGGACTAGACGAACCCTGCCCTGAAAAGCGGTGAGCAAACAAGTTCAAGCCAGTTTGCACGAAGGCCGAGTAATTGGCTCGACGGTTCGAGTCCAGATCATTTTCAACCTTATTCCGTTAAGGAGCGCTATGCGCAGTTGCAGAACGATCATTTTCCTGCTGCTTGTATCCTCGACAGCCATTGCTGCGGCCGACAACCCGGAACTTTCATCACTCGGCTTGAGTTCGCCTCGCGTGAAAAGTGGCAATAGTCTTCGCGGCACGGTCACGCTGAACATGGCAGCTCCGTTCGATATCGAAGTATCGTTAGCAGCCGATCCCCCAGGAGCAGTGCAACTTCCAGGCAGCGTGATCGTCCCCGCAGGTTCCACCAGTGCCGATTTCACAATTAGTACGTTGCCGAGCAAGAGTACCCCCAGCGAGAGGGACGCGCTCGTAACCGTTCACGGCAGCTATGGCGTTACCAGGAGCGACTCGTTCGCAGTGCTAGCGCCCCTCGCGTTCGACCGCATGATAGACCGAGTGGTCGAGCGCGAACACGAATTTGTGAAGACCATGAAGGGTATGCACCCGCTGGCGGAAACCTACATCCAGAGTCTTCGCGAGGACAAGGACCATGACGTCGAACCGATAAATGATCAGTATTTCCTGGGCCGTTTTGACATGAATGATGGCCCTCACGATTCTTTGTTCCAAAGGCAGCGCAAGGGGCTCCTGCACGAACTTGTGAATCCCCTTTATGGTGCGCTTACGTACAGGTTCTTACCGCGAGGCTTCGTACAGATGGTGATGCTCGATGCAGACCTCAAGAAGAGCAATTACGAGTTCAAGTATGTGCGGCATGAGTTTCTTGGCGAGGCGCGCTGCATTGTTATCGATGTCGAACCCAGAAAAAACGCGCCAAAAGGGTTATTTACGGGAAGAATCTGGGTTGAAGACCGCGGCTTCAGTATTGTTCGCTTCAACGGGACCTACTCAGGTCGATCCGCCTACACGTATTACCTGCACTTCGATAGCTGGCGGTTGAATCTGCAACCAAATCTGTGGCTGCCTGCTTATATCTATATCGAAGAATCGGGCACAAAATCTGGCAGCCCGCTATTCCACGATTTGTATTTCAAGGCCCAGACGCGTCTATGGGCATACGACCCGGAACAACTGAAATTCACCGACGAATTTACGCAGATCAAAGTCGACAACTCCGTGGACGACCGACTAGCTAAAGATAAATCCCCGGTGGAAGCTCAGCGTATGTGGGAACGGATGGCAGAGGACAATGCAGTCGATCGTCTGCAGAAGATCGGCCTGCTCGCGCCTGCGGGCGATGCGGACAAGGTCCTGCAGACTGTGACCAACAACCTCATCATTACCAATAAACTGGAAATCGAACCCGACGTGCGCTGTCGCGTACTACTGACGCTGCCTCTGGAGTCTTTCACTATCGGGCACACGATTGTAGTCAGCCGCGGCCTACTGGATGTACTTCCGGACGAAGCTTCTTTGGCAATGACCCTGGCTCACGAACTTGGTCATATTGTGTTGGGCCATCGAGTTGATACCCGGTTTGCCTTCAACGACCGCTTCCACTTCCCCGATACGGCTGCCTTCCAACATCTGGATTTCGAGCGGAACGTTGCTGACGAAGAGGCTGCCGACAACAAAGCTATGGAGTTGCTGGGGAACTCGCCGTATAAGGACAAGCTCGGCAGTGCAGGGTTGTTCCTGAAAGCATTGCATGATCGTTCCCCGATGCTTACCAATTTGATTCAACCACATCTGGGCAACCGAATGGCGAATGGAAACACCACTCGAATGGCCGCACTCTTCAGCTCCGCACCCCCTTTAGAAAAGCAGCGCATCGATCAGGTCTCCGCCCTTCCTATCGGTAGCCGGATCAAATTGGATCCATGGAGCAATCAAATAACGATGATGAATGTGAACCCAGTTGCCCTCTTGTCCCCGAGGGAGAAGATGCCATTCGAGGTCACCCCTTTTCTCCCTTTTCTGAGCTACAGCCAGACCGATGGGAAATTGGTCGCCGAGAATCCGTTAGGTCAGTAAGTCAGTTGTCGGACAGCATTGTAATTTCGCTCGATGTCAGCTGTCAGACGCTTATGGGGCGTTCTTCAAACCGCCGATCAGAAAGGACGTAATGAGAAACGCGATGAGGACTATAGGGAAGGTGAGTTGTTTCATGTTTGCACTGGTTGCGCCCGTTCTGGCTCAAGATCAGCTAAGGACTGAACCGTCTCCTGCGGCCGCTGGCCCGGCTTACGACGTGAGTGTCGGCTACATCAATGTCACCATGGCGATTCCCTCCGCGCAGCATGTGAACCTCAGCGGTCTGGATGTTGGTGGACGCGTCGAACTAAGCCCGCGCTGGGGAGGGATGATGGATTCCACTTTTGTCCGTACTCCCGATGTCCTTGGCACCGGTCACGGTGGGTACCAGTTGAGCTTTCTAAGCGGTCCGGTATTCTATCCGGTTGAGCACGGAAATAACCGACTGTTCGTCCATGCCCTGGCCGGGGCGGCTCTCGTCGACGGAGCGGTGCCAATCAACAAAACCGACTACTTTCATGGATGGTTGGTACGTTTTTCTTATGCGGTTGGGGGCGGAGTGGAGCACGCCGTCTCGGGGCCATTCGGCGTTCGAGTCCAGGGAGACTATCTGCACTCGGCGTTCTTTGATGCCGCCGGTGCAGTGCGGCCCCAAGGTAATCTGCGGTTAACCGTAAGCCTCGCCTTTCATCTGAAAGAGCGTCAGCGCTCCACATGGAAGTAATGTTGTAATCGGCCGAAGTGAGGCGATTGGATAGAATGCTGTCTGTTTTGCGGCACTCAGGGGATTCCTTGGCTGTTCAACGCTCGTCTTAAGAAGTTGATCTCGCTACCCAGCGAGACGTGGACAAAATGCAACGAGTACGCGCTGCATATTCGTCAGACATGCTGACGTTCACCAACTACTCGTTGAAGCATTCCGGGACCCAAAATCATTGGGCGCAGTATGGCTAATTTTCCAAGTCACTGTAAGCGGCACGTATAAAGACCATCCGCTTCGGCGACGTCCCCGATCCACAACTCGATGTTCAGCTCCGCCAGCAATCGTTCAAACCAGCGTGCTTGTCCACGAGCTTCCATCCCCCCGCCTTTGAAGCCGGATGATAATCACAACCTACGATAATCAGGCTGGCTCCTTCTCCCGGCCTCGGTTGGTTGGTACCACCAGACTCTATGCGGGCGTAGGAGCCGACATTGTTACGGAATCAATTGCATTCAGAAGCAGTCACGAAACGAGATTCTCGGTTCACACCAATCAGTGTTCTGGAACGGGCACCGCTGTTAGAATGCGCCCCGTGGCCGGACGCGCGATCAGGATTACATCTCGCTTTGTTTTCTTTGGCTGCGGGCTGATCTCGCTCTTGACCGGCGTTCCTTATGCAATATTGCGGGGCGTTGACTTGCCAGTTCAGCGCGAATGGGTGATCTTTGTGGTTGCGCTGACACTAGTGGGCTTTTTCAGCCTGACGGTTGCGCTGCTGCCCCGTTCGTTGATGGCGAAAGTTTGCGGGAAAGATCGGGATGATGAACGCTTGTTTTCAACGCCCCTCAAGCTGCTTGGCGGCTGCGCAGTAATTTCCTACCTCCTGGCGCTGGTGGCTTATTTCGCTCCGCGCAGCTGGGATCTCAATCCTCAACTCATGCTTGCGCTGTGCCCGATGTATCTAGTGAAGATGACGTTCGATCCGTCGCCGATATCGATCTTCCTTCTGCTGGCTCCAATGAACGCGGCAGTTTATGGCTCACTCGGGGTCATACTGGGATACGCAGGGTTGGCTTTTCGCGGACACCGCTAAATATAGGGCACCAGGGTTGCTCTGGTGACCTGATCATCGGATCTCGGATCATATCCGGCCTGGCCATTCCCCGGCCCGGGTGGCGAGGGAACTGTGGGAACCATCTTCAAGCCAAAAAAATCAAAGAGTGTGCTCCCGGTCAAAGAACTCTCCCCCGCTTCAGTTGTATGTTGCAGCGGGCATATGAGTTCGCGAATGAACAAACCTGCCGATGAAGTGCGTTTCCCCAAACTTGTCCCGGCAGAGTGGTTCCGGTCAAGGATACTAGTCAAGTTTGAGCAACATAAAGTCCGAACATACCGAGGTACTCTAGGCTCTTGTATCGATTGCACATTGAAATTGCTCCCAAAACTCAAGTTCAAACGCTACCAGCTTTACAAAGACGGATTGGAGCTACCAGGAATATTTGCCGTTGCTGGCAACGTCGTGCTGATCGAAGAGCGCAACGTACCCGACAATGGAGGGAAGATTTGCTTTTACTCGTGCGCTGACTCGCTAAGTCTCGTTTGAACGGTTCCCGACCAGGCCGCTTGTCCCCGGGGACTTGCTCGCCATGGGGCGACCATTGACACTTGTAGATTTTGAAGGAACTGACGCTCGTCGACTGTCAGCTGTGACCGCCGTTCAGCGACTGCAGTGTTCAGAACTCGCCGTCGCATCGGCCCGAATCGTGCCGTTCGGGGTCGCAATGGTGTTCATCGGACGCATCAAATGGGCGCAGGAAGGGCGCGGGTTCGAAACGAAGGAACGAAGGGGGAGCAACGTTCAGTGGTCCCAGTGCCGCGGCTTCAGCGTTGAGCGTGCTCGGATTAAGATCAGGCCACCTTCCGTTGTTCACCCGTTCAATCAGGTTCTGAAGTGCGGTGACCGTTTCTGCGGGAGTGAACGTGCAGTGTCCCGCCCGATGAACAAAGGTCCGGCGCAACCATCGCTGGTTGCCAGCCTCATCGACGACATCTTTGTAGGCGCTTTCGTTCTGGTTCGACACCAGGCCGTCCCCAGTGGTGTGCAGGGTCAGCACTGGAAAGTCGATGCGGCCGTTAAAGATGATGTTCTGCTCCAGGTAGTCGACTGAATCTGGACTAGCAGTGATTCTGGCTGCATCGTTCAATGCATCGAGGTCGGCATCCAGACTCAGGCCTGCCTGCTTGTACAGCGCATGCACCTCCTCACGGTCTACAGAGCGGTTAAGCTGTTTTCTGTAGTCAACCCCTGTGTTCCATGAGGGATTACCGCCGGCGCGGAATTCGAGTTCGGCGCGAAGCGCGAAGACGAAAGGAAAATCCACCTCGGACGCCCAAAGAAACTGGTTAGCCTCTCGTGAAGCAAAATCCTTCGGAGCCGGCTCGGGCGAGGCCGGATTGAACCATCCCGGAGTATCTCCCAGCGCTGCTGACAGTGCGAACCGCGCTTTGCCCTGGGGCGTGGCTTGGGCCGAAACCAAAAGGCCCTCTGCCAATGCGAGATTGGTGTTCGGGTCGGTGATGTTGACTACTTGTAGCGAAGTCCCGGAAGCCAATAGCGTTTTGAACGCAAACTCGGAATCCAGCGCCTGGTTCCAGGTACCTACACCCCCCGACAGCACGCCGCACATGGGCAGAGCCGCGTCAAAGCGGTCAGGAAATCGCTGGATGAGGCCGGCAGTGATGATTCCTCCCAGCGAGTGACCCCAGACGATCGTGCGGGTCGGCGTACCAACCAGCGCTGCAAAAGTATCCAGAACCGCAATTTGGTCGAGAAGGGCCTCCTGAATCGCCCAGCCAGTGTGGGCATAAGAAGAACCAGCTAAGGCAAATCCGTTGCTAAGCATGAAGGCGCCCGTAGCCGGATCGCCCACGTCTTGTGCGGGATTCGGTGAACCTGGAATTACGTAGCCGTGGCTGTATAGCAGGAGCGTCCCATTCCACGGGGAAGGCACCTCGATGAGAAAGGTGGCGCCGTCCGGCAAAGTCCCCGTGTGTGTGGTAACTGCTGCAACAGCGTTTGAAGCGAAGTAAAACAGCAAAAGCGTTAGGGCAGAAATTGAGAATGCACGTTTTGTCATGCGGCTCATAAAAGGAAACCCCCACTCTTGCCGCGAGCCCGCAGCAGGCGATTTAACCGCTAACCTCAGTCCCAAACATAGCGCTCACTGGCAAGCAGGCGGCTGGCAATGTTCCGCCGCTGGCTGATCGCATCGATTGGATCGTAGTTGGCAAGGCTCCGCAAAGCCGACATGTTCCGCCGCAAAGCATCGCCATCGAGGCAGCTACCGAAAACATTCCGGCAAGAGATCTCGACTCGATCCATCGCTTCACGCAAGAAGACGACGCACACATCGGAAGCATTCTTGCCTCTTCCAGAAGCCGCGGATTTGCGGCTTCTAAGCAATGTCGATTCCATCGCCAGGACCTCGGTGACGATGTCCGAAATGCTCATCAGAACTTCCTCCTCCTCTTGCAACTCGATCGCGTATTTTTGCTGCGCAATCCCGATGGCCAGCAGTGCAATCGTTTTCGCGTTTTGCACCAGCCGCATCTCTTCATTCCCATCCCCAGATTCGGGTGTCTTAGTGGATTTCCCGTTCAGGACCGCCTGAATGGCGGGGAGCAGTGCCAGTTGACCCCGGGCGGCACGTTTCAACAGCATCCCCGGTATGAGCAGACGGTTGATCTCGTTGGTGCCCTCAAAGAGACGGTTGACGCGCGAATCGCGATAGGCACGTTCGACCAGGTAGTCCTGATGGTAGCCATAGCCACCGTGGATCTGCACTCCTTCATCCACTACATAGTCCAGCATTTCAGAGGCGTAGACTTTAATCATTGAGCACTCGGCGGCGTACTCCTCAACCGCTTTGAGTTCCGTTCGTGTCGTATCGGATTTGTCCTGAGGGGCCGCTCTTAGCTGACTTTCGATTAGTCCCACCACCCGCCACACCATCGATTCCACGACGTAAATGCGAATGGCCATCTCCGCCAGCTTGTGCTGGATGGCGCCGAATTCCGCGATCGGCGAACCGAATGCCTTGCGCTCTTTGGCATATTTCAGGCTGACGGCCAGCACATTCTTGGCAGCACCGAGAGCCCCCGGGCCAAGCTTCAACCGCCCCAGGTTCAGGATGTTAAAGGCGATGACGTGTCCCCGGCCGACCTCACCCAGCATGTTTTCGGCCGGCACCTGAACATTGTCGAAATACACGGCCGTGGTCGAGCTTCCTTTCATACCCATCTTGTGTTCTTCAGTTCCACTACTCACACCGGGAAAACTGCGCTCTACCAGGAATGCCGTGAATAGTTCTCCTCCCACCTTGGCGAATACAGTAAAGAGGTCAGCCGCACCCCCGTTGGTAATCCACATCTTCTGTCCGTTCAGGACGTAGTGCTTGCCGTCCGGACTCAGATCGGCTCGGGTACGTATGGCGAGCGCATCCGAACCTGCCCACGGCTCGGTCAAGGCATAGGCTGCCAGGATTTCGGCCTTAGCCAGCCGTGGCAAATACTTCTTTTGTTGTTCCTCGGTTCCAAAGAAGAGGATGGGCAGCGTGCCGATGCCAGTGTGCGCGGAGTGCCAGGACCCATAGGAACCATCTCGGGCCAGGTGTTCGCCCACGATCATGACAGAAGCCAGATCCATCTCCATTCCACCAAATCTCTCGGGGATCGCCACTGCGGTGAGTCCCAAGTTGGCGGACTTGCGTAATACGTTTAGCGCGATGCCGGGTTTTTGCTGGCGGATAGCCTCGAGGTGGGGCTCGACGTCGTTTGCCCAGAATTCATCGACGGTCCGGGCGATCGCGAAGTGTTCTTCGCTCAGATTCTCTGCGGTGAAAATCTCGTCGGGCGATAACTCCTCAATTAGAAATGCACCGCCACTTATCTTGGGGGAAGATGCTGCCGCTGTGGTCATCGTTCCATCCTAGTGACGTCTCGGTTGGATCCGCGTGAATGTGGTTGCGTGTGTAGCTGGCGGGAGCCACATCTTGGAACCTTTGGGACCTCGCACATTCGCGGCCCTCGAAAATGTGTTAGTCTATATCATCTGTTAGTAGATAACGTCAAGTCCAAAGCGTGGAGTGCAGCTGGGCTTCCTCAGCTCCTTAGGCGGTTTGGTGTTCTGTCTGCAACAGATCGGTGGCCGGATGTTAAAGTGACAGATCATGCTGCGGCGCGCGACATCGTACCCCGGAACGAGTTCAGGAGACAATTGAGATTATGGCCCCTGCCAACGCTGCCAGATCACGGGTGAGGACGCAGAGTAGACCAAGCTTAAGGAGACAAAAGAAGTCAGCGCCCACCCACCAGACACTGGGCCTTCGCGAACGTAAGAAGGCACGACTACGGCAGCAGATAGTTGAGACTGCCCTTAGATTGTTCCGCAAGCATGGCTACGAGAACACCCGAATCGACGATATAGTCAATATTCTCGAGATCAGCCAGCCAACCTTTTTCCGGTATTTTCCTAGTAAAGATGCAGTTCTGCGCGACGTCGGCAAGCGCGGTTTCGCGTGTATCGTTGAACATCTTAAATCGGAACTCTCCAGCGAAGCGGACACGGCGGCGCGTTTGCGCCGCTTGTATCGCGCCTTGGCGCGTGAAGTGGAAGCGGACCGTCGCCTGTGGGAGGCGGTAGTTCTGTCGGGAGCAATGGATCCCGTGCGTTCTCCGGAAATGCGGGGGCCCGAGGGGGTCGCTGTCGGCTTACTGCGGGAGATTCTCGCCCAAGGCCAACGACGCGGGGAGATCACGCGCGTCTTCCCAGTCCTTCATCTCTCCGAATTCATGGAGGGACTCTACCAGACTGTGGTTCGGCAGTGGGCGGTGGATCTCACGGGTCCGCATAAGCTGGCAGAACGCGTCGATAGTGCCGTGGAGTTTTTCTTGCGCGGCGTCCAGCCCTGACGATTTCATATCTCGTTCCCGCTGCTGTCCTTCCCCGGAAACATGAGGCGAAATGAATGAAGGCTGCCGTCCTGCATGATTTCAAGAGGCCGCTCGAGATAGAAGAAGTCGGCCAACCGCAGCCCGGAACTGGCGAAGTGCTGATACGCGTAGAAGCCTGCGGTGTTTGCCATTCCGATGTGCACATCGTCGATGGAGACTGGCCGCAGTTCGCGAAAATCGTCAAAACGCCATTGATCCCCGGCCACGAGATTGCCGGGGTCGTGGTCGAAAAGGGTGCGGCGGTACAGGATCTGCAAATCGGTGATCGGGTTGGAATCGCTTGGATTCACTGGACCTGCGGCGAATGCGAGTTTTGCCGCGAAGGGAATGAAAACCTCTGCCGGCGGCAAAAGATTACCGGTGTCAATGTCGATGGTGGTTATGCCGAATTCGTGAAGGCTCCGGCAAGCTACGCGCTCAGGATTCCCGACAATCTTTCTTCAGTCCAAGCTGCTCCCCTTTTCTGCGCAGGGGTTACTGTCCACCGCGCGCTCAAACGCGCCAATGTTTTGCTCGGGCAGCGCCTGGCGGTCTTCGGTATTGGCGGCCTGGGACACCTGGCAGTGCAGTTCGGGCAGGCGCTCGGAGTAGAGGTGGTGGCAGTCGACATCTCCGAAGAAAAGCTAGCGCTTGCCAGATCGTTAGGTGCTTCTACAACGGTTAATGCTGCGGACAAGGACGCGATCAAGGAACTGCGCAATCGAGGCGGAGTTCACGTCGCGCTGGTGACATCGGCAGCGCGAGCATCCTATGACACGGCGTTCTATTGCCTGCGGCCGACGGGTACTCTCCTGGTTGTGGGCCTGCCGGCTGATCCGATATGTTTTCCCGCTATCTTGATGGCTGCCGGAGAGATTCGCATCCAAGCTTCCACTGTCGGAACCCGACAGGATTTGCGTGAGGTTCTGGCAATGGCGGCTGCCGGGAAAGTGCGTTGTCAGGTAGCCGCTCGCCCACTTGCCGACGCGAACGAAGCGTTGAATCACCTTCGCCGCGGGCAGGTTTCCGGCCGCCTTGTTCTCGCTCTTACGTAACGGTGCAGCTCCAAATGCCGGAGGATCCTATGCCGGCTCTCTGTGTGGGCAACCAGCCGTGGAGCCCGAATCCCGCGTTGCCCAGTGATTCCCGTGGCAGACTTTCCGTCTTGACGTTAGTAACTATTATGTGATACTCACTCTCACAATCTTGGGGATGTGGCGCTCTTTGGTTTTTCAACGCCTCCTTACCGCAAGATGAGGTAGACCTCTCGAGCATTCGGCGGCGATGCGAGGTCGTCAGGGCAGCTAGAGTGCCCGGGGAACTGACCGGCAGATGGGCTTACTGGGAATTACTTCGGCGATGTTCCACGTATCCAGAAGGAGAATCCTATGAAGTCATTGGCATGCGGTCTTGTGTGCTTCCTGTTCTTAACCTCGATGGCTCATGCGCAGGGCGTCGGTACGTCGGGAGAGATCACTGGAACCGTGACAGATGCCTCGGGAGCGATTTTGCAGAAGGCAACTGTCAATGTGGTCGATACACAGACCGGCCTGAAGCGCACGGCAGTGACGAACAGCACGGGTCAATTTCGAGCAGCAGGGTTGTCGCCGGCAACTTACGACGTCAGCGCGGCGCTGCCGGGGTTTGCGACGGAGATTCGTAGGGGCGTCACTGTCGCCATCGGGCAGACGGTCATCTCTGATTTCAAGATGAAGCCTTCGCAGGTCGCGACGGTTGTCGAGGTAACGGACCAGCCGCCCGTGGTAGAAACTGAGCGAGGGAGCCAAGCGGACAGAATCACACAACGGTACATCACGGACCTCCCCATTGACCGGCGCGATTACCTCACATTCACTTTGCTCGCGCCTGGTGTCTCGGATTCCACCAGGCTGGCGGGGGACCAGGATTTTAGAGTCAAACAAACACCGCAAAGCGGGGTGTCGTTCTACGGTAGCAATGGCAGAGGAAACAGCATCACGGTAGACGGGGGTGAGACCTCGGGCGATAGCGGCGGTCAGCGCCTTACGTTAAGCCAGGACGCGGTGCAGGAGTTTCAGATCAATCGCAGCAACTACGCCGCCGACTTGGGATCAGCCACAGGTGCTTCGATCAATATTGTGACCAAGTCCGGCACCAACAATGTACATGGCAGCCTGTATGGCTTTTTCCGCAACGATGCCATGGACGCGCAAAATCCGTTTTCGTTCACTCAGGCCTTGCAGGCCGGCCAAACCTTCAATCCGGGCAACCCCGACTCTCTGGGGTCTCCGGTTAAGGATATTTTGAGTCGTCAGCAATTTGGTGGAACGCTGGGTTTCCCGATTAAGAAGGATAGAACATTTCTGTTTATGGCTTTCGAAGGCTTGCGGCAGAATGCGCAGAACGCGGTCCCTCTGCTGACAAATACCAATATTTTTCGTCCGACAGCCGCCCAGAATGCGATTATTGCCGGGCTCGCGAGTTCATCGGCACCGGCCGTGACTTGTTTCACGGGCGTACCTCTGCCGCCAGCGATTTGTGCTTTTGCTCTTCAGAGCATTCTGACCTTGAACCCAAATCCCGGTCCGAACCCGTTTGTCTCCCCCACCCAGGCCGCGCTGAACGGCTTCCTGCTAAACCAGTTTGAAACTGAGGGTGGTCTGTTTCCCTTCAACACCCGCGAATACCAGGCGTCGGGCCGCTTCGATCATCACTTTAACGTGAACAACGAGCTTTCTCTGACCTACCGGTATGGGCACGATTTGGAGGAGTCGCCGGACGTAAATTCTCTGACCGCTTTTTCGGCGGGAAGTTCGATCCACACCTACGACAATAATTTGCAAGCCACCTGGTACCGCCAGATCAGTCCGAATACGCAGAACGAGGCCCGGGTACAGTGGGACTACTATCACTTCAACGTGATCCCCAACGCGCCGGCGCAGGTGGGGCTGCAGATTCCCAGTTTTATCAACAATATTGGATCGAACATTTTCCTACCCAACCTTACGATCTTGCGACGTTACGAATTCGCTGACAATCTCACCGCGATCCATGGCAATCACACTCTAAAATTCGGCGCCTACGAGTTGCTCCGCGGCAATCACACGGAGTCGCACACTTTCATGCCCGGTCGTTTTGTGTTCGGGTCGCTGCCCGGATTTCTGGTGAGTCCACAGCTTGCCAGCACTACCATCAACCCGCTTCAATCAGCGACGCTGGGGCTGCCCCAGGTTTACCAGCAGGGCTTCGGAGATCCGACGTACCCGTATTACACTCGACCGCTGACGGCGTTCTACGCGCAGGACTCCTGGAAGGTAATACCAAGCTTGACCCTGAACTACGGACTGCGCTACGACCTGGACACGCAATTCGCCCCGTTGGCCACCTATAAGAAGGATTTTGGTCCCAGAGTTTCCTTTGCCTGGGATCCGTTCAAGAATCACAAGACGGTGATTCGGGGTGGATACGGAATCTTTTACGGACCGGTGGACGTTCAGATTCCCGACGTCGATTACAGCCTGGGAGTGCGGAATGCCAATAATTCTGCGGTCGGGAACAGTGGCGCCGCAGGCAACCAGGCTGCGAACGTCACCGCGACCTGTGGAGTCTCGCAGTTCGGAGTGAAGATAATCCCCGGTAGCGGCGGCAGCCCTTGCAACCGTGAGATTTCCATTTATGCCGATCCGATCGGTGGGGTTAAGGCACTGGGTATAGCAGGGGCGGCAACTATTTTCCAGACACTTTTTGCGCAGGGCCTGATTCAGTGCACGACTGCGACCCCAGGGAATAATGCCTGCATCACCCCGGCTGCCGTGGCTGGCCCGTTTCTGGGTACCCAACCAGTTGGCGTCGACGTTACTAATAGCGGACCCCTATCTCCGTTGCAGGTGCTCTTCGTGAACCAGCCGGGTTATCGGCCACCCATAGCGCAACAGGCATCTTTCGCAATTGAACGTGAGCTTGTGCCAGGGCTGTCGATTTCTGTCAGCGGCATCTATTCGCACACCCAGCACCTTCCGATCGCGATCGATACCAATCTGTTGCCGGCGCCGTTGAGCACGGTAACCCTGGCCAACGGCGAGAAGGTTTCGTATCGCAACTGGAATACGACGGCTGCTGGAGCCGATCCGCTGGGTGGACTTGAGGGCCTGCCCTGCGACACCACGCAATGCTTCGTCAACCCACTGATTGTGCAGAACAACCAATATAGCTCCGAGTCGTACGCCGTCTACGAAGCTGGCATCGTGGAGATCACGAAACGCTTCAGCAATCATTTCTCGGTGTTTGGGAACTACACTTTCGCCAAAGGCCTAGACACATCCACGGATTACAACACAGACTACGGCCCACAGGATCCGACCAACCTCAATCTGGATCGGAGTCTTTCCGAGTTTGATGAGCGGCACAAAGTAGTGATCGCGGGAGTGTTCGACAGCCCCTGGAGACAGAGTGTCCTTTCGGGCTTTGAGCTAGCTCCAATTTTCTCGTACCACAGCGGACATCCTTTCAACCTGCTGGCGGGAGGAGAGGTTAACGGGAACAATCACACCACCAATGAGCGTCCCATCGGAGCCCCGCGCGACACGGGTCTCGGCCCCAACTACGTCGACTTCGACATGCGTTTGAGTTGGCGGCATAAGCTAGGCGAGAGGGCTAGTTTGCAGTTTACGGCCGAAGGTTTTAATCTCGCGAACCGGACAAATTTTGCCAGCGTAAACAATGAGGTTGGCCCTGTTTTCGGTCTTGTGCCCGGGTTCACGACGTTTAACGTGAAGGGGATTCGGCCGGGCACTGCCCTAGCGGGTGGCGGAACGGCAACGCCGAGCACGCCGCTGGCTTTCACCTCTGCACTGCCCAAACGCCAGATCCAACTCGGCGTGCGCCTCTCGTTCTGAACTTCAGGGAACAGGAGAAAGCCTGATGTTGAAGCAGGTCGCCGACACGACGCAGAACGCCTCCAGGAATGTGAAAGATCTGTTCGATCTTACCGGCCACGTCGCGATCGTCACCGGAGGCTCCATCGGGCTGGGACGTCAAATCGCAGAAGGGCTCGGGGAAATGGGCGCCAACCTGGTGCTCTGTGCCCGCAAGAAAGAGCGCTGCCAGCAGGCCGCGGAAGATTTGCAGCAACTGGGAGTCAAAACCCTTGCTCTAGGCTGTGACGTCAAGGCCCCGGCTGACATTCAGGGAGTTCTGGACGCTGCCCTTTCACAATTCGGACGGATCGATGTTCTGGTGAATAATGCGGGAATCTCCTGGGGCGCCCCAGTGGAAGAGATGCGCCTGGAAGATTGGAATAAAGTGATCGAGACGAACCTGACCGGAACCTTTCTATTCGCACAAGCCGCAGGCAAGGTCATGATCAAGCAAGGTCGCGGAAAAATCATCAATATTGCGTCGGTGGCCGGATTCGGTGGTGCTCCGCCCGCACTCCCAGCCATTGGGTATCATGCCAGCAAGGGCGGGGTCATCAGCTTCACCAAAGACCTGGCCTGCAAATGGGCAACGCACGACATCCAGGTGAATGCAATTGCTCCCGGCTGGTTTCCTACACACATGTCGAGCCGGGTGCTGGAGCAAAACCGTGAATTTTTCCTCTCCCAGATTCCGCTGCACCGTTTTGGCAGTGACCACGACCTGAAAGGAGCTGCCGTTTTTCTCGCTTCTGACGCTTCTAATTACGTCACGGGCCACGTCTTAGTGGTGGATGGAGGTCAGTCCGCCTGGTAGTACGACGACGTTATGAATATCCCTCTCACTCCTGTTCGCTTCCTGCGTTATGCCGAGCAGCAGTTCCCGAGCACGACGGCCGTTGTCTGTGGAGACCAGAGGTTCTCTTACGCGCAATTTGCAGAACGGGCACGCTGCCTGGCTGGTGTTCTACTTGAAGCAGGAGTACAACCGGGCGACCGGGTCGCGTTTCTCAGCCTCAACTGCCATCGACTCCTCGAGGGGTATTACGGTGTCTTAGAGGCTGGTGCAGTGTTGCTTCCACTGAATTTCCGGCTTGCTCCCCATGAACTGGCCTACATTCTGAACGATTCCGGCGCGAATGTACTTTTCCTGGAGAAAGAGTTCCTGGAGGTCGTGAATACCTTTCGGGACAGCGTTCGCAACATCCAGACATTCATCTTGCTCGATGCGCCGCCGCAGGCGCCGTGGCTTTCGCCGAAAAATTATGAAGATAGCTTGGCAAGCGCCACACCCCACAGCGCCGACCTCATGGGAATCGACGAAGATTCGCTGGCCGAGCTCTTCTACACCAGCGGCACTAGCGCCAATCCCAAGGGAGTCATGCTGACGCACCGGAATATCTATCTCCATGCCCTGTCGGTGTCCCTACGATTTAACACCAATACCGATAGCGTGGAGCTGCACACCATTCCGTTATTTCATGCCAACGGCTGGGGCGCGGCCCACTCCGTCACCTTTGCGGGAGGCCGTCATGTCGTGATTTCGCGCTTCGTTCCCACCGAGGTTTTCCGCCTGATCGAGCAAGAAAGAGTGCACTCCCTGAGCCTTGTGCCCATTATGGCGCTTGCCTTGGTCAACTGTTCCGAGCGGACGAAATACGACTTAAGTAGCCTGCAATGGATTTCTATTGGAGGGGCCGCGTCCTCACCAACCCTGGTGCGAGAAGTCGAAGAAAAATTAGGTTGCACCTGCTTCTCGGGTTATGGCCTGACGGAAACGGCCCCGGTGCTGTCCACTTCCCAGATCAAGCCAGGATTGCAACGAGAAGGGGACCAGCGCTTTGTGACCCAGGCCATGACCGGATGCGCCATTCCCGGGGTTGAGCTTCGGGTTGTGGATTTCGAAGACAACGATGTGCCTCGAGATGGCAAGACCATGGGCGAGATCATCGCCCGCAGTGACGGTGTCATGGCAGGCTATTGGCAACATCCGGAGGCCAGCGCCGAAGCTTTGCGAGGAGGATGGTTTCACACCGGAGACATGGCTACCATCAATGGGGACGGCTACATCCTCATTGTCGATCGCCGGAAAGACATCATCGTGAGTGGGGGCGAAAACATTTCATCGCTCGAAGTGGAGAAAGCTCTTGCGGCACATCCCGGCGTTTATGAGGCTGCCATCATTCCGGTCCCCGATGAAAAGTGGGGCGAGGTGCCTAAAGGATTAGTGGTCCTGAAACCGGAAGCCCAAGTGACCGAGGTGGAGTTGATCGAGTTCTGCCGCTCTCGTCTGGCCCACTTCAAGTGCCCGCATTCTATCGAGTTCGTGGAGGCTCTACCAAAAACCGCGACCGGAAAAATCCTGAAGAAGAATCTGCGCAAGAAGTATTGGGCTGCGCAAACGAGCGTTTAGCCCAAAGTCGTGCCGCGCAAGTGCACCTTGGAATACGTCTGTGATCACCCGTGGTTAGTTTTGGAACCGCATACTTCAGACCCGAGTATTTCTGCCATGAGCCATCTAGTTCAACTGACGAAAGATAGAGACATCGCGATCATCACCATCAACAACCCTCCGGTGAACGCGTTAGGCCCCGAAGTGGCTGCAGGTATTTCACAGGCCATCAAGGAAGTCACCCAAGACGAGAGTGTCAAAGCCGCGGTCCTCATCGGCTCTGGCCGCACATTCGTTGCCGGAGCGGACATCAAAGAGTTCGGCAAGATAACTTCGGGGAAGACGGCACGCGGACCCGGCCTTCTCCCCCTGCTACGGCAGATCGAAGATTGTTCCAAACCGGTGGTGATGGCCATTCACGGTGCAGCGTTCGGCGGCGGCCTGGAGTTGGCCATGTCTGGCCACTATCGGGTGGCGGCTCCGGGTGCGCAAGTCGGCCAGCTCGAAGTGAAGCTTGGCATCATCCCGGGCGCAGGCGGGACGCAACGGTTGCCTCGGTTGGCGGGCGTGGCCAAGGCGGTCGAAATGTGCACTCAGGGCAATCCAGTTCCTGCAAGGGAAGCGTTGGACTGCGGCATCCTCGATCGACTGATCGAAGGCGATCTGCTGAGCGGCGCCGTCGCTTTCGCGCGCGCAGTTCTGGAAAAGCCAGCACCTAAAGCTCGTGAACGCAACCAGAAGCTGGGCACGCCGGAACAGAATGTGCCCATCTTCGCCACCGCGCGTGAGGTTGCGCGCCAAAAGCAGCGTGGCATGATCGCGCCACTGGCCGCCATTGACGCGGTGGAAGCTGCCACCCGTCTGCCCTTCGACGAAGGTTGCGAGGTCGAGAAGAAACTGTTCGACGACTGTCTCTTCTCGGAGCAGTCCAAGGCGCTCATTCACGTGTTCTTTGGTGAGCGCGAAGTGAACAAGATCCCGGATATACCAAAGGAAATACCGATTATCCCGGTGAACTCAGTAGCGGTTGTGGGTGCGGGAACGATGGGCGGCGGAATCGCGATGGTGTTCGCCAACGCCGGCGTCCCCGTTTTACTCAAGGACGCCGACCCGCCAGCGCTGGATCGTGGAATGGGGGTTATACGAAAGAATTACTCGAGTTCAGTCAAGCGCGGCCGGTTTACGCAACAATTCGTGGACGAGCGTCTGCAACTGATTAAACCAGTACTTAGCTTCGATGATTTCGGTAGCGTGGATATGGTGGTCGAGGCAGTGTTCGAGGGTATGCAGCTTAAGAAAGAGGTATTCGGGCAATTGGATCGCGTGTGTCGACGGGGCGCTATTCTGGCGAGTAATACGTCAACCCTGAGCATCGACGAAATAGCTTCAGCCACGGCTCGGCCTGAAGCAGTAATTGGTACACATTTCTTCAGCCCGGCGAACGTGATGCGCCTGCTCGAAATTGTGCGCGGCAAGGCGAGCAGTAAAGAGGTTATCGCGACCTGCATGCAACTTTCCAAAAAACTCGGCAAGGTCGGCGTTCTCGTCGGCAACTGCCGTGGGTTTGTGGGGAATCGCATGTTCGGGCCCTACCGCCGCGAAGCGCAGTTTCTGGTCGAGGAAGGGGCAAGCATTGAAGCGGTGGATCAGGCGCTTTATGACTTCGGTATGGCGATGGGTCCGCTGGCGACAGGGGATCTCGCCGGCTTAGACGTAGGGTGGCGTATCCGCCAAGAATTTCGGCATCTGGAAAAACCAGGAACCCGGCAGCCGTTTGCCGAAGACCGTCTGTGCGAAATGGGGCGCTATGGTCAGAAAGCCGGTGCCGGCTGGTACAAGTACGACGAGAACCGTCGGGCGATTCCAGATCCCGAAGTCGCGGACTTGCTGCGCAAATGGGTTGCCGAAGCCAGGGTCCCGCAGCGCAGGGTCTCGCCGGAGGAAATTGTGGATCGCTGCGTCCTGGCCCTCGTGAACGAGGGTGCGCGCATCCTTGAGGAGGGCATCGCCCTGCGTGCCGGTGACATCGACATCATTTACCTGAATGGGTACGGCTTTCCAGCCTATCGTGGAGGACCGATGTGGTACGCCGACACTGTGGGGCTGAATAAGGTCCGCGACCGCATTTCGGAATTCCACCGACAGCAGGGCGAACTCTGGGAGCCCGCTCCTCTGCTGAAGCAACTGGCTCAAGAAGGCAAGAGCTTCGCCGAATTCCACCAGGGCCAGGATTTGACAGCTGCGTGAGAATAAGTGCGATGTCCGCATATCGAGAAACGGTTCGGTGACGCATGGGTCGACTGCTCCTGATTCGGCATGCGCAAGCCTCTTTTCTCGATCAGAATTACGACAAGCTTTCCGCCACTGGTGAAGCGCAGGCTCTCCGATTGGGGCAATACTGGGTGCGACAAAAGATGGTGTTTGACCGGGTCTGCTCGGGGCCACGTGTCCGGCAAAGGGACACCGCGAGGATCGTGGCCAAGGTCTATGGCGATGCCGGCCTCCCTTTCCCCGAACCAGTCGTAATGCAGGAGTTCGACGAATACCACGGTGACGGCGTGCTGGAGCATGGTCTTCCTCTCCTACTCGAAAGCAACAACGAGGTTCGAGAACTCCACCGGGCGTTTCAGGACTCGATCAGTCCCGCTCAACGATTGGCGAATTTCGAAAAGATGTTCCAGATGGTGATTACCGAGTGGGTCGAGGGAGAGGTCGTCCTCCCCATGGTGGAGTCGTGGGCTGAATTCTGCGCCCGGGGCGACCGCGGTCTATCGCAATGCATGTCCGAAAATGGTCGGGGACAACAACTGGCGATTTTCTGCTCCGGTGGCCTGCTGGGAGTCGCCATGCGGCGCACCTTCCACCTCTCATCGCAAGACACACTGCGAGCAACCTGGATGGTGCGGAACTGTTCGCACAGCGAGTTCCTGTTCTCCAATGACCGTTTTACGCTGAGTACGTTTAATGCCTTTCCACATCTGGACGACATCTCGTTGTTGACTTATAGATAGCATTCGCGCCCACACGCAAGTGACGCGCAGTTCCAGGAGAGCTTCACGAGTCTGACATGGCCGACCTTCGCGACCATCCAACTTCCGTACGGTCCGGGGAAGAACTCGATCTGGTCCGGCTCGAACCGTTCTTGCGCACCCATTTTCCTGACGCCACTGGCTCTCTTAGCGTTGCACAATTCCCCAGTGGCCATTCCAACCTGACTTATCTGGTGTGTCTGGGCGACCGCCAGATGGTGCTGCGCCGTCCTCCGTTCGCCAGTAAGGTCAAGACTGCGCATGACATGAGCCGGGAGTATCGCGTGCTCTCGAAACTATACCTCATTTATCCGCAAGCTCCGAAGGCACTCCTCTACTCTGAGGATGCATCGGTGCTCGGTTGTCCCTTCTACCTGATGGGGCGGGTGCAAGGAATCATTCTGCGAAGAGATCCTCCAGAAGGGCTGGGAACTAACGCCGAGATGGCCCGCAAATTGAGCGAAGCGTTTGTCGACAATCTTGCCCGACTCCATGGTCTGGACTACTCAACGGTCGGTTTGGCGGACCTGGGGAAGCCGCAGGGCTACCTGGATCGTCAAGTCGAGGGGTGGATCGCACGCTACCACGGATCCCGGACACACGATTTACCCGAAGTAGGAAGAATTTCTGTATGGCTGAACGAACATAGACCTCGAGAGGCTCCTTATGCGCTGATTCACAATGATTACAAGTACGACAATGTCGTGCTTGATCCAACTGACATCACCAGGATCGTGGGGGTGCTCGATTGGGAGATGTGCACCATCGGTGATCCGCTCACCGACCTCGGCACGGCCCTGGCTTACTGGGTCGACCCAGAAGACCCCGAAGAACTACAGAACATCCGCTGGGGGCCGACCACAGTGCCTGGCACTTTGACGCGGACAGAACTTGTCCGCCGCTACGCGCGGACCACTGGGCGCGACGTCAGCAGCATGGGTTTTTACCGCGTTCTCGCGCTCTTCAAGGTGGCAGTTATTATTCAGCAGATCTACTACCGCTATCATCAGGGCCTTACCAGAGACGCTCGCTTTGCCCCTCTGCCGGAGGCAATCAAGGTTCTCTTGCGTGCCGCCGTACGGTCAGCCGAGGACGGTTCGCTGTGATCGAAATTCACTAGTGGCCTGTCGCGCTGAGTTCGTTACCGGTCCGCGGAATCCCTCAGGGGCTGAAGCCCGCGTCCTTATGAGCTCTGAGCGGCACGGCTGAAGCCGTCCCTTTCCAAAGCACCTAAACAGATGGCCCGCTCTAAGTAATGATTGTTCTGCGACAGCCACTAGTGCCACTGGACTACTGGACTAGTGGTAATAACGGATCACCCATTCCGCGACGCAGCAGGGCTTTGCTGACTTCTCACCCTCGATGACTACCGAAAACGTAGCTTCCACGCCGCCGGCAATGTCCTTGACCGCCCGCAGTGTGAAACGGGCCCGGATCCGGGAGTCTGCAGGAACGGGAGACGGAAAGCGGACTCGATTCAGGCCGTAGTTGATACTCATCCCCACGCCACTCCCGATCTGAATTGCCTGGCGCAGGAACTGACTCAGCAGGGAGAGGGTCAAAAAACCGTGTGCAATCGTGGCGCCGTAGGGTGAATTCTGCTCTGCACGTTCGCGATCGACGTGAATCCACTGCCGGTCCTCCGAGACTTCCGCAAACTGCTGAATTCGGTCCTGGGTGACAGAGAACCATTCCGTGGTTGCGATTTCGCGACCCACGAATCGTCTCAAAGAATGCGGTGTTTCCACCACCAGTAGTGGCATGGAGATCTTCTCGAGGCCTGATGAATCAGCGTGATGGCGATTGCGCATGCGGCTTGCTCCGCTTTGCCAGCTCCAGCTTGGCAACCGCTTCCGTGTGGACTTCATCCGGACCATCGGCCAATCGAAGGGTGCGAATGTTGGCCCACGCGCTGGCGAGAAAAGTATCTTGCGAAACGCCAGCGCCCCCGTGCGCTTGAATGCTCCTGTCCAGAACGCGTAACGCCACATTGGGCGCCACAACCTTGATCATGGCGATCTCAGCCCGCGCTGCTTTGTTGCCGGCCGTGTCCATCATATAGGCAGCCTTCAAAGTCAAAAGACGAGCCTGCTCGATCTCCATGCGTGAGTTAGCAATGTGGGCGCGCAGGGTTCCCTGTTCGGCTAGCGGTTTGCCGAAAGCCACGCGCGATTGCACACGTTCGCACATGATTTCGAGGGCGCGCTCGGCCGCCCCGATACACCGCATGCAGTGATGAATACGGCCAGGTCCCAGCCGTCCCTGCGCGATCTCAAAACCCCGTCCTTCGCCCAGCAACATATTTGAGACCGGCACCCGTACATTCTTAAAGACGACTTCGCCATGGCCATGGGGCGCATGATCGTACCCAAACACCGTCAGCAGTCGTTCGACCTTTACTCCTGGAGCCGACATCGGCACCAGGACCATCGACTGCTGTTGATAACGCTGAGCCGAAGGATCCGTCTTGCCCATGAAGATAGCGACCTTGCAGCGCGGATCACCCGCTCCCGAAGTCCACCACTTACGGCCATTAAGGACATACTCGTCGCCCTCCCGAACGATGCTTGCCTCAATGTTGGTCGCGTCTGACGAAGCTACCGCAGGTTCGGTCATCGCAAAGCACGAGCGGATCTCTGCGGCGAGCAGCGGCTTCAACCAACGCTCCTTCTGCTGCGGTGTGCCATAGCGCGCGAGCACCTCCATGTTCCCAGTGTCGGGCGCCGAGCAGTTGAATACTTCAGGAGCCATCATGCTGCGGCCCATAATCTCGCATAAGGGCGCGTATTCGAGATTGGTGAGTCCAGCGCCTTGCTGGTCATCGGGCAGGAATAGGTTCCAGAGACCCGCCGCATGGGCTTTCGGTTTGAGTTCTTCCATCACAGCCGTTGGCGACCACCGGTTACGCTCAATCTCGTCCTGGAAACGCTGTTCGTTAGGATAGATGTACTCGTCCATGAAGGCTCGCAAACGACGTTGCAGGTCTTCGACTTTCTTGCTGAATGCGAAATCCATGTGCGTTGCCTATGTTTCCTGCGTAAGGCTTCAATGCAGAGTTCCGCCCTTGCTGTCCACAGGATGAATCGGACCTGGCCCTCAACTCGATGGCCGCCACCTGACGGTCTCCGTTCAGGAGTTCGCGGGTGTAGTAGACGCGCGTGATTATATAAAAATCTGATCGCGGGAGTCTCTCGATCACGAGGTAGCTCTCCCACGCCTTCGGATTTGTTCGCTGCGTAGGCGGACAGTGAGACTTTCAAACCCATCAGAACTTTGGGGTCGGCGAAAGGCGCTATTGACAGCGGGCAAGCAATGGCGCAATATGGCGTAGTGCGATATATCGCGTACTGACATATGGAAGCTTTACCTCTGACCGAACCAGTATTGCTCGTGTTGTTGAGCCTGGCGGAGCAGCCACGTCACGGCTACTCCATCCTGAAGGACGTGGAACGAATGAGCGGCGGCCGCGTAAAGCTCAGCACGGGCACTCTCTACGGGGCGCTGCGCCGTTTACTCGAGGGCGCCTGGATAGAGCGGGTCGAAGAAGACGAAAGTCCTCGCGACCGGCGGCCGTACCGGCTCACATCACGCGGACGCCACAACCTGCAACTAGAAGTTGAACGAATGAGGCACTTGACCAAGCTGGCAGCCCTCCGCATCGCACGCAAGGAGGCCTAACTGGAATGCTCAGTTTCTACAGATGGTTGCTCTACCTGTATCCGTCACTTTATCGGCGTGAGTACGGGGATGAAATGATGTCTGTATTTCGCGATGCACAAGCAGACGTCAGCGATGGAAGCTTGGGGGAGCGCATCAGTTTTCGGGCCCACGAGATTTGGGGAGTGCTTGCCAGTGCTGTGCAGGAGCATCTCCGCATCTTTAGCGGTAGCTATCAATTGATTTCGTTCACGAGGTTCAATATGCGTCCAGAATTTCGTTTCCCGCGGTCCACAGTGTTCCTGATGTCAATCATCTTTGCGGGCGTCATCCTTGCGATGGAGAAGGCCCATACCATACAGGTGAAATATGCGGCTGGTGTCGGGTCGATATGGCCCTCGTTGCCTTGGTTTTTGGGGCTAGCTCTTCTCTGTAGTTGCGTCACAACCATGATCGTTGGGGGGGTTCTGTTTGCGTTAGGACGAACCGGAGTTCATCGCCTGGCAAATATACAACCCGGCACGAACATGACTAACTGATCCTTGCGCCGAGTCGTGATTGGGTCATTTCTTATGAGGGGGCCGGCACATGAGAAAGTGGGTTCGGAGAATCTCGTGCGCATTTCTGACTCTGCTGGTGCTGGCCCTTCTGGTGGGTTTTACATATGAACGGATCGGGCGAGCGAGGGATGCCAGTCAACTGCCTCCACGAGTTGGACAGGCGATTGATATCGGCGGACGCACGCTGAACCTCTACTGCTCTGGTCAGGGTGCTCCGACGGTGATTCTTGAAGGGGGAGGCAACTCGCCCGGATATGCAAATGCGTGGCTGCAGTCCAAGATCGCTGAGTCAACCCGTGCCTGCTGGTACGACCGCGCGGGTGTAGGGTGGAGCGATCCGCCATCGTCTCCGCGAACGAGTGCCAGTGTTGCCAGCGATCTGCACGAGGCGCTACGGCATGCGGGGATTCTGCCACCCTACGTGATGGCTGGTAGTTCGGTCGGAGGCGAATATGTTCACATCTATACGGCGCGCTACCCCTCGGAGGTGGCCGGTCTGGTCTTGATCGATTCATCGGTTCCGGACATGCATGAGCCGGACTTCGCGTTAGCACCGATAAACCGTATGTCGGGCAGCACGAGACACCTGATTTGCATGGCCCTACCAGCAATGACGCGACTTGGCATAATCCGATTCATGACCAGCCGAGAGCGGCGCCTCCCTCCGCCCGATTTCACGCCCGAGCAAGCCCGCGTATTGGCGAAGCTCGAAGCACAACCGAAGGCGTTTACGGCCGATGCCGAGCAGGGTTGCGCAGCAACGGACGAGGGCAGAATCGTTCCAAGAGAAGGCGGCGGAAACCCCGATATCAACAGCGCCGCAAGGAACGCAGGCAGCTTAGGTGATCGCCCGCTCGTCGTGCTGACGGCAGGAACATATTGGGCTCCGGACGGTTTCGAAAAAGAAGCGGCGGAATATCACGAGATCTGGGTGCATCAATTGCAGGCAAGTCTGGTGCACTTATCGACACGTGGACGGCAAATTGTGGTAAATGCAGCCCACGGTATGGAGGAATCGCCGGACTCCATTGTCACAGCAGTGCGGCAGGTAGTCGACGAGGTCCGCGTAGCAAGGAATAACTGACCGTTCGACGAAGCCTGGTAAAGATCTTCAATCGCCAACCGCGGCCAGCTAACAGCTTTAGACTCCGTACCGCCGATGTTGCTCGTATCACGGGCATCCGGAGGTCAAGGTTGTTGTCAAGGCACGATCACAAGTGAGCGCCGGGAAACTGCCCCCTTGTCCTTCCGGGAAACTCGTGCCTGGGACCACGGTTGAATCAGGTGCCGATGGCCTTGACAGCTTGCACATTGAGAATGGCAGTGTCTTGGTGTTGAATATAGCTGCCCACATCTCAGCGGCAAAGGTTGGTGTATATGTTCGCCGGAACAAGGAACCATCTGGACGCAGGAGTTCTCCCGCTCTCGAATGCGGTCTTCTGCCTGGATTGCGAGGTCATCAGCAGCAGTCGAAGTGACGAGTGCGCCGCATGCAAAAGCCGCTCACTCGTGAGCCTAGCCCGGATGCTCGGAGGTAGTTTGGTCGCGCATAGGGCACTACGAGGACGGGAAAGTGCGTTGTTCGACATCACAATTACGATTGAATTGCAGCAGATGCATGCCAAAGACTTGAGCACGACAGTCGAGAGATTGACCGGCGTGATCGGCCCGAAGCTCGCACGAGACCGAGCCCAATTCCATATCAATGTGAAGCCGGCAACAGACAAACTCGACCTGCAGCCCTCGCTTTGCTTCCCGGAACGAGATGCCGCATAGGTGTTTAGCAGGTTTATCGTCAGAGATGGCAGGAACCCAAACAAAGATTGGGCGTTGCATTGAGTTTGGTACCATGGTACATTGGTACCCATGGTTGACGATGCCAAACTCGAAATTGAGCGGGTGCAGACCGGGGTGCGCATTGAAAAAAGAATTCTCAAGGTTCTCAAGGCGTTCGCCGAATACCACGACATGACGCTGGGGGACGTGCTTGAGGGAATTGTCCTGCACGCTTTCGACGGCAAGACTCCGTTCAGTCCCGCCTCGCTGGAACGCATTCGCGAGCTGAAGAAATTTTACAAACTGGACCTGGACTCCAGCGCGAGCCATCGGTTCAAGGAGATCAAGGCGAAATCCCCGCGCAAGGGAAACACCGAAAAATAGGAGATGGCATGAGTTCCAGCCAAAGCAATGCGCGCTGACTGTGCTGCAATGGGCGCTTGGAATTGTCATTTTGATCGAAGCCGTTTTGTTCGTCCTGCCCAGTGCGGCCTACGACTTTGCCCGGACTCACATGCCTGGCTTCATACGGCTGTTGCTGGGATTCGGGGAGATCATTGGCTGCATTCTTCTCCTGATTCCGCGAACGGCTACCCGCGGGGCGTGGCTGCTGGTGGCTGTTTTCGTGTTTGCCATTCTGATCCACCTGCTGCATGGAACGTACAACGTGGGCAACGTGGTGATCTACGCCGCCGCCGCCTTCGTCCTCGCGACGGGCAAAGGGAACTAGGAAATAATGCGGGGACATCCGGGCCTTAACCGCGCGGCGCTGAGAGCGCGAAAACATCGAAGGAATCTGTCATGAACAACCGCGAACTCATTCACTGTTTCGAGACGGACACGCTGCCGGAAGAGTTTCACCATGCCGACCATGTCCGTCTCGCGTTTGCCTATTTGGCAGAATATCCGGTGCTGCAGGCGCTCGACCGGTTCGCCGCGGCGCTGAAACGCTACGCCGCTGCCCGCGGTAAGTCCCAGCTCTATAACGAGACGATCACGCATGCGTATTTTTTTCTGATCCGAGAGCGCATGGCGCGCACCACGGCGACGGAGTGGGACGAGTTTGCGCGCGGCAATGCCGACCTCCTTCTCTGGGAAGGCGGAATTTTGTCACGTTACTACGAGGAAGCAACGCTGCGCTCCGATCTCGCCCGCTCTGTTTTTCTGTTCCCGGATAAATGCGGGTGAGTGTGTGGGCGCCATTCTTCTCTAGTGTCTGTCGTGGCCGTTCTTTCGCCGCTTCGGGGCTTGTTTTCTTTTCGCGGCTCCACTCACGACTGGCGTCCCTTCGACTAGCTCAGGGCAAGCTGTGGGCCGCATTCGTGCGCCGCTTCGCGGCTGGATTCCGATGTATCGCAACGTCGCCAGCAGAACGCGGCTTGCGCCGACGAACGCTCGCGGCGGTAGAATAGTTCCGTAATTTCCAACCAACCACAATTCAGGAAGTGGCCCATGATCCATTTCAAAGTGAACGGACTCGACCAATCGTTCGATGGCGATCCTGAGATGCCGCTGCTGTGGTACTTGCGCGACATCCTCGGATTGACTGGCACAAAATTCGGATGCGGCATGGCGCTGTGCGGGGCATGCACCGTGCTGCAAAACGGAACAGCCATTCGCTCCTGCACCAAGCAGATGGGCACGGTCGGCGGACTGGAGATCACGACCATCGAAGCGATCTCCAGCCATGGCCCACATGCAGTGCAGAAAGCTTGGGCCGAGGTCAACGTCCCGCAATGCGGATACTGCCAGCCGGGGCAGATCATGCAGGCCGTGTCGCTGCTTTCCTCCACGCCCAGGCCTTCCGATGACGATATCGACTCCGTCATGGCAGGCAACATCTGCCGCTGCGGCACCTACCAGCGGATCCGCGCCGCCATTAAGGAAGCGGCAAAGGAGAGGGCATGATTACCATTGAGAACGTCAGCCGCCGCAGTTTTCTTCAAGGCATGCTCTCAGCGAGCGCCTTTGTGCTGTGCGCCCGCATCGTGCCACGCCCGCTGTGGGCAGAGGCCGCGAGTGCTAGTCCGACTATCGATACGACCGGGTTTCACCCCGGTATGTTTGTCGGCATCCAGAGCGATGGCACTGTATTCATTGTGGCCCACCGCTCAGAGATGGGGAACGGCGTCCGCACCAGCTTGCCGCGCATTCTTGCCGACGAACTCGATGCTGACTGGAGCCGCGTTAAAGTAATCCAGGGCGATGGAGATGAACGCTACGGCTCGCAGGATACGGACGGGTCGCATTCGGTGCGGGAATTTTTTGATGCTATGCGCGAAGCCGGAGCTACGGCCCGTCTGATGCTGGTACGCGCTGCCGCCCAGCAGTGGGGAATTCCGGAAAGCCAGTGCGTGGCTGACCCTGTACACGTCGTCTCCGACAAGAGTTCTTCCCGCAAAATTGGCTACGGAGAACTGGCTGCGCTGGCCGCGAAGCTTCCCGTGCCAAAAAAAGAAGAGTTGAAGCTGAAGTCTCCGCAGGAATGGCGCTACATCGGCAAGCCAGCGCCAGGCTCCGATGTTGCCGATATCTGCTCGGGCAAGCCGCTGTTTGGAATGGACGTCCGTGTCGACGGCATGCTCTATGCCGCCATCGCTCACCCGCCGGTTCTGGGAGGCAAAGTCAAATCGGTCGACGACTCCGCGACTCTCAAAGTGACAGGCGTGAAGAAGACGATCCCCATCGATCCCTTCACTCCTCCGCATGCTTTTCAGCCGCTGGGGGGCGTGGCCGTGGTCGCCGACAACACGTTTGCCGCCTTTAAAGGGCGTAACCGGTTAAAGATCGAATGGGACAACGGCAGCCATTCCGCGTATACCTCCGCTGAGTACAAGAAACAACTGCAGGAGACGGCGCGTCAGGCGGGCAAGGTCATACACACCGTGGGCGATCCTGACGCTGAATTCGCCAAGGGGGGCAAGATTTTTGAAGCTGAATATTTTGCCCCGCACCTGGCGCACGCCTCGATGGAACCTCCCGTTGCAGTCGCCGATGTTCAGGCCGACAAGGTGACGGTGTGGTCGCCGACGCAGAATCCTCAGGGCGTGCAGGAGCAGGTCGCGAAGGCGCTTGGTCTTAAGAAGGAGGATGTCACGTGCCACGTGACCTTCCTCGGGGGTGGCTTCGGGCGCAAGTCGAAACCCGACTACGCCGTCGAAGCAGCGGTGCTCTCGAAGAAGACGGGCAAGCCGGTCAAAGTGGTGTGGAGCCGGGAAGACGACATCAAGTTCGACTACTTCCACTCGGTCGCCGCGATGTACATCAAGGCTGCGGTCGACGACACGGGCAAGCCGAAAGCGTGGCTGCAGCGCTCGGTGTTTCCGCCCATCGGGTCCAGCTTCGAAAAGGATGCGGTCTACAGCGGCGCAGGTGAAATGTCGCAGGGATGGAATGTTTCACCCTTCGACATCCCCAACTTCCGATCGGAGAACGGACAGGCGACGGCGCATATTCGCATCGGCTGGTTGCGCTCGGTGGCCAACATCTATCACGCGTTCGCCGTGCAGACATTTGCCAACGAACTTGCCTACAACGCCAACCGCGATCCTTACGATTATTTGCTCACGCTGATTGGGTCTGGGCACATCGTCGATGCGGGGCCTCAGGGGCCTCCGGGCATGGCGGAAAAATATCCCTACGACACGGCCCGGCTGCGCCGGGTGGCGGAGTTGGCCGCTGGGAAGGCAAACTGGGGCAAAAAGAAGTCAGGGAAGGGAAGCGGCATGGGTATGGCTGTCCACCGCAGCTTCCTGACGTATGTTGCGACTGTGGTCGAGGTCGAAGTCGACAGCACGGGCGCTATTCGGATTCCGCATGTGACTACCGCGGTCGACGCCGGGATTGTGGCCAATCCTGAGATGGTGCGGCAACAGTTCGAGGGCGCCGCTGTATTCGGCACGAGCATCGCGCGCACTGGCGAGATTACAGCGACCAACGGCGCTGTCGATCAGTCGAATTTCTTCGATTATCCGGTGGCTCGCATGAACGACGCCCCGAACCAGGTCGATGTGCATATCGTCGAAAGCACAGCTCCACCCGCTGGCGCGGGAGAGCCCGGAGTGCCGCCATTTGTTCCGGCGCTCTGTAATGCAGTCTTCGCTGCCACGGGCAAGCGGGTGCGGGAGTTGCCGCTGACTAGGAATGGGTTCTCGTAAGGATGTGATTCGACTGGCGGCGACCGTGCGCTGCCAGCAGAGACGTAGCAAGCTACAGCATCTGGCTTGAACCGCGCCCTCATCAGCGCTACTATGGCTGCTCCGCCAAATTGAGGAGCGAGAGCTGCTGATGCCGCAAAACTACGTTCCCATCTTCATCTTCATCGCCATCGTCGGCACACTGCTGCCGATCACGTTACTGCTGGCCAAACTCGTGCGGCCTGAGAATCCCAGCAAGACCAAGCTCATGCCCTATGAGTGCGGCATCGACCCCATCGATAACGCGCGCGGACGGTACACGGTTCGCTACTACATCATCGCGATCCTGTTCGTTGTCTTCGATGTGGAAACGATTTTTCTGTTTCCTTGGGCGGTGAAGTTCAAAGCCTTCGGGCTGTTCGGACTGGTCGAGATGCTGGTATTTCTAGTCATCCTGATCGTGGGCTACATCTGGGTGTGGAAAAAGGGCGCGCTGGAATGGGTGTAACCTACCCCACGCCTCTCGCGAGATGACCACCGTTCCTACCAACCCGATGGATTCTTCCCCGGCAGAAACCTTTGCCGCCAGCCGCTGGACGCAAGGCAACTTCTTGTTCCCGACGAAACTCGTCATCAGCCCGCAGCGGGTCAGCCGCGTTAAGTCCCGCTTGTTTGGCAGTAATGAAGAGAGTATCGCGATGTCAAAGATCGCCTCGGTCCACATTTCGACCGGGGTCTTCTGGTCCGAGATCGTGATCGAGTCCACCGGCGGGACCGACCCCATCACCAGCCACGGCCACCGCAAGGCCGATGCCCAGCGCATCCGCGATCTGATCGAGCAGTACCAGGCGCAGTGGTCCCGGTAGCTGGGCGGAAAGATGTTTTGTCTCTGCGACGGCAAGGACCCGGACGGCAATCCCATTCAATTGTCCGACCGCTGAAACTGCAGGGCCCGACGTGCGCGCCACGCTCGTTGACACCATGCGCTCAAGCTGATAAAAGTTAACGTTCTTCCCGAACGCACACTGCGCCGGAGGTTTGTGCCTTCGCGAGCTATGCCGGACGAAACTAAATCCCCCTCGTCGCCGCCGCCGGAAGGTGAACCGAAGCCGACGGCGGAAAAGCCCGCTACCCCGGGCGGGGTGAAAGCCACACCCTCCGGGTCGGTTCAATCGGAAACCAAAACTCCTCCCGAGAAACCTGCGCCAACTCCTGAAACGCCACAAAAGGCAGCCGCCGCACCTGCTGCTCCAGCTGCGGCCAAGCCGGCTGCACCGGCCGCGAAGGCTGCCGTGCCGGTACCTACGCCTTGGGATTCTCCGCTGGTGGCCAAGCTCAAGCGTGAATACGGGTCGGGTATCGAGCCGTTGACGTACCTCGGCCAGAACTACATGGTCGTGGACCGCTCGCTGATTCCGGAGATCCTTCAGGTCCTGCGCAATGAGGAGCAATTCGACTACTGCGTGGACGTCACCGCGGTGCACTACCCCAAACGCGAGAAACAGTTCGACGTGGTGTGGGTGCTGTACTCGTTCCCGCGCAACGAGCGGATTCGCGTGAAAACCCAAATTGCCGACGGAGAGACGCTTCCCAGTTCCGTTCCCATTTGGGTGACGACGAACTGGCTGGAGCGCGAAGTGTTCGACATGTTTGGGATCAAGTTCGACGGGCATCCAGATATGAAACGGATTCTGTTGCCTGACGGATGGAAGGGTCACCCCCTACGCAAGGACTACGGCATCCTGCAGCAGGATAATGAGTGGGTGCAGATTAACCTGGGGATTGAGAGCGGGCAATGAGGACTGAAGTGGAAGCGGTTTCTACGGGGTGGCATACGCGTCGCGGTTTTTCTTTCGCCCCTCCAGGGCTGGTTCCTCGGATTCCCTTTCACCCACGGACTGCGCCCCTTCGACAAGCTCAGGGCAGGCTGTGGGCTGCATTCTGTCGCCGCTTTGCGGCTGGAGCCAAGTGATTCTCTGACGGCGAACAATCAATGACTGACCCCAACGCACTGTCGCCGCTCGATCTCGAAACGCCCGACAAGACGTTTCTTGATGCCAACGAGCTCGTGATCAACATGGGGCCGCAGCATCCGGCGACCCATGGCGTGCTGCGCGTCATCCTGCGGCTGGATGGTGAAAAGGTTCTCGGGCTCGAGTGCGTGATCGGATACCTGCATCGGGGCGTCGAAAAAATTGCTGAGAACCGCACCTACACGATGTTCAATCCCTACGTCGACCGCATGGACTATGTTGCCGCGGTCTCGAACGGACTCGGATACTGCGAAGCGGTCGAAAAACTTCTCAGCGTGGAAGCGCCGCCTCGCGCGCAATACATCCGCGTCATTCTCACGGAGCTGAATCGCATTGCCAGCCACCAGCTCTGGCTGGGCACGCACGCGCTCGACATCGGGGCCATCACTCCGCTTTTTTATACCTTCCGCGACCGCGAGGAGATTCTTAAGATTTTTGAGAAATATTGCGGCGCCCGCCTTACCACCCACGCGTTCCGAATCGGAGGCCTGCAGTATGAGACCTACGACGGCTTCGAAAAAGATGTAAAGAATTTCGTCGCCTTCGTCAAACCGAAGATTGATGAATACGAAGAACTGCTCACGACCAACCGCATCTGGCTCGAACGAACCAAGAAGGTCGGCGTGATTTCTGGCAAAGACTGCATTGCGCTCGGAGTGACCGGGCCGGTGCTCCGCGCCAGCGGCGTGAAATGGGACATTCGCAAAGCCCTGCCCTACGCCAACTACAAGAA
Source organism: uncultured Acidobacteriaceae bacterium (assembly GCA_963768265.1). Taxonomy (GTDB): domain Bacteria; phylum Acidobacteriota; class Terriglobia; order Terriglobales; family Acidobacteriaceae; genus Sulfotelmatobacter. The sequence continues at coordinate 247,176 of CAVYHM010000065.1, forward strand.
TTTCGATTTCGAAATTCCCACTGGCCTGAACGGCGACACGTACGACCGATATCTGGTTCGCATGGTCGAGATGCGACAGTCTCTGCGCATTATTGAGCAGGCGGTTGAAGGTATCCCCGAAGGCCCGATCATGGCGAAAGTCCCCAAGGTTATGAAGCCTCCGGTCGGCGAGGTCTACCACTCGATCGAAGCTCCCAAGGGCGAGCTTGGATACTTCATTGTTAGCGACGGCTCCACGCAGCCCTACCGCATTCGCGTGCGTCCGCCGTCGTTCGTGAACCTGCAAGCGCTCGACGTGATGTGCCGCGGCCAGCTTGTGGCCGACGTGATCGCCGTAATCGGCACACTCGATATCGTTCTCGGCGAGGTAGACCGCTGATGCGCTCAGTCATCGACTACATTCAGTCTTATTTGGGGAGCAACCTGACTCCGGGAGCCGCCGGCAACTGGTTCTGGGCTACGGTCTACGTCCTGCTCGTTTTCGTCGGCCTATCCGTCGCCGTGATCGCGATGAATTGGCTGGAGCGCAAGATTCTCGCACATATGCAAGTCCGTCTTGGCCCCATGCGCGTTGGCCCGCACGGGCTACTCCAGCCCATCGCGGACGCGCTTAAGTTGCTCCTTAAAGAAGACATCATGCCGGCCGAAGCCGATGCGGTGGTGTTCTGGGTCGCTCCGTTTATCGTCGTGCTCGCGGCCTTCACGGTATTTGTCGTCGTCCCCTTCGGCCCGACGCACGCCATCACCGACATGAACATCGGGATCTTGTTCATGCTGGGGGTTTCTTCACTCAGTGTGCTCGGGATCGTCACGGCAGGATGGGCCTCGAACTCGCACTATCCGTTGATCGGCGCACTGCGGTCGAGTGCCCAGATGGTGTCGTATGAAGTCGCCATGGGCTTGGCGGTCGTCTCTGTCATCGTGATGACCAGTCTGAACGCCGAAGGCACGGGCACCCTCAGCATGATAGGCATTGTTCGGGCGCAAGAGGCGCAGCACACCTGGTTCGTCTTCAAATTCTTTCCGCTTGGCCTGGTTGGATTTTTCATCTTTGCGGTCGCCATGGTCGCCGAGACGAATCGCGCCCCCTTCGACCTGCCTGAAGCGGAATCCGAGCTGACTGCCGGATTCCACACCGAATACAGCGGCTTCCGCTGGTCGCTGTTCTTCCTGGCGGAGTATTCGGCGATGATCGCCGTCTCTTCGATCGCGGTCACGCTCTGGCTTGGCGGGTGGCTGCGGCCATTCCCGAACGCTCTGAGCGGCCCTACGTGGGATCTGGTCTTCTCGCTTTTCCCCGGAATCACGTTCTTGTTCCTGGGCGCGATGTGCTTCTACAACACTGCCCGCATGCCCAAGCATCCGCTGTTTAAGATTCAGACTATCGGCCTTGCGGGATTCGGCGCCGTGCTGGCTCTGATCGGCCTGGTCCTGTTCGTTCCTGCAGTGCGCGATCGGGTGGAGGACATCTTCTGGTTCGCGGCCAAAGTTGCCGCATTCATGTACCTCTATATCTGGTATCGTGGCACGTTCCCGCGTTACCGCTTTGACCAGCTCATGAAAGTAGGATGGAAGATCCTGTTGCCGACGGGGCTTGTGCTGCTGATTTTGACTGCTGGCGCTGGCTTCCTTGAAGAGCCAGTAAAGGAGTGGCTGAAACACGTTCTATGAACCCCGTAGCCACGCCATTTTTCTTTTACTTGTTGTCAGCCACGATGATCATCGGGGGCATCCTGGTGATCACGCGCAAAAACGCGGTGCACTCGGCCATGGCTCTGATCACGGCGTTGCTGGCCCAGGCCGGAATCTACCTGATGCTCTACGCTCCGTTCGTCGCCGGCGTGCAAATCATTCTTTATGCGGGCGGCATTATGGTCTTGTTCCTGTTCGTGATCATGCTGATTTCGATCGAGCGCACGGTGAAAGAGCGCCAGTTCAATAAGCAGTGGCTGGTGGGAATCGCGGCTGCAGCCGCTCTGGGTGGCCTGTTCATCGCTGTTTATACCAAGGGAAAGTCGCTATTCCCCGAAGGACGCGTAACCTACGGGGAAGGCCAGAACGTCCAAGACGTCGCCGCCCTGCTGTACGACCAGCACCAAGGCATGTATATGTTCTCGTTCGAGATCGCGTCGTTGCTGTTGCTGGTGGCCATCATCGGAGCGGTGGTGATGGCGAAGAAGAGGATCTGAAAAAAATTAGCTTCTAGCTTCTAGCTTCTAGCTACTAGCTAGAGGCCAGACCTAGACGCTAGCGCTCAAATGGAAAGCATGCTCCACATTTCGACCCTGCACTACCTGGTCTTGGGCGCCGCTCTGTTCCTGTTGGGCGTGATCGGCGTGCTCACGCGGCGCAACGTGGTCATCGTGCTGATGTCGATTGAACTGATCTTGAACGCGGTCAACCTGAACCTGGTTGCCCTCTCGCGCTACTGGCAGGGAATGCCTGCCCACCTGGGTGGTGGCCCCGGAGCGCTGCATGGCCAGGTCTTTGCAATTTTTGTGATCACCGATGCCGCTGCCGAAGCCGCGGTCGGCCTCGGCATTCTGATCGCCTTCTTCCGTAATAAGGAGACGGTCAACATTGACGACGTGAATTTGTTGAAGTGGTAGAAAGGCAGCTGTCAGCTATCAGCTTTCAGCGCCTGCGTATTGGTTCGGCTCACTTGCGCCGAATGTTTTGGCTGAAGGCTGAGAGCTGACAGCTGAGAGCTTACATGCTATTTCTCGAGCACATCTGGCTCATCCCGTTGCTTCCTGCCATCGGCGCGACGCTGATGTTTTTCTTTGGTCGCAAGCTGCAGAAGCAGACGGTGAGCGCGGTCTGCGTGGGCGTTGTCGTGCTGGCCTTCGTCATGGCTTGCGGGGCGGTCTGGCAGTACACAGCATGGGCCCCTGCCAACGATCACCAGCCGTACCAGACGATCCTCTACACCTGGCTCGGCACCGATACGGGTCATTTGACCTTCGTGAAATCCGACGGATCCCAGGCACCCTTCCAGGCTGACGCTGGATTCCTTCTCGACCCGCTCTCCAGCATTTGGCTGCTGTTCGTAACCGGCGTCGGCATGCTGATCCATATTTATTCCGTCGGCTACATGGCGCATGAAGGCGGCTACTACCGCTTCTTCGGATACCTCAACCTCTTCATGTTCTCCATGCTGACGCTGATCCTGGCCAACAACTACGTGCTCATGTTCGTCGGCTGGGAAGGCGTGGGCCTTTGCTCGTACTTATTGATCGGATTCTATTTCCAGCGCAAGTCGGCCAGCGATGCGGCCAATAAAGCGTTCATCGTCAACCGCATTGGCGACGCCGGATTTATCCTGGGAATGTTCTTCATCGCGTGGATCTGCGGCTCGCTGCGCTTCGTTGACGTAACAGGGTTTGCGCGTGAGCACGCCGCTAGTTTGATGGGGAACCCGATTATCTCGGCCGCTACGTTGCTGCTCTTCGTTGGAGCCTGTGGCAAGTCCGCCCAATTGCCGCTGTACGTATGGCTTCCCGACGCGATGGAAGGGCCGACGCCGGTTTCCGCACTGATCCACGCCGCGACAATGGTCACGGCAGGCGTCTACATGGTGGCGCGCTCGAATGCGCTGTTTGTGCTGGCGCCGAAATCGATGATGGTGGTTGCCATCGTGGGGGCGCTGACCGCAATTTTCGCCGCATCGATCGGGCTCGTACAAAACGATATTAAGCGGGTGCTCGCCTACTCGACCGTGTCGCAGCTTGGTTACATGTTTCTGGCACTCGGCGTCGGGGCTTTCGCCGCTGGGGTCTTCCACGTCTTTACTCACGCTTTCTTCAAAGCTCTGCTCTTCCTCGGCGCGGGCTCGGTGATTCACGCTATGAGCGGCGAGCAGGACATGCGCAACATGGGCGCGCTCTCGGGAAAAATCCCTGTCACATTCCGCACCATGTTTGTTGCGACGCTCGCGATCGCCGGAATTCCGGGCCTGGCAGGATTCTTTTCGAAAGACGAAATTTTGTGGCAGGCGTGGAAGTACAGTCCGATCCTCTGGGTGATCGGCTTCGCTACCGCGCTGATGACGTCTTTCTATATGTTCCGGTTGATCTACCTGACTTTCTGGAGCCCGTCGCGCATCACCGACCACGAGGTTGAACATCACATCCACGAATCGCCCAAGTCAATGACGGGACCGCTGGTTATTCTGGCATTTTTTTCGATCACCGCCGGATACCTGAACTGGCCGTCAAATCATTTCGAGAAATTCCTCGATCCTGTATTCGCCAATCATGCAGAAGTGGCTCTCGCCTCGACCGAAGAAGGCAGTCGTGGCCTGGAGTTGATGCTGATGGGGCTTTCTGTGGTGGTCGCATTCGGCGGATGGTATCTGGCTTCGCGCGCTTACGGCAACGCGGGCAGGGGTTACGTCGAGCCCATCGCAGCCAAAGCTCCGCCCGTTTACGACACGCTGCTCAACAAGTATTACGTGGATGAGGGGTACGACTACGTCTTCACTGGCCGGCGCAAACTAGGAGACATCCGCCTCGGCGTCATGGGCCTGGGCGAAGGGAGTTCGTGGTTCGATGCCAATGTGATCGATGGCGCCGTCAACGCTGCTGGATGGATTACCCGTCTGACCGCGACCATTTCCAGTTGGTGGGACAAGTGGATTATCGACGGCGTCGGAGTCAACGGGCCAGCGATTCTGGCTCGCATGCTGAGTTATCCCGCGCGCTTGTTCGAATGGGGCCTCGTGCAATGGTATGCGCTGGTGATGACGGCGGGCCTGGTAGGGTTTGTGTTCTATTACGTGTACCACTGAAATTCGGCTCTCAGCTCTTGGCTCTTAGCTTTTAGCTAGAAGCCAAGGGCCAGGAGCCAAGAGCCAAAAGCATGCAAAACCACATACTGTCCATCATCCTCTTCACGCCGCTGGCGGGTGCGATCCTGCTTTTGTTCGTCCCCAAAGAGAACAAAGAAGCGATTCGCTGGATCGCCAATATCTTCGCGCTCGGCGGCTTCCTGGTCTCGCTGCCGCTCGTGCCTTGGTTCTGGGCGCTGGTCAAGAGCCAGGATGCGGCGCAGTTCAAGTTCATCGAGGGCGCGGCCAACAATTGGATCCCCTCGATTGGCGCGGGGTATGTGCTGGGCATCGACGGCATTTCGTTTCTGCTGATCATGCTCACCACGCTGCTGGGCTGGATCTCGATCCTCTCTTCCTGGACCGCGATTGAGACCCGGGTCAAGGAATACTACATCTGGTTTCTGATACTGCAGACGGGTATGCTCGGCGTCTTCATGGCGCTCGACTTCTTCCTCTTCTTCGTCTTCTGGGAAGCGATGCTGGTGCCGATGTACCTGCTGATCGGTATTTGGGGAGGCCCGCGCAAGCTCTACGCCGCCATCAAATTCTTCCTGTATACGCTGACTGGGTCAGTGCTGATGCTACTGGCCATTCTGTTCCTCTATTTCCACCACCACACTGTCACCGGCATTTACAGCTTCAGCCTCACGGCGCTCTACGAAACCGCGCCGCAGATCCCATTCCAGCATGCGGTTTGGCTTTTCCTCGCCTTCTTTGTGGGGTTCGCGATCAAGGTGCCGATGTTCCCGTTCCACACCTGGCTGCCGGACGCACACGTGGAAGCGCCCACCGCAGGCTCCGTTATCCTGGCGGGCGTTTTGCTGAAGATGGGAACTTACGGCTTTGTCCGCTTCTCGCTGCCATTCTTTCCGCAGGTCCTGTCGAATCCGGCTACGTTCATGAACGTGACCGCGCGTGGGTGGATGATCGGACTGTCCATCATCGCCATCATCTATGGCGCGCTGGTTTCGCTCATGCAGAAGGATATGAAGAAGCTGGTGGCTTACTCGTCGGTCAGCCACCTCGGATTCTGCACTCTCGGCATCTTTGCGCTGAATCCGGCGGGGTTGAGCGGATCTGTGCTTCAGCAGATTAATCATGGGATCTCGACCGGCGCGCTGTTCTTGATCGTTGGCATACTTTACGAGCGCCGCCACACCCGGGAAATTTCCGAGTACGGCGGTATCTCAAATGTGATGCCCGTTTACGCCACCATCACCATGATCATGTTCCTGTCGTCGATGGGGCTGCCTCTGCTCAATGGTTTCGTCGGCGAGTTCACCATTCTGCAAGGGACCTTCATGGAGAAGTGGCAGTGGGGCGCGTGGGCTGTCCCAGGAGTTGTGCTCGCGGCCGCGTATTTGCTGTGGCTCTACCAGCGCGTTTTCTTCGGCACGGTCACCAATCCAAAGAACGAAAAGCTGCACGACCTGACTCCGCGCGAGGTGGCGACGTTCGTTCCACTCATTGTCATGGCCTTCTGGATCGGGCTCTATCCGAAGCCATTTTTCCAAATTCTTGAACAGCCAGTGAATCACACCATCGCGATCGCCCGGCCTGGCTATCCGCTGCCTGGCGTCACGGTGAACGCTGTGGTTCGACCGGCAGTGCTGGTTGCGCCTACGGCGCTCGTGCCTGCAAGGTCCGTCGTACCCGCGGCGAATTCGGAAGCGGTTACCACTGTGAAGAAGGGGCAACACTAGTGCCCACGCTCGGATTCACTTCGACGGATTACCTGCTGGCGCTGCCCATCACTCTGCTCACGCTCTTCGCGCTTGGCATACTGCTGATCGACCTCATGCTGCCGAAAGAGCAGAAGTGGGCCAACGCCGTCACCGCTTTCATCGGGCTGCTGTTTTCCGCGAAGGCGGTTTATAATATCCAGCGCTGGCTCGAGCAGAGCAGCGCTCCCGGCGCCTACGGCCTGATGCACACCATGCTGGTCGACCACTTCGCGCTCTACTTTTTCTATCTTTTCCTCGCCGCGACAGGCATCGCGATTCTCATGTCGGTGCGGTACCTCGAGACTGAACACGAAGACCACGGCGAGTACTACGCCCTGATGCTGCTCTCGGTGGTGGGCATGATGTGCATGGCGGCCGGATCCGACATAGTGCTCATCTTCATCGGTCTGGAATTGATGGCGATTTCTACATACGTGCTCGTCGGATTCCTGCGCCGCGACCGGCGCTCCAACGAAGCTGCGCTGAAATATCTGCTGCTCGGCGCGTTTTCTTCCGGCATCTTCGCTTACGGACTCTCCCTGTTTTACGGCGTCACAGGCAGCACCAATCTAGCAGTCATCCAGCAAACGTTGGCGCGGCATGTTTTGACTAGCGAGTACAAACCAGTCGCTATCATCGCACTGCTGACGACCATGACCGGGCTGCTGTTCAAGATCGCCGCCATCCCCTTTCACCAGTGGGCGCCTGATGCTTACGAGGGGGCGCCCACCAGTATTACTGGATTCATGTCAGTCGCTGTAAAGGCCGCGGGATGGGCCATGCTGATGCGCATCCTGCTCTTTGGGCTGCTTCCCATGAGGTCAACCTGGCTGCCTCTGCTGGTATTTGTCTCCATCGCGACAATGACGGGCGCCAACCTGGCGGCTCTTACGCAGACCAATACCAAACGACTGCTCGCTTACTCCTCCATCGCTCACGTCGGGTACATGCTGCTCGGGCTGGTTGCCGGCTCTGCCACCGAAATGAACGCCGATGGGATCAAGGGCATTCTGATCTATCTGCTGGTTTATACGTTCATGAATCTGGGCGCGTTCGGCGTGATTACGTCGCTGCGCCACAAGAAGGTTATCGGCGACGAACTCGACGACCTCAATGGGCTCTACTCCCGCGCTCCGGTCGAAGCCGTGTTGATGCTCGTCTTCATGCTCTCGCTGGCCGGGATCCCACCATTGGCCGGGTTCTGGGGTAAGTACTTCATCTTCCTCAGCCTGATTGAAACTGGGCACTATGCCCTGGCAGGGCTCGGCGTGCTCTACTCGGTATTCGGTCTCTACTACTACCTGAAGATTGCCAACGCGATGTTAATGCGCCAGCCCGAAAAAGGTGAGGAGCACCTGCCTGTAAGCTATGCCATGCGTGCCGCGCTCGGCATCACGGGGTTCGCCACGCTCTTCATCGGAATCATGCCCAACCGCTTCATCGAGCTGGTGAACTGGGCGCTGGGGATTGCGCAAAATCCCAGTGTCGCAAAGCTAGTCCGATGACGATACTCATGTTGGGACAGCCGCCCCTTCGACAGGCTCAGGGCAGGCTCTCGGCTGTCCGGCCGGGCGAAGCCCGGCAAATATTCAATGCCAGCCGTTCACAATCCCGATGATCCACACGACCGCGAGGACGACGATCAGAACTCGTCGCAGAAACGGAACTTCTGGTTGCAATACGCCCGCTACGGGCAGTTGGCTTTTGTGCTGCCCGCTGCGCTCGTCGTAGGATGGCTCATCGGTGCCGCGCTCGACCGCTGGCTGCACACCACGTGGTTATATCTCGTAGGAATTCTGCTTGGCATCGCCGCCGGGTTCGTCGAGTTGATCCGTTCGGCAATTCGGGATACGAAATAATTGTGCCATCCTATTGGCCTTGAAGGGGCCGACTATTAGCTGCGCCGGTGCAACACACTGGAAGGCGACCACCGGAGCTGAAGCTCATCGCTTGAGATCCGCTTGCGCGGCGCTATAAGCGCCGCTCTTCCACGGTGCTCGATGCATCTGCGAAATTTCTGCAGCCTTTAGCCGCTGAGGGTGGCGCCCTGGTTGGCGTACGATGTGTGATTGCCTGTTCACGATGCCCGACCAGCCACATAGCGATCCCACCGTCCAACAAGCCGCGGCCGAGCGCTTCTATTCCGGCGCCCTGGACCGCATTCGGCAGTTCATGGCGATACTCGCGCCGGTGTTGATCGCTGCTGGCTGGTGGAGATTTGGTGTGCGCGCAGCCGCGGGCTTCGCCTTCGGATGCGCGATCGCGTACGTCAATTTCTACTGGCTGAAGCGCGTCATCAGCGGTTTCGTCGATCGCGCTGCGGGTGCCATCACAGCGCAATCGGGGCAAGGAATTGTCTCGCGTTTCCTGCTCCGCTACGTTTTGATGGCCGTCGGGGCCTATGTTATATTGACTGTTTCTCCCGCGAGCCTGAATGGCCTCCTGGCGGGCTTGTTTTTGCCCGTGGTGGCCATCGCCTGCGAAGCCGTGTATGAAGTTTACGCGGCGCTGGTGCGCGGAGTTTAGGAAGAAAGAGACCCGATGAAAAGGCCAAGAGCAAAAGGCCAAGAGCAAAAGGCCAAGAGCAAAAGGCCAAGAGCAAAAGGCCAAGAGCAAAAGGCCAAGAGCAAAAGGCCAAGAGCAAAAGGCCAAGAGCAAAAGGCCAAGAGCAAAAGCTTCTCTATGCCCGAACAACTCTGGTTTACCGCAATCCTGAATCATCTATTCGCCGCTCCGGTCACGGCGCTGCTACACGCTTTAGGTATCGCACCCAAGTACGCCGACGCCCCCATCCCGAACTCCCTGGCCATGGAGGTGCTCGTCTTTTTCTTCCTGCTGATTCTTTTTCTCCTGGTGCGCTCGCAGCTCTCCGTGGACAACCCTGGAGGACTTCAGCATTTCTTCGAGGGCGTAGAAGGATTCATTCAGGGACAGAGCAACGAGATCATTGGCCATCACACCGAAGGTTACACACCGTTCCTGGCCACGCTTTGCTTCTTCATCCTGTTCTGTAACCTGATCGGGGTGATCCCTGGCTTTGAGTCCCCCACGGCTGTTCCCATCGTTCCTCTGGGCTGCGCGATTTGCGCCTTCGTCTACTACCAAACCCAGGGATTCAAGCATGCCGGGATCGCTTACCTCAAGCACTTTGCCGGACCCATGCCTGCGCTGGCACCGCTGATGATTCCCATCGAACTCATCAGCCACTTGGCCCGCGTGCTCTCCTTGACCATCCGCCTTTACGCCAACATGTTCGCGGGCGACATGGTCACTTTTGTGTTCTTTTCGCTGGTACCCATAGGTGTGCCCGTTTTGTTTTTGGGATTGCACATCGGCGTGTCGCTGCTGCAGACCTACATTTTTGTGTTGCTGACGACCGTCTATCTGCAGGGTGCGGTTGCCGACGAGCACTGAGTTTGAGGAAGAAGGTTTTGAGGTTCTGGCAGGGCCGTTCAGCGTGAGGGCGTCTGCACGGGATGACGTCAACCACCCACTGGCGGCAATTCATACAAGGAGCAACACAATGCGCACACTGAGTAAGCTGTTCATGGTACTGTCCGCACTCTCGTTCGCCGTCCCGGCCTTTGCACAGGGCGGAGGTTCGAGCGAAGTCAACTGGGTCGCAATCTCCGCGGGATTCTCGATGGCGTTTGCTTCCGGCATCTGCGCTCTGGCGCAGGGCAAAGCCACCGCTGCGGCGGCTGAGGGGCTGGCGCGGAATCCGGCGGCTCGTCCCGGCATTCAGCTGGCGCTGATTCTGGGCCTGGCGCTGATTGAGTCGCTCGCGCTGTACACCCTGGTCATCATCTTCGCCAAGGTGAAGTAACAACCGGGCGCGAGGGCGACACGCCCCCGCGACAGCCGACGGGGACGCCGGCGCTACAATGTGAAAGCCTCTGCTTGTGGGCAGAGGCTTTTGCGTTGAGAGCTAAGAGGCAGAAGCTATATCCTTCGGTCGCCGCCCCACTCCGGTCCCTTATTCTGCGGCGCGTGATTCAGAGCCTCGACCAGCAGACGGCGCAGGCGGTAGCGGCTCTCAAGGTCGGTGTTCACGATCTCAAATCCCACTTCATTGACTCGTGCCCGCCGCAACAGTACATGAGCGCGAATCTTCGAACGCATGCCGAGGGAAATTTCCAGGTCGGCCTCGCTGCCGATGCGCAGGTTGTCTTCTTTCGTGCCCATGCCGCCGCCCAGGCTCAGTTCGCGGATCTGAATCTTCGATTTTCCCCACGAGCTGCCGATCGTCGCCATCACCGTTTTCGCGAGCACCAGACGCTCGTAGCGCCGCTGCCGCACCCAGGGGCACGCGGGCGCCAGATCCAGAGGCGCGATCGCGAGCTCGACAGCTTCGAAGCCACTGTCGGACATCACCTGCGAGCTGTAACGCGGATCGGTCTTGGACAAGGCCTGGGCCGCGGCAATCCGCAGCTCTTTGTGATGGACGTACCCGAAAGTTTTCTTGGTCTCCAGAATTTCCCGCAGCGTTGCCACCGACTCGGGATCCTTCAGCCGCCCCAGTGACTCAATGGCTTTGAGCTGCACGAAGGGTGATCGCGAAGCCGCGTCTCCGGGCCGCGCCATGGCAATCAGAGGAGGCGCCGCTGCCATATCGCCGCTCATGCCGATCTCGTCGACAGCTTCCGGCAGCACCAGCGGATCCAGCACTTCAGCCAGTTCCAGCAGAGTGCGGCCGCGGTCGGGCGCGGCGCCGTAGGCAATCTGCCGCACTACAACGTCGTGATAGAAACGGTTCCACTCCGGCAAACGCACCGGCAGCAGTTCCAGCAGAGTACCCACGTCGAGGCGGCTCACCAATCCCACCGCGCTCGAAGCCTGCCGGGGCTGTCCGGTGCGGAGGATCTCGCGCAACTGCACCAGCACCGGCGACCCCAGTTGCTTCACCAGTTCGATCATGGCGTCGCACTCGTTGCGGCGCATGCAACGGAAGAACCGGTCCGCCAGGTGTTCAGCACCGGCATGACAGGTACGCCGCAGGACCGACAATAAATCCGCCGGAACCGTATCCGTGTGCAACGCTTCTTCAATAAATTCCGGCAACCGGTTCTCCACGCCCACGCGGGGGCGCAGATCGCTCATCAGCACCGGGCGCTCGACGCTTACCAATTCCATGCCGGCGCACACCTCGTTGACCGCGGCGTAGTTCTTGGCCGCGCTGGCTTCCTGGCTGAGACGCACGAAGGCCGCGCTGAGCAGGCTCTGCAGTTCCGGATCCTTGTCGGCGATCAGTTGTTCGCTCAGTTTGCGAATTGCTTGTCCCATGGGCTGTCCGCACACGCGCGCGTAGAGGTCAGCCAATTGGCTTAATCCGATAGCCGTCTTGCGCCGCGGCTCTATCTCCTTGGCGCTCAGACAACTCGAATAGTTGTTCAGAATTTCCGCAGCGGCCTGGTTGTCTTCGCGGTCCAGCAGCACTTCCACGAACTGCCGAACGTTGCGCGGCGGCACGCACGGTGCTTCGTGCGACAGCAACACACTCTTCTTACCGGACTCCGGCACTTCCGCCCAGAACATGCGGTCCAGGATGTCGGCGTGCGACTCCACCAGGAGCCCGGCCTTGTTCATCTTTTCTTCCTGCATCTTCAGAATCTGGCGCAACGAGTCCATCTGCCGGCTCATATGCTCCATCATCTGGTGCACGGCATTGACCTTGATTTCGCCCTTCTGATACCGCTCCAGCGCGAAGCGGATGGCCATGTGCTCGGCTGCTTTCATCAGCAGCGGCGTGTCTTCTTCTTGCGACGACGCCTTGGCGGCCAAACTTCCCAGCAGTTGCTGCAGGTTCAACCTTGTGTTGGGATCGGTCTGGGTCAGTTCCTGATGCAGATCCTCTTCTTTGATCGTCGGATCCTGCTGCACCTGGCCAAAGCGCGTCAGCAGGCGGATCGCCTGAATCACTTCCTGTTCCTGCAGCGGAACCATTCCGCCGGTCCATGCCGGAGCAGCGCCGGTTCCGGTGCCGCCTCCAGTTCCTGTCCCGGGACCTCCGCTGCCTGTTCCTCCGCCGCCTCCGAATCCCCCGCCACCTGCCGGGCCATTGGGCACGCTGCCGAGCGGAACCATCGGTACCCCAGGGGCGCCTTGTCCACTACTGCCGGAATTGGCTCCTTCGGCTGCAGCAATCAACTGCAAGAGTTTCTGGGGATCATTCAGCCACTGCTTGAACTCAGGACCGAGCGTCTGCGCCGCGATCTGCGCCGCGATACTGACATCGCCGGTCAGCGGATCGGCCGCGACGAACTTCACTTCATTAATCTTGATGGTGCTGTTCTGCTTTCCTGCTCCCAACGCCTCTTTGATCTGCTTGGCGACGTCGGTGGCCTTTGATCCAGCGACGGTGAAGGCTCGCACCAGGCGCGTGAAATCTTCTACGGTCACCTCTTTGGAAAAGTGCAGGCTGGCCAATCCCGCCGTGTTCAACAGGGTCGCGAAGCTGCGCTCCGCGTTTCCTGCTTCCAGCGGGACCCCATCGAGCAGCAGCTTGTGATCCGAAACTCCCAGCAGAAAGCCGCTGTCGCCGGCGGTGGGGAGACCTTGCTGCAACTCGTTCCACGCCGTTTCGAATTGAGCCTCTGTGCGCTTGTGATCGTAGCCATACATCCGCGCGTACTTGATCAGAATGTTGAGGCTGTGAACAAACGCGCGAGCCGAGGCGGCACGAGCACCTTGCGATGTATTGGTGAACGAGATGGCAAACTCCTCGGAAACGCAACTGTGAAGCTCAAGGTTAAAGCGAAACCGTAAGCCCTGAAACGTTACTGAGGTAATTGGGCAGGCTGGAATCCTCCCCACTGGGCCATGCCCATTCGCTGTCCAGCGTGTACTACTCGACGTCGGACCATGGGCTGAAGCCGAAGGGCGACGCACTCTGCAGCAACCCGGGCGTGGCAAGTTCTACGGGGAAGTCAAACCAAGGTTACCGAAGACTCCTACCATGAAACCGACATCTTGCCATAGACTGAAGCGGGTTTTGGTTTTACCAAGAAGGGCGACGCACTCTACGCGATTGAAATGGGTGGTCGGCCCTCCAATCGAGGGGCGGTCATTCTCTCGCTGGGCACAACTCGGGGTCAGTCCAAGGTTCGGTCGGTTGCTTCGCTCGGTGTTGACGCCAGTCTTTCGTTCGAACAGCGAGAGGATGGCGCACACACGACTGACGGAGCGATGTCCGAGAGTATGCATACGCCTTTTGTATTGTGTATAAGTAGGTGTTGGGTCGAGAGCGTCGGCTCCGTACGGGTTTGGTGCGAACAACGGCGGACTTGACCTGGCTTTAAGTCCCAATAAAGCTAACGATAGCTATAGCTATGGAGTTCCAGCATGCGTGACGGATTGGTCGTGGTTACAGGCGGAGGCGGATTCATTGGAGGCGCTCTCGTCGCGTCCCTTCGGCAGCAGGGTTACAAGCGGATCAGGGCGGTCGATATTAAGCCCTTGGCGCATTGGTATCAGAAGTTTCCCGATGTTGAGAATCTAACGCTCGACCTCAACCTCAAAGAGAACTGCGAGATCGCCGCCAGAGATGCGTACGAGATCTACAATCTCGCTGCGAACATGGGGGGCATGGGGTTTATTGAGAAGAACAAAGCCCTGTGCATGCTCTCCGTGCTGATCAATACGCACATGCTTCAGGCGGCGGAAAGACATGGGGTTTCGCGGTTCTTTTATTCATCCTCCGCCTGCGTTTACAACGGCGATAAGCAAAAGACTTTCGAGGCCCCGTCGCTGAAGGAGGAAGATGCCTATCCGGCGCTGGCCGAGGACGGTTACGGCTGGGAGAAGCTGTTTTCCGAGCGCATGTGCCGTCACTTCCGCGAAGACTATGGACTCTATACCCGCGTTGCCCGGTTTCACAACGTTTACGGACCCTGGGGGACGTGGTTCGGGGGGCGTGAAAAAGCTCCGGCCGCCATTTGCCGAAAAGTGATTGAAGCAAAACTAGCAGGCAAGCACGAGATCGAAATCTGGGGTACAGGAAACCAGACACGCAGCTTTATGTACATCGATGACTGCCTTACGGGCATTCAGAAAATCATGAATTCGGACATACTCGAGCCGATCAACCTTGGCTCCAGCGAGGCCGTCAGCATCAACCAATTGGTGGACCTCGTGGAAGAGATTGCCGGGATCCATTTGAAGCGCAACTACGATCTCAGTGCGCCCCAAGGTGTCAACGGTCGCAACAGCGATAACACGCTGATCCAGAAGTTGCTCCGCTGGGAGCCAAACATCCCTTTAAAAGTTGGCTTGGAGAAGACTTACCGCTGGATTTACGACCAGTATCTGGCTCGCGAGAAGGGGCTGGAGGGGGTTGTGACGGAGTTCGTTGCTCCATAATTGCGGCTTTTGCGCGCACCATTGATTCGCCGGCCTGATACGGCCGTATCTTAGGTGCTTGTTAAGGCTGCGAGCCGCCAAGCTCCGCAAACGCGCACGTCGGGAAAGCAGCCTCGTGCGAATAAGCAAGCCGCACTAAAGAAATGCTCGCTGGCTATCGGATCACGGCTGGGAGGGGCTGGCGGGACTGCTGCCTCCCCCTCCGTGTATCAAGATCCAGATCAGGAGGCCCGCTCCTCCAGCTCCAATCGCAATCCATTTCGGGTCCAGAGCCGATCCTGCGCCCTTAGGACGAGCGGGCGCCCCGCACAGTTGCGACTCATCATAGTTCCGCTGTTCCCCTTCGTGAACGGTGCCGCCCTGCGATCCTGTTGTCTCCCCCGATGGTTGGCGGTGCGCGCCCTCGATCTGCACGTTCACGTCGCTCTTGTGTGCCGCAACCTGCACAGTCCCGTTTACATTGGTGACTTCGTACTGCGTCCATTCGTTCGCGACGGGCACGACCTTGATGCAATGGACCCGGACCTGGAAACTCTTCAACGTTTCCACCGAGACTCTGCCGTGGTCGAGTTCGAGCCAATCGCCTTGAAACTTGGTCACCGACTCCGCTTGAATCAGCACGGCGGAGCCCTCCAAAGTCAGGTTCGCCGAAAATCCCGGCCGCGTTTCGAGCAGGTCGCCAGCAAAAACGGCCGCTGAATCATTGGCCTCGTAGCCATTAATCCAAACCCCGCCTTGGGCGTGAAGAATTGCGGCTGGAGTCTGCCCTAGCAAGGACTGCGGAACCATCACTACCATCGCCCAGCAGACAAAACTGCGTATGAAAGAGACACTCATCCCAGGGATTGATTTCCGCAAAGTATTCACCAGATCGTAATGGTGCTGGACGGGATCCGTCTATTGCCACTCTGGATGACCGGGACGCTGGCGCATAGCGCATTCCAGACCAGCGATCTATGTCTTGTAAAGCTTGTTGAGGCTCGGTAAAACTTTGTAAATCGTCGGGTTGCGACATTTGCGACGATGTAAATTAGATAGTGGGGCGTATGACCAGCAATCGCGTATTGATCATGACCATCGTGGTACTCGGATATGGAATGGCGGTCTCGGCGGGCGTTTCAGCGGCATTCCCAGCCGTGGCTTCGCAGCAGGAGCCTGCTCCGGGTAGTACTCCTGTGGCGAAGCGCCTTGGGACCATCAAGAGCATCAACGGAAACACTGTCACTTTGGTGCCCGACTCCGGGCAGGAGATCATTGCGAACGTGCAACCTGCGGCGCGGATCCTCCGCCTCGCCTCGGGCGAAAAGGATCTGAAGAACGCGACGCCGATCCAGTTGCAGGACTTACAGGTGGGCGACACGATTCGGGTCCGTGGTTTCGCCTCTGAAGATGGCAAATCAATCGCCACGCTTGAGATCCTGGTCATCACGCGTTCAGTCGTCGCGGCAGTGACTGACCAGATCCGCCAGGATTGGCAGAAGCGCGGAGTGGGCGGGCTGGTCAGTGGGGTCGACCCGGCAACCGGGACGGTCACAATTTCGGTGACCGGCTTCACCGGAAAGAAGACCATTGCCGTGCATGCGTCTAAAAACACAGTGGTGCGGCGTTACGCTCCCGACTCGACCAAGTTTGAGGACGCCAAGCCCAGTACCCTCGACCAAGTTCAACCGGGAGACCAGTTGCGTGCCCGTGGGGAGCGCAACACCGACGGGACTGAGCTTACAGCCGAGGAGATCGTCAGCGGTAGCTTCCGGAACATTGCGGGAACCGTCAACTCCGTCGATGCCAACGCGGGCACGCTGACCATTCAGGACGTTTTGAGCAAGAAGCCGGTGCAGGTGAAAATTACGTCCGACTCGCAATTGCACCAACTCCCTTCGGAGATGGCGCAGCGCATTGCCGTGCGCCTGAAAGCATCGATGGCAGGGGCAATGCCTCCTGGCATGCCGGGCGCGGCAACGGGATCCACGAGACAGAACGCACAAGCTGGGGCGGCGGCACCCGCTTCATCCGGCGGAACGAATCCGAATGCGGGAGGCGCGGGTGCGGGAGGAATGGGCGGAGGAGGAACGGGTGGCGGCATGCGTGGCGGGGGAGCTCCCGACTTCGCGCAGATGCTCAATCGCATGCCCGCCGTCGCCCTCGCCGACCTGCACAAAGGCGACGCTGTCATGATGGTAGCAACGCAAGGCTCGGCGGCCGGGGCGAGCACGGCCATCACGCTGCTAAGCGGAGTGGAACCGATTCTGCAAGCCGCACCCAATGGCAGCCAGGCCATGATGCTCACTCCCTGGAGTCTGGGTGGCGCTCCGGGCGGCGATGCCGGCAATCAGTAGTTTTACCTCAGAGTTCTATAAAGAACTTCAAGATTCGCGGCTTAGGCCGCTGAGAGAAGGGCCGATACAGCAACTGAGTTCACTTATGAAACAGGTTTTCATCATCTTTTTACTTATATTGCTATTTCTTCCCCTGGGTGCATCGGTTGCACAAACCACATCGGGAGCCTTGCGCGGCCAAGTAACCGATCCCTCGGGCGCGGCAATTACGAGCGCCACCGTGGTGATGACCCCCTCCAGCGGATCTCCAGTCACCGCCCAGACAAATGCCCAGGGTATGTACGAATTCAAAACGCTGCCAGTAGGGAAGTATTCCCTCACCGTAGTGGCGCAGGGATTCACTGTCTACGAGAACGACAACGTCGTGGTGGCCGATCAACCGTTACGGCTCAACGTGTCCATGACCATCGAAGTGGAGACACAGAAACTGCAGGTTTCTGACACCGCCCCGACCATCGATGTGAATCCATCAAACAACGCGGGCGCCATCGTGATTTCCGGCAAAGAACTCGAAGCTCTGCCTGACGATCCCGATGAGTTGCAGTCCGACTTGGAGGCCCTCGCCGGACCCTCAGCCGGACCCAATGGCGGGCAGATGTACATTGACGGCTTCACTGCGGGCCAGCTTCCGCCTAAGTCGTCGATTCGCGAAATCCGCATCAACCAGAATCCATTTTCTTCCGAGTACGACAAGCTTGGCTACGGCCGGATAGAAATCTTCACCAAGCCGGGAACTGACAAGTTTCACGGCCAGGTCTTCGTGCTTGGGAATGACTCCGTCTTCAATTCCCACAATCCCTTTGCCGGAACTGAACCCGGTTACGACTCCACGCAATACAGCGGCAACGTCGGTGGTCCGCTGGGCAAGTCTGCATCCTTCTTTTTCAACGTGGAGCGCCGCAACATCAACGATCTCGCTGCCATCAACGCCACCATTCTCGATCAGAATCTCAATCCCTCCCCAATCGTGGAATCCGTTCCTAACCCTCGCCATCGCACCAACATCGGTCCGCGCTTTGACTGGGCCATCACCAAGAACAACACGTTGACCGCGCGGTATCAGTACTTTCGCGATACGCAGAATAACGATGGGATCGGGCAGTTTAACCTCGCCACCGAAGGTTACAACTCCGACTCAACCGAACATACGCTCCAGATCGGCGATACCCAGGTGTTCGGATCGAAAATCGTCAACGAGACTCGCTTTCAATACCTCCGCGAGAGCGACAGCCAGAACGCGCTGAGCACCGATCCCACTATCAACGTCCGCGGATTCTTCGGAGGCGGTGGCAACAACCAGGGGACAAGCATCGATCACCAGGATCACTACGAATTTCAGAACTATACTTCGCTGATTCACGGCAATCACAACCTGAAATTTGGTGCCAGAGTGCGTGCGTTGCGCGACGCGGGTACTTCGACCTCAGGGTTCAACGGCACTTTCACATTCTCGTCTTTGACGGAGTACCAGGCCGTGGAGTGTTCTCTACTCAGTTCGCGACCGCCCGTCTGTCCGGCACTGTCGTCCCCGGTTCCTACGCCGGATCAGCTTTCGATTGTCGCCGGTATCCCCAATGCCAGTGTTACGACTTACGATGCGGGTCTCTACGCGCAAGATGATTGGCGCGTGCGACCAAACCTCACGCTGAGCTACGGCCTGCGCTTCGAAACGCAGAACGACATCCACGATCGCGGGGATTGGGCGCCGCGGGTGGGATTTGCGTGGGGAGTCGGCGGCCGAAGCGCTCCGCCTAAGGTCGTCATCCGTGGCGGGTTTGGAATCTTCTACGATCGCTTCCAGTCCGAGCAGATTCTGCAGGCAGATCGCGTAAACGGTCTGGTGCAGCAGCAGTTCGTGATCAATGAACCGTCTTGTTTTCCGGTGGCTGCCAATTGCAGCTTGTCGAACGCGACCAGCATTCCGACGATCTACCGCATTGACCCCAGACTGCACGCACCTTACACGCTGCAATCCGCCGTCAGCGTGGAACGTCAGGTCACGAAGTCAGCTACCTTGTCGGTGACCTACCTGGACTCCCGAGGATTCGACCAATTCGGCACGATTAACGCCAATGCGCCCATCGACGGTCAACGGCCAACTCCTGCCGAAGGAAACGTCTATCAATACGTTTCGGAAGCGGTATTCCGCCAGCACCAACTCATCGCGAACACAAACATTCGTGTAGGCTCCAAGCTCCAACTTTTTGGGTACTACGTACTGAACTACGCCAACAGCGATGCCTCCGGAGTCTCGAACTTCGCGTCGAATTCCTACAACATCGGCCAGGATTACGGACGCGCTTCGTTCGACACGCGCAACCGCCTCTTTTTTGGGGGAAGCATTTCGTTGCCCTATGCCTTCCGTCTAAGCCCGTTCATGATTGCCAGTTCCGGTTCGCCTTTCAATATCACCTCACCCAACGATGTGAACGGTGACTCGATCTTTAACGATCGCCCGGGATTTGTGTCGTCCGTCGCCTGCACCAAGTCTGCACCGAGCACGACTAATCTCAACATCTACTGCACTCCGCTGGGAACCTTTGACACAAGGCCTGACTTGGGGGCAACTCCGGAGCGAATTCTTCCCATCAACTACGGTACCGGACCCTCCCATTTCGTGCTGAATCTGCGCCTCACCAAGACCTTCGGCTTTGGCGCGAAGACTAAAGGCGCAACCGGCAATCCAGGCGGGCCAGGGGGGCCGGGCGGGCCCGGTGGGGGCGGTCGTGGGGGAGGTGGAGGCCCGCGCGGTCCGCTCTTCGGCGGTGGCCCAATGATGGGTGGCGCCAGTTCCGACCGTCGCTACAATCTTACCCTCGGAGTAAACGTGCGCAATGTGTTTAACAAGGTGAACACGGCGAATCCCAGTGGCGTGGTCGGCTCCCGGTTCTTCGATACCCCCAACGCGTTGCAGGGGGGGCCCTTCTCCACTGGGTCAGCGGTTCGGCGCCTTGATTTGCAGGCAACCTTCAGTTTCTGATTTCACCTCATTTCTGGCATATCGCGAACCCTAAGGTTCGCGATATTCTGGAGTGAGGCATGTCGCGCTGTCCCGCAAAGCAGAAGTCGAAATAGAGCCCAAAAATCGATTGTCATTTCTTCCTACTAACAGACGAAAGTTTATCGGTCTCGCTGCAGCCGCCGGAGCCGCGGCCATCGCCGGAGATTCTTTTCTTATCGAGCCCAATCGCCCGCGCGTGGTGCGGCTGGAGATAGAGCTTCGTCGCTGGCCCGCCCAACTGGAGGGCTTCACCATCGTCCTTTTGAGCGACTTCCATTACGATCTTCACTTTTCCGCGCATCCACTGAAGGCAGCAGTCGGCATGGTGAACGCTTTGCGTCCGGATCTGATCGTGCTGACGGGGGACTTCGTTACTGTGCCGTCCTTCGACGGGAGCGAGGAAAAGGAAGCTGCCAAAGCTGAGCCTTGCGCTGCGTTGCTGCGGCAAATGCGAGCGCCTCACGGTTTGTGGGCAGTGCTGGGGAATCATGACTACGACACCGATCCCGACCGCGTAACCAGCGCGCTTCTCTCTCATGGAATTCCGGTGCTGGCCAATCGGTCGGTGCCAATTGAGTTTAAAGGAGCGCGATTCTGGTTGAGCGGACTGAATGACGTTTTGAGCAGGACTTCCGACTTGAACGCGACACTGGCGAATGTTCCGCGCGAAGAGGCCACCGTTCTGCTCGCCCACGAACCGGATTTTGCCGATCACGCGGCGCGTTATCCGATAGACCTTCAACTCTCCGGACATTCTCATGGCGGGCAAGTGCGGATTCCGTTTCTCCCGCCACTCTACCTGCCTCGTATGGCCAGGAAGTATTACATGGGCTTGTACAGAATTGGCCCGCTGACCCTCTACACGAATCCCGGCCTGGGTACCATCGAACTTCCAATCCGCTTGAACTGCCCTCCGGAGATCACTTTGCTGACCTTGCGTCGCTCGGCGGCATGAGCAAACCGTCAGGCGGAGTTCTTGTCGTTAGTTCCAACACAAACTTCAGCGGGCACACTCCGAGCGAGCATCTGCGCAAGCCGTCTCCGTTTCATATGCAACAGCTTTCACATGGGCGCAGTTCCTGCTGAGGTTACGCTTGTAATATATTGCAAACAAAGTAGATACGTTGCAACCATGTGGCCCAGGAGTTGCCCCTCATAGGTTCGTCGATGAGAGGGCGAGTGAAAGACGGAATGTTGGATCGCTTGTGCGCTGCCGCAATTCTGCTGTTGACGCCCGTTTCTGTTCTGGCCGCAACCACTGAGGCGCCCCGCGTACAATCGGCAGTTCTGGAGCAGCGGGAACGCCATCTTTCCCGGACGCTGACCCGGGCCTCGCAGTTCATCGCTGTGCCCCACTCTAACTGGCGCTGGTCTTGCGAGCAGGTGCAGGCTCCCGTCGCCCTGGCTACGCCGGATCCGTTACTCCCCCCCGCCGGACGCGGCAAGAGAGTGCGCGTCAGTTTCATCATCGGTACCGACGGCCACGTGCATAGCCCGCTGATCCTGGAGAGCGCGGGAATGGCTGGCGACCGGCACGTTCTTGAAACGGTGCGCCGCTGGAAATATCGTCCGGCTACCTGCAACGGCGTACCGACCGAGACCGAAGGCAAAATCGAGTTTTCCATCCGGTAGGCCGAGCGGCTAGAATGTCCCCAACAGGGACTGATTCGGATCCGTGGACAAAGACAAGAAGCTTCCCAGACATCCCGGTTTTCCTGAGGAGGCGCAGCCGGCGCGCGGTCCCGAGCGTAGCGCCGAGATGCGGGAAATCTACCGCAAGCTGGAGCCGGAATTGCGTCGCTCGCGGCCCAATCCAGAAGCCATCGCGGCGGCGCTCGAAGCTGTTCAGCGGCTGGCGGCGGAAAACGACGCCGAACAGGGTTCCGTGGATGTGGCGCGCGCCTTGACCACAGACGCATTTAGTGCGAATGAATTCAGTGCGGGCGTGTGTCGCGTGTGCGGGCACAACAATGGCACGGTGAGCAAGTTCTGCGGCATGTGCGGAACCCCCATGGGGGCCTCGGACCGAATCGACACCACCTACCCGCCCGAGGAACATCAGCCTGGGCATGCGCTCGCGCTCCCTCCGAATCCTTTTCTAAACGATGCGCTAGCCAGTGGGCGCGGGAATCGCGAGGTTACCGGCGAAACGCATCACTATCACCACCACTATCACCATCATTACTTTCCGGGTGGCTACGAGGGTGGTGTTCCACCCCGTGGCGCCGAGCCCATGCGGGCTGATGCCGGCCGGGAAGACAAGATGCGCCCGAACGCGGGGCAGCGCGGAGATATGAGTCGGGCGGAAGCCGCGGTGCGGCGCGTCACCCAGGAGTGGGTGCTGGCCTGCAATACCAAGCATCTGGACGACCTGCTCGAACTCTACGCAGCCGATGCGCTGGTGCTGCGGTCGAACTATCCTCCGGTACGGGGAGCGGCGGCGGTGCGGGAGTTTTTCTTTGGCGCGCTCGAGGCGGGATTGGGCGAAGTGGAGGTCGAACCTTTGCGCGTGGAAATCGTGGGGGATTTAGCCTACGAGGCGGGACGCTGCAAGGCCTTGGTGCCGGGCGCAACCGGCAAGCGGCGCGAGGAGCGTGGCAAGTATCTGTGGGTGTGCGCGCGGCAGAGTGGCGGGGAATGGAAGTTAGCCGCCGACTGCTGGTCGAGCGACCTCTCGCTCACCATGCTGGAATCCGATATTCCACCCGGCGCTGTGGTCAAGGTCCGGGATGCCCGCAAGACTCCGTGATTCAGTAGGCGCCCCCAAGTCGGATTACGGGCTCACTCCCAATTTCGCGAGGCTCTCGCGCAAATGTGCCAGCGCCTGCATTTCGATCGTCTGCATTCCCAACTGGGCGGCACATTCCAGGTTCAGGGCGCGATCGTCGATGAAGCAACATTCATCGGCGGGAATCTGCGTGGTTTCGAGCGCTAACCGGTAGATGTCGCGCTCCGGCTTGCGCAGTCCCACAAAACAGGAACTGAAGAAAATCCGAAAAATTTTGCGCATGCCGAATTTCTCGATGCGATAGTCGTTGAGCTCACGGGACTCGTTGTTGATGGTGCCCATGAAATACTTGCCCGAATCAGTCAGAGACTGCGCGAATTCGAGAACTCCCGGAAGAGGCTGGGAAATGGAAAACAGGAAGTCGCGAAACGCCCCGCGGTTGAACGGACGCGTGCGATAGAAAACAGTGCGATCGAGGTATTCGTCGAGCGTGATCTTGCCGCGCTCGAATGACGAGACCACCATTTCATGACGGTCGTGGAACTCCTCCTCGTCCAGTCCAAAATGCTGGAGGGTAGCGGAACGCTGCGTGTGATCCCAAGCATTGGTGAGCAGCACGCCGCCGACGTCCCAGAAAATTGCGCGAATGACAGACAAGTCGATCCTCCCCAGGGAAATTACTGATTGGGAGAGTGTAGATGAAGTCTGCGCGGAGTGGGTCGATCGAAAAAAGAATGTTGTGGATTTGCACCGGGTCGCGTGGCAGTGCACGCGGTCGCTCAGTTGTTGGGGGTCTCGACGCGGGCGTAGTAGCCCTTGCGCACGTGCACCTGCAGATGCTTGCCGTCTTTTTCGGCGGTGATGTGGATGGCGCGGTACTTCCCGTTCGGTTCGAAGCCGGCGGCTTTGTACGCAATCAGGTAACGACTGCGGATCAAATCGCGCAACCTTGCCAGGGCCTTATCCAACGCCAAAATGTCGCCGGGGAACATCGATTCTCCCCCGCTCCGCTCGGCGAGCACCTGCAACACTCGGTCGGCATCTGTTTTGGCTCTACTATCCTCTGAGGTGCTGATGGTGTAAATCGTCACGCCCTTGGTTTCGGCATCGTCGATGACCTGTTTCAGGCTCCGGTGGCTGGAATTGTCTTCACCATCGCTCAGCACGACCAGGACTCTGGCCACCCGCTCCTGTTCCGGATACGCCGCCAATTTCCAGCAGGCCAGCGAGACGGCATCAAACAGCGCCGTTCCTCCTCCGTTGGTGAGGGTATCCACTCCCTTGCCCAGTCCCCCGGGGTCCGCGGTGAAATCCTGAGTAATGGTGGCCTCAGTGGAGAATCCGCCCACGAACCCCAGGTCAGACGAACCATTGAGCACTTTTTCGAGGAACTTGCTGGCGGCATGTTTTTCGAAAGAAAACCGTTGCTGCACCGAGCCGCTGGTATCGATCAACAGACCCAATCGCAGCGGAAGCTTCGATTGCGGAACGAACTGCAATACCTTTACCGGCGGGTTGTCGTCGTCCCGAATTTGGATATTGGAAAGATCCAGATCGCTCACCATGTGTCCATGGCTGCTGACCGCAAAGAACAAGGCGGTTTCGTCGACGGCCTTGTGAATCATCCATGTGCCGGCAGTTCTTGCCACCAACGGAGCACCGGAGGGCGCGCCGGGGCTGGCGTTCTCCGCAGTCAGATTTGCCGTCGGGGCTTTGCACGTTTCGCAAATCTCCGCGGCCGGTTCTTCTCCGACAGCCTTTACTTCAGCCGCCAAACGCTCACTGTTGGCGAAGGTCTGGGGCCGCGAAAAATCGGGCCCGGTTGCTAACTGCTGCGGACCCGCCGCCGCATTCGCTGCTTTCTTGCGGCTCTCCAGGATACCCAGATTGTTGCGTGCGCCTGGAGCCAGAGGATTCGTAGGATCCTCAGCCAGAAACAACTTCAGTTCGCGCTGCACGGCATCCATATCGCCGAGAGACAAGGCCGCGGCGGCGGCGATGTAGTGCACATTTGCCATCCCGCGATGGTCGAGAGCGTGCACTTGTTGAACCGTCTCTAGAGTCTGCTGATATTGGTGATTTCCATTTTCCGCGAACGCCAGGGCGGAAAGGATTTTTGCATCCTTGAGCTTGAGCGACGCAGCTTTCTGCAAATCGGTTTCCGCACTCGCAAAATCCTTCACTGACAGGGCTAGGAAGCCCAGGTTCAGGAAGGAGCCGGGAAATTTTTCGTCCAGCTTAGCCGCCGCTTCGAATTCTTTCTTGGCGCGACTGTCCTCCTGATCCAGGTAGGCCAAACCCAGTGTGTTGTGAGCTGAAACGAACTTGGGATATGCAGCAATCGCCTTTTGCAAATGTCCAATCGCTTCTTTTGAGTTCTGCGCTTTCAACAACGTACTGGCGCGGTTGAACTCCTCTATAGCTTTATTGGGGGCCTCCAGATCAAGGGCCGAGACGGTGCCGGAATCAATCAGTTTTTGATTCTTTTGCCTTTGCTCCTCCAGGAGCTTGGTGTGGCGGTTTTGCTGGTCAAGGTACATTTGGGAGAAGTCCATCTGCGCAAACCCTGAATCAGGCCCTGCGTTCATAAAGGGCAGTCCCCCAAACGGCTGAGAGAATTGTGGGCCTTCCTGCTGGGCAAGAGCTCTACTACACGGCCAGAAGGCAAGCGCGCAAGCGAGTAGCCGCGCCATGCCCTTCCACGAATGCAGAACTAGCCCGGAATGGCGTGGGTTCCTTGTCATTGACACAAACTCCCGCGATCGGAATTCAGGGGAGGACAGGTTGACGGTCTAACTGCGCACTCCATTCTGGGCGCTCTGTCGCCGCGAGTCAATCGTCATACTGGAAATCGGGATTATTGCCCGGAAATCGGGATTAGTGCCTGTAAATGCTGGTGTCAGGGTGATAGTTGCGCCAGTCGAACCAGTAGTCTTTCAGGGCCGGCACTCGATCGAGGCATTTCCCTTGCGCAGCACCGGCAACGGCGCAGCCCTGAAAATTCCATTCGCTGGCCGTAGCGGTGTCGAGCAAGGACCATTGCTTAGGTGCCGTCGATGAAGTGGTAGCGCTTGCGGCCAAAACTAGGACCGCGGAGGCGGCTAGCGATGCAGGTTTAGGAGCGGCCGACGTGTCGGGTTTCGCGACAGCAGGCGTTTCGCCTCCGGCCTCGCCTTTGAGGAAGAACTCAGCCTCTTTGCCGTCGATGCGCCGGATGAACACGCGGAAGGACTTGCCGTCGGGGCCAACCACGACCAGCAACGGCGTACCGTGGATCTGGTCGACCAGGGGAGACTGCTTCACGAGCGTGTCCCAGGGATAGGCGCGGCTCCCGCCGTCGACCGTAACGCCCACAACCACGTCGCGAGACTTCAATTCCGTTCCCGGAAAGCTGATGACCACGGGAAGCTTGGCGACTTCCGGCTCCCATTTGGGGTCATATTCCTTGGTGTACTTGGGCACGGGGGCGAGCACTTTTCCGTCGGAGACCTCCGCTTTCCACTCTCCGAACGTAAGTTCGTCGCTCGGCACCAGATCGAGCGCTGCGCCTTGGATCGGGCCGAAGATGGCTTTGCCGGTGATTTGCTGCCACCACGAGCCTGTCTCTTTGTCGCGCATGAGGAAGTTCTGGTTGTTAATTCCGGCCAGGTAGAAGTGCAGCACTCTGCCGTTCACGGATCGCTTCCACACCAGACCGGTGTGACAGAGCGTTCAATAGGTGACGGCTACAGGAACGCCATCGACGAGATCGTTAAGGATGTGGTGATAAGCCATCTCGCTGATGGGGTAAGCGCGAGCGTCGCCGCCGAACCGGATGGCGAGAATCATTTCGTCTTTGTCGAGTTTGCTCGCCGCCTCGGCGACGAATTGTGCGCTGTCGACGGGGTGAAACATCCACTCGAAGTAGTTCAAGCGGGCCGTGACGGTCGAGAAGGCGACCAGCAGCAGCAGCGCGGAAAAGACGATCTTGCGCCACAGGTTGCTTCGTCGCCAAAGGATCAGTGCGAAAACAAGACAAATGAGTGCGGCCGTCAAAGTTCCCCGTGGAGCGCGTTGTCGGAGATCCATCGCCAGCGTGAGGGCCCCGACCGTCTGGTGGTGGAAGGGCCGAATGACAAAGGCTGGGATGAAGAACAGGCCAATTGCGGTGAGGGCAGAGGCCAGGAAGATCAGCCAGGAAAAAGCGTAACGAACAGAAAATGGTCGCATGTCCTGAAACCCGGTGCTCCTCAAGGATCGCTTGCCCGCCAGGCAGAGTTTCGATTGTACCGGATCGCTGAAGAGAAAACGCCCCGGTCCGCGAGGGGAGCCGGGGCGTTCCAACAACCTTTTCAGCTTTACTGCGGGGTGAAGTTCTCGTGGTAGCTCAAGCTGACGACGTCCTGGAACATGGGCGTTCCAGGAGGCAGGTTCGACGGGACCTGAAACTGCGAGTCGAAGAAGTAGTTTCGCTGAGGAGCCCCATACACCGCGTTGCAACACTTGAAGATGCCGGTATCATATTGCGAATAGTACATGCTGATCATCGAACCGGCGTAGTTCACGGTTGCGCCGTTTGCTCCCCGGTTTTCGAGGTAGCGCAAGAAGTTGTGCATGCCTCCGTCGGTGCCCATGTCCGGCCCTCCCCACGCTGGTTGTGGGAACGGAATGCTCTTGCCGGCCGCGATCGCGGTTCTGTAATAGCTGGTGTTGCTGGGCCGGTTGGTCACGGGGTTCGCTGGATACCTGAAACTTTCCAGGTCGGTCCAGCCAGTGTTGGTGGTCGGCGTCTGATACACAGCGCTGGTTGCCGGTGGATTGGAAAGCAGCGTGACTGCATCCGCGATGATGGCAGCTGCAGAATGTGGAGTCGTGGTTACGTTTTCGCTGGGCCAGAAGGGATCCTTGTAGCCAGTGTTGTAGTCTCCATAAACGTAAACCGGTTCCTCGGAGGCGACAGTGAAGCCACCCGTCCCCGCCAGCACCTGCCCATTCGGGAGAGTCGCAGCCCCTGTGGGTGGCAGGTAACTGTTTCCTAGGGTATCCATGCCTCCGTCAACAAGGCGCAGCACGTGGCGAGGCCCAGTGACCAAGTTCCACTCGGCGGTGGGAACGTTACCGACTGGAGTGACGGCGGGGAATGTGTAGGACTCGCACTGGATCGCATTGGTCGTGACGGAACCGGAAATGTAGTAAGGCTGGCCCGTAGAGCCCGCGGCAATGGCAAAACCAGCGCCCAGGTTTGCCTGACCCCAGTTGTCCAGGAAGCCGTTGGCCTTTTGCGCTGTGTCTTCCGGCGAGAAGGTGTAGTAAGTCCCGATGGCTTCCAGTTTGTTGTCGGGCACGCCGACTGTCGAGCCGGAGTTGATCGTATCGTTCAAACCGGACATGCCGGAGAAGTTGTTATAGAAAGTGGTTAACGGGTGTGGATCGGGGATCATGCCGCGATGGTCTGCGAAGTAAAGGATGTAGCCGTTCTCGACGCTGCCATTCTGGTTGGTCGTGCTCACTTTCGGGCCGGTGGCGAGTATGCTGTAAGGAGACACTTTGCCTTGCAGCCAGAGCCACAGGTTGCCCGCATCAAGCTCAACAGCGTTCATGACTCCGTTCGGGCTGCAGTTGAGGCCATTGTCGCCATTGGGGCGTGTATCGCGTGGCTCACCTTCACGCGCATCGTAAAAATTGATGGGTATCCAATTGTTCGCTGTGGCTGCCGCACCGGTGGCGCTGGATGTCGCCACGCTCTGTTGAAGCTGCTGCAGAATCAGGATGGCAGGACTGATTCCGTTCTGGCACTGCGCGGCCGGAACATTGGGATAGTTTTGGCAGTAGGGAGCGACGGCAGTCGATGAATTATATGGATGGGTAGGAGGTGCGTTGTAGCCGCGGCCGAACCCGTATCCGAGCCATTCGGTTGTGACCCCGACCCAGTTGGTGCCGTTCCAATATTCCACTCGGAGCCATGCACCCTGGCACTTGTTGGCAGTGGTCACTTCTCCGAACAGGGGCCACGATGCTAGGGTGGCGGTGCATCCAGTCGGCGGAGTCGTGGTCCAATTGTTCGCGGCTGTGCCTTTTAAGGCCGTGGCAAAGTACATGTTCCCGGCAGCAACCCCGTTCCCAGTCGCGGGATTCGGTACATTCACAAAAGCGTTGCCGCCATTGAACGGAGTGCCGAGCTGAATATCCTGGGCAGGATCGGCACGGACTTCGCCAGGATAGAGATCGCCTTCTGTATCCGCCAGCAGGATGCGGATCGCAGCTTCGGTATAAAGCCGCGAGTTGGCCAGCAGCGTCGTGTCGCCGGGTGTCGGTTTGCGGATAATGTCGATGGCCCCAACCTTGTTCCCCGAATTTACGAAGGGTAACTGCAGCTTGGTCGCTCCGGTGAGGCCGTTCCTGATGTAGCCATTGAACTGAGTTGTGTTCCCTTTCCAAGTGCCATCAGCGGCGCCGGTATTGGGTGGGAAACCTCCCTTCCAACTGCCCGATGGAAGCGCCACGCAAGTTCCGGCGACCGGTCCAGAGCCGGGGGCTGCCGGGCAGCCGCCGGCCTGAGTAGGTATATAGACCGATCCGCCGTAGTTTCCGGGGGCGGTCTTGTTGCCGTTTTCCAGTTGGTCCGTGACGACCTGGCCAACGGCTGCGATTTTGTCAGTAAAAGTCAGTGGGCCGGCATTGGCAGCAAGGAACAAGTTGCCATTGGTGTGAACACGGCCTCCGAAGTTAAAGGGAGGGCCGGCGAAGTAGTCGCAGTCGCCATCGCAGAAGATGCCGAACTCAAAAGCTGGAAGCAACGCCACCTCTACCGTGCGGGTCATGTTCACCGAGGCGCCGGTTGCGGCCGTCGGGGTGTTGGCAGCAACTGCGCCGGTACTGGCTGCCCGGGTGGCGGTGACCTGCAAGTTAAAAGGAATGACAGTGGCTGTCATTCCCTGATTCGGCCCGGAGCCCACGACGTCCCAGGTGCCCGCTGGATTGCCCTTGGCATCGCTGAGCGGCCATGTGATCTTCTGCTGGTAGTTCATGTACGTGATGTTGGAGCCAGAAATCGCCGTCGGCAGATTGGCGTTATTCTGCCACAAGGCGTTGACGGCGTTCGCATCCGGTGTCGTCGAACTCTGATAGAGCTGGGAGAGCTGCGCCGTCAAATTCTCGATTCCGGCTTCGGCGCCATAGTAAGCCATGTTGCCTTCCAGGTCATTACCGCCCATGCGCGCTTCGTTGGTGACCATGTAGAGCAGTCCGACCGCAACGCCCGACAACAATATGGTCAACAGGAGCGCCGCGATGAGAGTAAAACCTCGCGAGTCTCGTTTGCTCTTACCCATTGCTCTTCCTCCGAATGCCACTTGTCCGTCGTTCATTGGCAGACCGTTGAACTGTCGCTGTACGAATTGCAGAAACTCATATCGCGTGCCGCGACAGAAGACATCAAATACATGCTCTGCGACTTGTTGCCGCCTGAGGTCAGGCTCTCGCCCATAATCGCCATATTGACCTTTTGAATCAGGCTCGGGGATTGCCCCGCGCCGATGGGATCGGGGAGATTGGCGTTGATGGTGCCCTTCACGGAATCGATCACGTCGAAACTGAACTGCAAGTTGATAATGTTGTCGGCCACCGGGACAGGAGTAAAGCCGCTGACCTGGCGCATCAGGCGTGGCGTCTGCACAATGCCCGCCGTGGTTGGAACCTGCAGGAAGTAGCTGACAACATTGAGACGCGAGACCGACGTCTGGGCGGTCGCGGGGTTCGCGGCGACGGCTGCCGACACTGCACTCAGGTTGTTCGTTGTTCCGCCGGTTTGATTGAGGTTCAGTGCGTCTCCGGTGGCGAAGGTGAGAGTCCAGGAGCAACCGGAAGCCTGCGTGCATGCGGTGGTGCCGACCGTGCCGGTGACAGCCGTGACTTCCGCCGCCACGGCTGCATTCAGGACGAGGCTGTTACCGTTAGGATCGCTCGCCTTTCCCGTTCCCGGTACGTTTACCAGGAATAACAGCACATCGCCACCGAGGCTATTCAGTCCTCCGGCAGCGAGAACATTCGTCGGCTGGGTCGTATCGGTCACAAAGGGCAGTGGCCTCAGCGTTACCGCGACATGGGTGGCGTCCGTAATGCTGAAGTTGAAATTTGTCAGGGGAAAGTTGTAGTCGGCGTATACCGACGTAATGCTGTCGTTGACCTGTCCTGTGGTGTTCGGAATGGCTACGCTACCTTGGACGCCGTTTGTGAAGCCAGGAATGATGCCGTACATGAAATTGGGAACACCGAGGCCGCTGTTGGGGTAGGTTCCGTTGGGCAAATAGCAAGTGCCTGTCTGCTGGTCGCAGCCGATCTTCGATACCGTGCCGCCCTGTACCAATGACAGACCGCCCGTAGGGAGTCCGGCGCCGGCGTGGCTAATGTCTTCCCCCATCAGTTCGATAGCGGCTCTCATGTTCTGCTGCACTTCGAGACGCTGAGTGACGGTGAATGTCGCGTCCATGCCCGTCTTGAACAAGCTGGTCATAGCGAGGATCACTATGAGCCCCAAAGACGAAGCGACCAGGAGTTCCAGCAGTGTGAAGCCGCGCTGAGATTTTGTCGTTTCCATATTTGTAGCCATCGTCGGAATCAGTGAAACTGCGAGATCAGTCCATTTACGGTATAGTTCCGGGCTGGCAGTCCTGCCTTCGTGTAGCTGACGGTGATGCTGACTGCGATCATGTTTTGGTTCACGGTGCCGTTGGGAAGCAGCACGTGGTTGATGGTGATGGTGCGAGTGAAATTGCTCAGGCTCATGATTGGGCCGGTAGTACCCAGCACGCCCGTGCGGTCGGGCATCACCATGCATTCGGCGCCGCCGTTCGGGCAGGTCGCGCCGGCCGTAGTGGTGCAGGGGACGTCATCGTTGGTGCCGAAAAGACCGTCGGCTCCGGCGCAAAGCAAGGGCTGCGCTCCGCTCAGGAAAACTCCGCCGTTGACGGTGTTATCGATGGATTTGAACGGAATTTGCTGACTATTGCGGGCGGTATAGATGCTCTCCAGAGCGTCCAGCGCCTTTTGCCTGGCAATGAGATCTTCCTGAGCAGACTGGGTTGTGGCAAGGGCCGTGGCAATCGAAGCCACGACCGCCAAGAGACCGATCGTCATGACGACAATAGCAATCATGACCTCGATCAGCGAAAATCCGGCTTGTGGCCCCCGGACCAGTTTCTCTGTGTTCTTGTTCTGGCTCATTGTTGTATCCATGTGCCACCTGACTGCGGATAGAGGCGCCACCCGCGAACCCGGCCAGTGGCGCCCCACACCGTGATGGCCCGCGAACTGTATTTATCGGAACTGGGGCGAGTGAGGTAGACCACGCCGCTGTTGTAGTTACCGATAGTGTCCCGGGAGGAGCCATCCGGCATGAACACGACCTGATTGGAGCCTCCGGTTCCTCCGATGGGAAGATAGCCAAAATCAACTGCCGTGCCTCCCGTGCCAAATCCGTCGGGCGCAGTTGCGGGGAATCCGCCTTGCACCGCAAAGCTTATATCGCTCGGCAAGGTATAGGCATTGACGAGCACCGCCGCTGGGACGATGCCGGTCGTGGGGTCTGCGGGCCCCTGATATTGAACCGTAATGGTTCCGGCAATCGGGTCAAAGGTGAGTATGTATTCGTGGCTCTGTGTGATGGCCAAATGCCGCGTATTGCGCAGCACCATCAAAGTCGTGTCATAGGCCGTATCTACGTGCGACTTACTCACCAGCGGCATCATTGCAATGAAGCTGATACCCGCCATCGTCAGACCGATGGAGATGACGATCATCAACTCCAATAACGAGTACCCGCGATTTTTCCTCGATGTCATAGCATTCTTTCGTGGAGGAGGAAAGGCGCCCGTTGGACGCGTTCTCGCTCCGACGGAGCCCGTGAACCAACCCGGGTAAGGATCAATACTGCGCATCCCCTGCGGCGGACAGTACAGGGGAAGCGCGATCCTTCATCGCGTCATGTTTCATCCTAGGAAGGGGTTGGGGCTGCGTCAAAGCACGACAGTCCAACGCTGGGGCGTTGGCCTTTTGTCATCTGCTGTGGTTACCGATGGTGCCGATTGATGGCAGAGCACTTAGGCGTGTTCCCCTGGTTTTCGCCATGACCCTGGTAACTTGTCTGGGGAACTGCGGAAACCTACCATGATGGGCAAGTATGACTCTCACAGCCCTGCTGGTCTGCGTGGACGAGACTGCGGCGCAGGTACTACGCCGCGTACTCGAGGAACTCCGAATTCGGGTCGAATCCTGTCCAGATTTTGCTCGCGCCTCCCTGCGGCTGGCGCAAGACCGTTTCGACGCCGTGATTGTGGACGGAGAGTCGAACGCGGACGTGATCACGCTGTTGCGCGACACCCGCCTGTCGCGCACCAATGACGCCACGCTGGCCATCGCCCTGGTGTCCGGGCAAGAGAGCATTCGCGACATGTTTTCCCTGGGCGTGAACTTCGTGTTGTATAAGCCGGTCGCTTACGACCGGGCCCTGAGCAGCCTGCGGGCTGCGCGCGCGGTGATGCGCAAGGAAAAACGCAAGAGCGCCCGAGCCTCGGTGCACGCGCACGCCACGGTAGATTACGCGAACGTGCAGCAGGAGAAGGCTACCTTGGTCGACGTGGCGCAAGATGGCATGTCGGTGCGCTTCGGTAAGAAGCTTCCTCCCGTCGGCAAGGTGTATTTCACGTTTCAACTGCCGGGCCAGTCTTCGAGCGTTCGCCTGTCCGGGCAGCTGATTTGGCAAGATTGGAATGGCCGAGCCGGAGTTCAGTTTGTGGACGTGCCCAAAGCTTCGCGCCGGATGTTGAACGAGTTCCTGGACGCAAATCTGACCGGGGAATCGCAACAAGAGCAGCTGCCCGATGTGACGGTTGAAATGGAAGAGCCTTTCATGGTGGCGACGGTTGCAGGGATGAGGGAGCAGGAGACGACGCATACTCCCGACACTCCGGCCCGTGAAACCAAGCCGTCTCGCGAGCCAGCTCCCGCTGTGCAAATGGGGCTCCCCAGCGGGCGTCCCGATGCTGACAATCGTCGCGCCCAGAAGCGCTACGCCTGCCGCCTAGGCGCGGAGGTTTATCGCACTGGGACGTCGGTTCCCAACCACTGCTGCCTTACGGATCTGAGTTCGGGTGGTTGCTATCTGGAAGTTCCCCTGCCATTTTCCGTCAACTCCTCGGTCGAGATTCTGGTTCGAACCTACGAGATGAAATTACGTTTGCGCGGGCAGGTTCTGGCTTCGCATCCCGGTTACGGCATGGGCGTCGCATTCGAGCTGAAGACTAAAGAAGAGCTTGAGAACGTGAAGAAGCTCACCGACTAGGGGGAGGTGCTGGCTGCACCGGAGGGGGGGCTGAATAAGATAAGGAAGAGGAGGGTAAGAAGCTCACCGACTACGTCGCCGCGACCACTGAACCCTCCAATTAGATCAGCGACCAACTAAGTTCCGCATATCGCTACAAGCAATCTCCCGTCGATGACAACGGGGTAAGAGGCGCAGAGTCTTTCAACCAGCGCGTAAGTCGGAATCCCATTTGTAACGTTTTCATAAATGTGAATAGGGTGAATAAAGTAGGAGAATCAATTCCTTTTTCGTGACCATCTGCTCTTGCTCACACGAAGGCGCAGAAAATAAGATTATCAGCGCGCCTCGGGAGAGGGATCAGCTTATGTGTTCCAGAATCTTCGCCTTGTTTACTGCCGGATTGTTCACTCTCTGCGGCAGCGCCTTCGGACAGTTTCTTCCAAACCTTCCTCAGTTCGACAATGGAGTGAATCTAGGAGTTTGTCCGAGAATTGCATTTTGAAAGCTGCTTCAGCAGCCGAGAACCGAATTGTGAGCACAGCCCGTCAGAGTTCACCCCATGAAGCTCGGAGCGAATGCTTGGAGAAGGGCTTCCCGATCGCACTTCTCACCTTTGTGAGTGGCCTTTCTTGGTCGTTTCTAGCTCGATCCATAGCAGAGCCGATGTAACTTCAGAATGTTGTGCGTCAGACAAACCAGGGCCACTCGCCTTGCACTTCTGCAAACCACGCAAGAGAAATTGCGGAAGCCGCGCGCTTGTTTGATCTGTCCAAACACTGGCTCCACCACTGTTTTACGCTTGGAGTAGATCGCCGCTCCCACCTTGGTCTGCAGTTTCGTGATGCGGTACACCGCGTCGCTCCTGCGGTAGCGGTCCCGCGGGCTGGCTGCTGAAGGTTGCGATAAGACTCTTCTCGGTGCAAGAAGCTTCGATCTTTTTCTTCTCGAAAAAAGGTGAGCAAAGGTTGCGATGATCTCTCGGGCAGGCTCTCTTTTGCTTTCTCAGTGGGGAAGCTGTGCTTATATTGGTGGTGGGTATTGCACAATA
>CAVYHM010000065.1:285000-348744 GCA_963768265.1 uncultured Acidobacteriaceae bacterium
TGATCTGGCTCTTCGATCCCGTCACCTTCAGCACCATGTTGCGCGCACTCCAGGATGGTGAACTCGTTCGGGTTGCCGATGTTCACGGGCAGATGCTCGTCGGACTTCGAAAGGCGCATGAAGCCATCGATTTCGTCGCTCACGTAGCAGAAGCTGCGGGTCTGGCTGCCGTCGCCATAAACGGTGAGGTCTTCGCCGCGCAGCGCCTGCTTCATGAAGTTGGGAACGACGCGGCCGTCATTCAATTGCATTCGCGGGCCGTAGGTATTGAAGATGCGCACGATGCGGGTGTCGACGCTTGTGATAGCGGCGGTAGGCCATGGTGACGGCCTCAGTGAAGCGCTTGGCTTCGTCGTAGACCGAGCGCGGGCCAATGGGATTGACGTGGCCCCAATAGGTTTCCTTTTGCGGATGCTCCAGCGGATCGCCGTAGCATTCGGAGGTGGAGGAGACCAGATACTTCGCGCCGTATTTGTGGGCGACATCGAGCGCGTGAAAAGTGCCGAGCGATCCGACCTGCAGCGTAGCGATGCCGTGAATGCTGTAGTCGACGGGGCTGGCGGGACTGGCGAAGTGGAAGACGTAATCCACTTTGCCGACGTCGAAGGGCTCGCAGATGTCCATGTTCGACGAACTCGAAACGGGAGTCGTTGCGCAGATGCTGCAAGGTTGGCGCAGGCGGCCGGTGAGCAGGTTGTCGACGACGACCACACTCCAGCCTTCGCCCAGCAGGGCATCACAGAGATGAGAGCCCAGGAAACCGGCGCCACCGGTGACCAGAGCACGTTGTGGACTCATGCTTTCTTCGTTCCGTCGCCGTTTTTCAGCACGGCGGCAGGCACGCCGTCGGGATGGGAGGCGGCGCGGCCTACGCTGTAGTAGGTGAAGCCCTGTGCGGCCATCACCTCAGGATCATACAGGTTGCGGCCGTCGATCACGATCGGATACTTGAGGTCTGGCGCAGCCGGGCGAGATCGAGGTTGGCGAACTCCTCCCACTCGGTGAGGATGAGCAGAGCGTCGGCGCCGCTGGCGGCTTCGTAGGCCGAGTTGGCGAACTTGATGCTGGAGCTCATCAGTTCCTGCGTGCGCTCCATGGCGGCAGGATCGTAGGCCGTGATCTTGCTGCCTTCCTGCAGCAGGGCCTGCACGAGGAAGAGCGCGGGCGATTCGCGAATGTCGTCGGTGCCGCCCTTGAAGGCCAGGCCGAGGACGCCGAGATGCTTGCCGCGCAGGGTCCACAGCGCGCTGCGCACTTTGCGCAGGAAGCGCTGCCGCTGCTCTTCGTTGATGCGCATGACTTCATCCAGCAGGCGGAAGTCGTAGCCGCACTCGCGGGCGACGGCGCGAAACGCCAGCACATCTTTGGGGAAGCAGGAGCCGCCGTAGCCGATTCCGGGATTCAGGAAACGGGGGCCGATGCGGCGAGTCGGTGCCGATGCCGTTGCACGACCTGATTCACGTTCGCGCCCACGGATTCGCAGATCGAGGCGACCGCATTGATGAAGGAAATCTTCATCGCCAGGAAGGCGTTCGAGGCGTGCTTGATCAGTTCCGCGCTCTTGGTGCTGGTCACGATGATGGGAGCGGGAATGGAAGTGCGATCGGGCTGCGGGATGGCGTCGGCTGCGTTCGTAGTAGCTGCCGTCGGTCAGAGGGGCATAGATTTCGCGCAGGACGTCGGCGGAGCGCTCGCTGTCGCAGCCGATCGACGATGCGGTCGGGGAAAAGGAAATCGGTGACCGCAGTACCTTCGCGCAGAAATTCTGGATTGGAGGCTACGTCGAATGATTCTGGATCGGTGCCGTTGCGCAGGATGATTTTGCGCACCCATTCGCTGGTGTAGACCGGAACCGTGCTTTTCTCCACAATGACCTTATATCCGTTGATGCCGCCAGAGATCTCGCGGGCAACGGACTCGACATAGGACAGATCGGCTTCACCGCTCTCGCGTGGGCGGCGTCCCGACAGCGACGAAGATCACGGCGCTGGCGCGTACAGCATCCTGCAGGTCGTCGGAGAAAGTAAGGCGGTGTCCGCGATGGCGGCTCAACAATTCCGGCAGAAACTTTTCATGAATCGGTACCTGCGCCATTCTGCAGTGCAGCCAATTTCTGTTCGTCATTGTCGACGAGGATGACATCATGGCCGAGATCGGCAAAGCACGCCCCCGCCACCAATCCCACATATCCAGAACCGACGACCGCGATCCGCATGTTTCACACTCCCTTAAATGAAATATCCCCAAACGCTTTTTGTCTGAGTGTTATTCTAACAGGGTAGCCTATCATTGGCATGGGAGAAAAGACTCTACCACTATGGTTCTATTGCGTTTTTTCTACCGTTTTGGGACTGGAGACCTCCGGAGCGGGTTGATCGGCT
This sequence comes from uncultured Acidobacteriaceae bacterium, assembly GCA_963768265.1. Classification (GTDB taxonomy): domain Bacteria; phylum Acidobacteriota; class Terriglobia; order Terriglobales; family Acidobacteriaceae; genus Sulfotelmatobacter. The sequence goes on from CAVYHM010000065.1 coordinate 287,382, forward strand.
GGCCGGGTTCGGAGTAGCCGATCAGGGTGGCCAGCCTTCTTTGCCGGGTTTCTTCCTGTGTGGTGCTCACTACCCAGAAGGTCGCGGTTCGTCGATACTAGGGAGGCTGGGTGGAAAAGTGGCCTGGGGCGGAAGCGGCGCTCGTCTTCATTCGTTAAAGCTGGATTCCTTGCGTTGCTCGTACGAGTACTTGCGTGGTTGGTCCTTTGCGCGCTCAAAAGCTTGGGTGCCGGCGGCGCGCATGCGACCGGCGCTGGAAAGCTTCTCGGCTTTCCTGAGGTTCACCGTGCTCCACTGGCTCTTTGGGTTGCGGGGGGTGAAGCGAACAGTGTAGGCGTCGTTATTCACTTTCCTTCGGACGCCATCAATCCAGCCGAAACAGAGGGCTTCGTCGACAGCCTCGGGATAGTTGATGCTCGGTTTGCCGGAAGACTTCTTGTAGAAGCCAACCCAAAGTTCCTCGCAATGCTGGTGCGACCCTTCGAGCCAACGCTGAAACCCTCCCGGGGCTCGGAAGAAGACGACTTTCATCGCCCTGATTTCAGCTGACTGCGGGTAAAGTCGAGCCTCTGCAGGGCGTGATTACCGAAGAACGAGTGGCACTAAAGCAGCATTGACATCGCCCCGCCTTGCAGGGGACACTCCGTTCAGGAGCAACTCCATTGCGTTGTCAGGCCTGTCGGTAATGCCGGAGCACTCGATGTCGGGACCCGAGTCGTCGAAACCTCTTCTGTCCGCTACTGGACTGCTCCGGGTAGTGCCGGACGAAAGCAATTTCGAAACCAATCTTGCCGATCTGGCGGCGCGCTTTTCTGCGCAGAGCGGAGGCGGGTTGCCGCCGGAGCTGTCGGCCGATCTGGCGCTCGAGATTGTGCTCAATGAAATTGTGGAGCAGGCGTGTCTGGCGACGGGCGCGACCGGCGCCGCGGTGGTTTTGGAGCGCGATGGGGAAATGATCTGTCGGGCCAGCAGCGGTCCGACCGCGCCGGAGTTGGGATCGCGGCTCGACACGGAGTTGGGACTTTCCGGGGCCTGCTTCAAGACGCGCCGAACCCAGTGGTGCGACGACGTGCTGTTGGACTCGCGAGTGGATATCGATGGGTCAGCTCGCCTGGGCGTGCGCTCGGTGGTGGTCATGCCGCTGCTCCGCGGGCCAGATTTGGTGGGAGTGATCGAATTGTTTTCCGCCCGGCCGTACGCCTTTGGAGTGCGCGACGAACGCACTCTCGAGGTTCTCGCAGACCGCACCGTGAACAACCTGGAGCATGCCGCGCATCCATTGGATCTGTGCAGCGAGTCCGAGGCGCCCACAAGCGCTGTCGAAGATCAGCCAGAGGAAGAGCGTCCGTTGGATTACGCACCAGCGAGCCACTCCTTGGATGTTTCTGAAGTGGAAGCCGCGCCAGTGGAAGCTGCGCCACGGGATGCCGAGGACGCTCCGAGCCGTCGCCGCTATGCGATTCGGTGGTTGCTTGCCGCGTCGGCTTTGGTTTGCGCGGTTCTGATTGGCTTGTTTTTGGGCAGACAATGGAAATCGCCCCACGCGAACTCGCAGCCGCAGCCGGCCTTGAATGCCTCGGGTTCCGGAGCGAAAACGGCCGAGCCAACCTCGGTGGCCAACGCGGGAAACCCTAATAAAGGTGGGGCACCAAACGCCGCGGAGGCCTCTCCCGCTCAACCGACCAAGAGACGAGTTCCTCCGGGAGGCTTGCTGGTCCTGCAAAACGGTGCTGAAGTATTCCGTCTGCCGCCGAATGAGAGTCCAGGGAAGAGCCCGGAAAAGGGAATGCAGAGCCCTTCTTCGCCGCAAACGGAGGGCCCGGGAGAGGGGTCTACGGCCAGCGCCGACGGCAGCCTACTGCACCGAGTCGAACCTGAGTATCCGGAAGTTGCGCGTCAACAGAATATTCAGGGCTCGGTGATACTGGATGTTCATATCGGTACCGACGGAGCCGTGCAGGAAGTTCGGGTGGCAAGCGGGCCACCGCTGCTGGCCCAAGCCGCTTCCGACGCCGTGAAACAGTGGAAATTCAAGCCCCGACTCATCAACGGGGGACCTGTGGAGATGCAGACCAGGGTGACGCTGAACTTCCGATTGGCTCAGTAGGGAAACACGCGGCCAGAGGTTAGCTCTGTGGTGTGGTCTTGCGGACGGCGGCTGGAGCGGCGCCGGCGGCCTTGCGAGCAGCCGCCGATTGCGACCTGCGACCGTTCTGGTGAGCAATCGTGCGGGCCTCGCCGTTGAGGGCATAGAGCACAACTTCCACTCGGCTGGAAACGCCCAGCTTATCGAAGATCCGGAACAGATAATTTTTGACCGTGTGCTCGGTGAGCTTCAAACGCCGCGCAATTTCGCGATTGGTGAGCCCCTCGGCGACGCATCGAACTACGTCCGCCTCGCGGGCGGAAAGAGGAGAGTTGGCCAGGTGAGTGAAGTTGGCGTGATTGGACTGCGCCAGGGCCTCGAGCAAGAAATGTAATTCGCTGCTGTTGGCCCACACTTGCCCCGAATGAACGCATTCGATGCACTTGGCCAGCAACCGGAGTGGTTGCGTGCGGCAGAAAATCCCGTGGGCTCCAGCGCGAAATGCCTCCACGACTAGGACGGGTTCGGAGTGGTCGAGCAGCACCACCACGCGCGAGTCGGGCAGTTCGGAACGAATGTTGCGGACGAGTTCGAAAACTCCCCGGCCGTCGTGGCCCAACCTGGTGCCGATGAGCAGGACGTCGGGACGTTCGCTCCTCACCAGGCCAAGAATCTCGGCCTCAGCCGAAGGTGCTTCGATGACGTGGAACTGCGCATTCTTGGCCAGGGCTTCGACTAGCAACTGTGTACTCATGGAGGTGCTGTCGGCAGCGAGAATCCGCAACCTATCCTGATTGGCCTGATTGGGCAGGTTGCTTAAATGCGCCATAAGAGCAGGTATGGAGACCAAAACTTGATAATTTCGGAACAGCTACGACCTCCAGCGACCAAATCGTACACTGGAGAATAATCCGACGGGGAGCACAACTTGACCGAGCGAAGCGCTGTGCAATCAGCTTCGTTGATCCACTGGATATACTCTAGGAGAAGTTTGGCTAGGAGTAAATAGCACTAAAGGGCTCATCTTAAAGTTCTGAGATTATTCCACGTCGAGTTGGAGGGGCCGGTCACCATACATTTCATTGCCCGGGGGTGGTTTGCACTGCTAAACTCCACCCACGGAGGACGCTTACCCGAAGCGGAGCTGCGATGGCTGCTGTGAAGATAGTCTCGCGGGTTAAAAGACATGCCCGTACGCCCTCTTGCTAAGGACGACATCCCGCAGGTTGCTGACCTTTACTGGACGGTCCTGCGTGAGCGCAAGGGCCCTCCTCCTCCGGCAGTGCAGTCCTTCCTTCAAGAGCTCTACTTTACCAACCCGTGGATCGACGATTCGCTCCCCTCGCTGGTGTATGACGAGAAAGGAACAATTGCGGGGTTTCTGGGGGTTGTTCCACGGAAGATGTCGTTCAAAGGCGAGCAGGTTCGAATTGCCTATGGAGGGAATTTCGTGGTGCGTCCGGAGTTTAGGACCACGCTGGCGGGCCTGCATTTGCTGCGAACTTATATGGCGGGGGGACAGGATCTGTCGCAGACTGATTCAGCGAACGACACTTCGCGAGCGCTGCTGGAGCGGCTTGGCTTTACGACAATTATGCCCTACAGCCTGCATTGGATGCGTCTGTTGCGGCCGGCCCAGTGTCTGACCTATGCGGTGACGCACTTATCCGAGTCCAACCTCGCGGCTGCCGTGGCCATTGCCGCCAAGCCTTTTTGTCGCGCCGTGGACAGCTTGGCGATGAAGGTCGCAGCCAATCCATTCCGGAACGCCAAGTCTCCTTTGCAGGCCTCCGAACTGGACGTCGATACGTTGCTGCACTGCGCGGCGGAGTTCCGTGGCGGACATTCTCTGTGGCCGGAGTATGACGCCCCTTCGCTCCATTGGCTTCTGAGTTTTATGGAACGAATGAAAGGGCACGGGGATGGGCTTCGAAAATTAGTCCTGCGCGACCCCAGCGGCAAGATCGTCGGCTGGTACCTCTACTATCGAAGCGCGGGCGGACTTGGCGATGTGGCGCAAATCGGCGGCGCACGGCGGCATATCAAGGAAATTCTTGATCATCTTTTCTATGACGCCTGGAGTCATGGAGCCATTGCGGTGCATGGCATCGCAGATCGCCGGTGGATGGACGATTTTTCCGAAAAGAACTGCTTTTTTACTTGCCGCGGGGGTTGGACGGTAGCCCATTCCCGCAAACCCAATTTCCTGGAACTGCTCAATAGCGGGGACGCCTTCCTGTCGCGTCTCGATGGCGAGTGGTGCCTGGCCTTTGGGGGATGATCGCTTGGCTGAGGGCGAAAGATAGCGTCCGGCAAATTCGATGCCGAATTGGGTCCGATCCTGAATATGTTGGGTGAGAGAGAGCAATGGGAAACTACACCGAAGAATTATTAGGGAAGGTGCGCGCTGCGTTCAAGTCCGCATTCGATATTGACCCGCAAACCATCACCATCGACACGGTGCCAAGCGATGTTTCAGCCTGGGATTCCATGGGGCATGTAACGCTGGCCAGCAGCCTGGAGCAGGCCTTTGGACTGACCTTCGACGTGGATGACCTGATGGCGATGGAGAACGTCAAGGAAATCTGCCGCATCGTGCAATCCAAGCTGGGTCAGGTTCAAGGTGCCTAACAGTAGTGAAATGAACTTCGCGGGCCGCCTGGTCCAGCGTCTGGGGGAAACCTCGTGCCTGATCGACGCCGCGAAGGGGCAAACGATTACCGGGCGTGAATTGCCCGGGCTCGTGGTTGGCTTTGCAGCCGGTTTCCTTTCGGCTGGACTGCGGCCGGGAGATCGGATTTTGTTGGGCTGTGGTCTGAGCCCGGCGAGCACGCTCGCCTACCTTGGCGCGATGTATGCCGGTGTCGTGCCGGTGCCGGTCGAGGAACGGCTGCTGACAACCTCCGGCGACTCGCTGTTGGCCACGTCGCAGGCGAAAGCGGTTTGGACTGCGAGAGGCGTAAGCTGCGATTGGGTGAGAGGGAATAGCATTCTGGTGATCGAAGGGAACTTCCCGGCTCAACCGCCCGAATCGCTACCAGCAAATCCTAGTGCTGAAGACGATCTCGCCGCGTTGATGCCGACGTCCGGGTCTACGGGCGTGCCGCGGCTTGTGATCGTGAGCCATGGCAATTTGACCTCAAACACCGAAGCCATCATCCGCAGCCAGCACTTGGGGACGGATGAAAGGGCGATGCTGATCATGCCCATCAGCTACTGCTTCGGCGCGAGCGTGATGCACACGCACCTGTATCAAGGCGGGGGAGTTGTTTTTGATTCGCGATTCATGTTTCCCGACAGGGTGTTCCAGGCGATCAACGCCTACGCGTGCACGACTTTTGCGGGCGTTCCGATCATTTACAACATTCTGCTGCGGCGCTCGAATCTCAGGTACATTCCCTTGCCAGGGCTGCGTCGATTTCTTCAGGCTGGAGGCGCGCTTGCGGCTGAGAATGTACAGGAGATGCGCGAAGTCGTGCCTACGGCCGAATTCTTCGTTATGTACGGCCAGACCGAAGCGACGGCACGAATTTCCTGCCTGCCGTCGGAGCGCTTAGCCGACAAACTGGGCAGCGCGGGCCTTCCGCTCGACAATCTCGAAGTCCGCATTGTCGATGAGGAAGGAAGGGAACTGCCGCTGGGGGAGACAGGCGAAATTCAGGTGCGAGGCCCGTCGGTGTGCTTGGGATATTGGAATGACCGGAATCGACCGAACGCAAGTTCGGCGGCGGATGGCTCAGGACCGGCGATTTCGCTTGTCTGGACGAGGACGGGTACCTGTGGATCAAGGGCCGCACGGATGATTTCATTAAGATCCGGGGCGTTCGCGTCAGCGTGGGTGAAGTTGAGGCCAGGGTCGGAGCGATGGCAGGCGTGAGCGAATGTGCGGCGGTCGGAGTGAAACATCCGGAGGCCGGAGAGGGGCTGGCGTTGCTGGTAGTGGCGGATCACGGCGTCGCGGACAACCATGGGGACGACTTTGGCGAAAGAGTGCGGCGAGCGCTGCCTCCGCATTGGACCTGCGTCGCGGTGAAGGTCGTCGCGGAGCTGCCGAGGACGGCCAACGGCAAGATCGCCCGTTCGCAGGTGGCGACCTTGTTGACGACATAGTTGACAATGACCCACACATGGGTGAGAAAAAAAAAAAAAAAAAGGGCGCCTCAAGAAAACAAAACATATGAATAGAGCGCGCGTGCGCGTCCAAAATCGGTCGTCCGCTACCTTTGGCTGAACCTCGCGCCCTGCCCGTGCGGCCCTTTTTTCCCCTTTTGTGAGCCAGTTGGCAGACCTTCACTTGCAGTTGGCGGAACTGGAGCAGTCCATCGGGACGCTGTTGGATACGCGGCCCTACGCGATGGATCCGGGCCAGCGGAACGATTCCCTGCTTCCCCTATTAAAGCGAGAACTAGAGTACGCGTGCGAGCGCAGTTCGCAGTTTTCGAATTACGTGCGGCACTGGCCGGTAAGCTTGGCTGCGGCCGACAACATAGCTGATCTCCCCTATTTGCCGGTCAGCCTATTCAAGGCGAATCCGCCGCTGAGCCTGGTGCCGGCGAGCGAGGTAAAGCGAACTCTTACGTCGAGTTCGACCAGCGGGCAAGTGCCGAGCCGGGTGGTGCTGGATGCGGCGACGTCCCGGCGGATGACGAAGGGTGTCATCGCGATCATTCGCGATTTCGTTGGATCGGCGCGCCGGCCTTATCTGGTCATCGATACGCAGGAGAATCTTGGGCGCCAGCCCGAACTGGGAGCGCGGGGCGCAGCTATCCAAGCGCTCGGATCATTCGCCACCGAAATCGTGTCTTGCTTGCGTCTTGATTCGCGGGGTGAGCTTGGCCTCGACTTAGAGAAACTGCTGGCGTGTGCAGCGAAATGGAAAGAGGCTGAGGTCCTGGTTTACGGATTTACTTACTTGATCTGGACGCAACTGGTGGGGCCTCTGAAGCGTGCGGGAATCACGCTGGGTCTGCCCAATGTCCATGTGCTGCACAGCGGCGGCTGGAAGCGGCTGGAGCAGCAGGCGGTCACAAAGGATCTATTTGTGCGTGACGTGGCTTCCGTGTTTGGTTGTCCGGCAGACCGTGTCATTGACTACTACGGCATGGTGGAAAACGTGGGCGTCGTTTATCCGGATTGCGGGCGCGGCTACAAACATGTGCCTGCGTTTGCCGAGGTGATCATCCGGGATCCTCTAACGCTGCGCCGGTCGAGGCCGGGCAGCAAGGGATGGTCCAGGTGTGCAGCGTCTTGCCGACGAGTTTTCCTGGATTTCTGCTGCTGACCGATGACATGGGCGAAATCATCGGCCACGATGGCTGCCGCTGCGGGCGGCGTGGTCCTCATTTCCGGTTCTTGCGGCGCGCGCCGAAGGTGGAAGTACGAGGCTGCGGGAACCTGGAGACTACGCGGCAGCGGCGGAGCAGCAACGCATGAGTGAGCTGATCCAAAGGATCGCTTCTGCCGGCGAGATCACCGGCGCGGCCGAGCGACTTCGCAAGATTGCGCTCGAAGGGGGATCTCACTCCTGAAGCGGTGCTCGACGTTTTTGAGAAGTGGGCGGCTGCGCTGGACGATCGCAGCGTACGCGAAATCCCGGGCGTGGCCTTTCTGCGGCTGTGGCTGCGGCGCGGCACGCTCGCGCCGATCTTGCTGCGCGAGTTGGGACCGGAATCGCTCGAGAGCAGGTGGCGCGAAGACGGACGCGCGAGGCTGCGGGCGTTTCCGCTCGGAGTGGTGGGGCATTGGCCGGCAGGGAACATCGAGATCAGCCCATCTTGTCGCTGACCTGCGCGTTACTTGGAGGCAACAGTTGCGTGGTGCGGGTGCCGAGCGGGTTGATGGATCCGACTCGGCTGGTGATGGAGAGATTGCAGGAAGTAGATCGCGACCGCGTGTTGACCGGAGCGAATCTTCCTGGCCAGCTTCGATCATTCCCGCACCGATTTGCAGGAAGCCATGGCGAATTCGGTGGATGGCGCGATGATCTGGGGCGGCGAAGAGGCCGTTTCGCAGGTACGGGCGTTACCTTTTCCCCACTGGGCACGAGTGTTAGTCTTTGGCCCACGGCTCTCGGTCGCGGCCATGGATGCGGGTGTGTGGGGCGAGCGGAACCAACGTGCATCGTGGTGCCGGCGTATGGCGCGCGACGTTTGGCAGTTTGAGCAACAAGCATGCTCCTCGCCGCAGACTTTGTTTCTTGAGCATGGTGACGGGTGTGATGCGGCGGAGTTCGTCGAAGATTTAAAGGCCGCTTTTCAGGAAGAGAACCGCGTGCATCCGCGGCTCGAAATCGAACCCGCATTGACCTCGGCCATCTGCCAGGCACGCGCGTCGTGGCTTTTGGATGACGTGGCGAACCGCGCGTGCTTTCCGCAGTCAACGGATTGGACGATTCTGCAAGGGAAGGGGGTGGACATCCCAGAGCCGACCCAAGGCCGGACGCTCAGCGTTCTGGTGGCGGATGACCTGTTCCATGCGATCTCGAAGTTCGATGGAACAGTGCAGACTCTGGGGCTGGCGGTGAAGGACTCGCGCAGGGAAGAGATTCTGGCCCAGGCTGCGGGGCGTCACGGAGTGGATCGAGTGGTGCGCCTGGGGCAGATGCATGTTTTCGGTTCGCCGTGGGATGGGACGGACCTGGTGCGTCCGATGGTCCGGATGGTGCGGCATGTGCGTTCTCAGGACTGAGTGGGTCTGGCCCGATAGAGAGTGTGGAGATGAAGACTGCGGAAGCGTTTCTGGAAGCGATGGATCGAAAGGCGAAGGTGTTTGCTCCGAGTGCGCGGGCGACGTTTGAAGCCAATCGGGAATTGTGCTCGTGGTTGTTGAATCCGCTGGCGCGCTGGGCCGAAGCGGCGTACGGAGACGCGGTGTTTGACGCGGCGGCGCGCGGATATGCCGAATACTGCGTGGGAGTGGCCAAGGCAAAGGCGATTTACGAGCGTGAGGGACGCTACACTCCGGAACGCATGCCGGAAATCATGTCAGGGGTGTACGAGCACGAAGGCTACATGGTCCCATATATGTGGGCGGCGATTCTGATCTATCCGTTCTGGCCGTCGATGATCAGCCACATCGCGATGTTTCGGGACGAGTTCGTACGGCGGTTGCCTAAGGGCGCGACCGTTCTTGAGCTGGCGGCCGGACACGGGGTGTTGAGTCTGCTGGCGGCGGAGGAGCGGCCTGATCTCAGATCGAGGGCTCGGACATCAGTCCGCCGGCGGTGGCGGTGGCCAACCGGTTGCTCGCCGTTTCCGGGCATGCTGGCCGGGTGCGCTTTGAAGTCAAGGATGCGCTGAAGGTGGACACGGAGGGTAGCGCCGAACGATACCAGGGAGTGATTTCGGGAATGCTCGCCGAGCACCTGATGGATCCGACGCCGCTTTTTGCGACCATGGCCCGACGAGTCAGTCCGGATGGGCTGGTGTTTTTTAGCACGGCGCTGGAGTCGCCGCAGCGGGATCATGTTTTTGAATACAACTGGGAGAGCCGGCCGCTGGAGATGGCCGAAGCTGCCGGGTTGCGTGCATCGCGGCTGGCTTCCGATGCCGCCGCGGTTCCGAAGGGATCACGGTTCTTGCCGCGCGCTACAGCCATGATTCTGCGATCACGTTGAACGTGACCGGCTACGATCCAGCATCGGCGCGGGAAAAGAATCGATGGAAAAAAGGTGATTCATAGATGACCACGCCGGTGATGACATTTGAGGAAGTGCGAGCCGCTCTCAAGCAGCGGTTTCCCATGATCATGGTCGACAGCGTGATTTTGCTGGAGCCGGGGAAGAGGATTCAGGCGATCAAGAATGTCACGGGGAATGAGATCCAGTTTCTGGGGCACTTTCCCGAGTACGCCGTGATGCCGGGAACTTTGATCGTGGAGGCGGTGGACAAGCAGCCTCCATTCTGTTCTCCAAAACGATGGGAACCGGAACGCGGCCAGGGGAGTTTCTAGTGCTGGGTTCGATCAATGAGATGAGGTTCCTGAAGCCGGTGGTTCCCGGCGACAGAATGGAAATGGATGTGAAGGTTTTGAAGTTCATCGATGATTTTGCGGTGGTGGAAGTGGTTGCGACAGTGGACGGCACCGATGTAGCGCGGGGGAAGATGGGTTTCGCCAGACGAAGCCTCGAAGTACGCCCTCCCGCTTCGTGATCAACCCATCGTCCATGACCCGGCGTTTCTTGTGTTGTGGGCGAGCCCTGTCAGAATTCACCGAGTTGAGAAAATCAGCGAGCAAAACAGAAGGGATATATACTATTGCCATCCGGGATTCTGCAGAACAGAGTTCCGACTTACCCGAATATCCCCCTGCACCTGTGCTAAAGGCTCCGGACTCGTCCGAGCGTGTCCGGGAGCTACGACTGAGGCGCGGTACCCAAGACGGCTAAGGGAAGGGCTTGCAAAGCCCTAATCGGAGGTTCAATTCCTTCCCGCGCCTCCATACCCTACTCCAAGCTGACGTGGCCCCCGAAAACCGAACCACGACTATATCAACAGCTATGTCAACGTGGCAATCCGTATGCCCGTTCGAATTCGAGGTGGCCTTCGTGGGAACAGACCGTTCCGGCAGGTTCTACACGAGGATCAGGACGTTGCGCTGCGATCCCCTATTTCGAACAGCGGTGTCGGCTCGGTAGCGGCGGCCTGGCTTACGACATGGTATGCGCCCAGCTCAATAACAGAGGCTCGCGTGTTTGCCAGAAACTCGGACACTCCAGGGAAGTGGTGTCCTACGAGAAGGAGTTCGGCATCAGCCAACTCGTCGAGCGAGCGAACCAGTAAACGGGAGAGATGTGGGATGACCCTGTCGATGTATTCCTTATTCGCACCGGTCAATCGCGCTGTTATGACGTTGGGGTCATAAATGCGCAGTTCGTAGCCTTTACCGAGCAATCGCTCGGCCAATTCGACAAACGGACTTTCGCGTAGGTCATCGGTGTTTGACTTGAAGCTAAGGCCGATCAGCCCGATGCGCCGCTCGCCCGTGGATCGGACCTTCTGGAACGCCCGTTCGATGACCTGCTCGTTACTCGGCAGTATTCCTGCAATCAGGGGTAAGCGCAGGTCAAGAGCGTTGCCGGCGTGAAGGATGGCGCGCACATCTTTCGGCAGGCATGATCCGCCAAAAGCGAAGCCGGGCATAAGATAATGGCGCGAGAGGTTGAGCTTGGTATCGTTGCAGAAGACGTTCATTACTGCTTCTGCATTTACAGCGGCGTGCTGGCAGAGCGTAGCGATCTCATTCGAGAATGCGACCTTCAACGCATGGAAGGCATTGCTGGCATACTTCACCATGAGAGCCTCCCTCGGCGTAAGCACGAAGATGGGAGCCGATTGATCGGAATAGAGCGATCGGAGGGAAGCTTCGGCAGCGGCAGTGTCGGTTCCCAGAATCGTGAACGGCGGTTCCTCGAAGTCAAGGATTGCGCTGCCTTCCCTTAGGAACTCTGGATTCGTACACAAATCCACCAGTCCGGGAGCGATCGACTCGAATACTTTGCCGCAGTCATCGAAAATGGACGGCAGGACGCTACTTCGGATTACTACGATCTGCTTCCGGCCGAGTTTCGAGAGGGCGAGCGCAATCTGATTACAGGCGCGGAGCAGGTCTGAGGGATCGATTTGGCCATTGAGTCGACTGGGAGTGGCGACCCCGACGAAGCACAACTCGGTTTCGCTTAATGCCACCTCGATGTCGATAGTGGCGAACAGGCGGTGGGCATGCCGTCCCTGGGCAATTTTTTCAGCAAGACCGATCTCGACAATCGGCGAGCGGCCCTCGTTAATGATGCGAACTTTGTCGGTGTTTATGTCAACGCCCCAGACGCGGTGTCCGGAGTTGGCTAGGCAAGCGGCCGATACTGCGCCGACGTAACCCAGACCGACAACGCTGATGTTCATGCTTGACCCTCAGTCGAGTGCAGGCTGTGCTTGAACCGTCGATCGGCACGCGAATGCGAAGAGTGGCGCCGGGTTGTTTTTGATTGAGCAGTGACAGCTGCAGCCTCGTTTGGCGTTAATCGGAATCCGTAACGGTCTCGCTCCAGCAATGCGGCGAAGAAAGTACGACGTGTCCACCGCGCCAGACACCTGCGCCTCGCCGTCTCTGCCGAATGAGAGATCAGTCTCTACCAGAAAGACCAGAGTCATCGAGATCCACAACCCGCCAGGCGATACTATACCTGCAAAGCTCGATGTCTCGGTAATCTTTCGCTGCTGGCGATCAGTGGTGATACACTCACCGAAAATCTGCTGTACATCTAGTTGATACATCCAGGAGGAAGAGGAATGACTAAGAGAAATTCGCTCTCTGTCGCCGTGGCGAGCGTTATGTTTTTGTGCAGCATAACCCTGGCGCAGGATCCGGTGGTGAACATTGACAAGGGACGCCATCCGAACCTGGCCGAGGCCCAGCGCCTGGTGGCGGAAGCTAACCGCTACATCCACGAGGCCCAAAAAGATAACCACTATGATATGAAAGGCCACGCAGAGAAGGCGCGGCAGTTATTGGTGGAGGCCAATGAGGAACTGAAGGCTGGGGCAGAGGCAGCCAATGCTGCAATGCGGCACTAGTGTTCTAAAGGAAACAGAAAAATCCCCCGCTCGGTTCGGTTTTATCTCCAGCAGGTAGAGACCAGACGTTCGGCCGGGGGGCTGTCGTCAGTTAGCCGGGCACGAGCGGTTTCGCGCCCGCAGATGCTTGCCCGTGCGTTCAATCGTTATCCGGACCCTCCGGAGGACGATGGTCATTCAGAAAGTACTCCGCGTTTAACGGTGCCGAGATGGTCTGAAACTTCAGCGGCGTCTGGGTGAAATCGAAACAATCGGATAGGTCATCGGCCGGAGTGTCGGCATACCCGAGGGCGGGCAGCCCGTAGAGGTTCTCAATAAATTTCAGAATACTGCCGAAATCATGCGGGACGTGTGAAATGTGGGCTGCCTTGGCATATGGAGAAACCGCGATCAGCGGCACCCGGAAACCGTATTCGTAGGAATTGACGATCTTGGGCGGCACATGATCGTAGAAGCCGCCCCAATCGTCCCAGGAGATTAAGATAACAGTACTAGACCAATAGGCACTGTTGCCGATGGCATTAACAATCGCTGCTACCCATGATGGTCCAGATCCGTCCGTCTCCAAAGCGTGGTCGGAATTCTTCCCTGAGGGAATGACCCAACTTACGGCCGGAAGGTTGTTGTTGCTGATGTCGCTGAGGATTGGCGCCGGGTTCTGTGGATTTTGGAGGACAACGTTGTTGACCCAGTCGGAGCCTTCGCATTTGGTTCCGTTAGGGGCAGGAGCGTTAGGTCCGCATATGTGTTGAATGGCATTAGGACCAGTCCAGATGGAGCCAGGCGACGGCGCGTAGTATTTCCAACTGATGCCCTTGGCATTGAGCAAACAAATCCGTCAAGGTGGGGTGCTCGTAGCAGGGATACGATGACGACGATTCGTTGCCGGATGGATCAATGAGATTGAGGGTAATGTTCGGAGCTGCGATGCACCCCGCATGATCCCGACACTAAATTAACAATTCCGCGGCGAACAAATCGCTGGAGGCGCTTGGCGCCGAGGTGCCGGAAATGATGAACTGGTGGGCCGGAAAGCTAGGTCCCTGGTTTGTCTGGAACATGCGGTCGGCGAAGGTATACTGCTCCGCGAGTTGGAAGATGAAATCCGAACGATTTCTCAAGGATTCACGTACATAAATTGGGAATTTGCCGCAGCACAATTGGTCGTTCCTGTCGGACACTGCAGCGGAATCAGATCGGCGCCGTCCCTCTTGCCTGCGTCATACATCAGCACGAATGACTTGTGGGTGTGACTGAGGTCGTAGCCCGCGGTCAGGCTCACCGGACCGAGAGGGATCGTCTGGCCCAGGGAATTCAGACCGGAGTTGGCGATGTCCGCGCCCCGCGACATCAGGCTGGTGTCGTGGAAGAGGCTATCGGTGGAGCGATTCTCCTGAAAAATGATCACAACGTGCTGAATTTTCGGGCCAGCAGCATTACTCCCGGCACCGCACCCGTTTAGATTCAGCAGCACGCTGCCGAGGGTAACCAGCGAGAAAAGCAGAAATACGAGACAAAAGCGAGTCATGAGAAATGTCCGAGTATGGATGCAGAAAAAGCTTCGTTTGTTTCCGTTCTGGGACACCCCTTCCGCAATCCTTCAGGCGCGTCTATTGTGGAAAGTCTTTTTAACCCCAACCCTTGTCTTTCTACTCGGCAAAAGAAAATATTTCTCATCCAGCGAAGTCGGAATGCCTGGTGGTCAAGATTTCTTGACAAGCCGACCTACGAAGCAACTGCCGCCGCTTACCCGGTGCTGGCGCCGGCTCTGCCGATACCACTCTACCGTGCGCTGAAGGCCCTCTTCGAAACCTACTGTAGGTCTAGCCGGGGCCTGCTTCTGCTTTTGAACGTCGGCGACCGAATGCTTGATGTCACCGCCGCGCTCCGGGCCATGGACGAATGGTCGACTATAGTGAGTCAGTCCCCCCAGAAGCTGGTATGTTTCATTAAGCGTTACCGAGCGGCGAAGGGCCAGGGCCAGCGACGATCCAATGAATCCAACTATGCCCGTAATGAGATAAAGAGTAATGCCCCTTGATCATAACGAAAGGTCGAGATTGCGGGGCGGAACGGAGAGTATCGAGCGAGATACTCCGAATCGGCTACCAGGGTATGCGCCCTACATTTCGGATCCGGCCTTTTCCGCTTTTTCGCGAGCAGCCCAAAAAACGAATTCGAGCCACCTCTTCTAGAAGATGTGCCTATACCACAGGACTTAGTCCTTCCGGGATAGCGTGGATTTACTTCCAAGGAGGCATACTAAACCATGCCGCTTTCGAAACCGGCGCGCAATGCATTTCATGAGAACGAGCATCCGCGAATGAAAGAAACTACGTCTTGGGCGTGTTCTGTGACTTTTCGGCTCTGTGCGTTTATAGCATGGCTAACGTGGGATGTGGGGCTTACTCAGTGCCGAGGAGTGCTGCAACCGTTGCCGATCTTAGCATTTCTGGAAGTATCAGTCCCGCTACGAATGGGGCCGGCGTGATGGTTACGCTGGGCGGCGATGCAAACGCCACTACAAACACCGACAGTTCGGGAAACACCGCTTTAACGGTTTGCCGGCGGGTTCCTACACGTTGACCCCAAGCAAGACGGGATTGAGCTTCACGCCTTCGAGCCGTCAAGTGACGGTTGACACCTCTATCGCGGGTACAAACTTCACTTCCAGTTCGACGATTCAGCAGTCTCTCCCGTTGTGATCAGTGGCCAAAACAATACCGTAATCCAAGGATTGAAAGTTTCCTCGACCAACGGCGACTGTGTGAAGATTTCTAACTCTACGAATATTACTATCCAAAACTCAGAAATTGGCCCTTGTGCAGGAAATGGAATCAAAATAGTGGGTGGGAGCGGGATTAAAATTCTCGACAGTTACATTCACCCCGAGACGATGTCCTCTGTTTGTTGCGATCTGAATGACGGGATTCTCGCGATCCAGGGGACGCAGAGCCTGTGGATTCAAGGCAACGTGATTGCTTATGGCGAGTCGAACGTTGAAATCCAAGGCGGCATCAGTGTGACAGTGATTGGGAATTTCCTGTTGAACCCGCGAGGTCCAAGTCCACGGGGACAGAATTTTCAATGCTGGAGCAATTGCAGCTACGTCACGGTGCAGAACAACTACGCTCTATCGAGCTCAGATGCGACGAAATATTTATATCCAGAGGCTACGGTGGACTCAATCAGCTTTGGCGCTAGCAACGGATTCATTGTGCAAGACAACTTCGTCACCGGAGGACATAGCATTTCAGGCTGCGGCATCCTGGCGGACAGCTTTTCTAACGGTGGGCAAATCTTAAACAATCTTATATTGGATACCGGCCAATGCGGTATCGGCATTGTGGACGGAAGTCACGTCGTGCAGCAGAACAAAGTCTACAACCAAACACCGGTATCGGGAAGTGGCAATACGGCAATGTATGCAGCTCACTACGGTCACAGTAGTGCTTGTGGCCCGATCACCGTTACTGACAATGTTGCTGATGAGGTGAAACCGGGTGGAATTCACTCGGGCTGGTGGGACCCGGAACCTGCGGGCCGATTGACACCAGTTCGGACAAGTTTGGCTTGTCCGCAGACTCCATATTAGGAGCGCCTGCGACATTTTCTACTCCCTTGATTCCCCCACAGCCGAAAAATTGTGTCGTCACCTCCCCGTACTCGACGCAGACTAGTGCGGTTCCGTGCACGCCATAACAGGCTATCCGAAGCAGCATACGTTCGATCGAACCGAATATTTAATCTGCCGGACTTGTCGCGATTTTCATTTTCGTTGCGAGAGGCTCTCGACGGTGTTCTGGGCAGCGAGCACATCGCGTGACAAGACAGCTCCTGCCTCGCATGATCAGCCCGTGAGCATAAAAAAGCGCTCCGCGGTCAGCGGGGCGCTTAGATTTTCGCTCTACTGCACCGTCAACTTGAACGTCGTCGATCCCGTTACCGGGACCGCGCCGCCAGTGGTGCCGGTAACCGTGACGCTGTAAATGGCTTTCGGGGTGCCCACGGTCGCCGTGCTGCTGTTATTGCTCCCGCCGCAGGATCCCAGCCACATTGTAGAGACTCCAAGCACCATGATCATGCCGAGCATAGGAATGCCACGTAGCGAGCGTTTGCGTGAGCCTATCGTGAAAATGATTCCCAACAACCCCGGAAGCAGCACTGCGTAGTAGATTGGCGATCCTCGATCGACAGCCCGGTCCAACGCGAAGCTCGGAGCCACGGTGTTGATCTGGAAGCTCACCGACGTCGCGGCTGTCGCGCCCGACGGCCCCGTGCAGGTTGCTCCCGTCGCCGCCGTCGGGACTGAACAGGTGTAGGTCAAGGGAGTGTTGAAACCATTTTGTGCCGTGAGATTGATTGTCGCGGTCACACTGCTGCCTTGCGCCACGCTGTACGTTGCGACCGCGGGGGCCAGCGTGAAGCTCGGTTGAATGACCGTCACCGTGGCAGCCGCCGACATGGGTGAAGGAGCGTTGGAAGCATCTCCGTCATACATGGCCGTTACGTTGTCTGTCCCCGCCGGAAGAGATGTGGTCGAAAACGTGACGACGCCGTTGCCCGTGCTTGACAGGGCTGCCGTGCCAAGAGAGGTTGTAGACCCATTATTAAAGAAGCTCACGTTCCCCAGGGCGCTAGCCGAGGAGAGCGTGGCTGTGAACGTCACGTTTTGCCTCCGGTTGATTTGCGTAGCTGAGGGTACGAGCGATACGACCGTAGTTGCACTTCGCGTGCCCGCCCAGGCAACGGCAAGCTTATTCAAGTCTACTGAGCCAAGACCGCTGACCAGGTTGTAGCCGGTGGTCGGGTCGAAGTTCCCGGCACCTGAGGCACTGAAACCAAAGATCCCGGAAGTCGGACAGATGATCGCGGCGGGCTGGGGTGGGTTGGTGAGAGGTTGACCAGGCGAACAATAGACTCTGTTGTCGCCGCTCGAGACCTGATTGAAAGCGTGATTCGTCTGGGTAGCGGCGGCCAGGCGGTACAGCATCGGGTTGATCAGACCCAGCCCCGGCGATGCTGGCCCAGCCAAGTATTGGTTGAGCAGCGCGACCATGCCCGCGAAGACCGGAGCGGACGCTGACGTACCTCCAATTACGGAGTTGAACCCTTCCAACGCCCCCGTGGCACCGGAAATTCCGTTGACGCAAGTACTGGTGTAGACAGGGGTCGTAGCGTCGGGATTCTGGGGAGTACAGAAGATGTAGCCCGGGAAGTTGGCGGACG
Source organism: uncultured Acidobacteriaceae bacterium (assembly GCA_963768265.1). Taxonomy (GTDB): domain Bacteria; phylum Acidobacteriota; class Terriglobia; order Terriglobales; family Acidobacteriaceae; genus Sulfotelmatobacter. The sequence goes on from CAVYHM010000065.1 coordinate 305,268, forward strand.
CCAGCAAGGAAACGTCAGGGACCCAGCGCACGCCGCTCGGAGCGTTGGTGACCACCAGGCTTTGTTGATACGTGGGCTGAGGGAGACCGCCTGTGCATACGGATTGTGTGCTCTTGGAAAAGCAGTTGCTGGGCCCGCCGCCACCGGATCCTATCCAAAGATCTTGTTGCGCAGTCTGGGCCGAGTTGATCGCAACCCAACCGGTCGTACCACCGCCGGTACTGCAGAACGTATCGCCTGAGGCGGGGGCCGCACAGTACGCCGCCCATGCCTGGTTGTCGTTCCAGGGAAGCTCAGGGATGTAGCTGGTTGCGCTTCCACCACTGGCTCCGTTCGAGGTCGTCCAAAACGAGGATGGATTGGGGTACGAATCGTCGGCGAGAGAGATCGCTGTTCCACCCACCCCCGTGACCCACGGACTGCTTGCCGGGTAGCCCACGGACAAACCGCCTACCGCGGGAGTGAAGGGAGGAGCGGTTGCATTGTTTGGCGGATTCGCATCGCAGGCCGCGGCACCTGAGTCACCGGTGGAGTTCACAATCGTGATTCCCTCGGAGGCGCCCTGCTGAAGCTCTGTTTCCAGCGACGTGGCGAAAGCCTCGCATAGCGAAAAGCTCAAACTGACCACAGGCGCAGGGATGGACGTGCCAGTCGGAGGGTTGAGGGCATAGCTGAGGGAGTCGAAGACGTCGTTGCCGGCCGGGCTGGGAGCGTTGATGTACACGATTTGGGCATTGGGAGCAACGGCGCCGGACCACTCCACATCCAGATCAGCCTCCGTTACGTCACCTGCGCCAATCGAATCGGGCACTCCCGGATCCGTCTGTCCGCTGGGCAGAAGCAGCAGATACGAAAAGCGAGGATCGTTGCAGGCGGTGATGATGCCAATTGAGTTCAAGGTGCAGGTGATTGGCGTCAGGCTAAACGCCTTGCCGAAGTCGTTGATGTCGTCGAGAAAGATGTCGCTTCGGCCTATGATGGCGATCTTTTCCCCGGTGCCGTCCAAAGTCGCGGGGATGTCGTAAATAGTGGCAACATCAGCTGGCGCAAGGAAATTTGGAAAGAGCAAGGTTCCATCATAGTAGTTGGTGCTTGCCGTCGATCCGGGTCCCAGGCGAGGCCGACTGGCTGGGTGCATGCGGAAATCGTGGACACCGAAAATGCCGCTCACTACTCTTTTGAGCGCAGCCGGCAGCATCAGCGGGGTCGCGTTCGCGAAGTGCTCTTCGCCATCGACGTTGTAACGGTGAATTTCTGCTTGGAACGCGCTCTGCACCTGGGCCGCCGTGCCCCTGAATTTCACCATGTTGCGGCCACCGCCAACGCCTTGCACCACAAAACCCTGCACTTTGAGCCAGGCCGTGATTCGATTGACGTCGTTCTGGCTCAGGCCGAATTGGTCGGCGTACTGTGAAGGCGTTAACCACTTGTGATAGTTGGGCGAAGTGCGGTCCTGCTGCTGCGCAAGAAGCAGGTTCAGAGCTTTCTGCTGCGCCGCCGAAGGTGCCGTCATCAGAGTGACGGAGGCGAGTTTGAAGGAGGGATCGACCGGCCCCCGATCATATTTCGGCTGTGCTTTCGGATGGAGGCTCTTCTGCAGCGCAATCGCGCTACTGGAATCGATGACACCACTGATGCGGTCAGGTGTGACGGCATGACTCAAAGTGGAAAAGACGAGGGCGATGAAAAGGGCAGACTCAAAGGCGCGCAAAACCGCCTCACTCCGATCGGACATAAACGCTCCCAGAGAAGATCGATCTCAAGTTCTTAAGATTTATTTATACGGCTTATCCCCTCTCTGATCGAGGAAGTTTGCGGCGGGTTGTATCCAGAAAACAAACTTGGTTACCGGCCGGCGAATCGACCACCATCGCCGGTTGAAGGTCTGGGAGAATTCAAGGAAGACCGCCATTGCCCACGTGATCGGCATCAAAACCAGAAAAGAATGGCGGGTTAGAAAGGCCTTACGCGGCACCCTGCGTCCGCGCTCAACCACCGCCGAGGTGGCGAAGACGAAGCGGGCCCGCGAAACGCAATCACCAAGACTTTCGGAGAGCATGCTCTTTCACGATCCGCGTGACCTATCCTAAGCTCTGCGCTTCCGTCAACGAAAGGGCCGGCAGGGCCCAGAGCGCTGGCTGCGGGAGCAAATAAACACTTGCGTTCACTTTGGCATCAGATTGGCGAAATGCAAGGGGTTGATGGTGGTGGACTCCGCCCCTGGTGGTATTAGGACATGGGGTTGCAAGGCACGGAAAAATACATCTTCCGGCCAGAATGAGGAGGGCGCGAATAGGGCTCGTGGCACCCGGCGGGGCCGCCCAGTGCCGCTACTGGCGCGGCTTTTCCCGCCGGTAGGGACTTTAGTTAGTGAGACTTTTGGCCACTTGCATAATCTTGCGATGGTCGATACTCTAAGCCCACTTTAGTTGTTCCCTGCGTCGCCGTTGGCCGATGCTATCAAGTGATTCCTCCCCCCGAACAAGAGAGCGCAATTTCTGGTGCCACTTAGGCCCGGAAGAGACGGCGCATAGCCATCTGCAGGCACGAAGATTTTCCCGGATTCGGGATTGGGACTCAAAGGGCGGAGCTATGAGCACCCCCAGCGTTGGCGTCGCGAGATACGCATTGCCCCATCCGGCCGAAGGGCCGGAGGCAGTGAAGTGGTATGCCATTCGGACGCGGTCGCGACACGAGAAGGTGGTCGAGCGCCAGCTTCAGGGGCAGGGGATTGATGTGTTCTCCCCGTTCACGAGCCAGATTCGCCAATGGAGTGACCGGCGGAAGGTAGTCGAAACGCCGTTGTTTGCTGGCTATGCATTTGTTCGCATTGCACACACTCCGGAGGAGCGAATCAGAGTGTTGAAGACCCAAGGCGTGGTTGAAATTGTGGGTGGACAAGGCCAAGGGATTCCCATTCCGACCGAACAAATTGAAACCGTCCGGGCCGTGGTTGCTGGCAATCTGCCAATCGCACAACACGTGTTCTTGAAAGTGGGCCAGCGAGTACGGGTGCGCGGCGGTTCCCTCGACGGCGTAGAAGGCGTTCTGGTGGCGCAGAATGGGAGCCGAAGCCTGGTCATCTCGGTTGAACCTATTCAGCGGTCTCTTTCTATTCGCATCGAAGGCTATGAGGTCGAGCCGGTTTGATCTTTGGGGCCCGGAGGCAAGGCGGTACACATTTCAGGAAGAATTTTTTCGGTGAGGCAAGGGCATCATGAGTCTCAATCCAATTGAAATCTCGGAAAAGTCAATCATGAATGAGGAGCAGCAACAACCGGTGGGCGGCACGAAACCTGTCGCGAACGACAGCAACGATGAACCCATCGTGTCGCTGCGTAGCGTCCGCGCGCAAGTAGAAATGAAGGCCATACTTGCTGCACTGAAGCGTACTGGATGGAATCGGAAGCAGGCTGCGCGCTTGCTGAAGATCAGCTACCGAGGATTGCTCTATAAGATTCGCCAGCACAACATAACGGCGGCGTAAACAACGCGCGTCGCCTTTCATCTGGACGGGGTGGAATGCCCCCGTCGGGACGTAGCGGACAGGAGAAGTCAGAGATGCAAATTGAACGTACCAACACGATCGCGCTGATTGCCCTGCTGGTGCTAGCCTGGCAGAGCGGAGCAGCGCAAAAAAGCACGAGCACGGTGGCGGCGGTCGATCCCGCGGCTGCGGCGGCGACCAGTCCGAAAGCGAGCGACGCGGCCCCGGAGCTTCGCGACCGCTACCCGCGTTACAAGCTGCGTTCCGGCGATGTGTTCGACATTTCCTTTGAACTGAGTCCGGAGTTTAACCAAACCGTCAGCGTGCAGCCCGACGGGTTCATTACTCTGCGTGGCGTTGGCGACGTCCAGGTGGCTGGCCAGACCGTTCCTGAACTGACCACAACCCTGCGCACGGCCTACGACAAGATTCTGCACGATCCACTGATCAGCATTACGCTCAAAGATTTTGAGAAACCCTACTTCATTGCGGACGGCCAAGTAGGGCGACCCGGCAAGTACGACCTGCGGGGCACGACGACCCTGACCGAGGCCATTGCCATGGCCGGTGGATTCCAGGAAAGCGCCAAGCACTCCCAAGTCTTGTTGTTCCGACGGGTTGATGATAGTTGGGTCTCAGCCAAGATTTTCAACGTGAAAAAGATGGAGAAGTCGGGGAACTTGGGCGAAGACCCCACCCTGCACCCTGGAGACATGCTGTTCGTGCCGAAGAACAAATTCTCCAAGATTAAACCGTTCCTGCCCACGTCCTCGATGGGCACGTTCGCAAAAGCTTACTAAAGGAAAGGCCGCAATGAATAACCAAGAATTTGATTCGGGCAGTGACAGAGCAGCCCTTCCATTTAACTTGAAAGACGTGCTGGCCGTCGGCTTCCGTTATAAGCGGACCGCCGTGCTGTGCTTCCTCGGAATTTTGACCGGCGCCATTTTGGCCGCCGTGCTGCGACCAGCGGAATACACATCCGGCATGGAGTTTTTGGTAGGCGGAGCCCGTGTAGACGAGGTGGTAAGCACCGAAGCCAGCGTTCCGGCGGTGGTGAAGCCTGTAAGCGAGGAAGAGCTGAACTCGGAAGTCGAACTGCTGCATAGCCCTGATGTGCTGCGGCAGGTGGTGATCACGTGTGGGCTGGATCAGCGTAAAACGCCGCTCGACAGGGTGCTCGGTGCACCCCGGCCCGATCGACTGATTGCCCGGGAGACGGACCGCTTGAGCAAAGATCTCCAGGTTCAGGTGGTGAAAAAGAGCAACCTGATCGATGTGTCATATACCGCGCGTGATCCGCAGACTTCGGCGCAGGTGCTAAAGGTGTTGGCTGATGCCTATTTGCAGAAGCACGTAACGGTTCACAGTCCGCCGGGGCAGCTTCAGTTTTTTGCGCGGGAGACCGAGCAGTACAAAAAGAACCTGACCGACGCCGAGACCCAGCTGAAAACGTTTTCGGAAGAGGAAGATGGAGTCGCGCCGCAGCTGGCCCGCGACATTACGCTGCAGAAGCTCAGCGAGTTTCGTTCCAACCTGCAGCAGGTACGGGCCGAAATGGCGAGCACCCAGGAACGCATTAAGACCCTGGAGCGGCAGGCGGGAATCACACCGGAACGGTTAACGACCTCGACCCGGCAAAGTGACGATGCCCAGGTGCTGCAACCGCTAAAGACCACCTTGATGAATCTGCAACTCAAGCGCACCGAATTGCTGACCAAGTACCAACCGAGCTACCCGCTGGTGCAAGAGGTGGATAAACAGATCAAGGAGACCGAGGAGGCGATCACGTCCGAAGACTCTAAGCCGATCAAGGAATCTACCACTGACCGCAATCCCACGTACGCGTGGATCAACCAGGAGTTGGCCAAGGCCAAGGCTGAGTACAGTGGCTTGCAGGCGCAAGCGACGGCGACTGAAGCTGTCGTGGCGAAATACGAAGAGAAGGCTCACGATTTGGCCCAGGCGGGCCTGGTGGAACAGGACCTGCAACGCACGATGAAGACGGATGAGGAGAACTACCTGCTTTACTTGCACAAACAGGAACAGGCGCGCATGAGTGAAGCGCTGGATCGTACACGGATCCTCAATGTCGCCCTGGCAGAACAGCCAGCGGTGCCCAGCCTTCCGTCAAACTCTCCGGTCCCGACGCTATTGGCCGGCATCTTCTTCGCGGCCCTGGTTTCGGCCGCTGCGGTGGCGGCACAGCAATACCTGGACCCTTCCTTCCGAACCCCGGCAGAGGTTTCCGAGGAATTGAACATACCGGTGCTGGCAGCGGTTCCTCAGCGGGCCAATAGTTTTCATCCCAATGGCAAGGACACCAATGGCCACGGGAATGGTCTAGGCAAGGATCACGACTTTTCCACTTCCGCGACCAACAGCGTCAGCCAGGTTGGCTAAGAGGATAAATGTATCTAGAATTCTACGGCCTTAAAGAAGAACCGTTTGGAGTCACGCCCGATCCGCGGTTCCTCTATCTCAGCCCGGGGCACCGTGAGGCGCTGGCTTCCATCTACTATGGGATTGAAGCCGGCCGCGGCTTTATTTCCCTCATTGCCGTCCCGGGCATGGGGAAAACAACCTTGTTGTTTCACTTGCTGGAACGGTTCCGTTCCTCGGCCCGGACAGCGTTTCTGTTCCAGACGCAATGCACGTCGCGCGAGTTCATGCGATTCCTGCTGAGTGAGCTTGGGTGTCAAAGCGGCGGCGGGCAGGATCCGGTGGCCATGCACGAGGAGTTTAACCGCCTCCTGTTGCAGGAGGCGAGAGCCGGGCGGCGCTCCATCCTGATCGTCGACGAAGCGCAAAACCTGGATCCCTCCGTGCTCGAGACCATCCGCCTCCTCTCCGATTTTGAAACGCCCCGGGCCAAGCTGCTGCAGATCATACTGGCGGGCCAGCCGCAACTGGCGGACAAACTGGCCCGGCCGTCCCTTGCGCAGCTGCGGCAGCGGATTTCGCTGATCGGGCGGTTGGGTAGCCTCTCGCACCAGGAGACCCGCAACTACCTGGATCACCGCCTGAAGGTCGCGGGACTCAGCGGAGATCGGATTTTTACCGACGAAGCTTGCGAGATGATCGCCGAGCTGAGCCTGGGCATCCCACGCAATATCAACAATCTCTGCTTTAACGCTCTCTCGCTCGGGTTTGCGATGCGGCAGAAGACGATCGGCGCTGAGGTGATGAAAGAAGTGGCGGCCGATTTCGATCTTTCGCAGCTCGTTACTCAGGTGGGGGAAAATGCCTCGCTGGACTTGATGGTGGAGGAAGGCTCGCATGGGGACGTCGATTGGCAAGACGTGCCGAAAGCCGAGAGGCGGCCCTCCAATGGCAGGTCGGCAAACGCGGCGGCGCATGCCCGAGACAACGAGGCGCTCACTCTGGTGGAAGCCAAAGCCTATATGCAGAGTATCGTGAAGCTTTTGCGGGACGGCTCGCGAATTCCGGACCTCGAGCACCGAAGCACTCGGCGGATTGGATAAAGAGGAATTCATGAGTAGAAATTTCGAACTCTTATTTGAGGCAGGGAAGGCGCAGGAAATGCTGCGTCAGCGGATCGATCAGCAGCAATCGGCTGTGGACTCGTCTGAGGAGTTTGTTCCCGGGACTCCTGCCTTACAGATTGAGGCAGCGGCGCGGGAGGAAGTAACGAGACTTGTGCAACGCCTGTTCCTGCTTCCAGGCGCGGCCGCCCCGCGGCAAGTGGTATTCGCCGGCACGGAGCAAGGGAATGGCTGCAGCTGGATCTGTGCCCACGCCGCCGACATTTTAGCCTCGCAAGTCCGGGGATCGGTCTGTGTCGTGGACTGCGACTTGCGGCTCCCGACGCTGCACGAAGAGTTTCAGGTTGCCAATCACTATGGACTGGCGGATGCCTTGCAAGGCAACGAACCCATTCGGCAGTTTGTCCAACAGTTGTCCCGCCCCAATCTGTGGTTGCTGGGCTGTGGGTCGCTAAATGAAGAGTCACCGAAACTTTTGACATTGGAGAGGATGCGCAAGAGGATGTTTGAATTGCGATCCGAGTTTGACTACGTTCTGCTGGATGTTGCGCCGCTTAGTTCCAGCGATCATGCCGTGATGTTGGGCAGCTGGTGCGATGGCGTCACGCTGGTGCTGAAGGAAAATACCTCCAATCGCAAAGCCGCGCAAAAAGCTTTGAGGGATCTCCAGGCCGTTAACGCCCCAGTTCTCGGTGCCGTATTGAACCAAAGGACCTTTCCTATTCCAGAGAGCATTTATAGCAGGCTGTGAGAGGATCCCGGGACTGTAAGCGAAGAGTTCTCGCCCGATAGCGCGAGAAACAGCGGATCAAGCAATCCTGCGCAACTTACAGTTTCTTCAAAATCACCCATTCTCCCTAATCCTAGACCGCTGCCGGTTCCAAAGACGGAGTAACCACCGATTATGACCCCGATTCGACGCAGGCTTCTATTGGACGCTCTCAAGTTGTTCGATCTTGCGATCATGGCGTTTGTCTTCGCAGTGGCCACTGTGCCGTCGCAGGGCGTAGGCCGAACCATTTCGATAGCCGACTTCTTCGCCATGCGGGTGAAGCTCGGGAACTTCCTGCTGTTCATCAGTCTGTTGATTCTGTGGCATGCCTTATTCGTGGCTCTCGGTATGTATACCTCGCACCGCTTGTCTACCCACTTGTCGGAGGCCATAGATGTAGTGAAAGCAACCACGGTGGGGAGTCTGACTCTCTCGGTTGCGGCTTGGCTGTTTCATATCAAAATGGCAACGGTCCCGTTCTTGATCGTCTTTTATGCCATCAGCACGGCGATTCTGATTGGCAGCCGGCTGGCGCTCCGACTGTTTCTGGAGCAGGCTCGGTTGCGGGGACGAAATCTCCGCAATGTGCTGATTGTTGGAACCAGCCATCGGGCCCTCGAGTTTGCCGACAAGATCCAGTCCAACCCGGAGTTGGGCTATCGGGTCCTGGGATTCGCCGATCAATCGTGGGGCGGAATGGATCAGTTTCGGGAAACCGGCCATTCTTTGGCCTGTGACTTGAATGGCCTGCCGGAATTTCTGCGCACGAACGTGGTGGACGAAGTCGTGATCGCGTTGCCGATCCGCTCCTTCCATGACGACGCATCGCGCGTCGCCGCTCTATGTGAACAGCAAGGCATTGTTACACGTCTGCTTTCCAACATCTTCGATCTAAAGATGTCGCGCTCACGTGCGGAGGACTTCGAAGGCGACGCCTTCATCACGCACTACACCGGAGTGAGCGAGGGATGGCCGGTGGTGATGAAACGAACTTTGGACTTTACCATTGCCCTGATCACCCTGATCGCGGTTTCGCCGATCATGCTAGTGACAGCTGCGTTGATCAAAATCACGTCTCCCGGCCCGATTTTTTTTAAGCAGATGAGGATTGGACAGAACAAGAGAAAGTTCACGATCTACAAGTTCCGCAGCATGGCCCTGGATGCCGAGGACAAGATACGGCAACTGCAACACCTCAATGAGGTCAGCGGTCCGGTCTTCAAGATCAAACAAGATCCCCGGATTACGCCTGTAGGAAAATTTCTCCGCAAGACGAGCATTGACGAACTGCCCCAACTGTTCAATGTCCTGAAAGGCGACATGAGCCTGGTGGGGCCGCGTCCGTTGCCGATCCGCGACTATGAAGGGTTCAGTGAGGATTGGCATCGCCGGCGTTTCAGCGTGCGCCCAGGGATTACTTGCCTCTGGCAGGTGAACGGGCGGAGCTCCATTCCATTTGAAAAATGGATGGAGCTGGACATGCAATACATCGACAAATGGTCGCTGTGGCTGGACCTGAAGATTCTGGCCAGGACGATTCCGGCGGTGTTAAAGGGCTTCGGGGCGGCGTAACCCCTAGTGTGCCCGGCTAGTACCCACGCCCCCCACAACCCGTCCTCCCCCAGGCCGAATCCGATTATGAGTTCTGCGATCGATATCCTGGGTTCAATTGCCGATTTGAATTCGGCGTGTGATGATATGGCGGTGGTGCGTTGCGAAGTTGTAACTGACTTTCATCGCCTTGAGTGGCTTTGGCCGGAGTGGCGACGCTTGTGGGAGAGCGATCCGCGAGCAGAAGTATTCCAGACTCCGGAATGGACCAAAGCCTGGTGGCTGTCATTCGGGGAGCACTACAGTCTCCACTCCGTGGTGGTTTCTTCCGGGGATCAAGTAATAGGCTTGGTGCCGCTGGTAAAACACAATAAGGTTCTACAGTTTCTCGGCACGCCCCAGGCAGACTATGCGGATATCATTTGTGAGGAGGATCGGGCGCCAGAGGTACTGGCGGCTGCGCTGACGACCCTGCTCACGTCCGTCCAGGGTTGGAAGGAATGCGCCTTCCAGCACCTGTCCAAGCATTCCCGCGTGGTTCGCTATTACCATCAACTGCCGCGGGAGATTCGCCGCCAACTGCACTGTGTGCCTGCCGAGCGCCAGCACACGATCATCCTGCGCCATCAACGGGACGAGGTATTCAAGTCGCTCCTGGGAAAACACCACACGCGGCGTCTGCAAAACAAGTTGCGCAAAGCTGGCGAGCTTCAATTTCGCCATCTGGAAACGCCGGAAGAGGTAGAGAAGTGCCTGCCGGATTTCTTCCGCCACCACGTGCGAAGACACGCCGCGGTCGGCAGGCGAAGCTCATGTGCAACTCCGGAGTACTGCCAGTTCATCCGAGCGCTCATTCATCAACTCGGCCCCACAGGCCAGGTGCGTTTCGGCGTCCTCGAACTCGACGGCCGCCCCCTAGCTTGGGATTTAGGGTTTCAGGTGAATGGGAAGTTTCTGCTTTACCAGCATACGTTTGACCTGGATGCCTGGTATTACACACCGGGGGAGGTGCTTCTCTTTAAGGCCCTCGAGTATGCCCGGGATCACGTCAGCCGAGAATTCGACTTTGGAAAGGGCGATGAGCTATATAAGGATCGTTTCGCCAATTACTCGCGCGAGACATATTCCTTGTTTATTGAGCCCCGCAGCCTCGGCGGCTGGGTACGGGGCATGGGACGGGCCCTCCAAGCTGGCATCCAGCCGGGGCTATGGAAGTTCAAGGAAATCGCGAAGAGCCAACGCACCACCTTGCGAGCCTTTCGATCGATCCGCATGTGGATGATGGGAACGTGGGGTTGCTTCCGGCAAGCCAAGACCAATGGCGACCTGTTGCGATACAGCCTGCATCTCACCAAGCAAATGTTTGGCAATGCGATCTGGAGAAGGAGAGCGACCGAAGTATTCGCTGCCGAGACATCCCGAATCAGTGAGGGCAACTCGGCGGCGGAGGCCGAAAGTGTCCCGGACCTAGACGTCAAGATAGCCCAATTGGGTGACTTGGTTGAGTTGGCGTGGCAGCATCCGGAAATCCTGTCACTGACCGACCTTCCGGAATGCCGCAAACGGCTCAAAGGCGGGGACAGCGCCTACGTCACGCGGGAGAAGGGCAAAGTGGAGATCGTGTGCTGGGCAGCATGCAATGCGGGCCAGGCGACTGGGGCGCAAACGCCGCGATTCGGCATCACGCCCAGTAGTCCGGCGATTGTTGTTGACGAGTTCTGGAGTGCCCGCGACCTCGATCTCTCCGCCTCTTATCGCGCGCTCTTGTCTGTCCTGAGCCGGGAGGCCGCTGGCCGAAGAGCAGATCTGCTCGTACACTGTGGTCCGGATCAGCCGTGTTTGCGCAGGGAACTCGAACGTAGGAACTTTCAGCCCAGATTTCAGACGATACAGTACAAGATCTTGAATCGCTTCCGCCGGGACTCAATCTCCAAATATCCTGAACAACAGTCTCCGTTCCTTGAAGCTTGCGTGAGACCACGCAGACTCCGTTAGTCCCCTCCATATGGCATCTCGTCTTTCCAGTTCGGCGACCGACAGCACTATGACTGGCCCGAATCTCGTCCAAGATGCAGTCGAAGTTAAGCCAACCGTTCAAGCCGATACGGCGGACAGCCGGTTCGGTGATGACGCGATAGAACGAAATCTCGCGTACTGGCGCGGGCAGCTGGAGGGTACACCTGCCATCCTGGAACTGCCTACGGACCGGCCCCGGCCACCGGCGCAGACATTTCGTGCGGGGCGGGAACACGTTTTTCTCGCAGAGAGCTTGCGGGACGGCTTGGAAGAGTTGAGCGCGCGAGAGGGAGTGTCGCTGTTCGTGGTTCTTCTCGCGGCCTTTCAAACGTTGCTGACGCGGTACACGCGCCAGGACGACATCGTCGTGGGATCGGTGATGCCGAACGATGTGGAAGCCGACACGGCTGAGGAATTCGCCGGCCGCTCCGTTTCCACGGTGCCGATTCGCACGGACCTGAGTGGGGATATCAGCTTCCGCCAATTGCTGAGGCGCGTGAGCGTCGTCGTCAGCGGCGCGCGTCAGCACGAGAATGTGCCCTGGCAGCGTTTGGTGGATGCGGTGCAGCCGGAGAGGGATTCCAGTCACCATCCCGTGTTCCAGACGCTGTTTTCACTGGAAGACTCTGAGTTTCCGTCCGAAACAAATTTTGGAATTGCCGATGTCGCCGAGGGTGCCGGCACCCTGAAGGTCGACTTGCAGATGATGTTATGCAATGGGGTCGACGGTCTGGCGGCGAACTTCAGCTACGCCACAGATCTGTTTGACGCCGCCACCATCGTGAGGATGGCGGGGCATTTTCAAAAGTTGCTCGAAGGCATCGTCGCGAATCCGAACGGACCGATTGCCGAGCTGCCTCTCCTGAGCGAAGCGGAGCGGCACGAGTTCGTAATCGAGTGGAACGACACCCGGAGAGACTATGCCCGGGAATTGTGCGTACATCAGGCTTTCGAAGCGCAGGCGGCGCGGACGCCGAACGCGGTCGCGGTGGTCTTTGAAAACGAGCAGATTACCTATGCCGAGCTCAACCGGCGGGCGAATCAACTCTCTCACTATCTGGTGAGGCTGGGAGTCGGTGCGAATGTCTTGGTCGGGATCTGCGTGGAGCGTTCGATCGAGATGGTGGTAGGGCTGCTCGGCATCCTGAAAGCCGGGGGCGCGTATGTTCCTGTGGACCCGGCGTTTCCTCTAGATCGTATCGCTTTCATGCTGGAAGATGCAGAGGCACCGGTACTGCTCACGCAAGAGAGTTTGGTTGGCACCTTGCCACAGACCAAGGCCACGCTGGTACGACTGGACGCAGATTGGCCCATCACTGCGGCGGAGGGTTCAGATAATCTGCCGAGCCGCGCGGCGGCGCAGGACCTGGCCTACACGATGTACACTTCCGGCTCAACCGGGAAGCCGAAGGGCGTTCAGATTCCGCACTCTGCGGTGGTGAACTTCCTGGAGTCGATGGCCGAAAAGCCGGGCATGACGGCGCAGGACCGGATGCTCGCTGTGACCACGCTCTCCTTCGATATTGCCGGCCTGGAAATTTATCTGCCGCTAATTTTGGGCGCTTCGGTTGAAATCGTGAGCCGCAGCGTGTACTCGGATGGAAATCAACTGCTGGCCAAGCTGCTGAGCTCAGGCGCAACCGTAATGCAAGCCACGCCCGCGACCTGGCGCATGCTTCTTGAAGCTGGATGGCAGAGCAGTCCCGGCTTGAAGATTCTGGTGGGAGGCGAAGCGGTCCCAGGCAAGCTGGCAAATCAACTGATGCAGCGCGCGGCTTCGGTGTGGAACATGTATGGTCCGACGGAGACCACGATCTGGTCAACCGTGCGCAAGTTTGAACCGGGAGAAGCCTGCGTCTCGATCGGGCGACCCATCGCTAACACCGAGATCTTCATCCTGGACAAAGTGCTGCAACCGGTGCCAGTCGGGGTCGCCGGAGAGTTGTTGATTGGTGGGGACGGACTGGCCAAGGGCTATTTCAAGCGACCGGAGCTCACGGCGGAGAAGTTCATCGCTCATCCTCTGAAACCTGATCCGAAGGCGCGTCTCTATAAGACAGGGGATCTGGCACGTTACCTCCCGAATGGCAACATTGAATTTCTGGGTCGCATCGATCATCAAGTCAAGATTCGGGGCTTCCGAATTGAATTGGGCGAGATCGAGTCGGTGCTGCGGCAACACCACGGCATTCATGAAACGGTCGTCGTTGCGCAAGAGGATGTTGCTGGCGACAAGCGTGTGGTCGCTTACTTCGTCCCCACACAAGCCGCCGCGCCCACAGTTGCGGAATTGCGCGTCTTCCTCAAAGAGAAGCTTCCCGAATACATGCTGCCTTCGATCTTAGTCAGTTTGGAACGTATGCCGCTAACGCCGAATGGCAAGGTAGATCGCCGTGCGCTGCCCGCGCCCGAGCAATCCGCAATTCCGGCAGCCGACGAATTCGTGGCGCCCAGGGACGAAATCGAGTCGAAGTTGCTCCAGATCTGGGAGAATCTGCTCTCGGTTCGTCCCATCGGTGTTCGCCACGACTTCTTCGAATTAGGCGGGCACTCCTTGTTGGCTGCGCGACTGATGGCTCAAATCGGCCGCGAATTCCACATCAATGTGCCCATCGCAACCCTGTTTCAGGCGCGCACGGTCGAGCAACTCGCGAGCATCATTCGCGATCGTGGATGGAAGCCGACCTGGTCCTCGCTGATCGCCATCCAAACGAAGGGCAGCAAGTCTCCGTTCTTCTGTGTCCACGGCATCGGCGGCAATGTGCTCGGATTTTATGAGCTTTCCACTCATTTGGGCTCCACGCAACCTTTTTACGGATTGCAAGCCCAGGGCCTTGATGGCGCGATTGCTCCTCATACCCGCGTCGAAGATATGGCCGCGCACTACGTCGAAGAAATTCGAAAGCTGCAACCGCAAGGCCCGTACTTTCTCGGAGGCCTGTCTTTTGGCGGAGCCATCGCTCTGGAAATGGCGCAGCAACTTCGCGTGCAAGGCCAGCATGTCGGATTACTGGCCCTGTTCGATACCTATGCGGGCAAGTCCAAATCAAAATCCTCGCTTCTTCTGAAATTTCTCCGCCTGCCAATGCAACGGAAAACGATGTACGTCACCCAGAAGACGCGCTCCACTGTCCACGGCATTTGGAGATGGTTCTATCGCCTCTCATTGCCACGGGTGCTGCGCACTGTGCGCGCCGCGGATCAGGTTGCGCATTCGCGATACGTCATGCGCCGCTACGATGGTGCAGTGACCCTGTTTGTGCCCTTCGATCCATCTCTGAGAAGTTCGGAGGATCCCAAGGCCGACTGGCAGGAATATGCCCCTCACGTAGAAGTCGAGGAAATTCCCGGCGACCATCTGACTTTGCTCGATGAGCCTCACGTCGGCGTGCTCGCCCAACGCCTGGCGTCATATCTGGAGAAGGCACAAGGCCAGCCTTCAGCCAGGGGGACCGGCGCGGCGTAGCTAGTACCACTGCCTCATATCTTGGACCGGTTTTCATAAAGATTCATGTCTGACTTCAATTCAGATCCGACGCAATCCGTAGGAACGATTGCCGAGCCGCGAATCGGCCTTGGCCGTCTCTTCGTCTCCGCGCAGGAGAAGATGAGCCTCTTAACCGGTGGCAAGATGCAGGCTCGAACGCTAGTCTCCTGGACCACCAGGGGCGGAATGGCGATCGTGGACCAGGGACTCATTACCGGGTCGAACTTCCTGCTCAGCATCTTGCTGGCACGCTGGCTCTCCCCGGAACAGTACGGAGCGTTCGCTCTCGGCTTTGCCGCCTTCCTGTTAGTCGGCACTCTTTATCAGGCCCTGCTTCTGGAACCGATGGCTGTGTTTGGAGGCTCGACTTACCACTCCAACCTGCGAACTTATTTGCAAGCATTGCTGCGCATCCATGTCTTTGCCACAGTCGTCATTCTTTTCGGGCTTGGACTCTCAGCGGAAGTCGCCCGCATCGCCGGGCAGGCGGATGGGTTGCCCGGTGCCCTGACTGGCGCCGCCGTTGCCGGCCCCTGCATCATGCTTCTTTGGTTGGCGCGCCGGGCGTTTTACCTGCAACTATCATCAGCCTTTGCCTTAGCCGGAGCCGTAATTTACTGCGTGCTGGTGGTGGGAGGCCTGTTCCTGGCTCGCGGCTACGGTTTCCTGTCGTCCTTTACTGCTTTCGCCTTAATGGGAGCCGGAGCCTTGCTCAGCAGCGCATTGCTCCTGTTCTGTCTGATAACGAAACTTGATCCGTCCTCGGCGGCTCTGCGGTTGCGCGAAGTATGGAATCGTCATTGGGAGTATGGTCGCTGGGCTCTGTTGTGCGCTGCCGCAATGTGGGTGCCGGCGAATATGTACTATCCGCTGCTGACGAGTTTTTTCGGTGTCGCCAGCGCGGGAGAATTGAAGGCGCTGCTGAATTTCTTCAATCCCATCTTCCAGACTTACGCGGCTCTGTCCCTGCTCTTGCTCCCGTATGCCTCTCGCAAACGCAGCCAGGGAGTGCATGCCGGGACCCTCACCTGGAGGATCACCCTGCTTTGTGCAGGTGGCACCATTGCCTACTGGGTGGTCGTTATATTGTTCACGGGACCTGCGTTCCGCTTGTTCTATTCGGGACGATACATGGAAGTCGCGCATCTACTGCCGGTGGTTGCGCTCGGCTCCATCTTCGAAAACGCGTTCTTCGGTCCCGCGATTGTCTTACGCGCGATGGAGTCTCCCAAGTCCGTGTTTGGGGCTCTGTTCGCCGCGACCGCCGTTTCTCTGGCGCTGGGAATTCCGGCAACCCTCATGTATGGGGTGAGCGGCGCTGTGTGGTCACAGAGCTTGTCCTCGATCGTCGCTTTCGGCGTTGCCGCCGTTCTGCTCCAACGCAAATTTGGCGCCTCGCGCACGACCCAAATGAAAGATCCAGCCACTCTGGTGGCGACCCAATAAGTACGCGTTAACTGACCCTTCGATGAACACCACTTACACAGCGAGATCCGCCGAGCCAACCGCGCGAAGCCGCACCCCGCGCCCGAGAAGCCGGGTGCTGGGTTTGATTGGTTTTGCGCTCCTCGCCGCCTTGGGAGCTCTGTGCATCCTCTACACCAGCGCCGCGCTCTCCATCCTCGCAACTGCGGCGGCCTTCGCCGCGCTCTGGTGGATAACGGTTCGTCTCAAACGCATCGGGCTGGAAATTTGGCAGGCTTTGCTGTTAATGGCTCTGACCGGCTACATGCTACTCAACTATGGATTCGAGAATATCGCAATCCACATCGGCGGCCTGCCCATTATCTTCAGTTATGGCCTGATGTATGCCTGCCTCGCCTTGGCACTATATTCTTGCCGGCGTTCGCTGGCCAGCGCCTTGACCGACCCGTCGATGCTTTTCCTTTTCGCGCTCCTGCTGTTCTCCGTGTTCCACCTGGTGTTTGACCTAGCGATCTACGGGTTGTGGGCCATAAGAGACTGCACCATGATTTTGGACGGTGTCTTCCTGCTCTTGGGGCTGCTTTGGGCCACGACCAACAGTCTGACCATCCTGATCAAATGGCTCATGCTGCTAACGGTGCTCAATACGTTTTATAGCTTCACCTTCCCCTGGAGCGCTAAGCTGATGGCCTGGTCTCCGAGTTCCGGCGTCTTTCAAGACGTTCCCATCTTAGGTCAGTACCACACGACCGACATGTACTTACTGCAGGGTGCCATTCTCTGTCTCGGCCTGGCTAGCTATGTGGTTAGCGGTAAGCGTTGGCTCTTGATGCTCCTGGTCATGGCTCAATTACTTGGGCTGGCGATTACGCAGGCCCGTGCTTCTTACGTCGCGCTCGGACTTTTCATTCTCGTTCTGACCTTTATCGGGGAAAAGAAGAAATCCGGAATTCTGGTGGGCATGCTCGCATCTGCCCTCATCGTACTGGTTCTTGTGACCAGCGTCGGGGGCCTTCAGCTGACAGGTCGCATCGGCCCAGTCAACATCAGTTTCCTGGCCGATCACCTGCGAAGCATCACAGGAGAAAGAGTCACACCCGCCAGCAGTGTGCAAAGCCGCTTCGACTGGACCGGGGAGGCGATGGAACACTTTCGGGCGCACCCGATTGTGGGTGCTGGTTTCGGCATGCCCTTGATCAACTATGTCGATGCGGAGACCGGAGCGGTCGTGCGCTATCCCCACAATTCCAATATCACCATCCTGGCGCGGCTGGGCGTGATTGGATTTGCCCTCTGGTTGCTGCTCCACTTCTCATTGCTGAAGCGGTTTTTCTCGGCTTATGCCCAGCGCAAGAGCAGCGACAAGCAGGTCTACGAGATGGTTCTCTGGATTTTTCTGTTTTATATCACCGTCATGGTCGCCGCGCTGGTCGAAGCTCCTTTCGAATTTCCCTCCAGCGCCGTGCCTTTTTATTTCTTCATGGGCCTGGGCATGGGATTGGTACGGTGGCGCCTACGAGTAGAGAAGACTGAAAAATCCTGGCACCATTCTCCGGAAGCGTGGCAGAGACCGGATTCGCTGGATCCCTTAGTGCCGTTCGCAACAGTCGCAAATAAATTCCAATGACCGGTCTGGCCGTTCGACGCCTGTACAAACTCAACCAACAACCTGTATGTAAGAAACAAGCAATACCGGGCCCCTTCAAAAACCCTAAGTTGGAGGCCGCAACAAATGAATTCACGCATCAGCAGGCTTCTGCACAGCAGCCCAGAAACGTGGTATCGGTACCCGATCAACGTCTTAGGAAAAACAGTTTACAAATTCAAATCGCAGCTTGGCCTCACCAGTGCGTTTGAGAGACGCCAGGAGATGGTGGGTCCCACTCACCTGTGGCGGATGAAACGGGACTTTCAGATCGGTTTCCTGAAGAAGGTTGGCCTGAAGCCGCAACATTACGTGCTCGATCTCGGTTGTGGCGTTCTGCGCGGAGGCCTTCCGATCATTGAATATCTTGAGCCCGGTCACTATTACGGAATCGAGTCGCGCCGCTCGGTGCTCGATGAAGGCATCAAGGCTCTGCACGAAGCAGGTCTGCAATCCAAGGCACCCACGTTACTCGCCTTGGAAGATCTTGCGCACGCGAAACTGGACCGCCACTTCGATGTGATCTGGGCTTTTTCGGTCCTCATCCATATGGAAGATCGGATCCTGGACGATTGCTTGACTCTCGTTTCCGGACGGCTGGAGCGTAATGGCCGCCTGTACGCGAATGTCAGCATCGGAAACGAAAAAGATGGAAACTGGCAGGGTTTTCCGGTCGTCAACCGCAGCCGCGAATTCTACAAGGATGCTGCGCAACGCCACGGCTTGACGGTGATCGAAGTCGGCACTCTCCAGTCCATCGGACACCGATCGGGCGCTCCTAGCCAGGATTTGCAGGTCATGCTTGAATTTGTCCCTGCCGCTTGAGACTCGAGCCCGCTATCAGATGCATAAGCTGAGCATCGTAACCACAAGTTGGGATGACGGTAACCACGCCGACCTGAAAGTCGCCGACCTGCTACGTTCGCGTGGAATGGGTGGAACTTTCTACATCCCCATCCATTATGAGGAGCGAACGCTGCAAAACTCTGACCTGAAGGATCTGGCCGGCGAGGGTTTTGAAATCGGGGCTCACGGCTTCTCCCACAAGCTGCTTTGGGGACTTTCTGCTAAGGAATTGGCCGAAGAAATTCGACCCTGCAAGCCAACGCTGGAAGATATCATCGCAAAGGAAGTCCCGGTATTCTGTTATCCCTGCGGTCGATACGACGAAAACGTCGTGCGCATCTTGAGGGAATGCGGTTATCAGGGTGCTCGTACAACGCGGATGTTGGCCACTGGACTGCGCTTCGATCCGTTTGAGATACCCACAACGGTACAGAGTTTTCCCCATCTGCCATTCACTTACTGGAAAAATGTAGCTCGCGGGCGATCCTTCGCGAACATCCAGACATGCGTGCTCCAGATCTCGCGCCTGGGCAATTGGGTCGATCTGGGCAAGCGACTGTTCGATTCGGTACTGGAGAAAGGCGGAATCTGGCACCTCTACGGTCACTCTTGGGAAATTGAAAGACAAAGACTCTGGCAGGATCTTTCCGATCTACTGAGTTACGTTTCAGGAAAAGAAGACGTCAGCTACCTCCCTAACGGTGGACTGGTCCGCGAGAAAATGACCGAGCAATAATCCATGAAAATTGTCATTGCCCACAACTCGTATCAGCGGCCTGGCGGTGAAGATGTCGTCGCCCGGCAAGAGCGACAATTGTTGGAGAATGCGGGGCACACCGTTGTCTCCTACCTCCGCAGCAACTGGGAAGTGGCCTCTTATGGGCCCCTCCAGCAAATCGCACTGGTGCCCAAAACAGTGTGGTCCAGCGATGCGAAAAAGGAATTTGCTCAACTGCTACGGGCGGAGAAGCCAGATCTCGTGCACGTGCATAACACCTTGCTCATGATCTCGCCTTCGATTTTTTCGGCATGCCAGGAGGCCGGCATTCCGGTCGTGCACACGTTGCACAACTACCGGATTCTGTGCCCTGGGGCTACTTTCTTTCGGGACGGCCAAATCTGTGAGGAATGCACGCAGCACACGCTTTGGAGAAGCGTCCAGCACGGGTGTTACCGTAATTCACGGGCCGCTACCGCCGCTATAGCCCTGATGATTGCTGTCAACCGCGGGCTCCACACTTGGGACCAGAATGTGGATGGCCTAATTGCACTCACACAATTTGCGCGCAGCAAGTTTCTGGCTCAGGGTGTCCCGAGCGAGAAGTTGTTCGTGAAGCCGAATTTCGTAGATCCAGACCCGATGCCGGGCAACAGTGATGGAGAATACGTGATCTTTGCCGGACGCCTCACCCCTGAAAAGCGCATCAGCACGGTCTTGCTTGCGATGAGAAGGCTGAGCGATAAAATTCCTCTCGTGGTAGTCGGAGGCGGCCCGCAGCGCGTGCAACTCGAGAACGAAGCCCGCCACCATGGCCTGAAGAATGTGGCTTTCAGAGGACAGTTGTCCAGAGAGGACACAGTCTCAGCGATGAAAGGCGCGCGATTCCTCATATTCTCGAGCGAGTGGTATGAGACTTTCGGGATGACTATCATCGAAAGCTTCGCCTGCGGTGTCCCGGTCATTTGTTCCCGCCTGGGCGCCATGCGGGAATTGGTTGATGACGGGCGCACTGGTCTCCACTTCACCCCAGGGGACCACGAGGATCTAGCGGAAAAACTCGATTGGGCCTGGCACAATCCGGCAGCGATGCGTAACTTAGGCCGCGAGGCACGTTGGGAATATGAAGCGAAATACACAGCCCAAAAGAACTACCCCCTACTGATGGATGTTTACAAACGCACCATCGGAGCTCGCGCATAGAAAGTTTCCAAATACTTATTTTCCTCCTATACCTAGCACTCGAGCTGAACGAAAACTGAAGGAGCCAGAAATGCCTGGACTAGATGCTGCATCTCTGTCACTAGAACACTCTGTCGCCGAGCCAGTCCCGCACTTTCGCGTGTTGGGTGTAAAGGTGAATGCGGTCCAGATCCCCCAGGTGATCGCAGAGATGGAGCGTTGGATTGCCGATAGAGCTGCATGTCACTTCATCGCTGTTACCGGCATGCACGGAGTTACCGAGGCGCAACACGATGGCGATTTCAAGCGGATCCTGAACTCTGCCGATCTGGTAGTTCCCGACGGGATGCCCCTGGTCTGGCTTGGTCGACGCCATGGGTACACGTTGAAACGGCGCGTATACGGCCCAGAATTAATGCAGACATTCTGCCGCTCAACTTCCTCACGGTACCGGCATTTCTTTTACGGGGGCATGCCCGGGGTTCCGTCCCTTCTGGCGGCGACGCTAAAAAGGGATTTTGGAGTGCAGGTGGCGGGCGAATGCTCGCCACCATTTCGGCCCTTAACGGAGGGGGAGGATGCGGATGTAGTTTCGACGATCAACTCCTCGCATGCGGACATCCTCTGGATTGGCCTCAGCACGCCAAAGCAGGAACGATGGATGTATGAGCATCGAAGCAGGCTGCGCATCCCGGTTGTGGTCGGCGTCGGAGCCGCATTCGATCTGAACACAGGACGGCTCAGGCAAGCACCACGCTGGATGCGGGAAAACGGTCTGGAGTGGTCGTTTCGCTTGCTGATGGAGCCGAGAAGGCTGTGGCGAAGATATTTGGTCTACGGGTCGCAATTCGTTTGCAGTTTGGCCCTGGAGTCCATCGGTCTGCGCAATTTTGAATAGGTTTCCTCGGGGTATTAAATCCTACAGGCATTATTGAAATTTCCCGGGTTCGATTGCTGACTATGAAGCATCGTGATGATATCGATGGGCTGCGGGCGGTGGCCGTCACTGCCGTTCTCATGTTCCACGCTCGCGTCCTTGGAGTGACGGGCGGCTTTGTTGGAGTCGACATGTTTTTTGTCATCTCCGGGTTTCTCATCACAACGCTGATACTCGGGGACATCGGCAAGGAACGGTTCTCTATCGTTCATTTCTACGAGCGTCGTGGCCGCAGGCTGCTCCCCGCACTTGTCGTGGTTCTGTTCATCACATCGTTGGCGGCGAACAAGTTTCTGCTGCCCTATGATGCTCGCGACTACGGGCGCACCCTCGTCGCTACGATTTTATTTTCCTCCAACCTGCTGTTTGCTCGGCAGACCGGCTACTTCGATGCTCCCACGGAGATGAAACCGCTTCTCCATACCTGGTCGCTTGCCGTCGAAGAGCAGTTTTACATTCTTTACCCGCTCTTTCTCTTTTTGGTGACCCGGTATTTTCGCAAGCGATATGCGATTGCGATTGGCACGGTGCTCACTGCATCGCTTGCGCTCAGTCTGCACAACCTGTTCTCCCACTCCGCCGGAAACTTCTATTTGCCGTTCGGACGCGCCTGGGAATTGCTGATTGGTGGCCTGCTGGCAACTAAAGTCGTCCCTGAACTTCGATCTCGGACCTGGTCAAATGTGATGGGTTTCGGCGGGCTAGCCTTCATTGCGTACAGCATCTTTGCCTTCACTGCCGCTACGCCATTTCCGGGATTTCGTGCCCTGTATCCCTGCCTTGGTGCCGCATTGATCATCTACAGCGGCACAGGAAATGAAACTCTGGTTGGCCGGTCGCTCAGCTGGAAACCGGTAGTTTTCGTTGGCCTCATCTCATATTCGCTGTATCTGTGGCATTGGGTCATAATCGTCTTCACTAAGTACTACCTGGTTCGCCCGTTGACACTGTTAGAAAGCGCAGGCGTGATCACCGGATCGGTCCTCCTTGCCACGCTATCGTGGAGGTTTGTCGAAGTGCCCTTTCGGGGGAAAGGAGCGATCGCCTCCAGGAACGTGTTTCTTGCCGGAGCGGCTCTCGCCTCATTCATCTTGTGTGCGTATGGTGGGCTCGCCTACCTGACTAACGGTCTACCTTCGCGCTTCAGCGGTGAGGCCAGACTGCTGGTCGAGGGTGGCGACGATACATGGAATCGTACCGATGCGTGTAATGGCGAGATCTGTCGCGTCGGAGTTTCCAATACCAACAATGATTTCATCCTCTGGGGCGATTCGCATGCCGGAGCGCTGGCTCCGGCGATTGAGAAGTTGGCATCGACGCAACACTTGTCCGGATGGGTCGCTTTCAAAGGTGCATGTGCTCCACTTCTTGGACTTGAACGTTACGATCAGGACGTCGATTGCCGGGGCTTTAACGATGAGGTCCTCGCGCACATCAAAAGCCACCGCATTAAGAACGTGTTTCTGCACGGTCGCTGGGGGCTGTACACCGAGGCAGAGCGCTACAAGCACGAAATTGGCGGGCCGGCATTTCTGACACCCGACCTTCAAGAGAAAGAGAACTACGCTAAATTCAAGCAACTTGTCGACACAACCCTCAATCAATTGCATGCACTCGGGCTGAATGTGGTGATCATCGCCAGCGTACCGGAGGTGGGGGTCAACGTACCCACCGCGCTGACACGCGCCTACTTGACGGGTAAATCGGTGGAAGTGGCGCCGAGTTACGCGGAATTCACAGTGCGCCAGGCTCGTGCGTTCCAAGTGCTGCGGGCTGCTGCAGATGAGTATTCCATTCCGGTCGTGTATCCACACGAGGTTCTATGCAACACTACGGAGTGCCTGGTCGAGAAAGACGATCGCCCTTTCTATTCCGATGACAACCATCTCAGCGTCCACGGGGCCATGTACCTTGCACCAACGATTTCAAGACTGCTTCAGAACTTGAAGGACAATTCGACGTCGCTCACTTCAGTAAAGAACGTGGGGAACCCCTGATCCTCGATGCGTCGGCAATAGTTCTGTGGGAGCAATCACCCTTCGCATTGGTCAGAAGACTTTCATGAGCACAACCGGCAAAGGCAAAGATTGTTCCAAGTTGCTTTCCGTGCTGCGGAGCGGCGTGGATGCCAGTGGCGTCCGGCACGATCGGAGCGTGCTGGTGATCGGCCGCGAACATCAGGGTTTCGAATGTGTCGAGCCGATCTGATCAGCGCCTCCGTCGCTCAGTTAAATCCACGATGCGGAGTCGCTCGCATGGCCCAATGAGGCCTTCGATCTCGTCTTTGCCTACACCGTCTTGCACCGCGGCTGCTCGCGGCATACGGCCTTGACCGAGATGTTCCGGTTGCCGCAGACAGGTTTCGTTCTCTGTGCCGAATGATTCTCTTTTTATGAGGTTTGCTGAACCAAGATGAATTTTTCGTTTTCGTCCGAGATTCCCGCGGTAGTCGGCAACAGCCGCGGCTGGGGCTCGGGTTGAGATCGATCCGGCCGGCATGGTCTTTGACTGGGCATTTGTGCGCGTGGAGGACGATGAGAGGGTGGAACAATCATGGTTGCAGTGCGCCATGACTTAGTTCGTGAGTCGTTTCGCAGAAACTCAGCCGAGCGATCACTGAAGGAGGTACTTGCTTGTCAGGGAATGGAATAAATGGGACCACTCAGAAGGGCGCGGATGGTCCGTTGTTTGTGGTCGGGGTACCGCGCTCAGGAACCTCGCTGCTCCACGTCTTGTTGAACCAGCATCCGCGAATTGCCCTCATGTTTGAGGCGGACTTGCCCCTTTTGTGGCCTCTTTTTCTGATTCGCACAAGGAAGTTGAAGTGGCTGGAGCGGTGGAATTTTTGGAACATGTGCGTGGAGCGTCACAACATCGACATCACTCGGATTCCCGAAAATGTCGCGGACGTCGCCACAGCAACCGAAGCCGCCTATCAGGAATACATGCAGCATAAGTCCGCCACCATCTGGGGGGATAAGACGCCGGATCAATACGGCTCTCTGTGCCGTTTGGCTGATCATTTTCCGAATGCCCGGTTCATCATCATCTGGCGCGACCCGGCGGATGTGTGTCGCAGCATGATTCGGGCCCGCACAAAATCCCTGCGCTTCCAGCAAAAAGGGTTGACCCACCGCGCGCTCATGGGTTGCCAGGAACTCGGAGTCGAGCGGGATCGCCTGTTGCAGCGCGGGTTCCGCGTGCACGAAATCCATTTCGAGGATCTTGTCCACGACACCCCCAAGTTGATGCGGGAAATTTGTGGATTCCTAGAAATTCCCTTTGACCCGAGAATGGCCACATTGCACGACGCCGATACCTCGGCGATTCATCCGGCCGAGCACAATCGCATGGTTAAAGGTGAGCAGATCGTAGCTTCTCGGAAGTACGACGAAGTGCTCCCCGTTAGGCTGAAAAATAAGATCGAGAGATACAAGAATCTTTGGAAACGGACTGAATCTCAGTTGGCTGGCTTCCCGCCATCGGGAGAAAACAGCAAGAGGCCCTCGTTCGCAGAGCGACTCTGTGACCAGTTGCGATACCGTTGTCTGAAGTTTTGGGATTTGTTCGTCGTCTTTGCATATTCGTTTTTGCCCTTGAATCTGCTCCGGCTTTATCGTTCAGCGAGAGGGCACGTCTATCTGAATTCAACATGGGACGCATATGTGCAGAATTGCATTCTCAACCGGAAACGTGGGGAAGAGCCCGCCAGGTTCACGCTTGAACACGCAGCCGTCGGGGTGGCTGAAGAATCCGAGGCAGTAAAGGTATCTGCATCCAGCTGAAGGACAACAAAAACATGAAGCAGCGACTGAGGGCGGTATTCCACATTTGCCTCTTTTTTGCCATCGGCTCCTGTCTGGGCGCCGAGTCCCAGGTTGTGCGTACTCCCGCCTGGCTGACATGGCTTGGCCTAGGAACCGGTGCTTACGCGTGCGCATCGGGCACTTGTACGCTCAGCGGTGAAAACCAGTACACATCCTTCACGCTGTCTGCGGGAGCGAAGCTGGTCAATTCGGCAGGAAACAGGCCGCTCATCGTACGAGCGACGGGCGCATGCACCATCGCCGGGACCGTCTCCGGCAGCCCGAATTCGGGAGCTGTGGGAATCACCGGAAACGGTGACTTTGGTGGCGGAGGAGGCGGTGGCGGGGGCGGAACAGTGGCAGGCACTGGCGGCAAGACCACGGTGGTTGTGTCCGGGGTGCCGATCGTGAACGGGGGTCCGCCGGGAGCCGCGGGTGGAGGGGCCGGACGCAGTGCGTCCTCTGTGCAGCAAGGGCAGTACCGAATGTTGTTGAGCTCTGGTAGCTCCGACCCGGGTGGCGGAGCTCAGGGAGGACAAGGGGGCTCTTCCGGGGGCCTCGGAGGTAACGGCGGTACGCCCATTATCTTCATCTGCCATTCGATTTCGTTTAGCGGTTCGATCGATGTCAGCGGCGGGGCCGGACGCATTGCCCCCGCGGATAGTACCGGGGCAGGCGGCGGTGGCGGTGCCGGGTACGTGATCTTCTCGGCTGTGTCATACACCAATAGCGGCGGCGCATTTAACATCAATGGCGGCGTGGGCGCCGGCTGTAACGGGCATGGCACCTGCGGCGCCGGCGGTAACGGCGGCAACGGATTCAGCATATTCCTGCCTATCCAGTGAGTGCTTCACTTTTGAGGCGTACGAGACGGCTAACCAATTTCTTAGGACAAGCAACAACGGAGAACACTATGCACCAACGAAGGATCTTGCGGTTCACTTTAGCTGCGGTTTGGGTGGCAGGTTGCCTGGGGCTGACAGGTCAGGCTCAAACCAGCTCAACTCCATCCTGGCTGAAGTGGCTCGGTAATGGCGTCAACAGTTTTAATTGCACGTCTGGAACGTGCAGGATTACGGACGAAATCTGGTTCAGCTCGTTCAATGTCTCGCCCGGTGCCACTGTTATGAACGCAGGTGGCAATGGCCCTCTCATTATCCGTGCGACAGGCGCATGCACGATTGACGGGACCGTAATTGGGAACGGGAACTCCCTTGGCGGAGGGATCAGCGGTAGCGGCGATTTCGGCGGTGGTGGCGGCGGGGGCGGCGGCGGCGCGGCCGCGGGGCAGATCGGCCGGACCACAACGGTGATCTCCGGGATACCCATCGTGAACGGAGGACCCGGAGGCAGTGCCGGCGGCGGAACCGGGCAGAACGGAGGTACTCCTTCAAGGGCTCAGTATCAGTCCTTCCTGAGCAACGGGAGTCCATGGCCGGGCGGCGGGGGTGCTGGTGGACGTGGCGGCTCGGCCGGTGGCTTAGGTGGAGATGGCGGCACACCCATCATATTCGTGTGCAATACCATCGAGTTCAGCGGGACTATTGATGTCAGTGGCGCCAATGGCGCGAACGCTACGGCGGACAATACCGGTGCCGGCGGTGGAGGCGGAAGCGGCTATGTTGTGTTCGCTGCTGTCTCCTACCTGGGTAACAGCGGAACCATCAAAGTGAACGGCGGAACTGGAGGAAGCTGCAATGGTCACGCCAATTGCGGTTCAGGAGGGAATGGCGGGAGCGGCTGGAGCACATCCATCAATATCCAGTGATTCACATATACAGGGATTCATCCCACAACCATAGCAAAGTTCATCTCAGCCCGCTGTCAAGGTAGAGGGCCTGCCAGACTGGCGTCCATCTGGCCCCTAAATCTCTTGACCGCGGCTTTTTTGTCTATAATCGATTAAATGGATTCAATGGCCTTATGTCGTTCCAAGGGCTGGGCTCTCACTGCGTTCGGACTGCGATGGTGGGAGTAAATCCTCTGGAAACGGCCAATCCATGCACAATGTATTGGAGAAGTAGAAATGGCGTGTCGTATGGGGAAACGGATCGTCTGGACTTTCTGTAGAAGCCGGTTTCTGTACGTATTCACCTTCGCCGGGGTCTCCGCGGTATCGTGGTGCCAGTGTCGCGCGAACCCCGTCACTGTCCAGCCCGGCGATAATTTGCAGGCATTGGTTAGCGCTTGCCCACCGGGAACCACTTTTAGCCTCGTGAGCGGTGTCCACCATGATTCTGTAACATCGCCAAAGAGCAACGATGTGTTTACCGGATCTGAAGGCGCCGTTGAAAACGGCGCGAAAGTCCTTACCGGTTGGAAACAGGTCTTGCTCAGTTCCGGTTCCTACTGGACTGCCCCCGGAGGGGCGCCTCTTCCCAGCGATCCCTCCATGGCGGCGCATTGCCAGCCGAACTATCCGGCATGCTGGTATTCTCAGGACCTTTTCGTGGACAACGCCCCCTACGTCCGGGGGGCGTCACTCGCTGATCTGGCGCCTGGAGCCTGGTACTACGATTTGTCAGGCGACGATGGAGGAACCAGAAACAATGTCTACTTGGCCGCCGACCCCACGGGGCATGTTGTTGAACTGAGCGCGCAGACATTCGCATTCTTCAGCAACAGCGCCAGCGGCATCACAATCCAAAATCTCACCATCGAGAAGTACGGGCCAGGCTTGCAAGAAGGGGCAGTCGAACCCCGGGCGCCCGGCTGGACCATCCAGCAATGCGAGATTCGCTTCAACCGCGGAGCCGGAATCTCGATCCGGCCGAATGGCAGCAACACCAAGGTCAGGAACAATAGTCTCCACGACAACGGTCAGTTTGGCATTAACGCCGGCGCAGTCAGTAGCGTGGTGGTGGACGGAAACGAGATCTATCACAACAACATCGATCATGTGAAAAGTGGATTCGGATCCGGATGCTGCAAATTCACCGGCAAGGATTTCACCATCTCGAACAATAAGGTTCACGACAATCTCGGGATGGGTTTGTGGTCCGATGTATTCGCCAGCGGGATCACATACAGCAACAACGTCGTGTACGGGAATACAGGCGAGGGCATCCGAGTTGAGGTCAGCGACCGGAATACAATCATCAACAACACGGTCTACGACAACGGCTTTGGGAACCCCGACGAAGGCAATCAGAAGGGGCCGCAGATCCACTACGCGAGCTCTTCACATGGCGTGATCACCGGCAACATCGTTACCGCGTCGGCCAACTCGCGAGGCGGAATCATCATCGACTACAACGCCAAGCGAGAGGGCTGCGGGCAGGGGTGCAAAGTTCCCCAGGGTATGAACGTTTGTTGTAATCGGATACTGGTCGTTTCGGCTGATGTACCCGCGGTGCAAGCCGCGGACTACAGCAACACTTTCGATCAGTGGGGAACCGATGGCATGTTTGAGCAAAACACCTACTGTCTGCCCCATGAGGGCTGGAAGGGATCAATCTGGAGGTTGGGAAACGGAAACCCTCCCCCGCCAATCGATTTCAAGACGTGGCAGCGCAAACGCCAGGATGCGCACGGAATGTCTGTGGGGAAAGGGGAATGCTCGTCAGCGCAGATGATACGCCCGAACATTCAGCAGTAAGAACGTAAGAACCCCACAAAAAAGAGCAGGCTGCAAAAATGCAGCCTGCTCTTTTTCTTTCATTCGAGAAACCTACGGAACGGTTACCACAATTGCGTAGCACGCTCGAATTCCGTCGGTGTTGTAAGCCATGGCCGTCAACACATGAGTTCCCTTCGCGACTCCGGTAGAATTCCAGTCGAAGACAAACGGAGACGTTCCGCCGACAGTCGACTTCAAAACCCAGTCCTGATAGAACTCAACCTTGCCAATCGCAATGTTGTCCTTGGCGGTTCCCGTCACCTTCACCGTGCCGGAAACCGATGCTCCATCTAGCGGAGAACTGATACCCACGGTGGGAGCCGTGGCTTTGTAGTTAGTATCGGCGGTTCCATGGGGTTCGGCACCTCCGCTTTGAAAGCCCGGAAATGCGTGCAGGGCCTTCTGCCAGGGAAACGCAGTCTGCGTCATCGCGGGAAGATGATACCTGTTGTAGTCGAACCGGTTGAGGGCGAAGAACTTTGGTTCCGTGGGATCGGCATTTGCTCCGCCGTTCCAACCAGAATTTCCATCGAAAATGACCGTGTTGTGGTGGAAGTAATTGTTCGCCGAGGTATAACCAGGCCGCCCTTGCGCGATGATGTTCATCGCGTTTCCGCCTGAAGCCGAAACCTCTATGGTATTGCAATAGGCCTGAACCCCCTGCGAGGTTGAACTCAGAATATTCGCACCGTACATCCATTCATCGTGATTGGAGTGCGTATACCCGTTGCGACGCAGGACGTTGTTGCGGAAGCTTGCTGCGTAGCTGATTTCGTTGAACAGACCCTGCTCCGTGTTGTCATTGATCGTATTTCCCACGGCTACGGTATTGATATTGTTTGTGTCCGCGTGGAAACCGGAGCCTAGGTTGTTGTGGATATAATTGCCTTGCAGAACCACACCTCGCGTAACTCCGATTTTAACGCCACCCCCGCCGAACTCGGGTTTCACGAAAGCATAATTATTGCCAGCGATCTCGTTGCCCTGGATCAGGATCTGCGAAGCTCTTGCTGGTGGCGCGGTGCTGATGCCGCCATTTGCAGTCCCTCCTGCCACTCCCAGGTTTCCGTTAGTGTGAATGTAGTTGTTGAGGATGCGATATCCGTAGTTAATTCGCACTCCATCCCCGTGATTAAGCCGGATCTCGTTGTTCTGCACTACCCAATTGGCCCCTGCCGTGGGGGAGGGCCCCCCGGCAATCCCGATCGCTCCCAGTGTGATCGGAACAGCGAACTCTTCGATCGTGAGTCCCTTAATGGTGACGTTGTTGGCTGTACTCTGGAAGGCCGCCTCCGTGACACTCGTCTCCACCTTGTGGCCAGCCGGATTGTCGTGAAAGTAGATGGTATTGTTCGGATAATCGAAATACCAGGTGCCCGAGACGACCGCACCCAGCGAGGTTACGTGCAATAGTGGCTTGCCGTCGAAGAAGAGATCCTCTGGATAAAGGCAGCCCAAATATCCGCTGATGCATTGTGTAGTGGTGATAAAGATCTTGCCCTGCTGGGTCTGTCCCGGCACGAAGTAGTACGATCCCGAGTGCTGGAAGGAAGTCAGCACGCGGGAACCACTCAGGATTGCCGGACAGGCCATCGTGGGCGGTGCGCATGCCGTCTGACCGACGAAGACATCACCACTCTTCGGAGTAATCGGTGCCGTGAGCCTATATGTTCCGGGGTAGATAACGAATGTCGTTCCAGCTGGACTGCTATTTACCAGGTTGATAATATTTGCGCCCGGCCGAACCGCCACTTGCGAGGCAGCGACAGCTAAGGTGGATGCACACAGTGGAATAAGTGCGCAGGAAACGATTCTTTGGTATAGACGGAATCGAAGAAATTTAGGGGGAAGCATTGCCTGTATCCTCATTTCAGAAACCAACTAGGGCCCGTTCGATTTTTTCAAGCTGAAACTGCTACTGAATTGCGTACGAACGATTTAGCCAAGCCGATCGCGGTCCTGCCAAAATCTAGCTTCGAGAGCTTGCGCATGAAGTCAAAATCAAGGCTCTACTCGAATGCCTGTAGACCCACTAGGCCAATCACTGTATTAAAGTGCCTCACAACCTAGAGGCAGGGTAGATTCCAGAAGTACATCCAGAAGTACATCAATAAGGTAACAATTCGCCTAATTCGACCATTGTCCCAAGGGACAGTCCCCGGTTCAGTTCGGAGGTTCCGTTAACTAAATAGTAACTTTTCGTTTTTCAATGCTCCGACCGTAATGAGCGGGTCGGACTCGATAGGACTAGCACATCGTCCATATAGTTGTTTACATTATTGCGACTTTCGATTACAGGTGGGAACATGCCGAGAGTGGCTCCTCCGGTCTCGCTCGACTCTACGACGAAAGCCGCGCTGGACCGACTGTTGCGATCGCCCTCGGCTTCCCAAGGTTTGGTACAGCGAAGCCGGATTATTTTGGCGGCCGCTGCCGGCAAGCCAATCAGCAAATCGCTAGCGAACTGCAGATGCCGGAAGTGACCGTCAGTAAGTGGCGCCGCGGTTTTGCCCTGCAAGGGCTGGAGGGACTTCGAGATGCAAAAAGGTCGGGTCGTCCGCTAAAACATGGGCCGGAGATCATACAGCGGGTGCAGAACCGAGCCCGCCAACAACCGGAACACTACAGCCGCTGGAGTGTACGCACGCTGGCCCAGGACTTAGAGCTGCCGCGCAGCGCCCTGCACCAGATCCTGGTGGCCTCCAACCTGCAGCCCCATCGAATTCGTACCTTGTCGTTCAGTCCAGATCCCGATTTTGAAGCCCAGCTGCTGGATATTGTCGCCCTCTATTTGAATCCCCCGGAAAATGCATTGGTATTGTGTGTCGACGAAAAGACGGGGATTCAGGCGCTGGACCGTACTCAGCCCCTGCTGCCTTCGAGCGCCAAGAAACCGCGCAGTTGGACCAACGAGTATGTCCGCCACGGCACCCAGACCTTGCTGGCGGCGCTGGAGATTCGCTCAAGTGGTGGCCCAGGTCAAGCAACGCCGCACTTCGGTCAGCTTCCTGCGCTTCCTCAAGGATGTGGTCGAAGCCTTCCCCGAACACGACTTGCACATGGTTCTCGACAATCTCAACATCCACAAAAACCAAGCGGCGCAGGGCTGGCTGAAGCTGCATCCCCGCGTGCGCTTCCATTCCACCCCGACCCACGCTTCCTGGGTCAACATGGTGGAATGTTTCTTCAGTATCCTGGGCAAGCAGGGTTTGTCACCAAGCGTTCATACTTCGAAGCGCCAGCTGAAAGAATTTCTGTTGGACTCCATTGCCCGGAGCAAGCAAAACCCCAGGCGTTCGTATGGACCAAAGGAACGGAAAAACCTCAGCGCAATATCGAGGCCAAGAAGGAATATCAAGCGACGCCCCCGCGCAAGCCGAGAAGGCGTCGTCGGCGCCGCCCGACCCACAATACTATAAGCAACTAACCGGACGATCTACTAGAGCGCTACGTACGCTTGAAAAGGCTATTCTTCGGCGCAATTCGAATCGCGAGCGTTCGCAGCTCGATTCGACTTCCCCGGCGCGAAGACGGGCTCAAATTATCTCGAACAACCGCGTAGAAAAATAACTTGCAGCGATTCAACTTGGGACATTTAGCTTTTCGCAAGAAACTGCCCCAAACTAGTCGTCGTCGGGATCCGTGGCTGGCCGGCGGTCATTAAGGAAGTGCTCCGCTGTATGTGCCGCGGGAATGGTTTTGAACGCCGTGGGCGTCTGGTTGAAGTTGAAGCAGTCGGTAAGGTCATCCGCCCGAGCATCGGCGTAGCCAAGGCCTGGTAGGTTGAAGACCTCCTCGATTAACCTTAATATGCTGCCGAAATCGTGGGTGACGTGGGAGATGTATCCAGACTTGGCGTACGGGGATACTACAATCAGTGGGACACGAAATCCGTATTCGTAAGAGTTCACGACATTCGGCGGCACATGGTCGTACCAACCGCCCCAGTCATCCCAAGTGATGACGATGGCCGTGTTGGCCCAGTAGGAACTGTTTCCCACTGCGTTCACCACTCCGGCAACCCAGGATGGCCCCGATCCATCGTTGAGTACTGCATGGTCAGAGGAGCGCCCGTCCGGAATCACCCAACTCACCGCGGCGAGTTGCCCGTTTGCGATATCCGTTAACACCTGGGTCTGGGGAATGATGACTTTCTGCCACGTGCTTCCGGTGCACACTAATTGCCCGTTTTGTAGTTGCGACTGGCACATGTGCTGGATGGCGTCGGGGGCGGTCCAGATAGACCCTGCGGAAGGAGCATAGTACTTCCAGCTCACGTTATGGGCGTCCAGTTGATCGGTCAACGTAGGATGCTCGAAGCACGGGTAGATATGCTGTGCCTCGCTGCCGGAGGGATCGATCAGCCACGTGTAGGTTCCGGGCGGTGCGATGCAGCCGGCGATCGCCGTCGCTGTCGAATCATTCAGGTTTTCTGCAACGAACAGATCGCTCCCAGCCGATGGCGCCGACGTCCCCGAGATCAGGAACTGGTGCGCCGGAAAGCTTGGGCCCTGATTCGTCTGGAACATCTGGTCGGCGAACGCATATTGTTCCGCCAGTTGGAAATACGGCTGGACCTCAGCTGGATTCACATACATGAATTGGGCGTTGGGCGGACCGCAGTTTGGGTTACTGGCTGGGCAGTGGAGAGGGATCAGGTCAGCCCCATCCATTTTCCCGTTGTCGTACATCACCTTGAACGCGGGATGATTGTGGTTAATATCATACTCGCCCACCAGGCTATCTGGTTGGAGGGGCACGACTTGGCCTTTTGAATTTAGACCGGACTGAGCGATATCGGCATGCCGGCCGATAAGAACCGGATCCTGGAACAGATTATCCGTCGAGCGATTCTCCTGAACTATGACCACGACGTGCTGGATCTTCGTCACCATTCCACGAGATACCCCGCCAGATCCGCCAGATCCGCAGCCATTTAGACCTAAAAGCACGCTTCCCGTGGCGGAAAGTGCCAACAGAAACAATAGGATGGCTGCATTAGACGCATTTCGCAACATTGACGAAATTCTCCCCCTGAAAGACCCGCACTGAGATGAACCCGGCGGAAAGGACTTCGACTCGGTCAGCCGGCGTTGGGTTCGATGAGTCTATCCGCTCAGGAGTTGCCTTAGGATCACTCCTAGGCGGGTGATGTCCTAGCCCGATGGCGTTCTTTCAATTAGGGCACAGTGCAGCCGGGTACCTGCTTCCGGAGCGCGAATGTGTTCGTGACGCCAGAGATGTTCTCACGGTCTTTGTTGGTCCACTTGACCGACACGTACGAGAGTTTCTTAGGGGAGTAAAAAACTGTGGCGCACCTAAGTGCGCCACGAGTCCAAACGCCGAATTGATAGCTGTCGCTGTGGCTATTGCGTGGTGAAATAGCCGAGCGTGAGCTGCGCGTTGTCGTTTTCGATCACTACGCCTTGGGTGTTATCCACGAGATAGATGGTCAACAGAGTTGACGGAGTCACAGTGTCTGTGACGGTGAATAAGCCGTTGGTCGCGGTGGTGGCGAAGGTATCCGAAAACGGGCTGTTTGGAACCAGCGTGGCAGCCGTCGTGAAGGTCTCATTCAAGTCAAGGAACCCTGTCAGACTACTCACGCCGTCTCCGGTAAGTGCTCCCACGCCGTCCTGCTCGTTCGGACTAAACTGGACTATGTCAAAGGCATAGCTGCCACTGAGGGAAGCGGCAGTGAGTGCGGAGGAAGTTTGTTGCGTTGCGGTTCCGGCAAGCTCGTCAGGGCTTGGGTTGGTGCTATCCATCGAGATGAGCAGCGCGTGCCCGTCTCCCGTCAGATAGAGTTCGAGGTTGTAGGTGAAGGCCGGCGTAGCGGCGGTTGTTACGCCCGTTACCGTGACCCGGCCTGTCGGATCTACCGTGTAAGTCCCTCCGCTAATAGCTTCCCCGCCTTGTGGGCTCTGTCCGATAATATCGTGGAAGCTCAGATTCCCGCTAACAGTGCCCCCGCTGTTGAATGTGAGGAGTCCGGCCACCTGTAGCCTGCCGGGGTCCTGACCCCCCGAGCCGATCACATATGTCGAGCCGGAGACAGAAGTGGCACTGAATGTACCGGTGTTGGTTCCCTGTCCCAGCGCCGTGCCGCCCGTGGTTCCGGTAAACGAGTCGTTCCCCCACAACTCGATCAGCCGGATATGGTTGTTATCGATCATGTAGCCATCCAACTCGATCGAGGCGGCTATTCCGTTGCCCGTGTTGCACAACTCTGGATCGGTGCCGCTGCCGGGACAGTTGGCGTTGAGCAAGAAGAACACGAACCCAAACGCATCCGGAGCGCTGACAGTGCTGGTGACGACTACTTGATTGGGGAAAATCTGCGCTACGCAGCCGCCTGAATTCGTTGCGCAGGGATCGTTGATATCGAGAACGGATCCCGAACCGGAGATAGTGCCGGGACCGTCGACGTTGATCACGCCTCCGTAAGAGAAGGATCGGCCAAAAAAGTCGAGTCCAGTACTGTTGAATGCGTAGCTTCCCGAGGGCGTCGCCAAACTACTGGTGGCTTGCAGATCCAACTCTCCGCTGGCGGTCGCCCAGCTATCGTATTCGATGAGAAGAGCTTTCGTACTCGACACCATACGAGCATCGAAAGTGACGGTACCAGCGCCCGAGTTGATCTTAGCGTCGGTGAATTTAAGCGTGATTGCCAGCGTACCCTGCGCATTGGCAGCAATCGTGCCACTCGTAATCGCTTCGAGTGCCACGAGAATGGCGTCGTCAGAGAAGTGCTGCTCCCCGCCTGTGATCGCACCTCCAGCCACCGTAAAGACGCCAGCATAGAAGAAAGTACCGTTGGCCTTATCATTCCCCGTCAGCGAAAACACGTAGTTGCCATTCGCCAAGGTTGCCGCCGCGTTCGTCAAGCTGAAGCTGGCCGGTGACGCTGCCCCTGGGGCGGTCGCCGTCACGGTATACGCCCCAGCTGTGGAATTCGCCGTGAACGCCGCAGACGTGGCCTTTCCGTTCGCGTCGGTCGTGGCCGTATTCACCCCACCAGCGAAAGTGCCGCTCGCGCCCGACGTTGGGGCAGCAAAGGTCACGGTCACGTCGGGGGTTGGCGTTCCGCCTGTCGTCACTGTCGCGACCAGAGGTGCCGCAAATGCTGTGCTCGCCGTCGCAGTTTGCCCGGACCCGCTGGTCGCTGAAATTTGGACCGCCGAGGCGGCCGTGTTTGTCAGAGAGAAGCTGGCGGGCGTCGAGGCTCCTGAAACCGAAGCTGTCACTGCATACGCACCGGCTGTCGAGTTCGCCGTGAACACAGCCGAGGTGGCCTTTCCCGTCGAGTCTGTCGTTGCCGTATTCTTCCCGCCAGCGAAGGTGCCACTCGCACCCGAAGACGGGGCCGTAAAGGTCACCGTCACGCCGCTGGTCGCCGATCCGCCTGTCGTCACTGTCGCGACCAAGGGTGCCGCAAATGCTGTGCTGACCGTAGCTGTTTGTGGTGATCCGCTCGTCGCCGCAATCGATACCGTGGGTGGCGGTGGAGTGGACTTGCTGGAACTGCCGCACCCCGCCAGGTTCGCAATCATGCCCAGGCCGACCAACAGCCCTGCCATCGTCCGATTGTTCAGAGTGAAACGACTATCCTTCATAATAGTGGCGCTCCTTCTCACAATGTGAAGTTGCCTATCGCGCACGGTTCGTTGCATTTTGGGCACGCCCGGTTACGAAAAAACACAGCCCGAAGCCACTCCGCAACCAGGTGGGCGAATGATGTCAGCCGTAAAAACCCATTGTATGTTGTTTGGCAAGGGGGACGCTTGTCAACGAGAGTCATGATGGGGGAATCTACGCCGTCATCTGTGCCGCGAAACTGCGGACGTGCCCGCGAATGACGGAGCTAAGTATACCTCTTCCCCAGTCAATTTCAGGGCTTGTCCCCACTATTTCAGGGCTTGTCCCCACTATTTTTCGAGGTCCAAGTAACCTAGAAATCCTGCCCAAGATCGGCGTCGTATCCAGGGTACACGCGAAGCTTGCGATCCTTCGGATATCGGCGCGGCGGGCCTCTTGGATCGACTTCTGCAAGATCGGCTCTCCCATCTCGTCGTGCAGCACCAGCTTGGCATCAAATTCCTGCAGCGCGTTCTTCTGCATCGGTACCTCTTCCATCTCCAGTCCCAAGGCTACCCTCCAGCGCAGATCATATTTGGTCCGCTCCACCGCCTCGGCAAGACTCACCCTCTCGCAGGCCCGTAAGAACAGCACACTCACCGCCATACTGGGAGAGACGGATTGGCGTCCATTGTCCGGGCAGTACAATGCGGCAAAGTCTTCATCGCGAAACATCTGCTCCCGGTTCTGCGCCAGGGTACCCGTACAGGTATCCCGGCCCACAAAGTCGAGATAGACGTGATAGGCGGCAAACAGCTTGTCTTGCGCAGAACGCTTGCCCATCATGGCCGCTGCTCCGGGCCCGCCGCGCCCTTTTCCGAGAGGAGGGCTGGGGCACAGCCTCGCCCTTCAGTTGCTTCCGCTCCGGCAAACGCACCAACAGCAAATGGGTGCGGTCGAGCACTTTCCCGGTCACGGTTTCGCCCGACTCTAAGTCCAAGGCGGAAGCCAAGGGCAGGGGGATGTTGGCATACACCTGCACCGTCCCGCCCCGGATACCTTGCGAACGGGCAGCCGGATGAGTCTCTAGGGGACGTCAGGCGCGCTTGCCGAAAACTCACTACCGAGCGGATCGAAGATGCATTCGCGAAGAAACAGACTCAGCGACCGGCCTCAGACGCCTCCGATCAAGGCACCGAGGACCTCACCACTGGTGTAGTACATCCGCCGCTCGCCCGGCTGCGCGATCAGAGGCAAAGAACCAAGCCTTCGCAGCCAGTCGTCCATCCCAGGGACTTGCGTACGCAGCCGGGACCGTTGCCCCAAGCTGGTATTCACGGATCAGCTTCTGGATCGGATAAGTGTCAAGGGGAGTCTCCTTGCATTTGCTCGAGTTACGGCGTTTTTGAGATACTCGCTCCTCGTGAAAACGTGCCTTCGACCAAGCCAGGAGCTGTTCTACCACAATGGGACATCTGGGTGAAACGGCTTCTCCCGCGCTTTTGTTGACGTTCACGAAGATGGCGCAGCAAGAATATTGGGGCGAAACAGAATGCAATCCGGGCAATCCGGTCTCTGGTGCGCCAGATGCGATAGAGCATCGAGTCGACGACTCTCGAAATACGAGTGGGTGGGAGAACGCCAGGGTCTACCGACTGAGGGTAGGCAGGCCAAGTCGCCCCATACACTTGATGCCACCAGGCCACATAGCGTTCGATCTTCTCGCGTAGCACGGGACTGACATGATCTGGCCGCGGCCCCTGAACGATCTTGTCACTTCTGATGTTGGCATGATTTGGCCCGTGGTAAATCGCTGAACGATCTGCGCCTTCCAGGCTGGATAGCGAATCGTCATAAGGAATGTGGAGAAAATCGCAGACCTGCCGCATGACGGACGACGTTTGCGAAACCAAGTCCTCGTAGTTGACTTGGCAAACTGGTTTGCCACGGTCCAGCAACCCGTCGCATTCGTTCTTAAGTGTTTCGTAGCCGAGAAACTCGCGCAGAACGGCTCCCCGGCGCTGGAAGTGAGTGCTACCCACCGCGGCGGCGCGCAGAACGGCATTGGCGGTATCTTTCGGGTTGCGCCAAACGATGATGAAGCGGGCATCGGGAAAGTCGTCTGCAATCCGATTGAGGCGGTTGAAATATGCAGGAGACTTGTCGCCCCAGATCGAAGCACCCTTGCGCAGGGCGAAGAGTTGATGCGCTCTGGTGAAGGCGCCAACGAAATCTGAGGGCCCGTCCACCTCCGCCAGGGGCAGTCGGTGGCGGTTAAGAGCCTGGTCGTAGAGTTCCCAGCGCTCTGCCCAATTGCGAAACAGGCTCGGTTTGAGAAATGTGGAACGCAAGCAGATGAGGTCGCCTTCAAACATCAGTGCGACCTGTAGATGCTTGTTCAGAAGCGCGTAGAGCAACGTCGAGCCGGCACGTCCCATGCTCACGACGAACAGAGGCCCGAGAGCCAAGTTGAATCCTTGTTTCTGCGCGGGAGTTCCCTCGCTTGGGCTCATAGGCGGGCCTCGGCGAGCGCGGCTGGGGGAGTCATCGGGGCCCTCCCGCTATCCGATCTCATCTCCCAACGTCCATTTTGCCGTTCCACGACAAGGAGCGTTCCGGTGGGTGGTCCGCCCCGAACTGGAATGAGATCGGGATTGCCTTGCTCGATGACAGTCTGGGAGGCGAGGACATTGCGGACGTGGGTGACGGCAACGATGCATCCAGCAGACTGCAGGGCGAGGTTCAACAGAGCCGTCAATCGGCGAGAGTACCTCCCATAAAATTGGTAGAACGATTCCCCGCCGGGTGCGGCCACGTCGGGATGCCGGTTCAACAAGTTGAGGAAGGGCAGGATGTCCATCACCCTCTGGCCGCAAAACACGCCCAGATTCCATGGACGGAGTTCCTTGGTCGCTGTGATGCGCGGTGCGTGGGCGCGGCGGCGCAATACCTCGGCCGTCTGACGGGCTCGACGCAGGTCAGACGAGTAAATCGCATCGACCGGGTAGTCCGCCAGACGCTCGGCAGTCTCGGCGGCTTCGCGGAGCCCCTGATCGTCGAGAGGCAGGTCGAGCCAGCCGCGCAAGCGCTCGTCCCGTCCGGGAACGTTGAGGCATGTGTGTCCGTGACGCACGAGTATGAGTTTCCCCATGTGTAGAGGCTCCTGATTCGCAATGATCCTGTGCAGTCGGCACGCTTTTTGGAACAGCGGCCCGCTTCAGCCGGGAGTAAAAGCGACAGATATGCAACTATTCATATCGACTTACTTAGTAACATTCCTGTAACAATACTGTGGGAATGCCGGCAGCAAAGGCTGGCAAAAAAGCTGGCAGCAATGCCCCCACCGGTTTTGATCTACGGGGCGAGTTATATCGCATCAGCGGCACGGACCTGACGCAAATCGACGGCATCAATATCATGAACGCGCAAACCATCATCGCCGAGGTAGGCACTATGAAGAGAAATATCGAGAACACGAAATCCGCAGCATCCAGAAAAAAGCGAAAGACCTTGGACTGGCGGTCACTCTTACTCCCGCTGTCGCAGCATAAGAGAAGTTTCTAAGGAGCAGCCCGGCGAGAAGTGGGGTCTCGCCGGGCTGCAGGCCGGATGTGGTGGGTCCATTGGCGGTTCAGGAGATGATCTTTAGAGCCAGTTGCGTGTTAAAAGGTTCTCCGGGGCCGATTCCTGGGGAGCCGTTGAAGGCAGAACCGGCCGAACGATGAGGTCTTCCTCATAGTCGCTGCTCTTATTATAGGGGCAGGCAGAATACCACGCCGACAGTCTCAAGCCGAGCTCTTCAGGTAGGTCGACTAGCGACTAAACTCGCGGTTGAAAACGATTTGCTCGCCGTCACGAGCCATCCACGGCTTAAGATGCTCGCCTTTGTCGATACAGCAGAAAAACTTATTACCCTGACCGCGGAGAGGTGGGATCCCGTTCATAAATAATTGCGCAACCCGCAGCAGCGCGATGAAATTGCCCGCGCCAATGGCCGAGGTGATGTTGCCAATGCGAGTGGCTTTCCTCCGATCCAGTTCTTCTTTGGTCACGCTGAAATCCCAGTAGGGATGCGCGCGCACGGAAAAAACTCGTTCCGCAATACAGGAAGAGACAGTCTTGACCACCTCGTGTCGGTTCCAGCGGTAAATGAAATTCGGGATATTGGAGTCGCGAAGCCCTCCCGACTGATAGTCGTGAGCAATCACGGCGGGAAGTTCGTAGGGAAACGAGAAATTCATCTTCACAAGGGCATTCATCGCAACGGAATCATTGGGCTCCATGAATATAACGTACCTTCGACTTACCCGAAGCATCTCGCACAACGCATGATGTGGCGAGCTGCAGTGATGCAAAACCTCGGAAGCGAAGACGAGATCATAGGAGTCAGAGGGCAGATCCATCTGTTCGACATCCAACGCGATGCGCTCGGTGCCAGGATTAGCCTCTTCGCCATTCATCCGGTCCATATCCGTAGGAAGGTTTGAGTTGACGAGGTCCTGGAATCCTACTTGCCGAAGAAGTTGCTCGTCCGCTGCGCTGCCGCCTACGATGAGCACGCGCTGATCGACTGGGATCCGGCAGGCCTTGAGTTCAGCGAGCATTACGCGAAGCAGTTGCTCCCGAGGTTGCGCTATCGGGGCGGCCGTTGCAGTAACGTTCATATCTGAATCTTAGCATGGCATTTTGGCAAGGCGACCGGCGGAGTATCGGCTCTCCCCCTACTGGGGGTAATCTTTTGTTCCGGGTTCGACCCAAGGCTTTGCCGTTTTGATGGATCGACGACGCCCGGTGTGCAGCGCTCACCGGGCGTCGGGACCATACCTCATCAGTAAACGACTAGGGGATGCACGGAGGCGAGCTAGTCTGCGTCGAGTAGGGTGAGGTGACGACGCAATTCCTAGGTTGTGGAGGAATCAAAGGGGGCACAAATACTGCCGACTCTGGCGTCAGTGCGGCGTGCGCTCGTGCGTTGAATGTGTCAGTACTGATGTCGATGGTTCCACAGTTTTTGGCATTCCACCAGCCAGAGTGAGTGCCATCTGCCCTAAGCTCGTCGGCAATATTTTCCGCTATTGTCATCGGACCGCAAACATTGCTCTTGCCGTAGTGAGCGACGTACATCGCCGTATTTCCGCTGCCCTTAACCGGATTGGCATTGTGGACCTTATTGCCATTTGCGACATGAGTTCCATCCGTAAGGCCGATGCCACATTGGCCGGTATTGAGCAATTGATTGTTAAGAATCTGACCGTTGTTTGAGAAAGTGTCGGCCATGATTCCGCAGCCAGCTTGGCTGTGTCCCCCACTGATGAAGTTGTTCTGGGCGACAAAATCCGTGGTCACTCCGAAGTTGATGGAATCTTCGGTAGCTTCGGAATAGAGATAGCGAGTGATATCGAGACTTGAAAGCGCATAGTTGTTCTGAACCACTACATTGCTACATTGGTTCCAACACTGGAAATTATTGCCGCGAGGTCCGGCAGGGGTCCGTTCGTCGCGGGGATTCAAAAGAAAGTTGCCGATGGCAGTAACGGTCTGTCCGCCTTGAATTTCGATATTGGACTCACCATAAGCTATGACGTTTCCCTGAATCAACAGGTCGTGCGTTCCTCCCCTGGCAAAGATTCCGTCATTATGGTCACAGCATCCGGCCGCCAGAGTCTCCGGATGAATGTAATTATCGAAAATATTGATTCCGCTTCCACCCGAGATGGCGATGCCGTTCCCCCCACAAGGACCGATTTCTGAATTCTGAACGGTGATATTCGTGGAATTAATAATTGTCACGCAAGTCCCGCTGCTGGTGATCTTCAATCCCTCGATGACGGTGCCGTTTTGTCCGTTGATCACGATGGGACCAGATCGTTGACCGGCGGGGCCAGCCGTAAAGTTGACTCCTGTGAGATTGGCACTGCTCGAGGTCACTAACCGCATCGAGGGACTAAATGTGAGACCCGCCTTGCTTGGGGTCAGCGTGTAGGACCCAGCAGGCAGTCCGCTGAAGATATACTTTCCAGTGTGATCGGTTGTGGTGGTAGCGCTCGTCGCGCCGCTGAGCGTCACGGTGGTCGCGCTATTTGTCGCCGGACTGATAAAGCCCGAAATGCTGATGATTACCGGCGGCTGATTCACGCTGAAATCTACTCCCGTAACATCGGTGGCACTTGCGGTCACGGTACGGCTCGCTGGACTGAACGTAGAGCCCGCCTTGTTCGGAGTCAGCCTATAAGATCCAACGGAAAGACCGCTGAAGGTGTATTTGCCGGAACTGTCGGTTGTGGCGGTGGCACTGGTGACGCCGCTGAGAGCCACCGTGGTCGCCGCGCCATTGGCCGCCGGGCTGATAAAGCCCGAAATGCTGATGATTACCGGTGGCTGATTCACGCTGAAATCTACTCCCGTAACATCGGTGGCACTTGCGGTAACGGTACGGCTCGCTGGACTGAACGTAAAGCCCGCCTTGTTCGGAGTCAACGTATAAGATCCAACGGAAAGACCGCTGAAGGTGTATTTGCCGGAACTGTCGGTTGTGGCGGTCGCATTGGTGGCACCGCTCAGGGTCACCGTCGTCGCAGTGCCGTGCTCCGACGAGCTGATCAAGCCCGAAATGCTGATAGTTCCGGGTTGTTGAGTGACGCTGAAATTCGCTCCCGTAATATTAGAATTACCGACTATTATTTGCTGCGTCACCGGGCTGAACGTGGAGCCTTTCTTCGCCGGGGTGACGGCATAAGAGCCACTGGGCAAGCCGCTGAAGGTGTAATTGCCGGAACTATTCACCGTGGTGGTGGCGCGGGCTGCACCGCCGAGCGTCAGCGTTGCCCCGCTACTACCCGCTGCTGGGTTAAGCGTGCCGGAGATGCTATAGGCCGTGATTAGCGGTCCTGTTTTCTGTGCGG
>CAVYHM010000066.1:0-232702 GCA_963768265.1 uncultured Acidobacteriaceae bacterium
CTCAGGAGGTTGGCGACCAGGTCGTGGGTGCGCTGGGCCTGGCTTACTATTTTGCGGACCAGTCGGTTCTGCTCGTCGGTCAGCCGCTCTTGCGCCCAGAGCTGCTCCGAGTACTCATGATGGCCTTGAGGGGGACGTCAATCTCACGCGCGGCACCCGCCACCAATGTCCCGAGCGAAGCCAGCTTTTCTTTCTGCACCAGCTGGTTCTGCAAATTTTTCTGGTTGTCATAGCCGCGGCGCGACTCCCGCAGCAGGGTCATCAGCGCTTGGTCCTGCATGTACTGGCGCAGGAAAACGAACGTTCCCAACAACAGCATGGCAGCCAGCACGGAGAATATTCGGAAAGTTCGCGCGGGAGCGGAGGACTGGTCAAACAGAGCGGTCCACACTCCCAGGACG
Source organism: uncultured Acidobacteriaceae bacterium (assembly GCA_963768265.1). Taxonomy (GTDB): domain Bacteria; phylum Acidobacteriota; class Terriglobia; order Terriglobales; family Acidobacteriaceae; genus Sulfotelmatobacter. Next base: position 402 of record CAVYHM010000066.1, read on the forward strand.
GGCAGCGAGAGTATAGCCAGCATTGCAAGCCGAGGAACAAGTTTCCGCCATCGCAAGTCCAGGCGGAACTCTGTGCTTTTCAGCTCCCACTGCTGCGCTGCCAGAGCGGTGGCCGCCATCCATACCACTGAGCCGATCAATGCGACGTCATAGAAGCTTCCCGAATAGTAGGTGCCATTGGCAACTGCCCGATCGAGGAACTGGGAGCCAATGCCGTACAACACGCTAGCGCCAATAAAATTCAGGTATAGCCGACGCCAACCCCCAGAACTGGTCCAGGCCGCCAGGCCCAGCACCGCCATCAGCAAGACATTCTCGAGCAGATAGAGCCCGTCGTAGAACTTGTTGTAGGAAGCTACATTCAGCACCACATACTGGTGCGGAAACACGAGAAAAGCGTAGAGAAAGATCCACCAGCCCACCAGCATCAAGAAATTCAGCATGCTGAGATGAATCTTTTCTTCCTTCTTCACAAGGTCCGGACGCCAGCCGACGGCCGCAATCATGGGCAGCACATGGAAGAAAAGAACGATGTCGAAGAAGTAAGGGTCGGGAATCGGCTGATGGAGCACGAGTTCGCTGTGCACCCAGGCTCCCTGATTGCACGCCCATAGCGAGAAGCCCAGCGTCATGAGCACCCAGAAGCCGCGTTCCCGCTTGGGCTTGCGAATGGCACTCCACAGCATGACCGCGGCGGCCATCAGCATGATCGCTAAGCCACCCACATCGGCGAACGCGGTCAATCCGGCACTCTTAGGTGCGGTGAGCGACACCACGGTAAAGGCCAGAGTGATCCCGGCCGCTGCGACAAACCAACGGTGGCGTCGGAACAGAGTCATCCGTCCCAATTCTATGGGAGTCGATCGGGAATGCCGAGCGTCGTTTGAAAACGAGGAGATTACTTCCGTTACACCCCCCGGCGCGGTGGGCCCAACAAACATTCCGGAAGATTTAAAGATGTAAAATGGAGTGCGGGAGGGCGGCTTCATTCCAGTCCTTCCCCTGGTGATCTGCTATGGCGTTTCCTGTAACCCGCCTTCGCCGCCTCCGCCGCACCGCCGAACTGCGCAACATGGTGTGCGAAACCCGCCTGACGCCCGATTCGTTCGTGTATCCCATGTTCGTGTGCCCCGGAGAAGGCGTACGCAAGGAAGTTCGTTCCATGCCGGGCGTGTTCAATCTATCGGTGGACGAAGCGGTGAAAGAGGCCCAGGAGGTGCATTCGCTGGGAGTGCCCTCGGTGATTTTGTTCGGTCTTCCCGACAAGAAAGACGAAGTCGCCACCGGAGCATGGGCCGAGGACGGGATTGTGCAGCAGGCCGCGCGGGCGATAAAGCGCGAAGTCCCCGGCCTAGTTTTGATGGGGGACGTCTGCCTCTGCGAGTACATGTCGCACGGACATTGCGGCATCGTGAAATCGAGCTTCACGCCGCAATCGCTGGGTGCCGCGGTTCTCAACGCCGTGAAGCCTTCGCAACGTGTGCTCGCAGTGAAGGATAAAGCGGAGAAAGAAAAGGCAATCAAGACTGCGGTGTCCGCTGCTGCGCATGCCGTTCAAGCAAGTTTCGAAATCGACAATGACTCTTCGTTGGAGTTGCTAGCGCGCACCTCGGTTTCGCTGGCGAAGGCGGGCATCGACATTATCGCGCCTTCCGACATGATGGACGGGCGGGTAGCGGCCATCCGCCGGGCTCTTGACGAGGTCGGTCTGATCAACACGCCGATTCTTTCCTACGCCGCGAAGTTCGCCTCCGGGTTTTACGGACCGTTCCGCGAGGCCGCGGACTCGGCGCCGCAATTCGGCGATCGCCGTTCGTACCAGATGGACGGAGCCAACGTGCGCGAGGCCATGCGCGAGATCGAATCCGACATCGAAGAAGGGGCTGACATGATCATGGTCAAGCCCGCCATGCCGTATCTTGATGTCATCGCCGCCGCCCGCGACCGGTTCGATCTGCCGCTGGCTGCCTATCAGGTCTCCGGCGAATTCGCCATGATCGAGGCCGCCGCCCGCAATGGATGGATCGAACGCGAGCGCGTCATGATGGAGTCGCTGCTCAGCATCCGGCGGGCGGGGGCGAGCATTATCCTGACGTACTACGCGAAAGACGCGGCCAAACTACTGGGGTCGTAGTTGTTTGGTCGGGTACCCCCTGCCTTCCTCAGTTGAAAATCCCCACCCTAACGTCGCAAAATGCGCGACGTTAAGGATGGGGCACCCTCAATTGAAATGGCGCAGGCGGACATCGCTAAGAGCGGGTCTACCGCCTGATGTTCGCGTCAGAAAACTGCTTTCACCCCCAACTGGATGTTGCGCGGGCCGCCGGTGCCGATCACGGGATTGGCATCGGCGACGTCGGGCGTTGCGCAGGAACAACCGAACTGGGCGGGGTTTGAGGGGTCGACCCGGCCATAGGTGAAATTCGCTCCGTACGGGTTGGCGAAGTTGGGATGGTTAAGGACGTTGAAGAACTCCGCGCGGAATTGCAGCTTCGCTTTTTCCGTGAGTCTCCAGTCTTTGACCACGGAGAGATCCCAGGCTTCGAGGCCGGGACCGCGGAAGAGATTGCGAGGCATGGTGCCGAAGGTACCCGCGTCGGGAGGAGTCATGACGCTGGCGCCTTTGGCGAAGCAACCAAAAGTTTGCAGTTGAGTCGCGGAAGCGTGCGCCATGCACGCGGTATTCTGCGTACCGTCGGGGAAGAACGGGATTCCTTCGAAATGCGAGGGTTTGAAGTCGGCGGGATTGCCGAAGAAGTCCCAGCGGTCGGCGCCCTCGCCTGTCAGGCTGATATCGTTGCTGGTGTCGACTACGTTCCAGGGCTGGCCGGTTTGCACAGTCACGATGGAGTTGAGTTGCCATCCCTGCAGGAGTTGGCCCCAGGACTTGGTGCCGGGGACGGCGTAAGTGAACGCCAGAGTGAGACGGTGTCGGATGTCGAAGTCGCTGCTGCCGTACTCGCGGGCAGGGTTGGTGCCGTCCATGGCCTGCGGGGCGCGATTGTCGGATGCCTGGTCGAAGGCGTGTGAGTAGGTGTAGCCCAGCAGATACGACAGGCCGTGAGACGGTCGCTGCGTCAGGGTCGCCTGCAAGCCGTTGTAGTTGGACTCATAGCCACTCCCCAGCTGGTTGATGAACTTCAGGCCGGGAAATCTGGCAGCGAAGGGGCGCCCTGCCTGCTCGCAATGGCCACAGGCGATTTCGGCCGGCGAGTTGGGATCTACCTGGTTGATGTCGTAGACGCTGAGGATCCTCGTTCCGTGGTCGCCAACGTATCCCACCTGGAGCGAAAGAGTGTTGCTGACAGCTTGCTGAAGGTTGATGTTCCAACTGGTGACATAGGGAGTGCGCAGGTTGCGGTTGACGGCAAAGATGTCGCAGGGGGTAGTGCGGCAATCAATCTGCGAGACGTTGAACACCTGTGCGTTGGGCGCCCAGTTGAGGTTGGTGATACCTTGCAAGACGCCGGCATTGATCGTCCCAGTGCCGTCAGTTCCACCGAGACCGATGCCGAGTGCGGCCGTGGGAACAATGTTGATTCCAATCGTTCCTGGGTCATTGGTGAAATTGAACTGGCCGATGAAGGTGTTGAAATTGGGCATGTCATAGAGGATGCTGCCTCCTGCGCGGACGACTGTACGGCCGACGCCGGTGACGTCCCACACCATGCCGACCCGGGGGCCAAAGTTGTTGTGGTCTCCGTTGTAGGGGGAGCTGATCTGGTTTCCAATCTGCACTACTCCAAGAGTCGGATCAAAGTTGCCCAACAGGTTGTGAGACTCACGGAGAACCGTGTTCAATTCATAGCGTAGTCCCGCGTTCACGGTGAGCCGTGGAAGCACACGCCAGTCGTCCTGTAAGAAGGCGGCATAAGACCAGAAGCTTACTTGCCGATGCGTGTCGCCCAACAGGATGCGGCCATTGTTGGGCACTCCGGCGAGGAAATCTTCCAGCGGCGTCGCGCCTGGAAAAGGTGGAGTAAAGGTTGGATTGAAGAGGGTGCCGTTGTTGAAATCGATACGACCTTTGCCGCCGCGGTTCTTGAGATGGTCGACGCTGCTGCGGCGCACTTCGCCACCAAGCTTGAGGGCATGCTTGGCGCGATTGTAAGAAGTGTTGTCGGTGAATTGGAAGGTCTGTGCCGGTCGAAGCATCTGGGGCCAGCCGTTATTGCCGCCAAAGACTCCAGCGGGCGGCGGCGGGCCAAAGCCGCCGATGCGAATGGTCGGCATGCCATAGTCGAGCGGGTTGGTGACTCCGGTATCGATGCCGTAGGCAGTTGCCGGATTGAGATTGGCATCGGCGGTGAGAAAGGTCTGCCACAAGCGGTTGTAGCCGAACCTCGCCTCATTGACCCACCGCGGATTGGGCATCCAAATCCAGCCCGCTCCGAGCACTTGGCCGCGGGTCCTGGCCTGCGACATCCATTGCGGTCTGGCTACCGGCTGATCCTGTTCGGTCTGCAGGCTATCGCCGACAAAGTAAGAGGCGGTGAGCAAATGGCGATCATTCCGATGGTAGTCGACTTTGGCTACCGCGTTATCACTACGGTTGGTGTTGGGGAAGTTGGTGACGATCCCATTCGGGTTGCTTCCGTTGTTGGTGGGAAACAGCGTCGCCAGCTTCTGGCTCAATGCATTTTCGACGATTCCGTGAGCTTGCAAATCGGCTAACGCGTCCGGGATGCTGTTGGCTGGGTCGCCTTGCAAGGACACGGTCGCGGGTGAGGAGAAGACTTGCGTGACTCCGACCAGGCTGCGCGCCGCCTCGTAGCCGCCAAAAAAGAAAACTTTGTCCCGCAAAACGGGGCCGCCTACAGTTGCGCCGAATTGGTGAAGCCGTAGCGCTTTGGAGTTAGGCGACGGGTTGAAGAAATTTCGGGCATCGAAAGCGGCGTTGCGTTCAAAATCGTATGCGGTGCCGTGAAGACTGTTGCTGCCCGATTTCAATCCAACGTTGACGACCGCCCCGGCTTTCCAACCGTACTCGGCGTTGGGGTTCGATTGGGCGTTGAATTCCTGGATGGAATCGATGGGCAGGAGGGTCGCGGGCGTGCCCTGCACGCCGGAACCGTTGATGACGCTCTGGCCGAAATAGGGATCGTTGTTGTCGGTGCCATCGACGACAAAGTTGTTGTCCTCGGAACGCAGGCCGTTGGCGCTGATGGAACCGATGCCGCCGCCTGGGTAACGCATCACGCCGGGCCGCAGCACAAGCAGGTTCTGAAAGTCGCGGCCGTTCAAAGGCAGGCTGTTGATTTGCTTGTTGCCCAGGGTTCCGCCCAAAACGTCGTTGACCGTTTCCAGCATCGGGTTGGTTTCGGTCACCGTGATCTTCTCGGAGACTTCGCCCGGCTGCAGGACAAAATCGATGCGAACGTCCTGGCCAACTTCGAGCTGGATGCTTCTCTCGACGGTCTTGTATCCATCGGCCTCGGCGCGGATCGAGTACAAGCCGGGCGCCAAATTGGGGGCGACATAGGCGCCAGACTGTTCGGTAACCAGCACTCGAGTGGCGCCGTGTTGCGCGTCGCTGATCATCACGGTAGTGCTCCGCAGCGCAACTCCGGCGGGGTCGCTCACCGTCCCCGAGATGCGACCCATATTGGTTTGGGAGAACAGCGAAGGGCCAGCCAACAGAATGGCGAGGGTGGCATTCAAAACCAAGACCAACTTAGTGATGCTGGGAAATACGGACTTGCTGCTCTTCATGGTCGAGACTCCGTCTAAGTTGATTTCGACAGATACGTCGACAGCCGAACCCGCCTGATGGCTCATTCCGCGTCAGGCTCGAACTTGATTTCGATCAGTTCCTTGGTCTCTTGTGGCCCCACTTGCCACTTCGACTTAGCGATGGCGTCCGCGGCCGATTGCACCAGGACCGGACTGCCACCGAGCACTTCAGTGCGGACGACCGTGCCGTCTGGCGCAACAATGGCGACCAGTTTCACGATTCCCGTCAGGTTCATCTTCCTGGCCACCGGCGGATAGACGGCCTTAACCTGGCTGAGTATTTTGCGTTTCCCAGCCACCCTGACTTGCTGTGCGCAGCTCTGTGCCGGGTGGAGAAACTGCCCGACCGTCAGAAGCACTGCCAAGGTGAAAACGGTGCGTCGCATAATCTGGGCCGGCGTGCGCCTCAGTCCGCGGTCGTGGCGGGGGAGGCCATCGAACGGCGGATGAGTCAGCCTTAAGCTGTCACTATCGGGTGTGGGGAGTGCCACGGTCTGTGACGGGAACCAGTGCCCCGTTACCGAAGTGCGGTTACGTTAGGACGGTACCCTCTTGGAAACCCTACGGAAGGGAATAACGGTTTGGAAACTCGCCCGATCTCCACTGATATCAACGAGCGCGGGCGATTCGCCCGCGCCCACACGAGCAGGCACACGCTCACAGCGCAGGTCCTTATTTCATCTCCTGCAATTTCTTCAGCATTGCTTTCCCGTTGTCGTTCTTCGGGTTCAATTCCAGCGATTTCTCATAGTTCTTGATGGCCAGTTCTTTCTGGCCGGTCTTCATATAGGCTTCGCCCAAACTGTCGTAAACATTGGAGGACTGCGGATAATCCTGGACATTGCGCTGGAAGACGGTGATGGCATCCTGCTCGTGACCGCCGTAGAGCAGCGTGTAGCCCCACTGATTCAACTCGCCTTCCGCTGCCTCGGGGTCGAGTGCACCTGATTTCTTTAGCTCTGTGTAGCGGTCGAGTGCCACTTGAGCGCCTCGCAGCTTTCCAATCAGCGCCAGTGCATGCAAGTCGCCAGCCTTGTAATCCCACTTGTATTCCTTGGCCACGGTGCGCAGCACCAGATCGGCCACGGCAATGCCGTTGTCAGAGTTGGCCATAATGGCTACCCCGTTGCCTGTCTGCCAGTTCATGCTGAGCAGGGCTTGAAAACCTTCGTCCGCTCCGTCGTGGCCAAACACGCCGGGATTCTTCTCGTCCACAAAAAAGCCTAAACCCGGACCCTGCGGCACCACCGGCGTCAGCATCTCCTCGACGGTTTTCTGCGACAGAACTTTGTTGGATTTTCCGTTCCTTGATTTCGCAATCTCAATGGCAAATTTCGCCAGGTCGGTCGGCGTGGTCCACAGACCCGCCGCGGCCATCTCGGGATAAATGTGCCATCTCCCGTGCACGGGCTTGCCATCCCTGTAAGTTCCGTCTGCAGTGACCGTGGCGCGGGCGGGCGGCAGCGGCTGCTCGTAGCTGCTGGCTGTCATGCCAATCTTGTCCAACACGGTTTCGCGCAGCAACGCAGGGAACGCCTTTCCGGTGACGTCGATCATTAACAGTTGCTCGATCGTTACGCCTCCGCCGGAATATCGAAACTTTGTTCCCGGCACAAAGTCCACCCTGATCGGATCGGTGTTGGCGGGCTTTTCTCCATTCAGGATCTGCACAACTGTGGGCAGCGGAGCGTCAACGTCATAGCCCGGAAATCCATGAACCGTCAGCCCGGCTGTGTGCGACATCAGGCGGCGCAACGTCACTTTTTGCTCTTTTGTGAATTCATTCTCCGGTACTCTCCACGTCTTCAACTTCTGATTGACGTCTTCATCGAGCGACAACTTGCCCTTCTCCACCAGCGCGAGGGCCGCGGTTGCCGCGACCGGCTTGCTGATCGACCCGGCTTGAAACAGCGTTCCGGTGCCCACTGGCGTGGTCGAGCCGGTCTCGATTACGCCGTATCCCTTCGCCCAGGCAATCTGGTAGTTTTCGATCACCGCGACGCTCAGCCCGGGCACGTTGTAAACCTGCATGGCTTGCGCCAAGTTGAGCCGCAGCGGCGTTTCTTTCTCCCCCATAGGGAGGTCCAGCACCAGCGCTTCAATTCTCTGGATCCGTGCCTCCTGCCCGTTCGAGGCAGCCGGACCCGACTGTGGCGCCGCGTTTGGTGCACCGAACACCAGCATTAGCGCGATCGGTGCAACACTTCCTTGCCTCAAGACGAACCTCATGAGATTGGAAATGGAGGAGAAAGCTTTTGGCATACGAATGTGACGGCCAGGGATAGAAAAGGACAGCACGGAGGGAATCATTTATGCGCTGCGCGCTCGCTACGCTCTTGCCGCACCTTGGCCCTGGAAGGTAACTTCCACTTGCCTGCGATCTTCGTCGGAGACCTTGAACATGGAGCGCGGTTTGAGTTCCATGAAGCTGGCTACAAAGACGTCGGGGATTTGGCCGATGCGGGTGTTGTAGGTGGTGACGTCGTCGTTAAAGAACTCGCGGCGATCGGCGATGCGCTCTTCGAGTTCGCTGACGCGGTTCTGCAGCTTGAGGAAGTTTTCGTTGGCCTTGAGTTGCGGGTAGTTTTCGGCGACGGCGAACAGTCCGCGTAAAGCGCTGGCCATCTTCAGGTCGGCTAGAGCTTTTTGGCTGATGCTGGCGGCGTTCATCGACGCGGCCCGCGCCTGGGCGACGGCCACGAGCGTCTGCTGTTCGTGCTGCATGTATCCTTTAACGGTTTCGACCAGGTTGGGGATTTCGTCGTGACGCTGCTTGAGCAGGACGTCAATGTTGGCCCAGGCGCGGTCGTTTTCGTTGCGCAGGCGCACCAGGCCGTTGTAGAGGATCACGGTGTAGATCACGACACCGGCCACGAACAGAAAGAACGCCAGACCCGAAATCAGGGTGCTGTCCATCGTCACCTCGGCTATCAACAAGGTGCCAGCGGGAGGGTTGGGGAGGCAAGTGCCGGAAGGGTTGCGTCAGGTGGGTGAGCGGGTGGAATAGGCCGCCGGGCTTCACCACGGCGGGACGGGCGAAAGCGCCCGTCCCCCATGGCTATTGGCGGTCCCCCGGGCTTTTAGTCTTTGCTTGGTTTCTTTGGCGTCAGGTCGCAGGCTTGGCGAACCTGGTCCAGGTTCAGGCCAGCAGGGGAGAACTCGGCGATCTGGCGGCCGCTCCGGGTTGGGAGTTCGACCTTGAATACCTGCGAGCCGATCATGCCGCGGGTGGTGCCCTTGTCCATCGAGAGAAAATGGCCGCGGACCCAGTTCCAGCCGTGGTAGGCGTGAGTGTCGTCGATGCGGACCATGACTTCCAGTTGAGGCTGTCCCCAGAAGCCGGGACGGTTGGGGGGTGGGAGCCGGACGCCGGGGTTGAAGTCGGAGAGCTTCAGCTTGCCGTCCTCGCAGAAGAGTTCGACTCTCGGTTTGTAGTCTGGATCTTCGCGGAAATAGTTCTCGGCCAGGAGTTCGAAGCGTACCTTCTTGGCGCCCGTCATCTTGTCTTCGGACTGGAACTCCATCCACTTGCCGCCGGCGCTGAGGCCGTCTTTTTCGTCCGGGTAGGGGCTCATGGAGCCTTGCTGAGCTCGAAGCGAAACGGCTGCGGCGCAAAGCAGGGTTAAGCAGGCCAGAAAAAGCTTTGCGGCCGGGAAGGCCGACTTGCGAGAGAAAAGTAATCCGTTCACGGGGTCCTCCAACGGTCTCCTTTATATTGAACCCGAAAGCGACGGTAAAAGTTGCATGAAATGGTGCCTCTTCGCAAGGGAAGATTCCAGGTTGTGGATAAGGTTGCCGGGCAAGAGTGCCCGGCACCACACCTGCTGTGGCTCACGTTATTTGGTGTTGATTCTCAGATCGAGGTAGACCTGGGGGCGGTCGTCAAACTGGCCGACCGACTTGACGTCGCTCTTGATGCCTTTGTATTGGGCGTAGACCTCATAATCGATGGCGCTGGAAAGAGCGGGGAAGCGGTAGGTTCCGTCCTTACCGACGATGTAAGTTTTCACCGTACGGGTACGGGTGTTGGTGAGGTAAACGACGGCGTCGGGCAGGGGATTGTCCTGGGGGTCGAGCACTTTGCCGAACAGGAGTCGCCCGGCAGACCGGTCCTTTTGCGAGGCGTGGGCCACGCCCATCGCTATCAGCAGTACACAAGAAGCGGTTACCGTGATCATGACCGATCGTTTGCGATTCATGTTGAGATTGATTGTCTCACGATTGACGGACGGGCCGGTTAGTGGACAAGATGCAGGCCTGTGTCCTCGCGCTCTTCGCCGTAGACGTGGACGGTGACCTCCTGGACTAGATGAAGGGGCTTGCCGTCGGCAGGCTTAAAGCCTTTCAGGTCGGCCCAAAGGATGTAGTCGGACTCTCCGGCGGGAACGCGCTGGGCAAACTCACCATGATGGTCGGAGTAGAGTTCCCAGCGAATTTTCTTGGGTTTATCGGAGGCGCGCCGAATCTTCACGGTTACGCCATAAAGGGGGTGATCATCTGGCCCCCAGACGGTTCCGAAGATGAGCGCGTACGGCTTGTCCTTGTCTTTGTCTTTGCCATGTTGCGGAGCCGAACCCTGGAGGCGTGGGCTAAGGCTAAGGAGAAGAGTTCCGGCAAGCAAGAGAACAAGAGGCGGGAACTTTGAACAACCCAGGCGCGGACTAGGAGTAGTCACCGTCTTCGTTTTCCTCTTCCAGTTCTTCTTCCTCTTCTTCGTAGCCTTCTTCCACTGCTTTTAGCTCAAGCGGACTGGTGGTGATCACCTCAAAGTCAGTGCCGCATTCGGGGCAGGAGATGACTTCGCCCTCGTCGACATCATCTTCTTCGAAGTCCAGGTTGTTTTCGCATTCGGGACAGAGAACCATAAAGCCTCCCTTGCCTATTAGAGCCTCCTGTTAATATTTAGATTCTACCGGGCGGTTGGTCAAGGGGTGGGGTGAGGATCACCGGGTTCTCGGGTAAAGGGCGACCGCTTTTCTATGGGGCCGGGCACTTCGGCTCCCTGCGGGCACGGATTCCTTTGGAGTTTACTCAAAACCATGTTCCGTTCACTCAAATCGACACGATGCGGTGCATCCGTTCTGGCTGGGCTTCTTTCTGTGAACTTGCTTTCTTTGCATCTAGACGCCGCGGCACAGGCCGCCAAGGGCCCGGCGGAGGGCGCGGATCCGCAGATCGCGTCGGCGCTGCGGGACGTTTCCGCGGAACGTATTCGGGCCACCATTGAGAAATTGGTCAGCTTCTACACCCGGTCGACGCTTTCGGCATCTGATCCCGGGATGCAGAATGAGGGGCGCGGAATCGCGGCCGCCCGGCTGTGGATCGTGTCGGAGTTGGATCGATATGCGAAGGACTGCGGCGGCTGCCTGTTCGTGGAGACTTACCGGTCGGTGGAACAGCCGGGGGAGCGAATTTCGAGTCCGACCGAGATCAGCGATGTCTATGCGGTGATGAAGGGGACGGACGCCGCCAATTCCAAGCGAATAGTGCTGGTGACGGGACATTACGATTCCCGTAACAGCGACGTGATGGATGCCAAGGGATCGGCGCCTGGCGCCAATGACGATGCCAGTGGGACGGCAGTCAGTCTGGAGTGCGCGCGTGTACTCAGCAAACTGAAATTTCCCGCGACGATTGTATTTCTGGCGGTCGCGGGCGAAGAGCAGGGGCTTTACGGAAGCCGGCACTTTGCACAGATGGCAAAAGAGCAGGGTTGGGACCTCGAAGTGGTGTTGAACAACGACATCGTCGGGGGAGACAAGAATCCTGATCAGGACCACTCCGTGGTGCGAGTGTTTTCCGAGGGGGTGCCGGCCGCTGCGACGGAGCAAGAGATTCGGCGGATTCGAGGGCTGGGCGGGGAGAGCGATTCGTCATCGCGGCAAGTGGCGCGCTACATCGCCGATGTCGGCAGCACGTATGACGCGGGGGTGAAGCCGATGCTGGTGTTCCGACTGGACCGTTATCTGCGGGGAGGAGATCATTCCTCCTTCAATCAGGAAGGGTTCGCGGCGGTGCGGTTCACGGAGCTGCGCGAGGATTTTCACCACCAGCATCAGAATCCACGGACTGAGAATGGCGTCGAATATGGGGATCTTTCCAAATTTGTGGATTTCGATTACGTGGCGCGGGTGGCGCGGCTGAATGCGGCGACTCTAGCGTCGCTGGCTGCGGCGCCGGCGCCTCCGGCTAACGTCCATCTTGTGACGAAAAATCTGGAGAATGACTCGACGCTGATTTGGGAGGCTTCTCCCGGCGGCTTGGTGACGAGTTACGAAGTCGTGTGGCGCACGACTTCGAGCCCCGAGTGGGAGCACGCTCTGAAGGTGGGAAACGTTACGCGCGCGACTTTGCCGATTTCCAAGGATGAAGTGATCTTCGCAGTCAGGGCGGTGGATGCGGCGGGGCATCGTAGCCTGCCGGTGGTGCCGGTGCCGGAGCGGTAGGAATTTCCGCTAGCGTCCGAACCGGAAAACAATCCCGGTTGCGATTCTGTAACCGTTGCCGGGGCCGTTCTGCGCAGTGTTGATTGGTTCGAATCCTAGGACAGCCGCCCGGTTGTTGTTGTGGAGGTAATCGAACTGAATTAATCGCGCGCCGATGTGGCGGCTAAACCAAAAGTCCGCGCCGCCGCCAAGAGCAAACGCAAAGGAACTCGCCGTACCAGCACCGTTGAAGCTCAACTCGCCGAATAAAGCGTGGCCGTAAAGACCGACTTTGCCAAAGTTCGCCGAGGCGCGAGGCCCTCCCATATACGTGCGCAGACTTTCGCTGGCAGAGTCGGATCCGCCTGCGAAATCGACTTCCGCTCCCAGGTGGGGCACGAGCCCGAATGTAGCCGAGGCCTCCCATCCGTTGAAGCCCTGGGTTACCCATGGGCCACTGTAGCGTTGGTACACCCCATAGCCGAAGTGGGAGTATCCGCCGAAAAGCTCGACGCGGTCGGGATTTTGGGCTGTGAGGCTCAAGGGAAGCAGGAGAACGAATAGCACCAGCAGGGGTCTGGCTTGCATTCACTGGCTCCTTCGGCTTTGCTCAGGCCACGTTTTTCCATTTTGCTAGATGCAGAAGGTGCGGCCTTACGGAGAGGGGATTCAAAACCATACAGCTGTTACGATCTGATGCGAGAGAAGACAATAAGTTGTCCGGGGCCTGTCCGGGGCCGCTTGGCAAGAGCCCGCCAGGTGCTCGTGCGGTTGGGGAGGATTTTCGAGGCGCAGCCTTCACTGAGCATGCATAGGGATACGGGAGATCCTTTCGGCTTCGCTCAGGGCAGGCATTCGGGCTCCGGCAAAAGAACCTACGTGAAAATTCCCACCCGTCTCGTCACAGTACCCGAGACAAGGATAGGGCACCGACTTCCAAACGAGTAGAATTAGGCAGAGGTAATTGAGTGCGGCGAACTGGCGAACCGATGACGTTGAGCCTGCCACCGTTCACCAAGGCGGTGACGTGGCTGCTGGGGATCAATACCGGGATTTACTTACTGCTATTGCTTTTGATGAGGGCGCAGCCCTTCGTTCCACTGTGGGTTCTTGACAACCTTGCGCTACAACCGCAGGCGGTGGTGCATGGCGCAATCTGGCAGTTGGTGACCTACGGGTTCCTGCACTTCGAATTCTGGCATTGGTTCGGCAACATGTTGGGACTGTGGATGTTCGGCTCAGCCGTGGAAAGCGCATGGGGTTCACGTCGGTTTGTGGAGTTATTCTCCGTCGGAGTGGTGGGAGCGGCGATTACCACCATTGGAATCTCTTACGCGCACGTGTTGGGCAGTCCCCTGACGCGGACCTTGGGCGCGTCGGGCGGAGTGTTCGCCATCCTGATGGCGTTTGGAATGTTGTTTGGGGAAAACGAGATCATGATGATTCCGTTCCCCTTCATGATCAAGGCCAAGTATTTTGTGGGCATATTAATCGTTGTGACGCTGGCGTTTGCGATGTCAGGGAGTGGCGGCGTGGCTTACGTGGCGCATCTCGGAGGATTGCTCTTCGGCTGGCTTTATGTGCGGAGGGGGCCAAAACCGGCAATGGTCAACGTTGGTCTGGCGGAGCGCTACTACGGGATGCGCAATTCCTATTACCGGTGGAAGAGGCGGCGGGCGGCGAAGAAGTTTGAAGTCTACATGCGGAAGCACGATCAGGAAGTGCACTTCGACGAGCACGGGAACTACATTCCTCCGGATGACGACGTGCGCAAGGGGAACGGCGGCGGGAAGTCGGGGTGGGTGAATTAGAATCGTGCCTGTCATCCTGAGCGCGCTCTTTGCGCGAAGGACCTATGCACTAATATCGCACCAAAGAAATGCATAGGCCCTTCGCTACGCTCAGGATGACAAAGCAAAGAATTTGGTGAATTCAGAAAATACCAGTCTCGATAAATCGTCTTTTTTCATCTTCCCTTTGAATCCCAGGTCGTGACCTGCGCCTTCCACCGCTACCAGCTTTGTCGAGGCGGGAATCATCTTCAGCGCCTGCTCTAGCTCTGCGATGGAGCCGAACGGGTCGCGCGTGCCGTGGACGAACAGAGACGGCGTGCGTAGGCTGGGCAGATGCTGGGTGCGCTGCTGCTCTGGTTTGCGGGGCGGGTGCAGTGGATAGGAAAGCAGGAGCAGGCCTGCGACCAGGGCCGGCTCTTCGGCACAGAGCATGCTGGACTGGCGTCCGCCATAGGAGTGGCCGGCGAGGAACACCGGTCCCGGAATCGTGGGCTTGAGTGCGGCAACGGCGTTCTTTAATCCCGCGCGGTCGCGGGCGGCGTCGCCGGGTCCGGGAGGCCCCCAGTGCCTCACCTGCCGATAGGGTAGGTCGCAGCGCAGGACGCTGAATCCGGCGGCGGAGAAGGTTTCGGCCAAAGCGACGAGCAGAGGGGCTTGTGCGTTTGAACCGGCGCCATGAGTCAGCACCATGCCATTGCCCCTGGGAGAAGTGGGAACATGCAGAAAACCGCGGATGGGCGGCTCAACCCCCGTTTCAGCAAATTCGCGGATTGCAGTGGCAGGCAAGAAAACATTCTAACCGAGTAAACCGCCATGCCGATTCCTGCGTCACGGTCGGGGAGCACGCCAGACACAGGATGAATATGCGCAAGGCCTGTACGTGTTATCGTTCTGACGAAAAGCGAGTCCAAGGAGAACCGCCGGATGCAAGTTAGACGAGAGGTCGCTAGCTTCGCGGTCTTCGCTTTAATAACGATTTCCGCAATCGCCACACCAGCAGGGGCCTCCTTCTCTTACGGGACCATGCAAAGCTCTTGTGCTCCGTGGGACGGACCTGCGATCGAGATCAGGCTGACAACGGAACCAGCGCAGTGCAAGCGCGTCACCGAACCTTACATCTCCATCGCAGTCTGGCGAGGCCTGCCCATCCATGCAGGTCAAATCGTCAAGCTCGCAGCGGGTTCGGACGCGGGTTCCGCGGCCCGCTGCACTAAGGAAGGCGACTGCAAACTCGCGCAGTCCGCCACGATCGTTTTCGACAACTATCAGGAACGCTCTGGTGCAGCCGGAAATTACGAACTGCAATTCAAGGGCGGCGAAATCCTGAAAGGAACCTTCGAAGTGAAATGGTGCGAAGAGCGCGTGATCTGCGGATGAGCCGCGCCGGTCACTTCGCCCGGTCGAGCGCGACTTCCGTCAGGGTCTCATAGACTTTCACGATGTTGATTTCGTTGCCCAGGCGGGCCCAGCAGCGGAGCATGTCGGGATCTTCCTGAGCGGTGCGGCGGGCCTCTTCGGAGTTCCAGTAGCGCAGAAAAACGTAGTGCGATTCGCGGTCGCGGTAGAGGAGATCGCGGCCGTATCCCTTGGCCGCCACGATGGAACTGAGTTCGCGAAGGGTGGCGAGCGACGCGGCTTCCATTTCGGGGACGGGTTCCCAGACGGCAACAGAGAGGATCTCTTGCGCCATAAGGGTGGATTATAACGTGAGGCGGCGGGCGCGGTGCGGTTTCCCGAGATTGGGCTTCTTCGCGATGCGAGATGCGCTCCGCCTCTTCGTCGGTGACCACGTGCAGGCGCATCAGGTTGGTGGAACCGGAGGCTTGGCGCGTGCCGGCTACGACTCCCAGCACGTCTCCGGGCTTGAGCAGGCCGCGGCGAACGAGATCCTGCTCGGCCATCGTCACCATTTGCTCCGCGGAGCGGGCCTGGCGGCAATGCACGGGATGAACTCCCCAGTAGAGATTCATACGCTGCACCACGGGCAGGCTGTGAGTGAAGCCGAAAATAGCGACCCGCGGCCGATATTTTGAAATCATGCGAACGGTGTTTCCGGTCTCGGTGAAAACTGCAATCGCACCCATGGGCAGATCTTCGGCGGCGTGCGCGATAGATTCGCAAATGGTCTCGGCGACGGACAGGCCGTGGCGCTCGCGGCGGCGCCGGGACTGGATAAAGTCTCCCATGTTGCCTTCGGCTTCGACGACGATGCGCGCCATGATCGCGACCGATTCGTGGGGATATTTTCCGCTGGCGGTTTCGGCCGAGAGCATTACGGCGTCGGAGCCGTCGAAGATGGCATTGGCCACGTCGCTGGTTTCGGCGCGGGTGGGGCGAGGGTTTTCGATCATCGACTCGAGCATCTGCGTCGCCGTGATGACGGGCTTGCGCCAGGCGCCGGCACGGCGGATCACGTGCTTCTGAATGACCGGGACTTTTTCTGGGGCGACTTCGACGCCGAGATCGCCGCGGGCGACCATGACTCCGTCGGCGGCTTCGAGGATCTCTTCCAGATGATCTATAGCTTGGGGCTTTTCGAGCTTGGCGATAACGGGGACGTCGCTGCGGTGGGTGGCAATGATGTGCTTGACCATGCTGACGTCGGCTGCGGTCCGAACGAAGGAGAGAGCAACGGCGTCCACACCATGGTCGATTCCGAATTCCAGGTCTTTGCGGTCTTTTTCCGTGAGCGCGGGGATGGAGAGCGCAACGCCGGGAAGGTTGATGCCTTTTTGCTCGCCCAACATGCCGCCATTGAGGACGTCACACAGCACGTCTTTGCCGCGGACTCCGCGAACACGGAGTTCGATCAGGCCGTCGCTGAGCAGGATGCGGGCGCCCGGCGCGAGTTCACGGGCAAGATCGGGGAATGTAGTAGCGATACGAGTGGGTGTGCCGGCGACGTCCTGAGGAGTGATGGTCACGACGGTGCCGGTCTTCAGAAGGACAGGCGCGTGGCCTTCAAGCAACCCGGTACGGATTTTCGGGCCTTGCAGATCCTGGAGAATGCAGACAGTGCGGCCCTCGCGATCGGCGGCGCGGCGCAGGCGAGCTATGTTGCGGGCGTGGTCCTCGTGCGTGCCATGGGAAAAGTTGAGGCGCGCGATGTCCATCCCGAGGCGAAGCAAGTCGCGCATGGCGGCTTCGGTGTGGCACGCAGGGCCGATGGTGCAGATGATTTTGGACCGCCGGGATGCAGGCCGGGCGGGCAGTCCCTCGGCTGAGACCGCCTGCGCCGTGCCCGGCTCGTCTGATGCATCAAATTCCTTCGAATCGGCTTTCAATTCTCTCCTCGATTGGAGATACGACCATCGTAGGGACCCAGGTTGTTACGTCTTTCTTGCTCATGGATAGAAGAGACGTTGCCAGCAACGTCTCTACGGCTTGCGGTGGTTGACGGCGGTCAGTTCCTTCCCCAGCATGGCGCGCGGGTAGAGTAGTGCGTTGAATTCCGCTCCGACCAGGACGACCAAAGAAATCAGGTACATCCACACCAGCAACGCCATGGCGACACCGAGCGATCCGTAGATGGTGGCGAAGTTGCCGAAGTGCTGCAGGTACGAGCGAAATCCGACCGTCCCGGAGAACCATAAGACCGTCGCCAGAATGGCGCCGGGAATCACGCTGTGCCAGGGCTGAGTGCGGGGGACGGCGTGGTGGTAGATCAGCGCAATCACCGCGATGCTGGTGAGAGTGGCGATCCCCCAGCGTATCCCGCCCCAGAGCAACAGGACGTAGACACTGAAATCGGGATCAAGGTAGGGCAGAAGGCGAGTTTCGAACTTGCTGCCGACGGCCACAAGTAGGGTGGCGAAGGTCATAGGAACGAGCGCGAAAACGACCAGCAGAAATGCGATCAGGCGTTCTTTTACCAAGCCCCAGGTTTTGGGTAGTTCATAGCAGCGGCGGAAACCGTCCATCCAGGAAATCATGACGCCGGATGCGGTCCACAGGGTGACGATCGAAGTGGTCGTTAACCAGCCGACGGGATGTTGCGCAGCGCCCTTCAAATAGCTGAGCGCGGTGTTACTGCCAGCCGGCAGAATGCTGCCCAGGGCGTAGGAGATTTCCCGCAGATATGGCGCGCCCTTGCGCCAATTTGCGAGACCCGAACCGACGATCAACAGGACGGGGAAGAAGGTGAGAATCGAGGAATAGGCCGAGGCCTTAGCCGTGGCGAACGCATCGTGCACGAAGGCACGCCAGAACGCAAGACGCAAAAGTCGGAGAAGGCGAAGCATGCGTGGCCCTAGATTAGGGCCCGGAGGCACCTGGCGCAAAGAAGGAACTGCGCCGGGTTCCTCGAATCGCACTCGCTGGGGGGTAGCGTGCATTCGTAAGTTTGAATAACTCCAGATGTGGCTTCGGGGGCGAAGTGATCGCCCCCGAGGCTTCTTTCAGTTTTGACTACTCCGCGGCGGGCAGTTCCGCCGGCAGATCGTCGGTCTCGCCCTCGTGTCGCATCAACTCGAGGGCGCGCTCGGCTTCCTCGTAGGCTGCCGAGACTTCCGCCTGTACCTTGGCCGCGGCCTCTTCCATCTCTGGCGAGAGCCGCACGTTGCGGTAGTACTCCATGCCGGTTCCGGCAGGGATGAGGCGTCCGACGATGACGTTTTCCTTCAGACCGCGCAGATGATCGACGGCTCCCTGAATGGAAGCTTCGGTGAGCACTCGCGTGGTCTCCTGGAACGACGCCGCCGAGATGAACGAATCCGTGGAGAGCGACGCCTTCGTGATGCCCAGCAGCAGCGGACGGCCCGTGGCCGGTTTGCCGCCCTGCGCGATCACGCGCTCGTTCTCTTCGCGGAAGCGGAACTTGTCGAGCTGTTGCTCGAGCAAGAACTGCGTATCGCCCACGTCTTCGACCTTCACCCAGCGCATCATCTGCCGCACAATCACTTCGATGTGCTTGTCGGAGATGTTGACGCCCTGCAGGCGGTAGACTTCCTGGATTTCATTGACCAGGTAAGCCTGCAGCTCTTTTTCGCCAAGCACGGCCAGGATGTCGTGCGGGTTGAGCGGGCCGTCCATGAGCGGTTCGCCTGCTTTCACGCGCTCGCCTTCCTGCACGTTGATGTGAACGCCGCGCGGAACCGAGTACTCCTTTTCGGTGCCGTTGTCGGCGACGACGTAGACTTTGCGCTGACCTTTCGAAACCTCGCCGAACTTGACCGTGCCATCGATTTCGCTGATGACCGCGGTTTCATGCGGCTTGCGGGCTTCGAAGAGCTCGACCACGCGCGGCAGACCACCGGTGATGTCTTTCGTCTTGGTGGTTTCGCGGGGGATCTTGGCCAACACGTCTCCCGGACTTACTGCATCGCCATCCTGGATCATAAGGTGCGAACGCGACGGCATCAGGTAGCGCTTGCTGGTCTTGCCACCCTTGATCACGATTGCAGGCTGGCGCTTCTCGTCCGGAGAATCGCCGACCACGTGACGAGACAGGCCGGTGACTTCGTCCACTTCTTCGTGGAGCGTGACGCCTTCCTGCAAGTCCTTGAACTGCACGGTGCCGCCGATTTCGGTCAGGATGGCGAAGGTGTAAGGATCCCACTCGACCAGGACCTGGCCGAGCGTGACCGCATCGCCCTCGTTGACCTTGACCTTGGCGCCGTACACGACCGCGTAACGCTCGCGTTCGCGATTCTTCTCGTCGACAATCGCGATCGAGCCCTGACGATTCATGACTACCCAGTCGCCCGACTTCGCCCTTACAGTCTGCAATCCGATGAAACGGACCGAGCCGTTGTTCTTGGCTTCAAGGCGCGACTGCTCGGAGACTCGCGATGCGGTACCCCCGATGTGGAAGGTACGCATGGTGAGCTGGGTTCCGGGTTCGCCGATGGACTGCGCCGCGATGACGCCGGTCGCTTCGCCCAGTTCGACGAGGCGTCCAGAGGCCAGGTTGCGGCCGTAGCACATCACGCAGACGCCGCGCTTGGATTCGCAGGTCAGCACCGAGCGGATTTTTACCCGCTCGATACCGGCAGCCTGAATCGCTCCGGCGAGGTCTTCGGTGATTTCCTGGTTGATGTCGACAATGACGTTGCCGTCATAGTCTTTGATCTTCTCGAGCGAAACGCGGCCCACGATGCGGTCGCGCAATGGCTCGATGATCTCACCGGCTTCCACGATGCCTTGCACGTAGATGCCGTCGACGGTGCCGCAATCGTACTCGCTGATGATGACGTCTTGCGCCACGTCGACCAGGCGGCGGGTGAGATAGCCGGAATCGGCCGTCTTGAGCGCTGTGTCGGCCAGTCCCTTGCGGGCGCCGTGGGTCGAGACGAAATATTCGAGCACCGTCAGCCCTTCACGGAAGTTCGCCGTGATAGGGGACTCGATGATTTCGCCGGAAGGCTTGGCCATCAATCCACGCATGCCGGAGAGCTGGCGAATCTGCTGTTTCGATCCGCGAGCGCCGGAGTCGGCCATGACGTAAATCGGATTGAGTTCGCCCTCCTTGTCGCGGCGTTGCATTTCACCGAACATCTCGTCGGCCACTTTTTCGGTGATCGCCGACCAGATTTCGATGACCTTGTTGTAGCGCTCGCCGTTGGTGATGGCACCGTCCAGATACTGCTGCTGAACGTTGACCACTTGCTTCTCGGCGTCTTTGACCAGGACCTTCTTGCTGTCCGGGATGACCATGTCGTCGATACCGATGGACAGGCCGGCGCGAGTCGCGAAGCGGAAGCCCAGCGACTTGACCTCGTCGAGCATCTTGACAGTAGTCTCGAGCGCGAAGCGCAGGTAGCAGTAGTTCACCAGCGCGCCGATGCCCTTCTTCTTGAGCAGACCGTTGATGAACGGCATGCCCTCGGGCAAGTGGTCGTTCAGAATCGCACGGCCCACCGTCGTGTTGACGAAGGAGCGCTCGACCTGCACGGGTTCGGTGTGAATGATGTCCTGATCGTCGTACGCGGTGGTCAGGTCGATCAGTTCACCCGAATAGCGAAGGCGAATCGGGCTCAGAGTTTCGACTTCACCCGCATCGAGGGCCATGAGCACTTCTTCAATGTTGGCAAAGGCGCGGCCTTCCCCCTTCGCGCCGGGCTTCGCCTTGGTGAGGTAGTAGAGCCCGAGCACCATGTCCTGCGTGGGCACGGTGATGGGTTGGCCTGAGGCCGGCGAAAGAATGTTGTGCGAGGCCAGCATCAGTACGCTGGCTTCGACCTGCGCTTCCGGAGACAGCGGAATGTGAACCGCCATCTGGTCGCCGTCGAAGTCGGCATTGAACGCCGTGCAGACCAGCGGGTGAATCTTGATCGCCTTGCCTTCCACCAGCACCGGCTCAAACGCCTGAATGCCGAGGCGGTGCAGGGTGGGAGCGCGGTTCAGCAGCACCGGGTGATCCTTGATGACTTCTTCAAGGATGTCCCACACGATGGGTTCCTGCTGCTCGACCATTTCTTTGGCTTGCTTGATGGTCGTGACATTGCCCGTCTGCTCGAGCCGGTGATAGATGAAGGGCTTGAACAGTTCGAGCGCCATCTTCTTGGGCAGACCGCACTGGTGCAGCTTGAGTTCGGGGCCGACCACGATGACGGAGCGTCCAGAGTAGTCGACGCGCTTGCCGAGCAGGTTCTGGCGGAAGCGTCCCTGCTTGCCTTTGAGCGTGTCGGAAAGCGACTTCAAAGGACGGTTATTGGCGCCACGCAGCACGCGGCCACGGCGGCCGTTATCGAACAGGGCGTCGACGGCTTCCTGAAGCATGCGCTTTTCGTTGCGCACGATGACTTCGGGAGCGTGCAGGTCCATCAGCTTTTTCAACCGGTTGTTGCGGTTGATGACGCGCCGGTACAGATCGTTCAGGTCAGACGTGGCGAAACGGCCGCCATCTAGTGGAACCAGGGGGCGCAGCTCCGGCGGAATGACCGGGATCACGTCGAGGATCATCCAGTGCGGCTTGTTGCCGCTCTTGCGGAAGGCCTCGACAACTTTCAGGCGCTTTGCGTACTTCAGGCGCTTCTGCAGCGAGCTCTCGTTCTTCATCTTCTCGCGCAGTTCGACGGAAAGGCCGTCGGTGTCGACGCGCTTGAGCAGTTCCTTGATCGCCTCGGCACCCATCATGGCCTTGAATCCGGCCGGACGGTATTGCTGGTCGAGTTCGCGGAACTTAGCCTCGTCCTTGATGACCTCGCGCTCTTTCACCGGGGCGTCGCCAGGTTCGACGACGACGTAGGCTTCGAAATAGAGCACGGACTCAAGATCGCGCAGGGAGATATCGAGCAGGTGCCCGATGCGGCTGGGCAGTCCCTTGAAGAACCACACGTGCGAGCAGGGCGACGCCAGCTCGATGTGGCCGAGGCGCTCACGGCGTACTTTCGACAGTGTGACTTCTACGCCGCACTTGTCGCAGATCACGCCGCGGTGCTTCATACGCTTGTATTTTCCGCACAGGCATTCCCAGTCGGTGACCGGACCGAAGATGCGGGCGCAGAACAAGCCGTCGCGCTCCGGCTTGAAGGTGCGGTAGTTGATGGTCTCGGGCTTGGTGACTTCGCCATGCGACCAGCTCCGGATTTTTTCCGGCGATGCCAGGCTGATGCGAATGGCGTCGAAGTCCGCGATCACATTTGCCATTTCAAATGGGCTCGAACGAAACAAGGTGTTCCTCCGCTTCCTGCGGTTCTCACGCGTCCGCTGACGGAGCTCTTTGAGTAAGTACTCAGTACCCGGTACCCGGTACTCAGTGAACCTTCTGCCTCTTCATGCGGCATCGAGCTCACATGCCGCAGTGGCTTCAAATCACAATCTTTTCGCTTTGGCTCAGCACCCTGAGTACTAAGTACCGGGTACTGAGTACCGCTTCTCAATCCGCTGCTGCGCTGGCCGTGGGCTTTTTCTCGCCTGCCTTGATCAGTTCCACATCGAGGCAGAGCGACTGCAGCTCGCGGATCAGCACGTTGAACGATTCCGGTACGCCGGGCTCCATGGCGGCTTCGCCCTTGACGATGGCCTCGTAAATCTTGGTGCGGCCGTATACGTCGTCGGACTTTGCCGTCAGCAGCTCCTGCAGGATGAACGCCGCGCCGTAGGCTTCCAGCGCCCAAACTTCCATTTCTCCGAAGCGCTGTCCGCCGAACTGCGCCTTACCGCCCAGTGGTTGCTGGGTGATGAGCGAGTACGGTCCGATGGAACGAGCATGAATCTTGTCGTCCACCAGGTGCGACAGCTTCAGCATGTAGATGTAGCCCACGGTGACGGGCTGTTCGAACTTCTCACCCGTCATGCCGTCGAACAACGTCGTCTTGCCCGAAGTCGGCAGGCCGGCGTGCTCGAGCAGCGCCTTGATCTCGCCTTCTTTCGATCCGTCGAACACCGGCGATCCCATGAACACGCCTTTGGTAAGGGTTGGGGCCACCGACTCGAGTTCTTCATCGCTCATTTCGGCGATGATGTCGGCGAGTTGCGAGTCTTTAAACAAGGCTTTCAACTCGCGCCGGATCGCTTCGGTCCGCGTGTTCTCTTTGAGCAGTTGTGTGATCTTCTCGCCCAGTACGAAGCCCGCCCATCCGAGGTGGGTTTCGAGAATCTGGCCCACGTTCATACGGGAAGGTACGCCGAGCGGGTTGAGCACGATCTCCACCGGCTGACCGTCGTCGAGGTAAGGCATGTCCTCTTCCGGCAAAATTCGAGCAATGACGCCCTTGTTGCCGTGACGGCCGGCCATTTTGTCACCCACGCTCAGCTTGCGCTTCATGGCGATGTAGACCTTGACCAGCTTGATCACGCCCGGCGGCAGTTCGTCGCCCTTGGTGAGCTTGTCCTTCTTTTCGTTAACGATCTTCTTGAGCACGTCGATCTGGCGCGAGGTCATTTCCTCGATCTCGTCGATCTGCTCGTTCACCCGCGGATCCTTGTCCGCATACTTGATGCGCTTCAGGTTGCGGGTCGAGATGCGCTCAATCTCGTCACGGTTGAGGATGTTGCCCTTGGTCAGCAGGCGCTTGTTGGTCCGCTCGTCGTGCAGGTCAGCCTGCACTTCCTTGCCACCCAGGATGTTTTCCAGACGCTTGAGGCGCTCGTCGGTAAGAATTCGGATTTCGTCCGAAAGGTTCTTTTCCAACTTGGCGATCTGCGTCGCTTCGATGGACTTGGCGCGCTCGTCTTTTTCCTGACCCTTGCGGGAGAAGATCTTCACGTCGACGATGACGCCTTCGATGCCCGGCGGGCAGTAGAGCGAAGCGTCGCGCACGTCGCCGGCCTTTTCGCCGAAGATCGCGCGCAGCAGCTTTTCTTCCGGCGTGAGCTGGGTCTCGCCCTTGGGCGTAACCTTCCCGACCAGAATGTCGCCCTGCTTCACGCTGGCTCCGATGCGGATCACGCCCGCTTCGTCCAGGTTGCGCAGCATCGACTCGCTGACGTTGGGAATATCGCGCGTCACTTCTTCGGGGCCGAGCTTGGTATCGCGCGACTCGATTTCAAATTCCTCGATGTGCAGCGAGGTGTAGTAATCCTCTTTCACCATCTTTTCGGAGACCAGGATCGCGTCTTCGAAGTTGTAGCCGCGCCACGGCATGAAAGCCACCAGGACGTTTCGCCCCAGCGCCAGCTCGCCGTGATCGGTGCAGGGGCCGTCAGCGATGACTTGTCCCTTCAATACGCGCTCACCCTTCTTGACCACCGGCTTCTGGTTGATGCAGGTGTTCTGGTTGGAACGCTTGAACTTGGTGAGCTGGTAGATGTCGCTGCCAACCTCACGCGACAACTGCGTGGGATGATGCTCGCCTTCGACGCGCACGATGATGCGCTCGGAGTCCACCGAGTCGATGAACCCGTTGCGGCGTGCGAGAACCACCGCGCCGGAATCGCGCGCAGTCACGCCTTCCATTCCGGTGCCGACGATTGGCGCCTGCGCGCGCAAAAGCGGCACGGACTGGCGTTGCATGTTTGCGCCCATCAGCGCGCGGTTGGCGTCGTCGTGCTCGAGGAACGGCACCAGCGACGCAGCGACCGACACGAGTTGCTTCGGGCTGACGTCGACGTAGTCTACTTCATCGCGGCTGACCAGCACGAAGTTGCCAGCTTTGCGGGCGTTGACCAGTTCGGCCACGATACGGCCCTTGTCGTCGAGCTCCACGTTGGCCTGAGCGATGGTGTGCCGGTCTTCCTCCCACGCGGAGAGGTAGAAGGAGAACGGCTCGATCTGCGTCGGCTTCTTGCGCTTTTCTTTCAGCTCTGCGTTGAGCTTCTCGATCTCGTGCTTCTCGATGTGATCGCCGACTTTGAAGTCACTGTCGCCAGTGTTGACGATGGTGACGTAGTCGATCACGCGTCCGCCCTTGATCTTGCGGTAGGGCGATTCGATGAAGCCGTAGTCGTTGATGCGGGCGTAGCAGCTCAGAGACGAGATCAGGCCGATGTTCGGACCTTCCGGCGTCTCGATCGGGCAGATACGACCGTAGTGCGTGGGGTGCACGTCGCGCACTTCGAATCCAGCGCGTTCACGAGAAAGCCCGCCCGGCCCAAGGGCCGAGAGACGCCGCTTGTGCGTGATCTCGGAGAGCGGGTTGGTCTGATCCATGAACTGCGATAGCTGCGACGATCCGAAGAATTCGCGGATCGCGGCCATCACCGGCTTAGCGTTGACCAGGTCGTGCGGCATGGCGGTCGACATTTCCTGATAAACGCTCATCTTCTCCTTGATGGCGCGTTCCATGCGGACCAAGCCGATGCGGAACTGATTCTCCATCAACTCGCCGACGGCGCGCACGCGGCGGTTGCCGAGGTGGTCGATGTCATCGACGGCACCGATGCTCTTGCGCAGCTTGAGCAGGTACGCGATCGTTGCGTAAAAGTCCTCAGGATCGAGCGTGCGCTTATCGAGGCTGGTCGCTTCCTGGTTCTCGAACAGCTTGATGTTGAACTTCAAGCGCCCCACGCGCGAGAAGTCATACTTGCGCGGGTCGAAGAACATGCCATGGAACAGAGCCGTGGCGGTGTCGAGCGTTGGCGGATCGCCGGGACGCAGTTTGCGATAGATTTCGATCAGCGCTTCCTGCGGCGTCTTCACCGAATCGCGCTTCAGGGTCTGGCTGATGACCGTGCCCACGTCGTCGCGCTCGGGGAAGAACAGGTTCATCTCGATCACGCCGGAGTCAAGAATCTTGGAAAGCTTGTCGGCGGTCAGTTCGGAGTTGGCTTCGAGCATGACTTCGCCGGTGGTCGTGTCCACCACGTCGCCGGCGGTCCACGCGCCTTCCAGATCAGTGATGTCGACTTCGATCTCCGTGATCTTCGCCTTCTGAATGTCTTTCAGAATCTGGTGGTTGATCTTGCGGCCGGAATGCGCGATCTCCTCGCCCGACTTCGACTTGATGCTGTGGGCGAGCTTCATGCCCAGGAGGTTCGTCGCCTTCTCGCCGGCCGGATCGAGCGTCCAGTAAAGCTTCTTGTCGCGAACGGCGATGCGATCGACGGTGTAGAACGTGCGCAAAATGTCTTCGCCGGAACGCAGGCCGAGTGCGCGGAGGAAAATCGTGCCCAGGAACTTGCGCTTGCGGTCGATTCGGACGTAGAGCACATTCTTCTGGTCGTACTCAAACTCGACCCACGATCCGCGGTAAGGAATTATCTTGCCGAGGAAGTAGGTACGGTTGTTGGCGGTCTCGAAGAACACGCCCGGCGAACGGTGCAACTGGCTGACGATGACACGCTCGGTGCCGTTGATGATGAAGGTTCCGTTCTGGGTCATCAGCGGAACGTCGCCGAAGAAAACTTCCTGCTCCTTGATGTCGCGAATAGAGCGGTTGCCGGTCTCGGCGTCCTTATCGAAGATGGTCAGCCGCATGGTGACCTTGAGCGGCGCGGAATAGGTCATGCCGCGCTCTTCGCACTCGGCCACGTCGTACTTCAACTGCAGTCCGACCGGGTCGCCGCACTTGTTGCAGAAGTCCGGCGTGTTGGCGTTATAGGTGCCGCACTTGTTGCAGAGCACTTCGCCGGGATGGAAAGGATCCGTAATGACTGTGGATCCGCAGTTCTTGCAAGTGGTGCGGAGGTGGTGCAGGCCCTTGAGGTGGCCGCACTTGCACTCCCAGTTACCAATGGCGTAATCAACAAACTCCAGCTGTGATACGTTGCGGAAGTCGGTGATGGGGAAGACAGACTGAAACACCGCCTGCAAGCCGCCGTCTTCGCGCTCGCTGGGGAGTTTGTCCATCTGCAGGAAGCGGTCGTAGGAGCGCTTCTGAACCTCGATCAGGTTCGGGATCTGGATGGTGGCCGGAATTTTGGAAAAATCAAAGCGTTTACGGAAGGCATTTTTCATCGTCAAGAAACTCCCAATCTCACGCGCAGCCGATGGCCGCGCTCAAACCGCGGAATGTAGGGCGCTTATCGCGCCGCGGGTTTTACGACAGAGTGCAGAACCAAGACAACCTGGGATCGTAAATCGTTTAATCCAGACAAAAGACGACGGGGCGCCCGCGGGGACAGTCGTTCCCGCAGACGCCAACCGAGGCGTTTCGCCATTCTGAATTTGAACTCTTTCGCGCCAGTTCTTCGGCCTGTTCCCGCCCCGCCTGCCCGCGGAGCAGCCTGCCCAAACTTCCCTCGCGAGTCTCGCTCGCGTTCGAGTGAAGCCTGGGATGGCGATGTTATATAGATGCTAACATTGTCGCCCCGGGTTCACAAGTAAGAACGTGCTACCTTAACGATTTTGCACTGCTCGTGGTGCGATCTGGTGTGGAGCAGGCACTCCTGCCCGCTGGCCTTTTCCATGCTGCGGCCAAGCGGGCATGAGTGCCCGCTCCACACATGACCCTATTTCACTTCGACAACGGCGCCAGCGTCCGTGAACTTCTTCTTGATGGTCTCCGCCTCTTCCTTGGAGACGCCTTCCTTCACGTTCTTGGGCGCGCCATCGACCAGTTCCTTGGCTTCTTTCAGGCCCAGGCTGGTGACTTCGCGGACGGCCTTGATCACGTTGATCTTGTTGGCACCGACTTCCTTCAGAACGACGGTGAATTCGGTCTTTTCTTCCGCCGGAGCCGCCGCTGCCGCCGCACCGCCGCCTGCAACCATCACGGGAGCCGCTGCCGCCGCCGAGACGCCCAGACGCGATTCGAGCTTCTTGACCAATTCGGCCGCTTCCAAGAGCGACAAGCTTACGATTGATTCTTCTAACTGTGCTAAATCCGCCATGTTGATTCTCCGTTATTTAGTCTTCTCTTTTTTCGCCATCCGCAAATCAGGTTTCCAGTGCGACCAGGTCCTGCTTCCTCGCGCCAGACAACGTTCGGAAAGGACCGCGCAACCCCTAAACTGCGGACAACCAAACTTTGTTGTGTGGAGCGGGCACTCTTGCCCGCTAGCCTTATCGATGCTGCCGGCAAAGCGGGCATGAGTGCCCGCTCCACATAATCTCTCTACGCTTCTTTGAACTTCTTTTCCTTTACGCCCTGGTCGACTACCACGGCCAGGTTGCGGCCGACCGCGCCCATCGCGGTGACCAGACGCTGCGCTGGAGCATTGATCAGGAACAGCAACTTGGACACCAGCTCTTCCTTCGACGGCATGGTGGCCAGCGCTTCGATCTCTTTGATCGTGATCACGCGGCCTTCGACCACGCCGACTTTGAAGGTGAACTCCGGGGTGTCCTTGGCGTACTTGGTCAGCGCCTTCGCCATGGCAACGGGATCGCCGGTGGTGTAGGCAATCGAGGTCACGCCCGCCAGATCCTTCAGTGCGCCTTCAACTTTGGTGCCTTTGGCGGCTTTCTCAGCCAGTGTGTTCTTGACCACCTGGTATTTTGCGCCCGCGCCGCGCAGAACCTTGCGCAGTTCGTAGTCCTGGGGCACGGTCATCTTGGTGTAGGTCGCGACCACCACGTTCGAAACGTTCTGCAGGTCTTTGTTCAGCTTCTCGACCTGTTCCTTCTTTTTCGCTTTAGTAACCGCCATGATTCAATTCCTCGCAATCCTGTGTGCTCGTGTGGGGACGGGCGCCTCGCCCGTCCGGCGCGTCAGCGCCGCGTTAGACCTTAGCAGCGGCCTCGATCGGAGTCACGTCCAGAGAGATCCCCGGGCCCATGGTCGAGCTCAGGGTGCAGCCCTTGATGTACTTGCCCTTGGCCACCGACGGCTTGGCCTTGATCACACTGGTGATCAGCACCGTGGCGTTCTCGATCAGCTTGTCGGGCGTGAACGAAATCTTGCCCACCGGGCAGTGCACCAGCGCGGTCTTGTCGGTACGGAATTCGACCTTGCCGGCCTTTACTTCCTGCACCGCTTTGCCCACGTCGAATGTGACTGTTCCCGTCTTCGGGTTCGGCATCAGGCCCTTGGGGCCGAGAATCTTGCCCAGGCGTCCGACGGACTTCATCACGTCGGGCGTGGCAATGAGGGCATCGAAGTCGGTCCAGTTTTCCTTGGTGATCTTCTCGACCATCTCCTCGCCGCCCGCGAAATCAGCACCGGCAGCCTCGGCTTCCTTAATCTTGTCGCCGGTCGCGATGACCAGAACCTTTTTCGACTTGCCCAAACCGTGCGGCAGGACGACCGTGCCGCGCACCATCTGGTCTGCGTGCTTGGGATCGACTCCCAGGCGCAGCGTGACTTCGACGGTCTCGTCAAACTTGGCGAACTTCACTTTCTGCAAGAGCGGAACTGCATCCTGCAGAATATAGGGGCGCTTTTCGACTGCGGCGTGCGCCTTGGCGATGTTCTTTCCTTCTTTTTTGTTCATTGCTTTTCCTTGTCTCCCACCGCCGAGCATGCTTCGGTCGGCCGTGGTGATTTCGACTGCAACCTTTATATGTGGAGCGGGCACTCCTGCCCGCTAAAACTAACTTCTCCTAGACTGCCTGCCAAAAACACGCTCGCTGCACGGCCGGATGCGTCCGTCCCCACACAATCTATCCAACTACCTCGATGCCCATCGATCTTGCGGTGCCCCGGACGCTCTTGATTGCGGTCTCGACGGAGGCGGCGTTCAGGTCGGGCATTTTCTGCTTCGCGATCTCTTCGACCTGCTTGGCGGTAACCTTGCCGACTTTATCCTTGTTCGGCGTGCCTGATCCTTTGGCGATGCCCGCCGCGCGCTTCAACAGGATCGAGGCCGGAGGCGTCTTGGTGATGAAGGTGAACGAGCGGTCGTTGTACACCGACACCACGACCGGGATGATCAGGCCTTCCATCTCCTTCTGGTTCGTTCT
The DNA here is from genome assembly GCA_963768265.1 of uncultured Acidobacteriaceae bacterium. GTDB lineage: Bacteria > Acidobacteriota > Terriglobia > Terriglobales > Acidobacteriaceae > Sulfotelmatobacter. The sequence goes on from CAVYHM010000066.1 coordinate 30,518, forward strand.
GGCGTTGAACTGCTTGCAGAACTCCATGATGTTGATCTGCGCCTGGCCCAGTGCCGGACCTACCGGCGGGGCCGGAGTCGCCTTGCCGGCGGCGATTTGCAGCTTTACATAACCTGTAACTTTCTTTGCCATGATCTCTCTTCCGCCGGCAGCCTGAGTCTAGGAATTTTCGGCTCAACAATCTGCAGACTTGTTTTCTAACTCAACTCTCCGAACCGGACGCCCCCAGGGGCTAAAGCCCGTTTTCAGCGGGGCCTTTGCGGCACGGCTGAAGCGGTGCCTTTCCACAATTACTATGCGACCTTCTCCACCTGGTTGAACTCGAGTTCGACCGGGGTGGAGCGGCCAAAAATTGTGACCATCACCTTCAGCGTCTCGCGGTCTTCGTTCACTTCGTCGACCACGCCGGTGAAGCTTGCGAACGGGCCTTCGGTGATGCGCACCGATTCGTTCTTTTCGAACTTGACCTTGAGCTTGGGCTTCTCGCGGCTGTCGGCGACCTTGTAGACGATGTGCTGCACTTCTTCGTCCGAGAGCGGCGTGGGCTGCTGCCCGGTCCCGACGAATCCAGTCACGCGGGGCGTGGACTTCACCACGTGCCAGACGTGATCGTCCATGTCCATTTCAACCAGCACGTAGCCGGGATAGAACATGCGCTCGGAGGTGTATTTCTTGCCGCCGCGCACTTCGGTGACCGACTCCGTCGGGATCAGGACTTTGCCGATCTTGTCCTGCAGCCCGAAGGCCGCGACCCGCGACTCGAGCGACTCTTTTACCTTGCGCTCAAACCCGGAGTAGGAGTGGATGATGTACCACTTCATGTTCGGGTTGCGCGGCGCTTCGGCGGTAGCAGTAGCGTCGGGCGCGCCCGACGCTTGCGGCTCACTGGCTGCGGCTTCGTTTTTTTCTTCATCCTGCATATGGGGTGGTTCTTGTAGACGACTCATTTCCTGGTTAGTGGGCCTTGAAATAGTTGAACAGGTACGACACACCGTGCTGAATGAAGTAATCGATCACGGCGAAGTACAACCCAAAGATGAAGACCGTGATGACGACGACCGTCGTTGTGGCGCGAACTTCCTTGAAGCTCGGTGCCGTGACCTTCCGCATTTCCGAACGCACGTCGTTGTAGAAGGTCCTGATGCGTTCCGGCCAGGCCTTCACCGTGGTTACGATTGCATTTTGCTCTGCGATAGTCGCCATGATCCTACTTCTTTCTTTTCGCTACGTCTCCGCCTGTACTCTACAAGCCGGAGCCGTAAACTCTGGCAGGGGCGGAGGGATTCGAACCCCCAAGTCCGGTTTTGGAGACCGGCAGTTTAACCGTTGAGCTTACGCCCCTGTAAAGCAGTACTCAGTACCCAGTTGTCAGTACCCGGTCGCGAAACTGAGTACTGGGTACCGAGTACTGGCTACTTCACTTCCTTATGCGGCGTATGCTTGCGGCAACGGCGGCAGAACTTCTTGAATTCCAGCCGCTCGGTCGTCGTTTTGCGATTCTTGGTCGTCGAGTAGTTCCGCTCTTTGCAGTCACCGCACTGTAAGGTCACAATTTCTCGGGGCATTTCAAACAGCTCCTAGCTGCTAGCTCTTAGCTTCTAGCTTTGTCATCCTGAGGCGACGGTTTTTGTCGCCGAAGGATCCCTGCATTCTTCTGTCGTCCCTACGGGACTCGTTCTCATTTTTGTGGCTCAACCCGGGGCTTACGCCCCGGGCTACAATATGCCGCCCCTTCGGGGCTGCCGTCGCTACAACTCCGGCTGTCCGGTCGTGCTCACAACCACTACTGAACAATCTCGGCGATCGTGCCGGCTCCCACCGTGTGCCCGCCTTCGCGAATGGCGAAGCGCAAACCCTTCTCCATCGCTACCGGCGTAATCAACTCGATCACCAGGCTCACGTTGTCGCCCGGCATCACCATCTCCGTACCCGCCGGCAACTCCGCCACGCCCGTCACGTCCGTCGTTCGCAGGTAAAACTGCGGACGATACCCCTTGAAGAACGGCGTATGCCGCCCGCCTTCTTCCTTCGTCAGAATGTAAACCTCGGCCTTGAACTTCGTGTGCGGCGTGATCGATCCACCCTTCGCCAGCACCATGCCGCGCTCCACGTCGTCCTTGCCAATGCCGCGCAGCAAGAGCCCGGCATTGTCGCCCGCCATGCCTTCGTCCAGTTGCTTCTTGAACATTTCCACGCCCGTCACTACCGTCTTGCGCGTTTCGCGGAAACCTACAATCTCCACTTCCTCGCCCACCTTCACCTTGCCGCGCTCGATACGGCCCGTCACCACCGTGCCCCGTCCTTGAATCGAGAAAATATCTTCGATCGGCATCAGGAACGGCTTATCCAACTCGCGCGCCGGCTGCGGCACGCTCTTGTCCACCGCTTCCATCAACGCGTCGATCTGCTTTTCCCACTTGGCTTCCCCGTTCAGCGCGCCCAGTGCCGACAGCCGGATCACCGGCACATCGTCACCCGGGAACTTGTAGCTCTTCAGCAACTCGCGCACTTCCAGCTCGACCAGATCGAGCAACTCGGCGTCGTCTACCGCGTCGCACTTGTTCAGCGCGACCACGATATACGGCACACCGACCTGCCGCGCCAGCAGCACGTGCTCCCGTGTCTGCGGCATCGGACCATCGGTCGCCGCGACCACCAGAATCGCGCCATCCATCTGCGCCGCGCCCGTGATCATGTTCTTGATGTAGTCGGCGTGGCCCGGGCAATCCACGTGCGCGTAGTGCCGGTTCGACGTCTCGTACTCGACGTGCGCCGTCGCAATGGTGATGCCGCGCGCCTTTTCTTCCGGCGCGTTATCGATCGAATCAAAAGACCGGAACACGATCTTAGGATTGTGCTTCTGCAACACCTTAGTGATCGCCGCCGTCAACGTGGTCTTGCCATGATCGATGTGTCCGATCGTCCCTACGTTGCAGTGCGGCTTGGTCCGTTCAAATTTCTCTTTCGCCATAACCCAGCCTTTAGCTCCTAGCTCTTAGCTTCAACCCTTGTCATCCTGACGCGCCGCCTTTTGGCGCCGAAGGACCTGTGCAACTTTCATTAGTTCAGTAGTACTGATACAGCTTTTTAAACTTGTGCCGCAGCCGGATGTCGACGCCTTCCAGCTTCGACAGATAAAACTCACGCATCAGCGCCTGATCAGAAACCGGCAGCGACTCGTACATCCGCCGCGCCTCCAGCCCCGACTCGGCGAAACCTTCGAGCACCCGCTGCGCCAACACCGCGTCGAAGTCCCGAACCCGAATCCCTTTGCGGTCCAACTGCTTGAGGAAACGCTCGACCTTCTCGGGCAGGAACGCCTGCTCGACTGCCGCTTGCAGCCGGGCGAATTCCTCTTCCTTCTGAACCTTGATGGCAGCCTGTTCGAATGCCACTGTCATTCCCGAGCACATCCAAATTTGGAGCGGGAGACGGGAATCGAACCCGCGACCAACAGCTTGGAAGGCTGTGACTCTACCACTGAGTTACTCCCGCCCTTCCCGGCACTCCCGTAGAGACGCAGCTTGCTGCGTCTTCCCGGCCATCGAGACGTAGCAAGCTACGTCTCTAAGGCAATTTCTGGAGCCGATGACCAGGATTGAACTGGTGACCTCTCCCTTACCAAGGGAGTGCTCTACCAACTGAGCTACATCGGCCCGAAACTCAGCTGACGGCTCTCAGCCTTCAGCTCTCACCCAAACCCTACTCCGCATCCTTGTCCGGATGCAGCACATCGTTACGCCGCAACCAACTTTTTACCGCGAACAATGCCAGGATCGCGAACGTGATGCCTCGAATCCGCGAATCGCTGATTGTCAGCCACGCCAAGACGCCAAGGACGACGTAGGCGATCAAAGCTCCGGCCAAGCGATTCATAGTTACAGATCCCTCGCACAAACCGCTCGGGATTTCGCCAGCGGACTCCCGTCTTCCCCTTCGGCTAGCTCAGGGTCAGACTCACGCCCGCTAAACAGCTCAACCTGGTGCACAGGGAAGGATTCGAACCTTCGTACCTCGCTAGGAGGGACAGATTTACAGTCTGTTGGCTTTAACCACTCACCCACCTGTGCAAACTTTCGGGCGATGCGGCCGCCGCACCCGGACCACGCAAAAAACCCACCGCGCAACCTGGGAGCGCTCACGGTAAACCCGCAGACCACTCACAACATTTTTTCGCAAAACAGGGAAACCAAAGGTTCGCGCAAACCGCGTCGCGAATTACCACTACACGCCGGAAAAGTACCGAATGGAGTGCGTTTGGAAAAGCCTGTTGCGCCGCTACCGAGTCCGCCGCCTGCCGGAAAATCCTGTTCGTTCTCTGGAGCTGGCGAAGGGAATCGAACCCCCGACCCTCTGATTACAAATCAGATGCTCTACCGACTGAGCTACGCCAGCAACACTGGGGATAGACGCGCCATCGCGCAAGCTTATCCCTCGGATCCCTGCCAGATGTCCGGGACAATTAGTTAAGTTATCACAAGGGGAAGTCGGCGTGCAAGCAAACTACCCTGGACACATTCGCCCAGGAACCCGCCGCACCGGGTCTTCGTATCAGGGCCTATGCATTCCCGCAAGTGGCTGAGTCCCTGGGCTATTTTCCCGGTCGCTTCTCTATTGTTCGGACCGCTCACGGGCTATGCGTACGGGCAGACCCTGCCAGATTTTGCCCAGGCCCAGGCCATGTTGGAGCTGCTCCGATCCTGCCACGACAACAAGGCCATGACAACGGCCATCGACCGCGTGCTTTCGCTCCCAGGAACCGGCTTGGTGGTCCAACAACAGAACATCTCCCGCCGCGTCTCGGTGCAGCAATACCGGGAAGTGCTGCAGGCCGCCTGCGGGGGCAAAATCGCCGATGTGAAGCCAGCGGAGCCAGGCGTTCGTGCGGAAAAAGGCGTTGCCGGACTGACCCAAGAAGTCGGCCCTTCTCTGGTGTGGGGTCGAGACAACATTCCCCTCCTCGAATCGCGGGTTGCAGAACTGCGGCGCAATCAGCCCATCGGCAAGGCGATAGCTTTGGCGCGCAAGTATCTCCCCGAACACGATTCACCCACGCAGATTCCGCTCACGCCCAGGTTCTACGTCCTAATGGGAGGACGCGCCGCGGCGGCGGCCTTGGAAGACAAACTCTACTTCGATGTGCTCATCAGCGCCTGGCGCACCTCTCGCGGAATGTCGCTTCCTATGTCGTCGGAGCAAGTGGTCGAGTTCTTCGCTCATGAGACGCACCACCTTGGCTACGGTCAGATTCTGGACCATAAGCGGGATTCCTTAGCCATGACTCCTGCCGAAACCCAGGTGTGGGACTTCCTGGTCGCGACCATGATGGAAGGTAGCGCGACATTGCTGATCAACGGCCACGAGAAATTGGACGATCTCGAAAAGCAACCCGACGTCAAGCCGTATCTCGCCACCGTTCCCGACCTGCTTCCCGCGATGGAGAAGGTCCTCCGTAGCGCTTTGAGGGGACCGTTGCCCGACGAGGCCTTCGCCGAAGCCTCATCGCCTTTCTTCGACATGGGCTACCACGCCACCGGCGCAGTGCTTCTTGCAGCAATCGAAAAGAAGCGCGGGCTGGCCGGAGTAATGGATGTTATGGTGGATCCGCGGCGGCTTCTGGCTGCTTACAATGATTGCGCAAGCGAATCGACGGTGGCATTCCGGTTCGATTCAGCGCTGGCGGACCAAGTTGCTCACATCGGAAAGTCCGGACCCAGGTAGGTCTTCCGATACCTGTCGCACCTGCCTCCGGTGCTATCATTCACTCCTGACCCGATTTCATGCGAATTAGACGCACTCTGCCCATCGCCTTGGGGGTCGTGGTTGTGGCCGCGGCGGTGACGGTTGCCGTCCAACTGCGAAAGAGCGCTCCGCCGGAAGCGGCGCGGCTTCTGCCCGGTGCAGACGCGTTCCTCTACGCTAACTTTGGCTGGCTCCGCAGGGTGAGTTCCAGCCCGCTGCCCGCGGTTTCGCACGATCCGGAGTATGAGCGATTTATCCAGGAGACGGGCTTCGAATTCGAGCGAGACCTCGAGGCGGTGGCCTTTGCCGCCCATTATCCGGCCAGCTGGCCGGGGGGCGGGACCGGCAGGACGGCGGCGGAACCGCGTTTTTCCGAGGTTTTTGTCGGCAAGTTTGATGGCGAACGGCTGGCCGCGTACCTGAAGCACACCGCGCAATTGGTTGAAAACTACAACTCGGTCGATATCTATACGATGCCGTTGCAAGGACGAAGCTTCCGCGTTGCCATTCTCAGCGTCGATTCGGTAGCGGCCTCGAACCACGACGATCCGGGCGTGATCCGGGGGATGATTGACCGCTCGCGGCGGCTGGCCTCTCCCTTTGGCGGACCGGCTTTCTTACGCAAGTACTACAAGCGCGTACAACTGGCCAGCCCGGTGTGGGCGGTGGCTCGCATTGAACCGTCGGCCTCTGACTTCAGTGGATGGTCTGCGGTTTTTCCCAAGGCGGCCGACCTCGTGATTTCCGCCAGCTACAACCCTTTGCATCTGCCGTTGCGCACTGGGGCGCTGCACTTGCGGGCGGAGGCCTGGGCCGGCAGCGACGCGGACGCGCGCAACATCACCGATAAGATGACTGTGTTTCTGGCCATGTTTCACAGCGCCGAAGTCTCGGTTGGATCGGCGGGCAGCGACGCCGATGTGAAAGCTCTCTTCGACAGCCTGCAGGTGCGCCAGGAAGGCAGCCGGGCCGTGCTCTATGCCACGTTGCCGACAAGCGTCTTTCGTAAATTTGTGGAAGCTCCGACGCAGATGCCGTCGCCAGGCGCTCCGGAAGCGACCATGCCGTCCAAATCCCATTGAACCTGCCCTTTGACTTGTCAAAGAATCGCAAATGGGTGAAGAAATGCAACTTAATCGTCCTTCGTACGTCTTAATTCTGATGGCGTAAGCACGCCGCATTTACAATAAGAACGATGTCGAGCCTCCCACTTCCCATTGCCGCTTTCGTCGCGGGATTGATCTCATTCCTATCGCCATGCGTGCTTCCGCTGGTACCGGGGTACGTTTCGCTGATCTCGGGCGCTGGAGTGGAGGAATTGAAGTCGCCGCAGGCCCAGCTCATGCGCCGCGTCATGGTGAATTCGGTTGGGTTCATCCTCGGCTTCAGCGTGGTGTTCGTCACGCTGGGGGCGATCTCGACGGAGATCGGTCAACTGGCGGCGCGTTACAAGCACACCCTGTCGATCGTGGCGGGAGTAATCATCATTATCTTTGGCGTGCACCTGACCGGCATTTTTCAGATCAAGTGGCTGTTGCAGGATGCGCGGTTGCACAGCGTGAAGGGAAGCAGCACGCCGATTGGGGCGTTCGTGATCGGATTCGCCTTTGCCTTCGGCTGGACGCCGTGCCTGGGGCCGATTCTGACAGCGATCCTCACTCTGGCCAGCGAGCAGGACACTCTGGTGAAGGGAGTCCTTCTGCTGGGAGTTTATTCGCTGGGGCTGGCGGTGCCGTTTCTATTGACCTCGCTGCTGATGGAGCGCTTCCTGAAGTTCTACAGCCGCTTCCGGTCGCACATGCACGCGATCGAAGTGGCCAGCGGCGGGCTGCTGATCGCGCTCGGAATCCTGTTGGTGCTGGGGCGCTTCACGCTGATTTCAAGTTGGCTGTCGTTTTTGAATCGTTTCGCTTTGTAGTAGAGGAATTGGATTTATGCCTGAAGACTCAGAATTTGAAAAACCAGAGGAGCATTCCGAAGATCAGTCCAGCTCCCTGTCGCAGCCGGAGATGCACGCGGACAATCAGGGCGGGAGCGCGTTGCCACCGCCTCCTGCAGGCAGGCGGAATCCATTCGCTCTTGTTGTCGTTGCAATCATCGCGACCGGGATGCTGTACTTCGGCTTTTCAATGTCTCGCCGATCGGGCCCGACGCACCCACTGGGTATGGCCCACGGAACGCCGGCGCCTGACTTCACGCTCGATTCGCTCGATGGCCAGAGCATGCGCTTGTCGGACCTGCGCGGCAAGGCCGTGCTGCTGAATTTCTGGGCGACCTGGTGCGGGCCGTGCAAGATCGAGATGCCGTGGTTCATCGAATTGCAGAAGGAGTACGGCCCGCAGGGGTTGCAGATTGTCGGTGTCGCCATGGACGATTCGAGCAAGGAAGACATCGCCAAATTCGCCAAAGAAATGGGCGTCAACTATCCCGTGCTGTTGGGGAAGGAGGCGGTTGGCGACGCCTACGGAGGCGTCCCTGCGCTGCCGGAGAGCTTCTTCATCGGGCGCGATGGCAAGATTGTGGACAAGATTATCGGGCTGAAGGGCAGGGGAGAAATCGAGGAGTCCATCCGCAAGGCGCTGGATACACAGACGGGCGCGAACTCCTCGGCTGCCTTGGCGGCTCCGCAGGCTCAGAACTGACAATAGGAAGCACGCGGCGGTCGCTCTAATATTGGACGCGGGATGATGTCGCGAGGCCACAAGCCGATTCTAATCTGCATTTTCGCTCTCCTCGCAGGGACAGCCCAGACGCAGTCGGGGAAGGCGCCCTCGGTGGCATTCGCATCGGTGCCGCTGGTCACGGCTCCGCGGACCGTGCAAACCATGGTGAACCTGAATTTTCGGGTGGCTGCCGGGTTTCACATCAATTCGAATACGCCGAAGTCGGAATTTCTGATTCCGACGAACCTGAAGATGGACCTGCCGACCGACATTGTGCTGGGGAAGATCAAGTACCCGGCGGGCCAGGATCTGAGTTTTCCTTTTTCGCCCGACGAAGCGCTGAATGTCTACACGGGAGACTTTACGATCGCCGTCGCTGTGCATCCGCTGCACTCGGTGGTGCCAGGGAAATACGTCATGCACGGCGTCCTGCGTTACCAGGCCTGCGACAACGCGCAGTGCTTTCCTCCTAAGGCCCTGCCCGTGAGTTTTGATGTGAAGGTCGTGAAAGAGCCGCCGGGGCCGAGGCACAATCCGGCGCAAAGCCCGCACGTGCATAACTAGCTCTTCAGCTATCAGCCGTCAGCTCTCAGTGGAGCAAAACCCTGGTTCCCGAAGCGGAACTTGCACCGGAATATTGTGCGCCGGAATGCGGTGGGACTGCGGAGGAAAACCTAAGCTGTTTCTCAGGGGCCCGTGGTGTAGTGGCAGCATATCAGCCTGTCAAGCGTGAAGGTGCGGGTTCGAATCCCGTCGGGTCCACAGCATTCCCTGGTTTGGTAGGGGAATCTGACGAGGAGTCTCCGACAGGCGGACTCCTCAAGTAACCTTGACTTCCGATTGGTGCTTCTTGATAATCGTATTGAGCTTGACAGGCTGATGTGCTACCCCGAGTTGAAATTGCGCTCGGGGTTTACTGTTTTTGTCGCATCCGACTGCAATAGCACCCCATTATGGACTACGGGCCGGATATCGAAGCTGCCCTTTCATCGCAGGAGGCAATTCCGAGGGAAAAGGCCGCGAGGTGGATCGAGGCGACTTCGGACCTTCCTACACTCGCCAAGCTCTACAAAATCACCGGCGAGGGATATTACCGGATCGAGCCAGAACTCGGGAAGGAATTGGAGTGCAAGGTTATCCAGAACTATCTAATGGAATGCCTTCGGCAGGATGTCAAAGACAACGAGGAAATCGAAAGCCGCTGGGAAGCGGGGGGAACCTTGCATGGCTGGCTTCGTTAGCTCCTAGAAGGCGGAGATTGCGATGAGGTGATCAAGAGTTGTGCTCGCGCGATTGCCGAGATATTCCTGGGCGGCGACGCGATTGTTCGTGACACGATCGAGACTGCGTTTCTGGAGCATGCCCTGGAAAACCCCGGACTAAGGCCGTACTTCGAACTTTGGTCCGAAGACCCTCGCCTACGCGAGGCTTGGGATCGGGCTCTGGAATGGGGCACGGCGCATCCAGACTTCTCGTGGCAGCAACTCCAAGAACTAGGACGGATCATCGAGCAGGAGCAGCACCCGATTAGCTTTGAGCTGATAGAGCCGACCCCTTCCCGCCCTGCTTCTTCTCCACCTTCGCCCACGTATCTTTCAGCGCCACGGTGCGATTGAACACCGGCTTCCCCGGCTTGGAGCCGGGATCGGCGCAGAAGTATCCCAGGCGTTCGAACTGGTAGCGGCTGCCCGGCGCCGTGTTCGCTAGCGATGGCTCGAGTTTCGCGTTCGCTATCACTTCCAGCGAGTTTGGATTCAGATTCGCTGTGAAGTCCTGGCCTTCTTCGAGTTCTCCTGGATTTTCTTTCAGGAACAAGTTCTCGTAGATGCGCACTTCGGCGTCGACAGCATGCGCCGCCGAGACCCAGTGGATGGTCTTGGTCGATTTCACGTTGCGTCCGTCGGGCGCGTTGCCGCCCCGCGTGGCCGGATCGTAGGTGCAGCGGATTTCGACGACTTCGCCTTTGTCGTCTTTCACCACGCTCTTGCAGGTGATGAAGTAGCCGTAGCGCAACCGCACTTCGCGTCCGGGCGCGAGGCGGAAATATTTTGGCGGAGGCACTTCGCGGAAGTCATCCTGCTCGATGTAGAGCACGCGCGAGAACGGCACCTTGCGCGAGCCCGCAGCTTCATCCTCAGGATTGTTGACCGCCTCCATCTCTTCCATCTGATCGTCCGGGTAGTTATCGATCACAACTTTCAGCGGGCGCAGTACTGCCATCACGCGCGGCGCGCGCCGGTTTAGATCCTCGCGGACGAAGTGCTCGAGCATCGCCAGCTCAACAATGCCATTGGTGCGCGACACCCCGGCCGCGGTCACGAAGTTGCGGATCGCCTCGGGCGTGTAGCCGCGGCGGCGCAGGCCGCCCAGAGTGGGCATGCGCGGATCGTCCCAGCCGTTCACCCGACCTTCCTCGACCAGACGGCGCAGCAGGCGCTTGCTCATGATCGTGTAGGTCAGGCTCAGGCGGTCGAATTCAATCTGTTGCGACGGAAAAATCCCCAGCTGCTCGATGAACCAGCGGTAGATCGGCTGGTGATCGGCGAACTCGAGCGAGCACATGGAGTGCGTCACTTTTTCCAGCGAGTCCGACTGGCCGTGCGCGTAGTCGTACATCGGATAGATGCACCACTTGTTGCCGGTGCGGTGATGCTCGGCATGCAGGATGCGGTACATGACCGGGTCGCGCATGTTCAGGTTGGGCGAAGTCATGTCGATCTTCGCCCGCAGAACGCGGGAGCCATCGGGGAATTCTCCCGCCTTCATACGCTCGAACAGGTTCAGGTTCTCTTCGATCGAGCGGGTGCGATACGGACTGTCTTTGCCGGGCTCGGTCAGCGTGCCGCGATACTTGCGGATTTCGTCCGCCGAAAGATCGTCCACGTATGCCTTGCCGTCTTTAATGAGCTTGATCGCCCACTCATAAAGCTGGTCGAAATAATCCGAGGCGTAGAAGAGGCCATCCCAATGGAAGCCGAGCCACTTGACGTCCTCCATGATGGAGTCGACGTACTCGACGTCTTCTTTTTCCGGATTGGTGTCGTCAAAGCGCAGGTTCGTGTGCCCGCCAAATTCGTCGGCGATGCCGAAGTCGATGCAGATAGCCTTGGCGTGCCCGATGTGCAGATATCCGTTGGGTTCGGGAGGGAAGCGGGTTTGCACGCGGCCGTTGAATTTATTGGTCTTGAGGTCGTCGAGAAAGATGTCGCGAATGAAATTAGAAGGGCGCGATTCGGGGGCTTTCTCGCCTGTCTCAGCTTCGGCATCCGACGTTTTCATAGCTTTGATCTTACCGCAAAAAGAAAGGCGAGGACGCGCCTGTGCGGGCGTGCGAAGCGCGCCAATTTGGGACTGAATTTCGAAGAGCTCGGACGATGTCTAGTGCGGTCTTCTATAGAATGAATGAGAGTTGTGATCTGCTCTTCATACTTCTTAAGGAGAACTTCATGTCAGCAAAACGAATTGGTATCCTCACCGGCGGAGGCGATGTTCCGGGCCTGAATTCTGTGATTAAATCGGTCGTCTATCGGGCGTCCGAAATCGGATGCGAGGTGCTTGGCATACGCCGGGGCTGGGAAGGATTGACGCACGTCGATCTGAAGGATCCGGCCAGTCGAACCCGTTATATCCAACCACTCAACCGTGAGAACACTCGCACCATTGATCGTACGGGGGGTACGTATCTGCACACTTCGCGCACCAATCCCACCAAGATGCAAAAGTTGCCACCGGTGCTTGCGAGGCAGCAGTTTTCAAGTAAGGAATCCACCAAGAAGGGCGTAACCACCACGCTATTCGACGTGACTCCAGCGGTGCTGAAGAATATCGAGACGTTGGGATTTGATTACCTGGTGGCGATCGGTGGAGATGACACCTTGAGCTATGCCGCCGAACTGGACCGCCAGGGAGTGAAAGTGATTGCCGTACCGAAAACCATGGATAACGACGTTCGCAACACCGAGTACTGCATCGGTTTTTCGACTGCCATTACTCGCGCCATGGACGCCATCGAGCGGCAGCGGACCACGGTTGGTTCGCACGAGCGCATCGGTATCTTTCGTGTGTTCGGCCGCGATGCCGGCTACACCGCTCTCTACACTGCGTACGTGACCTCGGTGCGCTGCTGCATCCCTGAATACAAGGTGAAATTGAAGCACCTGATCGACATCCTGGTCACCGACAAGAGCAGCAATCCCAGCAACTACTCGCTGGTGATTCTTTCCGAAGGCGCCGAGTGGGAAGGCTATACGGTGAAGGAATACGGCCCGTCCGATGCCTTCGGCCACCGCAAGAAGATGAGCGTGGCCGAGGACCTGAGCGAGGAGATCAAGACCGCCACGGGAAATGAAACCGTGGTCAGCGATCTGACCTACGAGCTACGCTCCGGCAGCCCGGACTTCGTCGACCGCATGGTGGCCATCACCTATGCCGGAATGGCGATGGATGCGGTGGTAGAGGGGAAAGCTGGCCTCATGACGGGGATCAGCCACGGTTGCTTCGCCATGGTGCCGATCCCCGATCCCAAACTCGGGCCGCGCAAAGTCGAGGTCGCCACCATGTACAACACGGAGCGCTACCGGCCGACTTACGATCGCAAGCTGGGACTGCCGATTTTCCTGACGCGAGCCTAAGGTCGCGGATCTGGAGAGGGCGTCAGACGCCTGCCGACACGACCTGCCCCGGAGCGCCGACAGCCGTCTCCCTCTGTGCCAGTTGCCGCCGGTAGCGGACATGGCGCCAGCGCGTTAACTCGACCAACGGTTTCCAGACGGGATTGACCAGGTCGTGCTGGATGAGCAGGTGCCAGAAGCGGTTGGAACGCTTGTAGAGGTACGACATGGCCAGGTACGGAGCGACGGCCTGCCATTGCACGGGTCGCCGATGCCAGATCGAGGAGAGGGAGAAGAGGCGCTGGTAGATCCAGGCATATCCCTGCTCGAGTTGTTCCGGCGTCATGTGTTTGGGGCGGAAGACGGCGTGGCCGGTATCGTAGAGTGTCCAGTCGCGGTGTAGGATTCTCCCTTCTGCTTCCATTTGCTGGAACAGAGGTGTCGCCGGGTATGGCGTCAGGATGTGGAAGGTGGCGCATTCCAGGCGGTTCTCTTCGATCCAATCCGCGGTACGGGCGAAAACGTCTTTGCGATCGTGATCGAACCCGAGAACGAACGATCCGTTCACCTGGATGCCGTAGTCGTGCAGCATGCGGACTCGGCGCGCATAGTCGGAGGTCTTCGGCGTTTTCTTGTGGGAGTCGGCGAGGTTGTCATCGGAGAGCGACTCGAAACCGATGAAGACGCCGGTACATCCGGCGAGCGCCATGTTGCGGGTGAGCCTGGGATCATCGGTAACGTCGATGGTGACGGCGGCGCTCCATATCTTGTTCAGCGGGCGGAGCGCGGCACACAGCGCATGCAGGTAGTCGCGGCGCGAACCTAGATTGTTGTCGACGAACACGGCGTAGGGCTGGCCGTTTTCCCGAAACTCGGAAGCGACCTGATGCGGATGCCGCATGCGGTACGGCATGCGCAGGCCGTCGGTCGCGAGATAACAGAAGCCGCACCGGTTATGACATCCGCGAGTGGCGATCAGGCTGGTGGTGGTGAGAAAGCTGCGGCGCGGAAGGATAGAGCGCCGCGGCGGGGGATCGTCACAGTAATCGTTCTCGTACATCGCGACGTACCGGGGCTGGAGACAGTTGGTTTCCACATCGCGCAGGATGCGCGGCCAGAGCTGAACGCCGTCGCCGAGCGCGAGGGCGTCGGCGTGAGGCGCACATTCGTCGGGACATGACAGCACATGGAGGCCGCCGAGGATTACTTTCGCTCCGCGAGCCCGATACCAGTCCGCAAGGTCAAATGCCCGCCGGGCAAACGTCAGATGTACGGTGATGCCGACCACCTGAGGCATCGGCCGACAAGGTGGACAGCCGTGCAGCAGATTCTCATCCCAGTAGTCGACGCGCCAATGTTCGGGGGTGGTCGCGGCAAAGCTGGTCAGAGCGAGTGTGGGAGTGAGGACATGTTTGCCGAAACTGGCGTTGGCGTCCTTGGGGTAGAAGGGATTAATCAGCAACGCGTAGTGCGGCTGGACTGGACTGCCGGGCTCGTACGGATCAAGAGCTGGAGCGGTGGTCATCTCGCAGGGAATCCAGCGCTTGGCGATTGGGCGAAGGAACGGCTCATCGGGCGCGATCATGAATGTACTTTATATTACAAAGTACTTCATGTCAATAATCACCCGCAAGAACCGCTGGCGAAAACCGGATTTTCAGGATCACCTGTACGGCGGAAAACCAGAACGATTACTTACTCCACTTCAGTTCCACGGCTCCTTGGCTATGACTCTCTCGCCGCTCGGCTTCACCATAGTAATAAACCACGTGCCCGGCCCAGATCGCGGCGCCCAGCACCACAAACGTCCAGAGGCGGACGGTAGGGGAGTGTGGCCAATGAGCGAGGTTGTAGAGTCCCAAACCAATGTAGCTGGCGTTGACGAGCGCCATCGCGACGATTGCCCAAAGAATATAGCTCTTCTGTTCGTAGTAGCGAGGTTTCGTAGAGTCGACTGGCAAGGCGTAAGCAAGCGTACCAGGCACCAGGAAATGCCCACGGATGGCGTTGAGAACGCGGGTATAGAGGATGATTGTGAAGCGCATCTGGATAAACATCATCACCACCAGGCCACCCAGAGTGCCAATCAGCACGAGTGCGACCGCCACCGGGAACGGCATTGCCGAAAACGACGGCATGTCGGTGTGGTCTTTCAGGGTCAAGGCGTAAAGCGCCCACGGAGCAGCGGCCAAGGTCATGAAAATGGTTAGGAATCGATCCAATCGCTCGTTGCGCGAACCGTCGATCGTGATCAGTGCCGCGTATTCAGCGAAGAGGAACTTCTCTTCGGCCGTACTGTTTGGGGCGGTGCTAGCCTCATCGGGATCGGGCATTCCTGAGTACCTCCGCGGAGAATATCCCGCCAAAACGTCACAATTGGGCCCGCGGCATGCGGCACCTTGCGCTCGATGATCGTCTCGACTTCGGTTAGCGCACAACGTTGTGACGCCTCCGATACAAATAAGCGAACATCCTCAGAGAGTGGGAAATTGGTCTTATAGGCTACGACCAGAACGTGCGCAACTTGAGCAGCAACAACTTCTTGTGAAATTCCTTCACGGCTTTCCAACCCAATCCGGCCGGCGGTGATCGCCTGCAGACATCCGCAGTCGTGCAGGCGGTCGGTCTTGGGATCCCAAAGAATGGCATCCACATCCAAGAGGTTGTGTCTTAACAGTTGCTCGACGGTGTGAGGTTTTGAGGCCCTCGCCATATTGGTGTGATCTTCGACTCGCCAAAGATCAAAGACCAAGCCACTTGGGCGAAGTCGGCACTTGACGCCGCCAAAGGCATTCGTCGAGAGAGTTGCGCTTCCTAATCTGCGCTGTATCTCCTCAATCGAACTAGCTCCCCAAATGACCAAATCTATATCGGCAGGTCGCGCTTCGATTTTCAAAATACGCTCAAGAAGCATGTCGCGAAGCAGGCCCCCCATTACAAGAGTTCTCCAGTTAGAGGGGAATAGGTCGATTAGGGAACGCAAGTCTCGTCCCGCCAGCGTGCGCTGAAATTCGTGCAATGCGTCGCTGAGAACATGAGGGGGCCTAAAGGTGCGATATGTCAGCGGTGTGGTCGATGTCTTTGCCTTGGTAATTGCCATCGGTCAATTTGAACCTTGCGAGACAATTCTATCGCACGTCCTCTCTATTCGCGGCGCATTGCTCTCCACGCCGCTTCCGCCGGGAAAAAGCAATCCTCAAGGACAACTAAGGAAGTAGAAAAGAAAGCAGACTGGATCAAGAGTCCCTTGTAGATAATCGTTATTGTTAGATTCCCGGCCCGGCGAGTACGATAGCTCGCCAGAGGATCCGTGATGATCAGACTTCGCCCCGCGCCCTTATCTCTTCGGCTGTTTTTTCTCGTCGTTGGAGTATTCCTCATCACCGCTCACGCGCAATGGACCCCGAGAAATCCGGTTACCGCAGTGCAGAAGCAGGCCGACGGCGTCCTCTTCACGCAGAAGGCGGGTTCACTGAAGCTGCAGGTCTGCACCGACTCGATTATGCACGTGGTGTACGCGCCCACTGCGGCTTTTGAAAAGCAGCCGAATTTCGTCATCACCAAAACATCCTGGGATACGCCACAGTGGACCATGGAGGAAACGCCGGAAGAGGTCACCATCACTACGGCTCGGCTCAAAGTAGGCGTGGCCCGGATCGATGGCTCCATCACCTACCGCGAACTCGACGGGAAACCTCTAGTCCAGGATGCGAATCGCTGGCTTACCCCGGTCAAAGTCAACGGGGAAGATACGTATCGCGCCGAGGCCTTTGTGAACATCTACGGCTCGCACGAAGGACTCTTCGGGCTGGGCCAGCACCAGTCGGGGGTGTGGAACTACCGCGGCGAATCGGTCGACATTGCGCAGGACAATACGAATATTGCCGTCCCGCTGCTGATTTCAAGCAAGGGCTATGGATTCTACTGGAACAACGAGTCGCGAAGCCGCTTCAACAACCGTTTCGCCAACTATCTCTACATCAGTTCGGAAGTGGCCGACGCCGTCGACTACTACTTTTTCTATGGCCCGGAACTGGACGCGATCGTCGCCGACTACCGGGAACTGACCGGGCAGGCGCCAATGTTCGGCAAGTGGGCGTATGGATTCTGGCAGTGCAAGAACCGCTACAAGTCGCAGGACGAGATTGTGGCCATCGCCCGCAAATATCGCGAACTGCACATCCCCGCCGACAACATTGTGCAGGACTGGTTCTGGTGGAACCGCAAGGGTGAATTCGTTTTCAACAAAAACTATCCCGATCCCAAGGCCATGGTGGATGACCTTCACGCCGCAAATTTCCACCTCATGATTTCCATCTGGCCGTTTTTCGAACCCGGCTCGGCGAATTATGACTACATGGAAAAGCAAGGCTGGTTTGTCGACAAGTTCAAGTTTGCCAAGCCGCCCTTTCACACCGACGGAATGGCGGTCTACGACGCGACCAATCCTGAGGCCCGCAAGTTTTATTGGGACGAAGTGAACAAGGCACTGTTCAACATCGGCCTCGATGCCTGGTGGATGGATACGACCGAACCGGAGACCGAGGGACAGGAAGAGAACATCCTGCTCGGGCATAAATTGGCGGCGGGGAGCGGGGATCGTTACGTGAATGATTATCCCCTGCTCGATACCGGCGCCGTTTATCAGGGACAGCGTAGCGCCTCTGATAAGAAGCGTGTGTTCATTCTGTCGCGCTCGGCCTTCGCCGGCTCGCAGAGGAACTCGGTTACGGCCTGGTCGGGCGACATCAACTCCGACTGGTTCAGCTTCCGCCGTCAAATCCCTGCGGGATTGAACTTCGCTGTGTCCGGTATTCCCTACTGGACCACCGATATTGGCGGCTTCGTTTTCGGCAGCCCCAGCGATCCCGCATTTCGTGAGCTGTTTGTGCGCTGGTTCGAGTGGGGAACATTCAATCCGATTCTGCGTGTGCACGGAACGCGCGGCAATCCGGACGGCAATGAGTTGTGGTCTTACGGCCCGGATGCGCAGAAGATTCTTGTCGACTTCGACCGGTTGCGCTACCGCTTGTTGCCCTACACATACTCGCTGGCGTGGATGACCACCAGCGAGGCCTACACGCCGATGCGACCGCTGGTGATGGATTTCCGCACAGACGCGCGAGCGGTCGATATTAGCGATCAGTTCATGTACGGCCCGGCGTTTCTGGTGAATCCCGTGACGGAGCCGGGGGCCACGAGCCGCCATGTCTATCTGCCGCAGGCCAAGTGGTATGACTTCTGGAGCGGAAAGGTCATCAGTGGTCCGATGGTGCAAGAAGCGGCCGCGCCGCTCGATCGGCTGCCGCTTTACGTCCGCGCCGGGTCCATCGTGCCGATGGGGCCGGAGGTGGAATGGTCAACGCAGAAGCCGGCGGATCCTATCGAGGTGCGAGTCTATCCGGGCGCTGACGGAAACTTAACGCTCTACGAAGACGAAAACGACGGCTACAACTACGAGAAAGGTGTGCATGCGACCATTCCGCTGCACTGGGACGACGCCCGGCAGCACCCTCACGATCGGAGAGCGCAAAGGCGAATTTCCAGGGATGCTCGAGAGCCGCACATTCCGGGTCGTGTTCGCCGGCGAGAACCACGGAACAGGGATCGTCTCAGAAGACAAGCCGGACAAAGTTGTGACGTACACTGGCAAACAAGTCAAGGTGACGCGTTAGGCAAGATGCGCTCGCGGATGGCGCGACGTTCCTAGGTACAATGTCAGCACCGCGAATGAATCCTTCCGGTACACACGGCAGCAGCCAATCGATTCCGTCTCTCTTGCGCTCGCCGTTGTTTCTCCCCGTGGTCTTGTTTGCTGGTGTTCTCATTCTTTACATCCCCGCGCTGGATAGCTCGTTCGTCAACTACGACGACTCCGCGTACGTGACCGCCAACCGCCATGTTCTTCAAGGTCTCTCGTGGAGCAACGTCGGCTGGGCGTTCCGGGCCACCACAGAGGCGAACTGGCATCCGCTGACATGGCTCTCGCACATGGCCGATGTTCAGCTTTTCGGCGCTGAATCCTCGAGGCCACCATCTCACCAGCGTGCTTCTGCACGCATTCAATGTAGTTTTGCTGTTCTTCATTCTTCGCCAAGCAACGGGATGCCTGATCCGCAGCGCGGTAGTGGCGGGATTGTTTGCTTTCCATCCATTGAACGTCGAGTGCGTCGCTTGGGTCGCGGAGCGGAAGTCCGTGCTTTCGATGTTCTTCTTGCTTCTGGCGTTGGTGGCGTACGCGTCGTACGCGCGGAAAGAGGGGCATCGGCCGTTATTCGCTTGTGGTTGCGCTCTTCGCGCTCGGGCTCGCCGCCAAGCCGATGGTCGTGACTCTTCCCGTCTTGCTGCTGTTGTGGGACTACTGGCCTTTGCGGCGCATTGGACCCGAGTCCGACGGCTCGTTCGAGCGCTCGATACCGTTGTTGGTCGCAGAAAAAATTCCGCTCTTCGCGCTGTCAGCCGCAAGTTCCTGGATCACCCTATACGCCCAGCATAGCGGCGGCGCACTGGGAACGAGCTGAGTCGTTGCCGTTCGCAGCGCGCGTTCAGAACGGCGATCTATTCGTACGCTGCATACATTGGCAAGGGAATTTGGCCGTCGGGATTGGCGGTCTTCTATCCGCATCCGGAAAATTCATTGGCGTCATGGAAAGTGTTGGCTGACCGCAATATTCATCGTAGCGATCACAGTTGCGGCATGGCGCCAACGCAAGCATCGCCGCTACTTGCTCGCGGGATGGCTATGGTATCTCGTGGCCCTGGTCCCGATGATCGGCATCGTGCAGGTTGGAAGGCAAGCCATGGCGGACCGCTACGCTTACCTGCCGTTGGTCGGCCTCTTCATTATTGCAGTATGGGGCGGCGCCGAATTGTTCGCGCGCCTGCAGCTGCCGGCCGTGGTCCAGATCACGATCGCGGCAGCGGTCGTGGTCGAGCTATGCCTCGGTGGCCTTTCTTCAGGTCAACTACTGGCACAACAGCTACACGCTCTTCGCGCACGCGTTGCAGGTGACGCGCCGCAACGGAATTGCCGAGGACAATTTCGGCGCGGCTCTCATGGAGATGGGCAGGCCCGATCTCGCCCAGCCTCACTTTGAGGCTGCGGCCGAATTCATTCCCCAGCTTTCGACCGCACATTACAACCTTGCAGTGCTGCAACAGCAACAGAACCATCTCGATGCCGCGAGACGCGAATATAACCTGGCGCTGAAGTACAGTTCAGATGCAAACGAAATCGCCCAGAGCCACAGCAATCTTGGATTCCTGCTGCTCGAGTTGAACGATTTGCAGGGGGCGATCGATCAATTCAACGGCGCGCTTCAAATCAATCCCGGCAAGCAAAACAGCTTATTGGGGCGGGGGATGGCAGAGTATCGCCAGGGCAATCTGGACGCGGCCGTCACGGACCTGTCTCACGCCGTCCAGATCGCGCCGCTGGCGCAGGCGGACTTCTGGCTTGGCCGGGCGCTCGAAGACAACGGACAAACCGACGCAGCCGCAACCGCCTACGACGCAGCGGTGCGACTGGCTCCCGGAATGGCCGAGGCTCAGCAGCGGCTGGATGCGCTCCGTGCCCGGCACTGAGACTTGCTTAGCGAGCCGTTGCAGATGCGGCCGCAACCGGCACCTTACGCATGAACTCGGCGAAATCCGCGAATGCAATTTCTGGTTCTTCGAGTTCTGGGGGCCAGACTTTCTCCCACTCGAAGGTGTAGCAGCCCGTGTAACCGGAAGCGGCGAGTACTTCAATCTGCTTCCGGACGGGAACGTCTCCGCGGCCGGTCAACACGTAAAGCCTGCCATCCGCCGTAGGCACGGAATCCTTCAGGTGAGTGTGCCGAATGTAGCGTCCCAATTTCTCGACCGTGAACTGCGGGTCTTCTTTTCCCGAGACAAACGTGTGGTGTGCGTCCCAGAGCAATCCCACGCTGGGCGAGTCGGCACGGGTGAGAATCTCGCTGCAAAGTCGGCGAGTCGGTAAAATCGCCATGCGATTCGATAATCACGGTGACACCGCGTTCGCCGGCGTACGTCCCCAATTCGCGCAGGCCCGAGGCAACGCGATCCAGAACCGCTTCCCTGGGACCCTCAATCTTGTTTCCGAATACGCGAACGTTGGGAGCGCCAAGCGATGCGGCCAGATCGATGAATCTCTTTGCGTCGGCAATCTGCTGCTGCCGCTTCTCTGGATCGGCGTGGTGAAGTTCCGCAGAACTGCTCACGCAGGCTATCTTCAGGTTCCGGGAGGCGACGTCACGCTGGAATTGCGCGATGTGCTCGGGTTGAAACTCGGGGCGCGTGGGAAGGTCCATCGTCCCGAGCAGGCCACGCAGTTCAAAGGCGGAAAAGTCGTGAGCCTGTGCGAAGTCGAGAATCTTCGTCAACTCCCACGAAGGACATCCCAAGGTCGAAAATCCAACCATCAGGTGCCGGCTGGTGGCGCGCAGGTCGGACTGCAAGGCGGCATACAGCAACGGCGGAAGCCTGCAGAAAACGGCGACGGGTAAGGCCCACTCGCACCCCCTGAGATCCTGCTGATCATAGCAAGTAACGCCCCCGAGCGTGTGCGCGAGAACTCCTCTTTCGCCCCGCTGGGGCTGGATCAATTCCCTCACGCTTCCCACGGCTTACGCCGTGGGCTTTATTCTGTCGCCGCTTCGCGGCTAAATAGGGACCGCGCGTTAGCTGGAACTTGTCGAACTCTCCACATTCGGCGACCATCCCTGCAGTTTGACCAGCCAATTCGCAGGTTCGGGAAGAATCGCAAACTTCGGCAGTTCGCCGCGCACCATGGCAACTTCGTCGCAGCAATGAAAACTGGGACAGGCATGGCAGTCCTTGTAGATTTTGTCGGGAAGGTCTTCGCGCTGCGCGACCGTGAATCCCTGCCCCGCGAAGAAGTCCGGCTTGCGGGTGAACAGACAGATGCAATCCACCCGATGACGCTTAGCCTCGGCCATCAGGGCTTTTACCAGACGTCCGCCGCCGCCGCGGCCCTGGGCCCAGGGTGCTACCGTGATCGAGCGGATTTCGGCGAGGTGAGTTCCATACAAATGAAGAGCGCCGCAGCCGATGATGCGGCCGTCGTCTTCTAGGACCACGAAGTCCCGCACGTTTTCGCAGATCTCCGCCAGCGTGCGCGGCAGGAGCGTGCCGTCACCGGAGTATCCTGCGATCAATTCGTGAATGTGCTCTGCGTCGGGCAAGATGGCTTTACGCGTGCGCATGAACCTCCTCGTGAAGCGCGATTATTTTCTTTCTGGTTGCGGCAAT
Source organism: uncultured Acidobacteriaceae bacterium (assembly GCA_963768265.1). Lineage (GTDB taxonomy): Bacteria > Acidobacteriota > Terriglobia > Terriglobales > Acidobacteriaceae > Sulfotelmatobacter. The sequence continues at coordinate 52,806 of CAVYHM010000066.1, forward strand.
CGCCTGCCGGACCCGAGCGGGGGCGGTGCCTCCCGGCACATCATGGACTGCCAGTACGGAGGCCAGTTTCAACGCATCGTAAAAATCCTGGCCGAAGGCGGGGCTGAGCGAACGCAATTGGTCGAGCGTCAGATCGCGGAGTTCACAATTCCGCTCCAGACAAATTTGAACGGCCTTGCCAATCCGCTCGTGCGCGAGGCGGGACGGGACGCCACGCTGGACGAGGTAGGTGGCGGCTGCCCATGCATTCATGAATCCCGACTGCGCCGCCTGCGTCATCCGGTCGGTGTGAAATTCAACCGACTTCATAAACCCGCTCACGAGCGGCAGCATCTGCAAAAGTGTGTCGGAAGTATCGAACAGCGGCTCTTGCGTTTCCTGCAGATCTTTGTTGTAGGCGAGTGGCAGACCTTTCACGGCGATCATGAGCCCGGTAGCAGCCCCAAGAACACGGCCGCTTTTGCCACGCACCAGTTCCAGCAGATCTGGATTCTTTTTCTGTGGCATCGCGCTGCTTCCCGTGGAATAGGCTTCGGGAAGTTCGAGGAATCCATATTCCGTCGATGAAAAAAGGATCATCTCTTCGGCCCAGCGGCTCAAGTGCATCGCCAGAAGCGACAGCGCGTTGACGAACTCAAGCGCAAAATCGCGGTCGCTGGTGGCATCGATGCTGTTCGCGGTCGGAGCGTCGAAGCCGAGAGTCTCGGCCATGAAGCCACGATCCAGCGGCAGCGTCGCGCCCGCCACGGCACCTGAGCCCAGCGGACAAAGGTTCAGACGCTTCCGGCAATCTGCCAAGCGGTCCGAATCGCGCAGAAACATTTCGACATATGCCAGCAGCCAATGGCCGACAAGAACCGGCTCAGCCCGCTGCAAATGCGTGTATGCCGGCATAGCCGCTTCCGCGGTCTGCTCCGCGCGATCCGTGAGCGCGCTGCATAGATCTGCCAATTCGTGCCGCAACTGATCGATCGTTGCGCGGACGTACAGACGCAGGTCCGTGGCGATCTGCTCGTTGCGACTACGCCCGCTGTGCAGCTTGTATCCGGCATCGCCGATCAGCGCGGCCAACTGCTTCTCCACGAAGTGATGGACGTCCTCCGCCTCGCTGTCGTCAAGAAACGAGGGTGAAGCCGCCGCACGTTCGCCGATCTGCTCGAGCCCTTGCAGAATGCTGATCAGTTCGTCGGCGGAGAGCACGCCGGCGTTTTTCAACGCACGCACGTGCGCGCCGCTGGCCGCAAGCTCGTAGCGCAGCAAGCGGCGGTCGAAGCCGAACGACCGCTGCCAGCGCTCGAAATCGGGATCCAGCGGCTGCCGGAACCTTCCCGACCACATCTTCATCGTGCGACCTCCACGCGCGAGCGGGCGCGTGACCGGGACGGCAGCCCGAGAATGCGAATGAATCCGGCGGCGTCTTTCTGGTCGTAGCTGTCGTCCATCGTGAACGAGGAAAGGTCAGTGCGGTAAAGCGAATGCTCGGACTGACGGCTCACGACCGACACGTTCCCCTTGTACAGCGACAACGTGACGCTGCCCGTCATCTCCTTCTGCGTGCTTTCGACGAAGGCGTCGAGCGCCTCGCGCAGCGGTGTGAACCACAAACCGAAGTAGACAAGTTCGGCGTATTTCAGCCCGATGTGCTGCTTGAAGTGCGCGACGTCGCGCTCCAGGCACAGGGCTTCCAACTCGCGGTGCGCCGTGATCAGCAACGTTCCGCCGGGAGTCTCGTAGCATCCGCGCGACTTGATGCCAACGAAGCGGTTTTCGACCAGATCCACGCGCCCGATGGCGTTGCGCGCGCCAATCTCGTTCAGCAATTCCACCAGCGACACGGGGTCCATGTTCATCCCATTGACCGAGACGGGAACACCCTGCTCGAAGCCGATCCTGACCTGTTCTTCTTTATCAGGAGCATCCTGGGGCGAGCGTGTGATTTGCCATGTCGTCGGCAAAGGCGCGTTAGCAGCATCTTCCAATTCGCCGCCTTCATGGCTGATGTGCCACAGATTGCGATCGCGGCTGTGAATCTTTTCGCGGCTCGCTGCCACGGGAATCCCGTGTTGCTCGGCATAATCCAGGCAATCTTCGCGCGACTTCAAAGACCATTCCCGCCACGGCGCGACGATTTTCAGTTCCGGAGCAAGAGCCTGGTAGGTCAACTCAAACCGGACCTGGTCGTTGCCCTTTCCGGTGCATCCGTGGGAAACGGCGGTAGCCCCTTCGCGCAGGGCCACTTCGACCTGATGTTTCGCGATCACCGGACGAGCCAGCGAAGTTCCGAGCAGATATTTGTGCTCATACACCGCGCCCGCTTTCAGCGCGGGGAAAACGTATCCCGTCAGGAATTCTTCGCGGAGATCCTCGACGACCACCTTGCTGGCACCGGTTGCGTAGGCCTTTTTGACCACGGCCTCAATGTCGTCTCCCTGACCAACGTCGGCCACCATGGCGATGACGTCGTACGCGTAGTTTTCCTTCAGCCACGGAATGATGATCGAGGTATCCAATCCGCCGGAATAGGCGAGAACAATTTTTTCAGGCATGAGTACTCCTTACGGGCAGGCGGACTCCGCCGCCCAGCAATAAATAAAGAATGGATTTTTGAACGTGCAGGCGATTTTCCGCCTGATCAAAGATGACGGATTGTTCGGAGTCCATCACCTCGTCGGTGACCTCTTCGCCGCGATGCGCCGGGAGGCAGTGCATGAACAGCGCGTGGGGCGCGGCTTCGGCCATGAGCTTGGCATTCACCTGGTAGGGCGGGAAAATGCCAGCTCGCAGCTCGGCTTCCCCTTCCTGGCCCATGCTGGCCCATGCGTCGGTATAAACCGCGTCCACTCCAGCGACGGCTGCCCGTGGATCGGTGAGCAATTCGATCTGCGCGCCGGTCAGTTTCGCGATCTGGCGCGCCTCCGCAACAATCACGGCATTCGGCTCGTAGCCTTTTGGCGTGGCGATCCGAATCGAGGATCCGACGCAGGCCGAGGTCAGCAGCAGCGAGTGCGCCACATTGTTGCCGTCGCCCACGTAGGCCAGGCAGATGTTCTTGAGATCGCCGAAGCGTTCCTGCAGCGTGAAATAATCCGCTAGCGCCTGGCAGGGATGCTCCAAATCACTGAGCGCGTTGATCACCGGGACGGATGCGTAGCGAGCCATCTGGTCAATCGTTTCGTGTGCAAACGTGCGCAGCACAATCACGTCCACCCAGCGTTCCAGGTTGTGGGCGATGTCGTTTAACGTTTCGCGAGCGTCGAGGCGCCCGTGCGACTGATCGACGAACATCGCGGTCCCGCCCAGGCTGTTCATCCCCGCCTCGAACGTGAGGCGGGTTCGGAGCGATGGCTTCTCAAAGAACATCACCATCTGTCTGCCGGCAAGCGACCGCTGGAAAACGGACGGACGAGACTTCATGAGTTCCGCCAGGTGCAATACGGCTTCCACCCCTTGCGGACCCAGATCGCGAGTCGAAACCAGGTCTGGGCACCAGAAAACGCCCGGAAAAGTTTCCGGCGCTACTGGCGTTCTGCTTTGCAATGCGTTGTTCAACGTTGAGTCCTCTTTCTGAAAGTCAGTCTGTCACTGGTTTACGAATCGGCGCAGACTGGCTCATGCGCAGGTCACCTCGGTGCCGCACGGCAACTTGGTGAGGTAAAACTGCGGCAGGGCGTCCGCTTCCGTAGCGGGCAGGATGCGAACTCTGCCTACGCCCTGTTTCAAGGCCTGTTTGCAGGCGCGAAGCTTCGGTAACATACCGCCGCTGACGACGGAGTGCGCTACCAGGTCCTCCGCCTCTTTGGTGTTGAGCCAGGGGATCACGGTCCCCTCCGCATCTTTCACTCCTGGCACGTCGGTCAGGAAGATGAGGGCGTTAGCATGGCAGGCGGCAGCGCAGGCGGCCGCCATTTCATCGGCATTGACGTTGTAGTATTCGCCGTCCGCCCCGAGAGCGAGCGACGCGAGAACGGGAATGCCACCCTGCTGCCATAGCGCTTCGATCCAGCAGGGCTCGGCAAAGCAGATTTCGCCGACGAATCCAAGATCACTCCCCCGAACCAGTTTCTTGCGCGCGCGGAAGGTCATGCCGTCCCCGCCGCAGAAGCCGACGGCCGGCATTCCGGCGGCCTGAATCGCAGCCACCATTTTCTTGTTGATAAGCCCGCCGAGCACCATCAGGGCGACATCGCGAGTTTCCGCGTCGGTGACCCGAAGGCCGCCCACGAACTCGCTCTGCTTCCCGAGCTGCTTCAGCATGCGCGTCAGCGCCCCGCCGCCGCCATGCACCACGGCAACGTGATGGCCATCCTGAGCCAATTCTGCGATCGCTTTGGCGCACTTGCGCAAAACGAAAGCATCCTCGAGCGCCGCTCCTCCGATTTTGACCACGATTGTCATTGCAGCCCTTCATCCTCCGCCCAGCCATACATCAGGTTCATGTTCTGCACGGCCTGCCCGGCCGCGCCTTTCAGCAGATTGTCGATGCATGAGATCAGCACCAGCCGGTGCCCGTCTTCTGCCAGGCAGAATCCGAGATCGCAGTAGTTCGTGTGCAGGGAAAACTGCACCTGCGGAAGCTTTGGCGTGTCGAAAACTCGCACCCAGCGCTTGCCGGCGTAGAAATTCTTAAAGCATGATTCCACTTCCAGCGGCGTCATTTCCCGGTTTAGATGCACGTAGATCGTCGACAGAATCCCGCGCGGAATCGGAAGCAAGTGCGGAGTGAAAATCAGCTCCTGCGTGTCCAGTCCTAGCTGCTCAACGATCTCTCCCACGTGTCGATGATTGAACACCGCATACGCCGACAGATTGTCGGCCACTGAAACAAAGTGCGTCTTGGGCGTCGGTTCTTTCCCCGCTCCAGACACTCCCGATTTCGAGTCCGAGATGATCCCGCGATTGCGATCCACCACTTCGGCTTTCAGCAGCGGTGCCAGCGCCAGGATCACCGAGGTCGCATAACAGCCCGGATTGGCCACCAGCGCAGCCTTCGCCACGCAATCGCCATTCAGTTCGGGCAATCCGTAGACTGCCTGCTGGGTGAGCGAGTCCGCGGCCGCCGAGTCGGAATCTTCGAAGTTGTAGATCGCACGGTTGCGTTCCTGCTTCAACCGCCAGGCTCCACTCAAATCAATGACGCGCAGACCCTCAGCAATCGCTTCCGGCACCAGCGAGCGCGACGCCTCATGCGGTGTCGCTAAGAAGAGCAATTGCACTCCCTGCTGCTTCAGAGCCGGCCACGACAGGGATTGCAACGGATAACCGCCGTTGCCGGAGAGCACCGGGAACACAGCGGCCAAGTCCGATGCGCCGTTGTCGGCGCCATTGCTGGAAGGACGGCGCAGCAGAACGGGCTTCTCCGTCCGGGGATGGCGCAAAAGAATCCGCGTCAACTCCAGGCCGGAATAGCCCGTCGCTCCCAACACTGCGGTCTTGAGTTTCGCAGCCATCAGCCGAGCATTTCCTCAATGTGACCCGCCAGTTTGCGAGCGTCTTCCTTGTCCGGGCAAACGATCAGAATCGTGTCGTCCCCGGCAATGGTGCCCACGACCTCGGGCCAATCCGCCTCATCCAGAGCCGCTGCCACCGGCTGCGCGCTGCCCACGATGGTCTTGACTACCAACTGGTTCTGCGCCGTGCGGACGCCGAGCACGAACTCGCGCACCAGCCGCGAGACCGGAGGCAGCGCCACACCGACCGCACTGTCACCGTGGGGGACGGAGTATCCGTGCGCGGTCTTGCTGAGATTCAGATCGCGGATGTCCCGCGAGAGTGTTGCCTGTCCCACCCGGAATCCGCGTCTGCGCATGACCCGCTGCAGGTCCTCCTGACTGGCAAAGCTGCCGTGCTTCAGTGCATCGAGAATCGCTCGTTGGCGTAATGTTTTATTCATGATGAATAAATATTCAGCGTAGTGAATAAATATCTTTTATCTTAGAGACCTGACGCAGAATGTCAAGTTAAAATCACGGCGGGAGACATCGGTTGTTACCTAGGGGAAACACAGTAGGGTCAGATGGACGGCGCGCCCGGACTGCCGAGTCCACTTTCACGGTTGCGAGCATCCCAGAGCGACTGTCATCTTGAGCGAAGCGAGGGATCCAGGTTTTTGCTGGCAACGGCGACACTGGTGATGCGGGCAAAGACCTGGATGCCTCGCTTCACTCGGGATGACAATTTGGGTTGGTTCACGCCATGCGTGAAAAATGGACTAAATCTGGTAGTCGATGTCTTCCATGATCTGCTGCAGCCTTGCCGACAGAGGCTCGCCGATGCCTTCGGAACCTTCCAGGCGCTGCACTCGTTCGCGCAGCCGGTTTACTTCGGTCGCCACCGCAGCTAACGCTTCCGACAACGGATCGTTGATTTGCTTGGGATCGGTGATCACGACCCGCTTGCCTTCGCGAAAGATGATGTGTCCGGGCACGCCGACGACGGTGGAATCATCGGGGACGTTGCGCAGCACGACCGAGCCCGCGCCGATGCGACAGTTCTTGCCCACCGTAATGTTGCCCAGAATCTTCGCCCCTCCGCCCACGACGACGTTGTCGTCCAGCGTCGGATGCCGCTTGCCGTGCTCCTTGCCCGTGCCTCCCAGTGTCACGCCCTGGTACAAGGTCACATCGTTGCCGACGATCGCCGTCTCGCCAATCACAACTCCCATCCCGTGATCGATGAACAATCGGCGCCCGATCTTAGCGCCGGGATGAATCTCGATTCCGGTCAGCAGCCGCGCCACCTGCGACAGCCATCGTCCCAGCAGAAAGAGGCGATGGTTCCACAGCCAGTGATTGATGCGGTAGAACCAGACCGCATGTAGCCCGGAGTAGCAGAGCAATACTTCGAGGCGAGACTTGGCCGCAGGATCGTGGTCGATCACATTGGTCATGTCTTCGCGAATTAGCGACAGCAGGTGCGGCATGTTTGCCGGGACATGTTTGCCGGGACACGTTCGCCGGGAAATGAATCAGGCTGGAAGCGTCGCCGTGGGAACCTGCAGCGCCTTGTCCCGCAGCTCCTGAAACAGAATACTGCTTAGGTAGCGCTCGCCAAAAGACGGGATGATAACCACGACCAGCTTCCCGGCATTTTCCGCTCGCTGCGCCACGCGCAACGCCGCGACCACTGCGGCCCCGGACGAGATCCCAACCAGCAAGCCTTCTTCGAGCGGCAACCTCCGTGCCATGGCGATGGATTCGTCGTTGGTCACTGTGATCACTTCGTCGATGAAGTCGGTGCGAAGAATGCTCGGCACAAACCCTGCGCCAATGCCCTGAATCTTGTGAGGAGACGGCTTTCCTCCAGACAGTACCGGGCTGTCCGCGGGCTCCACCGCCACGGCCTTGAACGAAGGCTTCTTCGGTTTGATGTACTGGCAGACGCCTGTAAGAGTTCCACCAGTGCCCACACCCGAAATCAAGATGTCGACGCGGCCGTCGGTGTCGTTCCAGATTTCAGGTCCCGTAGTTTCGAAGTGAATCTTCGGATTGGCAGGATTGTCGAACTGCTGCAGCATGTAACCGTTGGGAGTGCCGGCCAGAATTTCCTCGGCCTTCATCACCGCGCCCTTCATGCCGCGCGGTCCCGGTGTCAGCACGATCTCCGCACCAAGCGCGAGCAGCAACACGCGCCGTTCCTGGCTCATAGTTTCAGGCATAGTCAGAATCAGCTTGTAGCCCTTGACGGCCGCAACGAATGCCAGCCCGATGCCGGTATTGCCGCTCGTAGGTTCGATCAGCACGGTCTTGCCCGGCTGAATTTTTCCCGCGCGTTCGGCCTCGTTGATCATGCTGACGCCAATGCGGTCTTTCACGCTGGCCAGCGGATTCTGGCTCTCCAGTTTCGCCACGACGTCCGCGACGCAACCTGCCGTAACCTTATTCAGCCGCACCAGCGGCGTGTTGCCAATTAACTCCGTAACGTCTTTCGCAATTCTCATAAAGTTCGTCCAAACCAAGCCAATTCAAATGGAAGCGCCCTGCCCCAGGTTTGTTTTCCTTCCCCACTAACACCACCAAACTACTGGACAATGCGCCGAGAAACAAGTCAAACCAGCAACTGGCGGCCAAACCTGCGAAACCCAACTCATAACACAACAAGCAAATACAGTCTTCCTCGGCAACGCGAAACGGCCCCTCGATAACGCCAATATCATATTTAATTTCAACAACTTGAACCGGCATCCATCAAATAACCGAATCAAAACAATTATGACTTGTTTTCGTATGGTGAAAAGTGTTAGTGTGTGCGGCCTATCAGGGGCTTTTGCAATAAAAGAAGCCGTTACTGCAGGATTCTCGCAAATTGCAGGACACGTCGCTACTCCAGGAGGGCTGTATCATGCGCGTTCGTCAGCTTTGTTCTGTCTTCGCTACTCTCATTCTGTGCTTGAGTGTGCTTGCTCTGTGTACGGCGCCCATGTGGGCGCAATCGACGAGCACCGGCACGATTGCCGGGACCGTGACCGACCCCAGTGGCGCGGTGGTGAATGGCGCCACGGTCACCCTCACAGACACGGCAACGAAGTCCGCTCGCCAAGCCACCACCAACGATGCGGGTCGATATATTTTTGTCGACGTCCCTCCCGGACTCTACGATATCAGCATCGCCAAGCAGGGCTTCTCCACGACCAAGACCCAAACCACGGTCACGGTCGGAGCTACAAACACCCTGAACCTGTCTCTGCAAATCGGAGGCAGTAACGTGGTGGTGGAGGTGACCGCGGTTGGCACCGAATTGCAGACGATGAACGCGACCGTCGGCAACACGGTGACGTCTATCGCCCTCGACAACCTGCCGACGATCGGCCGTGATGTCAACACCTTCATTGAACTGCAGCCCGGCGTCAGCGCCGGTGGCGACGTTGCCGGTGCAGTGAATGACCAAAGCTATTTCTCGCTGGATGGCGGCAACAACAGTAATGACATGGACGGCAGCGGCGGAGTATACACCGCAACGCAGCAAAATCTGGTTATCGGCGACCCGACTGGGGGAATGTCCAACCCAATAGGCTCTAGTTACTCCTCCCCGTCTGGCGTCATGCCTACTCCGGCAGACAGCGTCGAGGAGTTCAAGGTCAACACGGCTGGCCAGACCGCGGATTTCAACAGTTCTGCGGGCGCTGAAATCAAGGTCGTTACCAAGCGCGGCACCAGTCAGTTCCACGGCACCGCTTACGAATACTACAAAGACAACAACTGGTCCTCGAACTCCTGGCAGAACAACCAGAATAATTGGATGGGGGTAGACCAATGCGGCGCGCCGAACTGCGGTCACATCGGGCTTCCGGCCTACCATTACAGCCGGTTTGGCGGCGCCGTTGGAGGGCCGCTTATTCCGAAAGAGGTTCTGGGCGGCAAGACTTTCTTCTTCTTCAACTATGAGGGTTTCCGGTATCCAAGCGCTGAAACCCTCATCAGGAACGTTCCCTCACCGGCGCTACAGTTGGGTTTGTTGACAGACTCTTCCAACGGTCAGATCGCTTACAACCTGAACAACGTTCCGGTCACCTACAATGGCACCACTTACGCGGCGAATTCCGGAACGGGGGGTCCGAATAAGTACACCTGCGGTGGTCCCTGTGACCCGCTTAACCTCGGTCTCAACCCTTTGGTTTCGCAGATATGGAGTAAGTATGCGCCCGCGTCCAACGCCACCTGCAGCCAGAGTCTCTGCGACGGCGCTAACGTACTCGGGTTTGCGGGCAACCTGAATCTTCCCATCACCAGCAAGTTCATGGTGGGCCGCATTGACCACGATTTTTCTTCCAAACAGCATTTCATGGCCAGCTATCGCTATTACAACATCAAGCTTGCTTCCGACTCTCAGGTCGATATTGGCGGCTTCTTCCCCGGCGACACGAAGGGGACGCCGGCTTCCGCAGCTAGCGATCCAGTTCAAGACTGGTACCTGGTCGCGGGGCTGACCACCAATATTACCAACAACACCACCAACGACTTCCATTTCAGCCACCTGCGGAACTGGTGGGCCTGGTCGCGCAACGGAGCTCCGCCCCAGATCGCGGGTTTGGGCGGCGCGCTCGAATTAGACGCTGGCCAGTCGGCAACCCAGGATCTCGCCCCGTACAACACAAACAACCAGCAAATCCGCCGTCGCTTCTGGGACGGCATGGACAACATGTTTCGGGACGACCTTTCCATGCTGAAAGGCAACCACCTGTTCCAGTTTGGCGGCACCTATCAGCGCAATTTCAACTATCATCAACGCAATGACAGTGGCGGCACCATTAACGCCTTTCCCGTCTACTCTCTGGGCAATGGAAGTAGCGGAGCGGGGCCCTCCATCAGGTCAACTCCTTGCGCTACCACAGCTAGCATCTCCGTAAGCGCGAAGGCCTGCGATGCCCTGGTCGCCACGGACCTGGGTGTCGTCTCCATCGCGTCGCAGATGTTTACTCGGGCCGGTGCAAGTTTAAACCTGCAACCTCCGCTTTCGAATGCCTTCGACAAAAGTCACATTCCTTATTACAACGTCTATTTCAGCGATACCTGGCACATGAAGCCTACGTTCACCTTAACCTACGGCTTGGGTTGGGCGCTTGAGATGCCGCCGGTCGAGGAGAACGGAAAGCAGGCGGTGGTGGTTGACCAGGCAAATCAGCCCGTCAGTACCACGGCCTATCTGGCCAGCACCAGGAAAGCCGCCCTGGCAGGCCAGGTGTTCAATCCCATCATGGGGTTTGACCTTGTGGGAAATACTGCCAACGGCCTGAAGTATCCTTACAACCCGTTCTATGGTGAATTTAGCCCCCGCGTCGCCTTTGCGTGGTCGCCCAAGGCCACCACCGGAGCGCTGTCGAATACCGTGGTTCGCTTCGGCTATGGCCGCCAGTACGGCCGCACCAACGGTGTGGTGCAGGTGCTGGTGCCGTTGCTCGGCCTCGGACTGGAACAGCCCGTGCCTTGCACGTCGAACCTTGTCAGCTCCACGGGAAGCTGGTCCTGCGGCGCATCGGGTAAGGGCACCTGGGGCTCGTCATCCACTACCGCCTTCCGCATCGGGCAAACCGCCTCTGCTAATGGCGGGCCAACCATTCCCTTGATCTCACTTGCGAGCCCGACGCTACCCCAACCGGTTTATCCTGGGGTCAATAACTCCCACTCCGGAAATCCCGAGGGGCTGGATCCGAATTTCCGAGCCAACGCCATCGACTCCTTCGATGTCACCGTTCAGAAGCAGTTGAACCGCAGGATCACCATGGAACTGGGTTATATTTATCGCAGAATCACCCACGAGTACGAGCCTATCGAACTGAACCCGGTTCCCTACATGATGACGCTGGGCGGCCAGCAATTCAAAAACGCCTACGCCAACGTGGTGATGCAATACTGCGGCGGATTCGCGGGTATGGCTGGCGGGGGCTGCGCCGGAAGCGCTGGGGCGGTCACTGCACAGCCCTTTTTCGAGGCTGCGCTCAAAGGAACCGGCTACTGCACCGGGTTCACGAATTGCACTCAGGCGGTCGTGGCCAATGAAGGCGTTAACGGCACTGGCAACCTTAGCAACGCTCAAGTGTGGGGCGTCTGGAGTGATCTGGACAACGGGGGGTTCAATTTCCCGCGCAGCTTGCAAAGCACGCCTCTCCCAGGAACTGCACCGTGCCCGGGCTCGACCTCGACGGCGCCATGCGGTGCGGCCGGCCAATTTACCGGCGGGGTTTACCAGAACGCCAGCGTCGGCTATGGCAATTACAACGCCGGTTTCGTTTCTGTCAAGATAGCCGATTGGCATGGCTTGAATGCACAGTCCAACTTCACTTGGTCCAAGGCTCTGGGCACTGGTGCGAACGCCCAGTCTTCAAGCGTGCTCACGGCCCTCGATCCCTTCAATCTGAAGGAAATGTATGGAAGACAGTCTTGGGACCGCAAATTCCTCTATAACGCGTACTTCGTGTACTCGCCCCCATTCTACAAAGGGCAGTCGGGACTCCTGGGACGAGCCCTGGGTGGCTGGTCCATTGCCGCTATCTTCGCCGCGGGGTCAGGCATTCCGACCCAGGTCGGTACGACCTTTGGTGACTACGAGGCCTTTGGTGCGTGCGATGGTGCTGATGGCTATTGCGGTAACTACGACTCTGAGAATGCCGTACCGATTGGCCCCATTCCCCATGTCCACGCATACAAATGCGTCACCTCCACCGGCTTTTGCAAAGGTCAAGGAAACGGCTACCCAGTGAATTACTTCTCCAACGGGGTGGCCCAGGCCCAGAACTGGCGGAACCCGATTCTGGGGATCGATAACCGGGACGGCGGCAATGGAATTCTCAGCGGACTCGCCTACTGGAATATGGACTTCAGCATCAAGAAGAACATCCGGGTAGCCGAGAGCGTTAGCTTGGAATTGCAAGGCGTGTTCGCTAACGTCTTCAACCATAACCAGTGGACCGACAATTACCTCGGCCTCTACAATAACGCCGGCTTCGGTGCTCTCGGAAACGCTGGCGAGGCCGAGCCGCGCAACATCGAACTGGGCGTTCGTGTTCGCTTCTAATCCACAATCTGAAGGGCGCTGATCGTGGCGCCTTCCACAAGTCAAAGGCCGCGCCGAAAGGTGCGGCCTTTAACTTTGTTCACTAGAATGATTTAGGTTTCACTGTGATGCGATTTTGGGTGGCGCAGCGCTCTTAGCGCTGCGATAAGTCGCACCTTTTCTTTGCGGGCTTTAGAGTATGTGTGAGAACTCGTTTTGCGCACCTCAGGGTGGAGCAACGCCCAACACTTTTAGCCGCGAAGCGGCGCAAGAATAGAGCCCACGGCGCAAGCCGTGGGGAACGTGGGAAAACAGGAAGCCCTGAAAGGGCGAAAGAAGAGTTCTCACGCATACTCTTTAGCCCCTGAGGGTGCCTCGAATGCACTTTTTCCGCAACCTCTTCAGCCTCTGAGCTAGAGCCTCGTCGCGGACTACACTATTTCCTAAACCGCGCGAAAGATTGAAACGTTGCGGCTGGATCACCGGGTGAGCCAGCCTGGCTCACCGCTCGGACGGAAGGGTCAAAGTGGGAAATGTGCAAGACCCGTAGGGGTGAAAGAAGAGTGTACCCACGCACACACTGATCGCCCCGCCTCGGCAGCGGATTGCAGAGCCTGTTTTGCACAACCAGATGTGACATCCAACCTTGCCTCTGCCATCAAAATCCGCCATTATCGTTGAGGCCGTGACGGTGCGCAGAAATTGCATTCGCCCCGTTTCGGAACGGCGGCTCTGGATTCCAGCTTCTAAGTTCTTTGACATCAAGATTTTCCCCGCAAGTGATTGCGCCCCATAGACTATTTCGCGATTTCGCGCTAACTCTATGATTCGAATGTACCGAGGGGGAGGGGGTACCCCCGGAAAGCGGCAAGCAGACCCACTGCGGGAATACCGCGCGAGAAATGGCGAACATCTAAACGTCGTTTGCAAGGGAAACGTCTGAGGACCTACTTCTTGTAAATCACTCCAGCCTTCATCACGAAGCTAACGTTCTGTAGTGTTCCGATGTCTTGCAATGGATCTCCCGCCACGGCGATCACGTCCGCCAAATACCCAGCCTCGAGCGCCCCGATCTGGCCGTCCCACCCGAGCAGCTTCGCGCCATTCAGCAGGTCCGCCTGCAGTACGGCCAGCGGCGACATGCCATACTTCACCATCAGCACAAATTCACGCGCCTGCGTGCCATGTGGAAATGGGCCTACGTCCGACCCGACTGCCATCGGCACTGCTGCCGCGACCTGTTTTTTGAATTCCTGCACTTTCACTTCGAGCATCTGGCGCTCGTGCACAGTTTGTTCCGGCGTAGCCGCGTGATCGGCAAAATATTCGAAGATGGTAAACGTCGGCACCGCGAAGATCTGCCTCTCCTTCATGAGCCGCATGGTCTCGTCTCCGAGTTGATTCGCGTGATCGATCGAGGCCACTCCGGCTTGCGCCGCGAACAGCGTCCCCGGCTCTCCGGTGGCATGCACCGCTACAGGTTTGCCCTCGCGCGCCGCTTCCTTCACCGCAGCTTCGAGTTGCGCCTCCGAGTACTGATAGACAGTCGAGAATTTGCCATCCCGAATCGAATCCGCGCCGGTCTCATAAATCTTGATGAAGTCCGCGCCCTCCTTGAACTGCTGCCGCATGACGGCGACCAGTTCCTCAGCACTATTGGCATACGTTGCGTTGGGGAGAACGTGCTGCTCCGGGTTATAGCCCATCGCGTCTTCGTGCCCGCCGAGGATGTTGATGGCATTCCCGCTGATGCGCAGCCGCGGGCCGGGAATGCGGCCTTCGTCGATGGCATTGCGCACCGCGGTGTCGGCCGAGCCTGCACCCTCGGTCCCCATGTCGCGCTCGGCTGTAAAACCCGCCATGAGATCATCACGCGCCGCCAGCGTGGCTGTGATCGTCCGTTGCGGAACGGATTCCTGGACCGTCTGCAGATCCTCGGCGCCGGGGTGAAGAAAAAGATGAATGTGCGCGTCAATCAAACCGGGCAGCAACGTGCGATCTCCCAGATCGATGACTTCTGCTCCTAGCGGATGCGTAACGGCGGTCCCCACCTCGGCGATGCGCTGGCCTTGAATGAGAATCTCGCCCGGCTGAATCGTGCGCCCTCTCTTCACATCGAACAGCCGCGCAGCGTGCAGCACAATCGCGTGCGTGGGCGGAGATGGGGACTGGCCAGCGAGAAACGACGTGAGTGCCACCGACGAAAAGAACACAACTATGGAGAGAACCGCGCTGGGGATGCGCATATCGCCCGCGATGGTAACACCGGAAATCGCTCCGAAGCCAGAGCGCTCTGGCGTAATCGGTGATTCGGATCACAAAGGGCGGTACCGCGCATCACGACACCATTCGCCCGAGAAAGGCGAAGCTAAGATGAGCTTATGAACGAGTTTGCGGTACTTACAAATCGAAAGCGCACCGTCATCGCCCTCGTGCATTCGGTGGTCTTCCTGGGGATTGCGCTGCACGGTTTTGCGTCGCCGAAAGCAGCAGTCGTGCTTCACGGCGCCGGAGTGGCTGGAGGTGTAACGCTGATTGCGATCTATCTGACGGTCGCGTGCATTCTGTCTTGGCTGGTGAGCGTTTCCCGCTGTGCCCGCGAACGTCTGTACTTCGCCCTCTGCGCCAGCAGCGCAACGTTTGGCCTGCTTCGCACCATCTTTGGAGATGTGAGTCTGCCCGCCGCCCAATATTTGCGGGTAGCCATGTTAACTTCTGCGGTCGCCGTAGGCACCTGGATTCTCCGCTCCTTCTCGCATCCAGTACCGGAAAACGCGCTTCCGGACTGAGACGCCGAACCAAACAAAAAAGCCGCCCAGGAGCGATCCCGAGCGGCTAGTCACATGGACGTTGGGCGAGGCCTTACCTCAGTTGTGTTCTATGAGAGGAAGAACTCTTTGGTCAGCTTAGCCCAATCCTCGTCGGGCAGATGCGCTGTGATGTCGTCGACTGCCACGCCGCCATCCTGAGCCAGCGCAGCCGACATCGCGATCGGCATTCTCTTCCGCAGCCGCAGTGCCGCCGACTCCGTCCACAGCCGCGCCAGTTCTCCGCCCAGCAGGTTGCGGAAGTTGATTTTGGCATCGGGGGCCTGGACGGTCAGCATCCAGCCTTCGCCGTAAGGATCTTTCCGCGCCAGTTCTGGATCCTTGATGACCGCCTCGTTGATGTCGGTGACGGTGCCTTCCATCGGCGAAACCATCTCCACCGATTTGCCGTCGCGGAAGATCGTCCATATCTTCTGTCCCTGGCGGACCCAGCGCCCGCGTTGCGGCAGAGTGATGCTCTCGATCTTGCCGATCAGCTTCGAGGCAAAATCATCCATGCCGACACGAACGAGTTCCTGGCTCTCACTCAGCGCCCAGGTGTGTCCGGCGTGATAGCGGACATTGTCGGGAACCTGAAAGCCCGCGACCATCGCGGGAATCACGCGCGCCGCAACTTCGCGACGAGCGTTTTGAATAGCCGGCTGTTTCTCGTGTCGCTTCTCACTACGCGCATAATCGACCAGCAGAAAGATTGCGAATGTAAGCAGTACCATGATGACTGTCACAACCCACCTCGCCCCGAGTGCCTTTTGCTTTCTGGGCAACTCGCTACCTTTGCTAAGGCAATCGCCACGCCAAACGAGACGGTCGCATCATAACGGCGGATCTGCGCTAGCATCTTCTGTATTGCGAATGAGTTAGCAGCAATTCGATTCCAGGGGCCACGAGGCCTGCGCAAAAACGCATCAATGCCAACGATGAAGATCGCAACAGTCGATGACGTGGTTTGGTGACTCAAATAGAGTCCTTCGGGCGAAGGCCCTGATCGACCAACAGGTTGGGGGCGGAGCTTCCCCGGTGTTGCGATTCGCAACGGGCCTGATGCGAATAATTGCGAAAAGACCTTAGCGGTTGTGCTGCAGAACCCTATTGACCACCATCACGTGCAAAAGTGATGCGGGTCACGGCTTAGAAACTCCTAATTGTTGAAACTTCTAGCTGTCTGAAGCTGCTGAGTTCCGCGACAGCCTCTGATCTGATGAGGTAAGCAGCTTGCACCCGGTTCGATTCCCGTCGTAGTTACGGCGGTAATCGCCCCTTCTCTCCTCATCCAGCTCAGGCGCTA
Source organism: uncultured Acidobacteriaceae bacterium (assembly GCA_963768265.1). GTDB lineage: Bacteria > Acidobacteriota > Terriglobia > Terriglobales > Acidobacteriaceae > Sulfotelmatobacter. The sequence continues at coordinate 69,405 of CAVYHM010000066.1, forward strand.
ATCGAGAGCATTTTCAGGAGGGCATTGGCCACCTTGCACGCGGCCTGCCCAGAGAGCGAAATTTATGAGCAAAGCACTCTTATACGACTCCACCATCTGTATTGGCTGCAAGCAGTGCGAACAAGCCTGCGCTGCTCAGAACGGACTTCCGTACTCCGACGCCATCGCAGCAGAAGATAGGCAGTCGGAACACAAGTACACAGTAGTGCTTACGAAATCGGACAAGTTCATGCGCCGGTTGTGTATGAACTGCGAGGATCCGGCATGCGCCTCGGCCTGTCCGGTAGCGGCACTGCGCAAGACCGCGGAAGGTCCTGTGGTTTACGAAGCGGATCGCTGCATGGGCTGTCGCTATTGCATGCTGGCGTGTCCGTTCGGGGTGCCTAAATACGAATGGGAAAAGGTTTTCCCCAAGGTCCGCAAATGCACGATGTGTCCCGATCGAGTGGCTGCGGGAAAGCCCACCTCTTGCGCCGAAATCTGTCCCACAGGGGCCACCAAGTTCGACGAACGCGATGCCTTAATCGCGGAAGCGCAGCAACGTCTTCGCGAGAATCCGGGCAAATACGTGAATCACATTTACGGACTGAACGAGGTTGGCGGCACTTCCGTACTTTTGCTTTCCAGTGTCGCCTTTGAAGATTTCGGCTACCGAACAGATCTGGTGACCGAGGCGATGCCGCTGCTGACCTATCGCGTGCTGACCCACGTCCCAGATCTGGTCACTCTGGGATCGGTTCTTCTGGGCGGAATCTGGTGGATCACGAACCGCCGTGCTGAGGTGGCGGCAGCCTCCGAAATTGCGCCCAAGGCCCTGAACTCGGACAAGAAATGAGGCGGAACACATGCAAAAACCCAAAGTGTCTTTCTGGAAGCTTGTCGTCTGGGCTGTACTGGCGCCGGGTTTCTACTCGCTGCTTTTCCGCTTCACCCACGGCCTCGGAGCCTCCACAAACTTAAGCGATGACTTTCCCTGGGGTCTGTGGGTGGGGTTCAAACTGTTCTCGATCGCGCTGGCAGGTGGTGGCTTTACGCTGGCCGCGGTCGTCTACATCTTCAACCTCGAGCGTTATCGCCCTGTCCTTCGTCCGATGATTCTTACCGCTTTCCTGTCTTATTCCATGTTCATTCTTTCCCTGATCATAGACTTGGGCCGCCCATATCGCGTCTGGCACCCGCTGGTGATGTGGAACCACCACTCTGTCATGTTCGAAATCGCCTGGTGCGTGATGCTCTACACGACGGTGCTTTGTCTGGAGTTCTTGCCGGTCGTACTGGAGCGTCTGGGGTGGCATCGCCAACTGCAATGGCTGCATGCGGTTATGGTCCCACTCGTCATTGCCGGCGTGATTCTTTCGACCCTGCACCAGTCGTCTCTGGGCAGCTTGTACCTGATCGTGCCAGGGAAGCTGTATCCGCTCTGGTACACGCCTCTGGAACCGGTGTTCTTTTTTCTCTCAGCTCTTTGCGCCGGAACCGCTATGACGATTTTCGAGTCCTGGCATGCGGACAAGGCCTTTGGCAAGCGTCTGAATATCTCGCTGCTGACCGGCCTGGGACGGGTTCTTGCGGTGTTGCTGGCGTTCTACTTGAGTCTGAGAGCCATCGACCTAGCGCGGCGCGGAGTCCTGCACCTCCTCGCACGGCCAAGCTCTGAGACCTATCTCTTCTTCCTCGAGATGGCTCTGCTAGTCGTCCCGATGCTGCTTCTGTTTCGCCCAAAGATCCATACCAATCGCACTGGGCTTTACCTCTGCGCGGTATTGACTTTGCTGGGATTTATCAGCAATCGAATGAATGTTGCGGTCACCGGAATGCAGGCCAGCGCTGGTGTTCACTACTTTCCCAAGTGGACGGAGATTGCAATCACCCTGAGTCTGGTTGCCACCGCGTTTACAGCGTTCTGGTACGCGGTGAAGTACCTGCCGGTCTTCCCGCCGGCGATTGCAAACCATGTGAACCGCCAGGAAGAGCTCGCCGCGGTTGCCGCCCCTGAGTTCAGCCATGCCGGTTCATGAGGCTCCATCTCGATCAGTCCTAGAGGCGCTCGGACGACGCAGTCTCAGCGCCAAGCTAGTGCTGTTATTGCTGTCCTCGATGACCGCTGTCTTCGCCCTGCTCGGCTATCTCAACGTCCGGCTGCACCGCCAGCATCTGGAGCAAACCACGCTGCTCAGCGCCGAGCGGGTCAGCGACGTCATCAAGCACAGCACCACTGACTACATGCTGCGCAACGATCAGGAGGGGCTCTACCACTCTATCAAGACGATGGCCGGCGAGCCCGGCATCGAGAAGATCCGCATCTTCGATAAAGAAGGCAGGATCACCTACACGACGAACGCGGCCGAGTTAAACCATGTCGTCGATAAGACCGCGGAAGCCTGTTATGCCTGCCACGCCAAGTCGCAGCCGTTGACCCGACTAAATCGCCCCGACCGCTTCCGCATTTACCGCAACGCCGCGGGCGAGCGTGTGCTGGGCATCATTACTCCGATCGAGAATCAGCCCGCCTGCTCTAATGCCGCCTGTCATGCGCATCCAGCCGAGCAGCAGATCCTCGGCGTCCTCGATACCAACCTGTCTCTTACCCGGGCCGACGTGCAGCTCTCGGAAAGCAGCCGCCGCATGATCATTTACACCGGCTGCGCCCTGTTATTGATCGCCTTTTTGAGCTGGTTTTTTGTCTGGCGCGTGGTCGGCGTCCCGGTCAAAGCATTGGAGCGCGGCACCGAGCGCCTCGCTGCCGGCGACCTCGGCTATCAGATCGAAGTGCATTCGGACGACGAAATCGGCCAACTGGCTCGCTCATTCAACGGCATGAGCCTGCAGTTGCAGGCCGAACACAACCAGAATCTGGCCTGGACCCGCACCCTCGAGGAGCGCGTGGAACAAAAGACGCGCGAACTGAAGCGTGCTCACGAGCATGCGCTGCACACCGAGAAGATGGCCTCCATCGGCAAGATGGCCGCCGTGCTCGCCCATGAAATCAACAACCCGCTCTCCGGCATCCTCACCTACGCCAAGTTGCTGCGCAAGTGGATCGATCACCCGGAGAAGAACAACGGCGGCAGGAACCGCCACCAGGAAATCTGCGACTCTCTGGATCTCATCGCCACCGAGAGCCGCCGATGCGGCGATCTTGTCAAGAACCTGCTCACGTTCTCCCGCACCACGCCGATGAATCTGCAGCCCGCCAACCTGAACCAGGTCATCGAGCGTTCCCTGCGCCTGGTGCAACATCAGCTGGATCTGGCCAGCGTTCAAGTACAACAGCAACTGGATCCCGATCTGCCACCGATTCTGTGCGACGCGGCGCAGATCGAGCAAGTTCTCCTCGCCCTGGTGATGAACGCGATGGATGCGCTGCCGCAAGGCGGCAACCTGTGGATCACAACCAGCTTCAGCCGCGAACAGAACTGCGTTCGCGTAGTCGTGCGCGACGATGGCATCGGCATTCCGCCCGAGATCCTGTCTCGCCTCTTCGAGCCGTTTCTCACGACCAAAGAGACCGGGCGGGGCGTCGGCCTTGGTCTCGCCATCAGCCGCAGCATCCTGGAGCGGCACAGCGGCAGCATCGAGGTGGAATCGGAAGTCGGCCGCAGCACCACCTTTACCGTGACTCTGCCGTGGGAAACCGACTCGAACACTGCCAAAGCCGCTCCGTCACACGAAACGGTCGTAATTCCCGGGAGGTAATTGACGTGGAAACACAAGGCAAAATACTGATCGTTGACGATGAACTGAGCGTCCGCGACTCTCTCGGAAAATGGTTCCGCGAAGAAGGCTACGAAATCGGAACTGCCGAAAGCGCCAGCGAAGCCCTCACCTGCATGGCCGAGAACAAATGGGACCTCGCCTTGCTCGACATCAAGATGCGCGGCACTGACGGCATCGAGCTGCAGCGCCGCCTCCACGAGATGGATTCTGAGCTGGTGGTGATCATGATGACGGGCTACGCCTCAGTCGAGACCGCCGTCACTGCTTTGAAAAACGGCGCCTACGACTATGTCAGCAAGCCGCTCGACCCCGACGAAATCGCGCACCTGGTGAAGAAAGCTCTGGCTCACCGACGGGCCGAGCAGGAAAACATCCGCCTGCGGGAAACGGTGGCCGAGGTTACCAGCCCCGGCGATCTTGTGGGACAGAGTCCGGCGATGCGCAAAGTCCTCGAGGCCATCGAGACCGTCGCTCCGACCGATGCGAATGTCCTGATTACCGGCGAGAGCGGCACGGGCAAGGAACTCGTGGTGCGAGCCATTCACGCTGCCAGCATGCGGCGGTTCCACCCGCTGGTTGTGATTCATTGTGGCGCTCTGACCGAGACTCTGCTCGAGAGCGAGCTGTTTGGCCATGAAAAGGGGGCGTTCACGGGCGCGCAATTTCGCAAGAAGGGCAAATTCGAGATCGCGGAGGGAGGCACTGTATTCCTCGACGAGATCGGCGACATCAGCCTGAAGACTCAGACCGACTTGCTCCGTGTTCTGCAGGAGCGGGAGATTACCCGCGTAGGCGGCAATCAGGTGATCAAAGTCGACTTCCGCTGCGTGGCCGCGACCAACAAAAATCTTGAGCAATTGATCGAAGACGGCGCATTTCGCCCCGATCTCTTCTACCGTCTCAATGTCTTTCATATCGAACTGCCGCCTCTTCGCGACCGCCGGGAAGATATCCCGCTTCTTGTGGAACACTTCGTAAAGAAATTTACGCTGGCCATGAACAAGCAAGTCACGCGAATCGCCCGAGCCGCGATGATTCAACTGCAGCAGCAGCCGTGGGTCGGCAACGTCCGGGAATTGGAAAACGCCGTCGAACGCGCCATGGTTGTGGCGCAGGAGCCCGAACTGCGCGAGCAGGATTTCATTTTCAAGCCCCAGACTCCCGCGGCCACCGGCAGGTCTCTGGACGATATCGAGCGCGCCCACATCCTGCGCACGCTCGACGAGTGCAACGGAAACCAGAGCCGCGCCGCCGAGGTCCTGGGCATCGACCGCGTCACGCTCCATCACAAGCTCAAGCGCTATGGCTGGACGCGCACTCCGGCGGAGTCGCGAACCTGATTGAACTCGATCCGTTTCAATGAATCCGACTCAACATGAATCTGGTGCACCTGCTGCCGGTCGGAAAAATGGAGCCCTCGCTCCTTGAGGACTTGCGCAGAAACATTCCGCAGTATTTTGGCGTGGCCTGCGATATCCTACCCCTCGAACTCGATCCCGCACCCGCGTACCACATTGAGCGCCAGCAGTATCACTCTTCGGAGCTGCTGCAGCGCATGCAGGCCCTGGCAGGCGCGGAACGCTGGCGGTTGATTGGCATCACCGGAGTCGATCTTTACATTCCGATCCTCAAGTACGTTTTCGGCGAAGCGCAAATGGGAGGCCCCTGCGCCATCGTCTCGTTCCACCGTCTGCGCCAGGAGTTCTACGGCCTCGATCGTGACGACGCCTTACTCAGCCAGCGCCTGCTCAAGGAATCCATTCACGAGCTCGGCCACACCTTCCATCTCCACCATTGCCATGACTATCACTGCGCCATGGCCTCGGCCTACGCCGTGGAATGGATCGATCTGCGAGAAAGCACCTTCTGCGAGTCCTGCCGGTCGCAGGTGGCGTCGGGCGCGTCCTCTGCCCAGTGATTCCAGACCGAGCCTGAAAGCCTGTTCCCGTAGTACACTTTCCGCCATGATGCCACGACGCTTCTTACCCCCATGCGTTCTCGTCCTCGCGATCGGCGGATTGCTTCTCGCCCAGGCGGCAAAACACAATTCCGGAGTTCAACAACAGCCCTTCGGCACGCAGGGCGGGAGGCCCGTAACCTTGTACACGCTCACCAATGCTCACGGCGTTGAAATCCGTGCTATGAACTATGGCGGCATCATCCTTTCCATCCGCGTTCCCGATCGCAAGGGTCAGGTCGGCGACATTGTCCTGGGACACGAAGCGCTCGAGGGGTACGTCCCTAATCCTCCATACTTCGGCGCGATCGTCGGACGGTACGCCAACCGCATTGCCAACGGAACCTTCACGCTCGACGGCAAAACCTACACTTTGCCCAAGAATGACGGGCCCAACACCCTGCACGGCGGCGTCGACAAAACTTTCAACAAGGTGGTCTGGGACGGGGAACCGCTGAAAGGCAAGACTGGCGTGTCTTTCAGCTACCTCAGTAAAGACGGCGAAGAAGGATTTCCCGGCAACCTTAAGGTCAATGTTACGTACACTTTGACCGACTCGAACGAACTTGTCATCGATTATGAAGCAACCGCCGACAAGGCCACGCCCATCAATGTGAGCCAACACAGCTATTTCAATCTTGCAGGCGAAGGCACCAGCGACATTCTGAATCACGAAATCATGATCAACGCCGACCGCTTCACCCCAGTCGACAAGAACCTCATCCCCACCGGCGAGCTCCGCCCGGTCAAGGGGACGCCATTCGACTTCACCACGTCGACCAAAATCGGCGCTCGGATCGACGACACCTACGAACAGTTGGTCCTCGGCCACGGCTACGATCACAACTGGGTTCTCAACCGCAAGGGCGACGGCCTCTCCCTGGCCGCACGCGTTTATGAACCCAACAGCGGCCGCGTGCTGGAGGTCTCCACCACCCAGCCCGGCGTTCAGTTCTACACCGGAAATTTCCTCGACGGCACCATCACCGGAAAGCAGGGCCACGTCTACAAACACCGCTACGGCTTCTGCCTGGAGACTCAGCACTTCCCGGATTCGCCGAACCATCCCGATTTCCCGACGACGATCCTGAAGCCCGGAGAAACGTTCCGCTCGAAGACGGTGTTCAAATTTTCGACGAAGTGAGAATGGGCGTCAGTGTCAGGCGGCATCCCGTAGGGATGCATGATAGTAGCCCGGCGTTTCAACGCCGGGTTGACCAATCTTTTTGAAAACCCGTCCCTCTAGGACGATTGAAACGCGGACCGAGTTAAGGATCGTTTCAGCCGTGCCTACCGGCACGTGTATCGCGGACGCTACCTACCCGCCGCTGAAAGCGGCGGGCTACTATCGGAGGTCCCTACGGGACCGACGGCGCTCACTCCCCCCGCAGTTCCTCCACCAGCGCCTTCTCCACCTCCCGGCAATGCTCGGCCTTCAGCTTCTTCCCGCCTGACGTCAGATAAAACGTATCAATCGCCATCTGCCCCTCGGTATCGATCAGCGCGATCTCGATATTGCACTCCTGATCCGACAGGCACGACGCAATCCGGTGCAGCAGCCGCGGACGATCCTGCGCAATCACCTGCACCAGCGTACTCGTCGATGAGCACGAATCGTCGAACTCGATCTTGGTTTCCACTTTCACCTTTGCGATCGCGCCCTTCTCCGACCGTTGGCGATCCCGAAGCATCTTCTCGAGATCGGCCTCGCCCAGCAGCACGCTGGTTACGCTGCGCCGGAATCGCTCCCACTCCGAAAGGTTCAGCTCCAGCGTGCGAAACCGGTCGGTAAACGAAATCGTGTCGACGACCGTCCCAGCCTGATTCGAGAACGCGTTCGCCTTCACGATATTCATGCCCCACGCCGCCAGCACGCCCGCCAGCGTCGCAAACAGAAACGGACGATCTTGGGTCACCAGCGTCAGTTCATACCAATGGCGACCGCGCTTTAGCTCCACCTGCACCGGATCGATGCCGAGTTCGTCCGCCATCCCCATATGCCGCATCACTTCCTCGGCGGTATGCACTAGCAAATACCTTTGCGGGAATCCTTCCAGAAATCCCTTGAATTTGCTGCTGGTCACCGGCGCCAGGGAGCGGACCCGGGCCAGCTTTTCGTCATTCACGTCGGCGTGCACGCGCTGGTCGGCGCTGCGGTTCAGGTAGTTCTCTGCGCCGATGTATAGCTGCCAGACATTCTCTGCTTTCCACGGAGTCAGCGCCTCCGGATTCACCGCCTTGATGTCGGCGTAGGTTAGCAGCGCAAGCATCTTCAGCCGCTCCGGTGTTCCCATTTTATCGGCGAATGCCGCGACCGTGGCCGGATCGAAAATGTCGCGTCGCAGCGCCGCCGACATCTCCAGGTGGTTCGCAATCAAGAAGAGAATTTCGGCCCGCTCTTTCGGGTCTACATCCAGGCGATCCATAGCGTGGTTGGCGACGTCCAGACTGGCCTCCACGTGATTGCCGCTGGGCATGCCCTTTCCCGTGTCGTGCAGCAGCAGCGCCAGATACAGCAGCTCCGGATCTTCCAATTCGCCGAGCAGTCCCCCATAGCGCTGGTCCCACTCCGACTTCGATTGCTTCAGCCGGTGGAGGCTCTCGATAGCGAGAAACGAATGTTCATCGACCGTAAAGCGATGATAGAAATCGCGCACCACCAGCGAATCGATGAGTTTTAATTCCGGCAGCAGCAGCGTCAACAACCGAAGGGAGTGCATCGCCCGCAAGGCGTCGGCGGCATAGGGCTGCAGCAGTGTCTCTTGCAAGTACAGCCACAGCTCAGCTCCCCGTGGCGGAGTCACGGCCAGCGCCGGGAGCGCCTGCTCGATGCGATATTCGGTGGTCGCGCTCAGCTTCAGTCCGTGGTGCGCCATGAAATGAAACAACCGGAGGAGCACCTCCGGATCTTGCAGCGCCGACGGCTGCTGCAGAAAAATCAGGCCGTCGACCACCGAAAAGTCTGCCGTCGTCAGCCGCGACCGCCAGCTCTGCACCTGGCGGTAGAGCGCCGACCACGCTTCCGGAATCTCCTCCAGCAGTTGCGTGACCGTCCGCTGCACGGCGCGCGCGTGACCGAAATAAATCCTCATCCAGTCCGCGGCCGAAAGCTCTAGTGCGTCGGCGGCTCCCACCTTGCGCGCCGCGGCTTCGTCCTGCTCCCCCCAGCTGAGCGTGTTGTCATCGCGCCCGTGGCGGAAGTGCAGAAAGCAGCGCGCCGACATCAGAAAATCCAGCGCCGCATCCAGTTGCTTTTTTACCGGAGCCCGCAGCGAACTCGCATCTGGCCAGTCGTGCAGCTTGTCGATGGCCGAAATCAGTGCAAGCCAGGAGGCCACATTGCAATCACGCAGCCCGCCTGGAGCCTCCTTCAAATTCGGCTCCAGGTGATAAAGCGTCATTCCATGTTTCGCGTGCCGCTCGCGAGTGACCTCCGCCAGCCCCTGAAGCAACGCCTTCGATTCCCGCATCACCAGCTTCGGGATCACCTTGTCATGCAATTTGCGGAACAAGTCGCGGTCGCCCGCCAGATAGCGGCAGTCGAGAAGGGAAATCGTGAACTCGGTGTTATTGGCGTCGTAGCGGTCGCACTCGGCCAGGGTGCGCGACGCCGGACTCAGCTTCAGGCGCAAATCCCATAATTCCTGGGAGAACTTTCTGACTGGGTCACGGAAGGCTTGCTCACCGTCACGATCGCCGAAGAGAAACAGCAGATCAATGTCGGAATACGGAAACAGCCATCCGCGCCCGAAGCCGCCGGTCGCCACCAGAGCAAAATTAGGCGGCCCGGAGTCGCCTGAGGAGACAATATCGCGCCATAGCTTTAGGAGAATGTCTTCAATCAGCCGCGTACGTTGTGCTACGGCCGCGCGGCCATCACCAGAGGACTCGAACGCCTGCTGAATGCGCGCCGACTCGTCGCTGAGAGAGCTCCGAAGTTCGTTGATCAATGGGGACGCCGCCATCATGGAAGGCTCAGGCGGATCGCTCCGCTCTACAACGCTCCTTCACCGCGCTCGTCATTGCGTATGCGGATCGCTTCATCCACGCGCGAGAGAAAAATCTTGCCATCGCCGATCTTGCCCGTCCGTGCTGCGCCCAGCACGGCCTGTACAGCCTTCTCGACCATTGCATCGGGTAGCACCATCTCGATCTTGGTCTTCGGGATCAGGTCGACACTGTACTCGCGGCCGCGGTAGACCTCGGTGTGCCCCTTCTGCCGCCCGTGGCCTCGCACTTCAATGACCGTCATGCCCTCGACGCCGATTTCGTGCAGCGCCGTTTTGACCGCGTCCAGCTTGGAGTTTTGGATGACCGCCTCAAGCTTCGTCATGATATTTTCAAGTCCTGTTCTGCTTAATTGCGCTATCGTGGTGCCCGATGGCCGCAACCAGCGTTTCCCGCCAACCTACGCCGACGCCTCCCAATAGTATCCTTCTTCTCCGTGCTGGGAGAGATCCAAGACCTGCAGTTCTCCCTCCTCCGTCATGCGTCAGCCGAGCGTAACGCCACGATCTTCGGCTGTGCCAAGGTGCCCAAGCTGGCCACGGCCTGGGCAATGAAACCCGGCAGACTGATTCGACGCATCACTGTATCGTCCGATACTGCAATCCCGGAAATCGAATCTATTTATCGTCCCTATCAGGTTTTGTTATTGAATTGCCCGGCTCAGAACTTGAATTGCACGTCGAGCTGCATGCGGCGCGGAGGCTGCGCGGCGACCGGCTTCCCGAACAGTTTCGAAGATATGGCTCCGATGTAGGTTACGTAATTCGGATGGTTCAGCACGTTGAAGGAGTTCAGCGAAACGGTGAAGACCCGTGATTCTTTCTTTGCCTTCGAGAGGGGAAAATCGTGGGACAGGTTCAGGTCGAGATTGATCAGGCCCGGTCCCGCCATGGTATTGCGCAGCACGCCAGCGGGGCGATCATTCAGGGTGCCGTCGTGATTATCATCGCCGCCGGAGGTGATGTTCACCGGCTTGCCGGAGTAAACCGAGAGTGCGGCGCCGAGCGTGAAGTATTTTGTAGGCTGCGACGAGGCCAGCAGATCGAACTTGTGCAGACGGTCGGTGTCCGCGCGTCCCCAGTCGGCTGAGGGATCGTAGCTGTTCGCCGGGAAGAAAGTAATACCGCTCGTATTATTGTCGGTCCGGCTGAGCGTGTACTGAATCTGCCCGGAGAAGTATTTGCTGGGCTTCCCGCGGAAGGTAAGCTCGAGCGCGTTGCCCTTCAAGTATCCCTCGGATTGAATCTGCCGCACTTGGCCTAGGGACTGGTTCGGTCGCACCCAGCTTCCTGCGGAGAACACGGGCTCGTTGGCATCGATGGAGCGGAATGCGTCAATGGCGCGCGTCCCAATGTAAACGGCGCTGAACGTGCTCTTGGCGGTGACCTGCTGCTCGGCGCCGATGCTGTACTGGATCGTGTAGGGAATGCGCTGCCTGGGGTCGAGGGTGACGATGCTCGTCGGAACGCCAGCCAGGTCACCGGGCGTGACGGGAAACCGCGGTTGCTCCAGGATAAAACGCAGCAAGTTCACAGCGTTGAAGTGCAGCAGATCGCCGATTGGGCTGGGCCCGGTGCGGTCGTAAAACACTCCCGCGCCAGCGCGGATTACCGTTTTGCCCTTCGCCGTCGGCGCATAGGCGAAGCTGACGCGCGGAGCAAAGTTGTGGGGCTCGTCGTGGAAGTAGTTCTGCCAGTAGTAACGCACGCCCACATACAGGGAGAAGTTCGACTTCAGCCGGATATTGTCCTCGACGAATCCGCAGATGACCTTTTCCAGAAAAGCCACGTGCCCCTGCCCGGTTTGTAGCAGGTAAGTTGCGGGCGACGGGGCCGCGGGGGAATAAGTCGCAAAGGTGTAAGTGCCTCCGCGGTTCGTGAAATCGTCAAGCCCGCGCCGGCTGATGTCGGGAACATCAATGCCAAAGCTCAGTTGATGTTTGCCGTTGGCGTAGGTAGCAAAGTCGGTACCGTCAAAGTGGTATTCTGTCCGCCGCGAGTCAGCTTGTGCGCCGCCTGCCGTGAACAGTCCGGACACGGCGATTTGAGCGTCGGGATTGACGCTGGCGACCTTGTTATCGTAGTGCCCGACGAGAAACCTGGCCTGGTTCAGCCAATGGGAGGAAAACTGGTGCAGGTAACTGACGTTGATCTCATGCTCCAGAAAATGGGTGTCGGTGGCGGCGCTGGGTAGAATGGTCCCGCCTACGTTGGAATTTTCGCTGGAGCGATGTTCGTACGAGTAGCCGATCCAGAACTGGTCGCCATTGGCCAGATCGTGAAAAATGCGGCCCGACCCGAAGAAGTGATGTGTGGGATTGGCAACCGACTGCGCAAACGGCCCAAAGCCGTCTGCCTCAGCGGCGGAGATCGCGCTTGAATCCATGATGGCTTGCTGATCCAGCAAGTCCTCGTCGAGCGACAGCAGGAAACTGGTGTGCTTGCTCTGCCGGATCGGCCCTGTAACCGAACCTTCGAAATATTCACGGCGCTCGGGCGGCTTCCCCAAGGTAGCGAAGGCATTGCTGGCGTCAAACACCGAGTCGCGAAACATGAAATTCAGCGAGCCATGATAGTCGGGAGACCCGCCCTTGGTGATGATCTCCAGACGAGCCCGGCCCGGACGAGAGAATCGTGCCGAGTAGGGATTGTTGTTGATCTTCACCTCCTGCACGGCCGACGGGGTGACGCCCGGCCCGTTCGCTTCGATCCCATTCACCACCAGCGTGACACCGTTCGTGCCCGTCGCACTGTCGTCCAGGAATCGCGACATTGTAGTGATGTAGTCCTGGTCGAAGACGGGGACGCGGTCGAGCGCTTCGCGGTCGATGGCGTTATTGTTCTGATTCTCTGAGGTCTCGGTACTCACCACCGGGACGTTAACCCCGGTCGCCACCGTTACGTTCTCCGTCTGCACCAGGATCTGCAGCACGACCCGGAGAGGAGAAAATCTCTTGGCGGAGACTGCGACGGGCATGCGGGCGTCGCGAAATCCTTCCGCATAAAAATCAATCGTGTACTTGCCGGGAGCAACGTTGTCGAAGTGGAAAGCTCCGACGGCGTCAGTCTGAGTCTGGGCGACAACCTCCGTCCTCGTGCCGAGCAGCGTGACCTGCGCTTTGACGACGGCTGCCCCGGAAGGGTCCAGCAGAACTCCAGATACGGAATGCGTGCCTGAAGGGTCGTCGCCAGCGATGCCGGAATCGGCGGACGGACCGGGTCCTTGCGCCCGAAGCGGAGGGGACGTCGCTAAACTGAGCAGCGCGACGAAGATGTACAGCAACCAGGGCTTCAATGGAAAATCCTTGCGGGCGTTACGATACGCTTTTGACTGTACGCAGAGAACCTGAAAAGGCTCTGAAAGCGACCGACCGCTGGCTCTGGTCCTCATTTTGTTCCACACACGGACGCGGCAGCGACGTTGACCTGCAAGACTAGCAGGCGTTTAAGGTCCCCCTACAGTGTTTTACTGATGGCGCGTAGGGGCAAACACCTAAGATAGTTAGCGTCAAACACTGGCTCGCTTCCCAGAGGACCAGATCGAGGGGGTTTTAAGCTGTGTCTACCAAGAAGTCAAAGGCTACTACTACACTCCCAGCAAAAGTCGAAAAAGTCATCAAGTCGATTCCCCACTCCGGCGAGCCCGAGAAAGCCCAGATCGTCGTTGAGGGCGCGGATCATCTTTATCGAGAGATTCGAGTTCCGAACACCCTGACCGATGATAAAGGCGACAAAGTTAAGCTCAAAGAAGGAGCCGGAGTCGAGGTCAAAATCGAGGCCGATCCGGTAGTCACACAATCCGCTCACGATCAGGAAGAAACAACCCATCCGCCTCGCCGTTGATGGTTCGATCACGGGCTTAAGAAACTCAAAAACCGCAGTCACTCCCTGAGGCGGAATTCTCCATGCAGCTTGGCGGTCGAGTCTTCCCCAACCCATACGTCGAACTGCTCGGGTTCAACGACCCACCCTTTCTTGACCGGGCTCCAGAACCGCAGTTCGTCTGGTCCGAGCGTGAAGTGAATGGTCTGCTTCTGACCCGCAGCCACGTTGACTCGCTGGAAGCCTTTCAACTGCCGGACCGGACGCGAAGCGCTTCCGGCGCGCTGGTGAACATAGAGTTGCACCACAGCATCTCCCGCCCGGCTGCCGGTGTTCGTGACGTCAACTGACACCTCAAGACTGGCGCCGACTTTCGCCTCAGCCTGGCTGGTTTTCAGATTGTCAAAAGAAAAGTCTGTGTAGCTCAGGCCGTACCCGAACGGGTAGAGCGGGCTGGTCAGGACATCCCAGTACCGCGATTTGAAATCGGGAGCATCCTCGGGAGCCTGCGTCCGATTGTGATTGTAATAGATCGGAAGTTGTCCCGTGCTACGTGGCCAGCTAACCGGCAAGTGCCCTGCGGGATTTGCGTCTCCAAACAACACATCCGCGACGCCATTCCCGCCCTGACTTCCGGGATACCAAGCTTCCAGAACTGCCGGGATGTGGCCAGCAGCCCACGAAATGTCGAGCGGACGACCGTTCACCAGCACCAGCACAACCGGTTTGCCGGTCGAGGCAATAGCTTCCAGCAATTCCTCCTGCCCACCGGAGAGCTTGAGCGACGACCGCGACGCGGCCTCCCCGCTCATCAGGGCAATCTCGCCCAGCACGAGCACGGCCACATCACTTTTTCTGGCCAGCGCGACCGCGTCTTCCATAGCCTTGCGCGCCTCTTCCGCAGTCTGCTCTGGCTGCTCTTTGATCGTAATCATCGGAGCATTTTCGAAGAATGAGGGGATGTCGCGGCGGATATTCGGCCCGTGTGCGAACTCGACGCGCACCGCATCCCCGACCTTATCTTTAATTCCCTGCAGAATGCTGACGGTCGTTCCAGGCTTGGTCAGCGCGCCCCACATGCCTAGCAAATCCAGCTGCGCGTCGGCCAGCGGCCCGATCACGGCAATGGATTTGATCTGCTTTCTATCGAGCGGCAGCAGTTTCTGTGCATTGCGCAACAGCACCACCGACCGTTGGACCGCGTTGCGCGCCGCCTGAGCATGCTCCGGCGTATTCAAAACCTGCGCAATGCGGGACTCGTCCACATACGGGTGCTCGAAGAGACCCAGCCGGATTTTGGTTTCGAGAATCGGAAGCACAGCGTCATCGATCTGCTGCATGGATACGCGGCCCTGCGTGACTTCACCAGCTAGATATTTCAGATACGTCCCGCTGGCCATGTCCATGTTCAAGCCAGCTGAGAACGCCTTGAACGCAGCGTCCTCGCCGTCGCGAGCGTAGCCATGCGTGATCAGGCTGTGAACCGCGTTGGCATCGCTGACCACAAAGCCTTTGTAGTTCCATGTTTCGCGGAGCACATCGCGCAGCAGCCAGGGATTGCCGCTAGCCGGCACATCATTCAGGTCCATGTAGGCGCTCATGAACGATCCTACGCCCGCGTCCGCCGCGGCCTTGAACGGAGGTAGATACACATTCCACATTTCCTCTTCTGGAATGTAAGACGAGTCATAGTCGCGCCCGCCGTCGGCTGCTCCATAGCCGGCATAGTGCTTCACGCAGGCCAGCACGTGGTCGGCCCCGCCCAGTTGAGGGCCCTGGAATCCAAGCACCTGTGCGCGGGCCATGGCAGCACCCAAGTAGGGGTCCTCTCCCGCGCCTTCCACCATGCGCCCCCAGCGCGCATCGCGAGCGATGTCGACCATAGGGCCAAAGGTCCACGCAATCCCCGCCGCCCGGGCCTCTCGCGCTGCGATCGTTTGCGCCGCCTCCACCATCTTCGGATCCCATGACGAGGCCATCGCAATCGGGGCGGGAAAGATCGTGTGGTAGCCGTGGATCACATCCAGTCCGAACAGGATTGGAATGTGAAGCCGCGATTCATCGACCGCGATATGTTGCCAGCGGTTGATCTCTTTGGGATCGGAGACCCATAGAACCGATCCGGCCCCGTATTTTCTAGCGACCTCCTCCGGCGCCCCCACTTGCTCTTTGAACTCCGGAATCTCAATGCCGGGCAACTGCGCCAGTTGAGCAATTTTTTCTTCCAGGGTCATCTGCCGCAGCAGATCCTCCGCTTTCGGATGAGTTTGTGCAGATAAGGCTGGGAGAACGATCGATGTGAGAAGAACTAATGAGAAGAATCGAGACGTCACGAAAGATGCAGCTCTGGACGACTGTAGACAGGCCATTTTTTTCTCCCAACGACCATCCGCGCACTCGGCCCGACGATTGCGCCGAGCTACTATTTCGCGGGCGGTTTCGGCGGCTCCGGCGGGGCTGGCGGCTTGACGAACTTAGCATCATCCACCGGAACATTGTCCTTCACCTCGCTCACCTGAATCGTGAACCGGCCACTGGGCCGCGCCAGTGTCCACCGGTACGGAATCTTCACTCCGTCAGCCTCCCGGTAATCGGCGTAATCGATCTGGGTCGTCAGCTGTCCCAGCGCAGTCTCGCCGACGCGGACCAGCCGCACCAGCAACCCC
The DNA here is from genome assembly GCA_963768265.1 of uncultured Acidobacteriaceae bacterium. Taxonomy (GTDB): domain Bacteria; phylum Acidobacteriota; class Terriglobia; order Terriglobales; family Acidobacteriaceae; genus Sulfotelmatobacter. The sequence goes on from CAVYHM010000066.1 coordinate 85,574, forward strand.
GATTGCTCGTCAAAGAACAGTTGGATCGGTGGCTTGCCCGCGCGCTGCCCCACTACGACATAAGACTCGTGATCGCCGACCTTCTCTGTCCCCCGCACGCGCATTTCGCTGAACATCGGCTTCAAATGCGTCGGCAAGTGCAAATCCGCGTCAATCGCTGCTCCATCCAGGTCACTGCCATGCATCTCGCGCAGTGGATGCCCTGTCATACCCAGCCATCCTTCGTGTCCGTTAAACGCCGTGACGTTGTCTCCCTCGGGCATGTGGGTAAATGAAATCCGCTTGTCTGGATCCTTCGAATAAATATCGATGGGCAACGATTTACCGCCGAATTCGATCGCCCCCTTCATTACCCGGCTCGTCACCTTCGCGACAGCCGCCGCGCCACCCACCGACTGCACGTATTTCTCCAGAAGTTGGTCGGGGCTCGGCCCGGAATATTCCTTCGTCTCGTTGTCCGGTTTCTTCGGCCCGGCCATGACCTCTTTGGGCTCTTCTGCCATCACCGGCGGCGTCCCGGTCGGCTTCGCGCTCCCCCCGTGGCATGAGTAACACGTCACTTCGCGATGCCCCTCGAAGTTGTCCTTGTTGATGGCGAACATCATCTCCATCATTTTTCGCGCGGTTTGCTTGGTTTTCTTGTCGTCTTTTTCAAACGCGCCCTGCACATGGCAGAAGTCGCACTCGACTCCTAGCGAGGCCGTGATGAACTGCATGGTGGGGAATATCTGCTCGGCGGGCACTCCCTTGAGGACCTGGATATTCTTGAACTGCTCTTCCGCCTTTTTCTCCGTACCTTGCGGCCCCGACACACTCGGCCCCGCATGCGGCGTGCCGCTCGACTGCGCCTTCGCTCCGCCGGCTACGCCTGCACAGACAGCCAGGGATGCGGCCATTGCGATGGCCAACGTCCGTTTCCTGTTCATCGATTCTCCGTCTCGTTTGGAATGTGCAAAGTCTAGCAGAGCGCTGTGGGCATTGGGTGCATCGGGATCGAAATCCTCAACCCACCGGAACTCGACTCAGATTGAACAAGCTCCATACCACGTACGCGACGATCATCCCGACGACGCCCGCCGTTACCAGCGGACGATAACGCGTCTCCATCAGATCAGCCAGCACGCCCGACACAAAAACAAATAGAAACGGAATCGCCGCCAGCAGAAATCCCTCCCCACCGAGGTGAGGATGCGCCATCCCTAGCCCCAGGAACAGCACCGCGACCAGCAGCGGCGCGGTATTGCCGAAATAACGGGTGCGCGGCCACGCCGCGTAGGTCAGAACCGCAACGGGAAGCGCCAGGGCCAGGGCGGGACATGCACGACCAATCTGCACCGCGACCTGCTTGTAAACTCCGAGCACGGAGAATCCCCGCCAGGTCGCCCCCCAGAACACAGCGTGGCGCATGCTCTCGCCAAATGCTTGGGGATGAAAAAAATAGACCGCGAACAGCAGAACAAATCCGACCACGCAGACTGCGATCCAGATCGCACTTCCAGCTTTCCGCCGCACGGGAGCAACATAAAGCAGAAATCCCAGCGCCGTCGGCACCAGCACAATCATCGAGAACTGCGACCCAACTGCGATCGCCAGCGAAATCCCCAGCAGCACGATACGGCGCCAGTTCCAGAGCACGACTTCGCGCGGAGCATAAAGCGTGTGAGCCACAGCGATTGCCGTGAAGACCGCCCCGAACGCCCCCCAGGCCGCAACAACTTCCGGTTCGGCGTGCCATGTCGCGCTCGCCTGAACCAGCGAGGGCGAGAAGCAATAGAAGATGAGGGCAACGAATCCTCCCGTGTTGCCGCAAAGGCGCCGCGCCACGTACCACAGCGATGCCCCGAGAAAAACGCCGCAGGCCAGGAAGGGAAGGCGCGGAAGCCATCGCCAGTACGCTGCCGAGTCTGTATCGAGATGCTGTGGCCAGGCCAGCAACGGCGCGGCGGAGGCCAGGTAGAGTAGTGGCGAATGCTCGGTGTCGTATCCGGCGTCCTCGCTGGGAAACGAGTCGTGAGCGCCATCACCGTCGATGTCCATGAACGGAGCGCCTGCTATACCGCGCCCGTGCCACTGCCGCCAGCCTTCCCGGATGCGCGCCGCCTCCAGACCTTCGGGTGCGTTGGCTGCGCGAAGCTCGGCATCAACCAACCAGACGCACTGGCAAAAGAAGGCGACCAGGAGCATCCCCGCGAGAACCTGCGGACGGCCGAAGCGTTCGCGCGTGAAATAGGGGCGCATAAGGTCGAGCCGAGTGTTTTACCATGGCGGAGGCAGTCTGCGGGGAAAGTTCTGCGATGAGCGATCTGGAGACCAAAGCCGACAGCAGTCCAACGCCGCCGGCGCCTGTCCCTCCAGCCTTTGGGGCCGCGACCCAACCTCCTTACGCTCGTACACTCTTTCTCGGCTCGGAGGGCCTGCGCCCGGGTTGGGGACTTCTCCTTTACGCGGCGATCTTTTACCCCCTGCAAGAGCTGGCGGCGGCCTTGGCATTTTCGCGGGATTTCGGCACCAACGGCCTGTGGTCGGCCCTACTGGAGGAGATTGGAAGGCTCGCAGCCGCTCTGATCCCGTTGGCCGTACTGGCGCCTATAGAGCGGCGATCGTGGGGAGTCTACGGCTTGCCGGTGCGAAGCGCTTTCGGGAAGCTCTTTTGGTCGGGCGCGGTCTGGGGATTTGCGGGCATCAGCCTGCTAATCTCGGCGCTGTACGGCCTGCACGTCTTTGCCTTCGGTCATGTTGCGCTGCATGGGATCCGCCTCGAGAGGTTCGCAGCGTTCTGGGCGACGATGTTCCTGCTCGTCGCGTTTTTCGAGGAATTTCTGCTGCGCGGCTACGCTCAGTTCACGCTGGCACGCGGCATCGGGTTTTGGCCCGCCGGGATCGTCTTATCCTGCGCCTTCGGTTTGATCCACCTGGGGAATGGCGGCGAGCAGTGGCCGGGCTTGCTGGCCGCGGCGTTCATCGGGCTCTTCTCTTGTCTCACCCTCCGCCGGACGGGCAACTTGTGGTTTGCCGTGGGCTTTCACGCCGCCTGGGATTGGGGGGAGACGTTTTTCTATTCCGTTCCGGACAGCGGCCTGGTTTTCCCCGGACACCTGCTGAACTCTTCCTTACAAGGTCCGCGATGGCTCAGCGGAGGATCCGTTGGACCCGAAGGCAGCGTGCTGTGCTTCGTCGTGATCGCCATGGCATGGTTCGCGTTCGATCAAATATATCCGAAAGCGCGGGTAGAGGACGCCCAAGCATCGGCGCTGCCGGCGACAGCAGATTCCTCGTCGCTGCGCTCCTCGGAATGACAACATCGGAAGGTTCTCTCGGAAGTCCAATCCCTCTCAGGTATCGTTTTGGGAGCCGCAACATCGCCCTGATACGACTGCGGCGCGATTTTCTTCGGCCCCACCTATACTGTTGTGTATGACCCCGGAAGCGGATCTACTGACTCCACTGCGCCGCTACTGGGGATATAGCTCGTTTCGTCCGTTGCAAGAACGGATTGTTCGTAGCCTGCTGTCCGGCCACGACACCTGCGTCGTGATGCCAACCGGCGGAGGCAAGTCGCTGTGCTACCAGCTGCCGGCAGTCATCTCCACGCGCACCGCGATCGTGATTTCTCCACTGATCGCACTGATGCAAGATCAGGCAGCACAACTGGCGCAGATGGGAATTCCCGCGGCTGTCCTCAACAGTTCCCTCAGCGGCGATGAGCAGGGCCGCGTTATCCGGCAAGCGCGGGACGGCACCTACCGTCTGCTGTATCTCTCGCCCGAACGTTTGCAGCGTGGCGACACACTCACCTGGCTGCAGAATGTTCCAGTTTCCTTCTTCGCAATCGACGAGGCGCACTGTATTTCCGAGTGGGGACACGAATTCCGCCCCGAGTACCGACAACTGAGCCGGCTGCGCGGGAGTTTCCCGGATCGTCCGATTGCAGCTTTTACGGCGAGCGCCACGCGCCATGTGCGGCACGACATTCTGGCACAACTCGAGTTGCGCAACCCGGATAAGTACATTGCCAGCTTCCACCGTCCGAACCTGCGCTACCTGGTGCGCGAATGCGACAGTGTGGCGCAGACGACGCTTCTGGTAACGGCCTTGCGTCAGCACAGCGACGGAAACGTAATTGTCTACTCTCCGACCATCAACAAGGTCGAAGAGACGGTGGACTTTCTGGAGGATCAGGGGATCGCCGCCGTCGGCTATCACGCCAAGATGGACAACGCCGACCGCCGTCGCAACCAGGAGCGCTGGATGTCGGACGAAGTGCGGGTGCTGGTGGGTACGATCGCCTTCGGGCTGGGCATCAACAAGGCGACGGTGCGCGCAGTCGTGCACTTAGCATTGCCCAAGTCCGTCGAACAGTACTACCAGGAGGCAGGACGCGCCGGACGCGATGGAAATCCGGCCGACTGCATTTTGCTTTGGCGAAAGCAGGATGCAGGGCTCTTGGGATTCTTTGCCAATCAGATCATGGATTCGGCGGAGCGCGAGCGCGCCTGGCAGCGCTATCACATCATTCGTGCTTTCGCAGAGTCCGGCCGGTGCCGCCACCGGCAGATTTGCACGCACTTTGGGGAGACTCCGAAGTGGACGTCGTGCGGAGCCTGTGACATTTGTGGAGGTACGCCGGAGTGGCTGACCGAGGTGGCCGCTCCAGCGGCCGTGCGGCCGATCCGGGTGGGCGCGGCTTCCAGCGGCTCGCGGCCGGTGGCCACTGTCTCGGACGCCGATCAGGAATTGCGGGACTATCTTCGCGAATGGCGCCGTGGCATGGCCAAAGAGCAGGGCGTGCCGGCGTACGTCGTACTGCACGATACGTCGCTGGATGAGATCTGCCAGATGCAGCCGAAATCAATTGGAGATTTGCTGAATATCACCGGAATCGGTGAGCGCAAGGCCGCTACGTACGGAACAGCGATTCTGGCCGCGCTGCACCGGTATCGAGAAGGAGCGCGAGTGGAAGCCCGGCCCGGAAAGAAAACGGCGCCCGCCCTCGAGACCCTGCGCCTGCTGGCCGAGGGGAAGACTCTCGAGGAAATCGCTCAGACTCGCGGGCGGCAGCTCTCGACGGTGGTCAACGCCGTGGCCGCGCTCGTGGAAACAGGGCAGGTGGCGTTTCAGCCGGAGTGGATCGATCGAAACAAGCAATCGGTCATCGAAGCAGCGTGCGCGCACGTTGATGTGACGAAGCTGGAACGGCTGAAGCCGCTGAAGGATACACTGCCGGCCGAGATCACCTATGACGAGATTCGGCTGGTATTGGCGCGCCTGCGGCGCGAGCACAATCGAAAAAGGGCAGAGATTCCCGCCTAGGCTGCCTTAGCACCGACTTAATCGCCTGCAACCGGTTCTGTGGGTGTAGAATTTTGTGGTCTTTGAATTCCCGTAAAACACAGCAGAACGCCAATTCTTGGCATCGCTCGTGACAGCTGCGTGCGGTGAAGCACGTCAAATTGTTCGCTAAGGAGCCGTCATGAGGATTCTGCTTTACAACCCCGACAACGGGGTTACTCGCAATTTCATGCCGCATCTCTGGATGTTTCTGCTTCAGTCGCTGACCCCGCCCGGACACGAAGTCCTGCTTATCGACGGCAACGCGAAGCCGATGGACGAGGCTCAAATCGCCCAATACGTCCGCGATGAAAAGATCGATCTGGTCGGCATCGGCGCTATGACTCGCATGATCGCCAAGGCGTACCGCATCGCCGATGCCATTCGCGCCGCCGGAGTCAAGGTGGTCATGGGCGGGCCTCACGTAACAGAACTCGCCGATGAGGCCCTCGGTCGCGACGGCGGACCGCGCCACGCCGACGCTGTGGCTCTCGGTGAAGCCGACGAAACTTGGCCAAAAATCGTGGAGGACGCGGCCCGCGGCGAGCTGAAGGAGATCTACACTCCCGTCGACGACGCCGGCAAAGAGCGCAAGCCTTCCCTGAAGCAGTATCCGGTGATTCCATGGCAGTCGATCGATCTCGAGCAGTTCAATCTCGTGCCGAAGGCCGCCTTCCCCCTGCTCAAGAAGATCGGCGAAGGCTGGGGGACGTTCCGTATTATTCCCGTCGAGTCGGGCCGAGGCTGTCCCTACGGCTGTGAGTTCTGCACGGTGACCGGATTCTTCGGCGATTCCATCCGCTTCCGCACCAATGAGAGCGTGGTCAACGAGTTGCTGCTGTTGAAAAAACGCGCCCGAAAAGAAAAAGGGCAGATGGCAGTTTTTTTTATCGACGACAATTTCGCCATCAATGTGAAGCGGACCAAATCGTTGCTCCGCGACATCATCGCGGCTGGAGCGCAAGTACATTGGGTCGCGCAGATCAGCGCGAACCTTTTGCGCGACGAGGAACTGGTCGATTTGATCGCGGCCTCCGGGGGTAAATGGGTTTTCATCGGCATGGAGTCGATCGATCCGGCGAATTTGAAAGATGTGAACAAGGGATTCAACAAGCCGGGTGAGTACGCCGAAGTGCTCGAACGTTTGGCCAAACGCAACGTCTACGCGATCACTTCGTTTATCTTCGGCATGGACAATGACACAGTCGGGGCGGCGGAGCGCACGCTGGCACAAGTGCGCACCTGGCCTCCGGGATTGCCCATCTTTGGCCTGCTCACTCCCCTGCCGGCAACGCCGCTCTACAAGCGCCTCGAACTCGCGGGGCGACTCACCCGCCCGAGACACTGGAAAGAGTTCATCCCCTTCGCCATGGCGCACACGCCGCTGAAGATGACCATCGACGAAGCCCATGCCGAAGTGAACTACGGATGGGCGCACTCCTACAGTCCGGAGGCGCTGGCCGAGGCTGTCGATTCCCTGCACGATCAGCCTCTAGGATATCGCGTCAACATCTTCCTGGCGCGGCTGTGTTTCCGCGGCATCTATTTCCCCATGCTGGGGAAGCTGGCGTGGGCGAAGGTGGTGGCGCAGAACCGGCACACGATTTTCAAACTAGTGAAGGAAGCCGTATTCGGGCGTGAATCGCGGCGCCCACGAAATCCTGAGGGCGAGGTTTTTTACGAAGAGGCGGCGGCAGACACTCACGTAAGCGCTGGCGACTGACGTCCGTGTCCGGGCCAAAGAGACGTAGCGACCTACGTCTCTACGAGTTGTTTTGCTGCATCGCGACCCGACCGCACACAGTCCGGAACTCCGATGCCGCGGTATGCGTTGCCGGCGAGCGCCAGGCCCGGCAACTGCTGGCGCAGGCGTTCGATGCGGTCGAGGCGGTCCAGATGTCCGACGCCATACTGCGCCATGGCCGACTTCCATTTGTACACCCGGGCGAAGAGAGGCTCGGCGCGCAGGCCGAGAATCTGCTGCAGCTCGTTGCGCACGATGGAGACGATCTGATCGTCGGCGAACGGCCAAACACTCTCCGCATTCAAACCCGCGAAGAAGCAACGCAGCAGCGCGCGATCTTCCGGAGCGCGGTGTGGAAACTTGTTGTGCACGAACGTCGCGGCCAGCAGCTGCCTTCCCTCACTGCGAGGAACCAGGAAACCGAATCCAGGAGGAAGCGACTGCCGCACCTCGCGGTCGTAGCCCAGCCCGACGGTAATCGAAGAACTATATTGCACCCCACCCAGCTCCGCGGAGAGCTCCGGGCTGGCCATGCGCAGTACTTGCGACGCAGCGGGAGCGGGCAAGGCAACGATGAGGCCATCAAACTGGTCCGATTGCAGACCTGCCGACACAACCCAACCTCCGGCTTCCCGTTGAATGGCCTGCACGGGTGCGCCGGTCAGCAACGACGACGGCGTGAGTCGCGAGACCACCGTCTGCGCCAGATGTTGCATGCCGTTCTTGAGCGAAGTAAACAGCGACGGCGCCGGATTGCTAGGGCCCGCTGACATTTTCTTGCGCGCTGCGAGCATAGCGCGGCCGAGGCTGCCATGAGTGCGCTCCATTTCGGCGAATCGCGGAAGTACAGCACGGACGCTGAGATTGGCGGCTTCTCCGCCATAAACGCCGGAGAGCAGCGGGTCTGCCAGCCGGTCTACCATTTCCGCGCCGTAGTGGCGCTCTATGAAGGCGGCCACCGATTCGTCGTGCTCGACAGCACCCGGCGGGTGGAACAACTCCTGCGCCATGCGCAGCTTCGTCTTCCATGAAAAGAGCGGAGAGAATCCCGTGGGAAGGATTTTCGTCGGGACCATGAACATCAGCCCATCGGGCATCACGACCAGCCGCCCGCGGGTCAGGATGTAGGTCTTGCGGTCCGCGTCGTTCGAGCCGATCAACTGATCGCCGAGGCCCAATGCGCGGGCCAGATCGGCTGCCCAGGGCTTTTCGCTGACGAAGGAATCCGGCCCGGCCTCGACCACACATCCGTCAATGTGCTCCGTGCGTAGCACACCGCCAAGCTGTGTAGAAGATTCGTAGAGAACGTACTCGACCTCGGCGCCCGCGCGCCGCTGCTGTTCGAGGGCGTAAGCCGCGGCCAGTCCGGAGATGCCGCCGCCGATGATGGCGATGCGTTTCATGAAGTACGAAGGGAGTGCTCCTGTACCAACCGCGCCAGGTTCTTCACATTCTCTACCGGTGTCTCGGGCAGGATGCCGTGGCCGAGATTGAAGATGTGGCCCGCTCGTCCGTTGGCGCGGCAGAGAATGTCTTCCGCCCGCGACTTTAGTTCCTTCCAGTCCGCAAACAGCAGAACTGGATCAAGATTGCCCTGCACAGCGCATTGGTGATCGAGACGGCTCCAACCTTCATCCAGCGGAATGCGCCAGTCGAGACCGATCACATCGGCTCCCGTTTCTTTCATCGCGGGCAGCAGCGTGGCGCTATCAGTGCCGAAATAAATGATGGGAACTCCAGTCTGCTGCAGCTGCTTCACCATGCCTGTCACGTGTGGCAGTACATAGCGGCAGTAATCTTCTACGCTAAGGCAGCCGACCCAGCTGTCGAAAATCTGGATCGCGTCGGCGCCGGCGCGCACCTGCTCAGCCGAATATGCGGCGGTGACCGCAACCAGCTTGCGCATGAGCGAGTCCCAATCGACCGGGCAGTTGTACATCATTTTCTTGGCGTGAACGTAATTGCGCGAGCCTCCGCCCTCGATCATGTAGCTGGCCAGCGTGAATGGAGCTCCACAGAACCCGATGACAGGCACTCGATTGGCAAAATGTTTCGCGACTAGGGCGACGGCCTCAGAGACATAGCCGAGTTCGCTTGCGCGATCGGTGCGCAGGTTGGCGATATCTTCCCTGCTTCGTACCGGCTTTTCGATGACCGGGCCTTCTCCCGCGGAAAAGTGAAAGGGCAGACCCATGACTTCGAGTGGCAGCAGCAGGTCGGCGAAGATAATGGCCGCGTCCACATCGAGAATTTCGGCGGCGGTGATCGTGACTTCGGCCGCCAACGCCGGCTTCTTGCAGATCTCGAGCAGCGAATGCTGCTTGCGGACCGCGCGGTACTCAGGCATGTAGCGTCCGGCCTGCCGCATAAACCAGACCGGCGTGCGATCGACAGGCTGGGATTTGCACGCCCGAACGAAGCTGGAATTAGGAGCTGACATGAACTTTGAATGTAGCATTTTTGGCCGTAGGCGTGCGCGGAGCATAAGCGACAGCGACATCTGTTACGACGGACGAAATCTCCAGATTGTAGAATCACGACATGGGTTCCAGGGCTGTCGGCTTGCTGGCGGTTGTGTCGCTGACCTTCTGCCTGTGTGGCGCTGCCCTTCAGAAGAAGGAGCCCCCGCCCACCTTCTATAAAGATGTCCTCCCCATCCTGCAGAATCACTGCCAGAGGTGCCATCGGTCTGGTGAAGTAGCGCCCATGCCGCTCGAGACTTATGCGCAAGCCAAGCTGTGGGCGGGCCCGATGGCACATGCCGTCGAAAGGAAGATGATGCCGCCGTGGTTCGCCGATCCGCGGTACGGGCGCTTCGCCAATGACTCTTCCTTGAGCGGGCAGCAGATCGCGAGCATCGTTTCCTGGGCAAACGCAGGCGCACCGGCGGGCGACCCGCGCGACGCACCGGCACCGCGCCAGTGGTCCCAAGGATGGAATATTGCTCAGCCCGATCTAGTGGTGAAGATGCCCAAGGCTGTGCGGATTCCGGCTCAGGGCGAGGTCGAGTACACCTACGAAATCGTTCCCACCCATTTTTCGGAAGACCGCTGGGTGCAGATGTCGGAATTCCGTCCAGGAAGTCCAGCGCACGTGCACCACGCGGTGGTCTACATCCGTCCGCCGGATTCGCAATGGTTGCGGCACGCTCCAGTGGGCGAGCCGTTCACCGCTTCGACGCTCACCGACCCAGAGGAACGGCGACAGGCGCACGAAACCACCAGCGATCTCCTGCTCGTCTACGCGCCCGGCAGTTTGCCGGACGAGTGGCCGGCGGGCATGGCGAAATTTGTTCCGGCCGGATCGGATCTTGTTTTTCAGATGCACTACACGACCAACGGCACGGCAGACGAAGACCCGACTAGCATTGGTCTGGTATTTGCGAAGGCGCCCCCGAAGCAGCGAGTGATCACTCTACAGTTGAACAATCATGCACTGATCATTCCGCCGGGAGCGGACGACTTCCGCGTCGAAGTGCAGGGCACGCTGCCCAACGATGCCACGCTCCTGAGCCTGTTTCCGCACATGCATCTTCGCGGCAAGCGCTTCGAGTACGACATCGTCCACGACGACGGCAGCGTCGAAGTGTTGCTGCGAGTGAACTATCACTTCCATTGGCAGCTGAGTTACAAGCTGGCCGAACCGCGCCTGCTCAAGGCCGGGACCAGGCTGCGAGCTATCGCGTGGTACGACAACTCCAGAAACAACCCGCACAATCCCGATCCGGAGAAAACAGTCACGTGGGGCGATCAAACGTCCGACGAAATGATGGTGGGATTCTTTGATGTGGCCGTCGCCGCGGAGATGGACAAGTGGAAATTCTTCGTCCGCCATGGCGGAGAAGCGACGAAACAAAACTAGGCTACGCCCGGCCTTTCTTCGCTGCGGCCGCGGCCGCTTTCCCCGCCACTTCCCACGGCCGCTTCGGCCGATCCACGGCGGGCTTGTCACGGTCCACAATGCGATCGTATTGGTAGGACTCGCTGACCGTCCCCAGGGATTCGTTGTACAGGCTGGGCAGGCCGAGCGCGACCTTGAGTTCTTCCGCAAAAGAATGCAGCGCCTTCAGATGGTCGGCGCTGGCCGGAACTTCGGTTTTCGAGGTTTTGAGGAACTGCTGATACCCACGGTTGACCAGCTTCGAGATTTCGCTGCCAATCAGGTAGCCCGGGTAGGCAAAAATCTTGATGCCATCGTCCGGCGCCTTCTGGATCGCCGCCGAAACGTTAAACTTCCGCAGGAAGACCCGGCCGTTGGTGCCGGGGGCGTCGGTTACGTCGAACCCGTGGTCGCGCAGCCAGGCTAGCGCTTCCTCGTAGGTTCGTGTTTCAATTGTTTTAGCCATTGCTCGACTTCAACCTTTCCTTTGCCGGCAGAACTCGTCATATTAGATGCAGCACGGATCAGGACCGGGCGTAACTTTACACGAGTCGCATCGCCGGGCGAACCTTGATCATCTAAACAAAATACTACATACCTCGTTTCAGGCCACATAGCACATTACGTTGGTCACGGCGGTTCGGTTCAGATATGGCGCACAGCTCGACGAAAATAACGGCGATGGCAACGCAAGCAAAGCATAACGGGCAGGGAGAAATGGCGCCAGGACTGGGCGAAACGCTAGGCCACAGCCTGGTTGAGCGCATCGGCAACACTCCGCTTCTGCGTCTGGATGCGCTCACGCGCGACCTGCCGGGCGTAGCACTTCTGGGCAAGGCCGAATGGTACAACCCGGGGGGATCAGTGAAGGACCGCGCCGCCTCCAACATAGTCGCGGAAGGTCGCCGCAGAGGTCATTTGCGCCCCGGCAAAATCTTGCTCGATGCCACCAGCGGCAATACCGGCATCGCCTACGCCATGCTGGGCGCGGCCGAGGGATTCCCAGTGACGCTGTGCATGCCGGAAAACGTTTCGCGCGAGCGCAAGCAAATCCTGCAGGGATACGGCGCCAACATCCTCTATACCGATCCTGGGGACGGCTCCGATGGCGCGATTCGCATGGCGCGGCAACTGGCGGCCAGCCATCCCGACCAATATTTTTATGCCGATCAGTATTCGAACGAGGCCAACTGGAAGGCGCACTATCTCACCACGGCCAACGAAATCTGGCAGCAGACCCAAGGGCGAGTGACCCACTTCGTGTCGATGCTGGGTACAAGCGGAACGTTTGTGGGAACGACGCGGCGGCTAAAGGAACTGAATCCGCAGGTGCAGTGCATCTCTCTCCAGCCCGACTCATCGTTTCACGGCATAGAAGGCGCCAAGCACATGGCCAGTGCCATCGTTCCCAAGATTTATGACGCGGCACTCGCAGATCAGAATCTAGAGATCTCAACCGAGGACGCCTACGCGATGGCGCGGCAACTGTCGCGGGGAGCCGGATTGCTGGTCGGAATTTCAGCTGCGGCAGCGGTCGTCGGCTGTCTGAAGATTGCCCATGAGCTTCCCCTGAAGAAAGGCAGTGAGGCGGTGATGGTGACCATCCTCTGCGACTCGGGCGAAAAGTATTTGAGCGAGAGATTCTGGACCGAGCAGTGAAGCATTGAGAGGTAACCTTAATTAAGAGGGCGCCCCATCCTAAGGTCGCGCTTTCTGCGACGTTAGGGTGGGGATTTTGACTCCCGCTCGTGAGCAACTGAATCCACCAATGCTGAAAGTCCCCCGCCAAGATTACGACGCCCTCCGCCGCCACGGTGAAGAAACCTACCCCCACGAGTGCTGCGGCATTCTCTTGGGCCGCTTCGACCATGATGGAACCCGCGTCGTGACCTCGACTGCGCGCTGCGGCAACACGCGCACCGACTCAGCCCATAACCGTTACAACATCGATCCGCGCGAACTGGTGCGGGTCCAGCGGGAAGGGCGCGGGCGCGGCGAAGACATCGTCGGCTTCTACCATTCCCACCCGGATCATCCCGCTCAATGGTCGCCGACCGACTTCGCCGAGGCACATTGGCTGGGCTGCTCCTATGTCATCACCAGCGTCGAGAAGGGGAAAGCTGCGGTGACGAACTCGTTCGAACTCACTGGGTCCGATGAGAGCGACAAGAAGCTGGTCGATGAAAAGGTCGAAGTAGGCTGAACCGCCGACGCCGCAATCGGCAATACCCCATGTGGGGGACGGCCGCAATCGGCCGCCCGCTCGAGCATAGCTCGACTCGTTTTCTCTGTCCGGATGCGGCGCTGCGCTTGCGAAAACGATGCAAAACCGCAAGCCGGACGCGGCAAGTCCGCGATTTTCACAAATCCGAAACACAATCGTGACCTGAGATTCACATCGACCCGAGTCGATACAAAGGGCGAAAATCCGCGACTGGCGCGGGGTCTGGCAAAAGTGCTGCGACACACTGCACAAAATTCGGTCATGCGCTTGTGGACAGCCCGCACTCGATTGAAAACACATATAGTTACAACCCATCATTTTTCGTTGACTGCAAAAATAGAAGGAGTACAACAAGATCGTTCTTTGACACCTTCTAAAGTTTTTCCGGTTGGTGCGGCGTCCGGGGCTCAAGCGGAGTCACTCTCTTAACCGAAAGGTTGAGCGGGAGGGCGAGCAAGGGTCTAAAGCAAAGCGCTGGTCGAGGAGAACGAGAAGACCAAGTCAGAGGCAGGATAGAGTTCCGAGGCGTTGGTTTGGTTTTTCCGGTTGGCGGTGAGCCCGGAGCCCAAGCGAAGATCGCGCGTTGCGCCCCGCAAGGGAGGCAACGAAAGCAGGTCAAGCAAGGGTCAAACGCGAGCTACTGGCCGAGACGAATGATCCCAACACCACCTCGGAACTCTCTTACTTTAAGCTCTAAGCTCTTGGCTATTGGCACTTAGCCTTTGGCTTCACTTCCACCTCTTGAGTTGATCCCCAAACGACGAGGGACGCAGCGAAAGCAGGTCAAGCAAGGGTCAAACGCGAGCTACTGGCCGAGACGAATGATCCCAACACCACCTCGGAACTCTCTTACTTTAAGCTCTAAGCTCTTGGCTATTGGCTCTTAGCCTTTGGCTCCAGTTCCACCTCTTGAGTTGATCCCCAAACGACGAGGGAGGCAGCGAAAGCAGGTCAAGCAAGGGTCAAACGCGAGCTACTGGCCGAGACGAATGATCCCAACACCACCTCGGAACTCTCTTACTTTTGGCTCTAAGCTCTTGGCTATTGGCTCTTAGCCTTGGCTCCAGTTCTACGTCTTGGGTTGACCCCCAAAACGACGAGTGTGGCCTTTGTCATCTATTCGTACCGGATTCGTGGAAAGGGTCCGGGAAGGGCACGGCTTTAGCCGTGCCGCCAGAGTCCCAAATTCATCTGGGCTTCAGCCCCTGAGGGCCTCGTCACTTTCCTGCATTCCCCGGTCCTCCCACTGGATTTATTCTCGGGATCCGCTGTTTCAGGGCTGGCAGCGCTGGGAACGCCGCATGCGGCTCGCTCTGATACCAATACGCCACAGAGAAATAATTATCCGACCGGTGATTGGCGTGCCCGTGCTCGATGGTCGCGCGCAGCGACTTCGTGAACGGAATTGGCGAGTCGAGATGAAAGCGATAGACCGACGAACGCCCACCGGCAAGTTCCTGCCCCTTCACCGGCGCACCGAATAATCCATAAGAAAACGCGTGTTCCCCGAAGCCCCACGCGCCCAGAAAATAGTCTTCCGTCCCGGTTCCGTTAATCGAAGGCGTAGTCTCGCCGTCGACGAAGAACATGTCATCGCCCTCGCCCCACCATCCATCCTGATTCTGCAGCACCGACATGGTCACCCCGACGAAGTGGCCGCGCCCCGTCGCTTCCATCCAGACGTAGTTACCTTCCCCGTTCAGATTCTTCTTGTCGTTCACCAGAGGGTCGCCGTTTGACTGCCACCGGCTGGTCCATCCCGCCGCGGGAGCGGCTTGCCGGTACTGCGCATGAAAATAAAGCAGGTCGCCGGGCAGCGGCTTCGAGTAAGCACGATAGTCGATATTGAAGTAGAAGGAGTCGACCTTGCGCGTACCTTCATTGGTGACGGTGATGCGCGCGTGCTTCTGGTACGGCATCGGGAAAAAGCAGTTCAGCGCCTTGTCGGCACCGACCGAGAGCGGCAGTGACTGGTACAGGTAGTAGTCTCCGAGGCCCAACCCGAAAAAATCACCAATGGGAGTCTCGACACTGGGTGTAGCCTCGCCGTCCCAGTACATGCGCAGAACCAACGCCTTGAGATGGTGCGGATCATCGCTGGCAATCGTGACCCACACGTGGCTGATCAGCCCCGGCCCACTCTCGTCGAGGAGCGCGAGAGTCTCGCCCGGCGCGATGCTGCGGAAGTCCGCGTTGGCCCCCGTCCGGTCGTAGCTGGAGGCCCGGTGCTGCACGTAGTCTTTGGCTTGCGGGAGCGTGGACAGCCACGTGGATGGATCCTGTGAGAACAGTGGGAGGGTCAGAAAGCAGAGGGTGAGCAGGACGAGTAGTTTTTTCATCGGTCCTCCCTACAGGGCGAGCGCTCTCTTGAGCTGAAAACTTGTGATGGCGCAAGCAGTGGCGGACAGGAGTGTCCGCCCCACACAAACTACAGCGGTATATTCCCGTGCTTTTTCGGCGGGTTCTTGTCGCGCTTCGTTTCCAGCATGGCCAGCGCCTGGATCAACTTTTTGCGCGTCTCTCTCGGCTGGATGACCGCGTCTACAAAACCGCGGTCGGCGACCACGTAGGGATTGGCGAAGCGCTCACGAAATTCGTCGATCTTCTCGCGGCGCACTTGTTCGCGGTTCGCAGCGGCGTCGAGTTCGCGCTTGTAGACGATATCCACCGCGCCCTCCGGCCCCATCACCGCGATCTCCGCCGTCGGCCAGGCATAGTTCACGTCGGTGCGAATGTGTTTCGACGCCATGACGCAGTACGCCCCGCCATATGCCTTGCGCGTGATGACCGTAACCTTTGGCACCGTCGCCTCGGCGAACGCGAACAGAAGCTTGGCGCCGTGCTTGATGATGCCGCCGTATTCCTGCGCCGTCCCAGGCAAGAACCCCGGCACGTCTTCAAACGTCACCAGAGGAATGTTGAAGCAGTCGCAGAAACGCACGAAGCGAGCGCCCTTCACCGACGCGTTGATATCGAGGGTTCCGGCAAGCACCGCCGGCTGGTTCGCGACGATCCCAACGCTCCGCCCGTCCAGCCGCGCGAATCCAACTACTATGTTTTTGGCGTAATGCTCCTGCACCTCAAAGAAGTAGCCATCGTCCACCACCGCGTGAATCACATCTTTTATGTCGTAGGGCTGGTTCGACTGCGCCGGCACCATCTGGTCGAGCGCCGCGTCGGCGCGATCGATGGGATCGGTCGAGGCCTTGCGCGGCGGATCGTCGAGATTATTCGACGGCACAAAGCTCAGCAGTTCCCGCACCATCGACAGGCACTCGGCATCGTCGTGGGCGAGAAAATGCGCTACCCCCGACGTTTCGTTGTGCGTCATCGCCCCGCCCAGTTGCTCCTTGGTGACGTCTTCCATCGTCACGGTCCGGATGACGTCCGGCCCGGTGATGAACATATAAGAGGTCTTATCGACCATCAGCACGAAGTCGGTAATGGCCGGCGAATAGACGGCGCCTCCGGCACACGGTCCCATGATCGCTGAAATCTGCGGCACCACTCCGCTGTACAACGTATTGCGCAGAAAAATGTCGGCGTAGCCCGCCAGCGACATCACGCCTTCCTGAATGCGAGCGCCGCCGGAATCGTTGAGTCCAATGACGGGAGCGCCCATCTTGGCGGCCAGATCCATGATCTTGACGATTTTGGCCGCGTTCGATTCCGACAGCGATCCGCCAAACACGGTGAAATCCTGCGCGAAAACGTACACCAGCCGGCCCTCGATGCGGCCATATCCGGTGACGAACCCGTCGCCGTAGATCTTCTGCTCCGCCATGCCGAAGTCGTTGCAGCGGTGGGTCACGAGCTTGTCGGTCTCCTCGAACGTGCTCTCGTCGAGCAGGAACTCGATGCGCTCCCGGGCCGACATCTTGCCCTCTTTGTGCTGCCGCTCGCGACGCTTGGCGCCACCGCCGTCTTCTGCGAGCAGGTTGCGCCGGTTGAGCTCAGCGACCTTCTGTTCCAGATTCATGGGCAAGAATTATACGGCTTGGTTGGGGTGATCCGCGCGAGGAGGATCACCAAGCTCCAGGCTGGCCAGATGCAGTCGTGGCCTATCGTAACTACTCTCATCGCGGACATTCGCCTATTCTGCTGTTTTGGCTGATTGCAGGAGGAGTTCCCATGTCATTCAAAAACTGGTTCCGTGCCGGTGTGTTCGCTGTTCTATCGCTGGCCCTCTCGACGACGATTGCTGTCGCCCAGGACCACGGACACGGCCACGAAAAGCACGATCGTGACGATGATGACGACCGAGGCCACGACCGAGGTCACGGCCGCGGGCATGACCATGACCGCTATTCCGACCACGACCGCGACCAGGTGCGCGGCTGGTATCGCGAGCACCACGAACATCTCCCTCCCGGCCTGGCCAAGCGCGACCGCCTGCCTCCCGGTTTAGCGCGTCAGTTAGTGGTTCGGGGAACTCTCCCTCCGGGCCTTCAGAGGAAGATGCAGCCCTGCCCGCCGGATCTGGAGCGAATGCTTCCGCCTCCGCCTCCGAACTATACGCACGTCGTGATTGGCGGCAATCTGGTTTTACTCAATCGGGCAAATTTTCAGATAGCGGACGTTTTCCACATCGAAATCCAATAGCCACAATAAGTGATAACGACGGGGCCGGCCTTAGGCCCCGGTTCGCAACTCGGCACCCGGCGGTCGTTACTCTTCCTCTTCCTTCACCTCTCCCCGTTCCGCCTTAGCCTTTTCGATGATCTTCTCCTGCAGCTGGCCCGGCACTACGTCGTAATGATGCATTTCCATATTGAAGCTGCCGCGGCCCTGCGTCATCGAGGTTAGCTCCACTCCGTAGGTCAGCATCTCGGCCATGGGCACTTCGGCCTTCACGATCGTGTTGCCGCCCTTGTTGTCCATACCCTGGATGCGCCCGCGCCGGCTGTTCAAATCGCCCATGATCGAACCAGCGAAGTCGTCCGGCACCGTGATCTCGACCGCCATGATGGGTTCGAGGATCGTCGGCTTGGCGGTCTCCATCGCTTTCTTGAAGGCTATGCGGCCCGCCATCTGGAACGACAGATCGTTCGAATCCACGTCGTGGTACGAGCCGTCGTAGAGCACAACTCTGAAATCGACGACCGGAAAGCCCGCCAGATACCCGCGTCCCGCCGCGTCACGAATCCCTTTCTCCACCGCCGGAATGTAGTTCTTCGGAATGGCGCCGCCAAAAATATCGTTGACGAACTCGAACTCTCCGCCGCGCGGCAGCGGCTCCATCTTGATCTTGCAGTCGCCGTACTGCCCGTGCCCGCCGGTCTGCTTCTTGTGCCGTCCCTGCACGTCGGCCTTCCCGCGAATCGTCTCGCGATACGGCACCTTGGGGGCTTTTAGGTTGACTTGGGTGTTGTAACGCTTTTTGAGCTTCGCAACCGTGACTTCGATATGCTGCTGCCCCGTGCCCGCAATCAGAAATTCCTTGGTTTGCGCATCGCGGAAGAACCGCAGCATCGCATCTTCTTCCATGAGCTTGTGCAGCCCCGGCCCCAGCTTGTCTTCGTCGGCGCGGCTCTTGGGCTCGATAGCAAACGTGATCGCCGGCTCCGGCAGGTTCACCCGTGGATACTGAATCGGCGCAGCCTTGTCACCCAGCGTGTCGCCGGTCAGCGTCTCTTTCAACTTAGCCACCGCGCCAATATCGCCCGCGTGCAGCTCGTTCACCGGAACCGACGTCTTCCCCTGCATCACCGAGATATGTGAAAGCTTTTCCGCCGAGTTGCTGCGGAAGTTCTGGATGCTGGCTTCGTTTTTCACCACACCCGAAAAGACTTTGAAATAAGAAATCCTGCCGGCAAACGGGTCCGACACGGTCTTGAACACGTACAACGACACCGGCTCGGCGTCCGTCTCATGCCGTTTGGGAGCGTCGCCATTGCCTCCGGCTTCTCCCTGCACCCACTCGTGCTCCGAAGGCGCCGGCGTGTAGTCCACGATGAAGTCCATCACCCGGTCCGCGCCGATATTGCCCAACCCCGAACTGAAGATCACCGGGAAAATCTTGTCTTCGCGAATGGCATTGTGCAGCGCCGGAACCAGGTCCTCTTCTCCAAGTGTGCCGGCCTCGAAGAACTTCTCCATCAACTTGTCGTCACCCTCGGCTACCAGCTCTACCAGCCGCTCGTGCGCCTCCTGCGCCTGATCTTTCAAATTCGCCGGAATCTCGCCCTCTTTTCCTTTGCCGTCTCCGCCGAGCTCGTAGGTGTACGCCTTCATCCGCACTAGGTCGATCACGCCCGACAAATTCTTCTCCGCCCCAATGGGCAGCTCAATCGGGATCACGTTGCGCCCGAACGCTTTCTCCACGGACTCCAGCACCCGCGCCGCATCGGCCCGGTCGCGATCCATGCGATTGACGACGATCAGCCGCGGCGTCTTGTATTCCTCGCAATAATTCCACACACGCTGCGTCACCACTTCCACGCCGGCCACGCCATCGACCACCACGATCGCCGCATCCACCACGGGCAGCACCATCTTCGCCTCGTGGACAAACATATTGAACCCAGGCGTGTCGAGAATGTTGATCTTCGTCTTCCCCCACTCGACGAAGGCCACGCCGGTCGAAATCGACATCTTGCGGGCAATCTCTTCCTCGTCGTAGTCGGTCGGGGCCGACCCGTCGTCGACATGTCCCATGCGCGGCATCGCGCCCGCGGCGTAGAGCATCGCCGACGCCAGCGTGGTCTTGCCGGCGTGCCCGTGTCCGACCATCGCTACATTACGGATGTTTTCTCCAGAATAAACTTTCAAGTTGGGCTCCTTCGGCAGGCGCAGGAAAAGATACGGCCCATAGCAAAGACAGAGGATAAGGACAGACAGGCCAGCCCCACCTCACCTGCCAAAACCTAGGATGCTACCACGCGGCCAGCAAGCGCCTCAACCAGGGTAGCGCCACAGCAGAGGGCCCCACCCCCCACCCTAACGTCGCGCGTTTTGCGACGCTAGGGTGGGATTTCGAATTTGGGTTTGCCGGATAAGGACTATTTCGGATTCCTGAACCCGCCAGTCCCGTAGTATCATCCCTTCCGCATGCTAGGCAACCGCACCAGCGAGCAGTGGATCGCACAATACGCAAGCAGCCACCAGCATCCCGTGAACCGGGCCTGCCACACGCTCGGCATTCCTACCATTCTCGTGTCGGTCGCAGTTTTCATTGCCGGCTTCTTCTTCCATCGCCTGTGGCTCTACGCCCTGGCGCTATTCGTAATCGGATGGGTCTTCCAGTTCATCGGCCACGCCTTTGAAGGCAAGCCGCCAGAGTTCTTTCACGACTGGCGATTCCTGTTCGTCGGCGTCCGCTGGTGGTGGGCCAAGATTCGCGGCCGAGTGTAAGGAGACCCTGGTGTTCCCCCAACTCTCCCGCTTCACGGACCTCGGCCTTCTTCTCCTCCGCCTGATGGTGGGCCTGGTCTTCGCCACCAGCGGCTACAGTCACCTGAAAGACCCGGAAGCGCGCGCCAAAAGCATCGAGATGCCGAAAAGTTTCACCATCTTCCTCGGGATCGCCGAGGTCGCTGGCGCTCTCGGAGTCGCCGCCGGCGTGCTCACTCAACTCGCCGCCTTCGGGCTCATTCTCATCATGCTCGGCGCCATTCAGAAGAAGATTTTTGCCTGGCACACTGGCTTTTGGGGTGAGAAAACCTATGGCTGGCACTATGAGCTGATGTTCATCCTGATGAACCTGGTCATCGCCTTCACCAACGGCGGCGCCTACGTGCTCATGAAGTGATGTTTATCCCGTCCGCACGAGGCCTTCCGTAGGCAGGGCGATACTACCCGAGAGTGCCTTGCGCGCCTCTATGTTGTGTTCTATGCTGGGTTCAAGTCGGGGTTCTAGACTCACTGGGGAAACATGCAGCGCCGCACCGCCATACTCCTATTGTTGCTCGCGCTTGTCGGGACATTCGTTCCCGTCGCGCTGGCTGCTACCGCTGCGGCCCCCCATACCTGTTGCCTCCGGGCGGCACACAAATGCCACACCATGGCGGGGGCATCGGACCAACTCAACATCCGCACCACCGGCTGCTGCAATCACGACTGCTGCCGCGCTGTTACCACCGCGCAATGGGCAAATCTGCAACCGCGAACTGCCGGCTCCACCCCCCAGAATCTCGATGCCCGCATCGCGGAATCACATTCATTAGCCCCACCCGCTGAATTCTGCGCCTCCCAATCCACTCGCGCCCCTCCGCAATTCTCCACCTAATCCTGTAGAGACGTTGCTTGCAACGTCTCTTGCCGGCGCCAGCACGAGTGTATGTGGGTAAAAAGAGACCCGCCTCGCTGGACGCGCCGATCACTGCAGAGGGCTTAGCCTCGAGGATTTTGGAGGGTTTCATGCGTCTCATTCGCATCGCGCTGTTCGCGGCCGCACTCACCTTGAGCCTGGCAGCCTACGCCTCGATTTTCGGGTCGGTGCGCGGAGTCATCCACGATCCGCAACATCGCCCAGTGCAGAGTGCCATGGTCATGATCAAGGCGAAGTCTTCGGACTGGTCCGCTACCACCAATTCCGACTCCAACGGCAACTTCAGCTTCAACGCCGTCCCGTTGGGTGAATACGAGGTCACCGTAGCCGCCGTCGGATTCGAGCAAGCCCTGCAGAACGTCGTAGTCATTGCTGGCACCGAGCCCGTTTTGCACTTTGCTCTCAACGTCGCCGGAGCGAAAGAGACCATCGACGTCTCCGCGGCTCCAGAATCCGCTCCCACCGACTCGGCGACGCCAACTACGCTCGTCAGCCGCCTCGACGTCGCCCAAACTCCTGGCGCCACTCGCTCGAACAGCCTCGCCATGATCACCGACTACGTCCCCGGAGCGTATTTCACACACGACCAGCTGCACGTGCGCGGCGGCCACCAGACTTCCTGGCTTATCGACGGCGTCCCCGTGCCCAATACGAACATCGCCGCCAACGTTGGCCCGCAGTTCGACCCCAAAGACATCGACTACCTGGAAGTCAGCCGCGGCAGCTACGGCGCGGAGTTCGGCGATCGCACCTACGGAGTCTTCAACGTTGTTCCGCGAACCGGATTCGAGCGCAACAACGAAGCCGAGCTCGTGCTTAGCACCGGAAATTTCTATCAAACCAACGATCAGTTTTCCTTCGGCAGCCACACCCTGCGGTTTGCCTACTATGCAAGCGTAAACGGCAATCGGAGCAACCTCGGCCTGCAACCTCCGGTGCCGCAAGTCGTGCACGATGCCGCCAACGGCTACGGCGGCTTCGGATCGCTGATCTTTAATGTTGACCCCTCCAACCAGCTTCGCTTCGTCACCTCGCTGCGCCGCGATTTCTACCAGATCCCTTACGATCCCTTCCCCAACGACATCGAGAACGCGCCCAGCGCGGCCAATGACAATGCCGCGCAGTATCCAACCGTCGGTCTCCGCGACGCGCAGCACGAAGCCGACGCTCTGGCAAACTTGTCCTGGGTCCACACCTTCAATTCCAAATCGCTGCTCACCGTGTCGCCCTTCTATCATTACAATCGCGCCAACTACGATAGCTTGCCCGGCGACTTTCCGACTGCTTCCACCGATCACCGCTCATCGCAATATGCAGGCGGACAAGTCAGCCTGACGGCTGGCTTGGCAAAGAACGATCTTCAGGCCGGGATGTACGGCTTCTATCAGCGAAACAATGAATTCTTTGGACTCATCCAGGGCGGATCTCAGCTGCTCAATGACCATGAGCAGCCCGCTGGCAGCCTTACCGCATTCTTTCTCGATGACAAGCTGAAACCCCTTTCCTGGCTGACGCTCTCCTCCGGCCTGCGCCCCACTCACTTCTCTGGAGTCGCCACCGAAAATTCCATCAGCCCCCGGTTCGGCGCAGCCCTCACAGTGCCGCGTTTGCACTGGACCTTCCGCGCCTTCTATGGCCATTTCTATCAGGCACCCCCGCTGGTCACCGTCTCGGGCCCCCTGCAGCAGTTTTGCGTGGCTTCCAATTGCGGTTTCGCCGGCCTTCACGGCGAGCGCGATGAAGAACACCAATTCGGCGTCACTATTCCTTTTCGTGGATGGACCCTCGACACCGACAACTTCGTGACCCGAGCCAACAATTTCTTCGATCACAACTGCATCGGCTCCGGCACGTGCTTTCCCATTACCATCGCGCGCGCGCGCATCGCTGGATGGGAAGCCACTCTTCGTTCGCCGCGCATCGCCCACCGCGGCCAGCTTCATCTCGCCTATTCCAATCAGGTCGCCCAGGCCGGCGGAGCCATCAACGGGGGACTGACCAACTTCGTCACCAGCATCTGCGATCCCGCGCCCGCCACCACCCTCTGCCCGCTTGATCACGACCAGCGCAACACGCTCAACCTCGGCGGCGACATCACTCTTCCTTCGCGCATCTACGCCTCGGCCAACCTCTATTACGGCTCGGGTTTCAGCAACGCTTTCCAAGGACAACCCTATCCCGGCGGCCACCTTCCGCCGCACACGACATTCGATCTTTCGTTAGGTAAAGAATTCGGGGAGCACTTATCCGCGTCGCTCAACCTGCTCAACGTCGCCAACCGCCGCGTCGAGCTCGACAACAGCCAGACCTTCGGTGGATTCCACTGGAACAATCCCCGCGAAGCCTACGTCGAACTCCGCTACCGCTTCCACTACTAACTGTCTTTGTGTGGGTCCGGGTCTTTGACCCGGACGGGCCGAGCGAGGCTCGGCTAGCTCGACGCAGCGGGACAGCACAATTCTTTTTCGCAGCATGCGACAACTTCCCCTCGGCGCAAGGGTTTGATTCAAACGAAGCTACAGAGCTTCCCGGTTGAGATCTCAGCAGTGAAACCGTGAACCGCTCCAGTGTGGTTCTTCCCACGCGGAGCAGTTCGTCCCTTCAAGTCAGCGCCAAACCTTCAAAACTCCAAAGGAGGAGCTATGAATCGTCGCACACGTGTCGTTTTTCAACTCGCAGCTCTATGCGTTTTATTGGGCGCCTACAGCTTCGCAGCCGACAACGCTTACCTCACCATCGTGCACGGAATTCCCGGACGGGATATTGCCGATAATCTCAACCCGGGTTTCCCGATCGATGTTCTGATCAACGGAGAGACTTGCCTGCCGCGAAACCTGACGTTCGGCCTCAGCAATGGGCCGTTCAGTTTTCTCCCCGGAACCTACGAAGTGATGATCAGCGAGGCCAACACGCTGGCTCCCTGCACCAATCCACCGATCATCACCTCCCAAGTCACACTTAATCCCGGAACAAGTGTGTCGGCCGTGGCCAGTATCAGCGGCACTCAGCCCACTCTTCTGCAGTTCATCGACAACCTGGGACCGGTACCGCCGGGCAATGCGCGTTTCATCTTCGCTCAAGCCGCAGACGCTCCCGCGTTGCAGGCCACATTGACGCAGTTGTTCGTCAAGAATCCGAAGACGTTCGCCGTAACGGCTGATCCTGGAAAGCAGCAGAAGATCGGCGTTCCCGCCGGTACTTATCTAGTGCGGGTCACGGCCGTTGGCAGCACCACGGTGTTGGCATCGGAGCAGATCGTCATGGGCGATCAGTCCGCCGACTTCACGTACGCGGCGGGCGAAACGTCCAACAACTCCATCGCGCTAGTCACCAAGATTGTTCGAGGAGTGTTTTAGTAAGGGCTGTTGTAACTGGGCCGCGCTTGGGCGGCCCGTTTTGATTCCCCACTTCCACTGCGGTCGCGACAAATATTCGCAACCTCACTGGGAGCGTCGCCGCTCATCCAGCGATACTGTTCCGGCCCCGAGAAGTGCAATCGCAATCAGCCCCATAAGCATGCAAAAATCCGCCCGTCCCTCATGCATCGCAGCCCAGTAACCTTGCTTGAGTAGCATCGGAACTTTAGTGGTAGCGATCGCGACCAGGATATCAATAAGCAAAGGCCAGACGGCCAGGCTGGAGAAGAGGCCAAGGATTAACAAGCTGCCGCACGCAATTTCTGTCACGCCCACGAACGGCCCCGTAAACTGCGGCCACGGAATCCCAATCTTCTGAAATCGCCCTGCCCCCAGCGCGGCAGGAAAGAGAAACTTCTGGATGCCTTCTGACAAGAAGACCCAGCCGACCAGGAAGCGCAGCAGGAACAAGCCCCATCCGATTCGGCGCCTAGATAACTGCTTCATACGTCAGTCTCCCTTCTCCGAATCCAGAGCTACTTGTACGCGAACAGCGTCATAAAGCCGAAGTCCATGTGCAGTTGTTGGTGGCAGTGAAACAAGGTCAAGCCAGGATTATCGGCAACGAAGTCGATCTCGGCTTCCTGGTATCCGCCTACTATCACAACATCCTTCATCACTCCCGACGTGGCCTGTCCCGCGATCCGTGTCAGCTCGAAGCTGTGCCGGTGCAGATGGATCGGGTGAATGTCATCACTCGCATTCCGCATACGAATGCGATACCGCTTGCCCTCGCTCAGATGGAAGGCGGGCGTTGCCGTCATCTGCTCACGGGGATACGCCACTCCGTTAATCGTCCACTGATTGAATCCGTCGAGTGCGGCGTTCTGTTTTTCGATTAGCATGTCGAATACTTCGTCGGGCGTGGCCAACGTCGTGCCGGAATTACCGAAGCGCGCATAGTTCCACTTAAACGGCGGCGGCGGGAGCCACTGCGGCTTGCCTTTGTAGCCTGCGTACTCGACCACAATTCCCATGCCGTGGTGACGATCATCGTCGGCGAGGTCCCCCATCACCCAAACCCCGGGATGGTTCATTTCCACGATGGCCGAAATTCGCTCCGCGGTTCCCAGCCACAGACCCGGCACACGGATCGGCTTGGGCAATGGATCGCCGTCCATGGCGATCACGTTGAAACTGTGGCCCGGAAGCGCCAGGCTGCGAATCTCAGTGGCGCTGCCATTGAGAACGTGAAACAGGACGCGCTCGCCCGCTTTCACGCGCACTGGGTCTCCGTGTCCGAGCATCCGCCCGTTGATGGTGAAGGAATCGTAGCCGACCTCGTATCCATGCGGCATCCCTTTGGCAAGTGACGCTTTCATCTTGCTCTTGCCGGCATCCTTGAGTGTAGGAACCGCCTGGGCCGGCGAAAGAAAATTTATCGGCATGTCGCCGCCGCGACTCAGCGTGGGCTGAAACTCTTTCAGCGTGAGGAAGACTTCGCGGTCGTAGTTCCCCGCGTGCTGCTTCGGCTCAATGTAAACCGGCCCGACCAGTCCGCTGTACTGGCCCGCCCCCAGATTGGCTCCGGCCCGGACGTGCGTGTGATAGAAGCGGAAGCCAGCGGGCCTCGGCACAAACGAAATTCTCCGGCTGCCGTGCGGCGGAATGAACGGCGTGCCCTCCTCCGCCGCTCCATCCACATCGGTAGAAACGAATTGCCCGTGCCAGTGAAGTTGCTCCGGCGTATCAGTATCATTGCGAATTTCGATGGTGACCCTCTCACCTTCCTTCAAGCGCAGCAGCGGGCCGGGGAACTGTCCGTTATAAGTGGTGACGGAGATAATGCGATTCGGCGCCAGTTCGATCGGCGTGGTAGCAATGGTCAGGGAGTAATCCGCTGGTCCCTCACTCTGTGGAGCAGTTCTGTTCTGGCTAGGTGTCATGGACCCGCTCAACAATGCTGACGGAGCTAGCAGAGTAGCGCCCGCAGCAGCTCCGGCAGCCTTCAGGAACGTTCGGCGAGTGGAGTGAAAGCGAGACATAAACCTTCCGCGCAGAGATCGGTGATTTGGACTTCTCCTCTGGAATATATCGAAGTTCGACAGCTTCATGGAACTGCGATCGTGCGGGCTCGCCGCCGCGAGTCGCCCGGGCAGTTTCTCAACCTCGCGCTAACCTCTCCCGCAGCATCTCCTCCACGTCCCCCATCTTCTCTCCGAGCAAATTCAGTTTGCGCGCCAACCCCTGAATCTCTGCCGCGGACCGCCGGTTCACATCGTAGTCAAGCTCGCCGCGCAGGCGATCCTTCGTATCCTGCCGATTCTGGCTCATCATGATGATAGGTGCTTGCAACGCTGCCAGCATATTCAGAAACAGGTTCAGCAGAATATACGGATACGGATCCCAGGCCTTGCTGCCCAATTTCGCGTCGACCGTCATGTAAATCGCAAGCGCGATGCTGAACAAAATAATGAAGGTCCACGATCCGCCGAAGCCCGCGACGAGGTCGGCGAAGCGTTCGCCGAAGGTCGCATCTTTTTCAATCACGTCATTCGGATGCCGGTTCGCCCGCAGCCGCACCAACTGCTGCGACGCGTGAAACTGCCGTCCCAGGACCGTCAGCATATCCATTCCGGCCAGCGGCTTGCGCTGCAGCAGCACGGCAATGTCCTTTCGATCCACCTCCAGACAGACCGCTTCTTCGATGGCCGCCGCTTCTGTCTGATGCGGAGTCTGCTCCAGCATCGATGCGAATCCAAAGAACTCGCCGTGCGACGGCTCGTCGACCACCACCTCCTGCTGGTCCTGATCGACGGTCGCCACCCGCACTCTGCCCGAGACCACAACGTAGGCCTGCCCGCCTGCGTCGCCCATCTTGTAAATTCGCTGCCGCGGCGCGAAGGTCTTCAGCCTCACTTGCGCGGCCAGAACCGCCGTTTCATCTTCATCAAGAAGCGCGAACAGCGGAACATGTTTCAAAACCTCAGGGTTGCATCCCATCGCAATGCCTCATCGCTGGAAGTCTGGACTGCGTTCAATCGCCCTGAGGATTTCACAAAAGCAGTCGCGCAACAATATGGGCACTAGCTCACGGAGCCTGGCGGAATGGCACGCCGCCTCCGTCCGCGCTAAAGTGGATAGTGTGAACTCCCGCATCCGGATTGTTCTGATTTCTCTCACTCTCGCCGCTGTGGTCTTCTCCGCATCTTGCAATCGCACGAAACCGGCCGTCGCGAAACGCTATCCATTCACCGGCCGCGTGGTTTCCATCGATGCTCAGGGCCAGTCTGCCGTTATCGACGGCGACAAAATTCCCGGATTCATGGACGCCATGGCGATGTCCTACAGAGTGAAACCGCCAGCGACGCTCTCCCAGCTTTCTCCGGGGGATTCGATTTCAGCCGAAGTCGTGGTCGTCGATCCCGACTACTGGCTCGAGAATGTAAAAGTCACCGCCCATGCCAAGGCGTCTCGCGCCCCCGCTACGACTCAGCGTATTCCAGCTCCCGGCGATAACGTCCCCAATTTTTCCTTCACCAACCAGGACCGCCGGCGCACGTCAATTCAGGCATATCGTGGCAAGGTTGTGCTGGTTACCTTCATCTATACCCGCTGCCCCTTTCCCGATTTCTGTCCCCGTATGAGCAGCAACTTCGCTGAAATCGACAAACAACTTGTCGCCGATCCCGCCCTCGCCGCGCATATTCATCTGCTGAGCCTCAGCTTTGATCCCGAACACGACACTCCCAAAGTTCTTCGCGACTACGCTTTCGCCGTGGCTCACACTCGCGACACCACGCTTTTCCGCCGCTGGGAGTTCGCCGCCCCTCGTCGTGGGGATCTGGCAAAAATTGCAGACTTCTTTGGATTGATCGTGAAGCCAGAAGGCAGATTGATCACACACAACCTGAGCACCACCGTCGTAGGCCCCGATGGCAAGATTGTGAAGTGGTATCACGGCGGCGACTGGCGCTCTTCTGATTTAATCGAAGACGCGCGTATCTTTTCCAGTACCCTCTCCGGATCGAAAACTCCCTGAAGCCAGGTGCCGTACCACTGGTAGCGGCGTCCCGTGCGCGTGCGTAAGACGATTGTGGCGGGATCGTCGCCGCCAGCCTTCTCGACTTCCGCGGAGGCGATTTGATCGTAAGGAACCATCTGAAACTCATGGCCGGAATCGTATACCAGGAGAGTCGCTGTGAAACGGAAAGGACCCACCACTTCGACGCGTTCCGACATTTCGCGATCGAGGCGCTGGGAGATCTGCGAGAGATCGCCGTACCGCCGGAGTTCGTGATGAACCGGATGTTTTTCCGGATAGCGTGCCCAGATTAACGGAAAGGCGCAAAAGAACAGTGCCGCGATCGCGAAGAGGCTGAAGCCTGCGATGCTGCCGCCGCGGATGCCGCGCGGCCAGCCGTACCAGGCGCAGACCAGCGCCCAGCAGGCAAATATGAAGCCCGCCATCAGAAATGAAAAGTTGATTCCGCGGACTTTGCGTTTGGTGTATCCCATTCAACTCTTCGGGGCGTATCCCGATTTCTTCGGCTTGAACGCCTGCCAGTCTTCCTCCTTTAGCATGCGGCCAAGGTTGCTGAATTCTCCGGCGCCCTGCAGGAATTCCCCGCCGTCCATGCGGATGACTTCGCCGTTGATGTAACCAGAGCCATCGCTCACCAGAAATGCTGCCAGGTTGGCCAGTTCCTCGACGGTGCCGAAACGGTGGAGCGGGTTGCGGTCGAGGGCGAGGGTTTCGAGTTCGGGGCGAGGCATCAGCCGTGAGAACGCACCCTGCGTCGGGATCGGACCGGGAGCGATTGCGTTCATGCGAATGCCCCGGTTGCCCCATTCGACGGCCAAGCTGCGCGTGAGGGCTTCGACTCCGGCTTTCGACACGGCAGAGGGAACGACATAGGCGGAGCCTACCGGCGCATAGGTGGCGGAGATGCTGAGGATGGTGCCATGGTGGCCTGCCTTGAGCCAGCGGCGTCCGCAGGCCATTGCGCAGTTGAGCGTGCCCATCAGGACAATGTTGATGACGGAGTTCCACGCGCCTGGCGAAAGCTCTTCGGTGCGGGCGATGAAGTTTCCTGCGGCGTTGTTGACGAGGATGTCGAGTGGACCCTCGCTCCAAATGGAATCGATCATGGCTTCAACGGCATCAAGGTTGCGAACGTCGCACGGGATGGCGTGAATCGGGCCCTTCGAAGCGAATTCGGAGGCGGTTTGCTCCAGCACGTCTTCTCGGCGGCCGCAGATATGGACCGCTGCTCCGAGTTCGAGAAAGCGTTCGGCCATGCCTTTACCCAGGCCAGTGCCGCCGCCGGTGATGAGGATGCGCTTGTATTTCAGAAGATCAGGACGGAACATTTGGCGTCTCCCCCGGCATTCATGAAGCGGATGCCGGCAAACAGCAGCTTCCTGCCGGCTCGCGCCGGTTTCGGAACGACAAATTATAGGAGGTATCAAGAAATGTCGCAGGCTACGCGGAAGCCGTAGTCTGCATACTGGAAATGCGGAGGGATACTGGAGCGGGCAGAGCAGCGGGCAACTTTGATGTGGTGGCGCCAGGAACCGCCGCGCGAGGCTTTGCGCTGGGGTTGTGCCGGGCTTGTTTCGGGACCGCGCGGATTGCGGTCGGGTGAGATCGCGTAGTAATTCGGGTCGTACCAGTCGCTGCACCATTCATGGACGTTGTCGCAAATATCGTAAAGGCCAAAGGCATTGGGAACATAGTGTGCGACAGGCTCGGGGCCGGTTTGCCAGCGCGTGGCGTAATCGGGAAGAGATTGTGGCGGCTCGTCGCCCCAAGGGAATTGCTTTCGTTCGAGGCCGCCGCGGGCGGCGCACTCCCATTCCGCCTCTGTGGGCAAGCGGTAGGCGCAGCCAGTTTGCGAACTCAGCCATTCGCAGTAGCGAATCGCTTCGAACCAGGAGACTCCGGCCACGGGTTGCTGGGAATGGCTAAAATTCGAGTCTTGCCAGAACGGCGGAGGCAGAGCAGACGTTGCCAGCAGGAAGCGGGCATATTCGGTGTTGGTGACTTGGTTGGCTGCGAGCAGAAAGGCATCGATCCAGACGCGATGAACGGGGCGTTCGCACTCCTGGCCGGCCTCGGAGCCCATAAGGAACCAGCCTTCCGGGATGCGGACCAGGGTTGGCGCAATCGGTTCGGCTGCGCCGTTGGCCGTCGTTCGGGACTCTGCGGGTGTGAGCGTCATGGCGGTTGCCGCTGCTGCGGCTCAGGGTTAAAGTTTACCAGCGCTGGTAGTGGGAGGATTTCGAATGGCAGAGAAGAAACTGCGATTCAAAGTGAAGTTGGAAGGTGTAGAGGGAACTGCGGTGGCGTGGCTCAACGCCCCATTCGATGTTCCCGAGACGTTCGGCACCCGCGCACGTGTGCCGGTGCGGGGGACGATCAACGGGTTTCCATTTCGTTCGTCCCTGATGCCGATGGGCGGGTGTCATGGGATGGCGGTGAATCGCGCCATGCGCGACGGGGCGAAGGCCAAGGCTGGCGACGTGGTCGACGTCATGATTGAGCGCGATGTGGTGGCGCGTACGGTGGAGGCTCCGCCGGACCTCAAGAAGGAGTTAGCTAAGAGTAAGAAGGCGCATGAGCGGTGGGAGAAGTTGGCGTTTACTCACAAGAAAGAGATGGCGAACTCCATCCGCGACGCCAAGCAGGAGGAGACGAAAAAAAGGCGGCTGGCCAAGATGATGCAGATTCTTAAGACCGGAGCGAAGTGGACAGGCTAAGGAATCAAGGGGCGTCTTTGGAAACTCTTGAGACAACTTCAAAATCCCAGCCCTGTCCCGCCAAAGAACGGTGGGACAAGGACGGGGCACCCGGGTCTTCCGGAACTGGTTGTTTAAGAACTGTTGCGGAGATGCTGTACAACTTCGGCGATGTTGTTTTCCTGGAAGAGGCGGATGGCGGAAATCCCGGCGGCCCCGGCGTCGAGGCAGGAGCGGGCGTTAAAGACGGTGATTCCGCCAAGAGCCAGGACTGGGATCTTCGCTCGGCACGCTTGTTCGAGCGTCGCTAGACCTACGGGGCCGACAGCGGGAGTGTTTTTTTTTTCGAAGACGGGAGCGAAGACAGCGAAGGTTGCGCCGTTAGCGGCGGCTCGGGCTACTTCCACCGGGGAGTGACAGGAGACAGCGACGGTTGGATCTTGTGGTGAGAGTTGGCGGGCATGAGTGCCCGCCCCACACGAGGCTGCTATGCATTTTCTCCATACTGCTTTTACTTCTTCCGGCGAAATGTCGTCGGAGCGGAGGTGGACGCCTTCGGCTTGGACCGCCAAGGCTACATCAGTGCGTGAGTTGATTAGAAGTGCGGTTCCTTGGTTCTTGTTTCCGGTTACCAGTGTTCTGGCCTCTCGGACTACGCGCACGGCTTCGCGAGCAAGCGACTCCAATTCTCGCGAGGCCAGATCCTTCTCCCGGAGTTGGATGTAGTTCACTCCAGCGCGGGCGGCCTCCGCGATTTTTTCGAGGAGACGGCGACGGCGGGAGGATTCGTCGCCAGAGAATACAGTGCGATCGGTGATGTAGTAGAGAAGACAGCTCTGAGCCATCGGTTCTCACGTGTTCTGGCGGCGCTTCGCGCGACACCTGTGCCAAACTCCACGGCGGTGGGGCTTTCCAATGCGCGTCGCTACTTCTTGACGGAAATCCCCAATTCGCGCAATTGGCGCTCGCTGACCGGAGTTGGTGCGTCGCACATCAAATCGACGGCGCGGGCGGTCTTGGGGAACGGAATCACCTCGCGCAGGCTCTCGGCTCCGGCGAGGATCATCACGATGCGGTCCAAGCCCAAGGCGATCCCGCCGTGCGGAGGAGTTCCATATTCCAGCGCCTCCAGGAAAAATCCGAAGCGCGATTTCGCTTCTTCCTCCGTCATTCCCAGGGCTCGGAAGATTTTGCGCTGGATGTCCTGGCGGTGGATACGAATCGATCCGGAACCGAGTTCGGTGCCGTTCAGCACCACGTCGTACGCCAGCGCGCGCACTGCGCTCAGCGGCGACTGCGGGTCGTTGATGGACTCCACGCCCGCTTCCAGCAGGCTCATGTCTTCTTCGTGCGGCGAGGTGAAGGGATGATGCGCGGCCATCCACTGCTTTTCGCCCTCGTCCCATTCGAACATCGGGAAGTTCGTGACCCAGAGAAACCGGAAATCCTTCGCAGCATCGCCGCTCTTCGTGAAAATGTCATGCCGCTCGGAATACTTTTGCGCCAGGGCCAGGCGGAGCAACCCGGCCGAGGCATAAATCGCCAACTCCGCAGGCGTAACCTTGCGGTGAGCGGGCAGGGCTGTTTGTGGTCCAGCCTGGGCCGAGCCGGCTACCAGCACAATGAGATCGCGGTCCTGGGCCGCGGATTTTGTCGTAATCGCGGTGGCAGCATCGGGAAACTTGTTGCCGATGCGCTTGAAGTCCTCGAAAATCTTGGCGCCGCCCTTGGCGTGGAACATCGGCTTGATGTCGTCGCGCTCTTTGCGAGAGAGTTCGCCGACGTTGGGCGTGCGGATCGCAATCACGGGCAGATTCGCATTGATCGCCAACTCCTGCAGATTTTCCGGCGTGAAGCAATCGCGCACGTCGGTGAAGGGCGGCAGCCGCAGGTCCGGTTTGTCGATGCCGTACAGTCGAATGGCCTCGTCATAGTCCATGCGCGGGAAGGGCGTATTGATCTCTTTTCCGGCGGCGCGGAAGGCAGCAACCAGGAAGCCTTCGACCACTTCCCAAACGCTTTCCGCCCGCGGGAACGACATTTCCAGATCGATCTGGGTGAACTCCGGCTGGCGGTCGGCGCGCAGGTCTTCGTCGCGGAAACAGCGCACGATCTGAAAATACCTGTCGAATCCCGAAATCATCAGGATCTGCTTGAACAACTGCGGCGACTGCGGCAAGGCGTAGAACGTGCCCGGCTGCACGCGGCTCGGCACCAGATAGTCGCGCGCGCCCTCGGGTGTCGAGCGTGTCATAAACGGCGTCTCGATTTCGAAAAATCCCTGCGCGGAGAGGTAGTCGCGGATGGCCTTCGCCACTTTGTGCCGTGTCTCGATGTTGAATTGCATGACATCGCGCCGCAGATCGATGTAGCGATATTTCAGACGCGTCTCTTCGTTGGTCAGGGCCGTATCCGACGGCAGGAACGGAGGCTGTTTCGACTCGTTCAAAAGGCGAATCTCATCCGCGACCAACTCGACCTCACCCGTGGGAATGTTCTTGTTGACGGTGTCGGCATCGCGTAGCTTGACCTTGCCCATCGCGGCAATGACATACTCATTGCGCAGCAGGTCGGCCTTGTCGTGCGCCGCGGCGTTCAGTTCGCGGTTGAAAACAACCTGGGTCACCCCGGTGCGGTCGCGCAAATCGATAAAGACGAGGTTGCCGAGATCGCGACGGCGGTTCACCCATCCCATTAGAACGGCCTTGTTGCCAGCGTCGGATGGGCGCAGCGTCCCGCACATGTGCGTGCGGCGTAAATCGCCTAAGAAATCGAGCAAGTTCAGTCCTTACAGTTAGGAATGCGGCACGATGCCGAATTAGTGATTATAAACGCGGCATCCGCATAAGTGGCGCTGCCGGGAGAAAGCGCATCGGCCCACGCGCGTCCCTTGTGCATTCGTCCCTGCCAAACCCGCGGTCTTGCCGCCCTCGGTGGCCCATGCTAAGCTCCACAGCCATGATTTACCGCCTCCGAGTTCTAGGCGCTCCTCTCTCCTTCTTCGTGGAGAATCTCTGGTTCTACCAGGACCTCGAGGTCGACTATGCCCGGGAAAAGCTTCTGCCCGATGCATCAATGGAATTGATCATCGATCTCGGCGAGGGAGCGAAGAAACTCTACGACCGGGACGGTTTCGGCTACACCGGCTACAACCGCTGCTGGGTGAATGGCATGCAGCGCCGATACTTGGTGATTGGGGCAGAGCAAGGAGCGTCGATGATGGGGGCGCACTTCCGCACCGGCGGGGCCGCGCCTTTCTTCGGATTTCCCCTGTCAGAATTGGCCAGCCAGGTGGTCGAGCTCGATCTGATCTGGAAGGGGGAAATCCTCGCTCTGCGCGAGCAACTGCTCGAAACAGAAGCCATCGACGCCAAGTTCGACCTGCTGGAAGGCTATTTGATGACCAAGGCGAAGTCCCGCCTCGAACCCGACAAGACGATCGCGGCGGCGCTGAACACGCTGCGTTCGTGGCCGGTGATGCCCGTGCGAGAACTGGCGTCCCGCCTGGGCTTGAGTCATAAGCAGATCATCGCACGGTTCGATTGCAGGGTCGGCCTCACTCCCAAGCAAACTTCCCGCATCTTCCGTTTTCGCAACTCGCTGGCGGCCGCGTGTAACATTTCGTCGCCCGATTGGTCGAGCCTGGCCGCCGATTGCGGCTATTACGACCAGGCCCACATGATTCATGAGTTCCAGCAGTTTGCCGGCATGACGCCCGCCGAGTATCAGCGGAACCGCACGATCTATCCGCAATACGTCGCTCTCGACTAGGCGGGAATTTCTTACAATACAACGCCCTTCCACTGGTGCATTCTGTGCCCGCAGTGACGCGGTCTAATTTCTCCGAGGAGATTTCCCATGCCCCACATCAACTGGCTGGCGGTTCTGGCAGCTGCCGTTTCCACCTTCGTCATTGGAGGACTTTGGTATTCCCCGGTATTGTTCGGCCGGGCCTGGATGTCGGTGAACAATTTGAGTGAAGCCGATCTCGCCAAGAGCAACATGGCCAAGATTTTCGGCCTATCGTTCTTCTTCGCGCTGATCATGTCTGCCAATCTTGCCGCTTTCGTGGCCGAGCCAAAAACCACCGCGGCCTGGGGAGCTACGGCCGGTTTCCTGGCGGGTTTTGGCTGGGTGGCGCTGGGAATCGCGACCATCGCGCTATTTGAGCGGCGTTCTTGGAAGTATGTCCTGATCAACGGCGGTTATATGACTGTTTCGTTTGTGATTATGGGGCTGATTCTCGGGGCTTGGCACTAGAAGATAGCGGTTCCGGCCATCATCGAGCCTCGTCTGTTCGATTTTCATTCGCCCTTTGTGAGATACTCCACTTTGTGGAGTGTATCAAGCAGGCAGTGCAAGTTGGATCTCGGTCTCTCGTCTGAAGGCGTCATCCCGAACCCGGCGCAGTTCAGCCGGGTGAGGGATCTCACACGGCACGCAAGAGCCGGTCTGCTCGCGAGATCCTTCCCTCCGCCTGAAGAACGGCTACGGTCAGGATGACGGCAACGTTAAGAGCGAAGACTTCGAAATTCAAGCTTCGCAAGTGGACTGCAAGTGTTCATGCAGGCATTTCGGGTTCCGAAAAAATTGCGATTGAGAGAAGGTTTTCCGCAGGGCTGCGCGAATTTCACAAGGTAAGGCACGCTAGTATGACTCGCACACCAGCAAAGATTTCACGGGAACCGGGATGCTGACTCGCAGCCGTGAGTCGCGATTCCGGCGGGGCGTAACGAATTTGGCCACTTCCGACTACACCATCAGCAGTCTTCCGGCTAACGTAGAGGCCGAGCGCTCGATTCTGGGCGCGATCCTGCTCGACAACTTTGCCTACAACCAGGCCGCCGAGCATCTGCGGATCGAAGATTTCTCGCTCGACTCGCACCGGAGGATTTACTCGCGCATGGTGGATCTGGCCGAGTCGTCACGGCCGATCGACATGATCACGCTGATCGAGGAACTCGACCGGCATAAAGATCTGCAGGCCATCGGCGATGTGGCCTACGTGTCGAGCCTGGTCGAGGGCGTACCGGACCGGCCGAGCATCGAGCACTACGTCAAGATTGTGCGCGACAAGGCGCTGTTGCGCGGGCTGATTTCCGCCGCCAACACGGCAATCGCCCGGGCCGCCGACCAGTCCGACGCTGCCGAAGACGTGCTGAGCGACGCCGAAGCCGCCATCTTCCAGCTCTCGGAAAAGCGCATCGGGCGCGGCTTCATGGGGGTGCAGGAGATCGTCCGCGAGTCGTTCGGGTCGGTGGATGCCCTGCTGCAACGCGGCCAGCGCATTACCGGCCTGGCGACGCACTATACGGATCTCGACGAGATGACGAGCGGCCTGCAGCGCTCCGACCTGGTGATCATCGCCGCCCGGCCCTCCATGGGCAAGACGGCATTCGTTATGAACATCGCCGAGAATGCGGCGATTGAGGACCAGCAGGTGGTCGGCGTCTTTTCGCTGGAAATGTCGCGGGAAGCGCTGCTGATGCGCCTACTCTGCTCCCAGGCCCGGGTGGATGCGCACAAGATGCGAACTGGGTCTCTATGGCAGGATGACACCAAGAAAGTTGTGCGGGCCATGGAGCAACTGGCGCACGCTCCTATTTACATCGACGACACCCCCGGCATCTCCCTGAGCGAGATGCGGGCCAAGGCGCGGCGGCTGAAGCAGGCGCAGGGCAAGCTGGACCTGATCATCGTCGACTACCTGCAGCTGATGTCGGGCGGGGGCAAGCGCTTCGAGAATCGTACCCAGGAAGTCTCCGCGATTTCCCGCGGGCTCAAGGCGCTGGCCAAAGAGCTCACCGTGCCCGTGATTGCACTCTCGCAGCTGAGCCGCGCGCCGGAAAGCCGCGGCGGAGATCATCGCCCGCAACTCGCCGACTTGCGCGAGTCAGGATCGATCGAGCAGGATGCCGACCTGGTCATGTTCATCTTCCGTGAGGAAGTCTACAAACAGGACGATCCGGAGTTGCAGGGGAGGGCCGAGATCATCATCGCCAAGCAGCGTAATGGTCCCATCGGCAAGGTACGAATGGCATTCCTGAAGCATTGCACCCGCTTTGAGACTATGGTGGAAGGCGGTCTGGACTCCGAGGACTGAGTGTTTGCCCTACAGCAAACACTGTAGATTGCGGCATTTAGCTACAACAGATGCCTAAGGCGTGCGGACAAGACAGAATTGCGACCGCCATCCTGTGGAAAAGCTTGTGGAATTGAAAACCGGGTTCAGAATTTCTATCTGCAAATGACCGCCCGGTCGGTTTCATCGCCTCATCCATCGGTTCTTAACTCAATGAATGGTAACCAGTTATGTAATTCACCGGGGATTAACATGATTCCTCCTGCGCAAAACCGGCCACACTTCCTCTTTTGAGATTTGCACATTTTGAGGTACTAGCCCTTTCGATTTTGGGTGGTTTTAGCCGGTTTTCCGTGGCCTCTTTCAAACTCGGGCAGCTACAAAGTCAGATCGGAGCTATCGGTTTTCTCGATGTTGCCGCCATACTGGACGAGGTAGACATCTAGTTGTTGCTGCCTTCGCCAACCTTCAACACGGCCAGAAACGCTTCCTGGGGGATGTCGACCCGGCCGATGCGCTTCATCCGCTTTTTGCCTTCCTTCTGCTTTTCGAGGAGCTTGCGTTTGCGCGTGATGTCTCCGCCGTAGCACTTTGCAAGAACGTTCTTGCGGATAGCGTGGACGGTCTCACGGGCGATGATCTTGGCCCCGATCGAGGCCTGAATGGGGACCTCGAACATCTGGCGTGGAATGAGTTCCCTCATTTTGGACACCAGGGCCTTGCCCCGTTCGTAGGCGAAGTCGCGGTGCACGATTATGGAGAGCGCGTCGACCGGTTCACCCGCGACCAGGATGTCGAGTTTCACCATGGGCGACTCCCAGTAGCCGGCCAGGTGATAGTCGAGCGAAGCGTAGCCCCTCGATACGGATTTGAGGCGGTCGTAAAAATCCAGCACGATTTCGTTGAGGGGTAACTCGTAATGCAACATGACCCGGGAGGAACTGACGTACTCGAAGGTCTTCTGCTTTCCCCGTTTTTCTTCTACGAGCGCGAGAATGCCGCCGACATATTCCTCGTTTGTGAGAATCGTGGCCAGAATTACCGGTTCTTCGACTTTCTCGATCTCGCTCGGATCGAGCCAGCGCGAAGGATTGTCGATCTCGATCATTTCGCCGTCGGTCTTGGTGATCTTGTAGCGCACGCCGGGCGCGGTGGTGATCAGGTCGAGATTGAACTCGCGTTCAAGGCGCTCCTGGATGATCTCCATATGGAGCAATCCCAGAAAGCCGCAGCGGAAGCCAAAGCCGAGCGCCACGGAGCTCTCCGGCTCGAAGAAGAATGAAGAATCGTTGAGCCGCAGCTTTTCGAGCGCCTCGCGCAGTTGCGTGTGCTCGTGAGCGTCGACTGTGTAGAGCCCGGCGAAGACCATGGGCTTGATTTCTTCAAAGCCAGGCAAAGCCTCGATCGCAGGATTGGTGTCGTCGGTGATGGTGTCGCCAATTTTGGTGTCGGCAACGTTCTTGATGTTGGCGATGAGAAAGCCGACTTCGCCCGCCTGCAGCTGATCGATCTCCACCGGCTTGGGCGTGAGCACGCCGAGAGTCTCGGCGTCGAAGGTTGTTCCGTTCCACCAGAGGCGGATTCTCTGGCCCTTGCGCAACGTGCCTTGAAACACGCGGGTCAGCACGACCACGCCGCGATAGGCGTCGAACCAGGAGTCGAAAACCAGCGCCTGGAGCCGGTTGTCGGGCGAGCCCTTGGGGGGAGGAACGCGCTTGACGATCGCTTCCAGTACGTCCGGCACGCCTTGCCCGGTCTTGGCGCTGATCAGCACGGCGTCAGAAGCGTCGAGTCCGACGGCGCCCTCGATCATCTCCTTGGTGCGCGGGATGTCGGCACTTTGCAAGTCGATCTTGTTGATGACCGGAATGATTTCGAGGCCGTGATTGATGGCGAGATACGAATTGGCCAGAGTCTGTGCTTCGACTCCCTGTGAGGCATCGACCACGAGCAACGCGCCTTCGCACGATGCCAGCGACCGGGAGACCTCATACGAAAAATCAACGTGGCCCGGTGTGTCGATCAAATTGAGCTGGTAGGTCTCGCCGTCGTGCGCGGTGTACATCATGCGAACCGCGTGAGCCTTGATGGTGATGCCACGCTCGCGCTCCAGGTCCATGGAGTCGAGTACCTGGGCCTGCATCTCGCGCGCAGTCAGCGATCCGGTCAGCTCCAGCAGGCGGTCGGCCAGCGTGGATTTGCCGTGGTCGATGTGCGCGATGATCGCGAAATTGCGGATGTAGGCGGCGTCCATGAGTGAGCAGCTAACCTCTGATTCTAACAGGCAGCGTAGAGGGCAGAACTGCGAGACAGGTCTCACATTGGGCTCGGGAACAAGCGCGTCGGTCGCGCCCTCAGATACAATCCTGCGGAAAGTTCAAGGAGGGAAACCCATGCGGAGGCTTCTAGTCATCGGACTCTTGGCGCTCGCTGCGCGCTGGAGCGGCGCGCAGGCGTCGTCGCCGCAGTTGAAACCATTCGTTAAGGTTGACGCGCCGATGGTCGCATTGACTCACGTTCGAGTGATCGACGGCACAAGTGCTCCCGCGCGCGAGGATCAGACGATCATCCTCAGCAAGGGAAAGATTGAAACGGTGGGAGATGCCGCTACGCAAAGTGTGCCCAAAGATGCACAGGTTATCGATCTGCCTGGCTACAGCGTAATTCCCGGGCTTGTAGGGATGCACGATCACATGTTCTATCCGTCCGGCAATGCCATTTTCCATGAGATGGCGATCAGCTTCCCGCGCTTGTACCTGGCCGGCGGCGTCACGACGATTCGCACCACCGGCAGCGTCGAGCCATATATGGACCTTGCCCTGAAGAAGCAGATCGAACGCGGCGAGGTTCCGGGCCCGCACATTCACGTTACTGGACCTTATCTGGAGGGACCTGGGACCTGGGCTCCGCAGATGACGGAATTGAAGACTCCCGAAGAGGCGGTGGCCACGGTTAACTTCTGGGCCGACCGCGGAGTTGACAATTTCAAGGCCTACAACTTCATCTCACGTGCCGTGCTCAAAGCAGCGATTGACGCCGCGCACCAGCGCGGAATGAAAGTCACCGGACATCTGTGCTCGATCGGCTTCCGAGAGGCTGCTGCGCTTGGTATTGATGATCTCGAACACGGCATTGCAGTGGATACCGAATTCTTTTCCGGCAAAAAGCCTGACCAGTGTCCGGTCAGTTCACGGGCTTCCATGGTCGCAGTGGCTGACGAATTGGCGAAGATGCGCGTCAGCGATATGCCCATCCAGGAAATGATTCACGACCTTGTTTCACATCACGTGGCGGTGACCTCGACTCTGCCCGTCTTTGAGCTCTTCGTACCTGGGAAGACACCGCTCCAGCCGCGGGTCTTGGATGCGATGTCCGAAGAAGCTCGAGCCCGATTCCTGGAAAGACGGGTGCAGTCGGACCTACCGATGCACGATCCCAAAACTGGCGAACTGCGAGCCTCTCCATGGGGACGCTCGTTCGAACAGGAAAAGGAATTCGAGCGCGCCTTTGTTCAAGCGGGGGGATTGCTGCTAGCGGGTGAGGACCCTACCGGCATGGGTGGCGATCTGGCGGGCTTCGGTGATCAGCGGGAAGTCGAACTGCTGGTGGAAGCCGGATTCACGCCGCTGGAGGCAATCCACATCGCAACCGCAAACGGCGCGCAATACCTGGGAGAACTCGACCGCATCGGCACAATCGCTGCGGGCAAGCAGGCAGATCTGGTCGTGATCAAGGGCGATCCGTCGAAGAAGATCGAAGACATCGAGAACGTGGAGACAGTGTTTAAGGATGGGATAGGCTACGACTCGGCGAAGCTGATTGAATCAGTGCGCGGGATGGTGGGAAGCCGGTAACAGCCCCGAATCTGAGACCCGCCAGCGGAAAAGGAATGGATTCTGTCGTGGCCTCCGGCCCGTTCATTAACATCGATCACGTGCAACTCGCCATGCCGGCTGGAGGAGAAGAAACCGCGCGCTCGTTTTATTGTTCTGTCCTCGGAATGACCGAAGTGCCAAAACCGCCGGAATTGGCGAAGCGAGGCGGATGCTGGTTCGCAAGCGGTGGTGTACAGATCCACCTTGGCGTCGAACCCGACTTTCGCGCTGCCCGGAAGGCGCACCCTGCCTTGCGTTGCAGCGATTACGCTGGACTGGTCGCCCGTTTGCGCGCGGCGGGCGTGGAAGTCAAAACCGACGATAGTATCCCGGGAGTACGTCGTTGCCACATCTCAGATCCGTTTGGAAACCGGATTGAGTTGCTCAGTTCATAATGCTGCAGAGCTTCCGATAGAATCAGACCTCGCATGCTGGTCCTCGCTTCCGCTTCGCCGCGACGTCAGGAACTGCTCCGCGCCGCTGGCATTTCGTTCACGGTTCAGCCGGCGGATGTGGATGAGACGCCGCTGACGGATGAGTCGGCGTGCGAGTGCGCCGAGCGGCTGGCTCGCGAGAAGGCGCTGGCGGTGTCGCGGACGCGTCCGGAGGACTTGGTCCTTGGAGCGGACACGATCGTCGTAGTGGATGAGACCATCCTCGGCAAGCCCATCGACGCGGACGACGCAGTTCGGATGTTGCGCCTGCTCTCCGGGCGCGTACACCAGGTGATTACGGGCGTGTGCTTGGTCGAACCCGCCGCTGCTGGGCAGATCGCCAGAACCGCCTCAGAGACCACGCTGGTGACGATGAGCGAAGTCTCCGACGGCGAGATACGGGCCTACGTCGCAACGGGCGAACCGATGGACAAGGCGGGAGCCTACGCGATCCAGGGAATGGCTTCGCGCTGGATTCCGCGCATCGAAGGCGACTACAGCAACGTGGTTGGGCTACCGGTGGCGGTCGTTTACCGCATGTTGCGGGAGAAAAAACGATAGACGGATCCAGGCTGTGAGCCCCGGAATCTTCAGAGCGCAAGGAAGAAGGCTGCTAGGATTTCTTCTCTTCTGTCTTTTCCTCTTTTTTCTCTTCGCTGCCTTCTTTAATCGCCGACTTGAAATTGCGTATGCCTTCGCCCAGGCCCTTGCCCAGCGAAGCGAACTTAGCCGGGCCAAACAGAAGCAGGGCGATAGCAACGATCAACAGAATGTGGAACGGCTGAAATAGTCCCTCGCCCATAAAGCCTCCGTAGACTGGTCTGACCGCATCCAACTTACTCGTGTCAGAACAGCCTATTAAAATTCTAGGCTACCCCTGTCGGCGAGTCAAAAGAGAGGAATTTGCAGCGACCCGTCTTTGTCTCTCCTCCGACGCCTGCTCACTGTGGAGAACCGACGGAGTCTATTGTGATGTGCGCGGCTCGGAGAAGCTGTCTTTATGCGAAAAACTTGCCCATTTCTGATCACGCTGCTGTTTTTTGCTTGTAGCATCGGTCCAATTCTCGGACAACGTGAGGAGCAGACTACCTCAGAAGGGCAGCGTAAAACCAGCGAACCGTACACTGGGGATCTCTCCATTTTCGAAGCTCCGGGCCGCGAGGATCGGCTGCAGATCAACCGCGTGATGGAGATTCTCAACATTACTCAAGGGAAGGCCGTTGCCGACATTGGCGCCGGATCGGGATGGTTCACCGTTCGAGCGGCGAAGCGTGTGGGTATAGCAGGCGTTGTGTACGCCGTAGATATCAATCCGGCGGCGGTTCGCTACATTGGCGAACGGGCGCAAAAAGAGCAGTTGCAGAACGTGAAATCTATTCTGAGCAAGCCCGACGACCCGCTTCTGCCGGGGCACTCCATCGATGCCGTGCTCCTGTTGAAGACCTACCACGAGGTCGCCCAACCCGTCGTTTTGTTGCAGAACCTGCGCGCGGCGTTGCGCCCGGGCGCAAAAATTGGGGTCATTGATCGCAACGGAAACGGGGAAGACCACGGAGTCAGTCGGGACGTCGTGATTCAGGAGGCGAAAAAAGCAGGTTACAGCCTGCTAGAGCAATACGACTTCGTAAAGGGCGACAAGATGGATTACTTCCTGGTCTTTACTGCCAACCCGTAAAGCCTCAAACGTTCTCGATCATTCCAGCCAGAAGCAGGGCGCGACGGGGCAACTCAGAGATCACGATATGTTCGTGGAGCGCGTGCGCACCGGTGCCCACGCCACCCATACCGTCGAGGGTTGGGACGCCTATGCCGGCGGTGAAGTTCCCATCAGAACCTCCGCCGACCGCGGCCTCTTCGAGCTTCCAATCCATCTGGCTCGCGATCGTCTTCGCTTTTTTGTAGAGTGTTGCCACCCCGGCGTTGCGCTCCATGGGCATGCGGTTGATGCCGCCCTCGATGCTGAGCTTGCAGTGCCGGTCGAACGGTTTCAGGGCGCGGATTTTGCGATCAAGAG
The DNA here is from genome assembly GCA_963768265.1 of uncultured Acidobacteriaceae bacterium. GTDB lineage: Bacteria > Acidobacteriota > Terriglobia > Terriglobales > Acidobacteriaceae > Sulfotelmatobacter. The sequence goes on from CAVYHM010000066.1 coordinate 129,520, forward strand.
CGGCGGCTTGCTTCGCCCTCTTGATGCGTACGTCAATCTCTACCGTGGCCTCAGCCGCGATCACGTTGGTGCGCGTGCCACCGCGGATCACGCCGGGGTTCACCGAGACTCCTCGCTGCAAGTCATTGAGCTTCCAAAGCACGGGGATTTGCCTGGCGAGTTCGACGATAGCGCTGTGTCCTTTGCCGGGATCGAGTCCTGCGTGCGACGCCACGCCCTGGACCTGCAGCGTGTACTCGCCCACTCCTTTGCGGGCGGTCTTCACGGCCCCGCGCGGGCCGGCCGGTTCGAGCACTAGCACGGCAGCGGATTCGACAGCCAGGGTCTCGGTAATGCGGCGAGACGAATAGCTCCCGACTTCTTCATCCGAGACCAGGAAGACTGTGACTGGCCGCGGCAGTTCTCCATACCAGACTTGCAGCGCCTCAATGGCCCCCAGCATCAGCGCGATGCCCGACTTCATATCGAGCACGCCAGGCCCGTGCATGCGCCCATCGGCGACATAGCAGGGCATATTGGCGAGAGCGCCCAGCGGGTAGACCGTGTCGAAGTGGCCGAGCAGCAGAACGGGCTTGACGTTACTGCGGCCCGCAAAATCTGCCTGCACGTTGTCGCCGAAGTCGGTGGCGGGATGGATTTGCATACGTCCGCCGAGTGCCGCGAATTTCCCGGCCAGCACTTTGCCTATGGAGTCTGCCGCCGCCTTGTTGTCACTGGGAGATTCAATCTCGACCAACTCGCGAATCGTTTGGAGACAGGCTTCCTGCTTGGCTTCGAAGTAGCGAAGCCGCTCCCGCCAGATCTCGCCGGATTGGTCTTTGGTAGGCCACGCCTTCTTTTTTGTTGCCATTCGTCCTCATCTCCGTAGGCCCAGAGGCGTGGCTAGCCAGCCTCGGTACGCAAGCCGTACAGTATAATCTTCAAGCCATTTGAGACGAATATGAGTGAGAGCACCCCTGCCGTGACCGAGCCTTCCCCTTCCGTGGAGAAAACCGTGCTCGACATCCACGACATCCTGAAAATCCTGCCGCACCGGTATCCCTTTTTGCTGATTGACCGCGTGCTCGAGCTGAAGCGCAAAGAGCGCATCGTCGCCGTCAAGAATGTCACCATCAACGAACCATTTTTCGCCGGGCACTTTCCCGGCCTGCCGATCATGCCGGGCGTGCTAATTGTCGAGGCGATCGCGCAGGCTGGCGGCGCACTCTTGCTGACCGAGGTCGAAGACCGGAGCAACAAGGTTATGGTCTTTACTGGGATTGATCGCGCACGCTTCCGGCGGCCGGTGAGCCCGGGTGACCAATTGCGCCTCGAGGTGGAAGTGAAGGGCTGGCGTGCGGTGCCGGGCATGGTTGCCGCGAAGATGCAAGGCTATGCCTACGTAGGCGAAAAGCGCGTGGCCGAAGCGGGCGTGTCGTGCCAGCTCATCGACAGCGCGCGCGGTCGGGGATCAAGCAGCGACGAGGGCAACGGTGCGGGATAGCAGCGTGTCGGTTGCGCTCGCGAATCCGGGATTTTGTCTTCGATGAACGTCCACCCCACCGCCATCATTGACCCGGGAGCGAAGGTTCCCGCTTCGTGCAAGGTCGGCCCATATTGCGTTGTCGGTCCGGACGTCGAGTTGGGCGAGGGCTGCCGGCTGATATCGCAGGTCGCGATCGAAGGTCCAACCAAGATCGGTGCCGACAACTCCTTCTTTCCTTTCTGTGCGATTGGCATGGCGCCCCAGGATGTCACCTACAAGGGCGAAGCGACGCGGCTGGAAATCGGAGATCACAACGAGATTCGCGAATGCGTCACCATCAATCGGGGCACGGTCAAGGGCGGCGGGCTCACCAAAGTCGGCAGCCATCTGCTCATCATGGCCTACACGCATATCGGCCACGATTGCGTGATCGAGGATCATGCCATGCTGGTCAACGGCGCGACGCTGGGCGGGCACGTGACGGTCGAAGAATGGGCGGTCGTGGGGGCGCTGTGCCCCGTGCATCAGTTCGTGCGCATCGGCGCTCATTCGTATATCGGCGGAGGCACCACGATTACGCAGGATGTGCTTCCGTTTTCCATGACCTCGGCAGCGCGCGACACGCATGCCTACGGTATGAATAAAGTAGGTCTCGAACGCCGCGGATTCTCGAAAGAGCGGATTGCGAAGATTCATCATGCGTACAAGATATTGCTGGCGTCGAAGATGAACACGTCTCAGGCGCTGGAGAAGCTGACGTCGGAAGCCGATCGCGGCGAGGATGTGGATATGCTGATTCGGTTTATTGAGGCTTCTGAACGCGGAATTATTAAGTAGGGTGGAAGGCCGAGCGAACTGAGCCATGGGCTACGCAATTTTCTGGATCGCATTTCGGGGCGAGACCGACGCACAAGCTGCTGAGTTGTTGGGTCTTTCGCCGACCGGGAAATTCGTGGAGGTCCCCGAGAGCATGTTCTGCGGTCTCCGTCTCGACAACGGATGGCATGTCGTGGTCATCAACGAGCACGGGCACAAGTTCGTCCGCGAACGCTCTCTTCAGCGGGTGTCGGCGGCAGCCGACGTTGTTGCGACCGCAATCGAAGAGCACGTGATGTTTAGCTCCGCCGAGGCGTGGAAGAACGGAAATCTCATCTGGAGAGTTTCGCACGCATCAGGATCCAGCCGCCATCTGGAGGAACATGGCTCACTTCCGGTGCAGTATTTCGATATCAAAGAGCGTTTGCTAGCAGCACAGCAACGGGAAGACGAAGGCGCTCGCGAAGTGGATTATGTATTCGACGTGCCGCTCGAACTCTCCGATACGATTGTGGGATTCAAGCACGATAGAATACTCGACCGCCGGTTTGAGATCTTGAAACCTGTGGCCGCGACCGCGGGCGGCGGGCTGCTATCCCGCCTGTTTCGAGAATCCAGCTAATGGCGCCTGCGAAGGAAAAGCTCGGGCTCATTGCCGGGAATGGCAAGTTTCCTTTTCTCGTGCTGGATGCAGCGCGCGCGCAAGGCTACGAGGTCGTGGTTGCCGCGATCAAAGAAGAAGCTTTCCCGGAGATCGAGTCGCACGGGGCAGCTTCTGTTTACTGGCTTTCGCTGGGTGAGCTTTCGCGCCTGATCGAAACCTTTCAGCGCGAAGGCGTACGGCGCGCGATTATGGCCGGGCAGGTCATGCACAAGCAGATTTTCTCCAGCATTCGGCCGGACTGGCGCCTGGCCAAGCTCTTGCTGTCGCTCGCAACTCGCAACACCGATTCGCTGCTCGGGGCCGTGGCCAAGGTTCTTGCCGACGAGGGCATCACGCTCGAAAAATCGACCTGGCTGCTCGAGCCTCTGCTGGTCCAGCCCGGCGTGCTGACGAAACGCGAGCCTACCGAGCAGGAGTGCAAGAACATCGAATACGGACGCGCCGTGGCCCGGCAACTGGCGCAGCATGACATCGGCCAGACGGTGGTAATTGCAGAATCGGCCTGCGTCGCGGTCGAAGCCATGGAGGGCACCGACGCCACCATCGAACGCGCCGGACAGATCATGCGTTCGTTGCACGGGGGTGCTTCTACTCTGAGCCGCGCTTTGACGGTGGTGAAGATCGCCAAGCCGAGCCAGGATATGCGCTTCGATGTGCCGGTGGTTGGCGTCAAAACGATTGAAGTCATGCGCGCGGCAGATGCCACCTGCTTGGCGTTGGATGCGGGAAAGTGCCTATTGCTGGACGGGCAGAAGGTTCCCGAATCGGCGGACGCCGCCGGCATCGCGGTTGTTGCAGGGCAAGGAGATTCTTTATGAAGGGAAAGATTACTCGATCACCATCCGAAGCTGCTCGCATTGCCGACCAACTTCGCCGCGCCTTCGAGGGCAGCGCGTGGCACGGGCCCGCCCTGCTTGAACTTCTTGAAGATGTCGATGCGGCAACCGCGGCTGCTCATCCCGTGCCGAACGTTCACAGCATTTGGGAGTTGCTGCTGCACATCGAAGTGTGGGACGGGGCGGGTTTGCGCCGCCTGGCTGGCCAGAAGTACCAGCCGACAGGCCTGGCCAATTTCCCGATGCCGCCAAAACCGACCGAGGCGGCTTGGCGGAAAGCCGTGGTGTCGGCCAAGCGCACCCACGACGCGCTGGTCAAAACCGTCACTGTCCTATCGGACGACCGTCTCCGTGACCGGGTTCCCGGGAAGCGGTACAACTTCTATCACTTGCTCCACGGAATTGCGCAGCATGAGCCTTATCATGCCGGGCAGATTGCCCTTCTGAAAAAGGCGCAGTCGCGTTGATTTGGGAAGGGCACGTCTTACAGCCGTGCCGCATAGGTCCGCCAAAAATGTCGGCTTCAGCCGCTGAAGTCACTTCAGATGGATGCAAGGCGGAAGCGCGCCTCAGGGGCTAAAGCCGTGCCTTTTGCTCAAGCTGAATTGGCACGAGTGGAACTCGTGCCCTTCCCAATAAATCCATAAAACCGGATCCTCTGGCGACGCGTCCCCCTGCCTGCCTCACCATTTCTTGAAGATCACAGCGACGGCCGCGACGATCAGCGCGAACCCTGCCAGATAGTTCCAGCGCAGCGGTTGCCTCAGGTAAAGGACGGAAAAGGCGGCGAAGACGGTCAAGGTTATCACCTCCTGGATGGTCTTGAGTTGGGCCGCAGAAAACTCATAAGATCCGATGCGGTTCGCCGGCACTTGAAAGCAGTATTCAAAAAAGGCGATTAGCCAGCTGACTACCACGACCTTGTAGAGTGGCACTTCGCGATACTTCAAGTGTCCATACCAGGCGAAGGTCATGAATATGTTTGGGATCGTCAGGAGCGTGATCGTCCTCATAGGCCAGAGAATTCCTTTCCGCGGTTGAATGAACGGCCAAGCAGAACTCTACGGTGATCGGGAGCTTTCGGAAGGTTGAGCTCTCGAACCTCATTGATCCAGATGCTCTTTGCCCGGTTTACATTTACAATTTGTTTCCGGCAACCGGCCATCGAGAATTTCTGCTGCCAGTTCAAGGTCCGATCTCTGTCGCCGTCGTGGGAGTGGGCGTCTTTGGGCGCAATCACGCCCGAGTCTACAAGGAACTGGAACATCAGGGGGAAGCTGTCCACCTGCTGGGCGTGGTGGACCCCGATGTGAACCGCGCAGACACCGTAGCTCGTGAGTTTGGCTGCAAGGCGTTCGGCTCGGTCGAGCAGATGCTGACCACACGCAGCGAAGTGCAAGCCGCGTCCGTAGCGGCTCCCACAGTGCATCATCTGGCGGTGGCGCGCGATCTTATGAAGGCCGGCGTCGACGTGCTCATCGAAAAGCCGCTGGCGGCGACGCTCGCCGAGGCGGAGGAGTTGGTCGGGCTCGCGAGCGCCCACAAACGAATTGCCCAGGTGGGACATCTCGAGCGCTTCAATCCCGCAGTGCGGGCCACGCTTCCCATCCTGACGCAACCTATGTTTTTTGAAGTGCACCGCCTCAGCGTGTTTACCCCGCGGTCGCTCGACGTCGACGTGGTGCTGGACCTGATGATCCACGATCTCGATATTGTGCTGGCGTTTGCCAAGTCGGCGGTGAAGGAAGTTCGAGCCGTCGGCCTGCCGATTCTGTCCGGAAAGGTGGATATTGCAAACGTCCGGCTGGAACTGGAATCGGGCTGCATCGCGAACTTCACCGCCAGCCGGGTTTCCACCGAGCGCGTGCGCAAGCTGCGCTTTTTCCAGCCGCGGCAATATGTCTCGCTCGACTACGGACGCCAGGAGGTGCTGGTGTTCACCGTCGGCCAGGAAGGCGCCACTGGCACGCCCTCCGTGAATCCTCAAATCGGCGTTGCCAAACCCCCGGTGGCGTCCGAAGAACCGCTGCATGCGGAGCTTAAGTCCTTCCTCCACGCCGTGCGGGAACGATCGACGCCGGTTGTTCCCTTGGAAGATGGACACCGGGCGCTGGCCTTGGCGCATCAGATCGTCTCCGCTATCCGCGATCATGAAAAAAAACTTGACCTCCCGGGCATGGCAAAAGTCAAGAATTGATTCCCCTAAATTTCACATTTACATATGTTTACAGAAGTAACCCGCACCAGCATTCCGGGTGAGCAGAATGCCTGGAAAGATGCGAAAATAAAAGTAACTTGGTTGTAGCGTGCCGCGCACGTTGCATTTCTTCAGGAAGGCCGAATGCAACGCGGTGAGTACCATTCGTGTCTAATGGCCAAGGGTTAATACTTAAGCCCAGCGCATGCCGATTACGCAAATTCCATTCCAGGATCCGGTAGCCCCGCCGCCCGAAAAACCGCAACCGGAGCAGCTCGGGCTTTACGACCGGGAAGATTGGGAAACGGCGTATCGCGATCTTGATGGGCGCGTGCCCCACCTGCTGATCCAATTACAGGATGACCTTACCCGGTCCCGCCGGAGGGAAGCAGCGTGGATCTCAATCATCGTTCACCTGGTCATCTTCATCGTCCTGTGGAACTTGAACCTGATCGAGAAATACATTCCCTGGCACCGGGCCGTTGTGGTTTCGTTGGACGCAAACAAGGACAAAAACGTCACCTTCCTGGCGTTGCCGCCGGACCTGCAGAAGGCGCCGCGCAAGCCCAACACCAACATCATTTCCGATAAGGATCGCATCGCGACCTCGCGGCATCCGGAATTGGATCCCAAGGAATTGCGGAAGATTCTGGCGACGCCGCCTCCGGGCGCGCCTGGAATGACCGGGCCGCGCGCGCCTCAGCCCGCCGCACCGCAGGCCAAGGCCCAGAACCAGCCCCCGGCACCGCAGCAGGGACAGCCCGCTGCGCCTCGTCCTCAGTTCGACAACAATCAGACAGCGCAACTGCAAATGCCAGCGCGTCCCAAGGACAACAATACTTTCAGCAAATATGCCGGATCGATGAGCGCAGGCTCCGCCATTCAGCAAGCTATGCAGGGGGCGGCGGCCAATCGCTCAGCAGGCGGTGGCGGACAGGAGGGCGACTTCGGCCTGGGGACTGGAGCGCATGGCCGTCAACTTGGGGCGCTCGACATTCTGAGCGATACCCAGGGCGTAGATTTTGGCCCGTACCTGCAGCGCATTTTGCAGGATGTGAAAGACAACTGGTATCGCCTGATTCCCGAGTCTGCCGAGATGAAGAAGGGGAAACTCGCGATTGAATTTGCTATCACCAAGGATGGCAAGGTCGCGGACATGCGTTTAATCGCGACCTCAGGTGACACCGCGCTCGATCGGGCGGCTTGGGGCGGCATTACCGCCTCCAATCCTTTTCCTCCGCTGCCGGGTGATTTCACCGGCCCGTATCTTGCTCTTCGGTTTCGTTTTTACTACAACCCCGACAAATCTGATCTGCAGTAACACGGGCAACCGTTCTTCCCTCCTTCGAGTCTTTTCCCTCAGCGCGATAATCAAATAGTTAATTCAAGATGGAGAGATCCGGAGTATGCCTTTTCGTAACTCCGGCTGAAAAGAGGTTGTATTGGACAAAATGCCGGTCCTGTTCGTCGGTCATGGATCACCGATGAACGCTATTGAACACAATGCATTTACCGAAGCGCTGACAGGGCTCAGCGCGCGGTTGCCCAAGCCCAAGGCGGTATGCGTGGTCTCGGCGCACTGGGTGACGGATGGCTCGCAGGTAATGGCGTCGGCTCATCCGCGCACGATCCACGATTTCTACGGATTCCCGGCTCCGCTCTACGAAATGCAGTACCCTGCGCCGGGCGCTCCGGACGAAGCTGCCAAACTTGCGGTCGATCCCGAGATCGTGCCCAACGATAAGTGGGGACTGGATCACGGCTCGTGGAGCGTCCTGAGGCACATGTACCCAAAAGCCGACGTGCCCGCGTTTCAATTGAGCCTGGATGAGCGGCGCGATTTGAAAGGGCATCTGGAACTTGGACGCGAGATTCAATCTCTTCGCGAGCGCGGGGTCCTCATCCTGGGGAGCGGCAATATCGTGCACAATCTCCGGCGCATCGATTGGAACAATCCTTCTGGTGCGTACGACTGGGCAGTGGAATTCGATGCGCGGGTTAAGAACGCGGTCGATGCCCACGACGCGAACGCGCTTGCCGAGCCGCAGAAGTGGGGCGACGCCCTGCTGACAACGGCACATCCTACCAAAGAACACTACCTGCCGTTGCTCTACTGCATGGGCAGCACCGATGACCGCGACGCCGTGTCGTATCCATATGAAGGATTCGACTTCGGCAGCATTTCAATGCGGATGATTCTGTTCGGCGAAGCTGCGCCGGCCGGCGAATAGGTGGCACGGACGTCATCCTGACCGAAGCACGTTTTTCAGGCAAGGGAAGAGCCTGCCCTGAGCGAAGTCGAAGGGATCTCCTCGCCTTTATTGCCCCGAGTTCGAGATGCCCCCTTTCGAAAAACCCGACTGACCACTTCCGCCTGGATAGAGTTCTTCCTCGCGCTAACCGCACCTGCTACATTTTGAGCCAGTGTCGCCCTCGCAAGAATACGTCCAGCGCCTGAAATCCCGCGAGTCGCGGGTCGCCCACTACGAAAGAATTCATCTCCGCCTGGGAAACGTCCGGCTGCTATTGGCCTTTCTCGTCGTGGTCCTGGCGTGGGCCTCGTTTCGAGGGCACTATCTTTCGCCATGGTGGATCGCCGCGCCGGTTGTGGCATTCGTGGGCATCGCAGCGTGTCATTCGCGAATTCTCCGAGCCCGCGAACTGGCCGAGCGTGCCACCGCATTCTATAAAAACGGACTGGCGCGCATCGAAGACCGTTGGGCCGACGTAGGCGAAACCGGCGAGCGATTCGACGATCCTCATCACGTGTACGCTTCCGATCTCGATTTGTTCGGCAAAGGCAGCTTGTTTCAATTGCTGTCGACGGCGCGCACCCGTATGGGAGAAGACACGCTTGCAAGTTGGCTGCTTTCGCCCTCGCCGCCGGAGCGTATCCAGGAGCGGCATGCCGCCGTTTCCGAACTGCACGACCAGTTGGATCTACGTGAGGATCTCGCGGTACTTGGCGAAGATGTGGGCGTAGGAGTGCATCCCGACGCGCTCCTGACCTGGGCTGAATCTCCAAACCAGATGAAGGCGTTGTGGATTCGAGCTCTGGCGCCATGGCTCGCAGCGTTGGCTGTTTTGGCCGTCGCGTTGTGGGCGTATTGGGGGATGGCGACACCGCTCGTTATCATCGTCGTGATTGAGGCCGTTCTTACCTACAGGTTGAAGGCTCCGCTGGAGGAGGTTCTGCACGGAACTGAGCATGCGTTTCACGACCTGGACCTGCTCTCGGGAGTGCTGGCACGACTTGAAGCGCACAAGTTCCGGACCCCTGGTCTGAAGACGCTGCAGAAACAATTCTCATCCAGCGAGATCCCCAGCTCCCAAGCGATCGCACGACTCAGGACGCTGGTGGACCTGATCAACTCGCGCCATAACACCTTTGTGCGGATCATCGACGCTCCGCTGATGTATTCCGTGCAACTGGCATTCGCCGCTGACCGGTGGCGTCAGGCTCACGGAAAAGTCCTGCGGCTGTGGGTCACCGCCATCGGAGAGATGGAAGCGCTGCTTTCGCTGGCGACCTACAGCTTCGAACATCCCGCAGACCCGTTTCCCGAATTCACCGATGGGCCGGCCAGTGTCGAAGCCGAGGAGCTCGGGCATCCTCTGGTACCAGCCGCGGTCTGTGTTCGTAATACCCTGAGCATCGCTGGAGAGACGCGCGTTCTTCTGGTCAGCGGCTCTAACATGTCAGGTAAGAGCACGTTGCTGCGGGCCGTCGGGATGAACGTTGTGCTGGCAATGGCCGGTGCGCCGGTCCGGGCTCGCCGTCTGCGTCTGACGCCACTGCAGGTGGGCGCCAGCATTCGCATCAACGACTCCCTGCGCGAAGGCAGCTCCCGTTTCTACGCCGAGATCACGCGGCTGCGCCAGATCTTCGACCTAGCCGCCGCCGGTCCGCCATTGCTGTTCCTACTGGATGAGCTTCTGCAGGGCACAAACTCGAAGGATCGCCGCATTGGCGCAGAGGGAATTGTTCGCGCACTGGTGAATCGCGGAGCGATCGGGATCGTCAGCACGCATGACCTGGCGCTTACCGACATCGGCGGACCGGATGGTCACCTGCACAACGTCCATTTCCAGGACGAGTTCGAAAACGGAAAGATAACCTTCGACTACAAGCTGCGCGACGGCGTGGTCACCAAGAGTAACGGCCTCGAACTGATGCGCTCCATCGGGCTTGAAGTTTAGGTTGCCGAAGAATGTGGACTAGCTGCCGCACAGAGGCAGCCGAGCTTTGCTCGGCATGACCGGGTCAAAGACCCGGTCCCACACAAGACTCCTGCCACGTCGTTCCTACCAAACCCGGCAGCGGTTCTGATTCACCATTGGCGCACCGGCCTTGCAGTGGAAGGCTTCCTGAAACTCCGGCATATTCGAAACCACACCATTCGTTCGATATTTCTCCGGAGAGTGTGGGTCGACTGTGGCGCGGAGGCGCTTGGTCTCGTCGCGGGTCTGGCCGCACCAGCTCTGTCCGTAGCCGACAAAGAAACGCTGCGCCGGCGTCAGATCCTCGTGCAGCTCCAGCTTCTGGCCTTTTGTGTCTTCTTTCCAGGCCATGTAGGCTAGCAGCAGGCCGCCCAAGTCGGCGACATCCTCGCCGAGTGTCAGCTTGCCGTTGATCTTGATGTCGTCGACGATCGTGTAAGTCGAATACTGATCGGAGATGCAGCTGGCACGCTTCACGAATTCTTTTTCGTCCTCCGGAGTCCACCAGTCGCGCAGGTTGCCTTGGGCATCAAACTGCCGGCCTTCATCATCGAATCCATGCGTGAGTTCGTGCCCGATGGTGCCGCCGGTGTCGCCATAGTTGGGAGCGGCATCGGAGGTGGGATCGAACGCTGGAGGCTGCAGAACACCCGCGGGGAAGTTGATGTCGTTCATCTGCGGATTGTAGTAGGCATTTACAGTGGGGGGAGTCATGTCCCACTCACCGCGGTCGACCGGCTTGCCGATCTTGGCGAGCTGGCGGTTGAATTCAAATGTCCGCGCGCGGTTGAAGTTGCCCAGCTCGTCGCCTCGTACGACTTCGAGCTTGCTGTAGTCGCGCCACTTGTCGGGATAGCCGATCTTGTTGGCCATGCCGTGAAGCTTGGTCAGTGCTTGTTGTTTCGTCGCGGGCGACATCCAGGACAGAGCGTTGATGTCCTGTTCCATCGCGGCCTGGATCTCTTTCACAATCTTGAGGGCCTCTTGCTTGGCCTGAGGAGGGAAGTATTTGTCGACATAGGCCTGGCCCAGCACTTCGCCGAGATAATTGTCCACGTCCTCGGTGCAACGTTTCCAGCGCGGCTTCAGCTCTTGTTGTCCCTGTAGCGTCTTGCCGTAGAACGCGAAGTTCTCAATCAAGAATGGCGCGGAAAGATGCGAGGCGTACGCATGCACCAGGTGCCAGCGCGCATAGGTCTTCAAGTCGGGCAGGCTCTCTTTTTCCACCACTTCATTAACCGTTTTAAAAAAGGCGGGCGCGGCGACGTTAAGCGACGTCAACGATGGCAGTCCCACCTTGGTGAAATAAGTCTGCCACTGGAAGGCAGGACTGATCTTCTCCAGTTCGGCGCTGGCCATTTTGTGGTCAAGGTTCTTGGGATCGCGGCGCTCCACGCGCGTCATGGATCCTTTGGCCAAGGCAGTTTCGATGCGCATGACCGTTTGCGCTTCGCCCGCCGCCGAGTCAGGCTTGTCGCCGAGAAGTTCGAACATCTTCTGAACGTGTGCCAGATAGGCCTTGCGCAGATCAACCGACTTCGCGTCGTCTTTGGTGTAGTAGTCGCGGTCGGGCAAGCCAAGACCACCCTGGTCGGCATCGGCGATGACCTGATTCGCATTACGGAAATCCTGGATCGAATCAAAGCGGAAAAGAACGTTATCATCGGCCATAGCCGCGGCGACGTCGGCGATCTCCACCTTGGAACTGATCGCGGCGATCCGCTGCAGTTGGGGCTTTAGCGGCTCCGCTCCTTTGGCGTCGACGACCTTCTCATCCATGCAGGAAGCGTAGTAGTCACCAATCTTTTGCGTGACGGCGTTGCGGTTCGCATCGGGCGCCGACGCCGCTTCGAGGATCCCCCGCAGGCGGCCTCGATTCTCGTCCTCCATTTTCGAATACACATCCCACGACGCCTGATCCGGCGGAATCGGATTGTTCTTGATCCAACTCCCGCACGAATATGCGAAGAAGTCGACACAAGGATCGACGCTGCGATCCATCGAGGTGATGTCGAGGGCAGGTTCATGTTTCTCGATGCTGGACTGTTGCGACTGGGCGAGCGAGAGGAGAACAACCGTCACAAGGGCAACGAAGCTGGTGCGTGGGATAGACATGATCCTCCCTTAAAACCCTTAAGGATGACCCAAAAGTATAAGCCTCCGGGTCAATGCTTTATCAGGGAGTCCGGAGGCCACTACGTCCGCTCTAGCTCTTACGTAGGTGAATCGAACCATCTCCGGTGCGAATGCTCAGCATGCTGCCCCCGCCGTTGAGCTTCCCGCGGACTTCGTTCTCGCGAATCTTGCCAGCGGTGGTGACCGGCATGTCGAGATCAATGTGGCCGTCGCTGGTATGGAGGTCAACGTCGGCGGCCATGTCACCTGGGACTTCCAGGCTGACGTTGCCGTCTCCGGTCTCGAGCCTCCAGCCCGCGGCGAGCGAAGATCCAGAATTGGCGCGCACTTCGATATGGCCATCGCCGGTCTTGAGGTCGAGTTCATCAAATCGCCCGCCCGCCCGAATGTGCCCATCTCCAGTTGTCGCGTGCAGCTTGCCATCGACGGCTTCGAGAGTCACCGCACCGTCGCCGGTGCGCAGATCCATCTCACCTTTGAGACCGTTGACTTCGATCTTGCCGTCGCCGGTGCGAAGGTTGGCCCTACCCTCGCGCGGCATCTGGACGATGATTTCTACCCTGTGCTGTCCCCACTCGATGTTGAAGTTATGATGCGGGTAGCGCACTTCGATATCGACGTGGTCGCCGTCCTGGTGCTCCTCGATGCGGATGCCGCCTTCCCCGATCTTGTAGCGGGTGGTGATGACTTTGGCTTCGATCGTGTTCTGGTCCCAGGTCGAGACGCGGATATCGGCGTCGGACGTCTCGATTCGCAGGTCGGGTTTGCCCGAGAGGTTATAGGTCTTCGACCATTCATCTGCCCAGGCCGGCAGCGCGGCCACGAGGCCGAGAACAAGAATTGCGAGTCCGATGCGCTTCATGGAGAGTTCTCCTCGCTGGGCACACACCCGCCCAGCCTCTTAGACGGAAGTACGCGCGATTCGTGAGGCTGGTTCCATCGAAAGTGGCTATACTAGTGTGGCTCTGACCAGACATAGGCCATTCTGATCAAGGTGCGCTCTGAGAATGGCAGGTAGAGAAGCGCTGCACTGGCGGCAAATGCCGCGCCCAAGCCGATCTTTTGCATCAGCAGGAACGGGGCTACCGCCCACAACTGGTCGAGGGCCAGGACGAACGGAAAGATTTGCCTGAATTTCTCACCCAAGAGCTGGTAGTCGAAGCCAACCGCCGAGATCAGATAGCAACGTAGAGGAATTCCTGCGCCCGCCGTGACCAGGACCGCCCCCGCCAGGGCCGTTGCGCCCCACGGGGGAAGGAAAGAGTCCGCGACACCCTGGATTGCATGCAGTCGAAAGAGGGCTGCGAGATAAAACGACAAGTACATCACTTGTATCAATCCGAAGAGTCCGCGAGTGACTGCCCGATGGGGGATTGGGACATCGAGTTCGGGATGTAGCGTGACCAGCGAAGGGTAAGACTTTGGAGATGGCGCGCGCGTTGGCGTGTTTTCCGGGGAAGCCCCCGAGCCGTTCGTGGCTGCCTCACCTGAGGCGGCTTCACCCAGGGACACTCCAAGTCCGTCATTTTGGACTGGGGCAATAAACCGATAGCCGCGTCTGGCTAAAGTCTCGACATAGCGCGGGTTGGAGGCAGAGTCCCCTAGCGCCTCGCGCACCTTGTTGATGGCCGTGTTCAGGCTATGGTCGAAGTCGACGAAAGTGTCGGAGGGCCACAGGCTCTGCCGCAATTCTTCGCGGGTGACTACCCCTCCCACGCGTTCCAGCAGCAGCGCCAGCACCTGGAAGGGCTGCCCCTGCAGGCGCAGCTTTACGCCGTTCTTGCGCAGTTCGCCGGCGCTGAGATCGAGTTCAAAGACTCCAAAGCGCGCGACTCGGCGGTTGTTCTGCGGTAACCCATGCACGACGCCGTAGTGTAGCACTGCGAGTCTCCGGCAGTGGGCAACAGCGCTACAATGTCTGAGTGTCCTCTGCCGACCACCACGACGATTCTCACCAGCACCATCGTCACGCGGTCTATGCGTCAGAAACCACGGGCCTGTTGCTCATTGCCTTTCTGCTACTTTTTCTCACCCTGATTCGTTACTGGCACTCTATTCACTGGAGCCTGCGCTGAACGTGCGCCCCGTGCCTCGCGAAATGGGGACACCTGAGCCATTGCTGGTAGTCATTGTCGGGCCCACAGCCAGCGGAAAAACGGCGCTGTCCCTGGCCCTCGCTGAGAAGTTCGAAGGCGAGATCGTCAACTGCGACTCTGTCGCCATGTATCGTGAGCTCGACATCGGTACGGCGAAACCCACGCCAGCCGAGCAGGCCCAAGCGCCGCATCATTTGTTCGATTGCGTCGAGCCCACGGATTACGTTACCGCAGGCGAATATGCGCGCCAAGCGCGGGGGGTGATTTCCGAAATCGCCGCGCGCCGTCATTTGCCCATCGTGGTCGGAGGAACCGGGCTATACTTGCGGGCCCTGCTCGATGGCCTTTTTCCTGGCCCGCAGCGCTCCGAGGAATTGCGGGAGCGGCTGCGCGAACGAGCCGCCAAGATCGGCCCTGGTTACCTGCATCGGATTCTGACGCGTCTTGACCCCGCGAGTGCGCAAAAGATCCACGCCAACGACAGTCCCAAGCTGATCCGCGCCATCGAGATTTGCCTGGCCTCGCGGCAGAAAATGACCGATCTCTGGCAGCAAGGCCGCGACCCGCTGCGCGGCTTTCGCATCTTGCGACTCGGCCTCGATCCCGACCGCACCGCGCTTTACGATCGTATCAACCAGCGCGCCCAACGCATGTTCGACAATGGTCTGGTCGAAGAAACCAACCACCTGCTTCAGAAATACGGCGCCACCGCCCGCCCCCTGGCATCGCTGGGCTACAAGCAGGCCGTTCAGCTATTGCGCGGCGAACTCACTCGCGAACAAGCCGTGCAGGCCGCTCAGCAAGCCCATCGCAATTACGCCAAGCGGCAAATGACCTGGTTTCGCCGCGAGCCCGACATGACGTGGCTGAAGGGCTTCGGCGACGCCCCTCAGATCCAGGAGCGGGCCATCCAGCGCCTGCTGAAAAACGGTCGGCCGTAGGCGTCGACTGGGCCATGTTTTGAACTCGCAAGACCTAACACCCGACGCCTGCTGTTCTGCTATCGTTCCTCCATGCCACGAATCCTCTGTGCAACACTGCTCGCCCTGACACTTGCCCTGCCCGTCTCCGCCAAAGAAAAGTATCCGCGCCCCGGCCCGATTCACCTCACTCGGGACGGCGAGAAATGGGCCGAAAAGACGCTCAGCAAGCTTTCGCTGGAAGAAAAAGTCGGCCAGGTCTTCATGATCTGGTGCCGCGCTAGCTTCCTCAACGCGGAGAGTCCTGAATACCTGCAGTGGCGCGAGGCCATGCAGAAGTATCACGTCGGGTCCTTCGCCATGACCGTGCACGTCGACGGCCCATTCCTCCTGCGCAGCGAACCGTATGAAGCCGCCGAACTGCTTAATCGCCTGCAGCACGACTCCAAGCTTCCACTGCTCTTTGCCGCCGACTTCGAACGCGGCGTCGCCACGCGCCTGATGGGGACAACAAACTTTCCTCACGCCATGGCGTTCGGCGCCGATGGCAAGCACGAAGACGCCGAGATGTCGGGCCGCATCACGGCGCAGGAGGCCCGGGCCATCGGAATTCACTGGAATTTTTATCCCGACGCGGATGTGAACTCGAATCCGGCCAACCCCATCATCAATACGCGGTCCTTCGGAGAAGATCCCAAACAAGTGGGCGATCTGGCCTCGGCCTACATCAAGGGCGCGCACGAGGGCGGGATGCTGACCACGGTGAAGCACTTCCCAGGCCACGGCGACACGGCCACCGATTCGCATCTGGGCGTTGCCAGCGTCAATGTCGACCGCGCTCACCTGGACTCGACCGAACTTCCACCCTTTCGCCAAGCCATCGCAGCGGGCGTCGATTCGGTCATGGTGGCGCACGTGACCGTGCCCGCGCTCGATTCTGATCCCAACCACGTCGCGACGATCTCCCCTGCGGTTGTGTCCGATCTGCTGGAAAAGCAGCTTGGGTTCAAGGGAATCATCGTCACCGACGCCCTCGATATGGCGGGCCTGACGCATCTCTTCGCCAGCAACATCGGCCGTGCCGCCGTAGAGGCATTCAAGGCAGGGAATGACCTGCTGCTGATTCCTGCCGACCTGGCGGCGTCCTACGACGCCATGCTTAAAGCAGCCCGCTCCGGGGAAATCTCCCGCCAGCGCCTTGATCGCTCTGTCCTCAAGATCCTGAAAATAAAGGCGTCTCTGGGGCTGAATGCCTCCCGTACGGTGGATTTGAGCGCGCTCTCGGTGTCGGTCGGAAAACCAGACCATCTTGCATTCGGCCAGCAAGTTGCCGATTCCGCCATCACGCTGGTGCGTGACAACGGCAAGGTCCTTCCTCTGAAGTCCAAGGGAACCATTAATGCGTTGCTTCCGTATATGGCTAAAGAGGAAACGCACAATAACGTCGTGGCCATTCTCTTCTCGGACGACGTGCGCTCGGATTCCGGACGTGCTTTCGGGCGCGAATTCCGCTCCCGCATTCCGGACGCGCACGTCCTGTACGTGGATCCACGCATCGCTTCGGGGATGAGTGAGGAGGTCCTGAAGGCTGTCGATGAGGCGAAGACGGTGATCGCAGCGGTCTACGTCATTCCGACGGCGGGGAAAGTCGGTAACTCCGTCGCGATGACCGATGCGGCCGGCTCCCTACTGCAGCAGGTTTTGGATCACGCTGCGGGTAGAACCGCGGTGGTCGCCATGGGAAATCCCTACCTGGCCAGCGATTTCCCCAAGATCGAGAACTACATGTGTACGTTTTCCAATGCGACGGTCTCGGAAATGGGCGCAGTCAAGGCGCTCTTCGGGGAGATCCCAATTCGCGGGCATCTGCCCGTCACCATTCCGAACGTCGCCCAGCGTGGCGCCGGGATTGAGCGTCCGGCGCAGGTCGCCAAGGGAGGGCCTCCCGATGTGCAACACTAAGGCTCAATCGATCGGTGCGTCCACTCCAGCAGCTTGCGGAAAAACTCCGAACGCTCGCATTTCCGTGGAAGAGCGGCCCTTTCAGGGCCGCGTAAGGCACGTCGAATCAATGCGGGCTTCAGCCCCCGTGGTCGTCTTTGGTGCGTCAACGGACTTCTTCCGCAACTTGCTGGGGCTCGCAATTCTGCTTTTGTTAGTCCTGTTGCCTGCCTGCAGCATCAATGTGAAAAAAGAAAAGAACGGCCAAGACAAGCAGGTAGACATCCAAACGCCGGTCGGCGGAATCCATGTCAGCAAAGACGTCGATGTGGCTGACACTGGCCTCGCCGTCTATCCGGGTTCCCGTCTCAAGCAGAAAGATTTCAACGGCGAAAGCAAGAGCGCGAACGTGAACATCTCCAGTTTCGGCTTCGGCCTGAGAGTCGTCGCCATGGAATATGAATCCGATGACGCGCCGGCCAAGGTCGTGGCCTTCTACCAGGATCAACTCAAGAAATACGGCAACATCCTCGTGTGCCACACCAGCCATCTTGATGTGAACACCGACATGAAGGGCTTGGATCACGGATCCCACGAGCTGACCTGTGAGAGCACTAGTGGCAACAACGTCGAACTAAAAGTCGGTACCAAAGAGAACCAGCACATCGTTGCGGTTGAGCCCGCCGGTAATGGATCGAGTTTTTCCCTCGTGTACGTCCGCACGCACGGGAAGGACGCAGATATTTAAGCGCCGCTTCGTGAGGAGGATTCGTGCTTCGCCATTTGACGCCCGCGCTCGTGCTCGCTGTATTCGCGAGTCTACCCGTCATCGCCCAAGACTCCGACAACCATGACAAGAACCTCGACATCCGGAGTTCGGTTGGCGACCTCCACGTGGGCAAAGACGCAGACGCCCGCAAGACTGGCCTGCCTCTCTATCCCGGCGCGCGCCTCGAATCCGACACCGAGAAGGGCGATCAGGCAAATCTCAGCCTTCTGACCGACGCTTTCGGATTGAAGCTGGTGGTGGCCAAGTACCAGTCCGACGACGCTCCGGACAAAATTACCGACTTCTACCGTAACAAACTGAAGAAGTACGGCAAGGTCATCGAGTGCCATACCCAGAAACATGGCGGCGATATCGATATAGACAACGACGATAAGGACGACAAGGACGCCAAGACCAAAGAACTGAAATGCGACGACAACTCCGGGCCAGTGACAGAATTGAAGGTTGGCACCGAAGACAATCAGCACATCGTGGCCGTTGAGCCGCGCGATGGGGGCAAGGGATCAACTTTCGCCCTCGTGTACGTCCACACTCGAGGCAAGCGCGGGGAAATCTAGAGAGGTCTCGTAGTGGTGTATCTGTGTTGAACGACACGTACGGAGTTCTCCCATGGCAAGATCTTGTCATCCTGAGGCGCCGTTCTTTGGCGCCGAAGGACCTCTGTACTACCCGCCAGTTGCACAGGTCCTTCGTCGGGCAAAAGCGCCCGCCTCAGGATGACAACACAAGTTAAGCCTGCCACAGCAACTCGAACACCCACTCTAAGATCAGGGATCGCTGTTCAATCGAAAATCGACAATCTGCAAACCGCTTGGCGCCCGCTGCTTCTTGCCTCGCCCGCGGGCCCTGCTGTACTTTCAAGACAACCCTCGGATCCCCATGGAACAACCCTGCTACAAATGCGGGCAAGCGGTGGACGAAGGCGTTCCTTTCTGTCCGCACTGCGTGGCACCGCAGATTCGCGTGATTATCGCCGAACCGATGCTGAGTCCCGCGTCGTCAGTCGTCTCGCCAGGTTCGCCCGCGGCTGCGGATCCCCCGCCCGTGCCGGCCATTGCGGTCCCAATGTCCTGGTCTTTCTCTGCACAGCCATGTGCCCTGGCAGCGCTCGTCGCGGCGGTAGCGATGGTGCTCAAGCTCGTGGTGCCGGTGATTGCCGTGTTCGGCGCCGGATTTCTTGCCGTCGCGTTCTATCGCCGCCGGGCTCCCGAGACCGCAATTCACGCCAAAGTCGGCGCCCGTCTGGGAGCGGTTTGCGGTTTTTTCTGCTTCGCCATGACGACAATTCTCGAAACCACGGCGGTCCTCGTCCTCCACCAGGGCGGGGAAATTCGGCGCATGATGGTCGATGCCATCCAACAAACCGCGGCGCGATATTCCGACCCCCAGTTCCAGCAGACCCTGGACTTCCTGCGCTCACCTGGCGGCATGGTCTTCATGATGGTCTTCTTCCTGATCTTCGCTTTGGCGGCTTTCCTGGTCTTGGGAATGCTCGGCGGAGCTTTAGGCGGGGCTGTGTTCGGGCGCCGGGACCGGACTTGACCCGGCAGCGAGCCTCTTCCTCGTTCGCTCGCGATCCACAGGAGGGGCGCTTGCAGCCGCCTGCCCCCACGCGTATGATGCACCGTTTGCACTTGTGACGATGAACAAGCCTGCCCGCGGTTCGCTACTCGGGATTGAACACCTCGAGGCGAAGGAAATTCTGGGCCTGCTGAAGCTGGCCCGCCGCATGAATCCGCTGAAGGCCCGTCCGCTGCTCCGCGGCAAGCGGGTTGTGCTTCTGTTTTACGAAGCTTCCACGCGCACTCGTTCTTCCTTCGAATTCGCCGCCAAGTCCCTGGGCGCCATGACCACGCTGGTCCAGTCTTCCGGCTCCAGCATCGAAAAAGGCGAGTCTGTCCTCGATACCGGCTATACCTTGCGTGCCGTCGGCGCCGATTGCATTGTCATGCGGCATCCCTCGGCCGGCGCTCCCCACTTGATGGCGCGGTATCTCGACATTCCTGTGATCAACGCCGGAGATGGCATGCACGAGCACCCCTCGCAGGCGCTGCTCGACGCCTTCACCATCTTGAAGCACAAGAAGTCTTTCAAGGGACTGAACGCTGCCATCATTGGCGACATCTTCCACAGCCGCGTGGCGCGAAGCGCCTGCCACCTGCTGACTAAATTCGGCGTGAAGATCACCTTGTGTGGTCCGCCAGAATTTGTGCCCGATGTGGCCGCGACCCTCGCCCCCGGCCTGCGCATTACGCGACACATCGAAGACGCGCTGCGTGGGACCGATGTGATCATGTTGTTGCGCGTGCAAAAAGAACGCCTGGCGGGACAGAAGATACGCCTGGAGGACTACATTGCACGCTACCAGATGACAACAGCGCGCCTGAAACTGGCCAAACGCGATGCTATCGTGATGCATCCAGGTCCGATTATCCGCGGCCTCGAACTCACGGCGAAAGTCGCCGACGGCCCGCAATCGGTAATCGTGGACGAGGTCCATAACGGTGTGCCCACCCGCATGGCCATCCTGGCGCGGGCGCTGGGGAAAGCGAAATGAGCCACGGATTTTCGCGGCTCAACCGGGATTGATTGGGAAACGCTCAGATTTAGATCCACGACCAAAGCGACAGGGCGAGTGCTGAAAACTGAATGCCGACTGCTAAGAACCAAAGAGAGAACGCGAGCCTGCTGATCAAAGGCGGCTACCTGATCGATCCGGCCGCAAAGATCAACGCGCCCATGGACGTTCTGCTGCGCGACGGACGAGTCGCCGAAGTTGCCCTGCCCAACAAAATTCGCGGCGGCGCCGACGAGAAGTTTGACGCGCGTGGTCTCATCGTCGCTCCTGGCTTCATCGACCTGCATGTGCACCTCCGCGAACCGGGGCAGGGCTACAAAGAGACGATCGCGACCGGGACCGCCGCCGCCGCCGCCGGAGGCTTCACCGCCGTCTGCACCATGCCCAACAGCGCGCCCGTGGTCGATACGGCAGAATGGGTAAGTTGGCTGCGCAATCCTGAGCGCGGTGCCGTAGTCAACGTGTTCCCCATCGCCGCCGCCACGCGCGGAAGCCGCGGCGGAACTCTCACCGACTTCGCCGCCTTGCAGCGCGCCGGAGCGGTTGCCGTCACCGACGACGGCAAGCCCATCCTCGAAGACAACGTGATGCGTATGGCGCTGCGCCTGGGCGCCGAATTGAATTTTCCAGTCGTGCAACATGCCGAAGATACACGCTTGACCGAGAATTGCTCGATGCATGCGGGTCCGACCAGCTTCCGCTTGGGCCTGCGGGCCATGCCAGCCGCCGCCGAAGCTGCCATCGTGGACCGCGATGTGACTCTGGCGCAACAGATTCGCGAGTCGCGCCTGCATGTAGCGCATCTGTCGACCTCTGATGCCCTGAAGGCTGTGCGCCGCGGCAAGCGCGCTAAGGCTCGCGTCACCTGCGAAGTCACGCCGCACCACTTCACATTGATCGATGAGAACGTCGGCGAATACGACACTAACTTTAAGATGAATCCCCCACTGCGCTCCGCCACCGACCGCGAGGCCATACTGGTCGCGCTCGCAGACGGCACCGTGGATGCCATTGCCACCGACCATGCCCCGCACGCCCCCCACGAGAAGCAAGTCGAATTCGAACGTGCCGCCTTCGGCATCACTGGCCTGGAAACGGCTCTGGCGTTGGCGATTACCAAACTCCACCGCGAGCAAAAAATTCCACTACCACGAATTGTCGAACTCTTCACAGCAGGGCCCGCGAAGGTCTTCGATCTCCGCGGCCGGGGTTCGCTCGTCCGCGGCAACTTTGCCGATGTAACAATCTTCGATCCCAAGAAGCGCTGGACATTCGAAGTCGCGAAGTCGCGCTCGCTGTCGCACAATACCCCATTCGACGGCTGGCAGTTTACCGGTAAGGTCGTCGCCACAATCGTTGGCGGAACGTTCGTCTACCGGACGGAATAGAGACCCCCTTCGATCCAGCCGAGCGCGAGGGAGGCGAGCCGGGCGTATACTCCACACGAAATCGAGGAAGGGCGCAAAATGCTTCGAACATCGCGATTAATTCTTCCAATTGTCTTTTTGTTTACCGCCTTCGTATGCGGGCAGACGAGCAACCCAGCTGTCTCGCCTGTTCCGTCCGCTGAAAACCGGCCCGCGGCGGCGCCTGCGTTCGACATCAACGCAGCGGTCAATGCCTATTTGGCCAAGATGCCTCCCACCCAACGGTCCCGCTCTAACGCCTATTTCGAAGGCGGATATTGGTTGCTGCTGTGGGACTTCATCTCGACCGTGGTGGTGATGTGGCTGATGCTCCGTCTCCGATGGTCAACGGGTATGCGAAACCTGGCCGAGCGCGTCACTCGCTTCCGGCCACTCCAGACTGCGCTCTACTGGATTCAGTTCTTTCTGGTTGCTTCCATACTCACCTTTCCGCTCACCGTTTACGAAGGCTACTTCCGCGAGCACAAGTATGGCCTCCTGAATCAAACCTTTGGCCCCTGGATGCGCGAGCAGCTGATCGGACTGGTGGTCGGACTGGTACTGGGAGCGATCCTCATCGTGCCGCTATTTGGTCTTGTCCGACGCTTGGGGAAAAGCTGGTGGGTGTGGGGCGCAGCTCTAACCATCGTGTTTCTCGCGTTCGTAAGTCTGATCGCCCCCGTCTACATCGCCCCACTATTCAACACTTACAAAAAGCTGGAGGATCCACGCATCAAGGATCCAATCCTCACGATGGCGAACGCCAACGGAATTCCAGCAACGGATGTCTGGGAGTTCGATGCCTCCCGCCAATCGAATCGAGTCAGCGCCAACGTCAGCGGCTTCGCCAGCACACAGCGAATTAGTCTGAACGACAATCTCCTGAATCGTTGTACCCTGCCCGAGATTGAAACGACGATGGGCCACGAGATGGGTCACTACGTTCTCAATCACGCCTACAAGGGACTGGTCGAATTTGGCGTGGTAGTGGTCATCGGGTTCGCCTTCCTGAACTGGGGCATCAACTTTGCTCTAACACGATGGGGGCAGAAATGGGGTGTTCGAGCAATCAGCGATGTCGCGGTCCTGCCGCTGGCGGTGATCGTGTTGTCCCTATTTTTCTTCGTCATGACGCCGGTGACAAATACCATGACGCGCAGCATGGAATATGAGGCCGACATGTACGGCCTAAACGCCGCCCAACAGCCGGATGGCGAGGCGAATGTAGACTTGATGTTGGGTGAATATCGCAAACTCGATCCCAGCCCGGTCGAGGAGTTCCTGTTTTACGATCATCCCAGCGGCCGTACTCGCATCACAGCCGCGATGCGCTGGAAGGCCGGCCACCCGGAATCTGCGTTTCCGGAAGAGGTAGCAAGACCCGTCTTTGATACCAAAGAACATTGATGGAAATTACTCGCGAAATCTTCGAACAGCAGCGGCGTCCACGTTTTGGCAATGCCAACCCGGAGCGAATGCTCGGAAGGGTATGCTGAGTGCTGATCGCTGACCGCCCATGCTCTCGGACTCAACCATCCTGAAGCACATCGCGCGCCAGCCCAAGCGCACGGCGGGATTCAAGCAGCTGGTGCGCGAACTGGGGCTGCATGGAGACGAGCGGCGCGAACTCAATGAGCGTCTGCAGAAACTCGCCGCGGGCGGTGCGCTGATCGCCATCGACTCCGACCGCTACGCCCTGCCGCAGGCGGCGGCCGACAAGAATCTCGTGATCGGACGGCTTACCATGCATCGGGATGGGTTCGGCTTCGTGATTCCTGATGCTAGTTCTCTGCCCGCTGCACTCAAGTCACGTCTGGTGGGAGACATTTTCATCGCTCCGTATCTGATCGGCAATGCCATGCATGGGGACCGGGTGCTGGTCGAGATCAGCAATGTGCGGCCGGACGGGCGCGCCGAGGGGCGCATTGTGCGGCCGGTGGTAAGGGCAAATCCTACTGTGGTGGGGGTTTTTCACCATGGCAGCAGGCACAACTATGTCGCGCCGATGGATTCGAAGATCACGCAGGAGATCGTGATTCCGGCGGGGATGGAATATCCGGAGCAGAAGGGCGAAGAAACCGAGATCCCTCGCTCCCCTCGGGATGACAAGGAGCTCAGGAGAGGGCGAAAACGTGCCAAGCCGCAGTCAGTGGATCGGGTGCTTGGCGAAGAGGCCGCGCGGCGGACCGAGTGGGATGATCTGGAAGGCGTGGTGGTGGATGTGGAGATTACCGACTGGCCTTCGCCGACTCAGAATCCGAGGGGACGCGTGATCGAAATTCTCGGGCGGGAGAGTGACTTTGGCGTAGACGTTGAAATCACCATCCGCAAGTTTCATTTGCCGCATCATTTTCCCGCGGCGACGCTGGAGGAGGCGCAGAACACACCCGCTGTCATCTCGACCCGGGAGTTGCATCGGCGGCGCGACTTTCGGGCGCTGCCCATTGTCACCATCGATGGCGAAACGGCGCGAGACTTTGACGACGCGGTGCTGGTGCGAATGCTCGCGAACGACAATTTCGAACTGCAGGTGCACATTGCCGATGTGGCGCAATATGTGACGCTGGGGTCGGCGCTTGATCAGGAGGCGCGGCTCCGCGGCACCAGCGTTTATTTTCCCGATCGCGCCGTGCCCATGCTGCCGCTGGAGCTTTCGACCGATATTTGCAGCTTGCGGCCGCAGGTGGACCGGTTGGTGATGTCGTGCATCATGGAGATCAACCATCACGGCGAGGTGGTCGGTTACGATTTGTGCGAAGGCGTGATCCGCTCGGCCGAGCGTATGACCTACACCGCAGTAAATGCGGTGATCGAGGGCGATGCCGCCATGCGCGAGCGCTATGCGCCGCTGGTCGCAGCGTTTGAGCTGATGCGCGATCTGGCGCTGATACTGAACCGCAAGCGGCAGCGGCGCGGATCGATCGATTTCGACCTGCCGGAGCCGCTGATCGAATTCGACGAGTTCGGGCTGATGAAAAGCATTGCGCGCTCGGAGCGCAACATTGCACACCGGTTGATTGAGGAGTTCATGCTCTCGGCCAATGAGTGCGTGGCTGAGTACCTGGAGTCGAAGCGGGTCGCGTCGCTGTATCGCGTCCACGAGAAGCCGGATGCAAAACGCGTCTACGATTTCGAGGTCATCGCGGCGACCTTTGGATATTCGCTGGGCGTTGGCCCGCTGCCCATTCATCGCGTACAGATGAAGGCCGACCGGCGCGCGGCTTACGGGACCGGGAAGCGAGCGCGCGACATTGAGGTACCGAAGGAAGTGCATATCACGCCGCGCATGTATCAGAAGCTCACCGAGAAGATCGCGGGGAAGCCGGAGGAGCGGATTCTGAGCTATCTCATGCTACGGTCGCTGAAGCAGGCGCGATATTCGGAGGAGAACCTGGGGCACTTCGCGCTGGCGGCGACCAGCTATACGCATTTCACGTCGCCGATTCGGAGGTATCCTGATCTGATTGTGCATAGGATTTTGAAGGAGGTATTGAGTCAAAATCCCCACCCTGTCGAACAAAACGCGACAAGGGTGGGGCACCCACCGGATATTGACGACAAGCCCTCACCGTGGTCGAAGCGGAGGGAGCGGGCAGGAGTGCCCGCTCCACACGAATTGGGTGGGCCGATTGGGGTGGAAGAGCTGCATGACATTGCGCAGGAGTCGAGCCAATCCGAGCGGCGTGCCGATGAGGCCGAACGCGAACTGATGGAATGGAAGAAAGTGAAGTTCATGCAGGACCGCGTGGGGGAAGACTTCGATGGACTGATCACGAGTGTGACCAAGTTCGGGTTCTTTGTCGAACTGTCCGACTTATTTGTTGAAGGGCTGGTGCCGCTGAACACTCTGACGGACGACCGCTATACTTACCACGAGAACACGCGCGAGATTATCGGGCAGCGCTCGCGGAAGACATACCGTCTTGGACAGAAGATTCGCGTGTTGGTGGACCGGATCGATCCGGTGGAGAAGAAGATTCAGTTTGCGGTGTTCGAGGAACAGCCGGTGCGGGTGGCGGGCAAGCGACGTAAGCGGAGGTAGCACGGTGGAATTGGACAGTTAGAACTTGGAGTCAGCAAATGGCACGGCGACAATTTGAAACTCGTCCTCATACACGATGTATCCCGGCCGCTTCGCCTTCATCATCTTTACCGGTACATCATGACGCTTAAGCAGAGCAACCATCTCTCGTATTCTTCCTATGTGCTCACGAGCTGAGTCCTTGAACCATGAGATTCCGTTTTGTCTCTTCCTGTAATAGGGAGATTTGGCGGTCGTGAATCTCGTCGGCTTGTCTAAGTTCTTGTTAAACCACTCGCGAATCTCCTGAAGAATGGCCTCTTCTTCGTCCGAAAGCATGCCCTTGTCGCGGAGCCGATAAGCGGCCTGAAAGACTCCAAGCTCTTGGTGGGATTCTCCATGTACTTCGCCAGTAACGAAACGCAGGAACATGGTGAATATCGTCCATCTGCGGGGCTACTTTGTTGTTCCTAGAGTCTTCTCGATAACCGCTGCGATGCCAGCCGTGAGCGTCTGCATCTTTTCTTCTGATTCAGCTTCGACCATGACGCGGGCCAGCGCCTCGGTGCCTGAGTAGCGCACGACGACGCGGCCATTGCCGTCCAATTCGCGTTCCGCCGCTTCAATAGCGGCTTGCACCGCGGGCACTTGCGCGAAAGGAATTTTCTCGCGCACACGCACATTTTGAATTTTCTGCGGGAAGACTTTCAGATCGCTCACCAGTTCAGCCAGGGACTTGCCGGAGCGCACGATGATATCCATGAGGCGCAGCGCCGTGAGCAGGCCGTCGCCGGTGGTCGAGTCCCCGTCGCGGAAAATGATGTGGCCGGATTGCTCCCCCCCCAACGTGGCTCCAGTCTTGAGCATTTCCTCGAGCACATACTTGTCACCGACGTTCGCCCGCAGCATGCCGATCCCGGAGTTTTTCAGGGCAATCTCCAGGCCCATGTTCGACATGGTGGTGGCGACGACAGTATCGGCCTTGAGCTTGCCTTGCGCGTGCAAGTCGCGGGCCGCGGCCAGCAGGACGCCATCTCCATTGACCACGCATCCGTTGGCGTCGCAGAAAAGAGCGCGGTCGGCGTCTCCATCGAAGGTCACGCCCAGGTCGAATTCGCCAGGCGCCGCCGCTACCGACTGCCCTAACGTTTCGGGGTGTAGAGCGCCGCAACCTTCGTTGATGTTCTTTCCATCCGGCGAAACGTGAACGAATGTCGCCCGAAGGCCGAGGCTGCGAAATAACTCGGGAGCCTCAGCGGTGGCCGCGCCGTTGGCGCAGTCCACCAGCACCCGCAGGTTACTCAAATCGGACGATACGCTCGCCGCCAGCGACTTAACGTAAGCATGGCGCAACGCAGTTTCACCCGGCAACGACGGCCCGGGAACCCTGAGTGCAGTGTCATCGGCGGAGTCTGGATTCTCAAGCAGGGCGAAAATTTCCTTTTCAACCGCTAACTCACGCGCGTCGGTCAGTTTGAATCCGTTGCCGGAAAAGACTTTGATGCCGTTGTCGGTCCAGGGATTGTGGGACGCGGAAATCACTACACCCGCCGCCATCTGGCGCGAGCGAGCCAGGTGGGCGACTCCGGGGGTTGTGATCACTCCGGCGCTGTGTACCTGGACTCCCATGGCGGCTAAGCCCTCGGAGACCCGATCGGCAATCCACCGGCTTGATTCACGAGTATCCTGCCCAATCACGGCTTGCGCTTTGGGCACTGTATTCACCAGGTCGTGGCCCAGGGCGCGGCCAATCAGATACGTGCTTTGTTTGGTCAGCGGAAACTCGCCCGCTACACCCCGAATGCCGTCCGTCCCGAACAGCTGCCGCGTTTGCTGGCTCATAGGGAAGAAACTTCTCAACAGACATGAGAACAGAGGATGATAAACGAGAATAGGCGGAAACGCTCGCTGGGCACGGTCAGTGCGCGGGACTGGCCCCGACTTTCTCCACGATAACGGTCACACGAATCGATGTAGGCTGTACCACCTGTACCAACGGATCGGGCACATATACGTTCGTGGTAAAGACCGCGCTGCCTCTTGTGCCGGTAGCATCGAGCGGGTCGGTGGTGGCCGCGTCTACTTTCTCTACGTGATGCTTTGGGCCGGTGATGGTAATCCGTGGAGGATCGACATCGACCTTCGTGATCTGTTCACCAGAGGCAAAGTTGCCCGTCACCCGCGGATGAATCTCAACGTCGCGCGTCAGTCGCGTATCGAAGGACAAATGCAACTGGCTTGGAACAACCTGGACCACCGTCACGTCGGAGGGATGGCGCACCTGCTGCGAAGTGAGATCAAATGTGCGTTCCCCGGCCTTGGCGTCTCCGAGATCGATTTCCGCGTGGACCTCGCTGGCCTGCAACTGGCGGATTACACGCTCCGGTCCTCGCACGCGGATCTGGGCCTCGGGAATCGTCTCGGAACTGATTTCCAGATGCTGCGGAACATGCTGGAAGACGACGGGCGCATGGAGCGACACTTCAGCAGGCTGCTCGTCCGGGGAGATTTGCCACCAGAGCCCTGCGGCCAGCAATAGGGAAAGGGTCTTCAGCCAAAAATTATGGAGGACGTAGCGCCTAAGTAATTCGATCATGGCTCCGGCTCCGACTCTTGTCCCATTCGCTTCTGGGGCGCGGTCTCGCGCAGAGGAGCATCGAGCGCTGCATCCGACTCTTCATTCTGTTCGATCGGAGTCGGCAAGGTGACCGGAGCCATATAACGTCGCAGTTCGCTGCCCAGGCGTTCGCGCAGTTGCTCGACGGTCAGATCACGCTCAATCTTGCCGCCCAAGGCCAGACTGATGGCGCCGGTCTCTTCCGAAACAATCACGGCAATGGCGTCGGTTTCCTCCGTGATCCCGATGCCAGCGCGATGGCGCGTCCCCAACTGGGTGGAAAGCAGCGGATTCATCGACAGGGGAAGAAAACACGCGGCTGCGGCGATGCGGTCTTTTTGCACGATTACGGCGCCATCGTGCAGCGGGGCGCTGGGACGGAAGATGGTTGCCAGCAGATCGTAGGAGAGGCGGGCATCGAGGGGTACTCCGCTTTCGATGTGGGTGCGGAGACCGATTCTGCGCTCGATGACCACGAGCGCGCCGGTCTGGTGCTGGGAGAAAAGATTGGCCGCCAGAACAATGTCGTCATAGGCATCGGTTCCGGCGTCGGCGCCGCGCAGGAAACTCAAGCGCCGGCCCAGATCTGCGAGGACGTGGCGGATCTCAGACTGGAAAACCACGATGAGCGCAAACACGATGTAAGGCAGGACCCGGCTGACGACCCAGTTGAGCGTGGTCAGTTCGCCCATCCGCGCCAGGTAAAAGGTCACTGCCACGACGATCAAACCCGCCAGCATGGGGGCGGCGCGGGTGCCGCGTATCATCATCAGGACCTGGTAGATGAGCAGGGCCACGAGCAGAATATCGAGCGCTGCCCATGCGCCTTGCTGCCATGACTGGAAGACTGGCATTGCTCGGATCTCGCTCCTAGGATCGGACTGATGTGGAGAATTTCATTGTAATGCAGGGGGCGGTTGGCTCCGCTGCAGCCGGGGGCGGCTGTCCACATCCCTAGCCCTGCTTCTTGGTGACCGAGGCCTGAATCTCTCCGTGCGCCAAGCGCGCCGAAATTTCCTCGCCAACCTTAACCCTGCGTGCGTCTTTCAACAAGTTGCCTTCGGGATCGAACACGAGTGCGTACCCACGCTCCAGGATGGCGAGCGGAGACAGAGACTCCAAGGCGGTCCGCAGACGCTCGCTGCGCACCTTATGTTGCAGCAGCACGTTGCGGGTCACCGCTACCAGCGCGGCGGTTTGGCTTTCCAGCTCTTTGCGCATTCCCGAGAGCACCAGCCGCACGTCGTAGTGCCGGACGGCTGCGGAAATCGCCTCCCAGCGCCGCAGTATTCGCTCGAGCAACTGCCGCTCGGCCAGTTCGAGGCGATGAGTCAAATCGTCGAGGCGCTGCTGGCGATGGCGAATCGCTTCGACCATCCGGGCAAATGCCCCATGCTGCGCCAGTTCCGTGAGCGCCTGGCGACCTATCAGGAGGCGGTAGCGCATGGCTCGCGCCAGGCGCTCGTGCAGGGCCGCGGCCTGATCCTCCACCTCCTGCCGCGACCGGATTACCAACTCGGCTGCCGCCGAGGGCGTAGGAGCCCGCAGGTCGGCTACGAAATCTACGATGGTGAAGTCGGTTTCGTGACCGACCGCTGAAATCACTGGGATCTCTGACGCCGCAACGGTGCGTGCCAGCGCTTCAGTGTTGAACGATGCCAGATCTTCCGCCGACCCACCGCCGCGGGCGACGATGATCACGTCCACTCTGTGGTGCTGGTTGAAGTAGCGAATACCCGCCGAAACCTCCATTGAGGCCGCATCGCCTTGCACCTGCGCGGGGTAGATAAGGACGTTTACAGAGCGGTGCCGCCGCTCAAGAATGTTCAGAATATCGCGCAGGGCAGCGGCTTGCGCGGAGGTCACAATTCCGATCCGCGAGGGGAGTGGCGGGATCGGTTTCTTGCGTTCGGTCGCGAACATGCCTTCGGCCTCGAGCTTTGCCTTCAGCTGCTCAAAAGCCAACTGGAGCGATCCGGCACCCTTCGGTTCGATGTACTCGGCGGAAATCTGCAGCTCGCCGCGATCTTCGTAGACGGTCACGCGGCCGCGCACTACGACCTGTAAGCCGTCGGCTGGACGAAAGCGCAGCAGCCGAGCCGCGGAACGGAACATCACGACGCGTATTTGTGCGTTGCCGTCTTTCAGCGTGAAGTATAGATGGCCGGAATCCGGCGCGCGGAAGTTGGAAATCTCACCTTCCACCCAGGCATCGGAGTACTCGCGCTCGATGTGAGTGCGAACGGCTGCGACGAGGTCGCGTACCTTCCAGACCCGCCGCTGTGGCGCGCGGAAGTTAAACCCCATCTGATCGGCGAGGGAAGACATTGGGGGCAGTGTACCGCAGAGCGCGTCTTTGGGTGGGGCTGGCCTATGTGGGGCACGGGCACCACCGGTCACCAGCAAAAAAGGCCGCCCTTGTGGACGGCCTCCTGTTCCACTGAAGAAAAACTTAATCGCGACCGCCGAACAGGTCGGACATCACTTCCACACTGTCATCGCAGGCATGGTTCAGGCAGCCAACGCCGAAGCCTGCCTCGAGAGTTTTGGTGAGCGAGAAGTGGGTGTAGAACTTCGAGCTACGCACCCCGTGGGACCCATAGTTGGTATCCACGATGACCAGTACCTTGTTCTGGTTGGGCACGAAGCTGTAATCGTTTTCATCCCACACCGTCACAATCGCGTTGCGGCCACGTTCCCACGCCGGGGAGTTGTGGATCGCCTTCACAATCGTTCTTAAGGTGAGGTCGCCAACAGAGATCAGAGCCGGGTTCAGTCCGGCTTG
This sequence comes from uncultured Acidobacteriaceae bacterium, assembly GCA_963768265.1. Classification (GTDB taxonomy): domain Bacteria; phylum Acidobacteriota; class Terriglobia; order Terriglobales; family Acidobacteriaceae; genus Sulfotelmatobacter. The sequence continues at coordinate 161,009 of CAVYHM010000066.1, forward strand.
GGAGCCATCGGTGACCGGATCGAAGGCGCATTGGGCACCGCCGTTGCCGCGTCCGTGCTGATCGTTACACTGGTTGGGCGAAATCAGAGAGAAGGCGGGGAGTCTGCCGGAACTCAGGTTATCGTAAAGGCCACCCTTGCCTTCAAAGCCCACGACATTGGCCAAGCTGTTGTTGGGATCGTGGCCTTCCTGCACACTCTTGAAATACACAAAAGGGTTGTGTTTTGCGGCATAAAGTTTGACAAAAGCGGCCGAGCCACCGAGGGAGGCGGGGATAGTCGACAGGTCCGTGAAGAACCCGTCGCTGTAGGCTATGCCGTCGACTCCGCTCGCTGGCAGGCTCTCCTGATAGCTCTTCCAGTGGCGACCACTGTCGGCTAGCTGATCTCCAATCATCTTGCCAACGGTATGAGCCGCCGGAATCGACCGACCGTCAACGCTGATTAAACCCGGGGGACAGGGGTCGGTCACGCTCGGATTCGGGCACTCGTTGGTTAGGTCGACGGCCGGCGTAGCCGCGTCCATGCCCTCGCCCGCGATGGGACAAACGTTTGCGCTTGAGGGGAAGTCGGTGGTGGTATAGGGAGTCGGCCCGAGATTCGGACTGCAGTTCGCGTTGTGCCAGTCGGGAGCGTTATCGCTACGCACACCGAAGTTTGACGCCCCCACGATTTCCAGGTAGTTGGTGGAGCTGGGATGGCCGACCGCGAAGTAATTCGTGGCGGAATTGGCGGACTTCGCATATTGGTTCGCGAACGGCGCGTTAGGATTTCCTACGATTTGGCTGTAACCGTGGTTCTCCATCATGATCACGAACACGTGGTCGAGGTGTGGAATTCCCTGGGGAACCTCGCCCTGCTGGGCAAACATGGTTGCCGTGAGCAACGCAAACAGGCATACAGATAGAGTCTTCTTGGTCATAGTCTGCTGTTTCTCCTCAATGAAGTCTGGTGCTGAACCCTGGAAATCCGCGGCTTCTGGCTAGCCCACCGCTTCGCACGAGACCTGAACGGAGTCTTCTGAGAGCAGTAGTAGGGTGACGCGCGGATGCAAAGACACTAGCGGCCCTGTGTTACGGGACCATGACAGAACAATTAACGTTGTGTGAATTTGGGGGAGTCTCGGATCGAGAATGGAGGCTGGCGCGTGCCGGGATGACAACTAATTTACGCTGGCTGACAATGTCCGGCTTGGGACGATCCGGCCGCGGGTTGCAACGAGATTGTACGGGCTTTAGTATCGCCATAGCGTGGCCATTTCCAAAAGCGATCCCAACCAGAACGACCACCGCGAGCGGCTAGTGTCGGCGGCGCCGGTCGAGGACGACTCTTCGTTCGAACTGAAGCTGCGACCGCAGCGGCTGGGCGAGTTCATCGGGCAGTCCAAGGTCAAGGAGAATCTGGCGGTGGCCATTGAGGCGGCGCGCTCGCGCGGCGAGGCCATGGATCACGTTCTGCTCTACGGCCCACCGGGGCTGGGCAAGACGACGCTGGCTAACATCATCGCCAACGAGCTGGGCGTGCATTTTCAGCCTACGGCGGCGCCGTTGCTCCAGATTAAGGGCGACCTCACGGCGATCATCACGAACCTGCGGGAGAAACAGGTGCTGTTCGTCGATGAGATACACCGTCTGCAGCCGGTGCTTGAGGAGTTACTGTACTCTGCGCTCGAAGACTACAAGCTCGACATCATCATCGGGCAAGGGCCGTCGGCCCGCACTCACACGCTGGAGGTGAAGCCGTTCACGTTCATCGGGGCTACGACCCGGGCTGGACTGATTTCGTCCCCGCTGCGGGCGCGGTTCGGGATTGTGCTGCGACTGGAGTTTTATACGCCGGAGGATCTGCGCGTGATCGTGGTGCGCTCGGCAGAGATCCTGGGAGTGGAGATCGACGACGCGGGGGCGCGCGAAATCGCAGGCCGGTCCCGCGGCACGCCACGCATTGCGAACCGGTTGCTGCGACGCGTGCGCGATTTCGCCCAGGTTCGGGGTGCGGGCAAGATTGACGAGCCCACGGCCAAGGCCGCGCTGCAAATGCTCGAAGTGGATCAGTACGGGTTCGATGAGGTCGACCGACGGCTGCTGCTCACCATCATTGAGAAATATCAAGGCGGTCCGGTGGGCGTGAACACGCTGGCCGCGGTGCTGGCGGAAGAGCCCGATGCCATCGAGGAAATCTACGAGCCGTTCCTGATGCAGATTGGATTTCTGAACCGCACGCCACGCGGCCGTGTGGCTACGCAGTTGGCCTACGATCATTTTGGGATAGCACCGCATCGCAGGCAGAGCTCACTGTTCTGATCTGCCGCGTCCTTCGCGTCATTGCTTGCCATCCGGTCCGAAGTACCGGTAGTGTCCCGTGATTTTCCAGTTGAAAAGAACATCTTCCATCCGGGGTCCTTCGCCGATGTTGTGAACCACCATGTACTGGCCGCTCCACCGGGTCTTTTGGTCGACGACTATGCCGATGTGCGGCACGTTTCCTCCGAGGTCCCACGTGACCAGATCGCCCGGCGCATAGTCGATGGCGCGGGTCGTGATAGGCAGAGACTCGCCTTTGTGCTGGAAGAAGATCATCAGATTGGGTACGCGGCGGTGGTCGATGTTCGAGTCGGGATGGGCCAGCCGCCAGCGCCTTTGGTTTGGATAGGCGGAGAAGTTGCGCAACATGTCTTCGTGGACTTCTTTTTGCAAATCGACGCCCACCGCCCGGTAGCTTCGGATAACTTCGTCAGTGCAGACCCCGGTATCGGCAGGCACATCCCCGCCGGGATACGGAATACGGACATAGTCGGAAACGTAGCGAACGGAGTGTTGCGTGCGCTCGATCGCGGCGGCGACCAGACGGCGCGTGAACTCCTGGCGGGAACTGGTGGACGCGATCTGCGCCCAACCGCAGACGCCGAGGGCAAGGACAAAGAGCATCGACCAGTTCGCGAGGACCTTCCCCATAGCGCCGATTGTAACCACACCGACCTGAGAGGAGAATAGATACGGAGAACCGGGCGGCTGGCCCGCGGTGCTAGAATCGTATGTTTTGTGTTTGATCGGGTTTTGCATACTCAGTTCATAGGTGGCACTCATGGCTACAACAATGCTGGCGGTGGTCAAGCCGGACGCGGCGCCGGGCGCGGACGTTCGCGAGGTGAAGATTCCCGCCTTCGGGCGGACCGATGTGCTGGTCAAGGTCAAAGTCGCGTCCATCTGCGGCACGGACCTGCACATTTACAACTGGGACCGCTGGGCGCAGAACCGCATTCATCCGCCACTTATTCCCGGACATGAGTTTTGCGGTGAAGTGGCCGCGTTCGGCAATGAAGTCACCAGCGTCAAGGAAGGCGATTTCGTTTCCGCTGAGATGCACGTGGCTTGCGGCAAGTGCCTGCAATGCCGCACTGGCGAGGCACACATCTGCCAGAACGTGAAAATCATTGGCGTGGATGCCAACGGAGCCTTCGCCGAGTACGTGGTGATTCCGGAGTCGAATATCTGGAAGCTCGATCCGGCGATTCCGCAAGAGTACGCGTCGATTCTCGATCCTCTTGGAAACGCAGTTCACACGGTGCTGGCTGGGGAGATCGCGGCCAAGAGTGTGGCGATTACCGGTTGCGGTCCGATCGGGCTGTTCTCGATCGCCGTGGCCAAGGCCGTGGGCGCGAGCTCGGTGTTCGCGATTGAAGTGAACGAGCACCGGGCGCGGATTGCGCGCGGGATGAAAGCCGACTACGTCATCAACCCGGCCAAGGAGGACGTGGACGCGATCGTGATGGAAAAGACTGGCGGGCTCGGGGTGGACGTGGTGCTCGAGATGGCGGGGCATCCGGATTCGATTCGAACTGCGTTCGACATCGTGCGGCGCGGCGGAAGAATTTCCCTGCTGGGCCTGACATCGAAACCCATCTCACTAAATTTTTCCGAAGACATCATTTTCAAAGGCATCACGGTGCAAGGCATCAACGGACGCCGCATGTACCAGACCTGGTATCAGATGACCGCGCTGCTGAAAGCGGGCAAGCTCGATCTGCATCCGGCGATCACCGACCGCATTTCGATGAAGGATTTCGGGAAGGCGATGGAGCGGCTGCGGACGGGAGAGGCCAGCAAGATTCTGGTGTATCCGAATGGGGTGCGGTAACTTCTTGCCACGGATTCGCGCGGATTAACACGGATAAAACGCGAATTGTTTCAACGTGGCGCTTAAAGCTTCTGTGACATTTAGACTCAATTGTTTCCTTTCTCGATCCGTGTGAATCCGTGCAGATCCGTGGCGAGGTTTCTATGACGACTGCAACCCGCACCAATCCTCTTTCTTATCTCACCGAGCAGCTCGACGAACTCAAGGCCAAGGGCACGCACTTCAAGCTGCGCGTGCTCGAGGACGAGCAGGCGCCGGTCTGCACCTTTGATGGGAAGAAGGTCATCAACCTGGCGTCGAATAACTATCTGGGGCTGACCACGCATCCCAAGCTGCGCGAGGCGGCGCTGGAGGCGACGCGCAGGTTCGGCGTGGGATCGGGCGCGGTACGTACGATTGCCGGGACGATGAAGATCCACATGGAGCTGGAAGAAAAGATCGCGCGCTTCAAGAACGTCGAGGCTTGCGTGGTCTTCCAGTCGGGCTTCGCGGCTAATGCGGGGACGGTCTCGGCAGTGCTGGGCAAAGATGACTTCATCATCTCCGACGCGCTGAACCACGCCTCGATCATCGACGGCGCGCGGCTGTCGAAGGCGAAGATTCTGGTGTTTCGCCACAAGGACATTGCGCACGCTGAAGAACAGCTCGTCAGCGTGAAGAGCGAGCCGGGTAAGAAGCTACTCATCACCGATGGCGTGTTCTCGATGGACGGCGATATCGGCCCGCTACCTGCCCTTTGCGATCTGGCCGAGAAATACGGCGCCATCATGATGGTCGACGATGCGCATGCTTCCGGGGTGCTGGGGCGTAACGGGCGCGGCACCATCGATCATTTCGGCATGCACGGGCGCGTGGACATTCAGGTGGGAACGCTGTCAAAGGCGATTGGCGCGCTGGGGGGATACGTTTGCGGCACACGCGATCTTATTGATTTTCTCTATCACCGGGCACGGCCGTTCTTGTTTTCAACGTCGCATCCGCCGTCGGTGGCGGCGACGTGCATCGCGGCCTTCGATGTTCTCGAAAACGAACCCGAGCGGATGGAGCGACTCTGGGCGAATACGCGCTTCTGGAAAAAAGAGCTCGGTCTGCTCGGCTTCGACATCGGCGGGCGCGCGACTCCGGCCAGCGAGACTCCCATTACGCCGATTATCATCGGCGACGGCAAGCTCACCATGGACTTCTCCCGCGAGCTGTTCAAAGAGGGCGTCCTGGGGACCGGGATCGCATTCCCCACAGTGCCCGAGGGAAAGGCGCGCATCCGCACCATCATGACGGCAACGCACACGAAGGATGAGTTGGAGCAGGCACTCGACGTGTTGGCGCGCGTGGGAAAGAGGATGGGAATCGTAAAGTAACAACTCTAAAGCCGCTATCGCGGCTCAAAGAAATTGACAATCTTGCGGCTTGCCGTTCTACTCGAGTTTTTCTCGCAAGAAGGACCCGACAAAGTGACCGGCTGTCCTAACCGCGATTGATCGCGAAGTACTTCTCCTCCAGAACCCTGCGATGATGCAGTTCGTGCCCCGCAATCAGATAGGCCAATGCCCTTACGCTGATCTCATTCTTGTTGGCTATGCCCCGCCGCGCCCACGCCGCGTCATCCAGATTGCGCAAAAGCGTCAGGGTCGCCCGCCGCACCGCAATATAGTCCTCGATCAACTCGGCCAGCGGGCGCTGCCGGAACGGAGAGTTGCGGACGTAGTCATCCTGCTCGAAGCCCTCAATCGGCGTCCGGTCGCCGCGAGCGATCCGCAGCGCGCGATAGGACATGATTCGCTCCGTGTCGCAGACGTGGCCCAGTACTTCCTTGGCGCTCCATTTATCGGGCGCGTAACGAAAATCTCCATCACTCTCGTCCCGCCCCGAAAGCAGCAGCATCGACTGGCGGCGCTGCGAGTCGAGCGTACCCAAAATGTCGGAGCCCGATACTAGAGATATGTAGCGATCGTAGTAAGTCGCATATTCGCCCGGCCCAGGCCGCGCGATCGGCGACGCTGCCGGCGTAACTTCGGCTGGTTCTAACATACTTTTACTCCAGTTCTTCGAGATTCAGGGCCCAGCTTTCCTGGGACTTAGACGCCCAATCCGGGATTCCGTCTTCGATAAATCTTCGACCCTAAGAGCATAACTCCCAGCCCCTGTGAAAGGGCACGGCCGCGCAAATTTTTACTGGAATCACTAGCTGGGAAGGCAGAAAGGAAATAGCACATCCCTGCCTGTGCGCGCCCCCACCCCAAAGGCCATGTACCATTGGAGGAACTCGCGGTTGAAAATAGAGGTTTTCCACAGCACTCATTTTGAGACGTCGGAGTACAATTCGGTTTGGTCACGAAAGTGCGGCTTGTGACCCCTAATCCCAACAAGGAAAGGATCGTTCATCCCATGTGGAAGCCGACCAATCAGCCTCAGACTCCTGCCCGGCCCGCCGAGCCCGAGCGTCCTACTACGTCCGCCCCCAGCGCGCCAGCAATGGCCGCCGAGCCGGTCGCACCGCGTCCCGCGACGACCACCACCACTGCGGACCAGGCCACGATCGGCAAGTCGCTGGTGATCAAGGGCGAGGTGACCGGCTCCGAGTCCCTCTACATCGACGGCCGGGTCGAAGGCTCCATCAACCTCGCGGGCAACCGCGTCACCGTCGGGCGTAACGGGATCGTCGCCGCCAATATCAATGCCCGCGAAATCGTGGTCCTCGGCAAAGTGCGCGGCAATTTAACGGCCAGCGATCGCGTCGATATTCGCAGTGACGGCTCGCTGACCGGCGACGTTGTCGCCGCCCGCATTTCGATCGAAGACGGCGCCTTCTTCAAGGGCGGCATTGACATCCGCAAAGGCGGACAGCCCCAGCAGAAAGCCAACGGCGAAGACAAAGCGGTTGCGGCTGAACCAGCCGCCGTCGGCGCCCGGGCCTAAGCTTCACGCTGGCACAAATTTGGTCGACTTCGCAGCGGGCACCCCGCAAGGGTGCCCGCTTTGCTTTTGCGGTTTCGAAGCCGCAAAGCGGCGCAAGAATAGAGCCCAGGGCGCAAGCCCTGGGTAATGTGGGGAAATGATCCAGCCCCAGCGGGGCGAAAGAGGAGTTCTCACGCCCACACTTGCTGCCGCGCCGCAACTGTTTGCGGGATCAGTAGCGGCTTTACCCCCGGTGGGAAAACCGCGTCTGCTCAAGAGAGTTTTTCCGCTGCCTGCTAGTCTAGTACGCTCCCCCCCAAGCCTCCTCTCCGACAAGTTGATATATTGCGGTCATGGTGAACCTGCTCCTTCAGAAGGCAAGGACGACGGCCCGGAGCGGGCAAAGTCTCGGCTCCATGTTCCGGCACCTCGGGGCGCTGGGCCTCTTCTCCCTGGCCATTCTCGACAGTTCGCCGCTGCCCACCTTCGGCGGCCCCGACATTCTCACCGCGGTTCTGTCGGCAAGCCACCGCAATCCCTGGTACGAATACGCGTTGGTCGCCACTGCCGGCTCGGTCATCGGCGCATACCTGACGTTTCGCCTCGCCCGCAAGGCCGGTTCTGCCTATCTCGACCGCAAATTTAAGAAGGGAAGAGTGGCCGCGATCCTGAAACTTTTCAAGAAATCGAGCGACGGAGTTCTCCTCGCCTCCTGCGCGATTCCGTTCCCGTTTCCCACGAGCATGCTGTTCGCCGCGGCCGGCGTTTCGAACTACAACCTGGGAAAGTTTCTCGCGATTGTTGTTCTTGGCCGTGGCATTCGATATGCGACCATCGCCCTTGTGGCCGATCACTACGGGCGCCATTTCATCCGCGCCCTGCGCCATCCATCGCAGTTTTGGGGCTGGTGGCTGCTTTTGGCTGTGCTCGGTTTGACTTTAGTCATGGGAGGCATTCTGCTCAACCGCCGGTTATCGGTCGCGTCGGCCGATTAATCGCGCGGTTCTCGCTACTCCACGAACATGCAGTCTCCGTACGAGTAGAACCGGTAGCGCTCCGAGACGGCGTGCTCGTACGCGCGCAGGACATTTTCCTTTCCGCCCAGCGCGCAAACCAGCATCAGCAGTGTCGACTGGGGCAGGTGAAAGTTCGTCAGCAACGCGCTCACCACCTGAAACTTGTATCCCGGATAAATAAACAAATTCGCCTCACCCGCCCCCGCCCGCACTTCGCCCGCTCCTTGCTGGGCAGCATGCTCCAGCGTCCGCACCGTCGTGGTCCCAACCGCAATGACACGCCGCGATTGGCTTCGCGCCAGACGGATTCTCGTCGACGCGTCGACAGAAATGGAATAAGCCTCCGAGTGCAATGGATGTTCTTCCACGCGTTCCACTCGCACCGGCTGAAACGTTCCCAACCCGACATGCAGCGTAATCTCTGCCGTTTCAACCCCACGCTCTCGAATGCGGTCCAGAACGTCCGGAGTGAAATGGAGTCCTGCAGTCGGAGCAGCGACCGATCCCCGCTCCCGCGCATACACCGTCTGGTACCGCTCGCGGTCGCCCGGAGAGTCGGCCCGGCCGATGTAAGGAGGCAGGGGCACGTGCCCGATCTTCTCCACCAGCCCGAAGAAGTCCGCCGCCGAAGTTGACCGAGATTCGACGCCACTCTCGCGGTCAAGAGACTCATGTGGGGACGGACGCATTCGTCCGGCCGGCCGAGCAAAGCTCGGCTTTACCGCCGCAAACCGGATCCGCCGCTCGCCAAACTCCCCCCGCCCAGTTACTTCCGCCTGCAGCTCATCATGCTCGCCGAAGAAAAGATGCTCTCCCACCCCGATCTTTCTTCCCGGCCGCACCAGGCACTCCCATTCATTGGGTTCCGGATGCAGTTGGCGCGTGAGCAACACCTCGATGCGTCCATGAAGAAATTCGCCCGCCGCAGGATTTCGCTGGCTCACCGGCTGAGCCTTGAGTCCTCCCCGCCGTCCATACAGCCGCGCGGGAAACACCCGGGTGTTGTTAAACACGACCAGATCGCACGGCCGCAGGAGTTCGGGAAACTCGCGGAACCGCCGATCCTCGAATCGCCCACTGGAGGCGTCGAGGTGCAGCATCCGCGAGGCAGCGCGATCCGCCAGCGGTTCCTGGGCTATCAATTCTTCCGGCAGATGATAGTGAAATTCAGAGACCAGCACGCCAACCGATTATAGGCACGCAGCGCCCATGTGGGGACAGCCTCCCCGGCTGTCCGCCGGGCGCAGCCTGGCCTGCCGCGGTTACGGTGCCGTGCTAAACTGTGTTTTATTGCTTGGCTAGTCTTCCTGAAGGAACCCATGCCTGCGGAACGTAAACACAGGGAAGAGATCGTTCGCTACGGACGCATGGTCCATGCGCGCGGTTTCGTCGCCGCCATGGACGGCAACCTCTCGGTCCGCATGGCTGGCGATCGCATCTTGGTAACGCCGACCGGCATTAGCAAAGGAGCGATGCGCCCGGCCGACATGGTCATCGTCGATCGGGAGGGGAAGCGCGTCGCCGGTCGCCGCAACGTGACCAGTGAAATCGGCATGCACCTGCTGATTTACCGGCTCCGGCCCGATATCCAGGCGATCGTCCACGCCCATCCCCCCACCGCTACTGGCTTCGCCGCCGCCGGTATCGCCCTCACCCAGCCGCTCGTCTGCGAAGTAGTCATCGGCCTGGGATGCATTCCTCTCGCTCGCTACGCGACTCCCGGCACCTCGGAGCTGGCGAAGACTCTGGAGCCTTATGTTCCGAATTACGACGCCATCCTCATGTCGAACCACGGCGTCGTCGCATATGGCGATACCCTTGAACATGCCTATATGAAGATGGAAACCGTCGAGCACTTTGCCCAGATCGCGCTGGTCACGCATCTGCTCGGACGCCAGCAGCCCTTGAATGAAGTTGAGGTTGAAAAGCTTCTGCTCGCGCGCACCAAATACTTCGGTACGAAAGCAGCCACATCCGTTCGCCTTCCCCGAGCCCCGCAAGAAGTCGGCTAGCCCCGACACCTATGGTGGAAGAGCGGCGCTTCAGCGCCGCGTTTGGGACGTAGAAACCTGTGGGCTTCAGCCCTTGCTACTCGCCGCCCACCCGAAACCTCACCCCCCCCCGAAAATTCACCGGCAGCCCCGGATAACCCAGCACTTCGTTATACCTCCGGTCCAGCGCGTTCTCGACGTTCGCGTACGCTGTGACGCGGTGATTCACCGCGTACCATCCTCCGACATCCGCCAGAACGTAGCCCGCCGCGTGCTCGATCCCCAATCCCAGGAAATCCGAGTCAGCGCGCCGCCCCACAAAACTGCCGCCGAGATTCCCTCCCCAACGCGTTCCCAGATACGACAATAGTGCGTTCGCTGAATGCTTCGGACGCCGCAGCAAGGGCCGCCCCGGATCATAGATCGGATCAAATGGCGCGGGGTTGTCCAGGTACTGCGACGAGGTATAGGTGTATCCGCCATCCACCAATAACCTCGACCGCAGTTTCGCCCGCAACACAAGTTCCGCACCCTGCGCGAACGCCTGGTTCACATTTACGTATTGACCCGGAAAGTCAGGCGGACTATTTGAGGTCACGTAGTTGATCTGGTCGTGAAACAGATTATTGAAGTAAGTCGCGCTGAATTCGTACTTGTTGTTGAAAAACCCTTGCTGCAATCCCGCCTCAAACGCCCGTACCCGCTCGGGCTTCAGTCCTGGGTTCGGGAAGTTAAACGGATTTGCGGGAATTCCGTTGAACGTTTCTTCCAATCGCGGCTCCTTGAATCCAGTGGAATACGAGAACCGGAGGCGAGTCCCGGAAAACGTCTCATTCCCGCGAATCGCCTGCAACGTCAGCGCAACCCTGGGAACCGCGGTGTTGCCGAAGGCGCTGTCGTGCACAAATCGACCGCCCACAATCACTCCCAACCGGCCCAGAATCAGCTCCTGTTGCGCGTACGCGTCGTGGTTGAGCCTCTGATCATGGTTCTGCGGACCATACTGGAGATTCCCCACAAACCCGTTTTCATTCTCGACCCGGTACCCAAATGTCGTATGCGCCCAGCTGCGCTCCGAGTAGTCCCCCTGGTACTCAAATCCGGCACGATTGATGTGGTCGACTTCGTGAGAAGGGAAGTCGAAAATCCTGGCCGCATCTCCGTTCCGATTCAACTCGTTGTAGCGATAGAGGTAGTCGAATCCGGTAAAGTGGTGCTGCCATCCCGAGGGCGCGGCCACGGCCAGTTCCACGCTGCCGAGCAGGCTGTTCAGTTGCGACCAGTCGCTGGGATCCGGTGGCTCGAGCGGCGTGCCATTGAAGCTCCATTCCCCCGGCACTCCGGTGTGGCTGTTCGAATGACGAATCCGCGCGCGCAGCGAAGTCCGTTGGTTGAGCGCGGCCCCCACGTTAGCCCCCTCCAGTGAATCGGAGTAAGCGTCATTCACGCCGGAACCGTTGCTGTTGAATTGATCGCCGAACAGGTTGTAGTCGAAACGTCCACGCGCCCCCGCGAGAGAAGCGTGGCCGCTCTCCGTTCCCAGGTTCCCGCCATCGGCGGCAAATCGCAATTCGGGAACGCTGGCGCCGCCTGTTCGCGTCCAAACCTGCACCACGCTGGTCATCGCGTCCGATCCGTACAACGTACTCTGCGCCCCGCGAACGAATTCCATGCGGTCGCCCTGCGCCAGCGACAGTGTGCCGAAGTCAAACGTGCCGCCCGGTTCGTTGATCGCGACGCCGTCAACGATCACCTTGTTGTAATTCGATTCACCGCCCCGCACAAAAAGAGACGCCAGGCCTCCGCGTTGTCCCGCGGTGTTGACCACTGCGCCCGGAAGAAAGCGCATCGCATCATTCGCAGTTACCGGCTGCATCGTCGTCAGCTGTGCGCCGGTGAGTGAGTCCACGTCTGCGCCCGCCGCGCCCCCGGGCACAGGCGTGCGCGTGGCGCTCACCACCACGGTTTCCGAAGCGGTCGCGAGGCGCAGGTTCACCGTGACTTCGGCCTGCGATGAAACATCAACTGTTTCCACAGCGAAGCCCGGTGCCAGAACCGTGATCTGATAGGGGCTGTCGCCCCGCCTGCTCAAGATCGCGATCCCCTCGGCTGATGTCGTCTGGGTAACAAGGACCTTCCCTCCCGTCCCCGCCAGCGAGACTTCCGCTCCCGCCACCGCCGCAGCTTGTGGATCCACCACTTTGACTTTGAGATCAGCAGCCGACGCGGCCGCAGAAGAAACCAGAGGGAAAAACACCAGCAGAAAAACCCCAGACACCCATGCGCGCATACCATCCTCCTTTGCTCGCGAAAGAGGTTGAAGGTGACGGAGCGCGCCGGTCTCCTGGCTTTGCGAGTAAGGATGACGACCGTCATCCAGCAGCGCCAGCGGCCTTCCCGGATTCGTTCCCAGTGGCCGGAGGCAATTTCCTCGCTTACAGTTGCGCGGCAGCGCGGGATTCACACCCGCTTCCCTGTCTTCGCCCAGCGGCAAAGACGCGCGTTCCGAAAAACATTCTAAAGAGCAAAAACAGCGTGCGTCGAATCTAAAACGTGATGCCAGCGAAGTCAACTGTCGACTCCATGCTGAGCAGAGTGGGCCCCGAAGCGGCCAGACAGCAACGGATGCGCCGTGAGCGCGCACTGAGAACGAACCCGAGTCCCGTTAGAGACTCACGACAATAGCCCGCTAGTTCTACAGGCGGGTAACCCAGCCGAGCTTGATTGCGTCCTGTAAGGACGCCTGGGACGGCACAACACGCTCCGGGTTCCCCAAAGCAACGGATCTCATCTCCTCCACCGCCCCACCAAATACAACACCAGCGAGAGCACCACGCTCACCAGCAACGAAGTCGCCAGCGGAAAATAAAATGTCGTATTCTTCCCGCGATACACGATGTCCCCCGGCAGTCGGCCTAGAGGCAAATTCGTCCGCCCCAACACAACAAGGACGATTCCCGTGCCCAGCAGGGCTGCGCCCAGCACGATCAGCAACTTGCCAAAATCACTCATGTCGCGTAACGTCCGACCGCGCACTTGCAATCGGCCCCGTCCTCAAGTCTACCAATCCAAAGGTGGCCAATCCTAACGTCGCGCTTTTTGCGACGTTAGGACGTGGATTTTGATTATTCTTTGCGCCGCAAAGTACTTGACACAAGCGACTCGCCCCGGTTACCCTGCTCTCATGTTCGACCCTCGCCCCCACCGCTTCCGGCGCATTCATCGTTCTCCCCGCCTCCCGGCGGCCAACGCCGCATCCGGTTCGGCCCCCAACCTCGCCGACGACTTGCGTTTCATCCGCGACACGATGGAGCGCTCCGCCGCTTTCACCGCCGTCTCCGGTTGGGGTCAAATGCTGCTTGGCTTCACCGCCTTGGGCGCCTCCTGGCTGGCCGCTCGCCAGATCTCGCCATTCGCCTGGCTCCAAATCTGGCTGGCAGAAGGCCTTCTTGCCGTCGTCATCGGACTGCTCTCCTGCACCTGGAAAGCGAACCGCCGCGGCTTGCCGCTGTTTTCCGGACCAGCCCGCAAGGTCGCTCTCAGCCTGGCGCCGCCTCTGGTCGCCGGAGCTTTTCTCACGTTTCTGCTGTTTCGCGCGGGCCTGGAATCCGCCCTGCCCGCCACCTGGCTGCTGCTTTACGGCGCCGGAATCATCACCGGAGGCGCGTTCTCCGTTGCGACCCTCCCCGTCATGGGGGTCAGCTTCATGCTTCTGGGAGGCCTCGCTGTGCTTGCTCCCGCCGCCTGGGGCAACTGGTTTCTGGCCGCGGGTTTCGGCGGCTTGCATATCGTCTTTGGACTTCTCATCGCTAGGAGGCACGGTGGCTAAAGTAGTTCCAGCACACCACAAGCATGACAAACCCAAGCCTGGGCTCAGTGGACAAGCACGTGGACACGACCGGAAGCAGGTTCGCGAGCCCGCCCGCGCTCCGGAACTCCCGGAACTCGACCGCCTGATTCACGAGCGCATTCGCCTCGGCATCGTCAGCGCCCTCGCGACCAACGATTCGCTCAGCTTCAACGACCTCAAGCGCGTCCTCAAAACTACCGACGGCAATCTCAGCGTGCACGCCCGCAAACTCGAGGAAGCGCAGTACGTCTCGTGCGTCAAGTTCTTTGAGGGACGCGTCCCGCGCACCGAATATCGCCTGACCGCCACCGGCCGCCGCGCTCTGGCTGAGTACCTCGACCAGATGGAAGAATGGATTCGCGTAACCCGCGAAGAATAAACTTTTGAGCTTGTCGAAGGGTGGGGATTTTCCCGTTCCTCTAATATCCAGCCACCAATGCTACAATCCCCGCCATGAAGTGCGGTACTCTCCTGCTCTTAACCGCTGTCCTGACGGCCCAATCCGCTCCCGAAGTTGAAATCACCGCCGAACCTCACCACCACCTGGCCTTCGCCAACGATCAAGTCCGAGTCTTCACCGTTGAAGTCGCTCCACACTCCGAGACTCTGATGCACGTTCACCATCACGACTACATCTATGTCAACCTCGGCGCCGCCGAAGTCGTCAATACGGTCAAGGGCAAGGATCCCGTTACCGTCAAGCTCCGCGACGGCGATACCAACTTCCTCGCGGCTGGGTTCGCCCACACGGCACGCAATCTCTCAACTCAGCCCTTCCGCGACGTCATCATCGAACTCCTGCAAGACGACAAACTCCGCCACTCGCCCGCCCACAGGGACGAAGAACGAGGCCTCGACATCCTGCAAGGCGGCACTAAAGAAATTCTCTTTGTCAAAGACGGCGTCCGCGTCTCCGAATTCGAACTCCAGCCCGGCGCCATGATCCCCAAGCCCGATCACCCCGGCCCGCGTCTGCTCGTTGCCGTCTCCGACCTCGATCTCCGCAGCGACGTTGAAGGTCAGGGCCCCATGCCCGGCCACTTCAAGTCGGGCGATGCAAAATGGCTCGCCGGCGGCGACTCCCACACACTGACCAACGCCGGACAGCACCTCGCAAAATTCGTAACCCTGGAATTCCCATAGATAATGTGGGACGGACACTCCTGTCCGTCGCCTTTGATCTTGGGTTTGATGCTTGCCAGCAGATGCCTCCCGCCGGGTGCCCCATCCTAACCGCGTTCTTTGCGGTTAGGGTGGGGATTTTGACCCGTGTCCCGCCGCCCACACCCGTGTCCCGCGCTCCACGCCTCTACCAAGCCAGCGCCCCGCTAACCCACGCCAAATGAACGCCCCCGCCCCTGGCCCGCCCCGTGCACTCCTCACAGCGCCGCTAGTCGGCAGGAGGTGACCAACCATGACCCGCATCAACTCATTACGCAACATCGCAGGAACCCGCGACTCCGTCGCCTGGGGCAAGGACGCCAAGAACGTCGCAACCGCAACCTGGCGCCACATCAACGCGCTTATCTTCGCAGCCGTGCTGATCGTCTGCTCCCTAGCCGTCGGCTGTTCGAGTGAGAAGCCGAAACCAGTAAGCTCCAACAACCAGATTCCCGTCACGCAGTCTGAAAGCACGATGCCGCCCAGCATGCCCGCGGTCGCCATGCAGGCCGAGAACAAGCCGGCTCCGAAAAAAGTCGTGCACAAGAAGCCCGCCACCGTGAACTATACCGACAAGACTTACGGTGTGACTTTCGAATATCCGCGCCGCTACGCCATCGAAACCGGCAACGCTGCCTCGGATCTTCTGATGTCCAGCCCCGTTCCGATGAACTTCGTGCAGCCGGGCGGAGTCGCATTGGCCGCTGTCGAGTTGCCTGAGACCAGCTTCACCAACACCGATTTCTCGTCCGCATTCTTCAACGTGAGCGTTCATAAGAATCTCACCGCCGATCAATGCACCGAGTTCGCGGTGCCGCAGCCCAAGATAGTGCCCGTGGCCGCGACCGAAACGAAGTCCGAAGCGAAGTCCGAGCCTGAGCCCATGAAGACGACTCCATCCACAGAAGCTGCTACGGCGCAGTCGGCCTCCACTCCGGCCGCTCCCGCAACTTCGGCGGAAACTCAGCCCGTATCGGCGCCCGCTACGGCAGTCGCCGCAGCCACTCCCGCCCTCCAGTCTCAGCCCGAGCCGCAAGGTTCCAAGCTGATGCTCGGTGATCTCGAGCTTCGCGCGACCGAAGCCGTCTCCGGAGAGGGAACTCGTCAGAGCGACGCAAAGTACTTCCATTTCTTCCAGAATGGATCTTGCTACGAGTTCGCCCTGAACGTCACCACCGTCGCGTCGCAGGATGGCTTGATCAAGCACGTCGACCGCGACAAGGTCTTCGACCGTCTGGAAAAAATCCTGGCGACCGTGAAGATCAATCCTATAACTCCCGAAGTGACCGCCGAAACTCCGGCCACTCCGGCAGCACCAGTAAACCCCGCCCAGTAGAAAAGGCATGGCAGTGGAGTAACGTCCGAGGGTGCCCCATCCTAACGTCGCGCTTTTTGCCACGTTAGGGTGGGGATTTTGGATCCCTCCGTCAAATCCAGCCGCTTCTGATTTTTGCCGTTGCGCAATCCCCAATCCAGCAGTAAAGTGAGACACCTTTCCCCGCAAGGCGCCTCTTGTCCCGGCAGGCGGACAATCAAAAGCGCCCATGTTTTTCGCTGCGCCCTGATTTTGGCAGGTCGCACAATTGGCAATACCGCGGAACTTCCGAGTGCGGCGGATTCCATTCTTGAGGGGGCCATCGGTCACACCCAGGGCTGCCCCACAACTCGACGAAAGGAACTCATACCACCATGCCAAGAAAACCAAACGCTCCACTCTCCCAACCTCTCTTCAGTGAACCCGTGTTTCAGGAGGGAGTCCCCACTCCCGACCCCACTCAATTCAAAACTCCGGTGACCGACGACAGTCTCTACACTCCGGAACTGCAAAAGCTCCTCGTCAAAGACGTAGTCCCCTTCAACCAGTCCAGCGGCAAGCCCGGCGATGTTTTCCCCCTCGCCACAGCTTGGGGAGCGCATGGCGCCGAAGTCATCCAGTCCATCCAGGCAGCCAAGTCCATCAGCTTCCACATGATCGGCGACAGCGGCGCCTCCAAGCAGTCCACTTTCCCCGCGATGATCAGGGTGTCCGACGCCGTGACCAACGACTTCCACACTTCCAGCGCTGCCAAGCGCCCGGCCTTTCTCTTCCACCTCGGCGACATCGTCTACAACTTCGGAGAATCCGCATACTACTACGACCAGTTCTACGAGCCTTTCCGCAACTACCCAGCGCCCATTTTCGCTGTCCCCGGCAACCACGACTCGTTCGTCGTGCCCAGCACTCCCAAGGGCAGTGAGCCACTCACCACCTTTATGAGCAATTTCTGCGCCTCCTCGACCGTGGTCACCAAGGAAGCCGGATCGCTCCACCGTACGGCCATGACTCAACCCGGTGTTTACTTCACGCTCGACGCTCCTTTCGTTCGCGTCATCGGATTCTTCAGCAACGCGCTCGAAGATCCAGGCGTAATTTCGAGCGAAACCAGCGGCGGAAAAAAGAAGTGGCCCACGGTGCCCGACTTCCAGCTCGCATTCCTGACCGCCCAATTGCAGAACATCAAGAGCAGCAACTATGTCGGCGCGGTGATCATCGCCGTCCACCATCCGCCCTTCAGTTACTCGCCTTCAAGCGGACCAACCGGCGGCGGCAAACACACCGGCAATTCCGTCATGCTGGGCCAGATTGACGCCATCTGCAAGCAGGTTGGTGTCTACCCGCATGCCTTCGTTTCCGGCCATGCCCACAACTATCAGCGCTACACCCGCACCCTGAATTTCAGCGGCAAGAACTATTCCGTTCCGTTCGTCGTCTGCGGCGACAGCGGTCACAACGTAACCCCTCTGGCGAGCGCGCACCTCGGAAAGTCCGCCTCCGAACCCGGAGACAACCTGAACGTGAAGTATCTCGACTCGAGCACCGTCTTTCCGAACACCGGCCTGACCCTCAACAAACACGACCAGAAAGACTCCGGCTACCTGCGCGTCACCGTCAACGCGAAGCAACTCACCTTAACTTTCAACCCCGTGAGTAAGACTGGCGCCGCGGTCCCGCCCGACACGGTCACAGTCGATCTGGCAACCCACACCGCAGCCTGACTAGCGCTCCGGATTCAACGGATAGGTTGGAGTAAGGGGCGCCCCATCTTAAAGTCGCGCCTTCTGCGACTTTCGGGTGGGGATTTTGACGTTCATGCAAACAGTAGTAGAAGTGGGCGGCGTTTTGGGGATTGCGCGAGTCGGTGCCGAATGTGAATTTCAGGGCGGCGCGTTTTGCAATGGCTATGAAATTCTCATCCGCCAAGAAGAAGTAGGCCAGATCTAATGTGGCGCGGGCGCCCCCGCCCGCGTCTGTCCATCAAGAATACTGCCGAATTCTTTGCGGTTCTGGTCTCAGCTTGTGCCTCCGGTTCTGATCTCTTTAATCCAGCCCTTCTATATTTATTGGCCACATACAGCCCAAGTCGACAGTATCTAGGCTCTCGGCAGTCGCGGTGGGGGGGGGCGCCCGCCCTACACCAGCATGTCGACGACCCTCTAGCAGCAGAAGTGTCAATATCGCCGTCGCCTTCCTCACCGGATCAACAGGCTACTGCATCTCTCGGGACCTGCCTGGGAAGAGGAATCCTTCGATCACGTGTTGCGGTCAGATGAGAGCTTGAAGGAGAAGTGCGAGTACATTCGCCAGAATCCGGTGAGACGAGGACTGGTGCGGTTGCCGAAGGATTATAGATGGTTGTAGGTACATCCAGCTTTATGTTGCACGGGCGCCCCGCCCGCAACGGCGGACTGCAAATAAAGTCTTGAAGCCCTCGCACTTCGCTTCCCGAATACTCGCCGTTGCGACCTTCAGAGTTGCGAGCGTCCTGGCAGTCGCGGTCGGGGGCGCCCGCACCACATTCAAAGCAATGCAGAGTCCAAATTCCAGCTTCGCGCATCCAACCCCCTCAGGAGAAAACTTTATGTACGTTGTACTCGGAGCAAGCGGCAACACCGGACATGTCGTGGCGAACAATCTTCTCGCCGCCGGGCAAAAGGTTCGGGTCGTCGGCAGAAACTCAGCCCATCTCCAGCCTCTCGCGGCGCAAGGTGCGGAGACCTTCATCGCCGATGTCACCGACGCCGCTGCCCTCGCCAAGGCCTTCCAACAGGCAGACGCGGCATACGTCATGATCCCGCCCAACACCGCCAGTACCGATCCTCTCGGGTATTCAGGTCGCGTAAGCGACGCGATCGCGGCCGCAGTGCAAAATGCTGGGACCAAGAATGTGGTTGCGCTCAGCAGCATCGGAGCCGATAAAGCCAGCGGAACCGGCCCCGTGCTCGGCCTTCACAATCTCGAACAGAAGCTCAATCAGATCAGCAGCGCGAATGTGCTCCACTTGCGCGCCGGCTACTTCATGGAAAACACGCTTCCCCAAGCTGGCGCGATCCGCCAGGCGGGCAACGTCGTCACGCCTCTCCGTCCGGATCTAAGACTTTCCCTGATCGCCACTCGCGACATCGGAGCCGCAGCGACCCAAGCCCTCTTACACCCAACCGTCCACGGCAAACAAACCCGTGAGTTGCTGGGACAACGCGACCTCACCTACACCGAAGTCGCCGCGATTATTGGCAAGGCCATCGGCAAGCCAAACCTCAAATACGTCCAATTGCCCGACGATCAGTTTCGGGCTGTCCTGGTGCAAATGGGAATGTCCGACCAATTCTCCAGACTACTCCTGGAGATGATCGGCGCACTCAACTCCGGACACATGCGCGCTCTCGAGCCACGTGCATCCCAAAACACCACACCAACAGGTTTCGAAACTTTCGTAGCCGAATCCTTCGTCCCGGCCTATCAACATCAAGCCGCCGCTTGAGGCGCTTTGCGGGCGTGAGCGAAGCGGGAGCGTTCTTTGCGAAGGATCTCCCCAGCGCCGGGTGCCCCATCCTAACGTCGCGCCTTCTGCGACGTTATGGTGGGGATTTTGACTTGACCAGACCTACATGATCTTCTTAGTGAAAACGTGAGTTGCATTTTCTCCCGCGACCGCGCGCACAGCTGTGAACCCAAGCTCGTGCAGATTGATCCCGGAAAATAAATGTTCCCCTTCGCCCAACAGCACTGGCGAAAAAGCTAAATGCATCTCGTCGATCTGCCCGGCAACGATGTACTGGCGAATCACGGACACGCCACCGCCAATTCGCACGTCCTTACCCTTGGCCGCCTCTTTCGCCTGCTTCAGCGCAGACTCGAGGCCATCGGTGACGAAGTGGAACGTCGTGCCGCCGGCCATGGCGAGGGCAGCGCGTGCATGATTGGTGAGCACAAAAACGGGCACATGATACGGAGGACTATCGCCCCACCACCCTTTCCAGGAATCGCCTTCCCACGGACCGCGAACCGGCCCAAACATGTTGCGGCCCAGAATCCAGGCCCCCACATTCTCAAAAGATTGAACAGCTACATCGTTGTCGATACCCGTGCTCCCTCCGCCTTGTCCGTACATCTTCTTGAAAAGTGCGGTGTGAAAAAACCACGTGTGGAGCTCGGTGCCGCGCACTCCGAGAGGATTCTCCAAATCCTGCCGCGGCCCAGCTCCAAACCCGTCGATGGAAACAGAAAACGCAGCGACCCTAACTTTGCTCATCGGATCCTTTCGTCGATACTGCAATTGTATTCAACCCGAGCAGCGTCGGAGTCAGGTCTTCCACACAATTTGGCGTGCAGTAAAATCGGTCCCAACATGCGGACGACAGCCGCCGTCAAGATTCGCCCAGCAGACCCCGCGGACGCCGCCGCCATCGCTACATGCCTGCTGACGGCGTTCACGCCGTACCGCTCGGCCTACACTCCGGGAGCGTTCGCTGACACCGTTCCCACCGTCGATCAGGTGCAGCTTCGCATTCAGCAAATGCACGTCCTGATTGCCACCGTGGCCGGCGCGGTGGTGGGAACAATCTCCGCTTCCAGCGACGGGGAGCAAGGACATCTGCGCGGAATGGCGGTTCTCTCAGAATGGCGTGGCACGGGAACGGCACTCATGTTGTTAGCCGCGATCGAAGACTGGTTGCACATTCGCGGATGCAAGCAGGTCACCCTCGACACAACCGAGCTCCTCAAACCCGCGATCGCCTTCTATGAAAAGCACGGATACCGCCGCTCGGGCCACGTCTCCGATTTTTTCGGCATGCCCTTAATCGAGTACGTCAAGAAACTGTGACTGGCCTGGCACACTTCCCGGACGGTGGGGATTTTGACTTCTCGTGTGAGGGTGCGGGGGCAGATTTCGATCTGAAAGAACCACGAGGAGATCTCGGGACCGCGAACGCCGGGGAATCCGTCGAGGGATTTGGAGAAGGCAGCTAGTCGAACTTTAGGCATATGTCTGCTGCACGTGTCGGGGGAAAAGGGGTACCTTTGTAATCCTCCCCTCGCGAATTCGCTAGAGTACGCGCATTGACCCAGCAAATACTTCTAGCATGAGGAACCTTTCCATTTTCGCGCTGCTGTTCTGCGCCTTCGCCGCGAACTTGTATGCACAAGATCGCGTTTACTGGACTCCTGCTGACAGCGAAACAATCCCTTTGGAGCCCGCCAGCCTCCATGCCGGCCGCGTCTACCATCCCGCTGTCGGGGGCGGCGACATGCACGTGCAGATCGACTCCAGATACCCGGTCACCGTGGCCATGGCCTGGGCCGACGAATGGAACGCCGCCATGCAGCCCGGGGCCCGTGCGAATTTCAGCTTCCTTTGCGTGAAGGAGCATGTCACCAGCGCGATTTACGAGTGTCATCTTCCCTCCGAGCGACCGATGATCATCACCTTCCGCGATGAGCGCAAGCCCGAGAAGCCCGTCGTCTCCACAATCGGAGCGATCCTCGGACCTGGAGTGCGGCAGTTCATCTCCCCCAACGATCTCCACATCCAGTACTTCAATTGCATTCAGCCTGAGTTCCACTGGCGCCGCATCCTCGACGAAAAATATCAGATAACGCCGGCACCCAAGGTCTACAGTCTGATGACTCCAGACCACGACGGCCAAGAACTCAGCGTGAAGATCAAGTCGCCCATCCCTCTGACGGTCGCTCTGCTCCCATCGCATCTTGCCGACCAGGTCTACGACAAAACCGTAACCCTCCCCGACGCCCTCGACCAAACCGGCTGCAAGGAACGTGGCGTCCAGTCGATGAGTTTCAACTGCACTTTTAATGTCGCCAATGGCACGCAAACGCTGCTGATCCTCCCCGACATCGATTTTTCCGGCCACAAGAAAGCCAATGTCGAAGTCAACACTGTGAGGTGTGTCGAGCATTGTGAGCTATTGAGCCCTCCTCCGAATCCGTAGGATGGGCTGCGCAGTTGAGTGGGGCTTGTGTGGCGCGGGCGCCCACGCCCGCGAGCACTGTCCACGACTAATGCCGCCGGTAACTCCACGACTCGGCTCCTTTGGGATGTTCATTTCTCCTCAGACCCGCCTCAGTTTCTGATCGCTGCTACTGATGAGGCAGTCCCTGTGACTCTGGGGCGCTGCACGCAGTCGCGGGCGAGGCGCCCGCGCCACAGAAGGCACCTTGATGCTGCCGAGACCTTCACAGCTTTGGGATGTTCATTCATCACAGACAGACATGCTCAGGTTTCCGTATGCTGCCGGCAGTGGCGGGCGGGGCGCCCGCCCCACAGGTGTATGTCCCGGGCGATTCTGGCCAAGTATCGTTACCGACGCCGATTGCCGCATTTGCAGAGAGCGGACGCCGATTTCTTCATTACGTTCCGGACGGCTCAGGTCGTTCTGACTCCAGGGGCACGCGATCTGGTTCTGGAACACTGTCTGCGGGAGGGCGGAATCGGGGGGCGGGCTTTCGCGGGCGGGGGCGCCCGCGCCACATTCGACACATTGCATGCATTCGCACCACGGATTCGGCTCTATGCCGTCGTGATCATGCCCGATCACGTTCACTTACTGCTTTCGCCTCGGCGCAATCGCGACGGCTGGCCGTATCCTCTTGTGGATATCCTGCAATGCCTGAAGAGTGTCACGGCTCATCGGATTAACAAGATGTTGCGCCTTTCGGGGCCGGTCTGGCAGGAGGAATCGTTTGACCATGTGCTGCGATCGGACGAGAGTTTGAAGGAGAAGTGCGAATACATTCGGCAGAATCCGGTTAGGAAGGGATTGGCGGTGCGGCCGGAAGAGTATCGGTGGTTGTGGGTGAATCCCGATCTCGGTTAGATTGCTGTGGCGCGGGCGCCTCGCCCGTGAGACTGTCCATGGGCAATGCGGCCACCCCTGGCACCGGTGGCTAGAAGCGAGCCCGATCGCTCGCGGTTTTCCTGTTGCAATTTGCGGTTGTGGTCTTGTGGTCTCGTGCTCTCGCTCGGATTTCTGGGTGCTGTACACAGTCGCGGGCGAGGCGCCCGCGCCACAAAAAGCCATAAAAGGAAAAGGCCAATCTGATTTCTCAGACTGGCCTTTATTTATGCCGGCAACGACCTACTCTCCCACACACTTTCGCGTGCAGTAACATCGGCCCGGCGGGGCTTAACTTCCGTGTTCGGGATGGGAACGGGTGGATCCCCCGCGGTAAGATCACCGACAACTTGTAGCTGTCAGCTCTCAGCCGTCAGCTCTCAGCTTTTCCTGCCGGGCTAACCTTTCGTGCTGATGGACAGCAAACTTTCAAAGATCGTGAAGACGAAACCTCACAGCTGAATAGATTGGGTGTGGCTTACTTTCATCTTGCTTATTTCCGATTTCAACCACGTGTATTACATCGGCTTTTCGTCGGCGCACAGTTGTCAGCGTCTTTCTTTCTCCCCGCCCAATTTCTGGCGGTCGAGAGAAACTCGCCTAGCCTCAGCTCAGTTTCTAGCTGATGGCTGAAAG
The DNA here is from genome assembly GCA_963768265.1 of uncultured Acidobacteriaceae bacterium. Taxonomy (GTDB): domain Bacteria; phylum Acidobacteriota; class Terriglobia; order Terriglobales; family Acidobacteriaceae; genus Sulfotelmatobacter. The sequence continues at coordinate 184,866 of CAVYHM010000066.1, forward strand.
CTGAGTGCTGACAGCTGTTTTCTGCACCGAGTAAATTTTATGGTCAAGCCGAACGGGCGATTAGTACTGGTAAGCTGCACGCATTGCTGCGCTTTCACCTCCAGCCTATCAACCAGGTAGTCTTCCTGGGCCCTTCTTATCCCTTACGGGTTGGGAGATCTCATCTTGAGGAGTGCTTCCCGCTTATATGCATTCAGCGGTTATCACAACCGAACTTCGCTACCGAGCGGTGCCATTGGCATGACAGCTCGAACACAAGAGGTTCGTCCATCCCGGTCCTCTCGTACTAAGGACAGGTCCTCTCAAATCTCCTGCGCCCACAACAGATAGGGACCGAACTGTCTCGCGACGTTCTGAACCCAGCTCACGTACCGCTTTAATAGGCGAACAGCCTAACCCTTGGAACCTTCTACAGCTCCAGGATGCGATGAGCCGACATCGAGGTGCCAAACCGGAGCGTCGATATGAACTCTTGGCTCCGATCAGCCTGTTATCCCCGGCGTACCTTTTATCCGTTGAGCGATGGCCCTTCCATGCAGAACCACCGGATCACTAAGGCCTGCTTTCGCATCTGCTCGACTTGTAGGTCTCGCAGTTAACCACGCTTATGCCTTTGCACTCGTCGGCTGATTTCCAAACAGCCTGAGCGTAGCTTCGCGCGCCTCCGTTACCGTTTAGGAGGCGACCGCCCCAGTCAAACTACCCGCCTTACCATGTCCCTCTCCCGGTTCACGGGAGTAAGTTAGAACCACAGATCTCGCAGGGTGGTATCTCACCGTTGGCTCCTCCAAGCCCGAGAGCCTGGAATCAAAGCCTCCCACCTATCCTGCGCAGCAAGGGCCATAGTTCATGGTAAAGGTATAGTAAAGGTGCACGGGGTCTTTCCGTCTAGTTGCGGGCAACCGGCATCTTCACCGGCACTACAAGTTCGCCGTGTCAGTCGGCAAGACAGTCGCACTTTCGTTACGCCATTCGTGCAGGTCGGAACTTACCCGACAAGGAATTTCGCTCAGTTCGTCTTACTCTGTTTCCAGAGAAGCTGGACTTTATCTTTCACATCCTGTGTTCATCGTGGAAGCGATCTCTCGAATCTTCTCGATACCATCGCTCGATAAGTGCTTTCCCATCGTCATCAATTGTAGGATCTTTCTGAATTTGACGAAATCAACTCTCTTCTTTGACTTCAGCGGATGCTGTTCAAAGAAGGGAATGATCTTCTCATTCAGGTGATCCAAACTCCGTACTCGATACGCCATTCGCTCCGCGTGATTTGTTCGAACCACGCCGCACCCAAAGAATTCTTTGAGCGCATGGAGCAATTGGATATCGCGTTGGTGTTGTACAACGGTGAACTCAGGAAGCACTTGGAATCCGGAAGTCATCTCCGGGTGCCGGTTGATGCCGACGAAGAAGCAACCTTCGCCGTCAACAAATCCAACCACCCATTGCGCTTCCAGCCTTCCGGAATGTGACTGAACGTGAAGTCTCTGAGGGTTCTCCATTTGGAGCCTTCCCTGCGGATTGTCCCCCTGTCCGTCGGATTTTGACTGCCGTCCGTGAGGACGACGAGTACCGATCGGCTGTATGAGGAGTTTCCCGCATATAGTTCAGTTTTACTAAGGCTAGCGAGATCGTTAACCTTAGGACCGTTATAGTTACGGCCGCCGTTCACTGGGGCTTCAGTTCGAAGCTTCACCTTGCGGTTGACCTCTCCCTTTAACCTTCCAGCACCGGGCAGGCGTCAGCCCCTATACGTCGTTTTCGACTTTGCAGAGACCTGTGTTTTTGTTAAACAGTCGCAGTGCGCATTTCGCTGCGGCCTCTTCGGGCTTGCACCCTAATGAGGCACCCCTTCTCCCGAAGTTACGGGGTTATATTGCCGAGTTCCTTACCAACTGTTCTCACGAGCGCCTTTGGATATTCTCCTCGTCTACCTGTGTCGGTTTGAGGTACGGTTCCCTTACTTTCTCCTTAGAGGTTTTTCTTGGCAGTGTGGAATCGGCAGCTTTCACCCATACGGGTTACTGCTTTGCGTCTCAGTGATAACTTCCTCGCGGATTTGCCTACGAGAAACACCTTACACGCATCGACCGTTATAGCCATAGAACGGCCTGCTTATCCTACTGCGTCACCCCATCGTAATAACGAAAACAAGGGAGGTCCGGAATATTAACCGGATGTCCATCGGCTACGCCTTTCGGCCTCGCCTTAGGGACCGCCTGACCCTGAGCGGATTAACCTTTCTCAGGAAACCTTAGACTTTCGGCGCGGAGGGTTCCCACCTCCGTTATCGCTACTTATGCCGGCAGGGTCTCTTCTCAACCGTCGACCAGTCTTTTCAGTCTGGCTTCAAACTGTTGGGAATGCTCTCCTACCACGCACACCGGTTAAGATGTGCATTCGCTGCTTCGGTAACAAGCTTAAGCCCCGTTAAATTGTCGGCACCGGACCGCTTGACCAGTGAGCTATTACGCTTTCTTTAAAGGATGGCTGCTTCTAAGCCAACCTCCTGGCTGTCTGGGCGTTCCGACTTCCTTTCCCACTTAGCTTGTATTTTGGGACCTTAGCAGGCGATCTGGACTGTTTTCCTCTCGACGACGAAGCTTAGCCCCCGCCGTCTGACTCCCGGATTGGTTGTTCAATGGCATTCTGAGTTTCGTTGGGTTCTGTAAGCTGGAAAGCCCCATAGCCCATCGAGTACTTTACCACCACGACAAATCATCCGAGGCTAGCCCTAAAGCTATTTCGGAGAGAACGAGCTATCACGGAATTTGATTAGCCTTTCACCCCTACCCTCAGCTCATCGGAGCTTTTTTCAACAAACACCCGTTCGGCCCTCCAGTGGGTGTTACCCCACTTTCAGCCTGGCCAAGGGTAGATCATCCCGCTTCGCGTCTATTCCTGCCAACTCAAGCGCCCTGTTCGGACTCGCTTTCGCTGCGGCTCGCTTTCGCTTAACCTTGCTGACAAGAATAACTAGCCGGCTCATTATGCAATAGGCACGCGGTCAGACTTTCCGACTTGCGTCGGCATAGTCCTCCCACCGTTTGTAGGCACACGGTTTCAGGTACTATTTCACTCCGCTCACAGCGGTTCTTTTCGCCTTTCCCTCACGGTACTGGTTCACTATCGGTCAGAAGCTAGTATTTAGCCTTACGGAATGGTCTCCGTAGCTTCCCGCAAAGTTTCTCGTGCTCCGCGGTACTCAGGTATCGGCTTCGAGTCCAGATCGTTTTCGTCTACGTGGCTATCACACTCTATGGCCCCTCTTTCCAGAGGGCTTCGACTAACGACTGGATTGGTAACTCTACTGTTGCCGACCCTACAACCCCTGCTTAACCCGAAGGTCAGACAGGTTTAGGCTGTTCCGATTTCGCTCGCCACTACTCTCGGAATCGAGGTTTCTTTCTTTTCCTCCTGGTACTGAGATGGTTCACTTCCCAGGGTTCGCTCGTGCGTAACTATGGATTCATCACGCCGTACGGGGGTTTTACCCCCGTGGGTTTCCCCATTCGGAAATCCCCGGGTCAAAGCCTGCTTGCGGCTCTCCGGGGCTTATCGCAGCTTGCCACGTCCTTCATCGCCTGCTTCTGCCAAGGCATCCACCATGCGCCCTTAGTAGCTTGACCACAAAATTTACTCAGCACACTCAGGAAAGCTCTTGGCTATTAGCTTTTGGCCTTTAGCTAAAAACAACCCCGAACACACCGCTTAAATTCTATGGGCCTCTAGATCCTGCTCCTCGCATGCAACATAGGTTTTCCTCTGTGAACCTTCGTGTCCTCAGTGGTTAAGGCTTTTGGCCCAACCACGAAGAACGCTCTGGAACAAAAGGAAATCCGCGCCGCATACACCAGCAGGGTTTCTTTCAGGCACTCATAAAAATTTACAACGCCTTGTAATTTGCCCAATCTATTCAGTTGTCAAATATCGTCCTCGTCAACTTACGTTGACTTACCCGCACTCAGCAGGTATGGGTCTTACTAACTCCAGAGTGTGCAAACTCCAGAATTCCTCCAACCCAATGTTCGGCGTCAGATTTTACTGACGTCCAACATTAAGCTGGTCGTGCGGGAAAATTCGAGCACAGATGCTTTCGAAACTCTTCTCGGGTCTTTTGCCGAACGGGGTTTCTTGCTGCTTTGTCCGTAGCCTTCACCTTCTGCGGAAGGTGCAGCACCCTGGGCAAGAACTCACCCTCCCAAATGCAATCGCTGCATCTGGCTCTGAGCTTCGGCCGTTTCCAGAAGCGCTCCCTCTAACGAACCCAGACTATCCTTCTCATACTCACTAGCAAATTTCTGGTGGAGCTGACCGGGATCGAACCGGTGGCCTCCTGGTTGCAAACCAGGCGCTCTCCCAGCTGAGCTACAGCCCCCACTGATTCTGGTGGGCCTGGGTAGACTTGAACTACCGACCTCACGCTTATCAGGCGTGCGCTCTAGCCACCTGAGCTACAGGCCCGGTTCCTGCCGAAACCCCGGAGCCTTCAGCTCTCCGCTTTTCGCCAAACCGGTCCGGGTTTAGCTAAGAGCCAAGAGCTAATAGCTAAAAGCTCGATCTTATTTCGAGGACAAGGTTGAACGTGCGCTCCAGCTAAGCCGGAGCTGACCATCATGCGAACGAAGACGAGAAAGAGAGGTCCGAAACGAGACTCCCTCGCCAAATCCTCAGGTTAGTGGTGGACTCGGCTTGGGGTACATGGCAACATCCCACGCGTTTTTAAGCTCCATTGTTTCGCAGACCGAAGTCTGCAAAACGGAGTCGCGTGAGTGCCATGACGTTCTCTCTTAGAAAGGAGGTGATCCAGCCGCAGGTTCTCCTACGGCTACCTTGTTACGACTTCACCCCAATCATGAGCTGTACCTTGGATGGCTGCCTCCTTGCGGTTAGCACACCAGCTTCTAGTACGGCCCACTTTCGTGATGTGACGGGCGGTGTGTACAAGGCCCGGGAACGTATTCACCGCGGCGTTCTGATCCGCGATTACTAGCGATTCCAGCTTCATGGAGTCGAGTTGCAGACTCCAATCCGAACTGAGGCCGGCTTTTTCCGATTAGCTCCCCCTCACGGGTTTGCGACGGTTTGTACCGACCATTGTAGCACGTGTGTAGCCCTGGACATAAAGGCCATGAGGACTTGACGTCATCCCCACCTTCCTCCTCGTTATCCGAGGCAGTTTCACTAGAGTGCCCGGCTTGACCCGATGGCAACTAGGGATAAGGGTTGCGCTCGTTGCGGGACTTAACCCAACATCTCACGACACGAGCTGACGACAGCCATGCAGCACCTCCGCAGCAGCCTTTTAAGGGGAAGGGATATTTCTATCCCGGTCCACTGCGCTTCGAGCCCAGGTAAGGTTCTTCGCGTTGCGTCGAATTGAACCACATGCTCCACCGCTTGTGCGGGCCCCCGTCAATTCCTTTGAGTTTCAGCCTTGCGACCGTACTCCCCAGGCGGATTGCTTATCGCGTTAGCTTCGGCACGGCAGGATTGGGTACCTGCTACACCAAGCAATCATCGTTTAGGGCTAGGACTACCAGGGTATCTAATCCTGTTTGCTCCCCTAGCTTTCGTGCATCAGCGTCAGTTATGGTCCAGTGCGCCGCTTTCGCCACAGGTGTTCCTCCCGATATCTACGCATTTCACCGCTACACCGGGAATTCCACGCACCTCTCCCATACTCCAGCACCACAGTTTCGCCTGCAGGCTCCGAGTTAAGCCCGGAGATTTCACAAGTGACTTGTGGCACCGCCTACGCACCCTTTACGCCCAATAATTCCGAACAACGCTTGCACCCTCTGTATTACCGCGGCTGCTGGCACAGAGTTAGCCGGTGCTTCTTCCACCAGTACCGTCATTATCGTCTTGGTCGAAAGGAGTTTACGCCCCAAGGGGCTTCATCCTCCACGCGGCGTTGCTGCGTCAGGGTTTCCCCCATTGCGCAAAATTCCCCACTGCTGCCTCCCGTAGGAGTCTGGACCGTGTTTCAGTTCCAGTGTGTCCGTGCGCCCTCTCAGGCCGGATACCGATCTTCGCCTTGGTGGGCCGTTACCCCGCCAACTAGCTAATCAGCCGCGACCCCCTCTTCCAGCGCCTTTCGGCTTTGATCTTGCGATGTTATGCGGTATTAGCATCGGTTTCCCGATGTTATCCCCCACTAAAAGGTAGGTTAGTCACGTGTTACTCACCCGGTCGCCACTTTACTCAGGGATTGCTCCCCTTTCTCGTTCGACTTGCATGTGTTAGGCACGCCGCCAGCGTTGATTCTGAGCCAGGATCAAACTCTCGTTTGAAACCTGATGTCTGCCGACGGGTAGTTGGCAGACTGCCATCGCCACGCATCCAATGCGGCTTGCAAAAGCCACTCTGGTTTCAACAGCGCGGGATGGCGCCACCATTCAGCCTCCACTCTCTTCTTTAGGACAAATCCCGAAGAAGGGAGAGAAGTTCACGGTGGTCTATCTTGTGAGATCGTATCGGACTTATGCCCGAATCCGCTCTCTCACGACTGGCACGTTCAACCTAGTTGTCAAAGACCGAATCGCGATCCGCCAGAGCGGCGCGAATTCAGTCCAGGCGAACCCGCACAAGGCGAATCCGACTGTCCTCGAAACCCTACAACCATACGTGCGGCGCAAAACCCTGTCAACGTCCGCATCCCGCAGAATTTCCACGCGTTTTCCACATTGGGAAAGGCGATTGGGATGGGCGCCCGGGGAGCAAATCGGCTCGCGTGGCGACGGACGCCTTCGTCCGTCAAGCCCCGAACCGAGCGCTCAAACGCGCGCAGCAGTATGGCCTTCCGCTTTGGATAGACAAAGACGCCGATTATTCGGCGCACGCCGAAGCGGAAGACAGAAAATTGAGAAAAGAACTTGCTTTGGAGGTCCTTGCTTTGAAGGTACCCTTCAGAAACCTACAAGTGTTTCTGAATCAAGTCCCGTGGCCGGGACAATTTGGGCGCGACACGCGCTCTCAAATCATTAGATGCCGGACGCGCGACGAGAGTTGCAGACAATACGCCCGGCTAGCCACACACTGCTCTCGGTGAATTGTTTATACCAGATGAATGTGGGTTTGTGCAACAAAAAGTTTGTGAGCGGAGCCGGGGTTTACTGATCTGGTTCCGGAACTGGAAATTTTACGGCCCGGCGACCTCCTCGTCCGGGCTGAGGTAGTCAAAGTCCCATGGAAGTAGGTGTCTCAGGTCGTACAACGTAATCTCCGATTCCGCAACGACATCCGCATCTTCGACCTCGATGCCGCGGCATTGTGCGAGCAGCGTCCGGTTGAAGCGTGATCTCCAGTACTTGTCCTCTCACGAAGCGCGGAACCCCCTTGTGACGAAGTTTTTCCTGAATTTACGGCACGAACTTCTCGATAACGACAATAGGTGAAAAGCGTACTTGTGCTACCACGTAGATTAACGGCGCCTTTCGGAGATGGAGAGCGGGGGAACTTCGCTTCACGGCTTGAACTTTACACCTAACTTTACACAGTGCAATGCCCTTCTTGGTTACGAGTGCTCACCATTCCACACAAGAGCGAACTAAACATTGGAAAGAACTACCGTTGGAGCAGGTGCCAGGCTTCCTTGTATCTGGCGTGTTTGCTGGTTTTGCGGTGGGCGGATAGGAGGATGTCGGGGTGGCCGGCGGTTACGGCTATGGGGAGGATATACCACACGTCGGCGGGGATGACATACGCGGCGATGAAGTCGATCCGGGCGCGGGTGTAGGGGGCGCCGTTGGAGTCGAGGTGGCAGCGGTAGGAGTGCCACCGTTTTTGTTGGGTGCATTTCACTTGAACGCGGAGGAAGTGTCCACAGTGGTCGACGGCGAGGTTAGGGGGCGTTGTCGCCCCAGGGTTTGGTGACGCGCAGGCCGAGTTCGGCGGCGCGGGTCATGAAACGGAGCTCCGCCCACTCGCCGCGCGCCTTGGCGTGGCGGATGGGACAGCTTGGATTTGGCATGGAATTTGGGCCTGCTTTTACTGATTTTAGGCAATAAAAACGCGGCCTAGGCGGGCCGCGTGGTTATTTTTGCACTCTATGCTCAGTATAGCAATTTCGGTGGGGGGAACCGGACATTTGGCGGGGATTATATTGTCCGTAGATGCATAGAGATAGGGGTCGGGGGGGTGGTTTTGCCTCTTGACAAGAATCGGCTCTGGGGGCGAAGAGCAGCAGTTCCTCCCCTTCCCTTTGGTCAGGGCCGGAACGTCAAAAAACCTAAAGATCAAGAGCAAGATCAAAGGCAGCGGACAGGAGTGTCCGCTCCACACTTACCTTTCCACCAACGCCATGGCGTTTACGGGGTAGCGCGGACCGGCGGCCGCCTCCGGGGGGAAGACTTCGTTGATTCTTTGCAGGTCCTCCGGGGTCAGGTGCACGGTCCCGGCGGCGGCGTTCTCTTCCAGATATTTGCGGCGCTTGGTGCCGGGGATGGGGACGATGTCATCGCCTTGGGCCAAGACCCAGGCCAAGGCAAGTTGCGAGGGCTTGCAGCCTTTCTCGCGGGCGATCTCTTCGACGCGGCGCACCAGGTCCAGATTCTTCTGGAAGTTTTCGCCCTGGAAGCGCGGGGTTTGGCGGCGGTAGTCGTCGGCGGGGAGGTCTTCGAAGCGACGGAACTGGCCGGTGAGGAATCCGCGGCCGAGGGGACTGTAGGCGACGAATCCGATGCCGAGTTCGCGGCAGGTGGCGAGGACTGCGGACTCGGGATCGCGCGTCCACAGCGAGTATTCGGTCTGCAGCGCGGTGATGGGATGAACTTTCGTGGCGCGGCGCAGGGTTTCGGGGCCGGCTTCGGAGAGTCCGAGATAGCGCACCTTGCCTTCTTTGACCAGCGCCGCCATGGCGCCGACGGTTTCTTCGATCGGCGTCGCGGGATCGACGCGGTGCTGGTAGTAGAGATCGATGGTGTCGACTCGCAAGCGGCGCAGGCTGGCTTCGCACGATTGGTGAACGTAGTCGGGTTTGCCGTTCACGCCGCGAACGCTGGGGTTGGCGGGGTTGCGGACGATTCCGAACTTCGTGGCTATCACGAATTTGTCGCGCTTGCCTGTGATGGCGCGGCCTACTAGTTCTTCGTTTTTGTGCGGGCCGTAGGCATCGGCGGTGTCTAGGAAGTTGATACCGAGTTCCAGGGCACGGTGGATCGTGGCAATGGATTCCTGCTCGTCGAATCCGGTGTAGAACTCGGACATGCCCATGCATCCCAAGCCCTGGGCGGAGACTTTGAGGGCACTGCGGCCCAGCTGACGCGTCTTCATGATGGCTCCTTGGAAAGCCCCACTTCTCCCAAAGAACGCGAGAAATGGGCCACCACTCATTGTTCTGTTTTAGATGTGCGGAGGCAGCACGCGTTGCAGGGATTCGGTGAGTCGGGTGGGGATTTGGCGCATCTGTGTCTTGGCGGGAGTTGGGGAGGGATGAATGAGCCGAGTGCTGCCGTGGTTTGAGCGGAAGTTCGATTTTTCGTTTCCGGCGGAGCTGAATCCGAACGTGGTAGCGCGATTGCGGGGGACGCCGGCGCGGATGGAGGAAGTTTTGCGCATCTGTCCGGAGCAAATCCGGTGCAAGAAACCGGAGGGGAAGTGGTCGGCGCAGGAGCATGCTGGACACTTGTTGGATCTGGAGCCGTTGTGGATGGCTCGGGTGGAGGATTTCGCTCGGGGTGGCACTGATCTGACGGTCGCGGATTTGAGGAATCAGAAGACGTCAGAGGCGAACCACAATGCTCGTCCGCTGGAGCAGATTTTGAGCGACTTCCGAGGCTGCCGAATGGACATGGTGAATCGAGTGGAAATGATTGAGCGCAGCGTTGCGGGGCGCACGATGTTGCATCCTCGGCTCAAGCAAACGATGCGACTGGTGGATCACCTTTACTTTGTGGCGGAGCACGATGACCATCATTTGGCGCACATTCTGGAACTGGTCGGGGGCTGAAGTATTGGCGTAGTGGGGAACAGGTTCCTCAGGGGCTATTAGCCGCGCCGCCGAGAACCATAAACGATGCGGGCTTTAAAAGCCGCGCCCTTTCACAAGACGCGGATCAGGGGCTTGGTGCGCGGGAGCACTGTTCCGATTTCGACGACGGGAACGGCGGCTTCGCTGAGGGCTTGCGTCAGGCGCGCGGAATCTGGGGCGGCGACCGAGATCAGGAGGCCTCCGGCGGTTTGGGGATCGAAGAGGAGCGTTCGCACGCCGTCGGGGACGGCGTCGTCGTACTCGACGAGACATTCGGCGAAGTCGCGGTTGTTTTTGAGGCCTCCGGGGATGTGGCCGGCGTGAACGCAGTCGAGCGCGCCTTCGAGCAGCGGGACGCGGTCGGCGTGTAAGGTAATCGAGACGTCGGACGCGAGGGCGAGTTCGCGGGCGTGGCCGATCAGGCCGAAGCCGGTGATGTCGGTCATGGCATGCACCGCAAACGAGTGGGGGCTCACCGGATGCGGTGGCGCGGCAGCCGAGCTTTGCTCGGCCTGACCGGGTCTGAGACCCGGTCCCACACTCGGGCCTGTGATTACTTCGGCGGCGCGCTTGTTTAACGTGGTCATCGACTGCACGGCGGCAGCGATCCAGCTTGGCTCGGCTTTTCCCTTCTTGATCGCGGTTGAGATTACGCCGGTACCTAGAGCTTTCGTTAGTAGCAGCACGTCTCCGGGCTGGGCTCCGGCGTTGGCCAGGACTTTTTGTGGATGAATGAGGCCGGTGACCGAGTAGCCAAACTTGGTTTCTTCGTCGCGAATGCTGTGGCCGCCGATTACGGTGCAGCCGGCTTCGATCATCTTCGAGAGGCCACCCGCCAGGATGTGCTCCAGAATTTCCAGGTCCGCTTTTTCGGGGAAGCACACGAGCGCGAGCGAGGTGAGCGGCTTGCCGCCCATGGCGTAGACGTCGCTCAGGGAGTTGGTGGCGGCGATCTGGCCGAAGGTGTAGGGATCGTCGACGATAGGAGTGAAGAAGTCGACGGTTTGCACCAGGGCCCAATCGGGGCCGATTTGATACACGCCGGCGTCGTCGGCGTGATCGAAGCCGACCAGAACATTCGGGTCGTGTTGCCGGGCTAATTTCCCAAGCACTTTGTCCAGCGCCGCCGGACTCAGCTTGGACGCTCAACCCGCAGCTTTCACCGAGTCCGTCAGGCGGAATGGCTTCGTTTCCGGCATGAGGTCATTGTAGCGGAGAGCCGTCAGTGAACGACCAGCACGCTCCTAAGGCCTGGCGTGAAAAAGTTCTTACAGAAGATTTACATCTTCTTGACCTAGCGCATACATGCGGACCTGATATTTGCGGTATGGAAGACATGCCTCTGCAAATCCTCCACCTATCCAGCAACGGCCCCTGCTATGAAGGATGGCAAGAGCCAGATTCTCGCGATGCCTAGACCATGATGTCTAGAAAGGACACTTCAAGATGAGAGGAACAAAATCTTTTGTATGGCTGGGATTTGTTTTGTTGCTTGTCAGTGCGACCGTTAACCTGCAAGCGCAGAGCTGGTCCTTTACCGGCAGCATGCAACAGGCACGAGTTTATCCCTCGGCCACTTTGCTTCCCAACGGCCAGGTTTTGGTTGTGGGTGGATACCACCGGGGCCTCATCGTGGCGGTTGCGGAGTTGTATAACCCCACGACTGGCACCTTCACCACCACCGGAAGCTTGCATACCGCGCGTTATGGGCACAGCGCCACCCTGCTGCCTGACGGCAAAGTCCTGATCGCGGGCGGCGAGAATACTTCCGGCCTGGTCAACAGCACCGAACTGTACGATCCCTCCACGGGCACGTTCTCGGTGAGCGCCAGCGATCCGTGCGGGTGCGGCGGCGTTACGACGCTGTTATCGAATGGCATGGTGCTTTTTTCGGGCGGATTTAACGGAAGCGTCGCAGTTGCGACTGCGGAACTCTACAATCCCGCGACCGGGACGTTCAGCACAACCGGGAATTTGAAAGTCGCTCGCGCAGGACCGTCGTCCACGCTGCTGCCCAGTGGCAAGGTCCTGATCGCGGGAGGAGTCTTCTATACAGGCACACCGCCCTACAATCTTGTCGCGAACTACCTCGCGAGTGCGGAACTGTACGATCCCGCGGCCGGAACTTTCACGCTCACCGGAAGCCTGAACACGGCGCGCTCCAGCCAGTCAACCACCGTCCTGGGCAACGGCAGTGTGCTGCTGGCCGCCGGGCAGAATGGTGGGGCCAACGGAGGATATCTTTCGAGCGCGGAGCTCTACAACCCCGCGACGGGAAAGTTCACCCTAACCGGAAGTCTGAACACTCCGCGAATCCTGCACACGGCGCACCTGTTGGCCAGTGGAGAGGTCCTGATCGTCGCCGGCAACCACTTCGGCTCGATTGCGAGTGCAGAGTTGTACAACCCCACCAGCGGAACTTTCAGCAACGCCGCAAGTCTGAACACACCTCGCCAAGGACACGCGTCGGTGCTGCTTCCCAACGGAGAAGTGTTGGCCACGGGAGGATATGAGAGTCAGCTTGGCTCCTATCGGGGATACCTTGCGAGTGCGGAGCTGTTCCACTGAAGTCTGTGCTCTGGTTCGGGGACTGCCTCTTTCGAAGGAGTTGGTCCCCGAAATCGGGACCGGATTTCAGTAAGCTTTTCATGCGCCCCTTCAGGGCTTGTTCATATCCCTCGCGGCCGACCACCCACGGCTTTCGCCGGGGGCTTTATTCTGCGCCGCTTCGCGGCTGGAAGCGCGGCCCTCGGGGGCTGAAACCCAATAGCCAGCACAAACGGTATTAGCACGACTGTCGGCCCCACCCGGATACGACTAAGGCGCTGTAGCCTGCATGATCCCGGCTTTCGACTCGGGTTAGCTAGCACGGATCCGCTTCCATGCGGCAGGAGGCGGTCCTATTTCACCGTGACGTCCGTGACCCGTATCTCCGGATACTGACGGTTCCATTGAGCGGAGATGCTGTCGAAGGTCAGGCGGAAGGATTGGGTCTGACCCGGAGCCAGCGGCGAAGCGCTGAGGTCGACGGCTTCCGGGTAGGGGCCGCTGGTTTTCAGCACACGAAGGGGGAGTTCGTCGCGCTGGGCGAGCTGGCCGATTTCATCTTTGAAGGTGACTTCGACCACCAGATGTGTGACCGTCTTGTCGCCGGCATTGGTGACGGTACCATCCATGTAGCTGACGGTCGCGCCAATGAAATTCTCAGCGGCGCTCATCTTGAAGTCGGAGAATTTTAGATTCGCTGCGTAGGGGGAGATCGTTTTGATGGGCTTCGGTGGCTCACGCAGAAGGAAGGCAATCGCCAGCATGACCGCGATCACTGCCGTCACCGCGATGACGATGATCAGGCGGCTGTTGTCGCGCTCTTCCACGACTGGAGTCGGCTGGCCGAGGCTGCCCATGGGGCGATTGTAGGCTGGAGAGGGTGGATTGTCGATTTGGCTGCAGCTGATGCGACACTCAACAAAAAATCTCGGGTGCGCTTCTTGCCACGGTGGTCGAGCTGTCGAGCTTCGCTCGACTGGACGGACGAGTGCGTCCGTCCCCACACGAGTTCCCACGAGTTCTCATGATTTCACGTTCACTAGCAGGCGCGCGGCGTTGTCGTGGTAGACCTGTTTCAGAATTCCATCGCTGAGGCCGAAGCCGTTCAGGCTCCAGTGATAGGAGAACTGGTCGATTTCGTAGAAGTGCTCGTCGAGCGACTCCAGGATGCGGAAGGTGACTTGATACATTGCTTTGTCCATCCCCATATCGGTTCCATAGACGAGGCGGCTGGCGTGCTTTTCATAGAACTGTGCCGCAAACCGGGGGATGGGCGCGGTCTCGGCATAACGCGCGGCAATGTCGGCGTGCAGGTTCGGATGGCGGTCGAGCACCTCGCCCAGCTGCGCGAGGTCGTAATCCAGATTGGCGAAGTGACAGGCGATGAATGTGGTATTGCGGTGGCGCTCGAGCGTGCGCTCTAGAATGTCGATCATCCCCGAGAGGTCGACGATGCCGGGCTGATTGTCGAGCCGCCACTCGTAGGCGTTCATCAGGCCGTCGTTGTGACGATCCATTTTCTGATACATCCAGATTGGATCGGCGACATGCAAGCTGATTGGCATCCCCAACTCGCCGCACTTTTCAAACAGGGCATCGACGCGCGGATCGTTGGGATGCATTCCGGGGGCATTCGATTTACCGGACCGCAGGCCCTTGCCTTTATCGTGAATCTCGCCCACACCGCGCGCGCCCGCCTGGTGGCAGCGTTCCAGTTCCTTCACGGCTGACGCCGGGAATCCAGGGTTGCGGTAGTCGGTGAAATCGAAGCCGCACCACATTTCGAAGCGCTCGGGATATTTCGAATATTTCTTTTGAATGTCGTCAAACTGCGCGCCGGTGGTCATGGTCAGGATGATCGTCTTTTCGACGCCAACTTCATCCGTGGTGCGGACCCACTGGTCGATTTCCTGCGCGGTCTTGGCATAGGGATGCGAGTGCATGTCGATGACCGGGTACTTGGCCTTTGGGATTTGCGTGATGGGGATTTTGTAGATCGACTGCGGGCGATAGTCTTTGAGCAGCAGGGTCTCGGGAGACGCGGGGCTTGCGGCTCGTGGCGAGGAATGTGCTTTGCTTTCGGACGTCTCGGCCGATGCGAGTTGTGCGACGGCTGGAAGTCCAGCGGCGAGTACGGCCAAGTTGCTCCACTGTAGGAATGCTCTGCGATCCATGGGATCTCCTCGGTCGAAAGGATTATCTGCGCTCGGAAGCGGCGCCGTCTATGTCGTCAGAGTGGCAAGCGAGTCGAGCTTGCGCTCGACCGGACGGCCGGGGCCGCCGTCCCCACACAGTCCCCACACAATCTGTTCCTGATACAATCGACATCAAGGATTAACGACTAGAATGCCAGTTCCTGTTTCACAAATGTGGACGGTTTCGAGCTATGTCCTGCGGCAGAAGCTTGCCGGGCGGAAGCAGTATCCGCTCGTGCTGATGCTCGAGCCTTTGTTTCGCTGCAACCTGGCCTGCGCGGGATGCGGTAAGATCCAGTACCCGGCCCACATTCTGAAAAAAGATTTGTCGCCGGAAGAATGTTTTCGTGCGGTCGACGAGTGCGGGGCGCCCATGGTATCGATCCCGGGCGGTGAGCCGCTGATGCACCCGCGGATCGGTGAGATCGTCGAAGGACTGGTCGCGCGCAAGAAATATATCTATCTGTGCACCAATGCGCTTCTGCTGAAAGAGAAGATCCATCTGTTCCAGCCGAGTAAGTATCTGACGTTCAGTGTGCACCTCGATGGGCAGCGCGAGGAACATGATCTGGCGGTGTGCCGCGAAGGCGGATATGACATCGCGGTGGACGCGGTGAAAGAGGCGCTGCGGCGGGGCTTCCGGGTCACTACCAACACGACGCTGTTCGACGGAGCGAATCCGAAATCGGTGCGTGCGTTTTTTGACGAGATGATGGAGCTGGGCGTCGAGGGCATGATGCTCTCGCCCGGGTACTCCTATGACAAGGCGCCGGACCAGAAACACTTTCTGGGACGGGCGCGGACGAGGCGGATGTTCCGGGCGATCTTGTCGAACCGAAAGAAGAACTGGCGGTTCAACTTGTCGCCGCTATTTCTGGAATTTCTGATGGGCAAGCGGACTTATCCCTGCACGCCGTGGGGCATGCCCACCTACAACGTGTTCGGATGGCAGAAACCTTGCTACCTGCTGCAGGATGGGTACGCGGAGACTTTCTCCGAGCTGCTGGCTACGACGGAGTGGAGCAACTACGGGACCGAGTCGGGGAATCCGGCGTGCGCGAATTGCATGGTGCACAGCGGGTATGAGGCCTCGGCGGTCGACGCCATCTACAGCTCGTTCGGTGGGTTTTTGGCTACGGTGAAGGCTACGCTGTTTACGCGGTATCGGGATGAGGAGGCGCTGAGGTTGCTGGAAGAGCCGCAGGCGCCGGTGAATCCTCTGGTGCAGATTGCCCCGCCGCGCGAATCGCTGCAGGAGACGCGGGCGTAGCTTGAAGTTCGCCGTCGTGTGTTCGATGTTCCCTCAGCGGCTGAAGCCGCAGTCGATTTGAGTTGCAATTACGGCACGACTTAAAGTCGTGCCCTTCCCATTTTTATGACAGGTAAAGAAGCTGGGCATATCGATCACGCGTCTCCGCAGGCGACACCGCCGCACGCAAACGTGAATCCGGATGTGCTTGAGGTGGCTCCGGGCACCGAGCACGAACAACTTGAGGGATGGATCCCTCAGCTCGCCAGCGAGGACGAAATCCGCGCGGCGCTGGAGAAGGCTTTCGACTACCGGGGCGATGTCACCATTACACGCAAAGACGGATCGAAGGTGGAAGGGTATTTGTTCGACCGGCGGACGGCCGCGACACTGAGAGAGTCGGTCGTGCGCCTTTACCCCAGGAACTCCGACGAGAAAGTTGCCATCTCTTACGCGGATATTGCCGCTCTTGCTTTCACTGGCCGGGACACCGCCGCCGGCAAGAGCTGGGAAGCTTGGATGAAGAAATACGCGGAGAAGAAGGCGGCTGGGGAGAAGGATCTGAGTCTGCACCCCGAGCCTTTGGAGTAAGTGGCCACCGCGAAAGTCAAAATCCCCACCCTTCGACTTCGCAGGCAGGCCCTCCTCGCAGAAAACGCGAGAAGGGTGGGGTACTCGGCTATTTTCCGTTTGCGCTGAAACTCAGGCTGTCCATCAGGTTCTCGACTTCATCCTCGGTCCCGCCGATCAGGGTGATCGACACCGCGTAGCCGCGCGAGAGCATGGCCAGGGTTGATTGCCACATTACGCGGCTACCTACATCTTTGTGAAAGTCGGCCCGCACTAACGCTCTGGTCCCGATGGCAATTTCGTACGGCTCGGCGTCGACGGTGAAGCCCTGCGCCTTGGCGACCTCGGTGAGCGGGCCGAAATATTGGGCGCCGTCTTTCAGTCCTGGATAGGCTGAGACACTCTCGGCCGCGATCAGAATCGAAGAATTCACATCTTCGCCCTTGGCTGCGGGAGGCCTGGAAAATACGGCGAGCAGCACGCTTGCGGCAGCGCCGGAGGCCGCGTTTTCCGCGGATGAATCCGCGGGCTTGTCTGAATCCGGGGCATTCATTTCTTCGGTTCGCAATACCCAGCCTTCGGGAATCTTGCAGGAGAGGCCCAACGTCTTATTACGATAAGTGCCGGCGCTGACCGAGCCAGGATCGAACTGCGGATTCGGGGCTGGATTCTTCTTGTGTTTTGCGGAGGAGGAGGCCGGGGTCGATTGCGAGCAGAGTCGAGCCGATAACGCGAGCGCAGCGATTGTTGTTGCCAGAACGAAAACAAAGAGGGGCCGCGCACAACGGAGAGCCATTCCGTCATCTTACCAACCGCGAAGGAAGGTTGGGTCTCGCTCGCGGCGGATAAAGCCGTCATGATTCTGCACAAACATACGACGCGGCTTAAAGCCGCGCCCTTTCAACACTGGAACGAACACAGACTTCAATTTGAGCCAACCAGACTGTTTTCAGCCGCCCACTCGGGTTCCGCCTACGCGGCCTTGCTGACTTGCGGCTGGGTGCAATGGGCGCAGCGGCGTGCATCGATTGGAATCTCGCTCAGGCACTCTGAACACTTTTTTGTTGTGGGATCGGGCAGCTTCTCGCCCCTATGTATGCGCGCAATCAGCGCATTCACAGGCACGACCACGAAAAAATAGACGGCGACCGCAATCAAAAAAAACGATATGCAAGCGTTGATGAAGTCTCCCACCGGAAACTCGGTCCCACGGATGTGGAAGTTGAGGGTTGAATAGTCCTGCTTGCCAGCAACCAGCGCGATCAATGGCGTAAGAAAAGCCTTCGTGAGGCCCCCAACCACGCTTGCAAACGCGGCGCCAATCACCACGCCCACGGCCATGTCTACAACGTTTCCACGAAGGATGAATTTCTTGAATCCGTCTAACATAAAGTCGCCCCCCGAAATTGAATCGTTCGCCAATGTAAGGCACGGGCGGTGGAAGGTCAAGCCCAACGCCGCTTTTCGAGCGTAGCCAGAAAGCGCGGTCGGAGAACTGACCCTATGAACGGCGGGTGCCGATCCGGTTCAGGGGGAAGGTCAGATCCGCATTGGCATCACGATGTAGCGGTACTTGTAATCGTCGCCTTCGGCGGGGCGCAACTGGCCGGCGGACTGCGAATCCTTCAACTCCAGGCGCACTACGCTCGTGCCGGCGGCCTTGAGGAACTCGACCAGGTAAGCTGCGTTGAAGCCGATAGTCAGCGGCTCGCCGGTATAGTCGACTTCGAGAGTGTCTTCCGACTCGCCCGCTTCGCTCGAGGAGGCCGAGAGCTTGACCTCGCCTTTTTCCAGGCGCAGGCGGACGGCGCGCGAGCGTTCGTCGGCAAACTGGGCCACGCGCAGGATCGCCGCATTTAATTCTTCGGCGTTCAGCGGAACAACCTTGCTGTTGTCTTTCGGGAGCACGGCTTCGAAGTTGGGAAATTGTCCGGTGAGTTGGCGCGAGGTCAGAAGGCGCGAGCCAATGCGGAAGAAAAGCGTCGAGTCGTCCTTGGCAAACTCGACGGTCTCGGATTCCGTGGAATCGAGCAGGGACTTCAGTTCGTCCATTGCCTTCTTGGGGACCAGAGTCTTCAATTCGCCGGAGACGCCTTCAAATTTTTCGCCGGCACGCTCGCAGTGGGCCAAGCGATGGCCGTCGGTGGCGACCATGGTGATGGACTCGGGCTTGAGCAGCATGAGCGCGCCGTTCAGCGTGTAGCGCGACTCCTCGCTGGAGATGGCGAAGCCGGTGCGGGCGATGAGGCCGCGCAATACCTGGGCTGGAATCGAGATTACCCCGGCGGTTGGAAATACGGGCAGGCTGGGGAAATTCGATTTGGCCATGCCTACCATTTTTGTGTTGGAGCGACCGCAGCGGATGCTGACCCAATGATTCTCCAGCAGTTTGATGGTAATGTCGGCGTCGGGCAGGAGTTTTACGTAATCATGCAGCTTGCGCGCCGGGATGGTGCAACTTCCCTCTTTTTTCACTTTCGCATTGCAGGACGTGCGCAGGCTCAAATCGAGGTCGGTGGCCGTCAGCGACAAGCGATCTCCGGCGGCGTCGAAGAGATAGTTGGACAGGATTGGAATCGTAGTCTTGCGCTCGACGACTCCCTGCGTCGCGGTTAGTTCCCGCAGCAATTCGAACTTGCTGACTGTGATCTCCATGGTTCCCGCGGCAACGGCGGCTTCCACCGGCATAAAGTCAGTCTCCCCGAAAACTTCGCCCTTACTATTATTACTACCTTATATCAAATGCAAAACCTATAAAACCAGCAGTAACAGTAGGCGGTTCGCAGAAGTGGAAAACCGGGACAACTCGCCTGTTCTCACCGGGTTTCCGGCCCATCCCTGATGTTAGAAATCGGTCCCAGACTCTGCGGAGTGCCTACCATAACTTAGCAACCACCACAATTACATACCGGACTTGCACAGGTTCCACAACTCATTCACAACGACTGCGAAGGAAGACTGGACTGGTGAGTGGAAAACTCAACCAGGGCCGCCATTCATCCGCCTAACTGCTCGGTCAATTTATTGACCAGCCTGTTTAAATCTTTGTCGGTCTTGCGAAGCTCGTCGATCTTCTCGACGGAGTGCAGGACGGTGGTGTGGTGCTTGCCGCCGAACTGGCGGCCGATTTCAGGGAGCGACGCCTCCGTCAGATGCTTCGCCAGATACATGGCAATCTGGCGCGGGTAGACGATCGCCCGCGAATTGTTCTTTGCCTTGATCTCAACCAACCGCAGGCCGAACTGCTCGGCGACCATTTTCTGGATCGACTCGATCGTGACCTTACGCGCCTGTGAGTCGATGAAGTTCTTGAGTACCTGCTGGGCGTAGGGAAGGGTGATCTCGGCGCCGATCAGCGAGGAGTGCGCCACCAGGCGGATCAGCGCGCCTTCGAGCTCGCGCACGTTCGAGCGAATGTTGGAGGCGACATAGAGGGCCACGTCGGTGGGGAGAGTGACTTTCTCCTGCTCGGCCTTCTTTTGCAGAATGGCGACTTTGGTCTCGAGGTCGGGCGGTTGAATGTCGGCGATGAGTCCCCACTCGAAGCGGCTGCGGAGGCGGTCTTCGATCTCGGCGAGTTCTTTGGGGGAGCGATCGCTGGCGATCACGATCTGCTTCATCGTTTCGTGCAGGGCGTTGAAGGTGTGGAAGAACTCTTCCTGGGTGCGCTCTTTTTGCGCCAGAAACTGGATGTCGTCAATGAGCAGTACGTCGACGCCGCGGTACTTGTCGCGGAAGCTGGTCATCTTATCGTAGCGCAGCGAGTTGATCATGTCGTTGGTGAACTTCTCGCTGGATACGTAGCAGATGGCGGTCTGAGGCGTGCGGCGTTTTATTTCGTGTCCGATGGCTTGCATGAGGTGGGTCTTGCCCATACCCACGGGGCCGTAGAGGAACAGCGGGTTGTAGGCCTTGGAAGGACGCTCGGCGACGGCCTGGCAGGCGGCGTGGGCAAACTGATTTCCGCTGCCGATGACGAATGCGTCGAAGGTGTAGCGCGGATTCAGTTGCGCCGCGCCGTCCCAGTCGAAGCGAGCCTGCGATGGCGCAGCGCTCGTCGGAACGGCGGAGAGACCGCCGTCGTGCCGCACGGTGGTGGCCGCGGGATCATCCTCGGGGGTGACAAATTTTACGTCGTTGAAACCGAGGCCCAGGTTGTCGATCGCTTCCTGGATCAGGTCGGCGTACTTGTCGCCGGCGTGCCGAAACTCGACGGTGGGAACGCGAACGAACAACACTCCACCGCTGGAGTGGCTATAGCGCGTTGGTTTCAGCCAGGTGTCATAGGAATGGCGGTTAATTTTCTTTTCCAGAGCGTCGAGAATGCGGGCCCACGGATTCGGGGAGAGAGTTGTGCTTGGAACTGACATATATGAAATGTTCACCGCGGCCCTCCGGCGGCTGGTCTGAGGGCGCCTGTTAAAGACTGCTGTTTACGAAGTAGCTGGAACCGTTAATTTTACTGCGGAATGCGCCTGTAATGCTGTTGCGCTGTTGCCGCAACCCGAACCATTTCAAAAGAAGGATCAGTGCGGCATACTAGCACAAAATTTTTTGTTGTGTGGAAAACTTCGGCTGGAAATTTTGCGCGATCCGTATTCAGACCCCGAAGCGCGCTTGTTGTCAAGTGCTGCGCTGGTTACTGCCGCGCGAATGATGCAATCAGCGCGTGAAGCGAATGATTGAAGACTTGGGTTAGAGCGAGCGTGGCCGATCAGATAGTGCGCGTCCGGACTTTTTCTTTCGCCCCGCAAGGGCTGGATCATTTCCCACGGGTACCCAGGGCTTGCGCCCTGGGCTCTACTCTTGCGCCGCTTCGCTGCTGCAAACCACAGCCCTTGTTCCACCCGGAGTGGCAAAACGAGTTTTCGGGCGTCGCCATCCGTCGCGTGGGCCTTTGCCGCGCAGTGCGCGCGTCATTTATACTCATTGTTTGCCTTAAGACTGTTGAACGAATCAGGAGCAGCTACTTTTCATGCCCAAGCGTACATTCCAACCCAACCGGCGCAAGCGATCGAAGAAGCACGGATTTCGCACGCGCATGAAGACCCAGGGTGGCCAGAAGGTTTTGTCACGCCGCCGCGCCAAGGGGCGCAAGCGGGTCTCGGTGAAACCAGGTTTCCGCGAATAGTCCAGTGAGGCGCGGACAGTCGCTTCGACTTCGCTCAGCGCAGGCTCCGTCCGCGAACCCGCCAGTTGCATCAGCGAGCTGGAAATTAGAGGCACTGTGACCGCCAGTGTGCCCGGAGCATCGAACCAGAGCGGGAAGCCACGAGCCGCGGGCGCCCGATTTCCTCGTGGCCTGCGGCTGTTGCGTCACGCCGATTTCGAGCGTGTGTACAAGATGGGGCGTCGCCACTTTTCTGCGTCGATGACTGTGTTCTACTTGCCACGGCGGGAAGAGCAGACGCAGGAGGCTCGCAGGCTACGCGGGAGGGCGGCGGCAACGCGCGGGCTTCGAGTCGGCTTCACCGTCGGGCGCGCCTTGGGCGGCGCGGTCGATCGCAACCGCATGAAGCGGCGGCTGCGCGAGGCGACGCGACTTGCGCCTCCGCCGACGGAGGTGAGCGCCGACGTGGTCATCAATCCCAAGAAGTCGTTTCTCTCCACTGACTTCGAGGCTGTACTGAACGAAGTCCGGCGTGCTTTCGTAGTTATAGAACAGAAGCTTGAGGGCAAGGCGGCGAAGGAAAAAGCTTGAACCACGAAGGACACGAAGGATCACGAAGGAAATCGGTTGCGGGGTTTTCGTCTCGAACACCGAAGTTCGTGAAAGCTGAATTCTGATGCGACATTTCGCCAAACTCGTGACACTCGAAATACTGCGAGCCTATAAGTGGGCGATCTCGCCGCTGTTTCCACCTTCCTGCCGCTATGTTCCAACCTGCTCCGAATACGCGATGGAAGCGGTCGAACGCTACGGCGCGGTGCGGGGAGTTCTGATGGCATTGTGGCGTGTGCTCCGCTGCCATCCTTTCGCTCGCGGAGGCTACGATCCGGTGTTGAAGCACGCGCCCGGCCGACCATGCGGCGGCTGCACTTTGCCACCGAACTATCTGAGGAACACATAGACTTTGGCCGAATATAAAAATCCTCAACAGGAACCCGGCAGCGAGCGCCGCCTGCTGCTTATTTTCCTGGTGACGTTCGTCGTCATACTCGCCTTCCAGCCGCTATTCAAAAAATACTTTCCGCAACTGGCTGCTCCGCAACAACAAAGTCAGGCTGCTCAACCTCAGTCCCCCGCTGGCGCCGCTACAGCACCGGCCGGACCGGCGGTTGCGGTTCCTGCTGGAGTCACCAAGCAGGGGGCAAGCGAAACCGAAACCGTCATCGAGAACGATCTTTACCGCATCACCTTTACCAACAAGGGCGCGCAGGTCAAGTCGTGGATCCTTAAAACGTTCGACAACGAAGCGCAGAATGGGCCGCTCGATCTGGTCAACGCCCCAGCCTCGGCGATGTATGGCTACCCGCTATCGCTTTGGACTTACGATGAGGGCCTGCGCGGGCGGCTGAGTTCCGCACTGTACGTTGCGTCGCTGGAAGGCAAGCAAACCGCGCCGGCGGCAATCACTTTCGAGTATGCCGATCAGGATCTTGCTGTACACAAGACTTTCCGTTTCGATCACAGTTATGTCGTGAATGTGGAAGCGGCGGTCACCTACAAGGGTAGCTCGGTCGCGGCTCTGCCCGCTTGGCCTGCCGGTTTCGGCGACCAGACCACGGCGCCGTTCTACGCTGCGAGTCTGATTGACTACCAGTACAACAAAGACATCCAGCGCCTGCCGGTCAAGAAGATCAGCGGCGGCGGTACGGTTCCCGGACCGTTTCACTGGGCTGGGCCGAACGATCAATATTTCGCGGCCATCTTCATCCCGGATGAGCCAGCGGCGGCCTCGATGGTCACACTGCGGAACTCGATTTCGATCCCGCGTGATCCGCAGAAAGCCGACTCCAAGGAAGTCATACCAGTCGAAGTGCTGGGCACCGCCGTGGGCAACTTGCACGGTCCCACATCAGAGCGCATCTTCGTTGGCCCCAAGGAGCTCGAGGTTCTGCAGAAGATTCCCGTGCCCGGCGTTTCCGGCGCCGATAGCGATTTAAACGGCCTGGTCGATTTCGGCTGGTGGGGCATCATCGCCAAGCCGCTGTTTCTGTGGCTGCGCTGGACCTACCATCACATGGTCGCGAATTGGGGCTGGGCGATCGTGGTGCAGACCCTGATCATTTCGATCGCACTGTTGCCGCTGCGCATCACGCAGATGAAGTCGATGCTGAAGATGCAGCGTGTGGCGCCGCAGATTAAATCGATCCAGGAGAAGTACAAGAAGTACAGTCTGCGCGATCCGCGCAAGGCGGCGATGAACGAGGAGATTAGCGCGCTCTACAAAAAAGAAGGCGTGAATCCCGCGGGCGGATGCCTGCCGCTGCTGATCCAGATGCCGTTCCTGTTCGCCTATTACCGGATGTTGGGGACGGCACTCGATCTGCGCCACGCGCATTGGTTGTGGGTTCATGACCTGTCCGCCGCGGATCCATTGTTCATACTGCCGATCCTGATGGTGATCAGCAGCCTGCTGACGCAGAAGATGACGCCGCAGGCGGGGATGGACCCGGCGCAGCAACGAATGATGAACGTGATGATGCCCCTGATGATGGGCTTCATCTTCTTCCGCCTGGCCGCAGGGCTGAACCTGTACTATGCCGTGGTCAACCTGATTGGCATTGCCCAGCAATCCGTCATGAACCGCACCAAGCTTGGCCAGGAGATGCGGGAGATGATGGAGAAGCGGGCGAGGAAGAAGGACAAGTAGCTATCAGCTGTCAGCTATCAGCTCTCAGCTGAGCGAGTAAGCGTGAGTTTTATTACTATTTCAATTTCCCACGTTTTCGTTCTAATCGGCCAAGCTGAAAGCTGACGGCTGATAGCTGAGAGCTGCATTCTGAAAGCTAGATTCCATGCCCATACCCGACAAACTCGCTGCCGCTAACAAGATCAACGAATTTCTGCAGACCGTCGTCACCCACGGCGGGCTCCGGTTGAAATACCGGATCGTGGTTGATCCGCCGTTGCCGGAGAACCGTGACTGGGAGAAGCCGGAGATCCTGGTGGATTTTGCGGGGCCCGACTCGGCGTTGTTGCTCGACCGCGGAGGCGAACTTCTGCGGGCGCTCGAACTGCTGGCGCTGGAAATGTTGCGGCTGCCTTCGGGCGAGCACGAGAAGGTGTCGTTCGATTGCCAGAATCATCGCTCGCTTCGCATCCAGGAACTACACATGGCCGCCAACGTCGCTGCCGAGAAAGTGCGCAAGACGGCCACTCCGTATCACTTCACTCCCATGTCGTCGCGCGAGCGCCGCATCGTCCACCTCGCGCTGCGCAACGAAGCCGACCTGCATACGGAAAGCGAAGGCGAAGGTATGCGGCGGCATCTGGTGGTTTACCCGAAGGACTACAAGCCCGCCGGCAGGCCCGCGCCGAAGACCATCCCGTAAACGGGGCACGGAAGCCCAAATATAATGGGACGGTAAGGCAACCAGCCGTAGTGCGACTGTGTTCCTAATCCGGCAGGAGGTCTGCCATGAGACTGCCTCGGCCCCACCTCTTCTTCTGCCTGCTCGTCCTCGCAGCGGCAATTACTCTGGCCTGTGGGTCTTCTCCCCACGTGCTCCAATCGGTTTCCGTCAATCCAGCCACTGCCGACGCTCAGAACTTTCCCAATGGTCTAGTCCCATTCACCGCCACAGGCATTTTCAACACAGCACCGACCCCGGTGACTCCGCTGACAGTCCAGTGGGGTGTATGTGTCATGACCGCAGGCTCCACGCAACCGACCAACGCCGTTGCCGTCGGCGGCGACGGAGTGGCTCAGTGCGCTTCCGGCGCGCCCGGGACGTATACGGTCTGGGCCGCGTCGAGCACCAACGTCAAAGGCGGCGTTTGCACTGCTGTTTTAAATCCCTGTAGCGGAGGATGTGGCACCATCACCGGTACGGCCCAAATCACCTGCCCGTAAGACATCATTTGAGCTAGCGTGATTTTTGCGCTCCCGCCACCGTGGGCGCCCAGAATTGGTTGAAATATCGCGGACAGAGTTCGGATTCGGGCCGTTCAAGCGCTGAGTCCCACTTTTCCCTGTCCGGCGTAGTTTTCTAAACCACAATCTGCCGATGGACGAGTCGACGTGCCACCTATTGACAGCTCTGATTCGTATCCCGGCTGGCTCCCGCCCGCACAAACGCGAGCCAAAAGAAAGAAGGGCGGCCCGAGACCGGCCCTCTGGAAACCGGAAACTGGCTACTATCTTCCCGCCGCTGCCGCCGCCGCCGCTGTCGGCATCATGCCGGCGATCTTCATCCCTTCGATCCGCGTGAGGACCGCTTCAAGACTGGCGCCCGTGTCGGTGCACGCGTCCACGTACGGATGACGGCTGCCATCGGCATGCATCACGAGGACGCTGGTCTCTGCACTGGCCTTTTTCACCATGTACGGAAGATGATGCCGGTCATTCCGAGACAGGGTGGGTCCCAGCACGACCAGATCAAACGCACTCGTTTTCAGGGCCTCTTCAACGGCCTTGCGGCCCATGGCCTGGTGCACGGTGTGGCCGGCTTTTTCCATCGCCGCGGCCTGCTCCTTTAGAATCTGTTCTTCTCCCTCGCCATAAAGAACCCTAAGTTTTGCTTTCCCCATGAGAGTTTCGTCCTCGCTCGGTACGTGACAAGCCTGTACCTGCTACTGACGGTAGCAACCGCTTGTCCCTGGGAAAACGTCACCGAAGGCCCATGACTAACGACACTCGCGGCGGGCTAAACCGTGCAGCCCCGCAAATTCCTTCCCCTGAAAGGCCCTGCGGCGCTACACTTCTGCGCGGAGGCTTTCCAACCCAATGTGCGCCCCTATCGTCTGGAGAGCTGTACTCATATCGATATTGTGGAGCCCCTGGCTGACCGCGCAATCCACCCCCACATCCACCACCACCTGCAATCTCGAGGACGGCCGCCAGGTGTACGTCCGATACAACCCGATCCCCGCTAACAAAGAGAAGATCGCCAACGGCAAGCCCTGGACTCCTGGCGGAGCGCCGATGACGCTGTTTACCGAAGCGCAACTGTCGCTGGGCAGCTCGTCGATTCCGATTGGCGCCTACTCCGTCTATCCCATTCCTGCCAAGGATCATTGGACGCTGGCGGTCAACAAGAATGTCACTCCCGGCAGCGCTTACGACGAGAAACAAGACGTGGCGCGCACTGCCATGGAAACGGCCCAAGTGGCGGAGCCGTCGGAGGCGCTCGAGGTTGCCTTCGCGCATGTGGGCGCGAGGTGCACGCTGCGCATCTACATTGGCAAGACTGCGTCGTTCGCCGATTTCACCGCGAAGTGACGTCGTTTAGCGGGCGTGAGGCTGAGCGCAGCGATGCCGGGAGCCCGCTGGCGTTATCCCGAGCGGTCTGTGCGAGGGATCTCTTCTATGCCTCATTGTCCGGGAGGGGCCGGCCCTGAGGCGGGCTGATCACTTTCTGGCTTTGGTTCAGCGGTCGCATTCGGCTTCGGCTCGCGTGTGCCCAGCCCGATCACCATGGCCATATCTTTCGGATAGACGACGTCGCGGCCGCGCGCGAGAAATTTGTAGTAGATCGAAGTCGCCGCTCCGTAGGCTCCAAATCCGGTCGCAACCACACGCGAGCGCGCCAGTAATCCGACCGCCATGCCCACGAAGCGGAAGCCGGACGCGCCATTGGCAGCGCTGCCGCCGGCGTCGCCCCCGCCTCCGCCTCCATGCAAGTGTCGATCACCGTCCGGGGCTGCGGAGGTTGCCGCGAGCATGACTTGAATCCCCGTGGTGAGGTAGCGAGTGCGCGGGGTAGTGACTTGGGCGCCGCCTTCCGCATCGAGCTTCAGATGTTCCCCTTTGGCCACCGCGACGCCTTCCAGGCTGGTCTCGACTTTCTGCTGGATACCGTTCGGCGGGGCGACTTCATGAAACAGAATGCGCAACTGGCCGTTGCGGGCCAACCGGCGCGCCGGCTGCACCTGCATGACCGAGCCACGAATCACGCTGCCCTCGGGCAAGATCAAATGATCGGAGGCGAGCAGCGGCGCAGTGATGAGGGCTTCCACCAGCTCTCCTTTTTTTGAGGTCGCCGAATTCAAGGGCGTAAGGAGGCGCGCGTGCACCACGCTTCCCGAAGGCGGGGGGCTGCCGATGTTGGTGAGCGCCTCCGGTTTCACGGATTCGGAGCCGAAATCGAGCGGCTGCTGCAGATCTGCGTTGAAGCTCGTCCCCTCGTCGATGTACTGCGGATGCACGGGAAGCTGCGCGATGGCGAGACGCTTCAGTTTGTGGATTTTTCCGGGCTCGTGGATCTGCTTCTGCAAGGCGGCCCATTGCTGGCGGATCTGCTGCCGCGTCTGGCTCACTTTTTTCGAGGCGGTGTCCTCGACCTTGTTCTTCTTTTCGGCTTTCGCATTTGCGGGGACAAAGTTGAGGACTCCATCGGGAGCCGGGGATGCTACCGTCTGCATGGGAATGCGACGGCCGTCGGCCATAACCAGTTCGTCAAACTGCACGTGCACGGCGCGGACTGGAGAGAAATTTCCGTCCATCGCTTCCAGGGTGCGCTTCTTCTTCGGCACCGCATCGATGGCTGAAACTTTCCCGTTTACGGTGGTACCCACGGGTATCAGCAGCTTGTCGAAGGCGTATACCGGGTCCGTCGTCTTGCCATGGATCGGCTGGCCAACTTGGCGGATGCGGACCTCGGCATCGAGTGCGACCTTGATGGGAGTTCCTGCCACAACGCTCATAGGAACGGTGACTGGCTCGGGCGCCTGGGGCTCGTCTTTCTTTTCTTCTTTCTGTTGCTCTGGGCTCGCGGGCGGACGTGGCTTCAACGTTTGTGCAAGACTCCAACCGTTTAGCGCCAGCAGAAAGCCAGCGGCCCAAACTGTTCGCCTCCCGGGAAATCGACGCATAAATGCTCTCTCTTCTATTCGTGACTTACGATCTGACTTCGCAGCCCGCCTGTCGGCACGAACAGGAACCCCATTGTGCAGGCAGCCGGGTAAAAGTGGGTGGAGACCGCAAATGTCGAAGTGGCGAAAAATCTGACTTACAACTATGAAGTTAGAGAATGAATAATGGTTGCAACCCTTCCGCGATTATCGCCGATTGGCTGCCCGCTTGGGGAGATTTCTGCGACAATTCCGCATGCGCCTGCTGGCTGTGCTTCTCGTCGCGGCAACCGTTAGTTCTCAATCAACGCCGCGTTTGCAAATCTCTAATACGACTGAGAGCCTGAGGGGCGTCAGCGCCGTCTCGCGCGAAATCGCCTGGGCCAGCGGCACGCATGGCACCTATCTCCGCACTACCGATGGCGGCCGCACCTGGATTCCTGTGCAGGTCCCTGACGCGGCTACGCTGGACTTCCGTGCCGTCGTGGCTTTCTCCGCCGACGAAGCCTTCCTCATGTCTTCCGGATCGGGCGACCAGTCCCGCATTTACCACACCGCCGACGCGGGTAGGCACTGGCAACTCCAATTCACCAACACCAACCCAAAGGGATTTTTCGACTCCATGGCTTTCTGGGATCGCACGCACGGCATTGTTCTCGGCGACCCCATTCCCGAGGAGTCCGGCAGGCTCAAGTTCGAATTTCTCCTCACCGACGACGGCCAGACCTGGCGTCCCATCCCGCCGTCGCAGTTGCCTCCTGCCCTCGAAGGCGAAGGCGCTTTCGCCGCCTCGAACACCTGCATCGCCATCCTCGACTCAGCGTGGAAGAGCGGCGCTTCAGCACCGAGTCAGCCGAGAGAGAATGACAAGGCTTTAGCCCCAGAGAGCCTCGACCCGAATATCTGGTTCGCAAGCGGAGGCAAGGCTGCCCGCGTCTTCCACTCACCCGACCGCGGCAAAACCTGGCAGGTCTTCGACACGCCAATTCTCCATGGTCCCGACTCTGCCGGCATTTTCTCCATCGCGTTCCGCGACGCGCTGCATGGCGTTATCGCTGGAGGCGACTACAAGCGTCCCAACGATGATGGGCCCAACCTCGCCTTCACCGAGGACGGCGGCAAAACTTGGACGCTTTCCGATCTTCGTCCTCAGGCATTTTTCTCCGCCGTGGCGTACGACCGTAAAGTCAATGAAGAGGCGATACAGGAACAGGCGATTCGAGCAAAAGCCGAGAGTGAAGGAAAGAAGGCACGGATGAGGCCGATCCTGCCTGAGCGCCTCTTCCTCGTCGGTCAGGATTTCATCCTCGACTTCAGCCCACCGTCGAATCCGCAGCGAGTCAGCGCGGAGAAAAAGGTGGGAATGAAGTTCAACGCCGCCAGCCCCTATCCCGAAGGCGGGGCGTTGATTGTCGGCCCCAAGGGTTCCATCGCGGCGATCCCCTGAGCCACGGGTTTTGTTTTGCCCGGGCATCTGCAAGGCCTATAATCCGCCCTGTCCATGCCTCTCGCGAATGGTTTCCGGCTGGGTCCGTACGAGATCGTTGCGCCGCTCGGCGCGGGCGGCATGGGTGAGGTTTACCGCGCGGTCGACACGCGCCTCGATCGCACGGTCGCCATAAAAATTCTTCCGGCCCAAACTTTCCTACGATGTGACCCGCCGTCAGCGCTTCGAACGTGAAGCCAAAGTGATTTCCAGCCTGAATCATCCCAACATCTGCACGTTGCACGATGTCGGCCGACAAGAAGGCGTTGATTTCATTGTCATGGAATATCTCGAAGGCGAGACGCTGGCGGAGCGGATCGAAAATGGACCGCTGCCGGTCGAACAGGTTCTTCTGTATGGGACGCAGATTGCCAGCGCTCTCGACAAGGCACACCGCAGCGGGGTGACGCATCGGGATCTCAAGCCGGGCAACATCATGCTGACCAAATCGGGCGCCAAGCTGCTCGATTTCGGCCTCGCGAAAGCCACGCCGCCTCTGGATGCGGGAGCGACGCTAACGGACATGACGCCGCGCGCTACGCCCGTGCCCATGACGCGGCACGGCGCGATTCTTGGAACCGTTCCCTACATGTCGCCCGAGCAGGTGGACGGCAATGAAGTAGATGCCCGCAGCGACATCTTCTCGCTGGGGGCGGTGTTGTACGAAATGGTGACCGGCGGCCGCGCCTTTCAGGGCAAGAGCGAATTCAGCGTGGCCTCGGCCATTTTGCAGAAGGAACCAGAACCTATCACGAGGCTGCAGCCGCTCACTCCGCCGGCCCTGGAACGTACCATCCGCGTCTGTCTAGCAAAGGACCCCGACGAACGATGGCAGTCGGCGGGCGATCTGTGGAAGGAACTGCGCTGGATCTCGGAAGGCGGCTCGCAAATCAGAGAGCCCATTGCGGCCGCAGTGCGGCGGGCAGTCCGGCCGCGGGTCGCGGGGATTCTGGCCATGGTGTTTGCCGCCGTGGCCGTAGCCGCGGTGGTGTTTGCGCTTCGCTCCGGACGCGGTCCGGAGGCGCGTGCCTTCCGGCAGCTGAACTTCCGCCGCGAAGCCGTTTTCCAAGCCGCCTTCGCGGCCGACAAAGAGACCGTGGTCTATAGTGCTGCGTCCTGGGGCAACACGCCGCAGATCTTCACGGTGCGCCCCGACTATCCCGAGCCCCAACCGCTCGGCCCGCCCGGCATGCAGTTGCTCGGCGTGTCGTCGAAGAGGGAACTCGCGGTTCTTACCGGCGCGCGGTACGTCTGGTACCGGCTCTTTGTCGGTACACTGGCGCGCATGCCTCTGGATGGCGGCGCTCCGCGTGAAATTCAGGAAGGTGTACGGGAGGCGGACTGGTCGCCCGACGGCACGCAGCTCGCCATCATCCGCGAAGTCGCGGGGAAAGATCGCCTCGAGTATCCCATCGGCCGCATGGTGCGCGAGGTCAGCGGCTACATGAGCGACCTGCGCGTTTCGCCCCGGGGCGATCGCATCGCGTACTTTGAGCATCCTCGCAAATGGGATGACCGTGGCTCGGTGAACCTCGTCGACCTAGCCGGGAACAATACCGTGCTTTCCGATGGCTACTGGAGCGAACGAGGGCTGGCGTGGTCGCCGGGCGGCGATGAGGTTCTTTTTTCGGCGAGCGTCAGCGGTGGAAGCTTCACCATCTACGGCGTGTCCATGTCGGGCAAGCGTCGCATTGCCTCGCAGGCGCCCGGAGGACTCATCATCGAGGACACCGCGCGCGATGGACGGTGGCTTGCCAACCGCGTCGACTACCGCTATGTCGCAATGGTGCACACTCCCGGCGACGCCACCGGAGAAGATCGCGACCTCTCGTGGCTCAATACCTCCCATGTGCGCGGTCTCTCGCAGGATGGGCAGACGCTGCTCTTCGCAGAGACCGGACTCGGAACCAACTACGAGGTCTGCCTGCGGAAGACCGGAGTCTTGCCTGGGCAGTCGAAATCCGGGAGATCGCCGGTGATCCGCCTTGGCGAGGGATGGCCGGCGGACCTCTCTGCCGACGGTAAGTGGGTGCTGGCCGTTGTTCAATCCCGTCCACCCCAGCTCGTGATTTATCCCACGGGTGCCGGCCAGACCCAGCAACTGCAACGGGACGGAATCGAAAACTATGTCGGTGCCCAGTGGTTTCGGGATGGCAAGAGCGTGCTCTTCTCCGGAAATGAATCGGGAAAGGGCATCCGCTTCTATGTTCAGCAAGTCGACGGCAGCGCAGCTCGCCCGGTGACGCCCGAAGGCACCCGCGACGGCTTACTCTCTCCCGACGGAAAGGTCGTCCTGGCGCGGGGAGCCGACGGAAACTATGCCATCTACGCGATCGGGGGCGCCGAGCGGGAGGCCGAGTCGCGGCCCGTGCCCGGACTCACCGAGGCCGACGTCCTGGCCCAGTGGAGCGCCGACGGCCAGTCGGTCCTGGTCTACCGCCGCGCCGAGATTCCCTGCCGCCTGGAGCGTGTCGATCTCGCCACCGGACGCCGCACGCTCTTCAAAGAGTTCACCCCCGCCGACCGCACCGGACTTCTCTCCGTGCGCGAGATCTTCGTCACCGATGATCTGCGCTCCTACGCCTATACCGCCTACTACCAATTGTCGAGCCTGTTCGAGTCAGACGCCAAGCCATAACCGACCATTCAGCCTACGTCGAACCGTCGAGCGAAGAACGGCCCCAGCACTCGCAGAGTGTGGGGCCGCGTGTCGAGGACAGTTGGACTATTGATCGGTCGGCAACAGGTATCGCGCGGCTCCTATCGCAGTCCCCCAGTTTCCGGACGAGTTTGCGTATTCGCCGCTGAACCACATGGCTGGTTTGGTGGCAATCGTGAGATCGGGAGCGGTGGCGGTGTAGTCTCCCCAACGGCAGAATTGCCCGAAGGCGTTGCAGCCCTGGCTGTAAAACGCCGAGCCGCCGACCAGGTAGGTCCCGACACCATCCATCAAACTGTCACCGTAATTTACACGGCGAGAGGTGTAGACCAAGCCCGGGAAGGAGGCGTCGGACGAGAACGAAAATACCATCACCAGATTGTTCTCAGGATCTGGCTGCACTGTGGCGTAGAAAGCGGAGCCATTACTGGCCCAGCCTCCGCATACGAAGCAGTCTTCCTGCGACTCCTCCGCGGACGTGATGTTGCCGTTGGTGTCGAGGATCGGATGCACATCGAACCAGATGGGCCCGGCTTCCGCACTGCCTGAGACCGATGTCTCGAACGAGCCGAACAGGTGGCCGGCGTGGTACTTCATCTGCCCGGTGATGCGCTGGTCATCGGTGTCAATACATTGCGTACAGATCGTCCCAGGGCCGGCGCCCGGTTCGTCCGCCGACGGAGGAAAGGCATAGCTATGGGCTGTAGTCATATTCACACCGGTGAACACGGGGCCGGCGCCACCGCTGATCCAGCCGAACGGGTTGGAAGCGGACCAGACCACGAGAGTATTTTGACTGCCACCGAAGTTTATGTTGAGGGTGTTGGCAAATAATACCGAACTCGGCCGGTCAGCCCAATCGGTCATATTTGCCGGCGACAGCGTGTCCACGAGCGTGCCACCGTGCGTGAAACCGGACTGAGTCCACCAGTTGTAGGTTCCACCGTTGTAAATGCCATCATTGGCAATCATGAAAAAGTAGTTACCGATGAAGCCGGCGCCCTTGCAAATGCCGGAGCCCCCGAACTGGTTAATGCCAACGTAAAATCCGCCCTTGGTGGCGCCGACTCCCCAGTTGTTGGAATCGTGGCCCAAAGTTGGATAATCGGGGCACTCACCCGCGTTTCCGATATTGAAGGCCGGGTTGAACACCCGCCAGACGCCTCTTGGATCCTGAGTTTCGCTGGCCGCGATGAGCAGGCCGCCGACGTTGGCCGGGCCGCCGACAGTGAAGGGGTTGCTCTCGGTTAGCATCACGATCACGAAGCGATGGTTCGCCCAGTCGTAGAAGGCTCGAGGATCGGTGGTGTAGGTTCCAGCCGCAAGATTAAAGAAGGTGGTGGCGCTTTTGGGAAAGCCGGACTGGAGGTTCCCCACCTTGTCGTAGACAGCAATTTGGGTGTTCACGATCTGAACGATAAAGTTGGTACCCACGGCCACCGCCATATCTGGTGGCCAATTGCAGCCGGCACAAAGCTCTTGCTGAGCAAAAAATCCTGCAAACGCCCCAACCGAAGGCGGGCGAAGAGCGTTCGCCCCAAGGTCGATCATGGGCGTGGCCCCGGATGGCTCGTAGTTGGCGCCGAGGTGTTTACTTTTCGCACCGGTCACCCCGGCCAGGGCTAGTTCCCGAGCCTGTTTTTTCTTAGCCCAGTACTCGGCATCGCTGAAGCCGTCCGCTGGACGAAGCTCGTGTTCGGGATAGGCGGCGATTTCCCGCGCCGTCATTTGCGGCAGGGCGCTGAGATCAACCTCCAGAGCTGGCTTGCTGCTACTGCTCATGAATCCGCCTTGCGTGTGGGGTGCGGTGGATGCGGGTGGGGCTGCCTTCTGAGCCTGGGCCTGCTGCGGCGCCAGGGCGGCGAGAGTCAATACAGTCGATAGAAAGCACGCCCCAATGCCTGCACGGAGGATGAACCTGTTCTCGTCCTTGCGATTCTTCGTCATAGTCTTAATCTCCTTGTCTTCGCACATTTCGGATGTCGACCTAATTCGAACCGGCAACATGGCCGGCCTGTTGGCTGATGGGCTTGGCGGCTCCCATGTTGAGCTTGGGCAAGCGCGCGGACTCCAGTCCCTTGCGATGAGCGACGATCCGGTAGTCGAATTGAACGTTTGAGGTTCCACGCTTGAGCTCTCGCACCTCGAATGAAGTGGCAGTGCGACCCGAGACGTAAAGGCCCTCGCAGTCTCCCGCGGGTGTGAGAAACACGTGGTAGTCGGTTGTCCCGCTGATAGTCTTGGCGAAGCTTGGCTCCAGATTGATCGTGGTCACGCCGCCGAACAGTGAGGCGGAGCCGAAGTCCTCAATCCAGTTTTCCGGTGACTGCACACTGAAAACTCCCAGACCCTGCTTGGGCCCCGCTTTTACTACTGCGGCGAGCGTACCCGTGCAGAAGAGGTTGCCGGTCACGTCGATCGAGCACTCTCCGCCGAAGGAGGGGCCCACGGCATCGAGAACCAGGTCGCCAGCAGCGGTCGAATCATGGTTGGTCAACGACAACGTCGGGTGGGTCGAGTCGACGCTGGTGTTGGACGCGATGATGGCGTCACCAGGGCCTGAGTTTGAGACTTCAACTTCCCAACTGGGCTCGGTGCCATCGAAATCCGAAAAGCCGGAAAAGAAGTTGACTCCCGCCAGGGTCGGCACCACGCCAGTATTGATCGCCACGGTCGGATGCTGTCCGCCGCTGCTGGTCAAACCGGTGCCGGCGCTCACGCTCAGCACGCCAGCGTTGGCCAGCGTGACAGCGCTGCCCAAAGCGACCGTTCCTCCGCCACTCAGCCCCGTGCCTGCGGTCACAGTGAGCGATGGATGCTGCAACATGATGTTGGTCACTCCTCCGGTTGCGATGCTCAGCGTTCCGGTGTGTGTAATCGGACCTCCGGTCAAGCCGGCTCCGGTGGCAATGTTGGTCACAGTGCCCGTTCCCGGAAACGTCTGGCCGGCAACGAAGGTGACCACTCCGGTGTTGCTGATCTTGAAGGCGCTACCGCTCAGCGCCAAAACTGGATGGGTTAAATTCGGAAACAGCGTTAGCGTGTCGCGCACAGCTCCCGTCCCCTTAACGTCGAGGGTCGCGGCCGGTGTTGTGGTTGCTATGCCGATGTTGTTGCTCGCATTCTGGAAGATGTTGGAGTTTCCAAGCGCTGTGGTACTGGTCCAGCGCGCGATGAAATTAGTGGTGCCATTGGCTGCCTGCGCAAAGGCTGGTGCGGCCTGTGACAGAATCAGCGACGCGAATCCAACGAGCACACGTGTGACGCGGAGCTTCATAAGGTATCTCCTTCGAGAAATCGAAT
Organism: uncultured Acidobacteriaceae bacterium; assembly: GCA_963768265.1. Classification (GTDB taxonomy): domain Bacteria; phylum Acidobacteriota; class Terriglobia; order Terriglobales; family Acidobacteriaceae; genus Sulfotelmatobacter. Next base: position 220,807 of record CAVYHM010000066.1, read on the forward strand.
CTGGTTCCAGAGGGGCCTGAATGCTCGGGGAAAACCTGGGAATGGTCCGTCAGTTTCTGGGCAAGGAAGGGGGAGGCCCAAAACTGCGGTCGATTATGTTCGGAGTTTATTGACTTGTCAAGATGCACATTACTTCATACTACAAAATAGTTGTGATCATAAAGTTCGAGGCAAGGTTTGGCAAAGAGTCTCTGAAGGCTCTTCGGACATGCCGCCACCAGAATGGTGATGAATTGCGGAGCAGCGTTACAGACTCGCCAGCGAACCTCGGTGAGATACTTGCGGGCACGGTGACCAAAGTGCTATTGCCGCGTAGTCCTTCCTGTCCTTTGAATTCTGGGTGGTATCCCGCACCATATAGAAGATTAGAAAAGTCTCAATCTCCCCCAGATCGAGAACTCGCGTGAAAAATCTGTCTCTAGCTATTCTTGTCTTCGCCGCTGCGTTGGCGTCGGCGCAAACCTCCGCTCCTGCGTCTAACACGACGGCCTCGGCGCCCACCGTGTCGCGCACCATCAAAGCGATGCACTACCGCCTGCAGGGGGGATCGACCAAGGTCGACTTCCGCGGCACTGATCTGATGCAGCGAGGCTCGGGCGAAGCCAAGGTTGAAGGCAAGAAGGTCAATTTCGAGATCGACGTTAAGTTTCAGGGCATGGAAGACGCCACCAAGTTCGGACTCGAATTTCTCACCTACGTTCTCTGGGCTGTCTCACCGCAAGGGCGCCCGGTCAATCTCGGAGAAGTCACCCTGGATAAGAGCGGCAACGCCCACGTCAAAGCCTTCACCGACCTGCAGAGTTTTGGGATGATCGTCACCGCCGAACCGTACTTCGCCGTGACCCAGCCTGGCAACATGGTGGTGATGGAGAGCGCTTCGATCAGCGGAGCCGCCACGCAAGACATCGATGCCAAGTACGAACTGGTGACTCGCGGGACCTATTCTTCGACGAACACGCACATCCAGGATGCAATTTTCGGGATCGACTCCAAGACGCCGCTGGAGCTGTTTGAAGCGCGCAATGCAGTGCGCATCGCACACATCGCCGCTGCCGACAAATACGCTGCGTCCATTCTGTCAAAGGCCGGCCAGCAACTGATGCACGCCGAAGAAGTCTACCGGCAGAAGCAAAACAAGGCCGCGGTGGAAGCCGCCGCCAAGGAAGCTACCGAGACTGCCGAAGAAGCGCGGCTGATGGCGGTGAAACAAAAAGCCGAAGACGAAGCCCAGGCCGCCGCCGCTGCTCGCGAAGCCAAAGCCCGGGCGGATGCGGACGCGGAAGCCAGGCGTCGGGCTGACGCCGAAGCGGCCCGCATGCAGGCGGAGCAAGCCAAAGCCGAGGCGGAAAAAGCCAAGGCGGAAGCTCTGGCCGCAGCGCAGGAAGCGGCACGCCAGAAGGAAGAAGCCGAGAAAGCGAAGGCCGAAGCGATCGCTCAACAGCAGGTTCTTGCCGCTGAAACCGACAAAGCTAAAGCAGCCGCCGCACAGTCGGAAAATCTGCGCCAGCAGGCCGAAAACGAGAAGCAGGAACTCCGCGCCCGTCTGCTGCAGCAGCTCAATTCCATTCTTGCGACGCGCGACTCGGCACGCGGCCTGGTCGCGAACATGAGCGATGTGCTTTTCCGCAGCGGAAGCTTCGAACTTCTTCCGGGCGCGCGGGAGCGCCTTGCGAAAGTATCGGGAATCATCCTCGCCTATCCCAGCCTGCATGTTGCGGTCGAAGGACACACCGACAGCGTGGGCAGCGACGACTACAACCAGAGTCTCTCGGAGCGCCGCGCAGAATCGGTCCGCGATTATTTCGTGCAGCAGGGAATCTCGGGCGGCTCAGTTGAAGCGCGTGGTTTCGGCAAGACCGAGCCCATCGCTTCGAACGACACGCCCGACGGCCGGCAGCAAAACCGGCGCGTCGAGTTGATTCTTTCCGGTGACGCCATCGGCAACGCCGACGACCACCTGGCGCCAACCCCAGCCGCCTACACAACGCAGCACCAATAGCAAAACCGGTGGCGACAAGATGAGCATGTGGGGACAGCCGCCCCCGCCTGCCCTGAGCGGAGTCGAAGGGGCTGTCCGCCGGGCGCAGCCCGGCAGTCGAGAGCTGTTACTAAACTGGTTGTCGAAAACGCGCGGTGGGACGATCCGAGTCCAGCCGCGCAGCAGTGCCGGGAAGACTCTGGTCCGCTTTAGCGGACGGCACGATTTTCGTAACCGCCTCTAGAGCCGCTCTCGTCCTGCGCGCTAATGTTCTCGTAGGTCCTTCGCATCTCCTTGTGGGGTTGGGCATAATGGCTTATGTACATTCGCCTTGACCGAGCCCACCGGGCCCTGCCTGTGATTCTGGGTGTGATCACGCTCGCGAGCGTCGTGGTGCTGCTCGCTTGGGACGCTTTCCCCCGGCTATTTCCTGCCAGAGCGCACGACGTTCTCGGCGCATTTCCGCTGGCCATGATCGCTGTCGCCTACCTCGTTTACCAGAGTGCACACCGGCCGGCGCGCCTGGAAGTCGTAAAGGCGATCATGCTCGCGGTCGCCTTCTTGTTCTGGGCCGCCAATCAATTTTGGCCCGATATGAGCCAGGCGACACTGTTCAACGACGTTGCCATCGGGCTTTTCGTCCTCGATGTGTTCTTGGTGATGATCGGCTGGCCGGCGACGTCGCCGGATGAGTCCTTTGCCGAGACTTACGAGGCGCCACCTCAGGATGGAGAAATCGAGGTGCGCTGACACCGACCTTCCATCTCCAACCCGCTACACTGGAATTCATTCGGAGGACACAATGACCAAGAATCATGACCAGCACCTGCGGCAGAATCTTCTCTACGTTCTTGGAGGAGGAGGCGCGCACGCCAAGTTCGACGATGTCATAAAGAACCTGCCGCCGAAACTCCGTGGCGCGAAGCCGGCCAAGTTTCCACACTCGCCATGGATGTTGCTCGAACATCTGCGGCTGGCGCAGTGGGACATTCTTGAATTCAGCCGCAATGCCAGGCATGTTTCTCCGGCATGGCCCGAGGGATATTGGCCGAGGACAGATGCGCCGCCCACTGCCGCGGTTTGGAGTAAAAGCATTCAGCAATTTCGCCGGGATGTGAAAGCGATGCAAAATCTGGTCGCGAATCCCAAGACGGATTTGTTCGCGCGCATTCCGTGGGGCGACGGTCAAACGATTTTGCGCGAGGCGCTGCTGGTGGCCGATCACAACGCTTACCACCTCGGGCAACTACTCGATGTGCGTCGGTTATTGGGAGCCTGGAGCTAGCGGAAGTGCGGGTCATGCCAAGAGAGGGGGCGAGCCGCAGTAGCGTTTCTGTCGCCCCTACGGCGCTTATCTCGTCTACCCCAAAATTTACCCACGGCTTGCGCCGTGGGCTTTATTCTTGCGCCGCTTCGTGGCTGGCTTAGTTCGGCACAACCTTGAAATTGATTGAGCCGGAGAGGACTGTTTCGGGGAGAAGTCGAGATGATTACGCTGGCTTGGCGATGGGCAATCGTGACCCGGGCATTTTAGGAGATTTGTTTCCGTTGTGAAGCCGCTTCTCACTCCGCTTGCGGAAGACGACCCTTACGGCCTCGCGCCAGCGCTCGTCAATGCCGACGAACTCCCATTCGATTTCTGGAGAGACGTAGCGCAGCAGCACATCCGTTGCGGGGTGCACATGGAACGCCGGCGCTACCAGACAAAGCAGCGGCGCCTCGTCGGATAATTCCCGGTCAGGAAAATATCCGAACCGCGGAAACTCCCCGCGACTGTGATGCCACTCCACCCGCGACCAGTAGTCGAGGCCCTGCAGGGGCAAGTGAATATCCTCGTCGGCCTTGAGTTCGACCACAGCCAGGCGTCCATCGCGGGTCGTGGTCAGCACGTCAATCATGGCGCGATCCGCGGCAGAAAACGCCGGCACCTGTGAATACAACAGGCGCGGATCCAACTGCTCATCCACCATGCTCACATCACCCACTACCAGGGACTCCAGCCAACGCTCCGGATGCAGGCGAAACAACGGATGCTGCTTTGGCCCGTACGGATGGCGCGCGTCGCGCAGCACCGTGAGCAACTCAAGAAAGAACGTCCAATTCCTTTCCTCGAGCACGCGCTCTTCCGCGTCTACGCCGAAGACGATTTCCTGCCTACTGCGGAACGTCGCCGCCTCGGCTCCCATGCGGGCGCGGGCGAACTCGAGCCCTCGCCAGCGAAATGCAAGCTCAGCCCCGGAAAGCACGGCAAGCACACAATTCGGCATGATCGCTTGGATCTTCTGCATCGACTCGGCGAATCTTTCGAGTGCGGCCGCCTCGTTGGTCGCATGCACGAGGCGCGTGGCCACTTTGCCACGGTCGGAGCAATCGATCTCGACTACCGCATCGTGGCGCTCGTCGAACTCAAACAGATTCCACTTCGCCGCGGCCCGGTTGAGATTGGCCATCCGCTCCCGGACCAGGGCCGAGCTTCCCTGCGGCACGAACAAGTGCAGGCCCTCCACCAGTGCCTTGCCCGCCGAGGCCTGCCGGCAAGCGTCCAGCCACAGAATGCCGAACGTTAGCGACGCATCGATCGACGCCTGTGTCTCTTTTGCGTTCACCCCTAAAACCGCGCAGGCTGACTGTCCGCGGCGCAGCAGTCCCCGCGCATAGATGGGCCCGAACGACTTTTCCAGATCGACGCCCGTGGTCAGTCGGGTGATCGCAAAGCCGGGAAAGTGCCGCTCCAGCGCGCGGCGCAACTTCTGCTCATAGCTCGCCCGTGCTGCTTTCTTCGCTGAGGGCGAGCGCCGGTCGCGCTCTCGGCAAATTTCCAGCTTGGTCGGACGCACCTGGCCCAACCGCTGCACCGCCAGCCGCAAGGTTCCGTTCTTGACCTCGGCGTCGAGCACGCGGCGCACGGTGTTGCGTTCCGCCGACCAGAGGTGGAGCAGACATTTGTTGTGCTCCCCGGAGATCGAATACTTGGACCGCTCGAGGTCAAAAGCCATTGCCCCGTCCTCGAGCACGATGGCACCTGAGGCCTCGCTGAGGAACTCTTGGACCGTGCGGCTCTGGGTTTCTGGGGTCATACAAGGAATTGTCTACCACTGGCGGCGTGGCGTCTGTGACGAGTGACCATTGTTGGGCTGTGGAAGTTCCGTCCCGCAGGGACGCTTTTACAGTAGCCCGGCGTTTCAACGCCGGGGACCTGCCACCATCGGTTCAACGCCGTCCCGTTAGGGACGACTGAAATCGCATTCAGCCGTGCCTACGGCACGAAACATGGATTGGGGCGGCGTACCCGCCGCTGAACGCGGCGGGCTATTATCGGAGGTCCCTACGGGACCGGTCTAGCGGTTTGTCGTCGTGCACGGAACCCGTCTTGATCGGGTCCCTTCTACTAACGGTCACGTCATGATCCGAATCTATTACCGAAGATACGGATAAGGAGCCAGACCGGCATCCGTCCACCTCGCCTATGGGATAATCAATAGATAGGAGTAACCGGCCTTCGAGTCCTGACACAACTCGGCGGCATCTAATTTCCGTGAATAAATCTATCGATAGACAGCGGTTTTTCTTCGAACACTACGGGCTGAGCGAACGCGATCTTGAGCATTATCTTGCAGCGGCGCTCTCGGCGGGCGGTGATTACGCCGACCTTTACTTCGAATACCTTTCCTCGACCTCTCTGATGGTTGACGAATCCATGGTGAAGTCGGCGTCGCAGGGCATATCCGCGGGATGCGGTGTGCGTGTTGTGTCCGGAGAGCGGACTGGCTACGCCTACACCGACGATCTGTCGGCCGACCGGATCCTGCACGCAGCCCGCACGGCCGCGCTGATCGCCAGCGCCCCGGCCAAAACGCCCGTCGCCGGATTCCAGAAGGCCGCCGCGCGCAGCTTGTATCCACTCACGTTGCCTTCGGTCGACGCGGAAATAACTGCCAAAGTTGAGCTCGTGATGCGCGCCGACAAGGCCGCCCGCGGCTACGATCCGCGCATTCAGGAAGTCCGCGCCAGCTATGGCGACGAACTGCGCAACATTCTCGTGGTCGGCTCCGATGGAACTTTCGCGGAAGACTCGCAGCCCCTCGCTCGCATGAACGTTTCCTGCATTGCGAAGACCGAAGGCAACTCCGCGCGCGGCAGTTCGGGTGGCGGAGGCCGTGTCGCCCTCGACTTTTTCTTTGGCGACAAGAATCCCGAATTCTTTGCCCGCGAATCGGCGCGGCAGGCGATCCTGCAACTCGACGCCCGTGAGGCACCCGCTGGCGAAATGGAAGTGGTGCTTGGCCCGGGATGGCCCGGCGTTCTGCTGCATGAAGCCGTCGGCCACGGACTGGAGGCCGATTTCAACCGCAAGAAGACCTCCGCCTTCGCTGGCCTGGTCGGCAAGCGCGTGGCCAGCGAGAAATGTACGGTGGTCGACAACGGAACCATGCCGTGGCGTCGCGGATCGCTCAACGTCGACGATGAAGGCGAGCCCACGCAGGAGACCGTGCTGATTGAGAAGGGAATTCTCAAGGGGTATCTCAGCGACAAGCTTTCTTCGCGCCTCATGGGCATCGCCGACACCGGCAACGGACGTCGCGAAAGCTACGAGCACATCCCCATGCCGCGCATGACCAACACCTACATGCTCGCGGGACAGGATAATCCTGAAGACATTATTCGTTCGGTCAAGCATGGCGTGTACGCGGTGAATTTTGGCGGCGGGCAGGTCGACATCACTAACGGAAAATTTGTGTTCTCGGCATCGGAAGCCTACATGATTGAAGATGGCCACATTACCGCGCCGATCAAGGGCGCCACGCTGATCGGTAACGGGCCCGACGTGCTTACGAGAGTCTCGATGGTGGGAAACGATCTGAAACTCGACGAAGGCGTCGGCACTTGCGGCAAAGACGGACAAGCCGTGCCTGTAGGCGTCGGCATTCCGACCCTGAAAATCGATCGCCTCACCGTGGGCGGCACCGCCAGAAAAGATCCTGGCGGCTTCATGCAGTAAGAATTGCCACCGATTTAGATTGATCTCGTCTCGTTTTGTCATCCCGAGCGGAGCATGAGCTTCGCAGAGCGAAGGTCATGCGCAGTCGAGGGACCTTGCGTTGGGCGTCAGAAGCACAGGGTCCCTCGACTACGATCGGCTTCGCCTCTCTTCGCTCGGGATGACAAGCATGACCGAAACGAAATAAGGATTCAGGAATGCGATACCGACTCTTAGGCAACAGCGGACTCCGAGTCTCGGAGGCGGCGCTCGGCACCATGACCTTCGGCGAGGACTGGGGTTGGGGCTCCTCCAAGGATGAAGCACGAAAGGTGTACGATGCTTTCCGCGAAGTCGGCGGAAATTTCGTCGACACCGCCAACTTGTATACCAACGGAACCAGCGAAGCGTTGCTCGGCGAGTTCATGCAGGGCCACCGGCAGAGCCTAGTGCTGGCTACGAAATACAGCAATGCGGCTCCGGGGACAGACCCGAACGCAGCCGGCAACCAGCGCAAAAACATGGTGCAGGCGGTGGAAGCGAGCCTCAAGCGGCTGCGCACCGACTATCTCGACCTCTACTGGGTGCACATCTGGGACCAGATCACGCCGGTCGAAGAGGTCATGCGCGGGCTCGACGACCTGGTCCGCCAAGGCAAGGTGCTCTATGCCGGCATTTCGGATGCCCCGGCGTGGTGGATCGCGCAGGCGAACACGCTGGCGTCCCTGCGAGGCTGGTCGCCGTTCGTCGGATTGCAGATCGAATACAGCTTGATCGAGCGAACGGTCGAGCGCGAGCTGATCCCGATGGCCAAGGCACTGAACGTCGGCGTGACTGCGTGGTCGCCGCTGGCCAGTGGCGTGCTTACTGGTAAATACCACGGTAAGGGGTCGTCCGAGCAGGGGCGTTTGAGCAGCGACATGATGAAGGACTTTCGGCCGGAGAAAGACCGGGCGGACCGCGTGGTTGCGGCCGTGAAGAGTGTGTCCGATGAGACCGGTCGCAGCATGGCGCAGGTGGCGCTGGCGTGGCTGCGCAACCGCCCCGTCCCTGTCATTCCGATCATCGGCGCTCGGAAACTTTCTCAGCTGCAGGACAATCTCGCCAGCCTTGATCTGACTCTTACCGCGAACCAGTTGCGAACGCTCGACGAGGCCAGCCGGATTGAGCTGGGATTCCCGTACGAACTTTATGCAAAGGATCTGCCTCGTACATTTGCCTACGGGGGCCTGCGAGACAAGATCGTTGCCTAGAAATCTTTATGCCTGAAACTCAAGTCGAAACCCCGAAACTCGAAACTGATCTTCGCGAAGTAGCCCAGGACATCGTCGGCCGTGCCATGGCTGGAGGCGCCACCGCGGCCGAATGCGTCGTCCGCGAGGGCGACGAATTCTCCACACTGGTTCGCCTTGGCCAAGTCGAGACGCTGAAAGAATCCGGCTCGAAATCCATTGGCGTGCGCGTGTTCTTCGGTCAGCGCGCCGCCAGCACCTATTCGAGTGACTTCTCCCGCGAAGGCTTGGACCGCATGGTGAAGTCAGCACTCGAACTCGCCAAGATTACTTCTGAAGATCCGTTCGGCGGAATCCCCGGAGCCGCACAACTCGGCCAGCTATCGGGCGACCTCGGTCTTTATCACGAAGATGTTTACTCGCTGCCCGGCGCCGATCGCATCGACTATGCGCGCCGCGCGGAAAAAGCGGCGTTGGATTTCGATCCCCGCATCAAGAATTCCGAAGGCGGATCGTTCGATGCTGCCACCGGCCACAGAGTGCTGGCCAATTCGCACGGCTTCGTTGGCGAATACCGCCGCTCGTACTGCTCGGTGGCGGCGGTTCCGATCGCGCAGACCGAAGCAGGGGCGATGCAGCGCGATTACTGGTACTCGGTCGCGCGCACACTGAAGAAACTCGATCCGCCCGAGCAGGTCGGCAGGATCGCCGCCGAGCGCACGCTCCGCCGCCTCGGCGCGCGCAAAGCGAAGACGGCGCAGGTTCCGATCGTGTTCGATCCCATGGTCGCAACCTCGATCCTCGAGCACATCTTCGAGGGCATCAACGGAGACTCCGTCTACCGCGGGGCGTCGTTCCTGGCCGGAAAACTGGGACAGAAAATCGCAGGCGACAACGTCACCGTCATCGACGACGGCACCATGCCGGGCGGCTTCGGCACCAGTCCGTTCGACGGCGAAGGCATCCCGACGCGGCGGACCGTCGTTATCGAAAACGGAGTGCTCAAGTCATACCTGCTCAACACCTACACGGCGAAAAAGCTCGGCCTGCAAACCACGGCGAACGCCGCCCGGGGCTTAGCGGGCACGCCCGGCATCGGGCCAGGCAACTATTTTCTGCAGCCCGGCGCCAAGACGCCAAAGGAACTGATCTCGGGAATCAAAGAGGGTCTGTACGTCACCGAATTTCTCGGCCAGGGGGTGAACCTGGTGACCGGCGATTATTCGCGTGGTGCTTCCGGCTTGTGGATCTCGGGCGGAGAATTCGCCTATCCGGTGGAAGAAATCACGGTGGCCGGAAATCTGAAGAACTTGTTTTTCAACATTTCGGAAATCGGCAACGATCTAGAGTTTCGCGGCTCCGTCGCCGCGCCAACGATTCGTATCGATGGCCTCACTGTCGGCGGCGAATAGCGGGGATGACCACGACTTCGACAGGCTTATCGAAAATTCCCACCCCTTCAACTATGCTCAGGGCGGCTCTAACGTCGCGGAAAGCGCGACGTTACAACGGGGCACCTAAAAATTACCGAGAAGTTGGCATTGTCTCAAGGCTGAGGCTTTAAGTTAGCTTGTAGGATTCAGCCTCGTGGACCTGGAACACCAATGATTAAGTTCGCCAAGATCATCTTTTGGATCGCCGCTGTCTGGGGCTTTATCATCCTCACGCCACTCTATTTCATCTTTGACAGCATCGGCCGCCAGGACCCTCCGCCTGTTACTCATCCCGCCTTTTACTACAGTTTCGTCGCGGTTGCTCTTGCTTGGCAGGTCGGGTTCGTGGTCATTGCTCGGGACCCGGTTCGCTTCCGACTCATGATGATTCCGGCTGTGCTGGAGAAGTTCGGCTATGGCATCTCGCTGATAGTCCTCTACTTACAGCACCGCTTGCATGGCGTCGACGTGGCCTTTGGGAGCATCGACCTGCTTTTGGGCGTGCTGTTCCTCGTGGCTTTTGCTTGGACCAGATCCTGAGCGCTGGCCAACTAGAAACTTAATCTGCAACCTGGACCCAGCCGTGTGCCTCTAACGGACATGCTCCCAGGTGTCGAGCCGCTGCCCAAAGTACCCTTGTCGCCCGGGACAAAAGCCAGTACCATCGTTTCCTGACATCGGTATGTTTGAGCCTCATCCCAACCTGGCGGATGAAGTAAACCGCGGCATCATCCAATCGGAAATCGAGGGTGGGGTGTTCCTGAGCGATCTACCCCCGTCGACTGTCCTAGAAATCCAGACCATGCACCACCGCTACACTGCGGTGCTACTCGGAGGTAGCGAGGCAATGCTGTCGGGCCATCCGGAATTTTGCCCCGAGCCCGTGCACGTGGCGATCGCCGGTTCGACCTGGGGAGGCTCGATGCTCAAGCTCCAGTACGTCGGGCGCGGGATGCATCTGGAATTCCGACATCCTGAATACCCCACGCCGATTGTGACTTCGCCGATTCAGGAAATTCGGGACCGTGTTCAGTTGCCAGCGCTCGAACTGGATTCCCGCCCGCACGGCGCCCACTCTTAATCGCCTAGTGTGTGGGTCCGGGTCTCAGACCCGGACAGGCCGAGCAAAGCTCGGCTGCCTCCCTGTGCCCGCTAACCGTCGGGCGAGAGGTGGGGACTTTCCATTGACTTGTCCAGCCCATACCCACTACCATTCCGGCCAGCGGCATCCAGCAGCAGAGCCGAACCATGCCTTTGAAGATCGACACCCGGGAAGTCGCTCACGTTACCATCCTCGACATTGAGGGGCGCATTGTGCTGGGCGACGAAATTCACGACTTGCGCGAGGCGGTGCGCGACCTCCTCAAGCAGGACAAGAAAAAGATCATTCTCAATCTCGCCAGTGTCGACTACATCGACAGCTCCGGCGTCGGCGAACTGGTCGGGTGCTTCACCACACTCCGAAATGCCGGAGGGGAACTGAAGCTGCTCAACCTCACCCAAAAAGTCCACGACGTGCTGCACGTTACCAAGCTCTACACCGTCTTCGATATCCGGGAAGACGAATTTACCGCGGTGAAGTCCTTCGACTACTTCTTTGCGAAATAAGTGTAGAGCGGACGCCCCCGTCCGCTGCCTTTGATCTTGTTTTGCCTTGAGTTTTGTCTCTGCTCGGCCTTTGCTTGGCCGCCCATTCCCCTGAACCGCCCGAGATACGCCCCAAGTTCGCCGCCTCCCGCTACAATTGGGGCCGATGCTCATGGGCCACGCAAGTTGTGTGCAGAGGCGACGCCGCTCATGGACGACCGCAACGCCGACCACCAAGGCTTGGAGAAGAAGACCGCCAGAGAACTGTTCTGGACCGTCGACCGCTCCTTTCAGGGATGGACCTGCTCGCTGTGTGAGTGGAACTATCCGATTCCCACGCTGCTGAGCGATCCCGAAGCGAAAACTGCCTACGACCGCCTGGCAGCGGCCAAGTTTCGCGACCACAGTTGTGACGACCACCGCTCGCGTCTCATCTCGCCCGCCGCCGACAGCTTCACCGCCCGCATCCGCAGCATGGTCGCGCACGGATTCAAACCAAAGGATGCAGTCGAGCTATTCCTGCAGGAAATCGCTATCGAATATCCCAACGAGCCGAAGATTCTGGCGCAAGCGAAAGCCGAGGGCGAAGACTTCCTGCGTCGCCTTCGTGCCGGCCTGATTTAAGAAACGAAGTTTCTACCGCCGCCCTGAGGGGACCAAAGAAGTAAATACCCTGTCGCATTCCTGC